>NZ_KE386870.1:0-90772 GCF_000429245.1 Schaalia georgiae DSM 6843
CCACGACAATCCCGCGCCCGACACCGCCACCCGCGACAGGGCGGTGCGCACGATCGTCTCCACACTGGGCGCCTCCCCCTCACCGCTGCTGTCGTCTGCGGGCTCCCCTTCGTCCCCGGCGGGTGTGGGGGTGGGTGTGCCGGCCACGTACTGGCAGTGCGAGGAGACCGCGCCCGCATCCCCCGGCCTGGCCGCCGACCCCGGAATCCCCTCCCGCTCACCCGTGCACACCATCTCCAACGGACCCCCCGTCACAGGCCCACCCCGAGAAGAACCCCCAGGAGCCGCGGGCGCCCCAGACGCAGCAGGAACGCCATCCGCGGAACCCCCACCAGCAGCAGAACCACCCACAACCGACGACGACGGCGGACCACCATGAGCAGTAGTCGACCTCTGAGTCGCCTCGACAGTAATAGCCGGACCACTCACTCTATCGTCGCTCGAATCCTTCATGGAGAAGTCTGGGTCCTCCGCTACTGCGGGCGGGGCGAACAGTGTGAGGGCCAGGACCATCACTGCGAAGGCGCTGCCAGCACGCCCCCGCGCCTCACTTGACATCTTCAGCATTCTCTGCCGTCCCTTCCATGACCCGCCAGGCACTCCCGTCCCAGTGCACATGCAGTTTGATAATGATGTCGCGGACTGTGGCGTCCACATAACCGTTGCTCGTGTAGCCCTTGGGCATGTGCTCGTCGAAACGAAGCTGGATCGCATAGGCGCCGGGTCCGAACTCGTTCTCGTCCAAACTCCTGACGATCTGCGTTTCCGTGACATCGTTGTACCCGCCCGTCCCCCAGTAGCCGTGGGCGTAGAACTCCTCAACATGGGTGATCGCGTTCTGGCAGTACATGCAGCTCTCTTCACTGATGGACTTCAAGGGCCCGGTGTCCCCCGTGTTCCACGCGTAGGCCCGGGCCTTGAGGTAGTAGCGTGCTGCGGCTTTCGCGCCCGCCTCGTCCCCTTTGCTCATCTGCGCGGGCTGGGCTGGCGCCTTGTCGGTGACAGGCGGGCGCTTCAAACTCCCATCGGACTGGACCTGGTAGCCATGGCTCATCCCATAATCCGGCTCACCACGGAAGAACACCACATACGCCCCCACCGACACAGCCGCCACCAGGACAACCAACACCACCAACGCCCGCGCGCCCAACCGCCGGCGCGGCCCCTTAACCTCGGCAACCCCCGTGTACGGGTCGATGCCTTGCGCCCGCAACTGCGCGTCCCGAGCCAAAGCCTCACGACGCAACCCCTCCACGTACTCACGCACCACAGGCGACATCCCACCACCACCATCATCGGGCAAGTCATCGACAGGACCACCGTCGGGCAGGCCGCTGGCGGGGCCGTCAGCCGACTGGTCACCGACGGGACCGTCGACAGGACCGCCGTTGGGCAGGCCGCTAGTGGGACCCCCAGCAGGCAGATTGTCGGTGAGGCCGTCGATGCGACCGTCGTCAGACAGGACGCGAGCGGGACCGTCAGCCGACGGACCGTCGGTGGAGGCGCCGCCGTTGGGCAGACCGCTGCCCCTCCTGATGCTTGGCGTACCGCCCGGTGCGGCGGTGGTGTTCTCGCGTCCGGACACGGAAGAACTGGCAACCGCTTCGGCGGCGCCCGCCTCGTCAGCCCGCCCGCGCCCACCATCGGACAGGGCGGCATCATCTGCTCTCACTGGTACCACGTCCTCGTGCCAGGTCCGGACCATGGTAGTGGCCCGCTTCACTGCTACCTTCTTGATGGTAACGCTCTGTGCGTGCCCGGCGCTAGCCCTTGATCGAACTTGTGGATGAACGTCCTGGTCGTCCGCGCCCACTGGTTGCCCGATTCCTGCCAGGACCGCACACAAGGGCCCGGATTACGCAACACCTAGTCGCACACAACGGCGGAATCAAGCCCTTGTGTGCGATCACGTGTTGCGAAAACACCGTCCTTGTGTGCGTAACCGAGGGGGAGGGGGTGCGCCCCGCATCGGCGGACCGTCGAAGTGGACCGCAGGACCGCGGCTCACGCCTCGGTGCGCACCTCGCGGATGAAACGCGCCGGAACGCCGCCGACGATCGTCATCGGCGCGACATCGCGGGTGACCACGGCCCCGGCTGCGACTATGGCTCCCGCGCCGATCCTCACGCCCCCCAGGATGGTCGCGTTCGACCCGATCCACACGTTCTCCTCCAGGACGATCGGGCGCGGGTGGAGCGTGCTGCGGCGGGCGGGGTCCTCGTCGTGGTCGAGCGTAGCGAACACGCAGTTGTGCCCGATCAGGGCGCCATCGCCGATCCAGATGCCGCCCTGGTCCTGGAACTTGCAGTCGGCGTTGACGAAGACGCGCGCTCCGAAACGGACGTTCAGACCGGCGTCGAAGACGACGGGGGACAGGATGGTCGTCGTCGGGTCGATCGGCTCCCCGAGCAGCGCCCCGATGCGCTCGCGCAGAGTGTCGTCGTCCAGGGGCTGGGCGTTGATGATGCGGCAGGCGCGCCGCACTTCGACGGCGCGCTCGTGCATGAACGCCCCGAGGTCGTTCGTGGCGGTCATCTGCTCGCCGCGCGCGATGCGCTGGCGGAACTCGTTCACGTCCATGCGGGCAGTGTAGGCGTTACGCGCACTCGCCCCCACTGAGGCGCTTCGACGCATCAAGCAGGCCCGTGCCATCGAGCAGACGCAGCGCGATGCCACCGGCCGCGCTGTCGAGGAACGTCACCGCCAACTCCAATCCTCGTGCGCCCTGACTCAAGACCGCGGCCCACGCTATGGCTGGCCGTCCCTGGACAGGTGGCCACAGCACCAGCGTGCTTGTAGATTCCAAACTCATAGGTGCATAGTCATCTAGATGTGTGGTAGACTATGTGGCATGGAGTTGAAGCACGCGATCCTCGGGCTGCTGTCGATCCGTTCCGCGAGCGGTTACGACCTGGCACGTGCGTTCGCAGGTTCGGTGGCGCACTTCTGGCACGCCGACCGGTCGCAGATCTATCGGACGCTGGACCGGCTGAGCGGGGCGGGGGCGATCACGACAGAGGTGGTGCGACAGGATGGCAAGCCCGACCGCAAGGTGCACTCCCTGACCGACGCCGGGCGCGCGGAGCTGACGGACTGGCTGTCGTCTCCGGTGGAGGAGGACCTTCCCAAGGAGCCGTTCCTCGCCCGGCTGTTCTTTGCCGCCCTGATCGGCCGGGAAGGGGTGGAGAGGATGCTTGATGAGCGGGAACGTCAGATGAACGAGGCGTCGACCACGTTGTCCTCGCTCTCGACCAGCTCCGATGACCTGATGGGGCTGTTGCAGACGGCGACCCTGCGCAATGGCCTGGTCCACGCCGAGGCCGAACGGGAGTGGCTGCGCGAGACGCGCGCCAGCCTGCTCGGACTCGCCGAGCCGACCGAGAACTCTCAGGAGTGACCGTGACCAGGAAGAGCCCTACCGGCACGTACCCGGCTGAGCAAGGCCCACGATCTGAGGAGCGGATGATGGGTACCGCGACTCCGCCCCTGGCTGTCGATGCCCGGCACCTGGTCAAGCGGTACAGGAGCAAGACGGCGGTCGACGGCATCGACCTGCAGCTCCGCGCGGGGGAGGTCTTCAGTCTGCTGGGCACGAACGGTGCCGGTAAGACCACGACCGTGGAGACGCTGGCAGGTCTCCGCCGACCCACCCAGGCCAGCGCCCGGGTCTTGGGGCTGAATCCGTTCAGCGACCTCATGCGGTTCTTGATCCTCGGCACCCTGCTGGATGGGCCGCTCTCGCTCTACGACATGCGCAAACAGTTCGCTGCGGGCATCACGCTGTTCTACACCGCCAGTTTCGGGAGTATCCAGCGCGCGCTCGGGCAGCTGGAGTCGCATGGGTGGGTGACGATCCTCGACGCCGACGACTCCCGTCGGCGCAAGAAGCTCTACGTCGTCAACGATGCCGGCCAGCAGGCGTGGCGCGAGTGGAAGCGCGCGCCGGTCACCGCCTCCGATGCCGAGCCGACGATGCTCGCGAAGGTCTGCTTGCTCGGACGGCTTCCCGCAGCCGACCGGCGTGCGTGCGTGCGTCGCGGTGCCGCGCGGGAGGATCGCGGCGGATGCCGATCGGCTCGCCTCGTTGGCAGCGGAACTCGATGCTACAGAGTTCTCGGACGACGTCCAGCAGGCCTACCGCTACCGGCGGGCGACCCTGGGCCACGGCATCTGCGCGCATGTGCTCGCAATGCAGTGGCTCGACGAGAGGAGACCGCATGACCGCCATCGCTCTTGTCGTCGCGCTCGCGCTGCTGGCGGCGCTCGCCGTCCTGCAGATCCTCGCCGCGTCGGGCCTTCCCCTAGGTCGTTTCGGGTGGGGCGGCCAGCACCGCGTTCTGCCGCGCGGGCTCCGCGTCGCCAGTGCGGCGTCGGTGCTGGTGTACGCGGGGTTGGCGGCCCTGCTGCTCAGCCGTGCGGGCGTTCTCCCGGCCGGAGGCAGTACAGCGGTGATCGTCTTGACCTGGGTGGTGTTCGCGTTCTTCGCCGCGAGCGTGGCGCTCAACGCGCTCTCGCGCAGCCCCGCCGAACGCTGGACGATGGCACCGACCAGCCTCCTACTGGCAGCAGCAACGCTCGTCATCGCCCTGGGCTGAAGATCTCCCCGATCGGTGCGTTGAACCGGTATGAAGGCGTCGCCTTCAAATCTGTCTCATCGAGGAACTGCTCGTCATTGACCGAACTGGTGGATTCAATACGGCACGAGGAGAAGGACGAAGCGCCGTCTGGCGTAGCTGGGGCGTGGATCGTCTGCGACAGAGATGAAAGTGCTCCGCACAGAGCGGAGCTGGAGAAATGACTCGGCGATTCGGAGAAGCATTATGCGGCGATCTCCCACCCGTGCATCGAAATACTGGCTCCTCCTGCACCTCCGCGAGAAGTCGTTGCCGGGGAGTGCTGAGAGGGTAGTGAGGAAGTTGAAAAGGGCCTGGCAATGGGGGAGCACAAGAAGGGCGGGCAAGTGCCCTCGGAGCTCATCGATGCCACCGACCAGGCGGTGCGCCGTGCGGATCGTCGGTGGAAGAGTCTGGCTGAGGGCGCGGATGCGCGGAGCGCGGCTCAATGGAGCGACATGCCAGAACCGATCGCCTGGCTCGATGCCCCGTACCTGGGATCGAAGCGCCGGGGGCGGTTGGTGGCACACTGGTGGCATGGACGACCTGCGCATCCCGCCCGGCCCCGGCTGCCCACGGGGGCTGGTCGTGCCCGCGGGCGAGCTGGGGGAGCGCTTCTCCCACGCCTCGGGCCCCGGCGGCCAGGGAGTGAACACCGCGGACTCGCGCGTGCAACTCAGCCTGGACCTGGCCACGACAACCGCCCTCGACCAGGAGCAGCGCGAAAGGGCACTGGCCCGCCTGGGCGAGCGCCTGTCGGGCACCGTCCTGACGGTCGTGGCCGCCGAGCACCGCTCCCAGCGGCGCAACCGCGCGGCCGCGCGCGAGCGGCTGGCCGCCCTCCTGCGCGGCTCGCTCGCCCCGCTCCGGCCCCGGCGGCCCACGAAGCCGACCCGCGGGTCCAAGCTCCGCCGCCTGGCGGACAAGAGGAAGCGCTCCGAGGTCAAAGCGCGCCGACGCCGCCCCAGTGCCGAATGAGGCGCCCGGCCTCGTCCCGCAGCGCCCCGGCCCCGCCTACTCCCATTCGCTCCCATCCGTGCGCCAGCCGATGAACGTCCAGGTGACGGGCAGCGTGTAGTCCAGCGTCCAGTGCCCGGAGCGGTCCCCAGTCGGGTTCGGACGCGGCACGCATGTGAAGTGATCCGAGGCGTAGGCGTCGAAGAGCTTCTGCTCCCGCGCGGTGAAAGGCTCTGGGCCCGCCAGGCGCCGCAGGTCGGCCCGCGCCTCATCGAAAGAAGCGAAGCGCATCGGGCGGAACGTCGTCGTGCTCGCGCAGAACGGGACCCTGCCCATGCCCGACAGCGCCCGCTTGACGTCCCGGACGGCGTGGGGCCGCTTCGCGACTCGCCCCAGGTGGGTGAGCAGGCGGGGCTCGTAGGAGGGCAGGGGGCTGGCGGAGACGGTGACCGCCGCCTTCGTGCGGGCCGCCGAGTCCAGCTTGCCGATGTGCGCGCGCACGTCGTCGGCCACCAGCGACCGCGAGGCGAAGGCGACGTCCACGCTGTCGGCGCCCAGGCCCGCCCCCTCCCAGTCGTCGTCCCACGCCAGCAGGTGCGCGGTGATGGGGAGCCTGTCCCGGGTGGCGCGCTTGGTGAGGACGGCGAGCATCGCCTCGGCGAAATCGCAGGCGTGCACGTGGTGCCCACGTTTCGCCAGGAGGATGGCCAGCGTTCCGGTCGCGCAGCCCATGTCCAGCACCGTGTCCAATGGGTCGAGCGCGAGGAGTTTCATGAGCCAGTGCTCGTAGGCCCTGGTGGCTGTGCGGGTGAACGTCGCGGCCCGCTTGTTCCAGTACTCCCTGGAATCGTGGTCGAACACGACTACACGGCCGCTGTTTCGTTTCGGCATTGTTCGATGCCCCTTGGCTATTGTCTTCCGAGGCCGGGCAGCACCGCCCAGCTCCCACTATGATAGCTGCTCACCGCAGGGGCCCGGGCGGAACCGGGGCCGCGCACCGCGTTGGGACTGGTCCGCCATGTGCGCGGACGCCCTCCCCGCCTCGATCAGAGTCGGCTGCCCCCCCACCGCGCCCCCGGCGCCGCTTGGGGGACGGTCGGGAGCATCGGCCCCCGGGTTCCCCTCCGCGCGGCGCGGTCCCTGACCGGCTCCCTCACGCCCTGTTACCGCTCGGTCCGCGTTGTGAACAGGATTAACCGCGAACCCGTACCCGGGGCGCCGTGCGTTCGCGTATCCTTGAGCGGTACGGCGGAAGGTTCCCGGGTTCGGGCCCGCCACCACCGGCCCCGCGGTCAGGACCGACACCCAAGTGCGGCGCGGGACGGGCAGGACTGAATCGAGGAACTGATCCCATGACACGATATGACCTCAAGGGGCGCATCGCGGTGGTCACCGGTGCCACCGGCGCCATCGGATCCGCGGTGGTGCGCGCCCTGGTCGAGGGTGGCGCGGGCGTTGCCATCATCGCGAGGGGCCGCCGCCGCCTCGAGCGCCTGCGGGGCAGGCTCCCCGACGACGCGCGGGTGGTCGTGTGCCCCGCCGACGTGTCCAGCGCCTACGAGCTTGTGGAGGCCAGGGAGCGCGTGCACCGGGAGCTGGGCGTCCCCGACCTGGTGGTGACCGCCGCCGGGGTGCGCCGCGCCGCCCTCTTCGAGGACGCCGTCCCCGCCGACTGGAACCTCATGCTCAACACCAACGTGCGCGGGACCCTGCAGGCCGTTCAGATCTTCGCCCACGACGTGCTGGCCGCGGGCGAGGCGGGGGAGTGCGCCGACATCGTCACCTTCGCCACCGCGCCCGCCCACGAGCGCCAGCAGGCGTACTCGGTGTTCTCCTCCTTCGGCGCCGCCCTGTCGCAGTTCTCCAAGCACTTGCGCGCCGAGTACGGCCCCCGGGGAGTGCGCGTGCACCACATCGAGTCCCTGTACACGGCGGGCAGTTTCTTCACCCACGGCAACCTGGGCGCGGACCGGTCCACCAGCGCCCACCATGACATCCTGCCCGACGACATCGAGTACATCGAGCCGATCGGCACGCAGCACCTGGCCAGTGAGGTCGCCTTCATGGTGTCGCTGCCCGCGCACGTCAACTTCGCCAACGCGGTGGTTCAACCGACGAGGAGCCATTGAATGAGGCGGATCAGCACAGTCCGCGACGCTCTCAAGGCGTTCGCGGCGCGCGAGGCGTCCGGGGCGCTGCTGCTGCTCGCGGCCGCCGCCGTCGCCCTGGTCTGGGCGAACGCGGGCGCCCTGGGCTACGAGGCGTTCTGGAACGCGCGCCTGTCAGTCCACCTGGGCCCTTGGGGCATCGACATGTCCTTGCGGCACTGGATCAACGACGGCCTGATGATGATGTTCTTCCTGCTGGTCAGCCTGGAGGTCAAACACGACTTCGTGATGGGCGAGCTGCGGGAATGGCGCCGCGCCTGCGTGCCCGTGCTGGCGGCGGTCTGCGGCCTGGTCGTCCCCGCCGTCGTGTTCGGGGTCATCAATGCGGGCGGCCCCCACGCGGGCGCCTGGGGCATCGTGATCTCCACGGACACCGCATTCGTGGTGGGGATCCTGGCGGCGTTCGGCAAACGGCTCCCCGTTCAGCTGCGCTCCTTCCTGGTGACGCTGGCGGTCGTCGACGACGTGGGCGCGCTCGCGGTCATCGCGACTGTGTACACCGACACCGTCCGCCTGGTCCCCTTGGCGGGCGCCCTGCTGGTCGCCTCCGCGCTCTACGCCGTCCAGCGGGCCCGCGTGTGCCGCGCCTCCGTGTACATCGTCTTCGGGGCGCTGCTGTGGCTGCTCTTCCTGGCCTCTGGGGTGCACGCGACCATCGCGGGTGTCGTCCTGGGGCTGCTCATGCCCGTCTTCCCGCCCGAGCGCTCCGCGCTGCTCACGGCGGAGGAACTCACCCAGCGGTTCCGCCGCGCCCCCACGGCCCTGACCGGTAGGAACGCGGTGTACGGGATCCTGCGGGCGGTCTCCATCAACGAGCGCCACCAGCTGAGCATGGCCCCCATCGTCAGTCTCTTCGTAGTCCCTGTGTTCGCGCTGTCGAACGCGGGGGTCGCCATCTCACGGGACACATTGGTCCACGCCCTCCACTCGCCGCTGACGTGGGGCATCGTCGCCGGCCTCGTCGCAGGCAAATACGTCGGAGCCCTCGGGGCGTCGGTCCTGGCCTCCAAGACCAGGATCGGCGAACTCGCTCCCGGCCTGGGTCTGCGCCACATCAACGGCGGCGCGATGCTCACGGGCATCGGCTTCACGATCTCGCTGTTCATCATCGACCTGGCCATCGAGGACGGCGCGGCGCAGGCGGACGCCCGTATCGGGGTGCTCGCCGCCTCCCTCCTCGCGGCCCTCCTCGGCGCCCTCGTGCTCGCCCTCACCGCCTTCCTCGACGCCCGGCGAGCGCCCGCCCGGACCCGCCTCACGAGGCCGGTGGACCCCCGGCGCGACCACATCGCCGGGAACCCCGCCTCGGCCCTCACCCTGGTCCAGTACGGGCAACTGGGCTGCCTCGAGGACGGCGCCACCGTCGAACTGCTCCGCGAGGTGCGCGACCACTTCGACAACGACCTGCGCCTGGTCTTCCGCCACAACCCCCTGGGCGACCCGGGGGCCGAGCAGGCCGCCGAGATGCTCGAAGCGGTGGCCTCCCAGAGTCCCGACCTCTTCGAACCGGTGCGCGTGGAAGTGGCGCGCCTGTGCGACGAGGCGGACCTCGACCGGGACGTGCTGCGCCGGGCAGCGGTGGAGATGGGCGCGAACCTGGCGCGCCTCGACGCGCAGATGCTGCAGCGCCCGCACATCGGGCGCGTCCACGACGACGCCGACGATGCCGCGAGCATGGGCCTGACCCGCGCGCCCGCCTTCTTCATCGGCGAGGAACTCTACCAGGGCGAGCACACGCCCGAGGCACTGATCGAGGCCCTCGAAGCGGCCAGGGCCGCGCTCGATCCCAGAACAGCAGCGCGTACCGCAGGGGAGCATGACTGATGAGCAAGAGAACGATCGTGATCGCCGGAGGGGCGCACGGCATCGGCCTGGCCGTCGCACGGGCGGCTGCCGCGCAGGGCGACGAGGCGGTCATCGTCGACCGGGTCCCCCCGTCGGGCACCGTCGACGCCCGCTTCGTCCGCGTCGACCTGTCCAGTGCCCGCCAGGTCGAGGAGGCCCTGGGTTCGCTCGCCAAGTCCGAGGACCGCATCGACGCGCTCGTGGTGGCTGCGGGCCGCGCTGCCAACGGCGCCCTGGGGGACAGGCCCGCCCACGAGTGGAGTGAGCACCTGTCCAACGACGTGCTCTCCGTGGTGGTGCCCACCAGGGTGATGCTGCCAGCCCTCATCCAGACAGGGCGGGACTACGGCGTCGCAGACATCGTGGTCATCGGCTCGATCGCCGGCGACACCGCCTTCAAGAACGCCGTCGTGTACGGGGCCGGGTCGGCGGCCCGCAACAGTTTCGGCGAGCAGCTGCGCGTGGAGCTGCGCCACGAGAACGTGCGGGTGCGCTCCATCCACCTGGGCTACGTGCGGACCCGGGCGATCGAGGCGATCAAGCCCACGGTCCTGGAGAGCCCCTTCGCGGACACTCCGCTGACCCCCGAGGACGTGTCAGCGGTGATCATGCACGAGCTCGACCAGCCCGCCCACGTCAGCACCCACGACATCGTCCTGGTGCCCACATTGCAGGGCTGGGCGTAGCCCCGCGCTTCCACGGGTCCCGCTTCGGGGCCGCGCGGGGCCGACCGGAGCCCCTTGGCGCGGATTGATAGCGAAATGGCGCGTTCTGCCCGCGATGGGGCGCCCCGCGCCGTCTAGGCTGAATACACGAGCGCGGAAGGGGCCGGACCGGTCCCGCGAACGTGAACGGAGGCCAACGTGGAACCCCGAGTCATCCTCATCACTGGTGCGTCGTCAGGAATAGGGCGCGCCGCCGCCCGCACCCTGGCGCGCAAAGGCCACATCGTCTACGGGGCCGCCCGCCGGTTGGGGAGGATCGAGGCGCTCGTGGCGGACGGGGTGCGGCCCGTGGAACTCGACATCACCGACGAGGGCGCCTGCCGCGCCGCCGTCGGCCGCGTCCTCGCCGAGCAGGGGCGCGTCGACGTGCTCGTCAACAACGCCGGATACGGTTCCTACGGCGCCGTCGAGGACGTCGCGCTGGCCGAGGCGCGCCGGCAGTTCGAGGTGAACGTGTTCGGGGCCGCCGCCCTCGTGAAGGCGGTCGCGCCCGGCATGCGCGAGCGGCGCTCGGGCACGATCATCAACGTCTCCTCAATGGGCGGCCGCCTCGTCGTCTCCCGCATGGGGGCGTGGTACCACGCCACCAAGTACGCCCTGGAGGCCCTCTCGGACGCGCTGCGCGTGGAATTGGCGGACTTCGGCATCCGCGTCGTCCTCATCGAGCCGGGCGCCATCAGAACGCAGTGGGGCGCCATCGCCGCCGACCACCTCGAAGAATCGTCGAAAGGCGGCGCTTACGAGGCCCGGGCCGCCAGGACCGCCGCCGTCATGCGCCGCCTCTACTCCTCCCCGGTGATCTCGGCCCCGCACGTGGTCGTCCGCGCGATGGAGAGGGCGATCAGCGCGCCCAGGCCCAGGACGCGCTACCTCATCGGATTCGGCGCCAAACCCGTGGTGGCGCTGCGGGCGCTCCTGCCCGCGCGCGCCTTCGACTGGATCGTGAAGCGCACCAGCTAGGGCGGCGATGGACTACGTGCTCGACGGGCAGTACACCCGCCTGCTGCGCAACGCGGGCATCGACCCGTCGCGCCTGCTCCGGGCGGCGGGCCTGCCCGGCGACGCCCTCGTCGGCCCCAGGCCGGTGCTCGCGCCCGCCCAGCACAACGCCCTCATCGAAGCGCTCAGCCGCCTCGCCGGCGGCGCGAAAGGCGCGATAGCGCTGGCGACGGGGAAGGGGGTCGAACGCTTCTCACCGCCGGTCCTCGCGGCCTACTGCGCCGACGACGCGCTGCAGTGCCTTGAGCGGCTGGCCCGGTACAAACCGCTCATCGGACCGGTGCGGTTCACGGTGGAGCGGGAGGCGTCGGCAGTGGGCGTCGTCATAACAGCGGAGGGGGACGCGTCCCCGGTGCCCGCCTTCCAGGTGCTCGTCGAGACCGCCTTCCTGCTGGGAATCATCCGCTCGGCGACCGGGGAGCCCGTCAACGCGCTGGCCGCCACGATGGTGGAGCCCCCTCAAGGCGAGGACCTGGCGGAAATGGAGGAGTACCTCGGATGCCCCCTCCGGGCCGGGGCCGTCGACCGCCTGGTGCTGCGCGCGGCCGACGCCACTCTCCCCTTCACCACCTCCCACCGGAGCATGTGGGAGTACCTCGAACCCGAACTCAGCCGCCGCCTCGCCGACTTGCACTTGGGCGCGTCGATGGCGCAGAGGGTCCGCGCCTGCCTCGTCGAGCTGCTGCCCTCGGGCAGGTGCGCCGCTGGCGACGCCGCCCGCCGCCTCGGCGTCAGCCGCCGCACCCTGCAGCGCCGACTCGGCCAGGAGGGAACCACCTTCTCGAAGGAACTCGCCTCGCTCCGCCACGACCTGGCGCTCGGCTACCTCTCGCACGCGGAGATGGGGGTCCGGGAGGTCGCCTACCTGCTGGGGTACCTGGAGACGAACTCCTTCCTCCGTGCTTTCCGGA
Source organism: Schaalia georgiae DSM 6843 (assembly GCF_000429245.1). GTDB lineage: Bacteria > Actinomycetota > Actinomycetes > Actinomycetales > Actinomycetaceae > Pauljensenia > Pauljensenia georgiae. The sequence continues at coordinate 12,219 of NZ_KE386870.1, forward strand.
CGTGGACGGGCACCGGTGTGGGGCAATGGCGGGCAGCGCACGGCAGCGGGGCTCCCGCGTGATGGGCTGCGCCGCGCGGCCGGAGCCGGATCTGTAGGCTTGGGGGCGACGTCGCTGAAAGGGGAACGCCATGGGTCTGGACGCCGTGGTTCCGTGCCGGTGCTTCGAGGACGGGCTGCTCGCGGACCCGCCCGCCGGTATCGGCGAACTGGTGCGCACCTCTTACGGCGAACTTGCCGTCAGGGCTTTCGAGGAGGAGGGGTTGGACGACCAGACCGCGGCCTCCTTCAGCCCCGGCGCCCAAGACGCGCTCCGCCGCTTCAACGAGTGGGCGAAGGCGCCGTGCGCCCACAAGTGGGGGTACGCGTGGGCCGAACAGATCGGCAACTGGGCGATGGTGAGGGAGTTCCGCTCGCTGGTGGGCCTGCTGGGCGGGCGCGCCCGGTACCCGCACCTGGACGCGCTGCTGCCGTCGGACAACGAGGGGTGCCTGGCCGTCGACCGGATGCCCGCGGTGAGGGCAGAGCTGGAGGACTTCTACGCGCGGGTGGTGGAGGCGCAGGCGTGGGCGCTCGTGGCCGACGGGTACGACGACCCCCTGTTCTACTGCGTCGATGCCGACATCTCGTGGTGGCGCTCCTACCGCACCCCGGAGGGCGCGGACGTGGGGGTCCTGATGGACTCCGATGCCGTCGTGTTCATCGAGGACGGGGGAACGGGGATCGCGACCCGCCGCTTCGTCCAGGTCTGGGAGGAGCCCTCCGACCAGTCGGACGAGCGCCCTGTGCGCATCGAGTTCCTCGACCGGCGCGGCACTGTCCACCTGCCCTCGCCGCTCGTCCACGGCCAGCGGGACCGCGTCGAGTGCCGCGTCGAGGCCCGCACCGCCCCTTTCTTGGACGACGGCGAGTACTGGGCTGGGAAGCGCCTCATGGAGGGGATCGACGCCGCCCTGGCGGTCGGCCAGCCGATGTACTGGCGGTGAGGGGCACTGCGGATGTGATGCGCTCTATCCAGCACCGTTGCGTGGTCGGCGCCGGATACCGTCGGTTCCATCCAAGAACCGAATCGTGGCGCTGGTGGCCCGTGACGGGTGGCCGGGCACCGAAGTCCTGCGCGGGGCGCGCTGTTCACTCTGGTGGCGCCCGTGCGCTCCGGACTGGTCCAAAATGCGTCTGGGCTTCGCTGCGTTCTGCCGGTGCCGACGTCTGTTGGTCCAAAATGCGTCTGGGCTAACCCGGATTCGGTGAATTTGGCCGTTTCGCCGGAGACTCAGACGCATTTTGGACCACTCGACTGTCGGGTCTCCGTTCCCACTCGAGACTCAGACGCATTTTGGACCACAACCGCGGGCGGCCCTGCGATTCGGGTGCCTGACCAGCGTCTTACCAGCGTCGAGCTCCTGAACGCGCCCTTCGGGTGGGGCGTGAGGAGGCCGCGGAGCAGGAAGGGGCCTACGCCTCGTTGAGCTCCCCGAATGGGATGTGGACACTGGGCGTCGAGCGCGAGGCCGTGTCCACGTGGCGGCGCTGGTCGTCGAAGAAGATGTGCGGCCGCAGAGTCCCCAAGACGGGCCCCTTGTCGATTCCGCCCAGGAAGAACGCGTCGTTGACGCGCAGTCCCCACCCACGGATCGAGTTGATCGCGCGCTCGTGCGCGGGAGCGCTGCGCGCCGTCACGACGGCGACGCGGACCCTGCGCTCGTAGCCGTCAGGATCGGCGTCGCGCTTGGCGTCCTCGATCCGCTGGATGTGGTTGATCTTCTCCAGGAAGGTCGCCAGCGGCCCCTTGGGGAGGGGCACGTCGGCCAGGGCGCTCTCGTTCTCCTGGTACGCCTCCAGCGTCCCCTCCTGGTAGATCCTCTCGGAGGAGTCGTCGGCCAGAACGCCGTCGAAGTCGAAGGCGATGCGTAGATCGGTGCCCCCGTCGTCGTCCACTGCGCGCCCCACGACGCGGCCAGCCGCGAACCCCATGCGGATCGCCTTGCGCACGTCGGCCTCGTTGGCCGACAGGAACAGGGACATGCGCAGCGGTTCCATGAAACGGTAGGGAGCGTGGCCCTGCATGAAGATCGCGCGCGTGATGTCCAAGCCGTGGTGTTCGACTGAGCGCATGACGCGCAGCCCCGTCTCCGGGTCGTTGCGCGACAGGACGACCACCTCGACCAGGCGCTCGTCCTCGGACAGGTCGTTGAGGGCCAGGAGGCGCCGGATGAAGGGGAAGGCCACCCCCGGTCCCAGCGCGTCGTCGATGTGATCGCGCTGGTATTCGCGGTACTTCTGCTCGCCTTCCTGGCGGAACACCGCGTCCGACGCCCCCAAGTCGAAGAGCGCGCTGGAGGCGACCCCGATGACGAGGGCGCGCTCCAGATCCAGCTTCCCGGGCATCGCGCCTCCTTTCTCTCACTACGGGCTCCGCGCCCTTGCGGACAAGGGTAGCGGTGCCGGTGCGCGCCTGCGCCGCCTTGCCCCCTCCGCCGGGCGCGGACCGCGTTCCTGGACCCGCGTTTCCGGGCGCTGCCCGCGTTGCCCGGTGCGGCCTGATCCCCGTGTGCGGACCGTACGGCTGGCGTCCGCCGTGCGCGTCGGCACGGCGGCTCTCCGCCTGGCTGCCACCCGCGTCCCGCCGTGCGACCATGGGGGCATGACGAATCTGGCAGGAACATTCTCCTCGCTCGCCGCCGCGCGCCACTCCGTCCGCGCGTTCAAGCCCGGCCCCGTCCCCTCCGATGTCCTGGACGCGATACTGGCCGATGCCTCGGCCGCGCCCAGCTGGTCGAACACGCGCCCCTTCGCCCTCGCCCTGGCCACCGGCGAGCGGGCCGACCGGCTCCGCGCCGCCTACACGGAGGAGTTCGACCGGACCCTGGACGTCCAGCACCGCAAACCACTCGCCGCCGCGAAACTCGTCCTCTCCGGCCACGCCCCCGACGGCGACTACAAGGTGTGGAAGCACTACCCCGAGGACCTGCGCCCCCACCAGATCGAGGTGGCGCGCCTGCTGTACGGCGCCTACGGGGTGGAGCGCCACGACCACGAGGGCCGCGACCGCGCCAACCGGCGCAATGCGGTCGCCTTTGACGCCCCCGTCATCGGTTTCGCCTTCGTCCACAAGGGGTTGATGCCCTTCTCCGCGTTGGATGCGGGCATCATGCTTCAGACCCTGTGGCTATCGGCCAAGGCCCACGGAGTGGACTCGTGCCCCCTGGGGATCCTGGCTGCGTGGCGGCGCCCCGTCGACGCAGAGTTCGACGTGCCCCGCAACTACGCGCTCATCACCGGTTTCGCGCTCGGCTACGCCGATCAGGAGGCGCCCGTCAATGCCTTCCGCGCCCCGCGCCGCCCTGTTTCCCTGATCCAGGGGCGTTGACGCCGCAGGAAAGCGCCCGTCCCGCCACCGGGCCCGGGCCGTCGCCCCCGTCCCAATGGACGGCGGTCACTGATCGCCTGGGCGGGGCCGGCGCCGACCGCCAGGGGCTTCGCCCCGGTGCCACGCGACGGCGATCTGCACCCGGTCGCGCAGGCCCGTCTTGGCGAGGATCCTGCTCACGTACCTGCGCGCGCTCGCGGTCTCGATCACGAGGCGCCCGGCGATCTCCGCGTTCGACATGCCGTCGGCGATCAGAGCGGCCACCTGGCGCTCCCGGGGGGTGAGCGCGCTGAACACCGCCTCCACCCCCGTTTCCCCCGAACCACCTGCGAAGAGCGGGGAGGCCGCCGCGCGGCGGATGAGCTCGCGCGTGATGCGGGGGGTGAGCACGGCGTCGCCGTGGGCGACCGCGTGCACGGCGTCGCAGAGCTGGCGGGCGGTCGCGTCTTTGAGGAGGAACCCCGACGCCCCGGCCGCCAGGGCGCCGAACGCGTAGTCGTCCTGGTCGTACGTCGTCAGCACGAGCACCCGGATCCCCGGGTAGCGCGCGGTCACCAGGCGCGTCGCGTCTATCCCGTCCAGCCGTGGCATCCGCGCGTCCATGAGAACCACGTCCGGCATGGACCCGTTGCGCAGGGACAGGGTGTCGAGCTTGTCCACAGCCTCCTGTCCGTCCTGCGCCTCGGCCACCAGCTCCGCGTCCGGGTCGCGCCTGAGCATGAGTGCGATGCCGAGCCGGGTCAGGCGCTGGTCGTCGACGACCATCACCCGGATCACCGCTCGGCCCCCGTTCCAGCTTCGGCGTCCGTTCCTGTTTCCGCGCCCGGTCCGGCCCCTGCTTCCGCGCCCGTTCCGGCCCCGGCGTCCGTTCCAACCGTGGCGCCCGCTCCGCTCCCAGCACTCGTTCCGGCACCCGTTCCCGATTCTGCATACGGGCGCGCTCCTGCCGCGGCGCCTGTTCCCGCGTCCGCCTCCACCGCTGTCCCGTCGCGGTCCGGTGCCCCCGGCCGCGACGGGATGCGCGCGTGGAGTACCCAGCCCGCCCCGGACCATCCCGCTTCGCAGGCGCCGCCCGCCTCCACGACCCGGGAGCGGACCATCGACAGCCCCGAGTGGGGCGGCGCGACGATGGGAAGGGGCGGGCCCCCGCCGGCGCCGTCGCCGGGTGCTCCGTGCTGTCTGTCGTCGCCGGGCGCGCTCCCGCCGGCGCCGAAGTCAGGCGCCTCTTTCCGTCCGTCGTCGCGGACGGACGCCTCCATCCATCCGTCGTCCAGGTGGTCCCATGACACGGTGATCACGGAGGCGCCCCGCGCGTGCCTGAGGGCGTTCGTGATGCCCTCGCGCGCCACGGCGAAGGCGAGGTCCGCCTGGCCCGCGTCCCGTGAACGGCGCCCGGTCTCGTGGAAGGCCACAGCCATTCCCGTGCTCCGGGCGCTGGCGATCACGGAATGGATGTCGTCCCACGTGTGCCGCCCAGGGCCCGCGGGCGCGCCCCCTCCCCGGCCCAGTGCCCGCACCGCCTCCCGGGTCTGCTCCAGGCACTCGCGGGCGGCGGCGTTGATGCCCGCCAGCGCCTCGTCGACCTCGGCGTCGCCCGTTGCCCCGGTCAGCCCCTCCGACAGGACGATGATCGTGGTCAGCCCGTGGCCCACGGAATCATGGAGCTCGGCGGCCACACGGGACTGGGCGAGCGCCAGGTTCCGTTCCTGCTCCAGGGACGCGGCCCGCAGCGCCGCCTCCCTGCTGCGCCTGTGCCCCTCCCGGGCGCGCTCGCGCGCGCGGAGCACCATGCCGCAGCAGCAGACCAGCGCGAAAGTGGTGAACGAGGCCAGCGCCTCCGCCCCCCGGTCCCCGGAGGCCCCCATGGCCCCGCCGAGGCCAGTGGCCGCAGCGCACACTGCGCCGACCGGTGCCGCCGCGCGCGAGGGGGCGTGGCGGCCGAGCGAGTAGAGGGCGATCACCACGGGGAGCACCAGGAACGCGCCGGCCCCATGCGCCGTGGAGGCCGCGTACAAGCCCGCTGCGATCAAGGCAGCCGCCGCCGGGCGCGCGCGGCGCACCGCCACGCAGGCCAGGCCCCCCGCCGATGCCGCCGCTGCCAGGGCCGTGGCAGCGGCGCCCAGTCCCTGCGGCACTGCGGGTCCGGAGGGGAACCCCGGGACGAGCACTGAGGCGAGGACGGCTGCCTCGTAGCACGCGCAGACCGCCACTGGGACCCAGCCCCAGCGGCCCAGCGCACTGCGGCCGCCGCCCATCAACTCCTCCTCCTGCGCTCCGCCGACCTGGCGCCTCCGGTGTCCCCGCGCAGCGCGGGCCACCGCCCGAGCCACCCGGCCAGCCGCCACCGCAGGATCGACACTACCGCCAGGAAGGACGCCACGGCGAATACGGCGCACAGATCCACCGGCGGGCAGAAGGCCGGGACTGCGAAGAGGCGCAGGGAGAGGAACAACCCGATGCCCGCTGCGGCCAGGGCCAGGGCGAGGGAGAGCAGCCCCGTGGCCGCCGCCAGGAGGGCCGCCTGCCAGACCAACATGCGGGTGGCCTGCGGCCGCGGCACGCCGAGGGTTCGTAAGGCCGTGATCCCCGGTCCCTGGTCGTCCGCGCTGAGCGCGGTCACCGCTGCGGCCGTCGCCAGGGAGAAGAGGGCCACGAGGCCCACCAGCGCGGTGGTGTCCGTGTAGTTGAAGGCCGTCTGGACGCCCATTGCCCGCATGACGCGCTCGAAAGTGCGGACCATGCACAGCAGCAGCGATCCGCCCCCTGCGGCGATCACGAGGGGGATCGTGGCGACGGCGCTGCGCCTTGCCCGCGCGCGCAGGGCCTTGCCCGCGAGCACTCCCATCGTCGAACCGGCCAGGGCTGGGAGGGCCGCCGCGCAGGCGATGGCCGCCTCCACGCCCCGTGCGCCCCACAGGGCGGCCGCGACCAGCAGGAGGGCGCCCGGCCACACCATGAGCGAGCTCAGTGCCCCGCCCCCGCCTGTTCCACCGACCGCCGGGTCCCAAGTCCCGGCGACCGGCAAGAGCAGCGCGAGGGCCGCGACTGCGGCCGCAGCCACCGGATGGCCGGACGCGCCCTCGGCTCCGGCGCTCGAGGAGCGGAGCGCATCGACGGGCCTCATGCGGGCCGCGCGCAGCGAGGGGCCCAGCGAGCCCAGCATGCACGTGAGCCACGACAGGGCCAGCGACGCCGCCCACGCCCCGGGCGATGCCCTGAAAGGCGGGTCGAAGCCCCCGGTGCCGCCGGGGAATCCCTGCGCGGCGAGCCCGTTGAACCAGGGGACCAGTGCGAAGGAGGCGGGCACCGAGGCCAGGGAGCCCGCCAGTGCCCCGGCGCCGCACGCCACCGCCGTCATGGCGAGCGCGGTGGCCCCCACCTGTGCGGGCGTCGCCCCCAGCAGCCGCCAGCGGCTGAAGTCCGGGGCGCAGCGCACCGCGGTGGCCGATCCGACCACCGTCAGCGAGAAGGCGGCCACCAGTGCGACGCAGCAGTAGACCGACACTGAGACGATGTGGAACTCCTCCGCGCGCAAGCCGGACGCCCGTGCGGCCGCCAGGAACTCCGGTGAGTGCGTCCACACGAACTGGTTGGCGCACACGCCCACCAGGGCGGTCGTGAGCGACATGACGACGACCAGGGGGATCCAGGCGCCCCAGTCGTTGGCAAGGATCCTCAATGCGCGCCTAGGCACCGGGCGCCTCCCCGCACTGCTGGTCCATCCCCTCGAGGACCTCCCCGGCGGACAGCGCGGTCGCGACGCGGGTGATCCGCCCGTCGCGCATGAACGCCACGCGGTCGGCCGACGAGGCGATCGCCGGGTCGTGGGTGACGATGACGACCGTCGTCCCGTCCTCGCCCATCGCGCTCAGCGCCTCGAGCACAACCCGCGAGTTGCCCGAGTCCAGTGCCCCGGTGGGCTCGTCCGCGAAGAGCGCCCTCGGGGCGCTGAGGAGCGCGCGGATGACCGCGCAGCGCTGTGCCTCGCCCCCCGAGGCGGCCTCCGCCCTGGTGCGCCGCCTCCCCGCCAAGGAGAAACGGGAGAAGAGGCGGTCCACCTGCGCGGGGTCCGCCCTGCCCCCGGCGAGCTCGAGCGGAAGGACGGCGTTCTCCTCGAGGGTGAGGTAGGGGACGAGGTTCGCGTCCTGGAACACGAAGCCGACGCGCTCGCGCATGAACCGGGTGCGCCGCGCCTCGTTGAGGGCGCCCAAGTCCTGGCCGTCCACCACGGCCGCGCCGCGGGTCGGGGCGTCCAAGCCCGACATGATGTGGAGCAAGGAGGTCTTTCCCGCCCCCGAGCGCCCGACCAGGGCGGTCACCCCGGGACCGGCGTCGAGGGAGCAGTCGCGCAGGACTGTGAGCGGTACGCCCCCTTGGGAGACCTCCTTCCACACGCCGCGCGCAGAAACCACGCATCCCATCGGGCCCTCCTCCATCCGTCTGCGGGGCGCCCGGCCCCGGGGGAGGGCGGTCCTCCCGATTCCTATGGAACAGCGGCGGGCGGCCCGGGCGCCAGGGGCGGCGCGCGATCGCCATCTCCAGTGGACAACCACGCTCCCGCCTGCTGGCGGGCTACTGCGGGCCGTCGGCGGCGGGCGCGGGGGCGTCGAGCGCGCGGACGCTGGGGGCGGCGCACATGAACGCCCCGAGCGCGCCGAAGACCAGGCCCGCGGCGGTGAAGAGCGCGGGCACGCCCGTCCGCTCCGCGATGGCGCCCCCCAGGGCGACGCCGACGGGCATCGCCAATCCGAGCATCATCTGGAAGAAGCCCAGTGCGCGCCCGACCTTGTCCTCTTCGATGTGCCTTTGGATGAGCGTCATCAGGGGTGAGTGGAACCACGCCAGGAACACGCAGGCGAAGCCCATGAGCACCACGAACGCCCAGAACCCACCCGGGGGCAGGAGCCCGATGGCCACAATTGGGGGCGCGACGATCATGGTCGCGCAGCTCATGAGCAGCGCGAGCCGTTTCCCCCCTCCCCAGGCCATCATGATGAGCGCGCCGACCAGCATGCACGAGCCCGTGATCGCCTCGGCGAGGGACACCATGGCCCCATCGGCGCCGAAGTGCTGTTTCGCCATGAGCGGGTACACCGCCTGGATGGCGGCGAAAACCATCATCCCGACGGTGAGGGCGGCGATGAGGACCACCAGGCCCCGGTTGGTGCTGAGCGCCCTCCACCCCTGGCGGATCTGCCCCATGACGGTCGGGGGCATCTCCGCCTCGACCGAGGGGATCCTGGCCAGCGCCAGGCCGGCCACCGCCAGCAGCGCGCCCGTGAACTCCAGCCCCAGTGTGAAGGGGAGTCCGAAGGCGGAGTAGAGGGCGATGCCGATCGCGGGGCCGCCGATGTTCGACATGGCGCTCACGGCCTGGTCGAGCGTGTTGATGCGCATGAGGTGCTTCTCGGGGACCAGCATCGGCATTGCGGCGCTCATCGCTGGGAAGTGGAATGCCTGGAAGCAGCTGCGCAGCGCCGCGAAGACGCATATGAGGGCGAAGGCGCCGTGCCCGAACCACGCCAGGACGGCCAGCGCCAGTGACATCGACCCCGCGCCCAAGTCGGAGACGATCATGACGGCACGGCGGTTGTACCGGTCCGCTGCCAGGCCCCCCAGGGGGGCTAGCAGCCCCAGGGGCAACTGGGAGAGGGCCATGACGAGGGCGAGTTTGAGGGCCGAGCCCTCGGTGGTGGTGACGTGCCAGATGATTGCCCACCCCGACGCCCCGCTGGTGATGACGGAGAACGCCTGGCCGCTCCAGATCGTGGCGACCACCCACCACCAGTTCGGCGCCAGCGGGCGCCCGGAAGCGCTCACCGGCGCGGGGGCGGGGGGTGTGTCCGGCGTCATTTGAACGAGGGTAGCGTGGCGCTTCTCGCTGGTCAATGGGTCCAGGGGCCTCCGGGGCCGATCGGTGGTGCGGTTCTGGATCAAATCCGTATTTCATTTTCATAAAAACCTTGCAAAGCACGCGGCGTGAGTTGCATCCCCTTCGGCCGCCGCGGCCCGGCGCGTCGCGTACGGTGGTTCGCGTCTCAACCGCTGATAATGGCGGGAAACGAACTGAAAGGCGAACATGCCGAAGAAGAACCTCTCCGTCGCGATGGCATACGTCGGGGTCGTCGCGGGCGCCGGACTCGCCTCGGGACAGGACCTGCTCCAGTACTTCCTCAGCTTCGGGGTGATGGGCGTGCTCGGCATCGCGGTCATGGGCGGCCTCAACATGGTCTTCGGCTCGCTCGCCCTGCAGCTGGGCTCCTACTTCCGCTCCGACCACCACGACGAGGTGTTCGGGCGGATCGCCCACCCTGTCGTCAACCGCCTCATCGACGTCGTCCTGGTGGCCTCCAGCTTCATCATGGGATTCGTCATGCTGGCCGGGGCGGGGGCGAACCTGCAGCAGGCATTCGGCCTGCCGACCATGTGGGGCGCCGTCATCTGCGGCCTCCTGGTGGTGGTCACCGCGTTCCTCGACATCGACCGCATCACCCGGGTCATCGGCGTGTTCACCCCGGTGATCGTCGTTCTGATCCTGGTCCTCACCGCCCACACCCTCACCCAGTCCCACCCGCCGGTCGAACAGCTCGACGCAGCCGCCCGCTCCGTCGTCCCGGCGCTGCCGAATGTGTGGCTGTCCGCCCTCAACTACTGCGCGCTGTGCGTCCTGGGCGGTGTCGCGATGGCCTTCGTGCTCGGCGGCTCCGTGCTCCGCATCGACGTGGCGCGCAGTGCCGGGCGCATCGGGGGCGTCATCCTGGCCGGGGTGGTCACCCTCACCGGCATCACCCTGTTCCTCAACGTCGGAACCGTCAAGGACGTCGACGTGCCAATGCAGGAGATCGCCCGCTCGGTCCACCCCTTCTTCGCGCTCGTCTACACGCTCGCCATCTTCGCCCTCATCTACAACACCGTGTTCTCGCTGTTCTACTCGGTCGCACGGCGCTTCGCGGGCGGCAGCGAGGCCAGGATGCGCCTCATCCTCATCGGGGTCGTCGCCGCGGGCCTGGCCGCCTCGATGGCGGGCTTCAAATCGTTGGTCGGCATGATGTACCCGATCCTGGGCCACCTGGGCATGGGTCTCATGGTGGTCGTCGCCGCCGGCTGGTGGCGCGAGCGCCACAATATCGGCCGCGAGGAGAACCTGCGCCGCAAAATGGTCCGCCTCCTGCTGCACAAGCACGCGCCCCGCGCCCCCTACACCACCGAGCACCGGCGCGACGTGCGCGCGCTGGCCGAGGCCTCGGTGGCCGATGCCTCCCAGCTGCGGTCCGACGCCGACGAGCTCGCCGGGCAGATCGTGGCCAACGAGGACGACGTGCGCGCCTTCGCCCACGCGAACCTGCCGGTGGACGAGGACAAGGTCGCCGAGTTGGTGGAGTCCCGAAGCGCTTGATCCCGGCTCCGGTGCCTCCCCGGGAGGCTCACGCCCCTTCGACGCCGCCGAAGAGGCCCGCGACCACCCTGCCCGACTCCAGTGCGAGCAGCCACTCCTTGCGGTCCACGCCCCCGGCGTACCCGGACACGCCCCCTGACGCGCTCAGGACCCGGTGGCACGGAACGAACAGGGAAATCGGATTGCGCCCCACCGCCCAGCCGACCACCCGGGGGGAGACGGGCCTGGAGGCGGCCGCCGTGCGGTGCGCCGCGCGCTTGCCCCCGTTGCCGGACTGCGCGCCGGTTCCCTGCGGGCGCTGCGACTCCTGGGTGAGCGCCTCGGCGAGCTTGCCGTAACTGGTCGTCGTCCCGTAGGGGACTCGCAGCAGGGCGTCCCACACGCGGAGCTGGAAGTCGTTCCCGTACGCGCGCAGCGGGAAGTCCAGCGGGGGGTTGGAGCCGGCGTAGTAGGCGTCCAGCCACGCGTCCGCCGCGCGCAGCGCAGGGTCCGCGGCGTCGCGCGCGAAGCCGACCACTGCCTCGTCCACACCATAGGGCGCGCCGAAGAAGCGCTGCCGGTAGAACCACGCCCCCACCAGAGTGCCCCCGTGAGCGGCGAGGGTCATCGGGCCCAACGGGCCGCGGTGGATGGCGATAGCGAGATCATCACTGGTGGGGAACGTCTTCGTGCGCATAATCCCGGGCGGTCGCGGCCACTGCCGGGGCGTGTGCCGACGTCCTGGTCCGGGGCCTCGCGACTGGGCCGGGACGCCGGGGGAACCGGGGGGTTCCGCTTCAGCAGTCGGCGCCGCTCCTTTCTATGGACTCTAAGGATACGTCCTTTGTGGGCCGGGGCACAGAGGTTTGGGGACCTGATTCCCGCGAGCCCGCGACCGGGGGCGCAGGCCGCTGGCGAGGGGGCGCCCACTTACACTGGAAAGGTGGAACCGCTGCCCATCTTCCTCATCGGAATGCTCATCATCGTCGCCTGCCAGTTCGCCGCGCCCCGCGTCGGAGTGGCGTCGCCGCTGATTCTGCTCGGCGTGGGCCTGGCGATCGGTTTCCTGCCCGTGGTCGCCCCCGTCAGGATCGACCCCCGCATCGTTCTGGAAATGGTCCTGCCCCCGCTGCTGTTCTCCGCTGCGGTGCGGATGCCCACCATGGACTTCCGGCGCGAGCTGTCCGCCGTCGCCATGCTGGCCATCCCCCTGGTCGTCATCAGCGCCGCCGCCATCGGCTTCCTGGTCAACTGGATGGTCCCACAGGTCTCGTTGCCCTGGGCCATCGCCCTGGGCGCCGTCATCTCGCCGACCGACGCGGTCGCCGTCTCCATCGCCAAGCGCAGCGGGGTCGCCCACCGGATCATCACCGTGCTGGAGGGCGAAGGGCTGTTCAACGACGCCACCGCCCTCGTCCTCCTCGCGGCGGCGACCAGCGCGGGCGTCGCCGCCAGCGAGAACGCGCTCAACCCCAGTGCCCTGGCCTCCGCGTTCCTGATCGCGCTCGTGGTCGCGATCGGGGTGGGCTGGGCCGTCGGCGAACTCGGCGTGCGGGTGCGCGCCCGCCTGAAGGATCCCACCTCCGACACGGTCTTCTCCTTCGCCATGCCCTTCCTGGCGTCCATCCCGGCCGAGCACCTGGGAGGGTCCGGCCTGGTGGCCGCCGTCGTGGCGGGCCTGGTCGTGTCCATCCGCCGCGTCGGCCTGATCTCGGCGAACAACAGGCGCTTCGCCACGCAGAACTGGTCGACCGTCACAGTGGTGCTCGAGAGCGGGGTCTTCCTCGTGATGGGCCTGCAGGCCTACGGGATCGTCACCGACGAGGCGACCGGCACCGGCTATGAGGGGCTCGGGCGCGCCGCCCTGGTGGCGGTGGTCGCAGGGGGCGCCACCGTCGCGGTCCGGGCGGGGTTCGTCAGCGCCCTGCTGGCATGGCTGGACCACAGGCGCAAGCACTCCAAACGCCGCCACGAGCGCGACGAGGCCCGGATCGGGGTCTTCGAGGAGCGCCTCGCCGACGCGTGCACGGTCGATGAGGAGGTGCTCCAGGCCCGCAACCTCTCCGAGGAGGAATGGCGCGCCGCTCTGAACAGGTGGCACCGCCGCCTCGACCGCGTCCAACGGCGGAAGACGCGCCGCGGCTCAGACCTGGAGTACTTCGCGAACGAGCCCCTGGGGCCACGCGAGGGCGCCGTCGTCGTGTGGGCGGGGATGCGCGGGGCCATCACCCTGGCGGCCTCGCAGACGATCGCCCAGGACGTGCCGATGCGGGGGTTCCTTCTGCTGGTCGCGCTCCTGGTCGCAGCCGGATCGCTCATCATCCAGGGGCTGACGCTGCCCGCCGTCATCCGCTTGGTGAAACCCCAGATGGCGTCGGGCGAGGTCGATGACGAGGAGCGCAGGCTCCTCGCCCAGGTCATGGGGTCCGCTCTCGTGGACACCGCGCTGGCGCAGGCCATCCAGGAGATGGACGGCAAGGAGCTGGCGCAGGCCGGCCTGTCGCACACGCTCGCACGCATCGAGCACGCCCAGGGGGACAGTGCTCCGCCCCCGCGCGCGCAAGAGCGAGCCATAGAAGGACTGCGGGCGGTCCTCGCGGACATCCCCGCGGGCGCCGGGGCCGATGGAGCTGGCCCGGCGGATGGGCCCACTGACGCGGACGAGGTCGCCCGAGCCTTCACCCGCTGCCAGATCCGCGAGCTCGCCCTCGAAGCGATCCAAGCCCAGCGCGAGGCGCTGCTGGACGCGCGCGACGAAGGGGTCTTCTCCTCCGTCGCCCTCGACGGGGCGCTCGCACGCCTCGACAATGAGGAGATCCTCCTGGTCCTGGGCTCCCACGGCCCGGAGCACTAGGGCACGACGCCCTCAGGGGCACTAGGGCGCGTTGCCCTCGGGCGCCCTCAGTCGGTCGTCACGCGGGTGCGCACGAGCCCCGCCCCGAAGGCGTTGAGCTCTCTCTCCAGGCGCTCCGCGCTGATGGCGCCGGCGCCCGGGCCCCTGTGGAGGACCCGGAAGGTCTGGCCGGCCTCGTGCGTGAGCATATTCGACACGGTGAAGCCGTTGCGCTGGTAGAACGCGAGGCGGCGCAGGCGCTGGCCGTAGTTGCCGGCGGACTCGTCGATGGGCTCGATCTCCAGGAACAAAGGCAGATCCGGGTGCTCGTCGGCGAACCACTCCAGGATCCGCCTCCCGTAGCCCGCCGAGCGCAGCCGGTCGTCCACCGCCAGGAAAGCCAGGTAGACGAGGTCCTTCGACACGAAGGAGTAGGTGAAGGCGACCACTTCCGCGTCGTGCGCCGAGGGGTCGGACAGCTCCGGGTCCACCCACGCCGTGAAGGAAATGGCGCGCCGCCGCATCGCGCTCGCGTGGAGCAGGGGCAGGGGGACCCGCTCTTCAGGGGGGAACGCCCGGCGGTAGAGGGCGTGCACCTGCGAGGCGATGGGCCCGCGCAGGGGAACGCGAACAGGCGTCAGTGGAGCGCTCGTCATGTGCCGTAGTCTACGGGATGGTGGAAATCAGGGGAGAACCAGGGGAGGAGGGCGCGCTCGCGGAACCCGGGCGGCGTTAGGGTGGAGGGGAATCCGTGCTGGAGGAGGAGGGCTGACCGTGCTGGAGCTCCGCGAGATCACCAAGGCCTACAGGACCGCGAACCTGGTCCAAGTCGCCCTCGACCGCGTGTCGGTGGCCTTCCGGGACAACGAGTTCGTCGCGGTCCTGGGGCAGTCGGGGTCGGGCAAGACCACCATGCTCAACGTCATCGGCGGACTCGACCGCTTCCAGAGGGGCGACCTCGTCATCGACGGCGTCTCCACGAAGGCCTACAGGGCCCGCGACTGGGACGCCTACCGCAACAACCGCATCGGCTTCGTCTTCCAGTCCTACAACCTCATCCCCCATCAGAGCGTCCTGGCCAACGTCGAGCTCGCCCTCACCCTGTCGGGAGTGTCCCGGGGCGAGCGGCGCAAGCGCGCCCTCGACGCCCTAGACCGCGTGGGGCTGTCCGAGCACGTCCGCAAACTGCCCTCCCAGATGTCCGGCGGGCAGATGCAGCGCGTCGCCATCGCCCGCGCCCTCATCAACGACCCGGAGATCCTCCTGGCGGACGAGCCGACCGGCGCCCTCGACTCGAAGACGAGCGTGCAAGTCATGGATCTGCTGCGCGAGGTCGCCAAGGACCGCCTGGTCATCATGGTCACCCACAACCCCGAACTCGCCCACCAGTACGCCACCCGCATCGTCGAACTGGCCGACGGGCGGATCGTCGCCGACTCCGAGCCGTTCACGCCCGGCACCGAGGAGGTCCGCGAGGCGAAGCCGGCCAGGCGCACCTCAATGGGCTTCCTCACCGCCCTGGCGCTGTCCTTCAACAACCTCATGACGAAGAAGGGCCGCACCCTGATGACCTCCTTCGCGGGGTCGATCGGCATCATCGGCATCGCGGCCATCCTGGCGCTGGCCAACGGGGCCAACGCCTACATCCAGCGCACCGAGGAGGACGCGCTCAGCTCCTACCCCCTGACCATCCAGAAACAGGGGTTCTCCATGGAGTCGATGATGAGCAGCGCCGTCCTGGGCGGCTCGTCCACGGAGGGGGACCCCGGGGGAGTGAGGGTCTCGTCGCGGCAGTCCCTGACCGGCATGATCCAGAACGCGAAGACCAACGACCTCAAATCCCTGAAGGTCTACCTGGACAACAACGGCGGCGGCATCAGGTCCCACGCCTCGTCCGTCGAGTACGGCTACGGGACCACCCCCCTCATCTTCCAGCAGGACACCAGCAAGGGACTCAACCAGGTGAGTCCGGAGCCGGCGTTCTCACCGATCGCCTCCGCCAGGGGCGGCAGCGCGAACCCCATGTCCTCCACCTCCTTGTCCACCGACGCCTTCTACCAGATGCCCACGGACCGGTCCCTGTACGCGGACGCCTACGACGTGCTCGCCGGGACGTGGCCCACCGGCGCCGACGACCTGGTCCTGGTCCTGGACGCGGAGGGGCAGATCTCCGATGTCTTCGAGTACACCCTCGGGCTCAAGGACCACAAGGACCTCCAGTCCCTCATGCGCTCGTACTACTCGGGGCAGATGGGCCGGGGGGCTGGCTCCCCCCAGTCAGGCGCGCAGTCGGGCGCCGGGGGAGCCTCGCCCACGGTGTACGACTATTCGCAGATCCTGGGCACGGCGTTCTCCCGCGTCAACGCCCCGGACCAGTACACCTACGACTCCACGTACCGGGTGTGGACCGACCACTCCGCCGACACCGACTACATGAAGGACCTGGTCTCCAAGGGCCAGCGCCTCACCATCACGGGGATCGTCAAGCCCAAGTCCTCCAGCCGCACCCCCTTGCGCCAGGGGATCGGCTACACCGCCGACCTCACCTACCGGGTCATCGACGAGGCGGGGGCCAGCCAGATCGTCAAGGACCAGATCGCCTCGCCCACCATCGACGTGTTCACCGGAAAGACCTTCAAGGAGCTCGCCGACGGCCAGAAGGACAAGGCGTCGGGTTTTGACATGTCCTCCCTGTTCAGCGTGGACGAGGGCAAACTGGGGGCCGCGTTCCAGATCGACCCGTCGAAACTGCAGATGGACATGTCCGCTCTGGACTTCTCCGGCCTGGACCTGTCGGGCTTCGACTTCTCGCAGCTCGACATGTCGGGGATGGACCTGAGTGGGCTCGACCCGTCCGCGCTGGTGCCCTCGGGGGCCCAGTCGGGCCTGCTGCCCGGCATGGACCTGGGGGAGCTCACGAAGCAGTTCCCGCAGCTGGCGGACATCGATTTCGCGGGGATCGTCTCCGCTGCCCTCAAGGACGGTGCCGTGAAGGAGGGCGCGGGCGAGTACCTGGCGTCCCGTGCCTCGCAGATCGCCCAGGACTTCATCGCCTACGTGCGCGAGCAGGCGGCGAAGGCCCCCGACTTGGACGGCGACGGCATCCCCGACATCGACCTGGTGGAACTGGTCAGCGACTACATGAAATCCGCCGACGTCCTCCGGCAGCTGACCGACGCCGTCACCTCCGACCAGGTCATCGACTCGGGCAAACTCATCGCCAACCTCACCAAGGCCCTGGGGGACGACCCGGCGATCGCCCAGATCGCGCAGGCCGTGTCCCAGCAGATCGCCGACGCGATCTCCACCCAGATCGCCGGTCAGCTCTCCGGACTCCTCGGCCAAGGAATGGGCGCGGTCCTCAGCCAGATGATGAGCGACACGATGGGGCAGGCGATGGGCCAGATGATGGAGGGGTTCGCCGAGCAGATCCGCGCGCGGATCTCCTCCGCGATGGACGGTTTCGCCGAGGCCATGAGCTCGGCCGTGTCCATCGACCCCGGCGCCTTCGCCGACGCGTTCTCCATGAACTTCGACGAGAAGTCCCTGGCTGCCCTCATGGCCACCATGATGAGCACGAACGTGCCGGACTACGACACGAACCTGAGGGGCCTGGGGTGGGCGGCCATCGACTCGCCGACCACGATCAGCATCTACCCGAAGAGCTTCGCGGACAAGGACGAGGTGAAGAAGATCCTCGACGCCTACAGCGCCGACCAGGTCAGCGCGGGGGCCCCGGACAAGGCGATCACCTACACCGACCTCATGGGCACCCTCATGAGCTCGGTCACCAGTATCATCGACGTCATCTCGTGGCTGCTCATCGCCTTCGTCTCCATCTCCCTGGTGGTCTCCTCCATCATGATCGCGATCATCACGTACATCTCGGTCCTGGAGAGGCGCAAGGAGATCGGCATCCTGCGGTCGATAGGCGCCTCCAAGGGCGACGTGTCCCGCGTGTTCAACGCCGAGACCGTGATCGAGGGGTTCCTGGCGGGCGTCATGGGGGTGGGGATCACCTACGGCCTGTGCTCCCTCGTCAACGCGGTCGTCTCCTCGGTGTTCGACGTGCACGGCATCGCGCAGTTGTCGCCCGTGGCGGCCGGGGCGCTCATAGCCGTGTCGGTGGGGCTCACTGTTTTCGCCGGCCTCATCCCGGCCTCGAGGGCCGCCCGCCAGGATCCTGTGGAGGCCCTGCGCTCGGAGTAGGCGCCCCGGGACCCGGAGGAGCCCGTGCTGGGATCGGGCCCCCGACCGTCATTTACCGGACAATCGTGGGTGCTGTGCGAAGTGGCGTAGCCTGGTCGCGCAACCACCCGTCCCGCCCAGCGAAGGAGCCGCCATGCCGACACCCCCACAGCTCGCCACCGACAAGAAGGCCGCCGTCCTGCTCGCCGCCGGATGCGAGGAGGTGGAGGCCCTGGCCGTCGTGGACGCCCTTTTCCGCGCCGGGATCCGCGCCGACCTCGTCTCGGTCTCGCAGTCCCTCGAGGTCGTCAGCTCCCACGGGGTCCGCATTATTGCGGACGCGCTGATCGCCGATGTGGAACTGGCGGACTACGACCTGCTGTACCTGCCCGGCGGCATGCCCGGAACCCTGCACCTCAAGGCGTGCCCCGCCGTCCCCCTCGAGATTCTGCGCCGCGCCGACGCGGGGGAACCGATAGCCGCGATCTGCGCCGCACCGTCCATCCTGGCCGAGCTGGGGGTCCTGGACCGTCGTCGCGCCACCGCGAACCCCGCGTTCATGGAGGCGATCGCGCAGGGCGGCGCCACCGCCGAGGAGAAGCCCGTCGTCGTGGACGGCGCCATCACGACCAGCCGCGGCGCGGGGACGGCCTTCGACCTCGGCCTCGAGCTGGTGCGCCAGATGCTGGGCGACGGGGCCGCCGACGCCGTCCGCGCCGGAATCATCCACAGCCACTGAACCCATTGCCGCGCACTGGCGCCCGGCTGTCCCGCGCGGCCACGGCCGACCCGGACCGGCAGCGCCGCGGTGCCCGCCCGGCGTGCGCCAGCGCCCCTGCCGGGGCCGCCGCGCCGGGCCCCGCGCCCACCGCACCGAGGAAAGAAGGACACCCGCATGAGCAAGCGCCCGCCCCGCCGCTGGCCGGACCCCGCCGCCCCCCTGGCGGGGCCCGTCATGGACAACCACACGCACCTGCCGGTCCACCCCGGCCAGATCCCCTCCCCGCAGGGCGAGCGCCTCAGCCTGGACGACCAGCTGGAGCGTGCCCGGCGGGTGGGCGTGGAACGCGTGGTCTCCTCGGCGTGCGAGATCCCCGACTTCGATCCGATGCTGGAGGTCGCCCGCGCCCATAAGGGGGTGCGCGTCGCCCTGGCGCTCCACCCGAACGAGGCGGCCCTGCACGCGGGCGTGGCCGAGCCCTCGCCCGACGGCCTGGTCCCGCAGGTGCGCGTCCACCACGTGCCCCTGGACGAGGCGCTGTCGGAAGTGGAGTCGCACCTGGGGGATCCCGCTGTGGTGGCGGTGGGGGAGAGCGGCCTCGACTTCTACCGCACCGCCCAGGAGGGCCGCGGCGCGCAGGCGGAGTCGTTCCGCGCCCACCTGGAACTCGCCCGCCAGGCGGGACTGCCCCTGCAGATCCACGACCGCGACGCCCACAGGGAGACGCTGGGGGTCCTCGCCGAGGCGGGGGCGGGCGTGCCCGGGATCGTCTTCCACTGCTACTCGGGCGACCGCGAGATGGCCCTGGCCCTGGCGGAGAACGGCTGGTACGCCTCCTTCGCGGGGCCTGTGACCTACCCGGCGAACGGGCACCTGCGCGAAGCCCTCCTCGCCCTGCCCAGAGAGCTGGTCCTGGTGGAGACGGATGCGCCTTACCTCACGCCCGCGCCCTACCGTGGCTGCCCGAACGCGTCCTACGTCATATCCCATACGGTCCGTTTCATCGCCGATCTATGGGAGGTCGATGAGGAATCGGCGTGCCAGCAGCTGATGGCGAACTCAGTGCGCGTGTATGGCGAGTGGTAAGCCGCGCCACTGGGTGGAACGGGTGGCCCAGCTTATTGTGACGAACGAGCTTGGTGTGGTACAGCACATGGATTTCGCGCTCCTGTAACAAATTGGTTACGGTGTGGGGGACAAGCCGGGAAAGGGCGCCCATCGCCAGAGGGCCTGCCTGCCGGTACCTACAACGTCTGGAGCCACGTGAGGACACTCAAGCACACCCGGCGCACAGTCATCACCGCCGCCTCTGCCGCGGCCCTCGTGATCGGGGGCGGGGCCGCGGGCCTGGCCTACGCCTCCCACCGCACCGTGACCATCGAGGTGGATGGAGCCTCCCAGCGGGTCTCCGGCTTCTTCTCGACCGTCGGGGACGCCATCAGCGCCGGTGGGATCACCACGGGCGACCACGACCTCATCGCCCCCGCCCCCGAATCCTCCGTCGCCTCCGGCGACACGGTGGTGGTCCGCACCGCCACCGAGTACCGGGTGAGCGTCGACGGCGCGCCCACCACCGCGTGGTCCACGGCCTCCTCCGTGAGCGGGGTCCTCGACGCGGTCCCCTCCGCCGGGAGTGTTGCGATCGCAGCCGACCGCTCGCAGTCCCGCGCCGAGATGCCCGTCGGCGCGGACACGGTCCACGTGACCGCCGACGGCGAGACCACGGACGTCACCGCAACCGGGCTGGACGGCGCTTCGGCGATCCTCGCGAAGGCGGGCGTGAGCGCCGGCCCCCTCGACCGGGTCGCCTTCCACCGCGGCGCCGACGGCGTGACCCTGCGCGTCCAGCGCGTCACCCGTGGCAACGTCACCTCCTCCACCAGCATCGACTACACCACGGAGGAGCGCGACGACGACACCCTGGACAAGGGCACGACGAAGACGGTGCAAGAGGGCGCCGCCGGTTCGGAGACCACCGTCGCCTACCAGGAGAGCATCGACGGGGTGGTCACCGTCAACGCCGTGCTCTCCACCACCCGCACCGAGCCCACGGCCCGCATCGTCGCGAACGGGACGAAGGAGGCGGCGCAGCCCGCTCCCGCCCCATCCGCCCCGTCCTCCGGCTCGTCCGGATCCTCCGCCCCGTCCGACTCCGGGGCCTCCGCCCCCAGCGGGGACGACGCCTCCATCTGGGCGGCCATCGCCCAATGCGAGTCCGGCGGCAACCCCACGACCAACACGGGCAACGGCTACTACGGGATGTACCAGTTCTCACTGCCCACCTGGCGCAGCGTCGGAGGGACCGGCCTGCCCTCCGAGGCCAGCGCTGAGGAGCAGACCATGCGGGCCCGCATGCTCCAGCAGCGCGCGGGCTGGGGCCAGTGGGGATGCGCATACAAACTGGGCCTCGTCTGAGGCGCCCCGTTTCGCTACGATGAGTAGTCCCAGGCCAGTGCAACCAGGAGAACCGTGAGCACGCATCTGAAAGTGTCCCTGCCGTCCGCTGTCTCCATGGCGGTCCACGCCATCGGTGGGCGCCTCCGCGCCTTCGCGCCGTCGCCCGTCATGGTCCTGGCCTGCGCGACGGCCACGGGGGCCATCGTGCTCGGCACGGCGGGGGTGTCCATCGCCTCCTCGCACGTCAACGTCATGCTGGAGGTCGACGGTGTCAGCCGCCCTGTCGCGGTGTGGGGCAACAACACAGTGTCCGACGCGCTCAAAGCCGCAGGGGTCCGGGTCGCCGACTCCGACCTGGTCCAGCCCGGGGCCGGTGAGGCCCTGGCCGACGGCGACACCATCGTCGTGCGCTCCGCCAAGCCCTATTCAGTGGCAGTGGACGGGAAGGTCCGCACGGTGTGGACCACGGCCGCCTCCGCCGATGCGATCCTCGCCGATGCCGGAGCCCTGGGCTCCAAGGTGTCCCTGGCCGCTGACCGCTCCTCCTCGCGCGACTCGCTCACTCCCCTCGTCTCCCGGCAGCGCTCCGTGGTCCTCAACGCCGACGGCACCAGCAAGCAGATCGAGGCGCGCCCCGGCCAGGACGCCCGGGCCACCCTGCACGACGCGGGCGTCGCGGTCCACCCCCTCGACCGGGTCGCCGTGTCCACCGACGAGGCGGGCGCCCTCACCGTCGACGTCCAGCGCGTGACCCGTGGACCGGCCACCGAGACCGCAGAGATCCCCTTCTCCGAGACCACGACGACCTCCTCCGACCTCTTCGTCGGGGAGTCCGAGGTCACCACGCAGGGCGTCAACGGCGTCACCACGTGGACCGTGTGGCAGGAGCAGAACGGCGACAAGGTCCTCACCTCGGTGCCGCTCACCGAGCACGCGACGACCCCGCCCGTCGCCCAAGTGCGCAGCGAGGGGACGAAGGAGGCGACCCCCGCGGCCCTCATCGCGGCGGGCATCGACCCGAAGGCCACCCTCGAGGAGCGCACGGAGTCCAACGGCACCACCTCGGTGCGCTACCGCGCCAAGCTCGGCTCGATCTCCACGCCCGAGGAGATCGCGAAGATCACCCAGGAGGCGGGCGGCTCGTCGGGCAATGGCGCGGGCGCTCCCACGCCCAATGTCCCCCTCGTCTACTCGGGCGAGGACCCCCGATCCCTGGCGCGCCCGCTCGTGGCCGCGCGCGGCTGGTCCGACTCCGAGTACCAGTGCCTCGTCCAGCTGTGGAACCGCGAGTCCCAGTGGAACCCGCACGCGCAGAACGCCTCCTCCGGTGCCTACGGCATCCCCCAAGCCCTGCCGGGCTCGAAGATGGCCTCCGCTGGAGCCGACTGGCAGACCAACCCGGTCACCCAGATCAACTGGGGGTTGGGCTACATCGCCGGGCGTTACGGCACGCCGTGCTCCGCGTGGGCGCACTCCAACGCCGTGGGCTGGTACTGATACGGCCAGCGCCCACTAGACTCGTCCCCGTGACCGCCAACCGCCCCCCGTCGCCGCAGCGCGCCCGCGCCTCGTCGCGCGCGCGCCAGGGAACGCCCGCGCGCCGCCGCACCGACCCCGCCCTGCCCGACGGCGCCCAGCCCTCGGCCACCGGCCTGCTGGGGCCCGTGGAAGTGCGCGCCATCAGCGGCGCCCTGGGTATCCGCCCCACGAAGGCCCTCGGTCAGAACTTCGTCCACGACGCCGGGACCGTGCGCCGCATCGTCGCCGCCGCAGGAGTGGGCGAAGGGGACGAAGTCATCGAGGTCGGCCCCGGCCTCGGCTCCCTCACCCTCGCCCTCCTCGAAGCGGGAGCGCGGGTGCGCGCGGTCGAGATCGACCCCGTCCTGGCCGCCGCCCTGCCCGAAACCGTGCGCGCCCGCATGGGGGACGCCGCCGACCGCCTCCACGTGGTGGCGGCGGACGCGACCGCCATCACCGGTCCGGCCGACATCGGCCCCGACTGGCCCCCGCCCGCCAAACTCGTCGCGAACCTGCCCTACAACGTCGCCGTCCCCGTCCTGCTCGCGATGCTCGACTCCTTCCCCACGCTCACCGATGTCCTCGTCATGGTCCAGGCGGAAGTCGCGGACCGCCTCGCCGCCGGCCCCGGGTCGCGCACCTACGGCGTGCCCTCCGTCAAAGCCGCGTGGTACGGCCAGGCCACGCGCGCCGGCACAATCGGGCGCTCCGTGTTCTGGCCCGTCCCCGGCGTCGACTCCGCCCTGGTGCGCCTGCGCAGATCCGCCAAGGCGCGCGGCGACAACGCCCTGCGCCGCGCCACCTTCGAAGCCACCGACGCCGCCTTCGGCCAGCGCCGCAAGACCCTGCGCGCCGCCCTGAAGGACTGGGCGGGCGGAGCAACGGCCTCCGAGGCCCTGCTCGCCGAGGCGGGCATCGATCCCGCGCGGCGCGGCGAGACCCTCACTATCGACGAGTTCACTCGACTGGGGGCCGCCCTCATCCGCCTGCGCGCCTCGGGCGCCGTCGCCGAGCGCCCCGACCCCCGGACGGCGGGGCCCGCCAATGCGTGAGGTCACCGCGTCCGCCCCCGGGAAGGTCAACCTCGTGCTGCGCGCCGGGGCCCCCACCGCGGACGGCTACCACCCCCTCGCCACCGTTTTCGAAGCCCTCGACCTGCGGGAAACAGTCACCGTGCGCACCACGAGGACCCCGGGCACCACCGTCGAGACCGTCGCCCACCTGCCCGGAGGGGACATCGACCGCGCCACCGGCGAACTCATGCGGGCCGTGCCGCCCCGGTCCCACCTGGCGGTGCGCGCCGCACGGGCCATGCAGCGCCTTGCGGCCGCCGGACCGTGGGCGTCCACCGCCGCGGGCCTGGCCATCCGCGTGGACAAGAGGGTCCCCGTCGCCGGCGGGATGGCCGGGGGCTCCGCCGACGCCGCCGCCACCCTGGTCGCCTGCAACGAGCTGTGGGGACTCGGCCTGGGGCCCGGCCAACTGGAGCGGATCGGGCGCGCCCTGGGCGCCGACGTGCCCGCCTGCCTCACTGGCGGCATCGCCCTGGGAACGGGGCGCGGCGACCACATGGCGCCGCTGGAGTGCCCGGGAACCCACCACCACTGGGTGATCGCCCTCGCCCACGAGGGGCTCTCCACCGCCGACGTGTTCGCCGAGTTCGACCGCGCCGCCCAGGGCACGGCAGTCCCCGCCGCCCCCACTGACGAGGAACTGGCCGACCTGACCGGGCCCGCGCGGCTCGCCGGCCCCCGCCTCGTCAACGACCTCACCGCAGCGGCGCTGTCCCTGCGGCCCGAACTGGGGGGCACACTGAGCGCCTCCCGCGCGGCGGGGGCCCTCGCCGCCATCGTCTCCGGCTCCGGGCCCACCGTCGCCGCCCTGGCGTCCAGCGCCGACCACGCCGACGAGATCGCCGAACGGCTCGCCGCTGCCCCCGCAGTCGCCCGCGTCCTAACGACCATGGGACCGGCGCCGGGGGCGCGCGTCGAGCACCAGGACGAGAGGTAGGCGCATGGCGCACCTGCTCGGAACACAGTCGGTCGCCGCGATGGCTGGCAGCCGCAGACTCCTCGAGTCCGTGGACGTCGGGCTCGACGACGGCTCCCGCGTCGGGATCCTGGGGCCCAATGGAGCGGGCAAATCCACTCTGCTGCGCATCGTCGCCGGGATCCAGGAACCCGATGGCGGTATCGTGACCCGCCGCGACGGGCTGCGCGTCGCCGTGCTCTCCCAGGCCGACGCCCTGGACCCGGCCGACACCGTCGTCGCTGCGGTCCACCCGGGCAAAGCCGAGTACGAATGGGCCTCCGACCCGCGTGTGCGCGACATCCACGAGGGGCTTCTGGCCTCCGTGCCCCCCGCCGCCGCCGTGGGCGCGCTCTCGGGCGGCCAGCGCAGGCGCGTCGCCCTCGCCCGGGTCCTGGCGGCCGACGCCGACATCGTGTGCCTCGACGAGCCCACCAACCACCTCGACGTGGAGGGCGTCGCCTGGCTGGCCCACCACCTCAACGCCCGCTTCGCGCGGCCCGGGGCCTCCGGCGCGCTGCTGGCCGTCACCCACGACCGGTGGTTCCTCGACGCCGTGTGCGAACACATCTGGGAAGTGGTGCCCGGAGTGGACCCCGGGGGCGAGCGCCCCCAGATCCCCGGGCGCGTCGAGATCTACGACGGCTCCTACGCCGCCTACACGCTGGCCAGGGCCGAGCGCGCGCGGCAGGCCGGCGTGGCCGCCCGCAAGCGCGCGAACCTGCTCACCAAGGAACTCGCGTGGCTGCGCAGGGGAGCGCCGGCGCGCACCTCGAAACCGAAGTTCCACATCGCGGCAGCCGAAGCCCTCATCGCGGACACGCCTCCACCCCGCGACAGCGTCGAACTGGTGGAGATGGCCAGCGCGCGCCTCGGCAAGGACGTCATCGACCTGGAGGACGTGTCCGTCTCCTTCACGCGGCCCGACTCCGGCCGCCTCGACGTCCTCCGCGGTGTCACATGGAGGCTGGCACCGGGCGAGCGCGTGGGCGTCGTCGGCGTCAACGGCGCGGGGAAGACGACCGTGCTCAACCTACTGCGCGGTGACCTGGAGCCCACGGGCGGGCGCGTCCGGCGCGGGAAGACGGTGAGGGTCGCCACCTTGTCGCAGGAGACCCGTGAACTCGATGCCGTCGCGGGGATGAGGGTCGTCGAGGCGGTCGCAGACATCGCGCAAACGGTGGTCGCTGGGGGCAAGGAGATCACCGCCCAGCAGATGACTGAGCGCATGGGATTCACCCGGGAACGGGCCCACACGCGGGTCAAGGAGATCTCCGGCGGGGAACGGCGCCGCCTGCAGCTCATGCGCTTGCTCATGTCCCAACCGAACGTCCTGCTGCTCGACGAGCCCACGAACGACCTCGACACCGACACGCTGGCCGCCATGGAGGACCTCCTCGACTCCTTCGCGGGCACCCTGGTCGTGGTATCCCACGACCGCTACCTGTTGGAGCGTGTCACCGACCACCAGGTCGCCCTGCTGGGGGACGGGACTCTCCGCGCCCTGCCCGGCGGCGTCGAGCAGTACCTCCAGATGCGGCGCGACGCGGCGACTGACCCCTCCGGGGGCGCTGCCGGTGGGGCGAACAACAGTGCGGAGCCGGGCGGTGCCGCAGAGCCCAGGGGCGTCGCGATCGGGAATGGAAGCACTGCTGGCGGAACCCGGCCCGGCCCGGATGGAGGAGGTGCCCCGACGGGCGCGGGCACTGGGGCGCGCGGGGCGAACGCGGCTTCCTCAGCCGAGCGGCGTGCGGCGAAGAAGGAGGCGGACCGCCTCGACCGCCGGATCGCGAGGCTGCGCGGACGGGCCGCGGAGCTGGAGGGGGAACTCGAGGCGCTGGCGGTCCAAGTGGCCTCCGACCCCGGCGCGATCGACTCTCTGGCGCGGGTTTCCGCCGAGCACCAGCGGGTGCTGGATGATATCGACGGACTCGAGGAAGCGTGGCTGGAGGCCGCGGAACTGCTGGAGTGAGAGCCGCTGAGCGGGCGGGACGGGGCAGCCGGATACCGCGGGATCGAAGGGTGCTATCGGTGCGGGAATAAGGCCGTCAGTACGCCGAAGGGTTCCATGGGCGCGTTGGGGTAGCCCAGCCTAACCTGCGTGAATAACGTAAAAGAATAGGGCTGGAATCGAGTGGAATTAGTGAGGGCGGGAATATGGAATTCACCCTATTGGGCGATCTTCTGAAGTGTTGGAACCGCAAGGGAAAATCAATGCCGATTGCCGGGGTTCGCAATTCGTTGTTCGATAGTCCCATCACGTCGGCCAACCGGTCGGCCGCCTCCACCTAGAACCGCCCCAGGGCGGCGAGAAAAGGAGAACACCATGACAACCGCAATGCCCCGCATCCTCGACTGCTCCGTGACGTCCTGCTCCTACAACAAGACGAAGTCGTGCGCCGCTGCGGCAATCACCGTTGGCTACGCGTCCACTTGCACGACCTTCATCCCCCTGTCCGTCAAGGGGGGCCTGGACAAGCCCCAGTCCTTCGTGGGCGCCTGTCAGAAAGCCGATTGCGTGCACAACAGCGCCCTCGAGTGCACCGCCGACTCCATTTCCGTGGGCGCCGGAACGGCTGACTGCCTCTCCTACGAGGCGAAGTAACGCCCGCGCGCACTACGCCGACGCGCCCAGATGGCCGTCCCCCCGGTAGGAGAGCCGCTTTCGACAAGCACTGCGCCACCGGGCCCGGGGGAGCACCTCCTCCCCCGGGCCCGGTGGCGCGTGGTAGATCGAGTCCTGTGGTGCCCGTCTTGCGGGTGGCCCCGACGAACCCGGGCGCGTCGGGCGTGGTGGGTTCTGTTTTCACAGCGATACCTCCACTTTTACAGGGATACCACACTTTGCAAGCGTTATAACGCTTGCAAAGTGTGGTATCCCTTTGAAAACTCAACTCCGCTTGCAAAACAGCCCTCCGCACCTGCCTGACGGGTGAGACTTCCCTTTGAAAACTCCGCTTCGCTTGCAAAACAGCCCGGACATCCGCCCAGTCGGCCCGCTCTCCAACGCGGAACTCCACCACGAGGGGAAGGCAGCCCTTATAGTCGGGGGTTCTGTGCCCGTGGCTGCTCGCGCCCGTCGGGGGTGATGGGGGAGGGCGCCCTCATAGTTTGGGGGTTCCGCGCCCCCATGTTCCCTACCATCTCCAACTTCTACGGGGAAGGCTGCCTTTATCGTCGGGGTTCTGTGCCCGCGGCTGCGCGCGCCCGTCGGGGGTGATGGGGAAGGGGGTCCTTATGGTCTGAGATCCGGGCCCTGGCCTCGTCGGCGTCGTGAGGGGCCACCCTTACATGTGAGGGGGCCGTCCGATCATCGGAAGGCACTGCCCAGGCGGCTCGCCAGGTTCCCAGCGGGGCGCCGTCGGGCCAAGAACGAACCCGGGCCGCGAACCGCCTTGGGCCGGGAGCCCTCCCCAGGCGCCCGGTCCCGAAGGGCTGCCCCGCGGTGCCCCTACGCCTGGCGGAGCCGCAGTGTCGGATTCGGGCGCAGGTTGCGCTGCCCGTTCCACACCAGGTTGACGACGTGGGCGGCGACTTCGTCCTTCTTCATGTGCCGGTCGTCCAGCCACCACTGCCCGACTTGGGCGATGAGTCCGACCAGCATCTGCGCGTAAAGCGGCGACCAGCTGGTCGGGAAGTCCGAGCGCTCGAACTGGGCCGCGATCACATGTTCCACCCGTGAGGCGACATCACCCATGACGGAGGAGAACGAGCCTGCCGTTCGGTCCGTCGGGGCGTCGCGCACCAGGACCCGGAAGCCGTCGGTATTCGACTCGATGTAGTCGAGCAGTGCGAGCGTCGCGTTCTCCAGGATGAGCCTGGGGCGGTCGGAGGACTCCAGCGACGAGTGCAGGGAGGCGATGAGGGACTGCACCTCGCGGTCGACGACCACCGCGTACAGGCCTTCTTTCCCGCCGAAGTGCTCGTAGACGACGGGCTTGGAGACTTTCGCCCGCGCCGCGATCTCCTCGACGCTGGTGGCGTCGAAGCCCTTCTCGGCGAAAAGGGAGCGGCCCACGGCCACCAGTTGCTCGCGGCGCGCGACCCCGCTCATGCGCGTGCGTTTCTCAGCCATGCCCCCAGTATCCCACGCCCTCCCGCACCCCCGTTCCACCCCTCGGTTCGTGCCGTGCCGGCGTACCCCGGCGCGTCGACGCGCTTCCGTGCGCCCGCGCTGGCCCGCCACGTGGAGCGGGAACCGGTTGCGCCACCCCTCGCGCGCCGGGCCGCCTGCGCAACGCGCTTGGGCATGGCCGTGGACTTGCTGCACCCCCTCGCGCGCCGGGCCGCCATATGGCAGAATCAAAGTGCTTTCCGCCTTGGTGTAACGGCAGCACAGAGGTTTTTGGTGCCTTTAGTCTAGGTTCGAATCCTAGGGGCGGAGCTCGGGCCGGGGCCGCCGGTCCGCGTGTGTGAACGCTCAGGAGGGCCCGTGGCACGTCCAGCCGCCGTCATCGTCCTGGCCGCCGGCCAGGGAACCCGTATGAAGTCCGAGCTCCCCAAGGTCGTCCACCCCGTCGCGGGGCTGTCGATGATCGGCCACGCCCTGCGCGCCGCAGTCGGCGTCGACCCCGACGACGTGGTCGCGGTGGTCCGCCACCAGCGCGATGTCGTCGCCGCCGAGATCCTCCGCGTCCTCCCCTCGGCCATCGTCGCAGACCAGGACGAGGTACCCGGGACCGGGCGCGCTGTCCAATGCGGGCTCGCCGCGCTCGACGGGGCGAGGGGCTCCGTCCATGGGACGGTCCTGGTCACCTACGGGGATGTGCCTCTGCTGTCGTCCCAGACCCTCACCCGCCTCGTCGGGGTTCACGAGGCCAGCGGCGACGCGGTCACCGTCCTCACCAGCCGCGTCGAGGACCCCACGGGCTACGGGAGGATCCTCCGAGCCCCGGACGGGAGCGTCACTGCCATCGTCGAACAGCGCGACGCCACCGCCGAGCAGGTCCTCATCACAGAGATCAACGCCGGGATCTACGCATTCGACGCGGACTTCCTGCGCGGCGCGCTGGCGGGCCTGGGCACGGACAACGACCAGGGCGAGGTCTACCTCACCGACGTCCTCGCGGCTGCGGCGTCGTCGGGGCGAGGGGCGGGCGCGCTCGAACTGGATGACGCGTGGCAGGCGGCCGGTGCGAACGACCGCGTCCAGTTGGCGGAGTTGGGGGCCGAGTTCAACCGCCGCATCTGCGCGGGACACATGCGCGCGGGCGTGACCATCATCGATCCCGCCTCCACGTGGATCGGCGTCGACGTGGTCATCGGCGCCGACACGACGATCCATCCGGGAACCGTCCTCCGAGGCGCGACAAATATTGCTAGTAACTGTGAAATCGGTCCCTCCGCCACTCTGATTGACGCGGAAGTCGGCGAACGCGCCGTCGTCCCAACGGCGTGGGTCGGGGGCGGCGCGGTCGCAGCGGATACGATAGTGGAGCCGTACAGCACGATCGGCACGACGATCCGGGCGCCGCGCGCCTGAACCGAGGCAAGGAGAATTAGCCGCATGAGCGGACTAGTGACCACCGGAGAGAAGAACCTCGTCCTGGTTTCAGGACGGGCACACCTGGACCTAGCGCAGGCCGTCGGCGAGGAGATCGGATGCGGGGTGTCGCCGGTCACCGCATACGATTTCGCCTCCGGTGAGATCTACGTCCGCTTCAACGAGTCAGTGCGTGGGGCGGACGTTTTCGTGCTCCAGTCCATCGCGGGCGACATCAACAAATGGCTGATGGAGCAGTTCATCATGATCGACGCCGCCAAGCGCGCCTCCGCGAAGCGGATCACCGTGGTCGCCCCCTGCTACCCGTACTCGCGCCAGGACAAGAAGCACCAGGGGCGCGAGCCCATCTCCGCGCGCCTCATGGCCGACCTCTACAAGGCCGCCGGCGCGGACCGCATTATGAGCGTCGATCTGCACGCCTCCCAGGAGCAGGGGTTCTTCGACGGCCCCGTCGACCACCTGTTCGCCATGCCCGTGCTCGTCGACTACGTGCGGGGGAGGGTCGATCTGGCCAACACGGTCATCGTCTCCCCGGACGCCGGGCGCATCCGCGTCGCGGAGAAGTGGTCGACGAAACTCGGCGGCTGCCCCCTGGCCTTCGTCCACAAGACCCGCGACACCACGCGCCCGAACGTGGCGGTGGCCAACAGGGTAGTCGGTGAGGTCGCGGGCAAGGAGTGCGTCCTCGTGGACGACATGATCGACACCGCGGGGACGATCACCGAGGCCATCAAAGTCCTCACGAACGCGGGTGCGAAGAAGGTCATCGTCGTCGCCACCCACGGCATCCTCTCCGATCCCGCAGTGCGCCGCCTCACCGAGTCCGGCGCCACCGAGGTCGTCATAACGGACACCCTGCCGGTCAGCGCTGAGAAGCGCTTCCCCAGCCTCACGATCCTCTCGATCGCCCCTCTGCTGGCGCGGGCGATCATGGAGGTCTTCGAGGACGGTTCTGTCACATCGCTCTTCACCTGATAGGCCCGGTTTCCCTCCGCCCCCGCCGTGCGGTACCCTGATCGGGTTGCTCCGGCGAGGGCGGACCCGTGTCCGCCGTTATCGACAGGGCCTTCCCCGCTGTGGGGATCCAGGGTTCGTCGACGCCGGCGTCCGCACTACCCTGGAGGGAACACCATGAGCGACACCCCCGTCCTGATCGCCGAGATCCGCACCGAGTTCGGGAAGGGCGCCTCCCGCCGTACCCGCCGTGCGGCCAAGGTCCCCGCCGTCCTCTACGGCCACGGCGCCGACCCCGTCCACATCGACGTCCCCGAGCACGACCTGTTCCTCGTCGTGCGCGGCACGAAGAACGCCCTCGTCGAGCTGAAGATCGACGGCAAGAGCCAGCTCGCCCTCGTCAAGGAGGTCCAGGTCCACCCCGTCAGCCGCAACCTGCTGCACGCGGACTTCCTGGCCGTCAAGGCCGGCGAGAAGGTCGACGTCGAGGTCCCCGTCGTCGTCGATGGCGAGTCCGCGCCCGGCACCGCCCACACCATCGAGGAGTTCACCATCCTCGTCAAGGCGTCCGCCACCGCCATCCCGGAGGATCTGAAGGTCTCCATCGAGGGCCTCGAGGCGGGTTCCGCGGTTCGCGTCGCCGACCTGGTCCTGCCCGCGGGCGTCGAGGTCGAGCTCGACCCCGAGCAGGTCGTCGTCTCCATCCAGGAGACCGCGGCCGCCGAGGAGGAGGAAGCCCCCGCAGAGGCGGAGGCCACCGCGGCCGAGTGAGGCCGCTCGCAGCTGTGGCAGGGGCGCGGGCCCAATCGGCCCGCGCCCCTCGTCGTTGCGGGAGTCGGCCGGGACCGCCTTCCTATACCCTTGACCGTATGAACTCCCCGGGCTTCCACGTCATCATTCCCGCA
The DNA here is from genome assembly GCF_000429245.1 of Schaalia georgiae DSM 6843. Taxonomy (GTDB): domain Bacteria; phylum Actinomycetota; class Actinomycetes; order Actinomycetales; family Actinomycetaceae; genus Pauljensenia; species Pauljensenia georgiae. The sequence goes on from NZ_KE386870.1 coordinate 44,010, forward strand.
GGCGGAGCGGGCACGCGCCTGTGGCCGCTGTCCCGCCGTGCGCGCCCCAAGTTCCTCCTCGACGTCACCGGGTCGGGGCGCACCCTGCTGCAGGCGACGGTGGACCGCATGGCGGCGTCCGCCTCGTCGGTGACGATCGTGACCGGTGCCGCCCACCGCGAGGGAGTGCTCGAGCAGCTGCCGGAGTTCGCCTCGCGCGACGACCGCACTCTGCTGGTCGAGCCCTCGGGCCGCGACTCCATGGCGGCCATCGGGCTGGCGGCCTACGTGGTCCGCGCCCGCTTCGGGGACGACGCGGTCGTGGGCTCCTTCGCCGCCGACCACGTGGTGGCGCGCCCGGACCTGCTCGAGCGCGCCGTGGCCAGCGGGATCGGGGCGGCCCGCCAGGGCTACGTCGTCACCGTCGGCATCGGGCCCACGGGGGCGTCGACGGCCTACGGGTACATCCAGCCGGACCAGTCGGGGGAGCTCCCGGCCCCCTCCGGAGCCCTGGCGGTGCGCTCCTTCGTGGAGAAGCCCGACGAGGCGACGGCCGAGCGCTACGTCGACCAGGGGTTCTTGTGGAACGCGGGCATGTTCCTCATGACCACCGGCGCTCTGGCCGGCCACCTCGCGCGCCTCATGCCCGACATGCACGAGCGGCTGACAGCGATCGCGGCCCAGTGGGGGGGCGACGGCTTTGAGGACGCGCTGGCGCTTCACTGGCCGCACCTGACACGCATCGCCATCGACCACGCCATCGCTGAGCCCGCGGCCGCCCAGGGCGACGTGGCCGTCGTCCCCGCCGACGATGCGCTGGGGTGGACGGACCTCGGCGACTTCGACGCGCTCAACGCCGTTCGGGGACTCCAGGGCGCCCTCGGAGATGCGGTGCGCATCCACTCCGACGGCGCCGGAGTGTTCTCCACCACCGGGCAGGCCGTCGCCCTGGTGGGCGTGCCGGACGTGAACGTGGTGGTCGCGGACGACGCGGTCGCCGTGATCCGCTCGGGCATGGGCCAGAATGTGAAGGCCGTCGTCGACGCCCTCGGCGCCTCCGGCAGGGACGACCTGCTATGAGGCGGCGCCAGCCCCTCCCTGATACCGTGTGCCGCGTACCCGCAGCCGAGACGAAAGGCCCCGCAGTGAAGAAGACGATGACAGCCGCCCTGACTGCGGTCGCCCTGGTGGGGCTGGCGGCGTGCTCGAACAGCGAGGGCCAGAGCATCGCCGACGCGGCGGGGATCAAGGTGTGCGCCGCAGTGTCGGGCTCCCACGGCGGGGCGCAGGCCGACCCGGTCGCGCGCTCCCTGGCGGACGCCGCCGCGCGCGCGGGCGCCTCCTTCGAGGCAGCCGAGGGCGCGGACTCCGTGTCCTCCCTGGCCGCAGGGGACTGCTCCCTGGTCGTGGCGACCGACTCGACGCTGGCGGCCACCGTCTCCGACGCGGCGCGCTCCACGGGGGGCAAGCGCTTCGCCCTGGTGGGCTCGGCGTTCACCGACTCCAAGGGCAACCCCGGCAAGCCGTCGAACGGCACGGTCATCAACGTCCAGGCCTCCCAGGGCTCGTACCTGGCCGGGTACGCGGCCGCCGGCATGACCACCACGGGCACGGTCGCGGTCGTCGGCGGCGCGCGGGACATGGTCACCCTGTCGCAGATGGACGCCTTCGTCCAGGGCGTCGACGCCTACAACCTGGCGACGGGCACCTCCATCCAGGTCCTGGGGTGGAGCCCTGTGACGCAGGAGGGCGCTTTCGCCTCCGACGCCGACGGGGTGCGCGGGTTCACCGAGACTTTCATCGCCCAGGGCGCGGACATCGTCATGCCCGTGGCCGACGCCGCCAACTCCGGTGCCGCCCAGGCCATCGCCGCCCGGGACAACCCGGCGCTCCGCCTCGTGTGGACGGGACTGGACAAGTCCGACCTCAAGGGGCTCTCCCGCGAGGACGCCCAGTCCGAGGAGGCGGGCCAGCCGCCGATGTCGGGCCAGAGCGGCGCCCAGACGCAGAGGGTGGACACGTCCTCCTTCGCCGACGCGTTCTCCTCGATCCAGTTGGGCGACAAGGCCCGGGCCGCCATCGGCGCCCCCGTCCTGACCTCCGTGGTCGTCGACTACTCGGGTGCTTTCGACGCCCTCATCGCCTCCGCAGCGGGCGGGACCACCGCGCCCATGCAGTACGTGAGCCTGATCAGCGGGGGAGTGATCCTCACGGGCTTCGGCTCCTACACGCCGATGCTGTCCACGGAGCTCAAACTCGGGCTGTCCGACATGGCCGGGCAGATCGAGACCGGCGGCCTCACTGTGACGACGCAGTACGACGTCGTCGGGCTGTGACACCGGGGGCCGGGCGTTGAACCGCCAGGCCGGGCGGCAGAGCCACCACGAGTCCGCGCCCGCGCGGGAGGGGACTGCGCCCGATGGCCGCGGCGGGCGTCGCACCACAGGGGCGTCGCGCTGCCGCTATCCTGGAGCCGACGCCGAGCACCCGGAGGGCCCGCACATGAACCAGCTTCCCGTCGACGACCCCGTCGCCCTCACCCTGGCCCTCGTGGACCTGCCGTCCGTTTCCGGCGACGAGGCGCGGGCCGCCTCGGCGGTGGAGGCCGCCCTGCGCGCCGCGGGGTACGGGGAGGACCCCCGACTGGAGATCCTGCGCGACGGGGACGCCGTGTGCGCGCGCACCCGCCTGGGCCTGGCCACGCGGATCGCGGTCGCCGGCCACCTCGACACCGTGCCCATCGCGGACAACGTCCCCGGGCGGCGCGAGCGGCGCGACGGGCGCGACACCGTCTGGGGGCGCGGCAGCGTCGATATGAAGGGCGGTGTGGCTGCGGCCCTGGCCTCCGCCTGCCGGATCGGGGGCATGGTCCGGGCCGGAGAACCGCCGACCGCGGACGCCACGTGGATCTTCTACGACCACGAGGAGGTCGCCTCGCACCTCAACGGCCTGGGGCGCGTCCAGCGGAACCACCCCCAGTGGTTGGAGGCCGACCTGGCGGTCCTGGGTGAGCCGACCGGGGCCCACATCGAGGGCGGCTGCAACGGCACCCTGCGCGTGATCGCGCGCTTTACGGGCGAGGCCTCGCATTCGGCCCGCGCGTGGAGGGGCGACAACGCGATCCACAAGACCGCGCCCGTCATCGCCCGCGTCGCCGCTTTCGGCAACCCCGTGGTCGCAGTCGATGGGCTCGACTTCCGGGAGTCCTTGTCCGTGGTCCGCATCAGTGGGGGCGTCGCCGACAACGTGGTCCCCGACGCCGCCTCCATGACCGTGAACTACCGTTTCGCCCCGTCGAAGAGCGCCGAGCAGGCCCTGGACTTCGTGCGCGGGCTCTTCGAGGGCAGCGGCGCCCGCCTGGAGGTCGACGACCTGTGCGACGGCGCCCGCCCGGGCGCTGACTCGCCCGCTGCCTCGCGCCTCATCGACGCGGCCCGCGCCGTCGCCGGGAGAGACGGCGGAGAGGTGCGGGTGCGCGCGAAAGTCGGGTGGACGGACGTCGCCCGTTTCTCAGCGGCGGGGGTGCCGGCGTTGAACTTCGGCCCCGGCGACCCCCTGGCGGCCCACACCCGCGACGAGCACGTCGCGGCCGACGAGGTCGTGCGGTGCTCCGACACACTCATGGCAATGCTCACCGGGAAAGGACTGTGACACGATGGCGCACGACGCGGAGCGGACGAATGGGCGCCGCATCTACCAACGCGGGCCGGTGATCCTGCGGGGGCACCAGATCCCCGACGAGACCTCGGACGCCTCGCTGCTGCGCACCGGGGCAGGCGCCGACTGGATGCACGAGGACCCCTGGAGGGTCCTGCGGATCCAGTCGGAGTTCGTCGACGGTTTCGGCGCCCTGGCCGAGGTCGGTCCCGCCATCTCCGTCTTCGGCTCCGCCCGCACACCCTCCTCCAGCTCCGACTGGGAGAGGGCGCGCAGCATCGGGCGCATGCTGGCCGAGCGCGGCTTCGGGGTCATCACGGGCGGAGGGCCGGGCATGATGGAGGCCGTGAACCGGGGCGCGTGGGAAGCGGGCGGGACCTCCATCGGCCTGGGCATCGAGCTCCCCCACGAACAGTCGATGAACCGGTGGGTCAACCTCGGCGTGAACTTCCGTTACTTCTTCGCCCGCAAGACCATGTTCGTCAAGTACTCCCAGGGGTTCATCGTCATGCCCGGGGGGTTCGGCACCATGGACGAGCTCTTCGAGGCGCTCACACTCGTGCAGACTGGGAAGATCGAGTCCTTCCCCGTGGTGCTGGTCGGGCACGGCTACTGGGACGGGCTGATCGACTGGGTGCGCTCGACGATGGTGGGAGCGGGCATGGTGGGAGCCGAGGACCTGGATCTGCTGAGCGTGGTGGACGGCGTCGAGGAGGCGGTCGATCTGGCCACCGGCTCGTTATCCGCGTGATCGCAACGTTTATCCGATTAGATTTTGCTCACTCTTGAAGAAAGATCGCGCCCATCGGGTAAAATGAGGGCGTTTGCTGCGGCGCGCCCGGCGCTGCCAGCTCCAGCACGGGAGGAGTGCGCACATGGCAGCCATGAAGCCACGGACCGGAGACGGGCCCCTGGAGGCGACGAAAGAGGGGCGCGGGATCGTTATGCGCATTCCCAGTGAGGGGGGTGGCCGTCTAGTCATCGAGCTCACCCCCGAGGAGGCGAGCCAGTTGGCCGCTGCCCTCTCAGAGGCGATCTAGGCCTTTCCAAAAGCTAAGAGCCCACTGCCCCGGTCCGACAGGACCGGGGCAGTGCCGTATCCGGGTCGGCCCAGCGACCGCCCGTCGGGGGTGGAGGCGCGCTAGCTGTATGAGGGTGTGACGTTGTTTGCGGGGGTGGGGAGGCTGCTGGCGGGTGGGTTGCCCGCCGTGGCGGTGTGGGGTCGGTGGTAATTGTAGTGGGTGGGCCATTGGCCCAGTTGGTCCCTTCGTTGCTCCTCGCTGGTGGATGGACGGGCGTAGGGGAACTCCTCGGCCAGGATCCGGTTGTAGCGCTCGACTTTGCCGTTGTGCCGCGGCGTGTAGGGGCGCGTGCACTGGTGGCGGCCCACGAAATCGCGGACCGCGTCGTTGAAAGCGGTGGAGCGGTAGGCCGATCCGTTGTCGGTGACCAGGCGCGTGATGCGCCCGATCCCGTTGGCCTCGAAGAAGGCGCGGGCGCGCGCCATGACAGCGCCCGCAAGGGTTGAGGGAGGGCCTTGCGACCATGCCCCGGGCTGGTCGGGGTGCGAGTGGTCCGCTAAGGTTCGCGCCGCCGTCGGGGCCGGGTGCGGGTCGTCGGCGGCACTTCCGGCACCGGGCCGAGCGGCGGATCGTCCGATGATGGTCCCGGTCCTCGGGGTGATTCGCGTGCGCGGCGGGCCGGGACCGGAGTGTGCGCGTCCCGCTCGGGTGCCTCGGCAAGGCCCATTCCCGGCGGGGGCGACCGCGCCCGGCCGCGTGCGCCATGCCGGGGCCACGATCCCCGTCGAAGCCGACCCCATGTGGCCGGTCGGCGGGCCGAAAGCCCCACCCGCCCCCCGGGCCCATCGCCCCACCGCGACCGGAGCACCGCAGGGACGCCCGTCCCACCGGGCGGCGCTCCAACCACCCCAAGCGCCACCGCGCTCCCGCTGCCCGTCACGGGCGCACTGGCCGCCCGGAACCGAGCCACCACCCGCACAGCCGGCACCGGCCACCGGCTCGAACGACTCGCACAACACACCCCGAGCCCGCGCCCGCACCACTTAGGCATCGCCCGCACCACTTAGGCCCCCGACACGCCGGGAGAAGCAGGGTCCGCTTGGACCTAAGTGGTGCAACGGCGAGCTAAGTGGTCCAGCGGCGCGCTAAGTGGTGCAACGGAGGGCTAAGTGGCGCAGCGGCGAGCGAATCCCACAGCGCGGAGCGTCGCACAAAGCGCCAACAATGAACCGCACACACAGCCCCTCCTCTCAACCACGCGCACAAGGAACCGGAATGGATCGCTCAAGGGCGCGGCTCATGGACCTCCCCACAACCACGCGCACAAAGAACCGGAATCAGACAACACGGCCTAGCGCTTCACGGCCACCGCCAGCCCGTCCCCGACGGGGAGCACAGCGGGGATGAACTGGTCCGACTCGCGCAGGAAGTTCACGACCTCGCGCGCGACGACCGTCTCGGTGTCCCTGCGGGCGGGATCGGCGACCTGGTCGTGCCAGAGGGCGTGGACGATGGCGATGGTTCCGCCCGTGCGCAGCACGCGCACGGCGTAGTCGAGGTACTGGGGGGTTTCCGCGATATCGCCGTCCAGGACGATCATGTCGTAGCCGCCAGTGGCCATGCGGGGCAGCACGTCCAGCGCCCGTCCGGCGATCAAGCGGGTCCTGTGCGAGGGCACGCCCGCGCCCCGGAACGCCCGCCGCGCGTGCGGCAACAACTCGGACTCGCAGTCGATCGTCGTGAGGACCCCTCCGGCCGCCATGCCGTCGAGCAGCCACAGCCCGGATACGCCCGTCCCGGTTCCGATCTCCAGGACGGCCCGCGCCCCGGAGACTGCGGCGAGCATACGCAGCGCCGTCCCCGTGCCGGTGGACACCCGTGGGACACCCAGCTCGGAAGCCGTCTGATGGGCCTGCAGGAGCGCGTCGCTGAGCGGAATGAAGTCCTCCGTGTAGACCCACGCCTGAGCCTTGTCCGCCACGGCGCCCTCCTCGATCATCGCGGGCCCATCCCGCTTTCGGTGCTCAGCCTACAGTCTTCCGTCCGCTGGACGCGTAGGCGCGCCCCCGCGCGTTCCCCAGCGGGAACGGAGCGGGCGCGCCCCCCTCGTGCGTTCCTTCAGCGATGGACGGGGGATACGCCCAGGGGGCGCCCGGCCAGACCGCGTTCCGCGCCCGCCAGACGGTGCCCGATGGCGCGCAGGGCGTCGGCGGACGGCCCTTGCGCGTCCACCACGGGCTGACCGCGGTCCCCGCCCTCCCTCAGGGCGATGTCGAGGGGAACCTGCGCCAGGAGCGGCACCTCGTAGCCCAGTTGGGCGCTGAGCCGTTCGGACACGGACTGGCCGCCCCCCGAGCCGAATATCTCCAGTCGCGAGCCGTCGGGCTGGGGGAGGAAGGACATGTTCTCCACGACCCCGATGACCTTCTGGTTCGTCTGCGAGGCGATGGAGCCGGCGCGCTCGGCGACCTCGGCGGCGGCCACCTGCGGCGTCGTGACGACCAGGATTTGCGAGGTGGGCAGCAGCTGGGCGATCGAGATCGCGACATCGCCCGTTCCCGGGGGCATGTCGATGAGGAGGACGTCCAGGTCCCCCCAGAAGACGTCGGCCAGGAACTGCTGGAGCGCCCTGTGCAGCATGGGGCCGCGCCAGACCACCGCCTGGCCGTCGGGGACGAACATGCCGATCGAGATGACCTTCACCCCGGAGGCCCCCACGGGCGGGATCATCATCCCGTCGATCACCTGCGGGTCGTGGCTGATTCCGAGCATGCGGGGGATGGAGAACCCGTAGATGTCTGCGTCCATCACACCCACCTTGAGGCCCTCGCCGACCAGGGCGGCTGCCAGGTTCGCCGTCATCGAGGACTTGCCGACACCGCCCTTGCCCGAGGTGACGGCGATGACCCTGGTGAGGGAGTCGGGGCGCGCGAACGGGATCTCCCGCTCGGGCCGTCCGCCGTTGAGCTTCTCGCGCAGGGCCTTGCGCTGCTCGTCGTCCATGACGCCCATCTCGACGTTGACGTGCTCGACGCCGTCGAGCGCGCCGACGCGGGCCGTCACGTCCTCCGAGATGGCCGTGCGGAGCGGGCAGCCCGCAGTGGTGAGGAGGACCTTGACGTGCACGACGGCGCCGTCAATGCGGACCAGGTCGGGGGTCACCATGTTGATATCGGTGATGGGGCGGCGGATCTCGGGGTCGATGACCTGCGAGAGGGCATCCATGACCATGTCGATTGAAGGCGTCATAGAGACGATTTTACGTTTCCCGGGGGCCTTCTTCCAAGGGGCGGCCCCCTGTGGCGGGCGCGGGTCAGCCCTGATCGGGGCTCTCCGCGCCCGCCGCGCCTTCCCCTCCTTCGCCCCCCTCGGGGGGCTCGGACAGGTCGGAGCGCAGCTCCTCGAGCATGTCGCGCAACTCGGAGCGGACGAAGTCGCGGGTGGCGACATCCTGCAGGGCGAGCCGCAGGCCCGCGATCTCGCGCGTGAGGTACTCGGTGTCGGCCAGGTTGCGTTCGGCGCGCTGGCGGTCCTGCTGGGCCTGGACGCGGTCGCGGTCGTCCTGGCGGTTCTGCGCGAGCATGATGAGGGGGGCGGAGTAGGACGCCTGCGTGGAGAAGGCCAGGTTGAGCAGGATGAACGGGTAGGGGTCCCACGCGGCCTTCTCGGAGATCCGGTACAGCATCAGGTTCGCGGCGATCCACACGACGACGAAGACCGTCATGTAGAGGACGAACTTCGGGGAGCCCATGAAGCGAGCGGTCGCCTCGGCGAAGCGGCCGAAGCCGTCGCCGCGGCCCGCGCCCTTGCGGCGCGAGAACCAGCGGCGCCGCTCCAGAGGGTTGTCCAGCCGGTCAGCCATCGATGCTCCTTGCCATTATCCGGTCGGTCACGTCGTCGTCGAAGTCCCGCCAGTCCTGTGGCAGCAGCGCGTCGAGGACGTCGTCCACGGAAACCGCCCCCATCAGGTGGCCGTCCTCGTCGACGACGGGCAGGACGGTGAGGTTGTAGGTCGCCAGCAGCCTGGTCACTGTGGCCACATGCGACTCGGGGGCCACGAACTCGATGTCGCGGTCCAGGATGGTGCCCAACAGGGTCTGCGGTGGCTCGCGCAGCGCCCGCTGGATGTGGACCATCCCCAGGTACTGCCCGGTGGGGGCCTCCTGGGGCGGGCGGGTGATGAATGCGATGGTGGCGATGGAAGCGGGGATGTCCTCGCGGCGCACGGCGGCCAGCATCTGCGCGACGGTCGCGTTGGGCCCCAGGATCACGGGCTCGGTGGTCATCAACGACCCGGCCGTGGACTCCTCGTAGGTCATGAGGCGGCGCACGTCGGCGGCCTCCTCGGGCTCCATGAGGGCCAGCAGCGACTGGGCCTGCTTCTCGGGCAGTTCGGAGACCAGGTCCGCCGCGTCGTCGGGCTGCATGACGTCCAGCACGTCGGCGGCGCGCGCGGCGTCGAGGCCGGACACGATCGCGACCCTGTCGTCGTCGCCGAGCTCTTCCAGGACGTCGGCGAGGCGGGCATCGGTGAGTTGCAGGGCGACGGCCATCTTGCGGTCCAGGGGCAGCGTGTGCATGAAGTCGGCCAGGTCCGCGGGCCGCATGTCCTCCGTGTACTGGACCAGCGCGGTGGCCGCCTGGTTCGAATCGGTCTTGAGCAGGCCCGACACCTCCGAGACGTCGACGGTGAGGGTCTCGCCGCGCCGGGAGAAGCCGAGGGTGGAGGTGCGCACCCTCTGGACGTGCAGGGTCGAGATCACCCAGTCCTTCGGGCGGCGCTGGCGCATCGCCACGTCGAGGATCTGCACCTGTCCCGACCCGTCGTTCATGGTGACGACCCGGTCGAAGAGCTCGGAGACGACCAGGGTTTCGATGGGGCGCTGGTTGAAGGAGCGGATATTGAGCAGCCCGGTCGTGATGACCGACCCCGACTCGATGGAGGTGATGCGCGTGAGTGGCAGGAACACGCGTTTGCGGGGCCCCACCTCGACGACGACGCCTATGACGTTGGCCTCGGATTTGAGGCGGAACACCACGACCACGTCGTGGACCTTGCCCACTTGGTCGCCCAGGGGGTCGAACACGGAGGTGCCCGCCAGCTTGCCGATGTAGACGCGCCGTCCCTTTGTGCCGAGTTCCATGGGTGCATTGCTCACCCCAGCAGTTTATGCCGCAGCCCCTCCGTTTGCCCCGCGCCCCTCGACCCGTGGGAAAATGGGGGCAAACACACCACAGGAGGACAGATGCCCCAAGTGACGCGCACGCACCCCGCTCCGACGATGCCCACGGGGACGGAGGTCGCCTCGTACGCCACGTACCTCGAGGCGCAACAAGGGGTGGATTTCCTGTCCGAGAACGGTTTCGACGTCTCGGCGATCACGATCGTCGGTTCTGACCTGCACCTGGTCGAACGGGTGACGGGGCGCTTGACGATCGCCCGCGCCGCCCTGTCGGGCGCGTCGAACGGGGGCCTGTGGGGGGCGCTGTTCGGGATGCTCATGTCCGCGGGGTCGGGCGGTGCGGCGACCGGCGCATGGGTGTTCGGCGGACTCCTGGGGGGCGCCCTGCTGGGGATGGGGCTGTCCGCCCTCGCGTACACCGCCCGGGGCGGGCGCAGGGACTTCGTCTCCTCCTCGCAGGTGGTGGCCTCGCGCTACGCGGTTCTGGCCAGTTCGGACATCGACACCGCGTACCGCCTGTTGCAGCGCACGCCCGGCAACCAGTCGCGCGCCAGGGCCGCGCGCGAGCGCACCGAGGACTCCGGTCCTACGGAGTACGGATCGCGCGCCGACGAGGAGCCGCGTTTCGGTGTGCGCTTGTCCGGCGCTCGGCGCGCCGACGGAGCGCCGACCGGGGGCACCCAGGGTGCTCCGGTCAGCACGGAGTCGAGCGCTGCCGGGGCGGCGCACGGTGGGCGCGCTGCCGTGGGGGCCGCTGCTGAGGGGCTCGCTTCCGTGCCCGTGGCGGCGTCGTCAGAGGAGGCAGCGGTGACGGGGGAGGGGGCGCCCGCGCCGGTGGACGAGGCCGCGCCTGCACCTGTGCCGACGGACGAGGCTGCGCCTGCAGGCGGAGAGGCCCGGACCGGGGCGGTTGACGTGCCGATGGGGGAGAGCGACGGGGGCGCCCCCGGCCACGGCGGCCCCACCGGCGGCTCTAACCGATAGAGAACAGAGCGGCTACGGCCACTTGCCCGGCTACTGGGGCCGCGAGCGACTGGAGCCCAGGTGCCCCATGACGTGGGCTGTTTTCACAGCGACACCTCCGCTTTCACAGCGATACCACGCTTTGCAAGCGTTATAACACTTGCAAAGTGACGGTATCCCTTTGAAAACTCCGCTTCGCTTGCAAAACAGCCTGCGCGCTGCCCCAGTCGGCGCGCTTTGCAATACAAAGCTCCGCCTGGAGGGCCCTACCGGCCTGGCGCAGGCTCGACCCCGTCCCGCTTCGCGATACGAACCTTTTCGCGTTACAAAACTCCGTTTGGAGGGCGCAGCCGACCGAGCGCACGCCCGACCGACCGGCCCTCCCGCGGCCTACATGGCCCCTCCCGCTGCTTACCCGGCTTGGACCCTGGAGATCCACGCCTCGACATCGGCGACTGTGCGGGGGATGTCCTCGGAGATACGGGTGACGGATCCGTCGGAGTTGACCACCACGTCGTCCTCGATGCGCACGCCGATGCCCCGGTACTCCTCGGGGATCAGCATGTCGTCGGCGCGGAAGTACAGGCCCGGCTCGATGGTGAACACCATCCCGGGCTCCAGGAGCGCACCCTGGTAGAGCTCTGCCCGCGCCTTCGCGCAGTCGTGCACGTCCAGGCCCAGGTGGTGGCTGGTGCCGTGCGGCATCCACCGGCGGTGCTGCTGGCCCTCGGGCGAAAGGGACTCCTCGGGGGTCACGGGCAGGATGCCCCATTCATGCAGGCGCGCGGCGATGACGCCCATGGCGGCGTCGTGCACGTCCTTGAAGCGGCAGCCCGGCTGGTTCGCGCGCGCCAGAGCCGCCTCGCACGCGTCGAGCACCGCCTGGTACACGCGGGCCTGGACCTCGGTGAAGCGGCCGTTGACCGGCAGGGTGCGGGTGATGTCCGCCGTGTAGAGGGAGTCCACTTCGACTCCGGCGTCCACCAGCACCAGGTCTCCCTCGCGCACCTCGCCGTCGTTGTCGATCCAGTGGAGCGTGTTCGCGTGGTTGCCCGAGGCGGCGATCGTCTCGTAGCCCTCGCCGTTGCCCTCCTCGCGGGCGACGGCCCTGAACGCGCCCTCGATGACGCGCTCGCCCCGGCGGTGGCCGACGGCGCGGGGCAGCGCCCGGATGATGTCGTCGAAGCCCGCTTTCGTGACCGCGACGGCGCGGGCGAGCTCGTCCAGTTCGAAACGGTCCTTCTTGAGGCGGATCTCGGACAGGCGCTCCTCGAGGGCCTCGTCGGCCTCGCGCGCGTCCTCCCCGGTAGGCAGTCCGGCCTGGAGGCGCACCTCGTCGACCATGGCCTCGACGTTGGCGTCGACGCCGCGCACAACGCGCAGTTGGATGGCTCCGGCGTCCTTGGCCAGCGCGTCGCGGAGGGTGTCGACGTGCTCGCAGCGCAGGCCGGTCTCAGCGCTCAGCTCCTCCAGCGAGGGGCGGGCGCCCACCCAGAACTCCCCGTACCGGGCGTCGGCGTAGAACTCCTTCGACGAGCGGGGCGCCCGGGGCTTGAAGAAGAGGACCGGTTCGTGCCCGCCGTCGTCGGTGGGCTCCAGGACCAGGACCGTGTCCGCCTCGCGCTCGGCGCCCAGGCCCGACAGGTGCGCGAAAGCGGAGTGCGCGCGGAAGCGGTAGTCGCAGTCGTTGGAGCGGACCTTGTAGGGGCCGGCTGGGACGACGAGGCGCTGGCCCGTGAACGGCGCGCCCGCCAGCTGCGCCCGTGCCTCCACGTAGTCCGCCACCGGTTGGCGCTCCGGCAGCGCCGAGGGCCGAGGCCCCCACCCGGAGCCGATGAAGTCGCGGAAGGCGGTGGAACTGGGGCGGCGGGAGCGGTTCTCGCCGCGGTCCGCCATCGATTGGGAGGTTTGTTCGCTCATGAGCACGATTCTAGACGCCGCCGGCCCACGGGTGATCGCGAACACGAGCGGCCCTCAGGGGCGCGCCGGACCGTGGTGGTCGTGGGCCCCGTCCTGCGGCGCCGTGAGCTCCCCGGCGATGGACCGGTTCATCCACGCTGCGAACTCCTCCCCGCGCAGACCCTGGGACAGCAGGAACACCGTTTTGGCGTAGACGGCTTCCAAGGTCATGTCGTGGGCACTGATCGCGCCGAGCCCGGCCAGGGCGCCCCCCGCCTCGTAGTGGCCGAGCACGACCTCCGCTTGGTGGCACTGGGATGCGACGACGAGCGGCGCGCCCGCCTCGTGGAGGGCGGCCAGGGCGGGGACGAGGCCCGGCTGGGAGGCCGGGATGTTGCCGACCCCGAAGCAGCGCAGGACGACCGCGTCGGGGGCGGGGGAGAGCATCGCTCGCAGACGGGCGCCGCTCATACCGGGGACGACGTTGATGACTGCCACGTCGTGGGCGGTGAAGGGCTTGGGCGACTCCCAGCCGGTCCCGGGGGAGGGCGGGCCGCCCCACCGCCAGGGGCCCCCAGTGCGCGCCAGGGGCGGCACCGCGGGCGAGTCGAAGCCGTTGAAGGCCCACGACGATGTTTTCGTGACGCGGTTGCCCGCCAGCAGCAGGTGCCCGAAGAACAGTGTGGTGCCCTGTGCGCGCCCCGACATCGCAGCGCGCAACGCTCCGGTGACATTGGGCGAGGCGTCGGAGCCGACGACTCCGAGGGGGCACTGGGAGCCGGTGAGGACGACGGGCCGGCCGAGGTCCGCCAACGCGTAGGACAGCGCGGAGCTGGTGTACGCCATCGTGTCCGTGCCGTGCAGGACGATGAAGGCGTCGGCCGCGGGCGCGTGGACGCGGATGTCATCGGCGATGGCCTGCCAGTCGCCGGGGGTGGCCTCAGCCGAGTCGATGAGGGGGTCCAGGGCCGAAACGGAGATCGTGTGCGACGCCTCGATGCCGTCGAGCTGCCTGCGGAGCCACCCCTCCAGGTCGGCGCCGGGGCGCAGCCCGCCGGGGGAGTCGACCATTCCAATGGTTCCGCCGGCGTAGGTGACGTGGATCCGCATGCTCCTCCTCGGTCGGGACGGGCGAGGCCGCTCCCCCTCGGGAGGGTCCGGCTCGATGGGCCCACGGTACTACGCCCCTTCGAGGGGACCGGCACGATGGGCTATCCTCGGAGGGTGACCCGCATCGATCCGCACACCCACTCATCCTGCTCGGACGGGACCGACGCGCCCGCCCAGTTGATGCGGGCCGCCCGCGACGCCGGCCTGTCCATGGTCGGCCTGACCGACCACGACACCTTCGCCGGTTGGGACGAGGCAGCGGCCGCCGTGGGGGAGACGGGCGTAGCGCTGCTGCGCGGGGTCGAGATCTCGTGCTCCGCCGACGGCGTCACCGTGCACCTGCTCGGCTACTTGATGGATCCCGCTGACGCCGCGTTGAACGGGGCGTTCGCCAAAACGGTTGAGGACCGGCGCACCCGCGCGCGGCGCATGGTGGACAACCTGGCCGTGGACTTCCCGATCACGTGGGAGCAGGTCCTGGCCTTCGCGCCCTCCGACGGCCCGGTGGGCCGTCCCCATATAGCGGACGCGCTGGTCGCGGCCGGGGCGTTCCCGGACCGGGACTCCGCGTTCGTCCACGCGCTGCACCCGTCGGGCCCCTACTACGTGCGGCACTGGGCGCCGGACCCTGTGGACGCTGTGCGCATGGTGCGGGGGGCGGGCGGGGTGCCCGTGCTCGCCCACCCGCGCGCGCGGGCCCGCCAGCGCCTGCTGCCCGAGGACGTGATCGAGCGGATGGCGGACGCCGGGCTGTACGGAATCGAGCGCGACCACCGCGACCACGACGATGCGGGCCGCGCGGACGTGGACCGCCTGGCCGCCCGCCTCGGGCTGGCCACCACCGGCTCCTCGGACTACCACGGGACCGGCAAGCCGAACCGGCTCGGCGAGAACACCACGGACCCCGCCGTCATCGATGGCATCGTCTCCCAGGGAACCCTTGACGTAGTGCGCCCATGACTCTCACCCCTTTCGTTTTCGACACAACCCTGTTCATCACCACCCTGATGACGCTCCTGGTCATCATGGATCCGATCGGCACCGTTCCCGTGTTCCTCGCCCTCACGGGCAGGTTGACGGCCCCCAAGCAGAAGAGCGCTGCGCGCCAGGCGACTTCCGTGTCGCTGGGCATTATCATCGCCTTCGCGATCCTGGGCGGGCAGATCCTGCGTTTCCTGCAGATCTCCGTCAACGCGCTGCGGTTGTCGGGCGGTGTCCTGCTGTTCCTGGTGGCGATGGAACTGCTGATGGGATCGGACTCGTCCACCCCGGACACGGGCGACGACGCGGTCAACGTGGCTTTGGTCCCCCTGGGGACGCCGCTGCTGGCAGGGCCGGGCGCCATCGTGGCCGTGATGGTGGCCGTGGGGCAGGCGGGCGCGTCCTTGTCGGGCTGGTTGTCCGTCCTGTCCGCCGTTGCCCTGGCGCACGTGGTGATGTGGGCGTCGATGCGTTTCTCGCTCTTCCTGTCGAAGCTGCTCGGGCCGGGCGGCATCATGCTGCTCACGAAGATCTCCGGTCTGCTGCTGGCAGCGATCGCGACGGAGCTGGTCATGGGCGGCGTCTTCGGGTTCATCGCGAACGCGAAGGCACTGTGAGGCCGCGGCGTTCCGTTATTCGAGACCGCGCTCCCGTCCAAGCACCGCCCTTTCGTGCGCGACGGGTTGTTCAAGTCGCGCCCACTCGCCTGCCCTCAGGTGGTCAGTTTCATAGTATTTCGCATTATTCCTCTAATATTCACCTGTAATCGTGCTTGCGGACAGGTGGGCGCTGTTATACACTTATGCGGTAATTAATCCTGTCTTCCATTGAAGGTGCATCGGTGAAAACGGCTCGACTCGCGCTCGTTGCCCTCGGTCCCTCCGGCCTCGTCGCCGGGATCGGCGGCATCGGCTACGCCGCGGATCCCGCGGGTGTGGAGCCGGCCCGAGTGGCTGCGAAGGCGGCCTCGCAGGGCGGGGGTTCCTCCCGCGCTGACGGCACTGGAGTGGGCTACGATTGTGATAACTACGACACTTTGGTCTCCGCAGGTCGGAATGCCGCACCCCGCCTGGCGAACACCGGTTCGCCCATGGCGGTCGATGGCGGCGTCACCGGAATGCTGCTCGCCGGGGGCGTCGCCCTGGTCGCCGCGCGCAAATGCGGCTGACGCCCCGGCCCCGAGTCGGCGCCCCCCTCTCCGCTGCTCTCAGGAGAGGGGGGTGTCTTGCCCCCTGAACGGACATGTGGGCCGGGAGGCGCGGGCTCCGCCGGTCGGCTCGCCGAGCTCGTAGACGGAACTGAACGGACATGTGGGCCGGGAGGCGCGGGCCCCGCCGCAGCAGGCGCCTCCAACAGCGGATCCGCCCCGCAGGGGCGCTGCCCCATTGGGCGCGTCCGGACCGCCCAGGACGTGGTACATATCCCAGATGCTCCCTTGCCTGCAGGTTTGCGAGCAATCGCGGCTAGGCTTTTGGTGAACGTCGTCGCACTGGGCTGCGTCGGCACTGCACGAATTGAGAATCCAAAGGAACGCATATGACTCTGGATCTGACCCAGTCCCTCTCGTCCCAGGTGCGGGCCACTTCGGGCCGCCCGGTCGCCAGTTCGACGCCCATGGAGGTGTGGCAGGGGCTCTCGGCGGCGGTCGTCGCCCAGATCGCCGACCGCTGGGACGCGACATCCAAGAAGTACGCGGCGGGGCGCCAGGAGCACTACTTCTCCGCGGAGTTCCTCATGGGGCGCGCGCTGCTCAACAACTTGTCCAACCTTGGCCTGGTCGACGAGGCCAGGGACGCCCTCGCCGCTGAGGGGATCGAACTGTCCACCGTCCTCGAGGAAGAGCCCGACGCCGCTCTGGGCAACGGCGGTCTCGGGCGCCTCGCCGCCTGCTTCCTGGACTCATGCGCCACCCTGGACCTGCCCGTGACGGGCTACGGCATCCTCTACCGCTACGGCCTGTTCAAGCAGCTCTTCGACAACGGCTTCCAGACCGAGCACCCCGATCCGTGGATGGAGGAGGGCTACCCCTTCGTCATCCGGCGCGAGGAGCTCCAGCGCATCGTCACCTACGCGGACCTCACCGTGCGCGCCATCCCCTACGACATGCCGATCACCGGGTACGGCACGAAGAACGTCGGGACCCTGCGCCTGTGGAAGGCCGAGCCCCTCGAGGAGTTCGACTACGACGCCTTCAACTCCCAGCGCTTCACCGACGCCATCGTCGACCGTGAGCGCACGATGGACATCTCCCGCGTCCTGTACCCCAATGACACCACCTTCGAGGGCAAGGTGCTGCGCGTGCGCCAGCAGTACTTCTTCTGCTCCGCGTCCCTGCAGGAGATCATCGACAACTACGTGAGGCACCATGGCGACGACCTCACCGGCTTCGCCGAGTTCAATGCGGTGCAGCTCAACGACACGCACCCCGTGCTGGCCATCCCCGAGCTCATGCGCCTGCTCATGGACGACCACGACCTCGGCTGGGAGGACGCCTGGGAGGTCGTCTCCCGCACCTTCGCGTACACGAACCATACGGTCCTGGCCGAGGCGCTGGAGACGTGGGACATCCACATCTTCGACCGGCTCTTCCCGCGCATCTCCGAGATCGTGCGCGAGATCGACCGCCGTTTCCGTTGCGACATGGCCCAGCGCGGCTTGGACCAGGGCACCATCGACTACATGGCCCCCGTGTCCGGCAACACCGTGCGGATGGCGTGGATCGCCTGCTACGCCTCGTACTCCATCAACGGCGTCGCCGCGCTGCACACGGAGATCATCAAGCGCGAGACCCTCAAGGAATGGCATGCCATCTGGCCCGAGCGCTTCAACAACAAGACCAACGGCGTCACTCCGCGCCGGTGGCTCAAGCAGTGCAACCCCCGCCTGTCCGCCCTGCTCGACGAGGTCACCGGCTCCGACGCCTGGGTGCGCGACCTGACAGTCCTGGGGGATTTCACCGACGCTGACACGGACGCGGTGCTGGAGGGCCTCGCGGAGGTCAAGCGCGCGAACAAGGCTGATTTCGCCGCGTGGGTGAGGGAGCGCGAGGGCGTTGAGATCGACCCCGACGCCATTTTCGACGTCCAGATCAAGCGCCTCCACGAGTACAAGCGCCAGCTGCTCAACGCCTTCTACGTGCTCGACCTGTACTTCCGCCTCAAGGAGGGCCAGGAGCTGGACGCGCCGAGCCGCGTGTTCGTCTTCGGCGCGAAGGCGGCCCCCGGGTACACGCGCGCCAAGGCCATCATCAAGCTGATCAACGCGATCGCCGACGTGGTGAACTCCGACGCGGACATCGATGGCCGCATCAAGGTGGTCTTCGTCCACAACTACAACGTCTCCCCGGCCGAGCACATCATCCCCGCCGCGGACGTGTCCGAGCAGATCTCCATGGCCGGGAAGGAGGCCTCGGGCACGTCCAATATGAAGTTCATGATGAACGGGGCGCTCACCCTGGGGACCCTGGACGGCGCGAATGTCGAGATCCTCGAGGCGGTCGGCCCGGACAACGCCTACATCTTCGGTGCCACCGAGGACGAGCTGCCCGAGTTGCGGCGCACCTACGACCCCCGCTGGTACTACGAGAACGTGCCGGGGCTGCGCCGTGTCATCGATGCCCTCACGGACGGCACCCTGGACGACAACGGGGCGGGCTGGTTCCACGACATCCGCTGGTCCCTGATGGAGGGCGGCTTCGACCCGGCCGACGTGTACTACGTGCTCGGTGATTTCGCGGCCTACCGCGAGACGAAGGACCGTATGGCCCGCGACTACCTCGACCAGAAGTCTTGGAACCGCAAGGTGTGGGCGAATATCAGCCGTTCGGGGCGCTTCTCCTCCGACCGCACGATCCGCGATTACGCGGAAGGTGTGTGGCGCATCGGGGCGGAGCCGATCGACTGAGGCCGACTGTCCGCTCCGGGAGGGCCCCGGGGGCGCATGCGCCCCCGGGGCCCTTTTGTGTCCGCGTGGGGATGCCGGCTGTGGGTGCGTGTTCCAAGTGGTGCGCGTTGCTGTCCTCCTGATGCGGGGGTGTCGGCGGCTTCGCGCGCGGCTGTCCGCAGGCTGCGGGGGCCTCGTCCGGGCGGTGCGCGCTCTGTCTGTATTAAGCACTTGACACAGGCGTGATGAGCGCCTTACAGTATTACTGTCTTAATACAGTGATACGGAAGGGGGCGGTATGCGTTTCGATGACACGCGCCCCATCTGGATCCAACTGGTCGAAGCCTTCAGCCAGAAGATCGCCTCGGGCCAGTGGGCTCCAGCCTCGAAGATCCCCAGCGTCCGCGAACTCGCCATCGACGCCGGGGTCAATCCCAATACCGTCCAACGCGCGCTCAGCCGGCTCGACGCCGACGGGCTCACCGTCGCCGAACGCGCCCAAGGGCGCTTCGTCACCAGTGACACGGAGGCGATCGCCAGGGCGCGGGCCGAACTCGCCCGCCAGGCAACCGACTCCCACATCGCCACCGTCCGCCAACTCGGAATCGGGCGCGACGAAGCGGTCAGCCTGCTCAACGCGCGGTGGATCGACAATCCCCCAGAAGGAGGGCACGGACAATGACACCAACGGCACCCATCATCCACATCGAGCACTTGACGAAGGCCTACCGGGGGCGCCCCGCGCTCGTCGGGCTCGACCTCGACCTCCACCCCGGGCGCATCGTCGGCCTCGTCGGGCCCAACGGCTGCGGCAAGACGACTCTGCTCAAGATCCTTGCCGGCGTCCTCGCCGATTGGACCGGCACCGTCGCCATCGACGGGATCGCTCCCGGAGTCGAAACCAAGCGTCGCGTCGCGTTCCTGCCCTCCGCGGCCTTCCTGGACCCGGCGCTCACGCCCGGCGCGGCCGTCCGCCTCTACTCCAGGTTCTTCGAGGACTTCGACGCCGACAAGGCGATGTCCTCCATCCGCTTCTTCGACCTCCCCCTCGACCGCACGCTCAAGGAGATGTCGAAGGGAATGGGCGAGAAACTGCAGATCTGTCTCACCATGGCGCGCAAGGCGCGGCTCTACCTGCTCGACGAGCCGATCTCCGGAATCGACCCCGCGGCCCGCGACATCATCCTCGAGGGGATCCTCCGAGACTTCGACGAGGACGCCCTCATGCTCATCTCCACCCACCTGATCTCCGACATCGAATCCATCCTCGACGAAGTCGTCATGCTCAAAGAGGGCCGACTGCACCGCGCCGGCCCAGTCGACGACCTCCGCGACGAATACGGCATGTCACTCGACGCGCTGTTCCGGAAGGAGTACCGCTAATGCTCACCACACTCTTCGCGCAGGAAGTGCGCTCGCTCGCGCCGAAGACCGGCGTCATCGCCGGAATCGGGACCCTCGTGATCGCTGTGTCCCTGGGGCTCTCCTCGGCCATCGCGGTCCCGCCCGTATCGGGCGTCCTGTTGATCGCGAGCATTGGGACGCTCATCATGGTCCCCTTCGCCATGCTCATTCAGGTGGCGGTCGCCTACTGGAAGTCCATGCACTGCGACGCCGGCTACTTCACGCACACGCTCCCAGCAACGGGTGCGCAGCTCTACTGGGCGAAGACCCTGTTCGCCTATTGCGTGAGCCTGCTCAGCATCCTCTTCTGGATTGTCGGCTTCCTCGCCGTCGTCTGGCAGGCTTCGATGATGTCCGGCGCCCAGTTCGGGCGGATCGTGTCGGAGGTCGTTGATTCTTGGAACGCGCTCCCCCTGGTGCTCAGGGTCCTCCTCGTCCTCAACACCCTCCTACTGCCCGCGAACTGCGCGTTCCCGATAGCAGCCGTCATGAGCATCGGCGCACAGGGACGGTGGAACCACCTCGGGTTCGGCGCCCCGGTCATCGGACTCGTCCTCCTCTACCTCGTCGACCAGGTGGCGGCCGTGGCGGGGGTGCTCCTGCTCCCCGGCGGCATCGACACGGAGACCGGAGGCTTCACGTGGAAGACCATGCTGCCGGAAATCGTCCGATCAGCGAGTAGCGGATCGCCAGTGACATTCGTCGGCGTGGGCTATATCGTGACGACTGCGCTCGTCACCGTCACAGTGGTGTGGTGGGGGATCCGCTCGCTGAACCGGCACCTGTCCTTGCGCTAAGGCACGGCCGGGCACGAGAAGGGCCTAATACTAGCGTTAGCTGCTCCGGTCCGCCAGCGAGGGCACGGCGGTCTCGGGCTTCGCGGGGACCGGCCTGGCCGGAGTCGTGCCCGTCCTGCTCCACGCCACGGCGAACCTGGCGGTGGGCTGGGGCGCGCCCTTTGGCCTGCTGTCCTGAGCCGGGCCTGGCCCACCACAGGGCACGGGGCGCGTTCATGCCCGTTACCGCTGATAGCAGGCTGTTCCTGCCTCCTGCGGGAAAGGCCCCCTCGCACCGCGCTGGGCCCGGCCCGGGCCCAGCGCGGACACTAAGGGAACTCACGCCGGACGTTGAGGATTCGTGCAGACTCCTATGATGTTGTGGGAGCAACACGCGACGAGCCCCTCGAAAGGAACCCAGTGGAACCAATGACCGCCTCATTCGTCCCGGCGAGCCCGGACCTGATCTGGATGGTGTTCATCCAGCAGGTGCTCGTCCTCATCGCGTGGGTCATCGGCCTCGTCGTGCGCCGTGTGCTGAAGAACCGCATGACCATGTCGACGGCGTCGGCGACCCTGACCGGACTGGCCGGGCTGTGGGGCGGCCTGGTCATCGCGGGATGGATCTTCGATTCGGGCGACTTGTGGAAGCCGGGGATGATCGGGTTCGCCGCCGTGGTCGCAGTGCTCGTCGTCAGCGCGGTGGCTGTGGTCCTCGCCCGCCTCAACCCGCGCCAGGGCCTGCCCTCGATCAGCGAGACCGCCGCGCTGGGGGAGTCGGAGACCCGCGAGTTCAAGTCCTCGGCCCGTTGGAACGTGCGCACCGGGAAGCGCGACGAGGCGATGGAGACGGTCATCGCGAAAACGGTGTCGGCCTTCCTCAACTCCGGAGGGGGCACGCTGCTGATCGGCGTGGACGACGAGGGGCGCCTCATCGGCCTCGACGACGACTACGCGACGCTGAAGAGCCCGGACGCGGACCGCTTCGAACTGTGGATGCGCGGAATGTGGGGCCAGCGCCTGGGAACCAACGCCGCGGCCCTGCCGATCCTGGATTTCGCCTCGGCGCCCTCGGGCGGCGAGGTGTGCCGGGTGACCATCCCTCCCTCGCCCCGCCCTGTGTACCTGCTGGGCCCGAAGGGGAAGGGCGCTCCCGAACTGTGGGTGCGCGTCGGCAACTCGACGCGGCGCCTCGAGGTCTCCGACGCGGTCCTCTACGTGTCGCAGCGGTGGCCCGAGGCGGTGCGCGTCTCCTTCTGGACCCGGCTGCGCATGTACTTCGTCCTGCGCAACCGCGAGCGGCCGGCGCATCTGCCCCGCGCGGTGGAGAAGGCGTTGCGGGGCTAGGGCGCCGGTGTTTGCCCGCTGCTGTTCTCGGTCTGGTGGGAGGAGGCACTGCGGGGCTAGGGCGGCGTTGCTTCCCGCTGCTGGTCCTGGTCTGCTTGGAGGAGGCACTGCCCGGCCAGCGCGCCGGTAGACTGGACGGCGGACACTGATGAGAGGAGTGCGAAGGCATGCGACTGCGCAAGACCCTGCCGGAGGACATCGAAGAGATCATCGCGTCGGGAGACCTCGGCGCCGTAGCGCGGGCGGTGGAGGGCTGCGAGGTCGGCGCCTCCCTGCCGGGCCGTGCGTATGAACCCCGCCTCATGCACTTCCCCGCCTCGCAGGAGATCACAGCGTTCCTGTTGGAGCGCGGCGAGGACATCAATTCCCGGGACGGCTACGGGCACACCCCGGTGCACTCGCGCGTCATGAGCAGGCGCGTCGACCAGATCCCCTACCTCGTCTCACGCGGCGCCGACATCAACGCCCGGGACCGAGAGGACTGCACACCGCTCTTCAACGCCGTCAGAATGCTGGGGGCCGACGATGTCGAGCGCATGATCTCCTGGGGCGCGGACGCCCGAGCGGTCGCGAAGTCGCGGTTCCGCGGCAAGACGACGCTCACGGAGCACACGCTGGGCGAAGAAGTGCTCTTCGACGCCCCGCGCGCCCTCGAGGTCATCCGCGTTCTCCTCGCCCACGGCGCGCCCACCGGGAAGCGCGAACGCGAGTCCCTGCGCTCGATGGACAGCCTGCGCTGCGCCTTCATCTCGCACGGGCACTCGGACATCCCGGATTCCCGATTCGACGAGGCGGTGGCCGCGCTGGCCCAGCTGTGCGCCCTGTTCGGGGTGGAACAGCGCCAGGCGGTGCCCGCCCCGGTGCTGGGGGAAAGACTGGAGATCGACGA
This sequence comes from Schaalia georgiae DSM 6843, assembly GCF_000429245.1. Taxonomy (GTDB): domain Bacteria; phylum Actinomycetota; class Actinomycetes; order Actinomycetales; family Actinomycetaceae; genus Pauljensenia; species Pauljensenia georgiae. The sequence continues at coordinate 67,102 of NZ_KE386870.1, forward strand.
ATCCGCCCCGGTCGGCCGTCAGTACGACGACCTGTGGGACAGGCTCGTCCCCGTCAGCGGGCAGTCCGCCTCTTTGCAGGGCGAGGTCATCCGGATCGCGGGGAAAGTCGCCTACGAGGTCTACGACAACGGCTGCGTCAACTGGGGGAGTAGTTTCAACATGCTCCTCGACCAGTTCCTGTCGATCATCACCTCGCGTACGAGCCTGCCGCCGGATGATGTCGAGCGCGCCAGGGCCGCCGTGGACTCGCTGAAAGCGGAGAGCATGGAGACCCAGGCGTGCGACGATCTCATCAGGCTGGCGGTGCGCTGGGTGCGCCTCAACCCTGTGCTGATCGCCACGGACGTCCCAGACGTGGGCCGTTGACGGGCGTCGCCGCGCGGTGGTGCTCGCGCAATTATAAGTCCTACGCTACTAGTATGGTTAGTCTGGGTCAGTGACTTTGAGTAGAGCTGTTGTCTCTAAGGAATCGCGTGTTGGTTCTGATGTGGAGTTTGAATGTGCAGGATCCGTTGAGAGGACTTTCGAAACTGGATTGTTCCAGGTATGACGGAGGCTTTGAATCCGTGGAAGGGTGAGAATTCGTGCCCGCAGATGGGAAAGTGCCCTGATGGACTTAGGTGACGTGTGATTCTATTGACGCTGGACGCCTCGGTCGATCCGCCTTCCAGGCCGCTCGAAACCGGTGGTCTAGCACACCGTCTACACCGTTAAATACAGGGAGCCTGTAAAATGTGAAGAACTATGTTGGGTGGTACCATTCGACTATGGTCGATAGTGTTTCAGTTTTTCGTGACAGTCGTTTTAAGGGGTTTGTGTATAAATATGGGATGCAGTCTGTTTTAATACTAGCGATAATGATTCTGTTTTCTTGTTTTACTTGTCAGCTGTCGCGTCGTATGGGTGATGGGTTTGATGGTAATTTGGTTCTATTTTTGGTGCGGGCGCTAATGCTGCCTACCGTGGCTCTGTTGATAGGGTTTCTATTTGATGGCGGTCGAATGGGGGGAATTGTTGGCGTTCAGTTAGTTTGTGTTGCCACATTTGCTCTGGCTCTTTGTGTAGCATATTATGTTATTGCGAGCGATGCGCCGATTGCATTTTCTTCTGCGAATGGATTGGAGGGTGTTGTGTCGCTATATGAGGCCCGGTATGTTAATATTCTTTGTGTTCTGGGTCTTTCAGTGCAGTTGTTTGTTGTTTGTTTCGAGAATATGTATCAGAGTGCGAAGATGGCTGTTGGCGGTGTGTTGGCGGTGGTATCTCTTCTGTTGCCTCGTCTTCTTGAATCTTACGAGTTTGCGCAGGCGATTCGTCTTGATCGGAGCGATGAGGAATATAAGTTTGTAGCGCACGCTTCTGAACTTTCTCTTTCTGCTGCGTTGTCGTTATCGGTTGTGTTTGTGCTGGCGGCTATTCTACCGTCTTGGGGAGTGAATGTTCGCAGGTGGATTGATAGTAGGGTTTAGCTGGGTTAAGAGTGTTTTTGTGATCATTCTTCTAGTTCTTCTAATGAGGTTGATATAGTGTCGCGATTCGTGATCTTCTAAGGATCTTGCGCGCAATGTTGTTCGCTCTGCGGCTTTTTGTTCCCACTGTAGTCGGTGAGCTTGTGGCTACTGTCTGCCTGTTGGTGGAGGGTCTCTTTTTCGGCGTTGATGATCGCCCCATTCTCTGGTGTCCCGTCCAAAGTGCAGGCCGCTTAGGGGCTCTTCGCGGTTTTGGGGGTGGGTGAAGTTTGCATAGAGTCGGGGTCTGCCGGATGGTTGAGGTTGCTGCACAACGATCATCTGGGAGGCCCCGGCGCGCGTTACGATACCTTTTCCGCTCCGGACATGGCGACCTATTGCGAACTGGGGGGCTCTGGGGCTGGTGGCGGTGAGCTTGCGCGAGGAGGCGGATAGTTTCGTCGTGAAGTGTCGGGTCGCTGATCCGGTTCCGTGGCGCCCCATGTGCGGGTGCTCTGCCCGCTCACATGGGACGCGCCCCCGCCTGTTGGCCCATGACCCAAAGGGGCGCCGCACCACGGCCCTGTTGGTGCGATGACCTCACCAGGGTGCGCCAGCACGGGCCGAGTTCTCCTGCGGCGCCCTGCGCTGGGCCCTGGTGTCCCTGATCGTAGGCGTTCAGTTGTCTGTGTGTCCTCTTTGGTTTGGAAGGATTGATACGTGGTGGCTGGTGGTGTGGTGGTTCGTGTTGGTGGGTGTGGGTGTGGTGGAGTAGTTGTGTTCCTGTGGGGTGTTGGGCGGTTTGTTCGAGCGGATTGATTCGGGTGGGGCTGGTGATCACTGGGACTGGTGGCCTGCTGCCCGCTTTGCTCGAGGAGTGGCCCCTGGAACGCGGGTTGGCCGCTGAGTTGACCGGTCATCTGGGATTGTGGGAGGGGCCGGGTCGGTTCCGTTGGCGCGTCCCAGCACGGGGAAGCGGGAGTGCGGCCAAGGACTGTCGGCCTCGGAGGTGGGGCCCTCCGGGACCGGTGGCCCCCATGGTGCTGGGCGGGCTCGCTCGGCGCCGCGGAGGGCAGCGCAAGGGGGGGTGGTGCCGGCCCGGGCGGGCCAGGACCGGGGTGATCCATCGGCTTGATCCGCGCGGGGGGGCATGACGGTGCGCGAATTGGCCACCGCCTGGCGTCCACGATCGGTGCGGCCTCTGAGCGCGGGAACGATCCGCGAAGATCACTGACGCGGTGGGCCGGAGCCGTCCAGCGGGCTGTGCGCGCGGGCTTTTGCAGGCCTTCCTTCCCCGTGGTCCACCCCGGGGCGCGATCCGCGCCCATGGCCCCGGGCCCGCTGCCCCCAGACGGTGGCGACGTGGGACAGGGCCCAGGCCGGTTCACGCTGTTCCCTGGGCTTCCCGCCCACAGGGGCGCCGCGTCGTGTCTCCCCCACTGGCGCGGGAGGTGCCCCCTCCACCAACGCTATTGAGTCCGCGAGCGACCAACTGCGCACAGGACATCGGAGGAACCGCGGCCACTAGTTTCCTCCGACGAGGCCGCAGACAAATCTACTGTGGCCAGCAGACCCGCAACAGCGACGAGCGCGCCCAAGAGCGCGACAAGGACCAGGGCGAACCCGCCAGCGAACGCACCGCCCCACCCCGCCCCATACCAAGGCCAACCCACCACCAACCGCAGAACAAGCCCCAGCACGAACCCACCGCCCCCCACCCCGACCGGACCACCCCCCACCTCTAACCCGCACACACAAATAACGACAGACTCACCGCTCCCTGGTCAGGGCAGTGGCCTCCACCACCCACGCCTGCGTTAGACCTCAGCCGCTTCGCAACAGGTCGTTCCCCTCATCAGCGGTCACCAGTGCCTGGTGCTCCACCGGGAACCACTGACAAGGTAACGGGAGGGGCCCCGGGCCATGCGGCCCGGGACCCCTCGCAGCATTACCGCGGGTGGACTCACGAAGCGCTCACCCGCGGCGCCTGCAAAACAGGCGCGCGGTCAACAGTTCACTCGCTGCCCTTGCGGCGGCGGATGCGTTTGCGCGGAGCGCGCCGGGCCGGCGCCTCGGCAGCGCGCGGGGAGTGCTCCCCGCGCCCGCGCCCGCGCGTACCGCGGTCGGAGCGCCCCTGCTTGCCGGGGTGCATAGTCTGGTCCCCGTCCTTCGAGCGCCGGGACCGGGACGAGCGGGACCGGGACGACCCCGCGGAGCGGCCCCTGCCTCGTGGGTCGCGCGACGGGCCGCCCAGGTCCTCCAGGACCTCCGCGGCCAGGCCCGGGCGGGTCCTCTTCGCGCGCGGCAGGCGCCCGGTCGTCCCCTCCGGGATGTCCAGGTCGGTGAACAGGTGAGGGGAGGTGTGGTAGGTCTCCAGGGGCTCGGGCACGCCCAACCCCAGGGCCTTCGAGATCAGCGACCAGCGGGGTGTGTCGTCCCAGTCCACGAAGGTTACAGCTGTGCCCGAGTTGCCCGCGCGGCCGGTGCGGCCGATGCGGTGGATGTAGATCTTCTCGTCCTCGGGGCACTGGTAGTTGATGACGTGGGTGACGTCATCGACGTCGATGCCGCGGGCCGCGACATCGGTGGCCACCAGGACATCCACTTTCCCGTTGCGGAACGCCCGCAGCGCCTGCTCGCGCGCGCCCTGGCCCAGGTCGCCGTGCAGGGAGCCGACAGCGAAGCCGCGCGCCGCAAGGTCCTCGCCGAGGCGGGCGGCGGTGCGCTTGGTGCGGCAGAAGATCACGGCGCGCCCGCGGCCATCGGCTTGCAGGATTCGGGCCAGGACCTCCACCTTGTTCAGCGAGTGGACGCGGTAGACGACCTGTTTGACGGTGTTCACCGTCTGGTGCTGGTCGTCGGGGTCCTGGGCGCGGATGTGGGTGGGGTGCTCCATGAACTTGCGCGCCAGGGCGACGACGGGCCCGGGCATGGTCGCGGAGAAGAGCATGGTGTGGCGGTGGGAGGGGACGCGCGAGAGCAGGGTCTCCACGTCGGGCAGGAAGCCCAGGTCCAGCATCTCGTCGGCCTCGTCCAGGACGACGGTTTCGACGCCGGACAGGTGCAGGTGCCCCTGGCGCAGCAGATCGATGAGGCGCCCGGGGGTGCCCACGACCACGTCCGCCCCCTTCTTGAGGGCGGAGATCTGCGGTTCGAAGGCGACGCCGCCGTAGATCTCCACGATGCGGGTCGACAGGTACTTCGCTGCGGCGCGCAGATCCGAGGCGACCTGCTTGGACAGCTCGCGGGTGGGCAGGACGATGAGGGCCTGCGGGTTGTTCGGGTTGAGCAGGTCGTCGAAGCCGGGCTCGTCGGGGGCGATGACGTCCTCGAGGACGGGGATGCCGAAGCCGAGGGTTTTGCCGGTGCCGGTCTTGGCCTGGCCGATGATGTCGTGGCGGTCCAGGGCGGGGCCCAGCGTGAGCGCCTGGATGGGGAAGGGGTGGGTGATGCCCTGGTCCTCCAGGGCGTCGACTATGGGGTCGGTGACCCCGAAGTCGGCGAAGGACTTGCGCGAGAAGTCCTCGTCGCCGCGTTCGGAGATGTCGGGGGTGGCCTCGGGGACCTCGGGCGCGGCGGGGACGATGTTCCCCAGGCGCACGACGCCCGCTGAGTAGTGGTCCGAGGCGGGGGCCGGGTTGGTGGGCGCCTTTGCTTCGTCGGTGCCCTGGGTGTTCGTGGAAGTCACGATCTGCCTTGTCTCCCGGCAGCGCCGGGGTAGGGGTGGCAGCCGATCGCGCATTGTCAATGCCGGGCGGGCAGTGCCGCGGCGCGCGTTCTCGTTCGTTTCAAGCGACCGGTCAGCCATGGTCGTCATTGATTTTACCGGGTACGCATAGGATCGGGCTGGAGGCGCTGGTCACAGGCGGTGCGCGTGGGCGGCGCCGCGGCGCGCGATGCTCGGGCGGCGACTGGCGCGAACCCGCTGGTCGGCGCCCTCCGCCAGGCCCCGGCGGCGGGCGCGAGGGGGGAGTGAGGAGTCGGGCGCTCCGCGCGGGTGGGCGGCGGAGGGCGCGCGGACTATCCTGGGGGAATGGCACACGAATACGAACCCGTGTCGGAAACCGACGCAGACGTCATCGGCCTTCTGGCCTTCTCCGCGCTGGCGATCATGACCAGGCTCGCCAAGGACGGCGACCAGGCTCCCAGCATCGAGGCGCACATCACGCACGCGCGCATGAGCGCGAAGGCCTTCGGGCTCTTCGAGCAACTGGAGGTGTGGAGCGCCCACCGCGGCGTCGACCTGGAGGCGGCGGCGGGCCAGTACTCGGGGCTCTACGACGACCTCGACGCGCGCACCCGCCCGTCCACCTGGTCGGAGCGCTCGGTGAAGACCTTCGTGACGGTGGGCATCATCGGGGACATGCTGCTGCGGATCTCGCAGATCCACGGGCTCTTCCAGGACCGCGAGGAGATGTGGCCCTTCGAGCAGGAGCAGTGGGTGCGCGAGCACCTGGCGCCCCAGATCGAAGAGGATCCGCAGCTGGCGGCCCGCTTGTCGCTGTGGTCCCGGCGCGTCGCCGGGGAAGTGCTGGGCCTGGTGCGCGCGACGCTGTTCACCCACCCGGACTTGTCGGGCAGCCCCGAGGCGTCGGACGAGATCGCCGCGTACATCACGAAGCGGCACGGGGAGCGCCTGGCGGGCATCCACTTGAAGGCGTAGCGGGACCAGGCCCCGTTCACACCGGCGGGGGCCGCCGCCCGGGTCAGCTCACCGCGAAGCCCACGCGCCGGTCGGACTTGCGCGCGATCTGCACGTAGGCGACGGCCGCGGCGGGCACCAGGACGCGGTCCCCCTTCACGTCGGTGAGGGAGACGACGCCGCCCGAGGCGATCGCCTGCTCGATGGTGCGCACCAGGGCCGCCTCGTCGATGTCGATCTCGAGGGGCAGCTCGCGGGCGGAGTCTCTCACGCCGATCACAATGTTCATCAGGGGCCTCCTGGTCGCGTTTCGCTATCGGCCCCATCGTATGCGCCGCAGACGCGCATGGCGTCTGCCAGTATTCAGTCATGAGCGAAATCGATGTCAGGCTGCGCCCGCGCCCCCGGGGATGGGCCCGCCTGCCCGCCCTCGACCGCGCGCAGGCCGCCGTCGTGGAGGCGGCGCGCCACCGTGATGTCATCGCGCGGGGCGCCCCCTCCTCAGGGCGCACCACCGTCGCGCTCGCGGTCCTGGCCGGGGCCGTGGCCGACGGACGCAGCGCCGTCCTGCTGGTGCCCGACCGCGCCCGCGCCGACCACCTGGCCCCGCGCGCGCAGGTCCTGGCGCCCAACGCTGTCCGCCCGGTGCGCACCCCCGCCTCCTTCGCATACCAGGTCGTCTCCACATGGCGCACCCGGAGGCGCTCCCCGCTGGGCGCCGTGGAACTGGTGACCGGCTCGGCCCAGGACCAGGCGATCGCGCGCCTCATCGAGTCGGTGCCCGCCCCTTGGCCCGAGCAGATCCCCGCCCAGATGCGGGCGATGCCCGCCTTCCGCGCGGAGCTGCGCAACCTGTTCGCCCGGGCCGGGGAGGCGGGGATGGACGGCGAGGCCCTCATCGCCGCGGGCGAGCGCTTCGAGCAGGGGCAGTGGGTGGCCGCCGGGCACCTGCTGCGCGCACTGCTCGACGCCTCCCTCACCGGCCCCGAGTGCCCCGGCGCCCTGCGCGTCGACCTCTCCCGCATCCAGGCCCTCGCCGCAGACCTGGTGGGCTCGTGGGAGCACGACGGGGAGGCTGCGGGCGTGAGCGCGCCCCCGCCCGTGCCCGACGTGGTCGTGGTCGACGACCTGCAGGACTGCACGCCCTCGACGATCACGCTTCTGCGCGCCTGCCGCGCGGCGGGCGCCAGGGTCGTCGCCCTGTCCGACTCCGATGTCGCGGTCGCCGGATACCGGGGCGGGGAGCCGCACCTGGACCTGCGCCTCGCCTCGGCGCTGGGCGTGGGCATCGACGAGCTCGACCGTGTCCATGGTCCCTCGCCCCGGATCAGGGCCCTGGTAGCCGACGCCGCCTCGCGCGTCACCCAGTCGGGGCCCTCCGCGCGACGGCGGGCCGGGGCCGACGGCGACGACGCGGAGCGCCCCCTGCGCACGCACCTGGCGGCCACGCCCGCGCAGATGGGCGCCCTCATCGCCCGGGAACTGCGCGCCCACCGCCTCCACGACGCCGTGGCGTGGTCGGGCCAGGTCGTCATCGTGCGCTCGGCGTCGATGGTGGACGAGATGCGCCGCCACCTGTCGCGCGGGGGCGTTCCCGTGGCGGGCGGGGGCCGCGCCTTCGACTTCGCCGCCCAACCGGTGACCCGCCTCATGCTCGACCTGCTGGTGGTGCCCCGGGGCGGGTCCACCGCGGAAGGGGCGGTGCGCGCGGGAGTGGCCAAGCGGCTCCTCGCCTCGGCCCTGGTGGGGGCTGACATGCTGGCCGTGCACCGCCTGCTGCGCGGACTCGCGGAGCAGCGGCCCGATGGGGCCGAGGCGGGGGGCCGCGCGACAGACGACGGGCGGCGGAAACCCACTGCGGGGGCCGAGGCGGGGGAGCCCGCTCCGCCGTGCTCCTCCGGGCCCCCGGACACCGCCGACCTGATCGCCGACCCGGCCTTGTGGGGCCCCCTGCTGCGGGACGCGGCGGGCTGGAAGGGCAGGCGCGCGGCAGCGGCAGCGGAACTCGCCGACGCGCTCGGCAGGGCGGGCGCCGTGTGGGAGGCCGCGGGCGCTGGCGGGACGAGGCGCCCCCAGGAAGCGCTGTGGGCGATGTGGAGCGCCGCAGGCGTCGCCGACCAGTGGCGCTCGCGGGCGATGGCCGACGACGCGGAGTCCGGGTGGTACGACGACCAATTGGACGCCGTCGTCGCCCTCATGCGCGTCGCGGACGTGTGGGAGCAGCGCAACCCCGGGGGAGCGGCGGGCCGTTTCGCCGAGGAGCTGTTGGGCGGCTCGGTGCCCATCGACACGATCTCCCGCGTGGGGCAACGGCCCGAGGGCGTCGAGGTGCTCACCCCCGCGCAGGCGGTAGGGCGGCACTGGGACGTGGTCGCCGTCGTCGGCCTGCAGGACGGGGCGTGGCCGAATATGCGGCTGCGCGACCGGATCCTGCGCGCGGACCTGCTGGCCGACGTGGGGGCAGGGCGCACCACCACCGACCCGGAGGGGAACGAGGCGCTCATCGACTCCACCAGGGCGGCCCGCAAATCCGTCCTGGACGAGGAGTACCGCCTGCTGGTGGCGGCCCTGTCGCGCGCCACTCGTTTCATCCACGCGGGCGCGGTGAGGAACGAGCACCAGGCGCCCTCCGCGTTCTTCGACCTGGTGGCCACGCACGCAGGCACCCCAAGGACCGGCGGCGTCGTTCCCCTGGACGAGGTGCCCGCGCCCCTGTCGCTGAGCGGCCACATCGCGGCCCTGCGCCAGGACGCCGCCCGCGAGGACGGGTCGGAGCGGGCCGCCTCGGCGGTGCGGCTGCTGGCCCTGCTGGCCCGCGAGGGGGTGCGGGCCGCCCATCCGGAGCGGTGGATGGGGGCGGGTGGGACGCCCACCACGGACGCCGCCCTCACGGGCGAGGTGGTGCTCTCCCCCTCGCAGTTCGAGAGCGCCCTCCAGTGCCCCCTGCGGTGGTTCCTCACGACCATCGGCGCCGACGGGCCGGGCACGGCCGCCCAGTCCCTGGGCACCCTGGTCCACGACATCGCCGAGCACCACCCCAACGGCACTCGCGAGCAGCTGCGGGCAGCGTTGGACGAGCGCATCGGGGAACTCGGCTACGACCTCGACACCTGGGCGGGCAGGCGCGACCACGCGCACGCCTACGCCGTCATCGACAACCTGGCCTCCTACATGGAGGGCGTGCCCGGCGCAGTCGATGTCGAGGGGACCGTGGCCGCCAGCGTGGAGGGTGTGACGATCCGCGGCCGGATGGACCGCGTCGAGCACGTCGACGGGGGCGTGCGCGTCACGGACATCAAGACCGGGCGCTACGGGTACACGGCGAAGAATGTGCCCGACAACCCGCAGCTGGCGGCCTATCAGATGGCACTGCTCGCATTGGGGGAGCCGGTGGTCGGCGGGCGCATCGCCCTGGTCGGCGGCGACAAGGAACGGGTGTTCGACCAGCCCGCTCTGCGCGGCGAGGACCTCGACGAGTGGCGCGCGGCGGTGCGCCGGGTCGGGGAGGCGGCGCGCGGCCCCTCCTTCCGGGCGACCCCCTCCGAGGCGGCGTGCCGTTTCTGCTCCTTCGACAGGCTGTGCCCGGCGCGCGACCGCGGCAGGAAGACGGTGGATTGACATGAGCAGCGCGAATGGGCGCCAGGACCTGCCCGCCCTGGGAATCCAGGACCTGTCGGCACTGGGCATCCAGGCCCTCGTCGACCCGGCGAAGACCCCCACCGACGAACAGGTGCGGGTCATCGAGGCGCCGCGCCGCCCCCTCCTGGTGGTGGCGGGCGCGGGCTCGGGCAAAACCGAGACGATGTCGATGCGGGTCCTGTGGCTGGTGGCCAACCACGAGGACATCGCCCCCTCGTCGGTTCTGGGCCTGACCTTCACGCGCAAGGCCGCGGGCGAGCTGGGCGACAGGCTGCGCCAGAGGCTCGCCCTGCTGGCCAGGCGGGTCCCCCCACTGCGCGAGCGCCTCGACGAGGACCCCGTGTCCCTCACATACAACTCCTTCGCCGAGCGCATCGTCGCCGAGCACGGCATGAGGATCGGCATCGACCCGGACTTCACGATGCTCACCGAGGCGGGGGCCGTGGACCTCATGACGCAGATCGTCGAGGGGTGGCCCACGGACCTCGACGAGGACCTGTCGCCGTCGGCGGTGGTGGGGCACTGCCTGCACCTGGCGGGCGAGGTCGGCGAGCACGGGTACACGGTGGAGGAGGCGCGGGACGCCCTGGAGGAGTTCGGGCGGGACCTGGAGCAGATCGGCGCCACGAACGACACGGCGCGCAAGACCCTGCGGGCGAACGCGCGGCGCCTCGCCTACCTGGGGCCCGTCGAGGAGTTCCAGCGCCGCAAGCGCGAGGGGGGCCTGCTGGACTTCTCCGACCAACTGGTGCTCGCCACCCGCATCGTCCGCAGTGCCCCGGCCGTGCGCGCCCAGGTGCGCGACGAGTTCCAGGCGGTGCTCCTCGACGAGTTCCAGGACACCTCCGTCATCCAGATGGAGTTGCTGTCCCTGCTCTTCCACGACCACGCCGTCACGGCAGTGGGCGACCCGAACCAGGCGATCTACGGGTGGAGGGGCGCGTCGGCCTCGTCCCTGGAGCGATTCCTCGACCGCTTCCAGGACGGCCCCGCCCGGCCGGGCCAGACCCTCACCCTGTCGACCGCGTGGCGCAACGACCGGAACATCCTGCGGGCCGCGAACCGCGTGGCCGCACCCCTGCGCGAGCACTCCCGGGCCGCCAAGTCCCCGGTGCTGCGCGCCAGACCGAGGGCGGGGGAGGGGAGAGTGGACATCGCCTACACGCAGGACTACCGCTCGGCCCTGGGAGCGGTCGTGGACTTCGTGTCCGCCCACAGGGCGCGGGGCACGGGGGAGGGCAAACGGCCCACCACCGCGGTCCTGTGCCGCAGGCGCTCCGACTTCCCCTACGTGGACATGGCCCTGCGGGAGGCGCGCGTGCCCACGCAGATCGTCGGCCTGGGGGGCCTGCTGGACCAGCCGTCCGTGCAGGACGCGCGCGCGGCCCTGGTGCTGGCCGACGACGTGGAGGCCTCGCCGTGGCTGGCAAGGCTGCTGGCGGGCATCGACCTGGGCGCCGCCGACCTGGTGGCGCTGGGGGACTGGGCGCGCCATTTGGCCCGCGAGGAGGGGCGCGACCCCCACCGGGCGGTGCTGCTGGACGCCGTGGACAACCCCCCGGAACCGGGGTGGAGCGCGAGCAGCGGTGCGCGGGGGCGCCCGGCCATCAGCGGGGAGGCGGTGCGCCGCGTGCGGACCCTGGGGTCTCGGCTCCGCGCGGTGCGCGCGGGGGCGGGGCGCTCGGTCGTGGAGCAGGTGGAGCGCGCGGTCTCCATTATGGGGATCCTCGACGACGTGGTCTCCGACCCGCTGGCGGCGGGAGGGAGAGCGGCCCTGGACGCTTTCGTGGACGTGGCAGCCTCCTACGAGGCGGAGGTGCCGGGCGCCTCCCTGTCCTCGTTCCTCGCCTACTTGGACATGGCGGACGAGCGGGAGAACGGACTGGAGGCCCCCGTGTCGGAGCCGGACCCGCAGGCCGTGCAGATCATGACAGTCCACGCCTCCAAGGGCTTGGAATGGGACGGGGTCGTCGTCTTCGCGATGGACGACGGCGTGTTCCCCTCGCATTCGAAGAGGAGGACCGTGGACTGGCGGGACGGTCCGCCCACCGACTCGGGATGGGTGCGCGACGCGAGCGCACTGCCCTACCCGCTGCGCGGCGACCGCATGGACCTGCCGGACTTCGATCTGGACGTGGAGGGCGAGGCGAAGCCGTCCGCTGCTTTCAAGAAGTGGCTGGAGGGCGACTACGAGGCGCGCCTGGGCGAGCACGCGGAGCGCGAGGAGCGGCGCCTGGCGTATGTGGCGATGACGCGGGCGCGCAGCGCGCAACTGCTGGTGGGCTCGTGGATGTACCGCACGGGCGCCTCGCCGCGCCACCCGTCGCGCTACCTCATGGAGGCCCACGCGGAGCTCTTCGCAAGGGCCGGGGCTGGCAGCGGTGCGTCCGGGGAGGGCGGGGCTGTGCCTGGCCCGGGTGACGGCGCGTCCGGCGAGGGCGGGGCTGCGTCTGGCCCGGGTGACGGAGCGTCCGGGACTGGCGGCAGTGCCGCGCCGGGGGCGGGTGGGCCCCTGGTGGTCCCCGGGGTGGGGTCCGCCCTGGTGGTGCCCCGCCCGGATGAGGAAGAGCTAGGGCGCCTGGCGCTCACAGAGGCCGAGGCCGCCTTCCCCGAGGGGCCGGGGCCATCGCGCGCCGCAGTGGCACGCGCCGCCGCCCAGGTCCGCCGCGAGATCGCGTCGATGCGCGCGGACGCGGACGTGTTCGACCTGCTGGCGCAGATGGAAGGGGAGCCGGGGGTGGCGGACACGGTGGCCCTGCTGGAGGAGCACCGCGTGTCCTTGGAGGCTCCGGTGGTCGAGATCTGGCAGGACCGCGTGCCGGCGACCTCCGTGTCGGAGCTGCTGGACGACCCGCAGACTTTCGCGGCGCGGGTGCGGCGCCCCATGCCGGCCGAGCCGTCGGAGTCGTCGGCCCTGGGCACGGTGTTCCACGCGTGGGCGGAGCGGCAGTTGCGCCTGGCGTCGCCCGAACCGGCGGGGGGCGATCCGGCCGCACCGGGGGACGGGCCGGTGGGCTCTCCGCTCCCGGCGGACGAGGCGGGGGGCGACGGGGGCGTGGACGCGTCGCTGGGCGGCGGCCCCCAGGTGGTCGAGGAGGCGGCGCTGGACGAGCGGTCCCGGGCGAAACTGGAGGTGCTGCGGGCGAATTTCACGGAGTTCGTCGCCACGGAGCTGGCGGGCTGCTCCCCGGTCAGTATCGAGGAGCCCTTCAGCGTGGAGGTGGGGGGCGTGTCCGTGCAGGGCCGCATCGACGCCGTCTTCGAGCGCACCCGTGGTGGCGGGCCGCGTTTCGTCGTCATCGACTGGAAGTCCGGCAGGGCCGTTAACCGGCGGACGGATCCCGCGAAGCTGCGCTACTTCACCACCCAGCTGCGCCTGTACCGGCGGGCCTGGTCCCAGCGCGCGGGCGTGCCCGAGTCGGCCGTTGAGGCGCGCGTCGCATTCCTGGCGGGCCCGGCCTCTTTCACGGTGGAGCAACTGGAGGCCCGCTGCGGCGCGGAGCCCGGCGCGTCCTTGGACGACCTGGTGAGGGGCGCGCTCGGATCGGAAGAATAGGGTTACATAGTATATAAAATGGTGGCATGAGTAATAGTTCTGTGGATGTCGGCGCCGATTTTCCGTTGGAAAGCGGTTGGAATCCGGCAGACCGGGAGCTGATTCGAGCGTCGGTGGCGACCCTTGTGCTCGCAACGAAAAGTCCCCTAAACTGGGACGGTGCCCACCGGCCGGAGGGCTCCCTGTTCGGCCACTGGCGATCCGGCATGGAGTTCACGCAGGTCAGCTGCTGTTCGACACGCCGAGGGGTCAGGGGGCACCCAGCACCATCAGGTGCATTGAGGCTGACAAGAAGACGTATCCCCTAGTACGGAGAATGTCGTGTCAGGGGGCACCCAGCACCATCAGGTGCATTGAGGCCACCACGATGTCCGCGGCCAGCGCGGCGCCCGCCCTGTCAGGGGGCACCCAGCACCATCAGGTGCATTGAGGCGTGTTGAACGCAGTGGACGCCGCCCCCATCAATCCGCGTCAGGGGGCACCCAGCACCATCAGGTGCATTGAGGCGCGGTCGTGTTGCCCGGGAGCGTCTTGGGCATGGTGCCAGGGGGCGGAGGTCGACCAGCATCGCGGTGGCGCCTCGTACGGGCGCGCCGTCAGCGCTCCTCCGGTCCTCTTCTGCTGTGAGGTGCGCACACAAGGGTCCCGAATTAGGCAACGCCGTTCGCACACAAGGGTGGAATCAAGCCGTTGTGTGCGATGTCGTGTTGCGTAAATCCGTCCCTTGTGTGCGTAACCGGGAACTGCGTGTCAAAGAGGGCGTGCAGCGCCACCAGATGCATTGAGGCGGCGCCATAACCAACGTTATGGCCTTTATATGGCCCCACTGGGAACAGTCAGGGAGTCCCTGGCGCCGCCAGGTGCCTCAGTTGCCGCGAGGCGTTGCCGGACGGTCCTAGAAAGTCCGGCGTTTTTCACAATGAGAACCCTGCGTTTATCACATTTGAAACCCTGCGTTTTTCGCAGTGGGCCTCTCCCGGCCCGCGACGGAACCGCAGAACTCCAACGCAGAATCACTGACGACGGGCACGATGGCCTCTACCCGAGACCACCGGGGTCCTACTTGATGGCCCGAAGGCTACTGTGAGGACGGTAATAGTCGAATGGTGGGGCTCAACTGCGCGCGGTCATCCGCCTCGGCGGAACGGGCAACCGCGTCCACGATGAGCATCTGCCGAGCGCAAGGACGTGTCCGTGGAGGCGCGGCCGCAGCGGGCACGGGCTCAGCGGGTGAGCAGGGCGGACTCGATGTACGCGCGGGCGGTCTTCGCGTACTCCAACGGGGGAGCGGTCTTCGGGTCCTGCTCGGCCTCGACCAGGATCCACTGGTCGTAGCCGTGGGAGACCAGGAAGTCGTAGGGCTCGGTGAAATCGATAGCTCCGTCGCCGGGCACGGTGAACATCCCGGCCAGGAAGGAGTCCAGGAAGGAGCGCTTCGCCTGGCGGGACTCGGCCAGCTTGTCGGGGCGCACGTCCTTGAAGTGGACGTGCTTGATGCGGTCGATGGCGCCCCGCAGCAGCCCCATGACATCGCCGTCGCCCACGTGGGCGTGGCCCGTGTCGAAAAGCAGGGACACGACGGCGGGGTCGGTGAGCTCCAGCATCTTCAGGGTCTCGTCCTTGGTCTGCACGACCGTGCCGAGGTGGTGGTGGTAGACCAGCTCCAGGCCGTACTCGTGGGCGATGGCGCCCAGGCGGTTGAGGCCCTCGGCCAAGACGTGCCATTGCTCGTCGGTGAGGATGGGCTTGTTGTCGAAGATGCAGATGTCGCGCGCTCCTTGCACGGAGCCGGTCTGCTCGGACACGACAATGCGCGTGGCGCCCAAGTACTGCAGGTATTCGCAGTTGTCCCTGAACGGGGGGATGACGGCGTCGATGCCGTCGCGCACGATGAAGCTGGAGAACCACTGGGCGACGATGGCCAGGCCGTGGGCGTCGGCCTTCTCCTTGACCTCCTCCTTGGGCGGGTACCAGCCGGCGACCTCGGTCCCCGCGTACCCGGTGGCGGCCAGGTCGTCGAACATGACGTCGATGGTGTTCCACTCGCCCACTTCGGGGATGTCGTCGTTGCGCCAAGCGATGGGGTGCATGCCCCAGGTGATGCCGTGGGGGTCGTGGATGGGGGTCGTGGTCATTGCAGCTCTCCTATGAGTCGCGGATTCCGGTGCCCCGCGCACCTTCCGCGGGTGCCCGGCAGTGCTTCTATCCTACCGAGGACAATTGGATTGTTCAGACATTCTGGCGAACTTGTTCGAGGCGGGGGTCGCGGGGTGTGCGCGGGGTGGTGCTCGTTTTAGGTAGGCGCACGCGGATCCGTTTCCCCGGGCCGGGTGCGGGGCAGTGCCCGCGCGTCGAGGGCCGGGCCCCGGGGTCAGAGGGTGACGGCCCGGCCGGTGCGCGCCGACTCGGTGGCCGCCTCGGCCAGGCGCAGCGCCTCGATGGCGTCCGCGATCGAGGTGGGGGGCGTCCTGCCTTCGGCGACGGCGTTGATGAAGGCGGAGAGCTCGAGGCGGTAGGCGTCGGCGTAGCGCTGCAGGAAGAAGTCCAAGTAGGGCTCTGCGGCGTCGGTGGCCTCGCCGTTCGACAGCCGCACGGTCGTGGCGCGCACGTTGTCGGCGTTGAGGGTCCCCGTGGACCCCTGCGCCTCGAGGCGCTGGTCGTAGCCGGCGGAGCACTTGCGGTTGTTGATGATCGTCGCCACGACGCCGTCGGTGTTCCTCAGCGTGACCACGGCCGCGTCGAAGTCCCCGGCCTGGGTGATCCCGGGGTCGAAGTTCTGCCCGAAGGCGTGGACTTCGACGATGTCTCCCAGGAAGAAGCGCGCCATGTCGAAGTCGTGGATCGTCATGTCGCGGAAGATGCCGCCGGAGACCTTCACGTACTCGATGGGAGGGGCAGCGGGGTCGCGGCTGATGATGAGCAGGCTCTCCAGGTCGCCGATGCGCCCGTCGGCCACGGCGGCCCGCAGTGCGGCGAACGACGGGTCGAAGCGCCGGTTGAAGCCGAACATGACGGGCGTGGACACCGCGTCCAGCTCCTCGCGCGCCGCCTCGACATCCTTCATGTCCAGGGCGATCGGCTTCTCGCACAGGACGGCCTTTCCGGCTTTCGCGGCGGCGAGCAGGTGGGGGATGTGCAGGGGAGTGGGGGACCCGATGACGACGGCGTCGATCGAGCCGTCGGTGAAAACGGAGTCGATGTCGGTGGTGTGCCGCGCTCCGTGGACGGCGGCGAGTTTCTCGGCTGCGTCGCCGAAGGGGTCGGCGATGAGGGCGAGGGCTGCGCCGGGGTGGGAGGCGATGGTTCTGGCGTGGACTTGGCCGATGCGGCCGGCGCCGATGACGGCAATATTGAGCATCGTTGCTTTTCCTTCGTTTCGGGGCCCGGAAAGGCCGGTCGGACGTGTCTGGGGAGGGTGGTTGGGCGCATCCGGGGCGGTTGGTTGGACGTGCCCAGGGCGGCTGGTTGGGCGCATCCGGGCCGGTCGGACGTGTCTGGGGAGGGCAGTTGGACGCATCCGGGGCGGTTGGCTGGATGCGCCCGGGGCGGACGGGGCCGCAGTGCCCCGCCCGGGGGTGGGGTCACGGCGCGGGCATCATCACGTCGCGGACCAGGGCGTCGAGGTCGGCGTCGGCCTGCAGGAAGCCGCGCAGCGTCTTGGCTGTGGCGCCGAAGGTGTCGAACTCCAGCGGGGTCATGCCGTCGGGCTCGTAGGCGCGGACGAACTCGGGGATGGACAGCAGGGTCGCCATGATGTCCTCGCGCACGGGGATGTCCATGCGCTGCTGCATCTTGTAGCCCGAGTCGTTGATGAGCTTGGCCCACTTGAAAGGCGGGGAGACGACGACATCGCCGCCGACGAACTCGGACCAGTGCATGACGTTGCGGAACGCCGCAGAGAGCATGCGGGCGCGCAGGCCCCGCTTGTTGAACTCCCGGTAGGCGCGCTTGAAGGCGGCGATTCCCGCCCACTCCAGATGGCCCGGGTCCAGGAAGAGCTTGTCGCGCTTGGCCACGTCCTTGATCCAGTCGTCGAGGCGGCCCACCATGAGGGTGACGACGGGGCCCATCGTGGACACGTCCTTGCCCTCGGCCTCGCGGCGCTTGAGGCCGCGCTCGATGGCCTCGCCGGTGGTGATGGCCTGGGGGACTGAGAAGGAGACAGTGACGTTGACGGAGACGCCGCGGTAGGTGGCCTCCTCGATGGCTTCGACGCCGACGGAGGTGGCGGGGATCTTCACGATGATATTGGGGGCCAGGTTGGAGAACTCCTCGGCCTGGTCGGCCAGGGCCTTGGCGCTGCGGGCCAGGCGGGGGTCCGTCTGCATGGACAGGCGCCCATTGCGCCCGTTCTCGCGTTCGAAAATGGGTTCGAGGAGCTTGGCGGCCTCCAGGGAGAGCTCGCGGACGGCCTGCCATCCGATCTCGGACTCACTGGCCTCGGGCATCTCCTTGGCGAGCTCGGCGATGCGGGGCAGCCAGACCTCGCGGCGCTGGTTGATGCAGGTGAAGGCGATGGTGGGGTTGCAGGTGGCGCCCACGCCGCCGAAGGAGATCGACTGCGCCAGCTCATTGGGATCGGAGGAGTCGTTCCACAGTGCGGTCGGGGTGTTGCGGGCCGCGTCCAGCAGGGGACCGGGGGTGTATTCGATGGGCATTGTGGGAACACTCCTTCGTGTTTGTCCGTCGACGGGTTCGCGTCGTGGTGCCAACTCTAGAGCACGCTCAACATCCTGTCAATCATTTGTCGTAACAAAGGGTGGGTATGGTGTGCGACGAAGTCGACGAGGCGGGCGCCGTCCGCTGCGGGGCTGTCCGGCGGCTCCCGCCTCGGAGTTCTGCCCACCGCCTGTTCGTAGCGATCCACCGGGCTGGGGCCCTTCTATTCGAGTGCGCACACAAGGGCCCTCATTTACGAAACGCGGGTCGCACACAACGGCTTGATTCTGCCGTTCAGTGCGATCGCATGTTGCGTATTTCCGATCCTTGTGTGCGGTACCGGGGAAGGCGCGCTCCGTCGGACCCGGCCGCCCGCCCCGGCGGCGCGCTCCGTCGGACCCGGCCGCCCGCCCCGGCGCGCGGTCAGTTCGAGAAGAGCGTTGTCTCGAAGGAGTACCGTGAGGCGCGGTAGATGTGGTTCCCGTGTTCGACGACGCGCCCCGAGGGGTCGTAGGTGGTGCGGCGCGCGGTGAGCACGGCGGCCCCCCGGCTCTCGTTCAGCAGGCGCGCCTCCTTCGACGAGGCTGTGCGCGCGCCGATGACCTGGTGGGCGGAGGTGAGGACGACGTCGCGGCGGCGCATGAGCTCGTAGAGGGAGTCGTTCTCCAGCTCCTGCATGGTGGGAGTGATATCGGCGGGGAGCAGGTTCGTGAGGATGGCGATCGGCTCGTCGTCGGCGTAGCGGATGCGTTCGATGTGCGCGACGACCTCGCCCTCGCCGACTCCCAGGGCCTTCGCCTCCTCCTGCGTGGCGGCGCGCATCTCGTAGCGGGTGATCGACGTGCTCACGTGGTGCCCCGCGTCCGTCAGGTCGGACAGCAGTGAGGTGAGCTCCATCGGGCGGTGGACGTGGGGAGGGGAGACCAGGGTGCCGACCCCCCTCCTGCGCGTGAGCAATCCGCGGTCGACTAGGCGCTGCAGGGCCTGGCGCGCCGTGGGGCGCGAGACCTGCAACCGCGCGGCCATCGACAGCTCGTCCTCGAGCCTCGTGCCGGCCGGGAGCGTCCCGTCGTTGATGAGGGTGGCGATGGGTTCGGAAATTTGGAAGTACAAAGGAACGGGCGAGGAGCGGTCAAGCTTGATCTGGGGGACGTAGGGGGTGGCGCCCTCCTTGCTGCTGCTCGATGCGGTGCTCATGACGGGTCCTTATGTTGGTGTGCCTGTGCCCATTGATCCTGGGGGTGTGTTGGTATTGTTCCGGTCATTCGGATTCCAATCGTAACAAACGCGTGGTTACGTGGTATTGGAATCGTCCTCATTGGTTCGGACAACATGATAGCCTTCTCAAAATGTTCTGACAAAGGTTGACGCGGGGGGTCCGTATGGTGCATCCTGAAGCCACTGGGCCCAGCGGCCTCCTCGACGAAGCGGAAGGAACACGACGTGTCAATGGAACGCCATCATGTCGATCTCCTGGCCATGGGGCGCTCCGGAGTCGACGTCTACCCCCTCCAAGTCGGCCGCCACCTCGAGGACGTGGAGACCTTCGGGAAGTTCCTCGGAGGATCCCCGACGAACGTCGCGGTCGCGGCCGCCCGCCTCGGGCACAGCGCCGGCGTGGTCACCGGCGTCGGCGACGACCCCTTCGGGCGCTTCGTCACCCGCGAGATGGAGCGCCTCGGGGTCGACTCCGGCCACGTCGTCACCGTCAAGGACTTCCACACGCCCGTCACCTTCTGCGAGCTCTTCCCGCCCGACTCCTTCCCCCTGTACTTCTACCGCGAGCCCAGCGCGCCGGACCTGGAGATCGCCCGCCACCAGATCGACTGGGGCGCCGTCGGGGCCGCCCGCATCTTCTGGTTCACTGTCACGGGGCTGTCCCGCGACTCCTCCCTGGGCATCCACCTCGAGGCCCTCGATGTGCGCTCCCGTGTCTGCTCCGCGTGTCCCGACGGCCTGGCCCCGCCCCTGACCGTCGTCGACCTCGACTACCGCTCCAACCTGTGGAAGAGCGCCGACCAGGCCCGATCGCGCGTCTCCGCCGTCCTGGGGCACGTGGACGTGGCCGTCGGCAACCTCGACGAGTGCGAGATGGCGGTCGGCTGCTCCGACCCGGAGGGGGCGGCGGACGCGCTGCTCGCCAGGGGCGCCCGCATGGCCGTCGTCAAACAGGGCCCCAAGGGCACGCTGGCGAAGACCGCCGAGCAGAGCGTCTTCGTCGAGGCCACCCCCGTGGAGGTCCTCAACGGGCTGGGGGCCGGGGACGCCTTCGGGGGTGCCCTGGTCCACGGCCTCCTGGAGGGGTGGCCCCTCGAGCGCACCATCCGCGTCGCCTCGGCTGCGGGGGCGCTGGTCGCCTCCCGCCTCGAGTGCTCGACCGCGATGCCCACCACCGACGAGCTCCTCGCCTTCGCCGAGGGGACCCACCACTGAACACTCCCGACCACCAGTAGGAGCACCCATGACACTGCCAGACATCTACGTCCCCGCCGGGTCCTCCGCCCACGGGCGCTACACGGTCGACGTCGACCCCGGGCGCGCGGGCTGGGCCTTCTGCGGCCTGCGGGTCCTCGTCCTGGGCCCGGGGGAGTCGGAGACGGTGGACACCGGCGACTCGGAGCTCCTGGTCCTGCCGTTGGCCGGGGCCGCCGCGGTCGCCGTCGATGGCGCCGACTACGCCCTCGAGGGGCGCAAGGGCGTCTTCTCCGGCGTCACCGACTACCTGTACGTGGGCCGCGGCAAGGAGTTCACCATCACCTCCGTCCAGGGGGGCCGTTTCGCCCTGCCCGCGGCCGTGGCCGCGCGCGACCTCCCCGTCGCCCACTACCCCAAGAGCCAGGTGCGCATCGACCTGCGGGGCGCGGGCGACTGCTCGCGCCAGGTCAACAACTACGCCCTCGCCGTCGAAGGGGTCACCACCTCGCACCTGCTGGCCTGCGAGGTCATCACCCCCGGCGGCAACTGGTCCAGCTACCCCGCCCACAAGCACGACACCCACAGCGACGACGAGCGCGAGCTCGAGGAGATCTACTACTTCGAGATCGCCGACGGCCCCGAGGGGTCCAGGGGCTTCGGCCTCCACCGCACCTACGGGACTGCCGAGCGCCCTATCGACCTGTGCTGCGAGGTCCACGACGGCGATGTCGCGCTGGTGCCCCACGGCTACCACGGCCCCTGCGTGGCGGCGCCCGGCTACGACATGTACTACCTCAATGTCATGGCCGGACCGAGCGAGGACCTGGTCTGGCTGGCGCCCGACGACCCCGCCCATCACTGGATCCGCGCCACTTGGGAGGGCCAGCAGGTCGACCCCAGGCTCCCGATGAACAAGTGAGCGCCCCGAACCCGACCCCGCAGAAAGGACCCGACGAATGAGCAACGAGGCCCACGGCGCCACCGTGCGACTCACCGTCGCCCAGGCCACCATCCGTTTCCTCTCCAACCAGTACTCCGAGCGCGACGGCACTGAGCAGCGCCTCATCGCCGGGGCCTTCGGCATCTTCGGGCACGGCAACGTCGCCGGGATCGGCCAGGCGCTGCTGCAGAACGAAGTGGCCCGCGCCGACGGCGAGCAGGAGATGCCCTTCATCATGCCCCGCAACGAGCAGGGCGCCGTCCACGCGGCCGCGGCCTTCGCCAAGACCACGAACCGCCTCCAGACGTACATGTGCACCGCCTCCATCGGCCCCGGCTCCCTCAACATGGTCACCGGAGCGGCCCTGGCCACCACGAACCGGCTGCCCGTCCTGCTCTTCCCCTCCGACCAGTTCGCCACGCGCGTGCCCGACCCCGTGCTCCAGCAGTTGGAGGACCCCACCAGCCTCGACGTGTCCGTCAACGACGCCTTCCGCCCCGTCTCGCGGTTCTTCGACCGCGTCAACCGCCCCGAGCAACTGATCCCCTCGCTGCTGGCCGCGATGCGCGTCCTCACCGACCCCGCCGAGACGGGGGCCGTCACCATCGCCATGCCCCAGGACGTGCAGGCCGAGGCCTTCGACTGGCCCGTCGAGTTCTTCCGCAAGCGCGTGTGGCACGTGCGCCGCCCGCCCGCCGAGCCGGCCGCCCTCGAGCGCGCGGCCGCCCTGATCCGCGCGGCTGAGCGCCCCCTGGTGGTCTCCGGCGGCGGCACCATCTACTCCGGCGCCTCCGAGGAGCTGCGCGCCTTCGCCTCGGCGACCGGGATCCCCGTGGCCGACACGCAGGCGGGCAAGGGCGCCATCAACCACGACCACCCGTGCTCGGTGGGCGGCGTGGGCTCCACCGGCGGCGACTCGGGGAACCACTTGGCCGACAAAGCCGACCTGGTCATCGGCATCGGCACGCGCTACTCCGACTTCACGACCGCCTCGAAGACGCAGTTCAAGAACCCCGGTGTGAAGTTCGTGAACATCAACATCACCCCCTTCGACGCCGCGAAGCAGAGCGCCGAGATGGTGGTCGCCGACGCCCGCGAGGCCCTGACCGCCCTGACAGCGGCGCTCGCCGGCCACCGCGTCGACCAGGCGTACACCGAAGAGATCGCCGCGGAGCGCGAGGCGTGGGCCGCCAGGGTCGACCACTGCTACCACCTGGGCCACGGGCCGCTGCCCGCCCAGACGGAGGTCTTCGGCGCCCTCAACGAGCTATTGGGCGACGAGGACGTGGTCGTCAACGCCGCCGGATCCATGCCCGGCGACCTGCAGGCCCTGTGGCGCGCGCGGACCCCCGTCCAGTACCACGTGGAGTACGCGTTCTCCTGCATGGGGTACGAGGTGCCCGCCGCCCTGGGTGTCAAGCTGGCCAGGCCCCAGTCCGAGGTCGTGTCCATTGTGGGCGACGGCGCCTATCAGATGCTCCCCATGGAGCTGGCGACCGTCGTGCAGGAGGGTGTCAAGGTCATCTACGTCCTGCTGCAGAACTACGGTTTCGCCTCGATTGGCTCGCTCTCGGAGTCGCGCGGCTCGCAGCGCTTCGGCACGAAGTACCGCAAGCGCGCGGGCGGGTCCCACCTGGGCGACGAGGAGCTCATCGGCGTAGATATCGCCGCGAACGCCGCGTCCTGGGGCCTGGAGGTCATCAAGGTCTCCTCGATCGACGAGTTCAAGGATGCCTACCGCGCTGCGGCCGCTTCCGACGTGGCGACTATGATCCACATCGAGACCGACCTGTACGGGCCCAACCCGCCCGGCTCGTCGTGGTGGGACGTGCCGGTCTCGCAGGTCTCGGCCCTGGAGTCCACGCAGCGCGCCTACGAGGAGTACCAGCGCGACCGCGAGCCCCAGAGGCACTACCTCTGAGGCTTGAGTCCCGGCGCCCCTGGCCTTCCTGCCCCGCGACGGGCCCGGGTCGGGGGCGCCTCCGGTTCCCGGGGGAGGGACGGGGGCGTGGGGGCTAGCAGTGTTGGTTCTGTGTTCAGGTCCCCCTCAAAGCGCCTGGGCTCGTGCTCGGTGTGGAGGGCGGCGGTGTCGTCGCCATTGCGCCGGGCCGTTGAGCCGACCAGGGGTTGTCAGTCGGAACCGCTCGTTTTGTGGTATCGGGGTGAGGTGCCCAGGGCGGTGCGGTCGGGGTGGGTGTTGATGATGGTGGGGTCTGTTCCTCTGTAGGTGTAGGTGGGGTCGTTGGTGAACACTGACTCGGTGGCGAGTAGGCCGTCGGCGTAGTCTGCGACGGTTTGGGCGTTGGGTTGGGTTCCGGGGAACTTGTCGAGCAGGGGGTTGGTGTCGGGGTATTGGGTGGGGTCTGTGGTG
>NZ_KE386870.1:90782-105421 GCF_000429245.1 Schaalia georgiae DSM 6843
CGTGGGGAGGCGAGCACCCCCGCCGCGTGCCTGTCCCGGGGCCTCGTCGGCGTCACCGAGCGGGGGCCGGGGGGGCGTCCTCGTCATCAACGCCCCGGGATCGTGCGGTGGCGTGGCCGACGCCGTCGCGGTCGTGGGGCCGCTGGTGGCCCATATCATCGACCAACTGGACGGGGGCGACCACGGGTGACTTGGCGCATCGGCGGGGGGTGGTCCTGGGGCCGCCGCCGTCCACGCCGCACACAACGGGTGGGATTACGCAACACGCGACCGCACTGATCGGCGGAATCATGCCCTTGTGTGCAACTTGTGCTTCGTAAATCAGGGTCCTTGTGTGCGCAACCCGGGGGTCCCGGGGTGCGGACCGGCGCGCCCTGTGGGGCCGGGCCGCTAGAATTCGATCATCTGGAACGAAGCGGGTCCACAGTGGAAGGGCATTCACAGCATGGGCGCCATCCTCAAGCACTCGAGCATCCACTCCGCGGCGGTCCTGCTCCACCAGGGCGGCGCGACTGCCGAAGCCGTCAAAGGCGGTATGACCCAGCAGACCCCGTTCGCCACGGCCTCCGTGTCCAAGTTGTACACGCACGCGATCGTCTTCCGCCTCATCGACCAAGGACTGGTGGGCTACGACGCGGAGCTGGGCTCCCTGCTGCCGGCCGAGGAGGTTGGGCGCCTGCCCCACGGCGCCTCGGTGACGGTCCGCCAACTCATCGACCAGACCACGGGTTTCGCGGACTTCGAGTCGGAGCGCCAGCGCGACGGCACCGTGCTGTTCGAGCAGCTGCTGCGACCGGGCGGGGACCGGGCGGTCGACTACGACGACGCCCTGGGGATCCTCGCGCGCATCCCCGCGAAGCGGACGCCCGGGCGGCGCGCGCACTACTCCGACGCGAACGCCATGGTGCTGGGCCGGGTCGCCGAGGCGGTGGCAGGCGTTACCATCCACCACTTGCTCGATGAGGCCGTCTGCCGCCCCCTCGGGCTCACGGCCACCCACTACGCGGCGGCGGGGGAGCGGGTGGAGCCCGTCTACCACGGGAAGAGGGCCGTGGAATGCGGCCAGTACCTCGCCAGCCAGACGGCCCGCGGTGGCGTGATCGCGACGAACACGGAGTTGATGGCCTTCCTGCGCGCGTTCTTCAACGGCGGGTTGTTCGACCCGGCGCACATCGCGGACCCGGTTTTCCGGCCCACCCAGTTCGTCCCACTGCGTTACGGCAGCGGGATGATGCGGCTCGCGGTGCCGCGCGTCCTATCGCCCCTCGTCCCCGCCCCCGAGATCGTGGGGCACAGCGGGACGACTGGCAGTTTCGCCTTCTACTGCCCCTCGAAGGACGCCTACGTGTGCGGCACGATCAACCAGATCGCGCGCCGCCCCTTCGATGTGGTCTACCGGATGCTCGCCACGGCGCGGTAGCGGGGGCGCTCCGATCCGGTGGTGGGCGGGTGCCCACGGCGGGGCATCGACGGGGGCGCCGACTTCCGAGGGGCCCGCGGGTGCGCGCGGTGGGCCGGTGGACCGACAGGCTCTCGGTGTCGCGCGGCAGCGGCCCTGGTCCGGCCGTGGGGCCGCGCGGTAGCGGCCCTGGTCCGGCCGAGGGAGTGCCCGGGCGTCAGTCCGCGGGGCGCGCCCACTCGCCGCTGCGCCCGCCGGACTTGCGGGTGATCTTCGCTTCGCGGATACGGGCGGAGCGGTCGACGCCCTTGACCATGTCGATGACCGCCAGCGCGGCGACTGTCACCGAGGTGAGGGCCTCCATCTCGACGCCCGTCCGGTCTGCGGTGCGCACGGTCGCGGTGATGGCGACGTGGTCCTCCTCCAGGGACAGCCCGACCTCGCACCCATGGACGCCGATGGTGTGCGCCAGGGGCAGCAGGTCGGGAACGCGTTTCGCCGCTCCGATGCCCGCGATACGGGCGACGGCCAGGACATCGCCCTTGGGGACGGTGCCCGTGCGCAGCGCCCCCATGACGCGGGGCGACACGTCGACGCGGGCCGAGGCGGTGGCCTCGCGGACCGTCGGCTGTTTGGCGGTGACGTCGACCATGCGCGCGGCGCCCGACTCGTCGAGGTGGGTGAATGCGGTCATCGCGCGCCCCCCGCGGCGGTGTCCCAGTGGGAGCAGTCGATCACGTCCAACTGGTCGCCGGGGCCGATCCGCGTCGTGGCGGGTGGGACCACTCCGATGAAGTCGGCGCCGGGCAGGGAGGCGACCAGGTGCGACTTTGACCCGAGGGCGTGGACGGGGACGACGGGCAGTGCTTCGGGGGGCACTGGCAGTCCTGCGGCCCCTGCCTCGTCCGGGCCGGCCGGGCGCAGGGGGATGAACTGGGTCTTGCCCCGGGGCGAGCGCCAGGGCGCCGCAGCGACCGCCGGGGCCGTCCGGGGGGCTGTGATGCCGCGGCGCTTGGGCAGGCGGTGGGCCATGACGGCCAGCGCCCGCGCCACGTACACGTGGAAGGAGACGAATACGGAGACGGGGTTCCCCGGCAGGCAGACGACGGGCGCCTCGCCGTCGCCGACGCGGGTGCGCCCGACTCCCTGGGGACCCCCCGGCTGCTGGGCGACGCGGTGGAAGCCCGCGTCGGCGCCAAGTGCTCGGCGCACCA
This sequence comes from Schaalia georgiae DSM 6843, assembly GCF_000429245.1. GTDB lineage: Bacteria > Actinomycetota > Actinomycetes > Actinomycetales > Actinomycetaceae > Pauljensenia > Pauljensenia georgiae. Next base: position 93,396 of record NZ_KE386870.1, read on the forward strand.
CCTCGTGGGCGCCCTGGGAGATGCCGCCCGCCGTGATGACCAGGTCCGCCAGGGGCGCGCGGTCGAGGGCGGCGCGCAGCTGTCCGGGGGAGTCCCCGGTGCGCAGGTGGGCGGCCACGACCCCTCCCGCTTCCTCGACGAGGCCGCGCAGGAGGAAGCCGTTGGAGTCCGGGATCTGCCCGTGGGCGAGGCCGTCGCCGGCGGCGGCGAGTTCTGCTCCAGTGGTGACGATGACGACGCGGGGGCGCGGGTGGACGCGCAGGGCCCCGTGCCCGACCGATGCGGCGGCCGCCAGCTCCTGGCCGCGCAGCACCGCCCCCGCCCGCACGACGATGTCCCCGGGCTCGACCGCCTCGCCCCGATGGCGCACGTCAGCACCCCTTTCGGGGAGCCGCGAGATCGTGACCTCCTCGGGCGCCTCCGCGACGCCGGGGGAGTGGTCGGTGGCCTCGACCCGCACGACGGTGTCGGCGCCGGCGGGCATCGGCGCGCCCGTCATGATCCGCCACGCCGCCCCGGGGCGGCACTCGCGGGGGATGGTGTCGCCGGCGGGGATGTCCCCCAGGACGGACAGCGTCACGGGCGCCGCGAGCCCGGCGATGTCGTCGAAGCGCAGGGCGAAGCCGTCCATGGCCGAGTTCGTGAAAGGCGGCACGGGGACCGCCGCCCGCACGTCCTCGGCCAGGACCGCCCCCGTGCACGACTCCAGCGGCGCCTCCACGGCGGGCAGCGGCTGGGCGAGCGCCTCGACGAGGTCGCGGTGCTCCGGGATCGTCAGTTCGGGATCGCGCATGGGGACATTCTACGAGCGGCGGCCTCAGACGGTGAGCAGGACTTTCGTCGCGGAGCGCTGGTCCATGGCGGCGCGCCCTCTTTGGGGCCGGCTCGTCCCTCGTGCCGCCGCCCCGGGGCGCGCCTTTCAGGAGCCGCTCCCCCGGCCGTGACCGGAGGAACGCCCTTGCGCGCGGTAGGGTTGCGCCATGCCCCTCGAACTCCAGTCCTCCGGTTCCGCGCGCCTCGGGGCCGCCTCGACTGCGCGCCCGGGACTCGTCGACCGCTTCGGGCGCGTGGCGCGCGACCTGCGCGTGTCCCTGACCGACAGGTGCAACCTGCGCTGCTCCTACTGCATGCCACCCGAGGGCTTGGACTGGTTGCCCTCCGAGGCCACCCTCACCGACGAGGAGGTCGTCCGCCTGGTCCGCATCGGCGTCGAGGAGCTCGGGATCCGACAGGTCCGGTTCACCGGTGGCGAGCCGCTGCTCCGCCGGGGCCTGGAGGGGATCATCGCGGGCTGCGCGGAACTGACGACCGACCAGGGGCGGGCCCCCGACCTCGCGATGACGACGAACGCGCTGGGGCTGGCCAGGCGCGCCCACTCGCTGAGGGCCGCGGGGCTGGGGCGCGTGAACATCTCCCTCGATACGCTGGACCCCGCGCGTTTCGCCGCGATCACCCGCCGCGACCGCCTGGGGGACGTGCTCGCGGGCATCGACGCAGCCGTCGAGGCAGGCCTGGCGCCGGTCAAGGTCAACACCCTGGTGCTGCGCGGCGTCAACGAGGCGGGCCTGCCCGACTTGGTCGATTACTGCCTGGAGCGGGGCATCGAACTGCGGGTCATCGAGCAGATGCCCATCGGCCCGCCCGACACATGGGACCGCCGGCGGATCCTCACGGCCGACGAGATCCTCCACATCATGTCGGTGCGCCACGAGTTGAGCCCCCTCCCCCGCGAGGACCCCCACGCCCCCGCTGCGCGGTGGATGGTCGACGGCGACCCCTGTCGGACCGTTGGCATCATCGCCTCGGTGTCCGAGCCCTTCTGCGGGGCGTGCGACCGCACCCGCCTGACCTCGGACGGTCAGATACGCTCGTGCCTGTTCTCCACTGAGGAGTTCGACCTGCGCGCGCGGTTGCGCGGGGGCGCCAGCGATCAGGAGCTGGCCCGTGCGTGGGCCGACGCGATGTGGGCCAAGCCCGCCGCCCATGGCCTGGACACGGACGCTTTCGCGCGCCCGTCGCGCACGATGAGCAGAATCGGGGGGTGAACCCGTTTTAATTCCGCAAAACCGTTGTGACGGAAGTCCGCGGTGCGTGCCCCGGGGAGGGGCGGCGTCGGGCGCGCCGCTGTCGCGGCAGTGCAACGAATAGTGTCCGTTATCCCCGTTCAACGCGTAAAGGGGTCGTCAGAGCATTTGTGTTGGTAGTCTCCGACTAAAACAGTTGTGACGGGTCGGCCTACTGGCCCCTCACACCCCACACACACGAGGACAACCATGAGCGCGAACGACGACGGCGCCAAGACCGCCAGCCGTTACGTCCTGAAGGACTGGAACCCCAACGACGACTCGAAGTGGGACTCGAAGCTCGCTTGGCGGACCCTATGGATCACGACCTACTCGATGATCCTGGCGTTCTGCGTCTGGTTCCTGCCCAGCGCGATCGCCCCGAAACTCACACTCCTCGGATTCAACCTGGACAAGTCGCAGCTCTACTGGCTCACGGCCCTGCCCGGCCTCGCCGCCGGCATCCTGCGCCTCGTCTACATGTTCTTGCCCCCGCTGATCGGCACGCGCAAGCTCGTGGGCATCACCTCCCTGCTGTGCATCCTGCCCATGCTGGGCTGGTTCTACGTGGTCCAGGACAACACGACCCCCTACTGGGTCCTACTGGCCCTGGCCTTCATGGGCGGTGTCGGCGGCGGTTCCTTCTCGGGCTATATGCCCTCCACCGGCTACTTCTTCCCCAAGCGCCTGTCGGGCACGGCCCTGGGCCTGCAGGGGGGCATCGGAAACCTGGGCATAAGCGTCATCCAGCTGATTGGCCCCTTCCTCATGGGCTTCGGCCTCTTCGGCCTGACGTGGCTGGCCCCCCAGACGCAGGTCAGCGGCGATAATGCGGGTGAGCACATCTGGGTGTACAACGTGGCGATCTTCTTCGTCCCGTGGTGCGTCCTGGCTGCGATCCTGGCTTTCGTCTGGCTGCGCGACGTTCCCGTCAAGGCCAACATCAAGCAGCAGCTCGACATCTTCTCCAACCCCAACACCTGGTACATGACCATCCTCTACGTCATGACCTTCGGCCTCTTCTCCGGTTTCTCCGCCGTCTTCGGCCTGCTGATCAACAACCAGTTCGGCCGTGAGTCCTCTCTCGGCCTGCCCGTCCTGGGGGCGACTTTCGCGTTCCTGGGCCCCCTGATCGGTTCGGTTATCCGCATGTCCTGGGGCCCCTTCTGCGACCGCATGGGCGGCGCGATCTGGACGTTCATCTCCGCCGTCGGCATGGCCGTCGCCCTCTTCGGCGTGGCCTGGGTCCTGCGCAACCCCACCGGTTGGACGGACTTCTACATCTTCATGGCGCTCATGCTCACCATGTTCCTGTTCTCCGGTTTCGGCAATGCCGGCACCTTCAAGCAGATGCCCATGATCATGCCCGCCCGCCAGGCGGGCGGCGCCATCGGCTTCACCTCTGCGGTCGCCTCCCTGGGCCCGTTCCTGGTCGGCGTCGCCCTGTCGGCGGTGGGCACCGCGGGCGCCTGGGCCTTCTTCCTCGGATGCGCCGTCTTCTGCGTCGCGTGCGCGATCTTGTGCTGGGTCATGTACGCGCGCAAGGGCGCCCCCTACCCGGGCTGATGGCGGGCGCTGCGCCCACTGCCCCGCGACCGTCCCCCGCCTCGTCGACCAACTCCCAGGAGCTCCCATGACGTCCACCGAACCTCCGCAGATGGCCTTCCCCGTCTACGACGGCCAGTCCACACCCGCCACGGGAGCCGCGCTGTTCGCGCTCGGATCATGGCTGCGCCGCGGCAAGGCCTCTGCCGACGCGCGCCAGCTCTTCCTCGAGGGCGGCCGCGAGGGGGATGCCTTCTACCGCAAGCGCTGGAGCTATGACAAGATCGTGCGCTCCACCCACGGTGTGAATTGCACGGGCTCGTGCTCGTGGAAGATCTACGTCAAGGACGGCATCATCACCTGGGAGACCCAGCAGACCGACTACCCGTCCACCGGCGCCGACATGCCCGAGTACGAGCCGCGCGGCTGCCCGCGCGGCGCCGCGTTCTCCTGGTACGAGTACTCGCCCACCCGCATCAAGTACCCCTACGTGCGCGGCGTCCTGCTCGACATGTTCCGCGAGGCCAAGGCGCGCCTGGGCGACCCGGTGGACGCCTGGGCTGACGTCGTCGAGGATCCCGACAAGGCCCGCGCCTACAAGACGCAGCGCGGACGCGGTGGCATGGTCCGCGTGTCGTGGGAGGAGGCGATGGAGATCGTCGCCTCGGCCTACGTCCACACGATCAAGCAGTACGGACCCGACCGAATCGCAGGATTCTCCGTCATTCCCGCCATGTCGATGATCTCCTACGGCGCGGGAGCGCGCTTCCACGAGCTCATCGGCGCCACCATGCTCTCCTTCTACGACTGGTACGCCGACCTCCCCCCGGCCAGTCCGCAGGTGTTCGGCGACCAGACGGACGTGCCCGAGGCCGGCGACTGGTTCAACAGCCAGTACCTCATCATGTGGGGCACGAACCTGCCGTTGACACGCACACCCGACGCGCACTTCATGGCCGAGGCCCGCTACCACGGCCAGAAGGTCGTCGTTGTCTCACCGGACTTCGCCGACAACACGAAGTTCGCGGACGACTGGCTGCGCGTCCAGCCGGGAACGGACGGTGCCCTGGCCCAGGCGATGGGCCACGTCATCCTCAAGGAGTTCCACGTCGGCAAGCGCGAGCCCATGTTCCTGGACTACATGACGCGCTACACGGACTCCCCCTTCCTGGTCGAGATCAACGAGGTCGGCGAGGGCGCCCACGACGGTATCGATCCGAAGACCCTGGTGCCCGGCAAGTTCTTGACGGCCGCCAAGATGCCCGAGGGCACCACCGAGCGCACCGAGAACAACCAGTTCCGCCCCCTCGTCATCGAGGCCGACGGCACCGTCCGGGACCCGGGCGGCACGCTGGCGGACCGCTTCGGCGAGCAGGGGGCCGGCCACTGGAACCTCAACATGGACGGCGTCGCCCCCGTCCTGTCCATGATGGAGACCGACCAGTGGGAGGGCGTCGAGATCGCCCTGCCGCGCTTCGACCTGCCGGCCGCCCCAGGCCAGGCTTCCATCGGCGGCGGCCACGTGCTGCGCGGCGTCCCCGCGCGCCGCGTGAACGGCCGCCTCGTGACCACCGTGTACGACATCCTGCTGGCCAACTACGCGGTCGAGCGCGAGGGCTTGCCCGGACAGTGGCCCGCCGACTACATGGACGCCTCCACGCCGGGAACCCCCGCCTGGCAGGAGGAGTTCACCTCCGTCCCCGCCGGCGCCGCCATCAAGATCGGCCGGGAGTTCGCCACCAACGCGGTCGAGACCGGGGGCCGCTCGATGATCCTCATGGGCGCCGGGACGAACCACTACTACCACTCCGACGAGATCTACCGGACCTTCCTGGCCCTGACCGAGATGTGCGGCACCCAGGGCCGCAACGGCGGTGGTTGGGCGCACTACGTCGGCCAGGAGAAGGTCCGCCCGATCATGGGCTGGGGCTCCTTCGCCTTCGCCCTGGACTGGGCGCGCCCGCCGCGCCAGATGATCTCCACCGGCTGGTACTACATGACGACCGGCCAGTGGCGCTACGACGGCGCTTCGGCCTCGGCTATGGCCAACCCGATCAAGTCCTCGCACCTGGATGGCAAGCAGATGGTGGACACCCTGGTCGAGTCCGTCCAGCGCGGCTGGATGCCCTGCTACCCGACGTTCTCGAAGTCCTCCACGCAGCTGGGCCGCGAGGCAGCCGAGGCCGGCGTGCCCCCCGCCCAGTACGTGTCCCAGGAGCTGCGGGCCGGCCGCCTGCGCTTCGCGATCGAGGACCCGGACGCGCACCACAATGTCCCGAAGATCCTGGCGAACTGGCGCACGAACCTGCTGGGTTCGTCGGCCAAGGGCACGGAGTTCTTCCTGCGCCACATGCTGGGAACCGGCAACGAGGTCAATGCCACCGAGCTGGAGGAGGGCAACCGCCCCGCATCCGTGAACTGGCGCGACGCCCACCCCGGCAAGCTGGATCTCATGTGGGTCGCTGACTTCCGCAACACGTCGACGACCCTGCACTCGGATGTGGTCCTTCCCGCGGCCACGTGGTACGAGAAGCACGACCTGTCCTCCACGGACATGCACCCGTACATGCACTGCTTCGACGAGGCGGTGAACCCGCCGTGGGAGGCCCGCACGGACTTCGAGATCTTCCAGACCCTGGCGCACCTCGTGGGGCGCATGGCTGCCGATCATCTGGGCACGCAGACGGACATCGTCGCCGTGCCCCTCGGCCACGACTCCCCGGACGCCATGACCATGGCCGATGGCATCGTTCCCCAGCAGACGTGGACGCCCGGCAAAACCATGCCGAAGCTGGTTCCGATCAAGCGCGACTACACGCAGATCGGCTATAAGTTCGACCGCATAGGTCCGCTCCTGACCCAGGCCGGCCTGGCTGCGAAGGGCGTCGCCTTCAACGTCCAGGCGGAGTACGAACAGCTCGGCGGCCTCAACGGCCGCGCGCCCATGGACGGCAACGCGGGTGAGGGCGCGCCCCTGTGCGACACCGCGATCAAGGCGGCGAACATGGCGCTCCGTTTCTCGGGCACCACGAACGGCGCGCTCGCCACGCAGGGCTTCCGTACGCTGGAGAAGCGCGTGGGCAACGAGATGGCGTTCCTTAGCGAGGGCGATGAGGAGAAGAAGATCACCTACCAGGACACGGTCTTGCAGCCCCGCAGCGTCATCACCAGCCCCGAGTGGTCCGGCTCCGAGCACGGTGGGCGCCGCTACAGCGCCTTCGTCCAGAACCTCGAGTGCCGAAAACCGTGGCACACGTTGACCGGCCGCCCGCAGTTCTACGTCGACCACGACTGGATGATGGACATGGGCGAGGCCCTGCCCGTCTTCCGTCCTCCGCTCGACCTAGCGCACATTTACGGTGAGCGTCCGGTCGGTGACCACCGTCCCGGCCAGTCGGGCCAGGCCGAGGTCGCCGTGCGCTACTTGACGATCCACAACAAGTGGGCCATCCACTCCCAGTACTACGACAACCCGTACATGCTGACGCTGGGCCGCGGTGGCCAGACGGTCTGGATGAGCCCGGCCGACGCCGAGAAGATCGGCGTGCGCGACAACGAGTGGATCGAGGCGAAGAACCGCAACGGCACGGTGACGGCGCGCGCGGTCGTCTCGCACCGCATCCCCGAGGGCACGGTGTTCATGCACCACGCCCAGGACCGCCAGATCAACACCCCGCTGAACGAGGGGTCGGGCAAGCGCGGTGGCACGCACAACTCGCTGACGCGGATCTTCATCAAGCCGACCCACCTGGCCGGCGGGTACGCGCAGTTCTCCTACGCGTTCAACTACTACGGCCCCACGGGCAACAACCGGGACGAGGTCACGGTGATCCGCCGCCGCTCCCAGGAGGTGCAATTCTGATGAAGGTCATGGCCCAGATCGCGATGGTGATGAACCTCGACAAGTGCATCGGCTGCCACACGTGCTCGGTCACCTGCAAGCAGGTGTGGACGAACCGCGAGGGCACCGAGTACATCTGGTTCAACAATGTCGAGACCCGGCCGGGCGTGGGCTACCCGCGCGGCTGGGAGGACCAGAAGAAGTGGAAGGGCGGCTGGAAACGCACTGCGACGGGGCGCCTCGTGCCCCGCCAGGGCGGTCGCGTCGCATCACTGGCGAAGATCTTCGCGAACCCGACGATGCCGGGGATGGCGGACTACTACGAGCCGTGGACCTACGAGTACGACAAGCTGCTCCAGGCGCCGGCGGGCTCGCGCGCGATCCCGACCGCCCGCGCGAAATCGCGGATCACGGGCGAGCACATCGACAAGCCCGAGTGGGGCCCGAACTGGGACGACGACCTGGGGGGCTCGATGGAGACCCTCGACCACGACCCGGTGCTGCAGCAGATGAATATCCAGGTCGCCAAAACCATCGAAGACGCGTACATGTTCTACCTGCCGCGCATCTGCGAGCACTGCTTGAACCCCACGTGCGTGTCGGCGTGCCCGTCGGGCGCCATGTACAAGCGCACGGAGGACGGCATCGTCCTGGTGGACCAGGACGCCTGCCGCGGCTGGCGCATGTGCGTGTCGGCGTGCCCCTACAAGAAGGTCTATTTCAACCACAACACGGGCAAGGCCGAGAAGTGCACCCTGTGCTACCCGCGCTTGGAGGTCGGGGAACCGACCGTGTGCTCGGAGACCTGCGTGGGGCGCCTGCGCTACCTGGGCGTCCTGCTCTACGACGCCGACCGCGTGGGGTGGGCGGCCTCGCAGGCTGACGAGCGCGACCTGTACCGCGCCCAGCGCGAGATCCTGCTGGATCCCAACGATCCGCAGGTGGTGGCCGGGGCGCGGGCCAGCGGCGTGCCGCACTCGTGGATCCGCGCCGCCCAGGAGTCCCCGATCTGGAAGCTCATCACCGAGTACGAGGTCGCACTGCCCCTGCACCCGGAGTTCCGCACCCTGCCGATGGTGTGGTACGTGCCCCCGCTGTCGCCGGTGGTGGACCAGGTGACGGCGAGCGGCAACGACGGCGAGGACCACAAGGTGCTGCTCTCAGCGATCTCGCAGATGCGCATCCCCCTGGAGTACCTGGCGGGCCTGTTCTCGGCGGGCGACACGGCCCCGGTCGAGCTGAGCCTGCGCCGCCTGGCCGCGATGCGCTCCTACATGCGCGACGTGTACGTCGGACGGGAGGGGGACGAGGCGATCCCCGCGTCCGTGGGCATGAGCGGGCAGAAGATCCAGGAGATGTACCGGCTGCTGTCGATCGCCAAGTACGACGACCGCTACGTCATCCCCACCGCCCACCCCGAGATGCCGCGTGGCATCAAGGAGCTCGAGGGCTGCCCGGTGTCCTACGACGCCGAGGCCTTCCACGGTCTGGTCCCCGCCACGTCGAACCGCCCGATGGGCGGATCCAGTCCTGAGGGGCGCACGATGCTGCCCCTCGAGGTCGTCAGATGAGCACCTTCGTCGGGATCCCCCGCATCCCCACTGCGGCCCCGGAGTGTGAGATGCCCGAGGCGGACCGCCGCGCCGTGCGCATGGCGGTGTCGCTGTTGCTGGACTACCCCGGCGATGACTTCCTGGACAAGGTCGGCGCCGTGGAGGCCGAGCTGGCGGCGCTGCCCGATGAGGCGTCCGCACCCCTGGGGGCCTTCACACGCGCCGCCCGGGGGGCCGGGGTGCGCGCCATGCAGGTCCACTACGTGGAGACCTTCGACCAGAGGCGCCGGTGCGCCCTGGGCCTGACGTACTACACGCACGGGGACACGCGGGGTCGGGGCCAGGCGATCCTGGCCTTCAAGGAGGTTCTGCGGAGGGCGGGCTTCGAGATGAGGCGCGAGGAGCTGCCCGACCACCTGCCCGTGGTCCTCGAGTTCGCGGCCCTGGACGGGACGGGCACGGCGGAGGCGCTGCTGCGGTCCAACCGGGAGGGCATCGAGGTGATCCGCACGGCGCTGCGCAGCGCGGAATCACCCTACGCGGGCCTATTGGACGCGCTGGTGGCGACCCTGCCCGAGCCCGATGAGGAGACCCTGGAGGGCTTCCACCGCCTCGTCAGCCAGGGGCCCCCAACGGAACTGGTCGGCATCGGCGATCTGAGCGCCACGCCGTCCCCCGCCTCGGACACCACGATGGAAAGGTGAAGCCATGTTCTTCGTTCCTGCGAGCGCGCCCGCGGGGGTCCCCGCTTCCCTGGGGCTCGTCGATGTCGTCCTGTGGGTGGTGCTGCCCTATATCGTGTTCACGGTTCTGGTGGTCGGGCTCGTGTGGCGCTACAAGACGGACCAGTACGGCTGGACCTCCCGTTCCTCCCAGTGGAACGAGCCGACCATCTTGCGCTGGGCGTCGCCGTTGTTCCACTTCGGCGTGCTCTTCGTGTTCCTGGGGCACGTCATGGGCCTGGCCGTGCCGAAGTCGTTCACGAGCGCGGTGGGGGTCTCGGAGCACGCGTACCATTTGATGGCGACGATCCCGGGCACGATCGCCGGACTGATGACCGTGGTGGGCCTGGTGGCGCTGGTCTACAGGCGCGTCGTCGTCAAGTCGGTGCGGGTGGCGACGACCCGCATGGACATCGTCACCTACGTGATGCTGTCGGTCCCCGTAGCGCTGGGCGCGGTGGCGACGGTCGTCAACCAAGTGCTGGGCGGGCACGACGGCTACGACTACCGCGAGACTATCTCGGTGTGGTTCCGCTCGATCTTCTACCTGCAGCCGCAGGCGCGGCTCATGGTGGACGTGCCCCTCACGTTCAAGTTGCACATCGTGGCGGGCCTGCTGCTACTGGGCTTGTGGCCGTTCACGAGGCTGGTGCACGCGGTCTCGGCGCCGGTGGGCTACATCGCCCGGCCGCCCGTGGTCTACAGGGCGCGCGATGGGCGCCGCGAGGCCGCGCGCACGCGCGGGGGGATGTCCGACTGACGACGGTCCGACGGTCGGGCCCGCCCGTCTTTCGTTCCGCGCTGCGGTCGGGGTCTGTCAGGGGGATTGGCCGTGCGGGGCGGGAGCGCTTGTGAGTAGACTATCCCAAGATTAATTAGTAACTGATGGGGTGTCGGCGGCGCGGGCGCGGGCCCGGTGGGCCGCCGACCGGGCGGATGGACGCAGTCGAGACGAAGGACGAATGATGACGAATGAGACGGCCCAGCCGAGGCGCCTCGCGGACACGTTGTCGGCGATGGTGTCCCTGACGCCCGCCCAGCACGCGCTTCTCGAGCGCATCTCGCGCCACGCCCAACCGGTGACCGTGGCGCAACTGGCGCAGGAGTCCGATCTGCACGTCTCCTCGGTGCGCGAGACCCTCGAGGGACTGCTGGACCTGGGCCTCATCGAGCGGGAGCAGTTGCCCTCGCAGGGGCGGGGGCGCCCGGCGCTGGGGTACTCGACCTCCATGCCGGCCGATCCGGCTTTCGCCGCGCAGATGCTCGGCCAGTTCGCCCATTCGGTGTTCGCGTGGCTACGGATGGACTTGGAGGATCCGGCGGCCGCGGCCCGTTCCATCGGGCACAGGTGGGCCGACGCGGCTTTGAGTGAGATGAACGTCCCCGAGCACAGCCACAGGGAGGCGGCCGAGGGGTTCAGCATCGCCGGACACATGGGTAAGGTGCGTCTCTTCCTCACGGCGATGGGGTTCGGCGCCCAGCCGAGGGCTGAGGACCCGTTGGCCGTCGTCCTCACGGCGTGCCCCTTCGCGGAGGCGGACGCCCCCGACGGCCTCGCTTTCGAGCTGCGGCGCGGCATCGTCGAGCGCGTCTTCGAGCGCACGGCGACGGGTGTGGCGACGTGGCGTTTGGAGCAGGACGACACGGATCCGATGGTCCTGGTGGTCCACTTGGAGGCCGCGGTGGGCCCCCGGCCCAAGCCGTTGGCGACGACCCTTCGCTTCTTCGGGGGGGCCGCCGAGGCGGCGGGCGGCGACACGCGGGAGATCCCGTCGGACGAGGCGCCCGCCACCCTGGGCGCCCTGGTGGGGCTCCTGCGCGAATCCGATCCGGCGCTGGCGCCGGTCCTGGACGTGTCGAGCTACCTGGTGAACGAGCGATCCGCGACGCTGGACACCCCCTTGGCCCCGGGGGCGCGGGTCGACGTGCTCCCGCCCTTCGCGGGCGGCTGAGGCGGCGCGGCCTGCTCGGTCCCTTTTCGTGCGATCCGCCTACGACTGGTGGGCTCTGCTTCCGTCCTCGCGCGCATAGGGATTGTCGTTGTGCTCTGTGTGGTGGGGTCGGGAGGCCTTGTGCCTTGTGCCCGCTTCGAGCGGCGGGCGCCGGGTTGTGGGTTTGGGGATGCCGTTGGCCGCTGCGTCGTCGGCTGGGTGCCGGATGCCGCTGGGTGGTGCGGTGATAGGGGTCTATTCCGAGTCCTTCGCCTGGTGGTATCGGGGTGAGGTGCCCAGGGCGGTGCGGTCGGGGTGGGTGTTGATGATGGTGGGGTCTGTTCCTCTGTAGGTGTAGGTGGGGTCGTTGG
>NZ_KE386870.1:107316-108597 GCF_000429245.1 Schaalia georgiae DSM 6843
CGATGCTCACCCCCGCGCCGGTGTAGCCGGCCGCGGCCTCGTTGGCCACGCCCAGGGGCCCCACGTAGTCCTGGGTGGTGATCTCGTCCACCGCCCCCGCGGGCGAGCCCGCCAGGGCCAGGGCCGCGGCCAACACAACGGCCGCCCCCGCCCGCGCCAACCCCAGCCGTCGTGGCGTGCTCGTTCGCGTCCTGGTCATCACAGCCCCCACTCGTCCAAGTCGACCTCGAGAACAATGTCATCATCGGCCGAGCCGGGCCCGTGGGCGGGGTCCCACACGGGCCCGGCGTCCTCGTCCGGCTCGTCCTTGAACACCCCGGTGAAGGCCCGGCGCTTCTTCTTGTCCTCGCCCTCCCCGCCGGCCCCGCCAAGAGGAGCGCCCATACCCATCACGCCCCCGGCCCCACCCCTGGCAGCAGCGGCGGCCCCCTTCAAGGCGGCGCCCACGCCGGCCGAGCCCTTAGCAGCGGCGGCGGCCCTCGAACCAGTGGTCGCGGCCCCCGACAACAAGGACCGGGCACTCACTCCCGCCCCGCCCGCCAGGGCGCCCAACGCGCCCGACGACGCAGCCCGCCCCACACTGACCGCGTCCTGGGGTATCCGGTAGTACGGATCCCACCTCGGATCCGAGGCATGAGTCGCGGACGGCGGCGCGTACCCGCCCACCAGGCCGTTGGGCGTGACCGTCTGATTCACCGGCCGCCCCACCAGCCCCACACCGTCAACATCACTCAGACGCTTGTAAGGAGGCGGATCCTGCACGGCGCCCGGGCGCGCGAACCCCTCCGACGCCCAATCCCGCCCCGGCAAATCCACACCACCAGCAGAACCGCCAGCCCCACCAAGGCCCCCAGCACCAGAGCCGCCGGCGCCCCCAGCACCCCCGGCACCGCCGAAACCACCGCCCGCGCCGCCGCCCATCAGGTTCGGATCCACGATCCCAGGAAGCGGATCGGCGCTGGGCGTGCGACCGGGAAGCTTGCCGCCGCCGATGTCGGGTCTGTTTCCGCCTTTGTCGATGATGTCCTGCATCCTGTTGGCGCCCTCGTTCAAGGAGGTGTTCATCTGGTCGAGCACGTTCTGGCAGTACTCCTCCCTCTCCCTGTCCCGCTCCTTCTCCAGGGACGACCAGTACAGCTCACTGGCCACCATGGCCACCGCCCCCACCACGGGGACCGCGAAGAAGGCCACGGCCCCCGCCCCGTCTGTGGCGGCCCGCCACCCCCGCTCCGCGCCGGTGAGCAACTCGGGCGACACGTTCTGGTTGAACAAGTCCCGCGC
>NZ_KE386870.1:108717-153380 GCF_000429245.1 Schaalia georgiae DSM 6843
CAGTTCGGGCACAGTGGTGTCGGCGGGCCCGTCGATCACAGCGATGCTCACGCCTTCCCCGGTGTAGCCGGCCGCGGCCTCGTTGGCCACGCCCAGGGGCCCCACGTAGCCCTGGGTCGTGATCTCGTCCACCGCCCCCGCGGGCGAGCCCGCCAGGGCCAGGGCCGCGGCCAACACAACGGCCGACCCCGCCCGCGGTGCGTTCGTGCGTGCCCTGGTCATCACAGCCCCCACTCGTCCAAGTCGACCTCGAAGACGATGCCATCATCGGCCGACCCCGGCCCGTGGGCGGGATCCCACACGGGCCCGGCCTCCTCGTCCGGCTCGTCCTTGAACACCCCGGTGAAGGCCCGGCGCTTCTTCTTGTCCTCGCCCTCCCCGCCGGCCCCGCCAACAGGAGCGCCCATACCCATCACGCCCCCGGCCCCACCCCTGGCAGCAGCAGCGGCCCCCTTCAAGGCGGCCCCCACACCGGCCGCGCCCTTAGCAGCGGCGGCGGCCCTCAAACCAGTGGTCGCGGCCCCCGACAACAAGGACCGGGCACTCACACCCGCCCCGCCCGCCAGAGCGCCCAACGCGCCCGACGACGCCGCCCGCCCCACACTGACAGCGTCCTTCGGGATCCGGTAGTACGGATCCCACCTCGGATCCGAGGCATGAGTCGCGGACGGCGGCGCGTACCCGCCCACCAGGCCGTTGGGCGTCACCGTCTGATTCACCGGCCGCTCCACCAGCCCCACCCCGTCAACATCACTCAGACGCCTGTAAGGAGGCGGGTCCTGCACGGCGCCCGGGCGCGCGAACCCCTCCGACGCCCAATCCCGCCCCGGCAGATCCACACCACCACCAGAACCACCAACACCAGCCTCACCAGAGCCGCCGGCACCCCCAGCACCAGAGCCCCCAGCGCCCCCGGCGCCCCCGGCACCCCCGGCGCCGCCGCCCATCAGGTTCGGATCCACGACCCCGGGAAGAGGATCAGCGCTGGGCGTGCGACCGGGAAACTTGTCGGAACTTTTTCCGTCTCCGTCTTTGTCGATGATGTCCTGCATCCTCTCGGCGCCCTCGTTCAAGGAGGCGTTCATCTGGTCGAGCACGTTCTGGCAGTACTCCTCCCTCTCCCTGTCCCGCTCCTTCTCCAGCCCCGACCAGTACAGCTCACTGGCCACCATGGCCACCGCCCCACCACGGGGACCGCGAAGAAGGCCACCGCCCCCGCCCCGTCCGCAGCGGCCCGCCACCCCCGCTCCGCGCCGGTGAGCAACTCGGGCGACACGTTCTGGTTGAACAAGTCCCGCGCCTGGCGCATCGTCCCGCGCGCCTGGACCACCACGTCGTGCCCGTCGCGCAACTGGTCCCGCGTCGCCCCCAAGTCCGCCAGGAACGCCCCCGCCCACTCGTCGATCGCGGCGCGCACCTGCTCGGAGCGGAACCCATTGGTCTGGGCGTACTTGCGCACCAGTTCCTCGCACGCGCCGATCCTGTCCAGGACCAACTGGTGGGCGGCGTCGTCGGCGCTGTCATCGTAGTGCAGATCCGCCACCGCCTGAAGACGCTCAAAACACGTCCCCCGACCGTCCCCGCCCTTGCCCGCCCCGCCGGCCTGCTTGGCCGTCTTCTCCACACCCATGCCACGCGTCCTCACCCTCCCCCACGCCGGGGAGCACGAACCCAAACCAATACCAGCGCGACCGCGCCAACACCAGTAACCATACCCCGCAGAACCCACCACACACAACCCACCCACCCCCTCATCCCCACCCCCGGCCAGAACCACCCACCACGCACAACCCGCACCCGCTAGGACCACCCGCACCACCCACCACGCACAACCCACCCACACCACCCCGACAGCGAACAAGCAGCACCATAATGAGATGGGCGCCATATATTCCCAGATCCGCATCATGGACAACATGTGCCCGCATCATGGACGATGCGCCTCCGCATCGTGAACTGCATGCGGCCCCAAGCGGTTCTGACCGGCATCGGGGGCCGGGCCAACTGTTGCGGGGACATCCATCAGGGCCGGGCGCGTCTCCCACGTTCAAAACAGGGAGCTCAAACGCACCACATAGGGGCCCTCCGTGACTCGCCCGCTCCCCGTCGGCGCCGCCCGGTCCACAGTGCGTTAGCGTTGGGTGCGACCAGCGACGAGTGGAGGCACGATGACGGCGAGGCGATGGATGGCGGGGGCGGGAGCGCTCGCCCTGGTGGGCGGTGCAGTGGCAGGCCCGGCGGTGGCGGCGCCCGGGGACGGGGCGCAGTCGGAGGGGCAGTCCGCCCTGTCCCAGTCCGGTTCGTCGTACTCCTTCGAGGGGACGTCCGGCAAGACCCGCATGTTCATCCTGTCCTCCTACAACTCCGACGCGATCCTGTTGGAGTCGAACGGGTGGTTCGGCATTATCGACGGCGGCGAGGACGCGGACACGCCGTACGGCTCGGACCCGCGCTACCCGGAGCGCTCGGGGATCGCGGCCTCCACCTCGTCGACCACCGAGTGGCTGCTCGAGTACTTGGACGACCAGGGGGTCACGGACTCGAACGTGGCTTTCTACCTGGGCACCCACGCGCACTCGGACCACATCGGCAACGCGGACGAGATCATCCGCCGCTACAGGCCCAAGCTCATCTTCTCCCCCGAGTACTCCGACGAGTGGATCACCGACGAGAGCGGGCTGTGGGACAACCAGTACGTCTACGACCACCTGGTCGAGGCCGCCCAGTGGGCGCGTTCCGAGTACGGGGCGCAGTTCATCCAGGAACTGGACGGCTACTCCACCCACGTGCGCATGGGCGACATGGACGTGCAGATGATCCCCTTCGACGTCGATGAGGTGTACAAACGGCAGGGCACCACCGATGCGAACCTGATGGGGTGGGGCGCGAAGGTCAGCGCCTTCGGCCGCTCGGCCTTCCTGGCGGCCGATCTCATGGACACGGACTCGGATTGGACGACCCACAACGGCTTCGAGGGGCGCATCAGCTCCGAGGTCGGGAGCGTCGATATCCTCAAGGCGGGCCACCACGGCCAGGAGTCGTCGAACTTCGAGGAGTTCCTGGGCGCCCTCGCCCCCAGCACGATCATCCAGACGGGCCTCGCCGAGGACACGCCGGACCGCCTCACCCGGCATGCGATCCACGGGGACGGCTTGTGGTTCCCGATGGGCGACATCTGGGACTCCGTGAAGGTCCCGGCGCTGGTGTGCGAGTTCAGCGACCAGGGCATCGCCTACGACGGGGTGGACAACGCCAGGTGGGGCCACGAGTACACCAGTGAGACCCCGAGGGCGTGGTGGTTCCACGCCGGCCACACGGAGGCGACGACGGGATGGTGGCAGGGGCCCTCGGAGAACTGGTACTACTTCGACTCCTCGGCCTCGGCCGTCCACTCCGAGTGGAGGCTGATCGACGGCTACTGGTACTTCTTCGACGAGTCGGGCGCCCTCGCCTCCCGGGAGGAGGGGCAGACGCAGTCGGCGTCCATCGAGGAAACGGGATCGGGACCGTCGGCCTCCCCACTGGTGTGGGCGGCGGGCGCGGGGCTGCTCGTGGCAGCCGCCGGGGGAGCGTGGTGGGCGCTGCGCTCCCGGGGGCGCGGTCGGGGCGCCCGGGCCTGAGACATCCGTCCCGCCCACGGCTCCTGGACGGCCCGATCCCCCCGGGGCCCCGTAAAATCGGAGCGCACTGACCGCCGAAATTGGAGGAATCATGCCTGCGCGGGTGTTCACTGGAATCACTGACGAACCCCTGGACGCGACGGCCCTGACGAACGCGGCGCGCGACCCCCGATGCGGGGCCGTCGCGGTGTTCGTGGGAGCCGTGCGCAACCACGACGGCGGGCAGTCCGTGGACGCCATCGAGTACTCCTCGCACCCCAATTCCCCCCAGGTGCTGCGGTCCCTGGCCGACCGCCTGGCCGAGCGCGCGGGCGTCCACGTGGTCGTCGCTTGGCACCGCATCGGGCGCCTGGAGGTGGGGGACGACGCGATGGTGGTGGCCGTGGGGGCCGAGCACCGCGCGCAGGCGTTCACGGCAGTCGAGACCCTGGTCGAGGAGGTCAAGGCCCAGCTGCCCATCTGGAAGAAGCAGCAGCTGGCGGACGGCACGCACAGCTGGTCGGGGTTGTCGTGACAGTGGGCGACCCCCACTCGCGCGCCGCAGCGGTCGATGTCCGCAACCGCTGCGTCGCCATCCCGCTGCACGACGCCCCCGCGTCCTTGCGGGGCCTCGCCGCTCAGCGTTACCGCCGCAACTGGCTGGTGGCGGATGTCGGCGAGGCGGGCCAGGCGCGCATCGCGGCGGCGCGAGTGCTGGTGGTGGGCGCGGGTGGCCTGGGGTCGCCGGTGCTCCTCTACCTGACTGCGGCGGGCGTGGGCACGATCGGCGTGTGCGATTCCGACCGCGTGGAGGTCTCCAACCTGCAGCGCCAACTGCTGCACTCCGAGGCGGACGTGGGGCGGGTGAAGCCGGAATCGGCGGTGCGGCACCTGAGCGCGTTGAACTCGGGCGTGCGCTTCGAGCAGTACCCGCATGTGACGCGCGAGTGGCTTGAGGCGCACGGGCGCGACTGGGATCTGGTCGTGGAGTGCGCGGACACTTTCGACGCGAAGTACATGGTGGCGGACTGGTGCGCGGAGGCGGGGGTGCCCCTCGTGTGGGGGACCGTCGTGGCGATGGCGTACCAGGTGTCGGTGTTCTGGTCCCGTCCCCCCACCCCTGTTCCGCCGACATCGCTGCGGTCCTTGCACCCGGTCGAGCCCCCGCAGGGGACGACCCCCGCCTCGCCGGAGGTCGGGGTGCTGGGGCCGGTCGTCGGCCAGGCGGGCGCCACGATGGCGACGGAGGCGCTCAAAGTGGTTGTGGGCTTCGGGGAGCCCCTGTTGGGGCGCGTGCTGGTGGTGGACGCGGCCAAGCAGCGCGCCGATGTCCTCACTTTCGCGCCGTGGGGGTGAGGGCGTGGGCCTGGTTCACGCGCTGGTCCTGGCAGGGGGAACGGGCGAGCGCCTCGGGGGCGTGTCGAAGGCGGACCTGGATGTGGGGTTCCGTTTGCTCGACGTGGTCCTGGCGGGACTGGCGCCGCATGTCAGCGGAGCGGTCGTGGTGGTGGCCCCGCCGGAGGTACCGGTGCCGGACGGGGTGGGGCGCGCCATGGAGGAGCCTGCCGGGGGAGGCCCCCTGGCGGGTATCGGCGCCGGCCTAGATTTCCTGATGGGCCGGGCGGGGGCGGTCGGGGACGACCGGGTGGTCGTGTGCTCGGTGGATTCCCCGGGCGCCGGGGCATTGGCCGACCGCCTGTCCTCGGTGGTCCTGGCGCAGCACGAGGCGGGGGTGGTCATCGTGGGCGGGGATCCCGAGCCGTACACGCAGTACTTGCAGGCCGTTTACCGCGTGGGTCCCTTGGCTCGGGCGCTCGATGGGGCCCGGGCGGTGCTGGGGGGCCTGCACGGCGTGGGGGTGCGCAGGGTGCTGGGGGGCCTCGTCCTCAGGCGCGTGGGCGCGCCGTGGAGCGAGTGCCGGGATGTGGATACCAGGGAGGACTTGCAGTGGTGGCGGACGCGCCTTTCCAGCAGTGGATCAGGGTAGCCGGGCATTCCGTTCCACCGGGTGGCGGCGCGGCCCCTCAGCGCTCCTCGTCCAACTGGCCGAACACCGCGGGCAGCAGGGGTACCAGGACGGCGAGGGTGTCGAGCGCTCCGCCCTTCGACCCCGGTGAGGCGACCACGAGCGCGCCCGAGGAGTCGCGGGCGCTCACGCCCACGACCTCGCGCGACAGGCCCGACAGCGGGGTGCTCTTCAGGCCGTGGGCGCGGATCTGCTCCGCGATCCCCGGGATCTCCACCTCCACGACATCGTGCACCACCTCGGGCGCGACATTGCCGACGCCGAAGCCCGAACCGCCGAGGACCAGGATCAGGCGGGAGCCCGAGGCGATCGCCCCGCGCACCTGCGATTCCAGGGCCTCGCGCTGTTCGGGGACCACGGCGGTGGCGATGTGGCCGATGCCGGCCGCGGTGAGGGCGCCGGCGCAGGCGCGAGCGCCCCGGGCCTCCTTCTCCCCGCAGAGCACCCGGTCCGAGAAGGTGATGATCGTGGAGCGGATCGTGGAGAGGTCGTATTCCTTCGGCTGGGGCATGGGGCCTCCTTCGGGCTGTTCCGGGCGCGGATCCGGAGGGTGACGGGTTCTCAGGCGGGGGACCGGGCGGCGCGGTAGCCGCGGATCTGGCCGCCACGGGTGCGGGCGGATCCCGTTCCCGGCGCGACGGACCCGGATGCGGATGCTGCGGTTCCTGTGCGCACAGTGTAGCGCGCACGTATTACCATGGGTGTATCCCTATTAATTCGATGTTACCTTTTCCCGCGGTTCTCCAAGGGTATGGCCGCATCAGTGCGGCGGACGTGCGCGCATGAATCGACTTTCCCCGCTTTCTTGCTATATTTAGTCTGATTCATCCCGTTGAAAAGGAGTATCCCAGTGCGCCGCTTCCGCGTGACCCTGGCCGCCATGGCCGTCGCCCTCGCCCTCACCGCCTGCGGCGGCGGAGGGGAGCCCGCTGCCCAGTCCGAGCAGACCACGGCCCCCGCCCAGACGACGGTCCTCAACGTCTTCGCCGCCGCTTCGCTCAAGGAGACCTTCGGCGAACTCGAGAAGACCTTCGAGGCAGCCAACCCCGGGGTCGATGTCACCTTCAACTTCGCCGGGTCGCAGGACCTCGTCTCCCAGCTCACCGAGGGCGCGGACGCCGACGTGCTGGCCACCGCGAACGAGTCCACCATGGCCAAGGCCGCCGAGGCGGACTTGGTCGGCGAGCAGACCGTCTTCCTCTCCAACACCCTCACCCTGGTCACCCCCAAGGGCAACCCTGCGGGCGTCACCGGTCTCGACTCCTCCCTGGACAACGCCAGACTGGTCGTCTGCGACACGGAGGCGCCCTGCGGCAAACTCACCAAGGAGCTCACGGGCGCGCTCGGCATCACCCTAAACCCCGTCTCGGCCGAACCCAACGTGAAGGATGTGCTGGGCAAAGTGACCAGCGGCGAGGCCGACGCGGGCATCGTCTACCGGACCGACGCGAACGCCGCCAAGGATCAGGTCGAGACCATCGACATCCAGGGCGCCGACCAGGCCGTCAACAAGTACCCGATCGCCCAGGTCAAGGCCACGAAGAACGCCGAACTCGCCCAGAAGTGGATCGCCCTGGTCCTGTCCCCCGAGGGCCAGTCCGTCCTCGAGCGGGCCGGTTTCACCCCCGCGGCCAAGTAGCCCGAACCCGTGGGGAAACGCCGCGCGCCCGCCGTCAGCCCGGTCCCTGTGTGGACCGCGGCCGTCGGCGGGCTCGCCCTCGCATTCCTGGTGCTGCCCCTCGTCTTCATGGCGGGGCGCGTCCCGTGGGGCCGACTGCCCCAGATCCTCGCCTCCGAGGAGTCCGTGGCCGCCCTGGGGCTGTCCCTGCGCACCTGCGCCGCCGCGCTCGCCATCGACCTGGTCCTCGGCGTGCCCGCCGCGGTGCTGCTCTCGCGCGACTGGCGCCTCGTCCGCTTCTTCAGGGTGCTGGTCGCCCTGCCGCTCTCCTTGCCGCCCGTCGTCGCGGGTATCGCCCTGCTGGCCGCGTTCGGGCGCAAGTCCCCCATCGGCGCGTCGATGGAGGCGTGGGGCGTCTCCATAGCCTTCTCCACCGCCGCCGTCGTCGTCGCCCAGGTCTTCGTCTCACTGCCCTTCCTCATCGTCACCCTGGAGGCGGCGCTGCGCGCCAGGCCCGAGGGCCTGGAGGAGATGGCCTCCTCCCTGGGCGCCTCGCCCTCCCGGGTCCTGTGGCGCGTGACCCTGCCCATGGTCCTCCCCGGCCTGGCCAGGGGCAGCGCCCTCGCGCTGGCGCGTTGCCTCGGTGAGTTCGGGGCCACCCTCACCTTCGCGGGGTCGATGCAGGGTGTCACCCGCACGATGCCGCTGCAGATCTACCTGGCGCGAGAGTCGAACACCGAGCTGGCCCTCGCCCTGGGCGCCGTCCTGCTCATGGCTGCCACCGTGGTCGTCGCCCTCACCGAGCTCCCCCGCCGGATCCGCCGTCGTCGCCCGGCGCCCGCACCCCCCGCCCGCGCTGTGCCGTTGCCCGGTCCCGCTGCCGGGGGCGCAGTCGCCGTGTACGTGCGCGGACGCGTGGCCGCACGAGGCTGGAACGTGGACATCTCCCTGCCCGCAGGGGCCGTCACCGCGGTCATGGGGCACAACGGCGCGGGCAAGTCCACGCTCGCCCAAGTCGTCGCGGGCTCACTGGCCCTCGACGAGGGCGCGGTGCGCATCGGGGAGCGCGTCGTCGATTCCCCGGGCCGCTTCGTCGGCGCCCGCGACCGGGGGATCGCGATGGTCAGCCAGCAGCCCCGGATCTTCGGCCACATGAGCGTCCTGGCGAATGTGGCGTTCCCACTGCGCTCACGGGGCGTGAAACGCGCCGAGGCCGCCTCCCGCGCCCTCGACCAGCTGCGCCGAGTCGGTATGGAGGGGGTCGCCGGGCGCCGCGGCGACGAGCTCTCTGGTGGGCAGGCCGCGCGCGTCGCCATTGCCCGCGCCCTCATCTTTGACCCGTCGGTGCTGGTCCTCGATGAGCCCACCGCCGCCCTCGATGTCGAGGCGACGGCCCAGGTGTCCCTCGTCCTGCGCGAGCGTCTCGCGGCCACGGGCGTCACCACGGTCCTCGTCACGCATGACACCGTGGAGGCCCTGGAACTCGCGGCCCACATGGTCGTCATGGACTCGGGGAGGGTTGTCGAGGAGGGGGCGCCCGCCGCGGTGCTCGCCCGTCCCTCGTCGGTTTTCGCCGCGCGCCTGGCGGGGTTCAACATCGTGTCGGGCAGGGCCCGGCGCGGGGACGGCCTCGTGGGGGTGCGCGTGGGCGGGGGGACCCTCTACGGCGCGGGGGACGCCCCCGACGGCCCGGTCGCCCTGCTCTTCGCCCCTGAGGCGGTGGCCCTGTCGCGCGCGCCCGTGGATGCCTCTCCCCGCTCCCAGTTGCCCGGCCGCGTTGAATCGGTTGATGCGTCCGGCGGCGTCATCACCGTGGGGGTCCTGCTCGGCGCGGAACCTCCGTTCGAGTCGGATGCTTCTGGGTCCGCGTCGGGGTTCGTGGTGCCTGGGGCTGGGGCCGGGACGCCTGTGCCGGGGCCAGAGCCCTCGTTGGTGCCGGGATCCGGGGAGCTCGTGTCAGTGCGGGCGCGCGTGACCACCGCAGCGTGGGCAGAGTTGGGGCTCGGAGTGGGCGATGCCGTGTGGTCGTCGATCAAAGCCACGCAGGTACGCGCCGTGCCCCTGGCCGAACCGGCCGCGCCCGCCGACTGAGCGCCGGCGCTCCCCCGTTCCTCCCCAGGTACGCACACAAGGGGCTGGATTACGCAACACCGGGCCGCACACAACGGCGGAATCAAGCCGTTGTGTGCGGCCCGTGTTGTCAAAATAGGGGTCCTTGTGTGCGTAAACAGGAGAGGGGCTCCGAGTTATCCACAGATCGTGCTGCTGGTAGAAGAAAAATGGCATGAAGCGCAATCATAAGATATGGATATATACGAATTGCTTCAATCAAATGGTGGCGCGATGAAATGGCAGCCGCTCGTGGTCCAAGGGCTTTCGCTCTCGGAGTTGCCCGAGGGGGTTGCGCGCTACCGGACGTGCGTCTACCTCAGCGATCGCATGACTCTCGACGAGGCCCGCGCGTTCCTCTACAACGGCAGGATCACCTGTCTGAGCGCCGCGAAACTGTACGGACTGCCCATCGTGGACCAGGCGTCGGTGCAGCACACGCACATAGCGCTTCCCCGGAACAGGGGGCTGCACTATTCGCTCTCCCGGATGATGGACGATGTGGTCGTCCACCGTGAGACCGCCCGTATCACGGAGAATCCCGCAAATCCGTGGGTGGTGGACTTCCGGCAGGCTGTGATCCGGTGCCTCGCGTGCGCCGACATCGAGCAGGCCGTCGCGATCGTTGACGCTGTGCGTTTCCGACGCCTGTGCCCCGTGGAGGACCTGCAGGTCCCCGACGACGTTCCCGGTGCGCGCCGGATTCGTGAGGCGCTTCGCCGTTCCCGTGGTGGCGTGCGGTCGGTGCTCGAGACGATGGCGCGGCTGCAGCTGGAGGACGCGGGTATCGAGTCGCGGGCAGCAGTTGAGATCCCCGGAGTGGGCGAGGTCGATCTGCTCGTCCACGACCGCCTGGTGGTTGAACTCGATGGGTGGGAGTTCCACAGCGGCAAAGCGCACTGGCTCCATGACCTGGAAAGGGACCGGCGCCTCGTGGAGCGCGGTTTCCTCGTCCTCCGTTTCGATTACGACGCCGTTGTGTCGCGATCGGAGGTGGTTCCAGCGGTGCGCGCGGCGCTCTCCCAGGTGGTCGCGCGCGGAAGGCGGTGAGTGTCACCCCCACAGGTACGCACACAAGGGGCTGGATTACGCAACACTGGACCGCACACAACGGCGGAATCAAGCCGTTGTGTGCGACCCGTGTTGTCAAAATAGGGGTCCTTGTGTGCGTACTTAGAAGTGCTTAGAGGGCGGGGGTGTTGAAGGCGCTGTCGATGAGCGGCTGGATCAGGGGGGCCAATTGGGCCTTGACCTGCTCGCGGGACATCGAGGCGAGGGGCTCCAAGCGCACGATGTAGCGCATGGTGACCACTCCGTGCATCATGGACAGGACGATTTCGATGCGCTGGGCGATCGCCGTGTCGGCGCCTATGGCGGCGGCCACGGGGCCCAGGACCTCGGTGCTGATGTAGGCCCGGAAGCGCTGGGAGGTCTCGGCGTCGGTGGCCAGGGCGCGCATGAGCGCGCTCATCGCGTCGGAGGTGAGGTGGTGCTCGTACAGATCCAGGGCGTACTCCACGAGCCGTTCGGCCGCGCCGCCGGGTCCGGGGGCCAGGAGCGCGATGACGTCCGAGGCGGGGTCCGAGGGCAGGTCCAGGCATGCCCGGAACAGTTGTTGTTTGGTGGAGAAGTAGTAGGTGATGAGCGCGGAGTCGCATCCCGCGCTCCGGGCGATCTGGCGCATGGTGGTCCCGTCGTAGCCCGAGGTGGTGAATGCGGCGCGGGCGGCTTCGAGTATGCGCCGGCGCACCTCGCCCCGAGGCCCGGAGGGGCCGCGCTGGATTTTCGCAACATGATGGCTTGTCATATTCGAGGGGTTAATTTCAGCGTCTGTGAAACTAGTTGGCGCTCCCCCGGCCGCTCCACGGGGGTTTCCCCTTGGAACCCGGGGGGTGTCTGCGGCGGAGTCCATACGACCACTCTAATTTCTGCATCCTGGAAAATACGCGCCCTCCGTCCTATGTTCGGATCGAGGGAGAAGTAGGGAGCAGACATGAACCCCGCAACCGACACCGATACCGGCACCGGCGCCGCAGGGCGCGAGGACGCTCCGGCCCGGCGCGTCCACCAGCTCGGCATCGACGTCGGATCCACCACGGTCAAGGCCGTGGTCCTCGACGGCAACCGCGTCCTCTACTCCGACTACCGCCGCCACAACGCCGACGTGCGGGCGGAGCTGGGCCGCCTCCTGGCCGACATCGAGGCGCGGCACCCGGGGCTGGAGGTCGTTAGCGCCATCACCGGCTCGGGCGGCCTCACCACGGCACGCGCGATGGGCATCCCTTTCGTCCAGGAGGTCATCGCGGGCACGGAGGCCACCCGGCGCCTGCACCCCGAGGTCGATGTCGTCATCGAACTGGGCGGCGAGGACGCCAAACTCACCTATCTGCACCCCACTGCCGAGCAGCGCATGAACGGCACCTGCGCGGGCGGTACGGGCGCCTTCATCGACCAGATGGCCACGCTGCTGCACACGGACGCCTCGGGGCTCGACGCCCTGGCGGCCGAGCACACCCAGCTCTACCCGATCGCGTCGCGCTGCGGGGTGTTCGCCAAATCCGACATCCAGCCGCTCATCAACCAGGGCGCCGCCCACGAGGACCTGGCCGCGTCGATCTTCACGGCGGTGGCCACTCAGACCATCGCCGGCCTGGCCTGCGGGCGCCCGATCCGCGGGAACGTCATGTTCCTGGGCGGCCCCCTGCACTTCCTCCCCCAGTTGCGCGAGGCGTACAAGGCGCTGCTGCCCAAAGCGGACTCCTTCGTCACACCCACGGGCGCCCAGCTCTACGTCGCGATCGGCGCGGCCCTCATGGCCGCGAAAACGGCGGCGGACGGCGCCCGGTCGGCAGGTGACCAGGCAGCGGTGGGCGGCATCCCAGCGGCGGCGGGCGACGAGCCGGGGGCGGGCCGCGCCCGACCGCGCTCCCTCGCCGACCTCATCGGCGCGCTCGCCACCGCCGAGGTGGGCGCCGAGTCCCCCCGTATGCGCCCCCTCTTCTCCTCCGACGAGGAGAGGGCCGAGTTCGAGCGCCGCCACGGCGCCGAGGTGGTCCCCAAGGCGGAGCCCGCCGAGGCGCGGGGGCGCTGCTGGCTCGGCATCGACGCGGGCTCGACGACCATCAAGGCCGTCGTCATCGACTCCCGCGGCCGCATCGTCTTCACCCACTACGCCTCCAACGAGGGCGACCCCGTGGCGGCTGCCGTCGAGATCGTGCGGCGGGTGCGGACCGGGCTGCCCGAGGGGGCGGTCATCGGGCGCAGTTGCGCGACCGGCTACGGCGAGGGCCTGGTCAAGGCCGCGCTCACCATGGACGAGGGCGAGATCGAGACAATGGCGCACTACCGGGCGGCGGAGTCCGTCGCGCCGGGGGTCACCTCCGTCATCGACATCGGCGGGCAGGACATGAAGTACCTGCGCATCCGCGACCACGCCGTGGACTCCATCTCCGTCAACGAGGCGTGCTCGTCGGGGTGCGGGTCGTTCCTGCAGACCTTCGCCCAGACGATGGGCACGGACGTGCGGGCATTCGCGCGGGCGGCCATGGCCTCGACGAACCCCGTCGACCTGGGCACCCGCTGCACGGTGTTCATGAACTCCTCGGTGAAGCAGGCCCAGAAGGAGGGGGCGGACGTGCGCGACATCAGCGCGGGACTGTCCTACTCGGTGGTGCGCAACGCCCTGTACAAGGTCATCAAGCTCAAGGACCCCTCCGACCTGGGGGAGAGGGTCGTCGTCCAGGGCGGCACCTTCCTCAACGACTCGGTGCTGCGCGCTTTCGAGCTGCTCACCGGGCGCCAGGTCGTGCGCCCCGACATCGCCGGCCTCATGGGGGCCTACGGCGCGGCCCTGACCGCGCGCATGCACGACAGCGGGGAGGGGGCCTCGTCCCTGGCCACCGTCGAGGCCCTGGAGGGCTTCTCCGTGGAGACGACCCGCAAGACGTGCCGCCTGTGCCAGAACCACTGCCAGATGACGATCTCGACGTTCTCCAACGGGGAGCGCCATGTGTCGGGGAACCGGTGCGAGCGCGGCGCCTCCTTGGAGCGGGTGCCGAAGAAGTCGGAGCTGCCCAACCTCTACGATTGGAAGTACAAGAGGATCTTCGGCTACCGGCGCCTCACCGCGGGCAAGGCCTTCCGCGGCGACATGGGGGTCCCGCGCGTGCTCGGCATGTACGAGAACTACCCGTTCTGGTTCACGATGCTCACGAAACTGGGGTTCCGGGTGATGATCTCGGGGCGCTCCAACCACGCGCTCTTCGAGGAGGGCATGGAGTCGATCCCCTCCGAGAACGTGTGCTACCCGGCGAAACTGGTGCACGGGCACATTGAGGCGCTGCTGAAGAAGGGCGTGACGAACATCTTCTACCCGTGCGTGGCCTTCGAGCAGGGAGGCGGGAGCGCGGACAACTGCTTCAACTGCCCGGTCGTGGCCACCTACCCCGAGGTGATCCGCAACAACATGGAGCGCCTGTCCGACCCGGGCGTGCGCTTCATCAGCCCCTTCGTCAACTTCTCCAACCGCGAGTACCTGCCGGCCCACTTGGCGGGCGCCTTCAAGGAGCACGGCTACGACATCCCCCTGGAGGAGATGGAGGCGGCCCTGGACGCCGCGTGGGAGGAGGACGCCGCCGTCAAAGCCGAGATCCGCCAGAAGGGCCGGGAGTCGTTGGAGTGGATGCGCGCCCACGGCGTGCGGGGCATCGTCCTGGCGGGCCGCCCCTACCACCTGGACCCCGAGATCAACCACGGCATCCCGGAGGTCATCGTCGGCCTGGGCATGGCGGTCCTCACGGAGGACTCCGTCATCGACGACCGCCTGGAGCGGCCCCTGCGCGTGCGCGACCAGTGGACCTACCACTCGCGCCTGTACGAGGCAGCGGCCCGCGTCGGCGACGAACCCGACCTGGAGATGATCCAGCTCAACTCCTTCGGCTGCGGCGTCGACGCCATCACCGCTGACCAGGTCCAGGAGATCCTCGAGGGGCGCGGCGACGTGCACACCGTCTTGAAGATCGACGAGGTCTCGAACCTGGGCGCCGCGAGGATCCGGCTGCGCTCCTTGGAGGCCGCGGTCGCCGAGCGCTGCGCCCCGGCCCCCCGCGCCGCAGAGGCGGAGGCCGTGCGGGAGGGGGCGGAGTCGGAGGCAGCCGGGCGCGAGGGGGCGGCCCCCGCCTCGTCGACTGCCCTGGTGTCGGCGGCGGTCGATACGGCGCTGCACGAGGACCCCGCGTCGGCGGCCGCCCGCGAGGAGCGCGCGGGGGCCAGGGCCGGTCACATCGAGGTGCGCGCCTCGTTCACCAAGGAGATGCGCGAGGCGGGCTATGAGATCCTGGCCCCGCAGATGTCGCCGATCCACTTCCGTTTCCTGGCGCCACTGCTGGCGCGTGCGGGCCTGAGGGTGCGGCTGCTGGAGCGCACCAGCCGCCGGAGCACGGAGACGGGCCTGAAGTACGTGAACAATGACTCGTGCTACCCGGCGATCGTGGTCATCGGCCAACTGGTCGAGGAGTTCGTCTCGGGGCGCGCCGACCCGGACCGCACGGCGGTGGGCATCACGCAGACGGGCGGCATGTGCCGGGCGACGAACTACGCGGCGCTGCTGCGCAAGGCCCTGCGCGACGCGGGCTACCCGCAGGTGCCGGTGATCGCGCTGTCCGTGCAGGGGCTCGAGGACAACCCGGGGTTCCAGTTGGGCCTGAAGGACATCCACAAGGCGGTCCAGGCCTTCGTCATCGGCGACGCCATCCAGTCGATGCTGCTGCGGGTGCGGCCCTACGAGGCCGTCCAGGGCTCGGCGATGGAGCTGTACAGGAGGTGGGACCGGATCGTGCGGGAGTGGATCGCGGACGGGCGCTCCCATGAGTTCGGTGGTGGGCGGGCCCGCCGCCTCACCTATGCGGGCCTCATCAGGGCGTGCGTGCGCGAGTTCGACGCGCTGGCCCTGCGCGACATCCCCCGCAAGCCCCGTGTCGGCTTGGTCGGGGAGATCCTCGTGAAGTTCCACCCCGACGCGAACAACCACGCGGTCGACGTCATCGAGGCGGAGGGGTGCGAGGCGGAACTGCCGGGCCTCATGCAGTTCTTCCACTACTCATCGGCGACAGCTGAGTGGGACCAGGCGAACCTGGGGATCGGGGGCCGTCAGCGCCGCATCATGCCGCTGGTGCTGTGGGCGCTGGAGAGGTACGAGGCGCCTGTGCGCAGGGCGTTCGCGGCCACGGGCGGCAAGTTCGAGCCGCACCGCAGGATCGGGGAGATGATTCCGCGGTCGCAGGACATCGCGCGCCTGGGCAACCAGGCGGGGGAGGGCTGGTACTTGACGGCGGAGATGGTCGACATGATCGAGCACGGGTGCCCGAACATCATCTGCGCCCAGCCCTTCGCGTGCCTGCCGAACCACATCGTGGGGAAGGGGATGTTCCGGGCGCTGCGCAACCGGTACCCGGAGTCGAACATCGTCGCAGTCGACTACGACCCGGGCGCTTCGGAGGTCAACCAGCTCAACCGCATCAAGCTCATGCTGGCGACGGCGGTCCAGGGGAGGGACGGGTCGGGGGACGACGACGGTGTGCTGGACCTGGTGGGCATCGACTTCGAGGACGCTCCCGGGGCCGGGGCCGGGGTTGGTGCTGGTGCCGGGGACTCTGGTGGGCGCCGGGTCGTGGGCCTGGGGATGCCGGGCGTGCCGCCCAGGCGGGCCGCGGCGCTGCGGTGACGCGAGGGCCGGAACGCCCGGAACGGGAAAACAAACCGTTTGGAAACCTGAATGAATGTTTGAAACTCATTGCTTTTCGAGGTGCGTCCGAGATACGGTGAACGTGTCGGTTTCAACCGCGAGCAGTGGTGCCGAGTGTTTCTAACCGAACCGTGAGGAACGGGGGACCCATGTGTGATGATGTCGTCCGATTGCGGACCAGGGGGCCGTTCG
Source organism: Schaalia georgiae DSM 6843 (assembly GCF_000429245.1). Taxonomy (GTDB): domain Bacteria; phylum Actinomycetota; class Actinomycetes; order Actinomycetales; family Actinomycetaceae; genus Pauljensenia; species Pauljensenia georgiae. The sequence goes on from NZ_KE386870.1 coordinate 125,004, forward strand.
TGCGACCCGCAGCGGCCGGAAGGGCCGGGTGGGGGCGATGACGATGCCGCAGATGTCCTCAGAGCTCGGGGATCTGGCCAGGCTCGCTGTGCAGATGGAGGATCTGGCGCAGCGGGTGATGGGGGCCAGTGAGAACGTCCCCGACGAGGTCACCGTCGTGGACGGCACCGAGTCCCTGCTGATCACCATGCGCAGTGACGGCAGTGTCGCGGACTTCCAGATGGAGAGCGATTGGAGGGGTTCGATCGATCCCAACAGCCTGGGGGACGCCCTCACCATGCTCCTGGGCGAGGCCCAGTACGAGCTGATGGCAGGCTTCGACGAGGCGCTCGCGGAATCCTTCGACGGGCCGCAGGAGGATGAGGGCGACGAGTCGTTCAACCTCCTCACGGACCCGCGCGTGCGCGACTTCGAGGCCGGGGTGGAGGAGTTCCTCCAGAGCTCCCGTTCCAACGCGGTGCCCCTGGAGCAGGCGCGTGAGGACGCGGACGCCTATATCGACAGGGTGCGCGCGATGCTCGCCGACCCCTCCCTCGGCGCCGGCAGCGGGGAGCCCGACGGTGGCTCGCCGGTGTGGTGCGAGAGGATGGGCGGCCGTCCCATGGCGGTCCATGTCGACGGCTACTGGGCCAGGACGACTCCCTTCGTGGCGGTGAGAGCGGCGATCAGGGACGAGCTGACGACCGCAGCCGAGGATGTCTCCGCCCTGTCCCAGGACCTGGCGTCCCAGGGCACGGCTGTGCTCTCGCAGTTGATCGGCAATATGATGCAACCATTGGAGTTCCCGGAGAGGAGGGGCTGATGTCCAGGGTGTCTGGTGACGGTTTCTCCGTCAACACCGATTCGCTCCGTGACGACGCGACGAAGTGGACCCAGCAGGCCTTCGCGCTCGCGCAGGGGCGCCAGGCCGTGCAGAACTCGTGCGGGCTAAGGGTGAGCGGGGGCAATGAGATCCTCACTGCTGCCCTCGAACTCGTTCATCAGTACGTGCAGTTCTGCTCGGACGGCGAGGGGGAGTTCTTCTCCACTGGGGAATCCCTTCTACAGGCTGCGAACGAATACGAGGACACCGAGTCGGAAATTTTCAAGAAGGAGTGAGCGGCATGGTCGATGCGACGAATCATACGGAGAAGCTCCAGCGCGCCGTGGAGGACCTCAAAGGTGGTCAGGAGAAGGTGCGCCAGGTCGCCGATGCGGTGTCTGGGGTCCTCAGGGGTATGGGGTTGTCCGGTGTCGCCGAGAAGGTTGATCAGGTCTCACAGAAGGTGGACCAGTCATGCTCACAGGCGTACAACAATGCTGATGAGGCGCTCAGGAAGCTGCTGGCCCAGATGTGCATCCTCGATCTCGTTACCGTCCTTAAGGAGAAATTCGCCCCACCGCTGACGGCGGTGGACGCCCTCGTCACGGAGCTCAAGGGCCGGAACACCCTCGACTGGCAGGGCATCGGTGCGGACGCGTACAAGGAACACACCGACGTACAGCGTGATGCCGCGGGTGAGCTGAGCGAGAGCGCGAACATGGTGGCGGACATCATCCTCAACGATATGAGGAGCGCGCAGGAGCTCTCTGATGCGATTGCTATCGCTATTGTGGCCGCAGTCGGGGGGTTCGCCCTTGGTTGCATCAGCCTCCCGCCCCCGGTGACGCCCGTGGGTGTCGCTTTGATTATTCTTGCGGTGGTGGGGTTCATCACGGCGCTGGTCAATTGCATCGCCGCGTACAACAAACGCCAAGCGGACATCAGGGAGGGGCTCGCCAAACTCAAGGCGCCCCCCGCCGGTGGGAAGTCGAAGTTCGGCAATGGGCACTGGCCGCAGCGGAAACTGTACTCCTGATGGAGCAGCACCCATCATCGGCCCCGGCCCCGCCGCCTGGGAGCGGCGCCCCAGCGCCCCTGCCGAGCGTGCCCCCTGCGCCCCGCAAGCCGCTGTTCCGGTGGAGGGATATCGTCGGCCTGGGCATCCTACTGCTGGTCGTGTTCCCGCTGCTGCTCTACTCCTGCCGCTTGGTGTCGCACTCTTCCGATGAGGGGCGGCAGTCGGACCTCGCTTCCCGCGCGTCGGGCATCAACGAGGTGTCGGCCATCCCCTGGACGGTGGACGGGGACATCCTGTACCCCTTGGCGGCGGTGCGCCCGGCGGACGAGTGGGCCAATGGGGCGCAACGCGCGTGGAGCGTCGGACTGTCGGCGGCGAGCGGCATCGGTTCCACGGGCAAGCGGTACGCCACGAATGGGAACGTGATGGTCGCCCTGGATGGCGCCGGCACGTGGCAGAACACGGTGAGGGGCTGGGATATCAGCGGGGGCGCGCCGCGTGAACTGTGGTCGTACACGGTGCCGTCCGCGGACACCCCCCATGTTGGGCTCGAACCGCGCAGTGTGTGGGTGGGCGACACGCTCTTCGTCGGGCACTACGCGATCAACGGGCGCACCGGCCAGACCGTGTCGTTGTCGTGGCTGCGACAGGACGGTTCTGGGCGCGGGGACAAGGACCTCATCGTCACCACGGGTCCTCTGCTGGTGGCGTGCGACCCCGGTACGGGCGGGTGCACGGGGCACTCGGCCGATGGGAACGTGATGTGGGAGGCGTCCACGGGGGTGCGGGACTACATCATGCGGGGCAGCGCCGCATCGGGCGGGGACGAGTGGATCTGGCTGGACGGGCTGGGGGAACCTGGTGTGTTCCTCAACACCGCCACTGGCGGGGTTAAGCGTGCCGAGCGCCGGGCGACGGGGAAGTGCTGGAGCACGGGGGCGGTCGACGGGTGGCTGGTCGCGTGCGAGGGGGATTCGCAGATCGCCGCCTTCGCTGCGGACGGGACCGCTGTCGGGGCCTTCGGTGCGGCGCGCTGGCCGGTCTCCACGCGGGGCGAGGGCGAGTGCTCGGACGCGGGCGTGCCCGTGTGGCAGGGCACTCCGACGCTGGACGAGGCGACCGCGTACTACCGCGACGGCGATGAGTCCCGCGTTCTGGGTGTTCTCACGGCTACGGATTGCGGGTACGTCGAGTATCGCACGCCTGGGGGACTGACTGCGATCATCGATATCTCGGGTGATGATCCGGATCTGTGGCAGTTCGTCCTCGGCGAGTTCGGGCAGCCGAGCACAGGGGTCGGCCAGTGGTTCCATTTCGCCATCAGTGACGGAGGGCGGATCCTGGCGGTCGGCAACACTGTGCTTGTCGATGTGGGCAGTGGCGAGCACATGGGCCTTCCGCGCGTGGCCGACTCCCCGGATCAGCTCCCCCTCAAGGCCCCTGGGTTGGTGCTCAGCGCGGATGGCGACGGTGTCGTCGCCATTGCGCCGGGCCGTTGAGCCGACCAGGGGTTGTCAGTCGGAACCGCTCGTTTTGTGGTATCGGGGTGAGGTGCCCAGGGCGGTGCGGTCGGGGTGGGTGTTGCGTAGTTGGTGATGTGGGCTCCGCGTGCCACGCCGTAGCCGCGTGCGGCCAGGATGGACACCATCGCAGTGCCATGGGAGCGCCCGTCGGGGCTGGCGGTGAAGTCGCACATGGGTGTGACGGTGATGTCGGCCCCGGCCAGTTCGGGCACAGTGGTGTCGGCGGGCCCGTCGATCACAGCGATGCTCACGCCTTCCCCGGTGTAGCCGGCCGCGGCCTCGTTGGCCACGCCCAACGCCGCCACGTACTCCTGGGTCGTGATCTCATCCACCGCCCGCCCCCCGCCCCACCGCCCCGACCACGAACAACACCCACCACAAGAGACGAACACCACACACGACCAGATCTGCATCACGGACAACCCGCACCCACATCGCGGACAGCGCGCCTCGGATCACAAGCTCAACCGCTCGCTGGTCCGGGTGCGGTTATCCTGCTCAACTGTTTCTATAGACGTACTACGATAGACGTGCTATGTTTGTCGTGTGGTTGGGAGTGCCCGGCCATGGCCTCGTGAACGGAAGGAGGAATCGATGATCAGCGCCGACGCGATCAGGGGGTACATCGACCTCATCGTGCTGGGGCTGCTGCGCGAACGCCCGTCCTACGCCTACGAGCTGGCCAAGACGATCAGCCAGGTGTCCCAGGGGCAGTACGCCATCAAGCAGACGACCCTCTACTCAGCGCTCAAACGACTGGAAGGGCAAGGGGTCACCGAGTCCTACCAGGGCGTCTCAGAATCGGGCAAGACCCGCACCTACTACCGCCTGGGCCCCACCGGCCAGGCCTACCTCAACGACAAGATCGCGGAATGGGCCGACACCAAGGACCTCGTCGACCGCTTCGTGGAAGGAAGAGAATGATGGACACCATCGACAATTTCCTCGACGCCATGTTCGCACCCTACCCGGCCTCGACGCGCCTGGCCGACGCCAAAGCCGAGCTGCGCGCCATGATGGAGGACGCCTACGCCGACGCCATCGCCTCCGGCATGACGCACAACGAGGCGGTCGGCCGTGTCATCACCGACTTCGGGAACCTCCAGGAGATCGCCCCCGTCCTCGGCATCGCCGACGACCTCACCGCCGTCAACGGGGCAGCCCAGCCGGAGGCCGCCCCCGCGCCGGCCGGGGCCGACGGGACCGGGGCCCCGCACCGCCCCCGCGTCACGCTCCCCGAGGCGCAAGAACTCGCCGAAGCGCGCAGGCGCGGGGCCGCCGGCCTGGGGCTCAGCGTCGCCATCCTGGTCTCGACGGGCATCCCCATGTTCGCGCTCCGGGGGCTGACGGAGGTCGGCCTCGTCCCCTTCAACGAGGACACGGCCACCTTCCTCGCCCTGGGTGCGGACCTGCTCCTCGTCGCCCTCGGCGTCATCATGCTGCTGTCCAGATCCCGGTTGTTCGCCAACGTCAAACACCTGGTGAACCTGGAGTTCACGACCGACCCCATCGTCACGGCGTGGGCGGCCAGGCTGCGCCTCGAGCACGAGGACCGGCGCGTGCGGCGCCTCGCCATCGCCGTCGGACTGTGGATCTGCGCGGCACTGCCGCCCGCGCTCGTCCGAGCGCTGCCGCCCATCGGCATCGGCATGGCCGTGCCGGCGGGCGCCGACAACGGGACGCTCAACGGCGGTGACCTGTCCGAGCTCGCCCTGGCGCTGTCGGTGGCGCTCGTGGCGCTCGGCCTGTGGATCTTCCTGCCCGCCAACTGGGCCGTGCAAACGCAGCAGACCCTCGTCCGCGAGGGCCGCCAAGGGTACGACTACGACGAGGAGGACTACCGCGACCCCGTCATCGGGATCGTTGCCAGCGTCTACTGGCCGTGCGTCGTCGTCGCCTACTTCGTGTGGGGGGCTGTCTTCGACCAGTGGGACAAGTCGTGGGTGCTCTTCCCCATCTCAGGACTGCTCTTCGGGGTCTTCGCCGCAGCGCGGACGTCGGTCCGCCGCGCCAAGGCCGGTCCCCAGTAGGCGGCGCCAAAAAACGCGCGGCACCCGGGTGGGACCCACCCGGGTGCCGCGCGTCCCCGCCCGGTGCTGCCGCCCGCCCGGCGCGCGACTGGGCCGCCTGGCCGATGCGCGCGGGGCCGCCAGGAGGCGGCAGGGGCTCAGGCCCCCTCCTGCTCTGGCGCGCGGTACTCGCTGTAGTGGGGCGGCAGGGGCTCAGGCCCCGTCGGCCCCTTCCGCCTCGGCGCTCGTGCGGCGAGTCCACCGGTACAGCAGTGCGATGGCGCCTGCGAAGAACGCGACGCCGACCACCTGCCCGACGGGGGCGTACCCGTCGCCGATGAAAGGCAGCGCCAGTGGCGCCTCGGAACCCGTGGCCCCGGCGATGCCCGCGAAGACCACGCCGAAAAGGGACTCCCCGACAATGAGCCCAGTGGCCGTCAGAGTGCCGAAACGGCGCGCCCGCCCCGGTTCCGGGCGCCCATCGGCCCACCGGTTGTAGAAGAACCCGATGAGCCCCCCGACGGGGATGAGGATCGTGAGCGACGACGGCAGGTAGATGCCCATGCCCACCGCCAGGGGCGGCAGGGCGAGCCTCCCCTTCGACAGGGGGCGCAGCGCCTCGTCGATGCCGATCACCACAGCGCCGATGACGGCTCCCAGGCCGAGCAGGCCCCAGTCGATCCCGCCGCCGAGCACCCCCTGCGCCAGGGACGCGATGAGCGAGGCCTGGGGCGCGGCGAGCGCGCTCTCCCCCGCGCCCGGCATCCCCTGGAAACCGAAGCTCGCCTGCATGAGGCCCAGGACCGGGGGGATCACCAGGGCGCCGAAGACGACGCCGATCACCAGTGCGACCTGCTGCTTCCACGGCGTCGCCTCCACCAGTTGACCGGTCTTGAGGTCCTGCAGGTTGTCGTTCGCGATCGTCGCGATGCAGAAGACGATGGCCGCTGTGAACAGCGTGTAAGCGACCAGCGCCGTCGTCTCCTCGGCGGACGAGCCCGTGCCGTGGACCAGCAGGACCGCCAGCGCAGTGATGACGACCACCAGGATTCCCACGCCGGAGACCGGGGAGTTCGACGAGCCGATCAGGCCCGCCATGTAGCCGCACACCGCTGCCACCAGCAGGCCCGCGGCCAGGATGAAAACCACGGAAACGGCGATCAGTGCGCCCATGTTGTGCGCGATGGCCGTGCCCGACGCGAAGAACCACAGCAGGACGCCGATGGGGAGCATCGACGCCAGGATCGAGGCCATGACCACACCCGCGGGGATGTCCCTCTCCGTGCGCGCCACGCTCCCGCCCCCGTGCCTCGCGCGCGAGGCGGCCACCGACTCGCGCATGCCGCGCACGATCGGGACCATGATCTTCACGAGGGTCCACACGGCGGCCACCGCCATGACCCCCGCGCCGATGAAACGCACGTCGGCGCGGAACACCGTGCCCAGGGCGTCCTCCAGGCCGTCGCCCCCGTCCAAGGAGCCCGAGGCGAAGTAGGGGAGCAGCACCCCGTAGGAGAGGAGCATGCCGACCAGCATCGCAATGCCGACCGTCATACCGACCAAGTGGCCGACGCCGATGAGCGCCATCGACAACGACGACCCCAGCATCGTGCCCGTTCCGCCCAGCCGGAACGCGGCTGAGATGCTGGTCGCCGCGATCTTCAGGTTCGACAGCAGACTCATGAGGGACGAGGCGAGGGCCCCGAGGACGATGGCGACAAGCCCCCGCCTGTTGTCCTCCCCGGCCCCGTGGGCATCACCGACTTTGAGGATCTCGGCGCCCGCGACGCCCTCCGGGTAGGGCAAATCGGAACCGGTGACCAGGGCGCGGCGCAGGGGGATCGAATACATGACGCCCAGGGAGCCGCCCAGGGCGCACACCAGCATGGTCTGCCAATAGGGGAAACCGGTCCACCACCCCACGATCACCAGGCCCGGCAGCACGAAGATCACGGCCGACAGGGTTCCAGCGGCCGAGGCGATGGTCTGGACGATGTTGTTCTCCTGGACTGTGTGGTCGCTCCACAGGCGCAGGACCGCCATCGAGATGACGGCCGCGGGGATCGAGGTGGCGAAGGTGAGGCCGACCTTCAACCCCAGGTAGACGTTCGCGGCGGTGAAGACGAGGGTGATGATGCCGCCGATCACGATGCCGCGGATGGTGAGTTCTTTGAGCGGGGCCGGGCGGCCCGCCTGTGGCGCGGACACGGGGTTTCCTTTCACAGCGCGGATGTGTGTGCCAGGCCAGCCTAAGGCGGGGCACGGATTCTGGCAGCGCGGGGGCGGTATGTGGGAGGCTGTGACAGTGGAGCGTGTGCCGCGACAAGGGCGCGGCGTGTGGCTCTGGGGTGTGTGCCGTGGCCGCCAGATTGCCCGCCCTGCGTCGCCGCCGGGGCGGCTCCCGGTGGAGCGGCCCCCGGACGGCCGGGGCGCACAGTTCCCGGGACGGCAGCGCCGACGTGTGCGAAGGGTCGCAGCTCCTTGCCCGACTTGCGCGACCGCGGTCCGCTTACGCTACTATGGCCGGGTAGGGTAGCGTGTCCGAGCGGCCGAAGGTGCAGCACTCGAAATGCTGTGTGGTGTAACAGCCACCCTGGGTTCAAATCCCAGCGCTACCGCCACGGGAAGCCCCGCGGTCCCAGCCAGAGGTTGGGGCCGCGGGGCGTTCTTGGTTCAGGAGTAGTCGCGAGGATCGATCGATGCCAGGAAATGCTCGCGTTTCATGGAGGTCGTCCAAATCCGGGCCTTCGTCTTGATGCTCCCGAAGGTTCGTCTATCAGTGGGGTCGTACCATTTCGCAGCTTCGACCTTCGTGGATCCCAAACCGTTCGCTTCGTCAAGGGCAGGAGCGAGGTCCGTGTCACGTGAGGCGAGGACAACGACATCGAACTGCCCTGATCGGGCAAGCCTGACAAGCGCTAACGCGCACATCACGTCAACGCCCTTCTCCCGGCGACTTGAACGGATTGGAACTTTCTTCCCGTCGATCCATTCCCACTCGTATTTGAGCGGGCGCAGCGTCACGGAGACGGTTCCGGCATGACCGCTCTGCCAGCGCTCTTGTTGTTCCATATTCCTTCGGTACGCGTCAGCGTCGTCGTCAACGATCGGGAGTCCCCTATACACTTCGACACGAGAAATCTCGGCCTCGTGCCGCCCATCGCTGTTGCGTGCCTTGGCGAGTTGCTTCGCGAACCTGAAAGGTTCGATCAGTCCTTCTTCGATCGGGCGACTGGGGAAGTAGAGCTGAGATGCTGTGAGATGGACATTCTGATAGTCGATGACGACGGCCATGCGCGCGGCCGCTGCGCCTCCCGCGAATAGAATAAACCCCGCCAATCCCGAGAAGGACGACGGGGAGCTATGCGCTCATTCTATGGTCCCGGAATCACCCGCGCAAGTCGGCCGCATCGCAAGGGCCGGGGCCCTCCGGGTGCTCCCGTGGCGCCTCGGGCGCCGACTCCAGCACCCCGCCGGTGAGGGTGCGCAGCAGCTCGTCGCGGTCCGGCTGCGGGTATCCGTCCACCCAGGGGTATCGCTCCAGGATCTCGTCCACGCGGTCCTCGTCCAGCATGCGCGCGATCTCGACGACCGTCGCCTCGTTGGGCGCGTGGAAGCTCCGCGGCGGCAGGGTGTCCACCTCGACGTCCTCGATGGACAGCCACAGGGAACGGCTCACCGAGACCGCGATGTCGCCCTTGGAGAAACTGACGTCGACGTGCTCGTCATCGGTGTTCACCAAATCCGCGAGCAGCGCGGGAACGTCGTCGGGCCCGCCGTCGGAGTCCCCGCCGAACACCCAGAGGAAGTACAACACAACAGCCCCAATCCCAGATTGACCGGATGGGCCCAGTGTAACGCCGACGGTTGTGCGGGGGCGGGTCTGCGCGGATGCGGAGGGCGTCGGCCGCCCGGGGCCCATGTGGCGAGGTGGAGGGCTCCCCGCCCTGGCCCGGCGAGGTGGAGGGGACGCTGGGCGGGGACTGGGGAAGCGACCGGGTCCGCCGGATAACAACGAGGCGGCGGGGCCGACTGGAATGGCAGGGCCCGCCACAGGGGTATGGGTGTGAGTGGATTGTTGGCGCGGTGCGAGCCGCCGGACAGGGGAGGGCAGCTGTGAGGGGGCGGCGCCCAGTGGCCCCGCCCCCTCACTTCACTCACCGCCGACGGGCCAGCGCCCGTCGGCCAGCGCGGCGGCGCCCAGCGGCCCCGCCCCCTCACTCACCGCTGAGGCGGTGCGGGCGTCAGTTCTGCCACCAGCCCTTGACGGTGTCGACGGCCTGCGCGCCCAGGCCGGCCAGGGCCTCGTGGGCGTTGACCAGGCGGGAGGCCAGGCGGGCGCCGTTGAAGCGCTCCTCGGCGTTCGCCCAGTTGACGACGTTCCACCAGGCCTTGACGTAGTCGGCCTTGACGTTGCGGTAGTCGAGGTAGAAAGCGTGCTCCCACATGTCGATCATGAGCAGCGGGACGGTGGCGACGGGGATGTTGCCCTGCTGGTCGGTGAGTTGCAGGGTGACCAGGCGCTTGCCGACGGTGTCCCACGCGAGGACCGCCCAGCCCGAGCCCTGCAGGCCCAGGGCCGCGGCCGCGAACTGCGCCTGGAACTTCTCGAAGGAGCCGAAGAACTCGTCAATGGCGGCAGCGAGCTCGCCCTCGGGGCGCGAGGCGCCCTCGCCGGTCATGTTCGTCCAGAAGACCGAGTGGTTCACGTGGCCGCCAAGGTTGAAGGCCAGGTTCTTCTCGAGGAGGTTGATGGCGGCGAAATCGCCGGATTCGCGGGCGGCCCCGAGCTTCTCGAGGGCGGCGTTGGCGCCCGCCACGTAGTTCGCGTGGTGCTTGTCGTGGTGCAGCTCCATGATGGTGCCCGAGATGTAGGGCTCCAGAGCGGCGTAGTCGTAGGGCAGGTCGGGCAGGGTGTAAACGGGCATGGCACTCCTTATGCGTAGTCCTCGATCTCAGCCTAGTACTTTAGTCCCGGTATTGGAGGTGGGTAGTGGGACAGGTCATAAGATGTGGTGCCTGTTCCGTGTCTGTTCCGCCCCCGGTTGCCTTCCGGCCGGTTCCCGCCGTCGGGAGGACCAGAATGCGGGGCGCTTTTCCCGTACCAGCGCTCCTGCCCGTATCAGTGCCCTCGGCGCGCGAGGCGCAGGCCTGCGGCCCCCATCCGTCCTGGCGCTGTCCCCGATCAGTGCCCTCGGCGCGCGAGGCGCAGGCCTGCGGCCCCCATCCGTCCTGGCGCTGTCCCCGATCAGTGCCCTCGGCGCGCGAGGGGCCGCAGCAGCGCCCAGGCGAGGGCGAGGAACCCGCCCAGCGCCAGGCCGAACACCCCCGACAGGAACGACTCCGCGCACCACTGGGCGAAGCCGCCCACCCCGGCGATCGCGTGCTCGGCGGCCGCCACCACGTGGTGGGGTCCGGTGGCCCCCAGTTCCGCGAGGCTCTCGATGACCAGGTGCCCGCCGACCCACAGCATCGCGACAGTCCCCACGACGCCGATCGCCCGGAACACCCGGGGCATGGCCCTGACGATCACGCGGCCCACGTTGTCCACAGGGCCGGGCCGGTTCTCCATCGGATCGGCCGCCTCGCCCTCCGGCGCGCCCGCGCGCGCCAGCCGCAGCCCGAAGTCGTCCATCTTCACCAGTACCGCCACGAGCCCGTAGACGAAGAAAGTCATGAAGAACGCCACCGCGATGAGGATCGCGACCCGCCTCGGCGCCGACTCGCCGGTCAGCCCCGCCATCGACACGAGCATGATCTCCGATGAGAGCACGAGGTCGGTGCGCGTCGCCGAGGCGACGATCCTCCTCTCCACCTCCTGCGGCGCGGTCGCGGAGCCCTCCTCGGGACGGGTTCCCGCCCCGTGGTGGGGGAGCAATTTCAGGGCGGACAGGACCTTCTCACCGCCCTCGAAGCACAGGTAGGAGCCCCCCGCGATCAACAGGACGGGCAGCGCCCACGGCGCCAACCACGTGAGCGCCAGCGCGACCGGCAGGATGATGAAGAGCTTGTTGATCAGTGAGCCCTTCGCTATCCGCCCGATGATGGGCAATTCCCGGTCCGGGGAGAGGCCCTGCACGTACTGCGGGGTGACTGCGGTGTCATCGATGACGACGCCCACCGCCTTCGACGATGCCTTGACGGCGCCCGCGGCGATGTCGTCCAACGACGACGCGGTCGCCTTCGCGAGCGTCGCGATGTCGTCCAGGAGCGCCACAAGGCCGCTGGGCATGGGTATCCTCTCATCTGGTCGGGCCGGTCGCGCGAGCAGGCGCGCTGGAGTCCTCAGCGCCAACGGGCGCCTCGCCCGCCGGGTCGGGGCGATTATACCGGCGCGCCCGCCCCGGAGTCTCGGGAGTACCGCCCCGGGGGCCGCCGCCCGGCAGTCGTGGGCCGCTGCCTGGAACCGCAGGACCCCGGCTCCCGGGAACAGTGGGGCCGCCCCGGGGCCTGCGGATCTCCACCCCGGGCTGCGGGGCCCTCGGCTTTGAGTCGCGGCGGCCTGGCCCTAGTCTGGAGGCATGACTCACTCCTCGACGCCGGTCCCCGTGCTCGACATCGACCTCATCGACTCCCTGCGCGCCGACCTCGGCGCCTCGGAGTGGACGGTGGACCGCATTAACACGGCGCTCAGCGCCACCGCCAAAGACGCCATGATGCGCGGGATGCGCGTCCCGGCCATGCTGGAACTGGCAGGATCGCACGACCCCGCCGCCGTCCTCACCCGCTTCTTCATGCTCGGCGCCGACGAGGCGTCCGACGTCCTTGACGCGGCGCTGCCCTCCCTCGGCGCGCGCGGCCTCGTCCGCCTCGGGCTGGCGGGCCCCGGCGGGACCGAGGGGGAGGCCGGGGTGGACGGGGCGGGCACGCCCCCGCGCCTCGCCGCCCTCTTCGACCTGCGGCCCCACTCCGCCTCCCTGCCCGACCCCGACGACCCCGCCTCCCAGCGCGAGCACCAGTGGTGGGTCGCCTCGGACCTCGGGGAGGATGTGACGGGACGGCCCCTGGACGAGGACCATGTGCTCGGCATCGGCGGGGCGTCCCTCAGCCTGCTCGGGCAGACGATCCGCGAGCGCGTCGACTCCGCCCTCGACCTGGGGTGCGGCTGCGGCATCCAGGCCCTGTACCTGGCGACCCACTGCGGGCGCGTCGTCGCCACCGACCTGTCGGCCAGGGCCGGGGCGCTCACCCAGTTCAACGCGGCGCTCAACGGCGCGCCGATCGACGTGCGCGTCGGCTCCCTCTTCGAACCGGTGTCGGGAGAATCCTTCGACCTCATCGTGTCCAACCCGCCCTTCGTCATCACCCCGGACACCGTGCGCGCGGGCGCGGGCTTCCACGAGTACCGCGATGGCGGTATGCAGCGCGACGAACTGGTGGGCTCCCTCATCCGGTCCGCGCCCGACCACCTCGCCCCCGGGGGCACGCTGCAGATACTGGCGAACTGGGAGATCCCCGCGGGCGCCGACCCCGATAGGCTCTGGTCCTCGCGCGTCGAGGACTGGTTGTCGGGGCTGGGGGTCGACGCGTGGGTCGTCCAGCGCGACGCGCTCGATCCCGCGCAGTACGCGGAGATGTGGATCCAGGACTCGGGCGGCCACCGCATGTCCCACGAGGCGTTCGAGCGCGGGTATGCCGCGTGGCTTCGGGATTTCACGGCCGCGGGGGTCGGCGCCATCGGAATGGGCTTCCTCGCCGTGAGGCGCCCGGAGCCCGGGGAGGGGGAGTGCGCGCCCGGCGGTTCAGACCAGGACGCCGGGGGCGGTCAGTGGCTCCCCGGGGGCGGCAGGGCGGCCTTCGACCTCGCCCTGGAGGGGCGCGTCCCGCGGGGAGTGGACGTGGCCTGGGCGCTGCGCTCGCTTCGCGCCCCGTGGACCTGGGACCTGGCGCTCACGCGCGCCCCGGACGTGCGCGAGGAGAGGCGTTACGTGCCCGGTTCGCCCGACCCCTGTCTGCTTGTCCTCCACCAGGGCGCGGGCCTGGGGAGGTCCGTCCCCGTCTCCTCCGCTGTCTCAGCCATCGTGGGGGCGTCCGATGGCGCTCTCACGGTCGGCCAGATCGTCACCGCGGTGGCAGCGCTGACCGACCGGGAGGCCGACGAAGTGTGGGACGAGGCGCGGGAGCCGCTGGCCGAACTCATCCGGTGGGGGTTCCTCACCTTCTGATGCGCGGCCCGCGGGCCCCGGTCCGCGGGGCCGGCCGCCAGCGCCCTGGCCAAGGCGCTGCGCGCCCTGGACGCCCTGCCGCACGCACCCACGCGCCTCGCCCGCGAGGCCGCGGAAGCCCTCAGCGCTTTTCCGTCCCCTCCAGCCGGTGGAGGCGGCCCCACCACTTAGCGATCAGCCACTCGTCATGAGTGGAGACAAGCAGGGTGCCTGTCCACTCGCGTAGCGACTCCTCGAGGGACTCCAGCGCATCCAGGTCCAGATAGTTGGTGGGCTCGTCGATCACGAGGACACGGGGGGCGGCGCGCGCCGCCCACGCCAGCTGCGCCCTGCGCTGGTTCCCCGCGGAGAGCTCACCGAGCGGCCGGTTCCACGCCGCCGGGGGCACGAATCCCTTCCCGGCCTCCCCGACGCCCAGGCGCCACGCCTCGCCGGGGACCAGGGGGTCGCCGGGTCGGGGGAGCTCCTGGGGAACGAGGACGACCCCGGGGGAGGCGTCGATGCTTCCGTGCCCCCCGCTGCTGGGGGCTCCGCGAGCAATCCACTCCAGCAGGGTGGTCTTGCCCGACCCATTGGGGCCCGTGACCAGGAGGTGCTCGCCGTAGCGCGCCTCGAAGGAGGTCGGCGCGAGGCGTCCCTCCACCGACGCGGCGCGGACGGACAGCGCGATGCCCGCGGGACGCGGGCGCGGCGGTGCGCCAAGGGCAGTGGACCCTGTCGGGCGGGGGAAGGAGAAGGCCGCCTCGTCGTAACGGGGCTTGGGGACTTCGTGGGACGCCAGGATGGCCAGCCTACGGGAGTCGTCGTTGATGCGCCGCGTCGAGGTGGCCTGGGCGCGGTCGGCGTAGTACTTCTGCGCCATCCTCGTCTCCGTGCGGGGCTTGAAGCGCGCGTGCCCCACCACCGCCGAATCCCGCCGGTGGGCCGCGAGTCGGCGTTTCTCGGCCTGCTGCTCCGCGTGGACGGCGGCGTGCCGCGAACGTGCGGCGGCCTTGTCCCGCAGGTAGTCCGAGTAGGACCCGCCCACCCGGTACGCCCCGAAGTCCGCGAGCTCCCCGCCGGCGACCGCAAGCGCCCGCCACGGCGCCGGATCCAGGTCGAGCAGCGCCGTTGCCGTGCGCTCGATGAAGGTCCGGTCGTGACTGGTCATGAGGACCGGCCCCTGCCAGCCGTCGATGGCGCGCGCCAGGTGATCGCGCCCGTTAGCGTCCAGGTGGTTCGTCGGCTCGTCGAGGATGAGGGCGTCCGGTCGTTCGACGAGGGCGAGGGCCAGGCGCAGGCGGGCGCGCTGCCCCGGGGAGAGGGAGGCGAGGGGGCGGGAGCGGTCGACGCTGCCCAGGCCGAGGCCGTCCAGGGTCTGCTCGAGGCGTGAGTCGATGGTCCACGCGTCCCGCGCGGTCATCGCCGCCAGGACGCGGTCGTACTCCGCCTCGTCGCGCGGGGAGGCGCCCTGGGCGAGGCGCTCGGTGAGGGAGTCGAAGCGCGCCGCCAGCCCTCGGGTGCCGCAGGTCGCGGCCTCGATGGAGCGCGCGACGGTGTGCGCCCCCTGTGCTTCCGCGGCCGGAGGGAGCGGCGTGGACCTCGGTGGCGTGGGCGAAGGGGGTGCTGCTGACGGCGGGACCGCTGCGGGAGGAGGGGCCGCTCCGGGCGGCGGGGCCGGGAGGAATGCCGCGGCCGGAGGGACAGGCGGGGCGCTGACCGTCCCGGAGTCCGGCTCGAGCAGCCCGGCTGCCAGGGCGAGCAGCGTCGACTTGCCGATCCCATTCGGGCCGACGACGACCAGGCGGTCGCCGGGCCCGCATGCGAAAGAGACATTGTCGAGAACGGGCGTGGCGCCGTAGGAGAAGGAGACGTGGGAGAAGAGGATCGTGGACATGGCGCACCTGTGGGAGGAGGGGAGGGGGCGGGGCGTCATGTCAGGAAGCCATGCGTCGATTATACCGGGAACAGGACGCGCAGTGTTCCAAAATGCGTCTGAGTTCCGGAGTATTTCTACGGCAGCGGGGCGGAATGTTCCAAAATGCGTCTGAGTGTGACGGTTTTGGGCTGTTTTCCCCGATTTTGGGTGAACTCAGACGCATTTTGGACCACACGCTCGGAGGGCCTCCGTTGTCACCCGAGACTCAGACGCATTTTGGACCAGTGTCAGCCGAGAGCGCCGGGAGCGCTGGGGGCTGCTTGGGGGTTGGGCCTCACCCCTGCCTCTGCGTCTGGGCCGGCGGCGCCACTATGCGCCGTAGTGGTAGCGGCGGGAGGCGCCGTGGACGGACTGCGCGTCACTGGTGATCCAGTGGACGAGGCGGTGGCGGCTGTCGATGCGTTTGGACCGGAATCCAGCGAACCCGTTGCGCGAGGGACTCGGGCTTCCTGATTCCCCTTCGGTCGCTGACGGCATGGTCGAGGACTTCGGCGTAGTGCGTCCGGGACTTGGAGTGGGCCATCGTCTTCATGAGGGCGTTGTGCGTGAATCTATACAGGGGAGGGCGGGGAAGGGCCGTGCTGGCCTCCTCCCCGCCCCGTGAACATGGGTGAGCTGCTTCCAAATGACTCCTTCGTCTGTCTCGGGCGGTGCTCCGCGGTGTCAATACGATCCTGGTGCTTCCATTTGGCTCCTTCGTTCGCCTCAGCGGGCTTTTCCGCCTCCTCTGTCTGACAGCATCGAGTGTAGGGGGCCAACCTTGGGGAACGTGTTGAGGCAGCCGTGAGAATCCTGGGATTCCAGGGCATCACGACTTGATGTACGTGGCCCCGTCCTTCGTCCACTCGCGGATCGCGGGGATGGCGGCGGGCACTTGCCCCAGCCACGCGGGCAGCGTGCCCTCGACGAACTCGTGGTTGGCCAGCGACCGGGCGCAGGCGAAGAAGTCCACGCCAGCACGGGCGGCCGCCTCCATTTGCGCGGTCCAGTCGTTCGCGCCCTGGAGGGCGTAGACGCCGGTGCCGTTGACGATGACGACGATCCCCTTCGCCAGGCCGAGTTGTGTGAGGTTGCCGAGGTTCGACAGTGCCGCTGGCCACCGGGCGATGTCTGAAACGTGGAGGATGTAGTCGTAGTTCATATTGCTCTCTCCTGTGGAATGACGTGGCGCGAGTGGAGTCCCCGGCGGGGTGCAGGGGAATGCTACCGCGCCACAACATCGCCAGGTACAAGGAGTTCGTTGCGCACTCGAGGGATACAGGGGAATGCTACCGCGCCACGACCGCGAGGAATAGGAATAGGGGGCGGCCAGGACCTTGCGGGGCCGCGGCGTGGGGCTTAGTGGATTCGTCGGGCACGGACGGCACTCGCGCGGGGCGCTGCGTCCGAGGCCTGGGCGGCCGTCAGTGGCCGCGGTGGCGCGCCCGCGCCTTCGCGCGTTTGAGCCGACGTTTGTCATCCGCCGCCTTCCGCTTCTTCTGCTTGGCGTCTGCGGCCCGGCGCTGCGCCGAGCGCTCGCGGTCCGCGTGGATCGCCGCTTGCGAAGCAGTCGATGGGTGCGCCTGGCGGGCGAGGCGGGACGCCTGGCGCTGCGCGCGCTTGGGATTGGGCCGCTTCGGCTGGTGCTCGGGACCAGCGGGGACGACCGCGGCCTCGTCGAGGCGGCGCGTGAGTGCGTTGGCGTGGGCGAGCAGGAACTCGTACAGTTCCGCGTCCGAGGGCTGTGCGCCGAACACGATCCGAACCGCTCGGACACGGCCCTCCTCGTGGCGCTCGATGACGACGACCCAGAACCGGCCGTCGAAATACAGTGTGGACTCCGTCTTCATCATGTGTCTCCAGGCGCACCGAAGTGGACCTGATGACGCTGGATTCTGCTCGGGGCAGCGACGGATGCGGGGCATCGTCCAGACTTCCCACTGGACTGTGCGGTTCGCGTACCAGGACTGACGCCCCATTGTACGTCCTGCGCCCTCGGGGCGCGCAGCGCCGACGCCGTCCAGCGCGGGTGGACCCGTTACCGCGACGTGCTCTCCGTGCGCGCAGCGCCGACCGCATCGGGGATGCGGCGCTGGTGGTACGACCTGCGCCCTCCGGGGGCGCGCCCTTGTCCGGGTGGGACGCGCACCCCGCCCCCGCCCCGAAGCCTTCTACGCCGACGAGGAGGGTGCCGCCCCGTCCTCATTGCCGCCCGTCCCCGGGCGCTACCGTTCCGGGCGGGGGCCCGCGGCGGCCCCGAGGATGTCCTCTGCGTCCTCCTCCAACAGGAAGGACAGTAGTTCCGAGGCGTTCTCCCGCCCCTCCCCCTCCCATAGCCTCAGTCCGAGGACGGTGTTGATGAGCATGCCCCGCGCGAGGAAGAGCGCCGCCTCGTCCGCCTCGAGTCCGTGCTCGTGGCGCAGAACGCGGTAGATCGAGTCGAAGCCCTCCCTGGCGAGCGGTCCGAAGACCGGGTGGGCGCCCATCGTGTAGAGGTTCATCGCCATGAGGAGCTTGGAACGGTCGGCGACGAGTTCCAGGTAGGCGTCCCCCAGCGCGCACCGGATCTGCTCCGACGAGGCGTCTGGAGGGATGGGCGCCGAGCGGAACGCCTCGCGCACCGCCTCGAAGGTGTGGGCGGCGGCCTCGGTGTACAGTGACTCCTTCGACCCGAAGGTCCGCACCACGTAAGCCTGGGAGACCCCGGCTTCGCGGGCGATGGCGTCGGTCGTGGCGCCCGCGTACCCGCGTTCCCCGAACACGTGGACGGCGGCCTCGAGCATGAGGCGGCGCCGCTGTGGCGCGGGGAGGCGTTTCGGTGCGGGGGGCGGCATGGTGGTCTCCGGGGCGGTGGGGGTCTTGGTGTGAATCGTAGCGGTAGGGGGTGCCAGGGGCGCCTCAGTGCTGGGCGTGGGCGCGGACCCGGGCGGTGAATGCCGCCCGCCGCTCGGGGGTGTCCTTCTGGGTGTCCATGTTGCCCAGGATGAGGGCGCCCTTCGGGCGCATGCCGTTGAAGGCTAGGACCATGTGCTTCCACCGCGACAGCGGCCCTCCGTAGAGGCGGTAGAACGCCGCGGGCGCGCGGCTGGTGACGATGAGGGAGGCGGTCTTCCCCTTGAGGAGCCCGTGGGGTTTGGGGTCGTAGCTGTAGGAGAAGCCGGGGGTGAGGACGCGGTCGAGGAAGCCCTTGAGGACCGCGGGCTCGGCGGACCACCAGATGGGGAACAGGAAGGTGAGGTGGTCGGCTCGGCGGATCATCTCCTGGTAGCGCTTCGGGGCGGACTCGTCCTCCATGTGCTGGCGGTACCCGTAGCGGAGCACAGGGTCGAAATCCTCCGCGGACAGGTCGATGGTCTCGATGTCGTGGCCGTGTTCGCGTGCGGCGGTTGTGTAGGTATGGGCCAGCTGTGCGGAGAAGCTCTCCGGGTCGGGGCTGCCCTGGATGGCTAGGATGCGCATCTCTCCTCCTATGGTTGTAATCAACTGATTACAACCATAGGAGGAGAGATGCTTGTGCGCAAGTGGGAACGTGGTTCGGGGGTGTGGGGTGCGTCTCGAACAGTGGGCGAGGCGGGGGTGTGGGCGGTTGGGCGCACTGGTGGGCCGGGGCCGTTGTCGGCCGGTGCGGCAGCAGTGCCCCGCATTGGGGCAGGAAACGGTGCATTGGGGCAGGTTAATAACCTGCCCCAATGCGGGCTAACCTGCCCCAATGGGTGTTTTCAATGCGCATTCCCCGGCTCTGGTTGGCCCGCTCTGCCTGATTGGCTGTGGCAGGAGCCTTTGTGGGGCCGCGGCAGAGGGCGCCTCGATGGGGTCTTGGGCGCCCCGCCGCGCCCGGGAGGGGCCGGGGCAGAAGGCAAGGTGCCTGTCGTCGGTTCGGTTTTCGCAGCGATACCGCCAGTGTGACCCGGCTGTCCGAGGGGCCGGTGCCCATTGGGGCGTGTTTTCACAGCGATGTCGACGCTTGTACAGCAATACCACACTTTGCAAGCGTTATAACGCTTGCAAAGTGTGGTATCGCTTTGAAAACTCAACTTCGCTTGCAAAACAGCCCCCACACCCGCCCAAGGGGGGAGGCTTCCCTTTGAGGATGCAATATCCCTTGCAAAGCGGCACGGGTCTGGCCCGCCCTGCCTGATGGCCTCGTAGATGCCATGTCTGGTCAGGTGCTGGTCTTCGCCGCCCGCCGCCCTGCTTCAGTCGAGCTTGTTGTTGAACCTATGGTTCCCGGGCCTCTTCGTCGTGCGGGCGCGGATCTGGTCGTCGATCCAGCGCTCCCAACCGGTCGCGCGCTCGCGCTCCTGCGGGCCCAACGGCTCGGCCCCGCCCAGGGCGATCATGTCGTCCGCGATCAAGAGTTGCGGGCCGGGCACCTGCATGTCCCACGGGACCACAGCCCAGGGGCGGCCCGGGCTCAGCAGGGCGAGGCCGCGGTTGCGGTCGTGGAGGTCGTTCCATCGCTCAGTCTCGCCGCCCTCGGAGAACCACCACCACCGCGTGAGGCAGAACGCCTCCCACAGCTGCGCCCAACTGGAGTACTGCTGGCGCAGCGCCCAGTCGATGAGGGCGAGGGTGTCCCACGCCTCGGCGGAAGTCAGCCAGCCCAGCGCCGCTCCGTTGCGGGCGAGCATGGCGGCGCGGATGAGGTCCCACGCCGTGTAGTCGATGTTGCGGATGTTCCGCTCGTTGTTGCGCATCCGCTCCATGCGCCACAGGGCCTCGGCGTGCGACTGTGACGTGGCGGCGTCGAGGCGGAACTTCGCTGCGTCCGCCTCGGCCAGCTGCGGGTCCGACCAGCGGTCGCGCTCCGCCGCGAAGGTGGAGCGGTGCCCGTCGGTCAGCAGGCTGTGCAACTGCTCGAGCAGTTCGGCGCGCGACGTGATGCCCCAGTCCCGCTCGATCATGGCGCGGTTGTCAGCGGGATCGGAGATGTCGAGGAGCTCCCATGGATCGTGGTGGCACAACGAGTAGGGGGCGACGACCGCGATGAGGCGGTGGTGCGCGGCAGGGGTGAAGCGCGCGGGATTCGACGTCCACACCGGCATGTGGTGCTGGTTGAGGGAGGCCCACTCCTTCGCGTCCCCCGCCGCCCTGACGTCGTCGGGCACCGGCGGCGGGGTTCCGAACTTGCGCGTGAGGTGGGCGCGCCACAAGAGCACTCCGATGATGATGGGGGAGATGAGGACGATGGCGATGCCAACGCCCACAAGGTTCATGGTGGTGGTGCTCATGGTCTCGATTCTTCGGAACGTGCCTGCGGGACGACTGGGCAGGGGGCGGACGTGTGGCGATCATTATACGGAAAGGGGCCGAGGCGGGGGCGCCTCCCCCGCGTCCGGGCCGAGCCACCGCGGGGCAGGCGGGCGGAAGCCACAGCGTCTGAGGCCGGGGGACGATGCTGGCACCCGGGCCGCCGAGGGGGAGGAGGGTGGAAGTCACAGTACGCAAACGCTTCACGGGCGTTGTAAGGTCTGCGTAACGCCCAGCGGCCACGGAGCCGCGGGCGCCACTCATAACGACCCACCCCGAGTGCACGGAAGGACGAGCATGGCGGCGAGCAAGCTGGTGATCGTGGAGTCCCCCGCGAAAGCCCAGACGATTGAGGGCTATCTGGGCCCCGACTACCATGTGACGGCCTCCATCGGGCACATCCGCGACCTGCCCCAGCCCAAGGAACTCCCCGACACCATGAAGAAGGGCCCCTACGGGCGCTTCGCCGTCAACGTCGAGGACGGGTTCAAGCCCTACTACATGGTCAACCCCGACAAGAAGAAGAAGGTCACAGAACTGCGCAGGCTCCTCAAGGAGGCCGACGAGCTCTACCTGGCCACTGATGAGGACCGCGAGGGGGAGGCCATCGCCTGGCACCTGCTGCAGGTCCTCAAGCCCAAGGTCCCCGTCAAGCGCATGGTGTTCCACGAGATCACGAAGGAGGCCATCCAGCGGGCCCTCGACAACACGCGTGATCTGGACACGGACCTGGTGGACGCGCAGGAGACCCGCCGCGTCCTCGACCGACTCTACGGCTACGAGGTGTCCCCCCTGCTGTGGCGCAAGATCCGGCCCTCCCTGTCGGCCGGCCGCGTCCAGTCGGTGGCGACGCGCCTGGTCGTCGACCGCGAGCGCGACCGCATGGCCCACGTGAGCGCGTGCTACTGGTCGATCGACACCCGTATCGAGTCGAAGGGCGGGGAGTTCTCCGCCCGCGTCACGCACATCGACGGGCGGCCGGTCGCCACCGGCTCCGACTTCACGGAGGCCGGCTCTCTCAGCGCGAAGGCCCTCAAGAACGGCGCCGTCCACCTCGACGAGGCGCGGGCCGGGGCGCTCGCGGAGGCGCTTGCCGCCACCGCCGACTCGGTGGTCGATTCCGTGGCCCACAAGCCCTACCGCCGCCGCCCGGCGGCGCCCTTCACGACGTCGACCCTGCAGCAGGAGGCGTCGAGGAAACTGCACTGGAACGCCTCGTCGACGATGCGCACCGCCCAGTCCCTGTACGAATCCGGTTACATCACGTACATGCGCACCGATTCGACGGCGCTGTCCAGCCAGGCGGTCGGCGCCGCGCGCGCCCAGGCGGCGGAGCTCTACGGGGAGGCGGCGGTGGCCGACAAGCCGCGCGTGTACGGCACTGCTTCTAAGGGCGCGCAGGAGGCGCACGAGGCGATCCGGCCCGCCGGCGACCACTTCCGCACCCCCGCGCAGGTGGCCTCCGAGTTGAACCGCCAGCAGCTGGCCCTGTACGACCTCATCTGGAAGCGCACGGTCGCCTCGCAGATGGCCGACGCCGTCGGCTTCACCGCGACGATCCGGGTCGCCACCGGGGTCGCGTTGGACGACGGGCGCCACGACGTGGTGTCCTCCGCCTCGGGCACTGTCATCACCGCGCCAGGCTTCCGCCTCGCCTACCAGGAGGGCCGCGACCGGGGGCGCTACGACGCGGAGAAGGCGGACTCCGACTCGGAGAAGACCCTGCCCGACGTGTCCGAGGGGGACGCGGCGCAGGTGCGCAGCGCTGTGCCCGACGGGCACGAGACGCAGCCCCCGGGGCGCTACACGGAGGCCACCCTCGTCAAGACCATGGAGGAGCTCGGCATCGGGCGCCCCTCCACCTACGCGGCCACCATCCAGACGATCGGCGACCGCGGCTACGTGACGCACCGCGGCCAATACCTGGTCCCCACGTGGCTGGCGTTCTCCGTGACCCGCCTGCTCGAGGAGAACCTGGCGAACCTGGTGGACTACGACTTCACGGCGTCCATGGAGGGGGACCTGGACCGCATCGCCGCGGGCGAGGAGAACGGCGCGGACTTCCTCTCCGGCTTCTTCTTCGGCCCCGACGGCTCGGGCGAGGCGGGCGGCCTGCGGCACGACGTGGCCTCCCTGGGCGACGACATCGACGCGCGCGCCGTGAACTCGATCGATCTGGGGCGCGGGGTGACCCTGCGCGTGGGCCGCTACGGGCCGTACTTGGAGAAGGCGGACGGCGCCCGCGCCAACGTTCCGCCGGAGGTGGCCCCCGACGAGCTGGACGACCAGCTGGTGGACCAGCTCTTCGCGCGCGCCGCCGATGACGGGCGCGAGCTGGGCGTCGACCCGGACAGCGGCCACACGATCATCGTCAAGGACGGGCGATACGGACCCTACGTGACCGAGGTCCTCCCCGAGCCCGAGGGCGGCGACGGGGCGAAGGCCAAGAAGAGCGCCGCCAAGCCCAGGACCGCCTCCCTGTTCAAGACCATGGACATCTCCACCGTGACCCTTGCCGAGGCGCTCCAGCTGCTGTCCCTGCCGCGCGAGGTGGGGGTCGACCCGGCCTCGGGCGAGACGATCACCGCCCAGAACGGGCGCTACGGCCCCTACCTGAAGAAGGGGTCGGACTCGCGCACCCTGGCCGGCGAGGACCAGCTCCTGACGATCACGCTCGACGAGGCCCTGGCTATCTACGCCCAGCCCAAGACCCGGGGGCGCGGCGCGGCCCGGCCGCCCCTGCGCGAGTTCGGCGACGACCCGATCTCCGGCAAGAAGGTCACCGTCAAGGACGGGCGCTTCGGCCCCTACGTGACCGACGGGGAGACGAACGTGACGGTCCCCAGAGCCGAGACGGTCGAGGATCTGACCGCCGAACGCGCCTACGAGCTGCTGGCTGACAAGCGCGCCAAGGGCCCCGCCCCGAAGCGCACGCGCAAGAAGGCGAGCACCAAGACGACGAAGAAGACGACGGCGAAAAAGACCGGGGCCAAGAAGACGACTGCCAAGAAGGCGGCGCCGAAGAAGAGGGCCACGGGGAAGGCGGCCGACGGCAAGTAGTCGTCGGGCGCTCCCCGCGCGGCGGGCCCTCCCGCGCAGTGAGCGGCGGTCGCCGACGGCGGCTTTTCCCCCGCGAGCGGGCCAGTGCGCCGTCGGTGTCGGTGCCGAGGGCGAGGGGAACGCGTTCTCCGTGCGGCGGGCCGGCGGTCCGGGTGGGCGCGTCCTGCGCGGCTCACGCGTTTCGGCCGGTGGCGTGGGAAGATAAGCCCATGCATCTGACCAAGGGGAGTTCCATGAGTCCGCGCGGAGTCTTCATCACTTTTGAAGGCGTTGACGGCGCTGGCAAGACCACGCAGATCCGCAATGCGCGCGAGTGGTTCGAGGCGCGCGGCTTCGAGGTGGTGATGACCTGCGAACCCGGTGGGACGCCCCTGGGGGCGGAGCTGCGGCGACTGGTGCAGAACGGGCCAGACGACATCGACCCCCGCACGGAGGCGCTGCTGTACGCGGCGGACCGCGCCTACCACGTCGCCACCGTCGTGCGGCCCGCCCTGGCCAGGGGCGCCGTGGTCCTGGGGGACCGCTACATCGACTCCTCCCTGGCCTACCAGGGGGCCGCCCGCAGCCTCGGTGTGGACGAGATCGCCGCGATGTCGGCGTGGGCGACAGAGGGGCTGAGCCCCTGCACGACTTTCCTGCTCGACTTGCCGCCCGAGGTGGGGGCGGGCCGGCGCACCGACGCCCCCGACCGGATGGAGCGCGAGTCCGCCGACTTCCACGAGCGCGTGCGCCGCGAGTACCTGCGCTTGGCGGACGCCGAGCCCGATAGGATCGTCGTCATCGACGCGGTGGGCACTCGCGAGGAGGTGTTCTCCGAGATCAGGGGCGTCCTCGTCGAGCGCTTCGCGGACAGCGCCCCCGTGTCCGGCGCCCCGTCCGGCAGCGGGGGAGGCCCCGCGCCGGCCCAGCCCTCGGACCCGGAGCGCGGCGCGCCGGCCCCGGTCCGCGACGGAGCGGACGACTCCCCCGACCAGGCGCCCGCCAGCAGGGGAATCCCCGAGCCGGAGCGCGGCGCGCCAGTGTCAGACCAGACCTCGGACGCGGATCGAAGCGCGTCGGCCCAGGAGGACGGGACCGGGGACGAGGCGGCCCCGGTCCGCGACGGAGTGGACCACGGCTCCCGGGGAGGGAAGCCCGTCGGGGACCGGTCCCCCGCCCCCGGTAAGGCCCCTTCCGCCCCGGCCCCCCTCCTCGGCGAGGCACAGGGCGCGCTGTGGGAATTGTGATGGACGGTGTCTTCTCCGGGCTGATCGGGCAGGAGGCGGCGGTCGCCGTCCTGCGCGAGGCTGCCGGGTCCGCGCGCGCGATCACCGCTGCGGGGGACGGGGAAGGGGCTCGGGCCATGAGCCACGCGTGGCTCATCACGGGCCCGCCCGGGTCGGGGCGCTCCGTCGCCGCCACGGCCTTCGCCGCCGCGCTCCAGTGCACAGGCGAGCCCGTGGGGTGCGGCCAATGTCCCGGCTGCCGGACGACGCTGGCGAAGACCAACGCCGATGTGGTCTTCGTCGCCACCGAGACCTCGATCATCACCGTCGACACCGCGCGCTCCCTGGTGCAGCAGGCGCAGAGCTCCCCCTCCCAGGGGAAGTGGCGCGTCCTCGTGGTCGAGGACGCCGACCGTTTGGGCGAGTCCGGGGCGAACGCCCTGCTCAAGGCCATCGAGGAGCCCCCCGGGCACACTGTGTGGCTGCTGTGCGCGCCGAGCCCGGAGGACATGATCGCCACGATCCGTTCGCGCTGCCGCCACCTGGGGCTGCGTATCCCCCGCGCGGGCGCCGTCGCCGACCTGCTGGTGGATGAGGGCGTCGCAGACCCGGAGACGGCGCTGGAAGCCGCGCGCGCCGCGCAATCGCACATCGGCCTGGCCAGGGCGCTCGCCCGCGACCCGCAGATGCGCCAGCGCCGCCGTGAGATCGTCACGGCCCCCGCGCGCGTGCGCAGCGTCGGTGAGGCCGTCATCGCCGCCGGGAGCCTGCTGGAGACCGCGAGGGCACAGGCGGACGCGCAGGTCGGCGAGCGCAACGCCCGCGAGAAGTCCGAGTTGCTGCGCCAACTGGGCATGGACGAGGGGGAGCGCGCCACGAAGCAGTCCCGCGCGCTCCTCCGACAGCTCGAGGAGGACCAGAAGAGGCGCGCCAAACGCGCCCTCACCGACGCCCTCGACCGCGCCCTGGTCGATCTGCTCGCCATCTACCGGGACGTGCTCATGGTCCAGCTGTGCTCCGGGCAGGAGCTCATCAACACGGATCTGTCCGACCTGGTCCACGGGATCGCCGCCGACTCCAGCCCAGCGCAGACCATGGCGCGCATCGACCACATAGAGCAGGCGCGCAGACGGCTCATCGCGAACGGCAACGTTCTGCTGGTCCTGGAGACGATGGTCGTCTCCCTGCGGCCACAGGCCTAGGAGCACCGCTACTATTGCCCCATGAACACTCGTCAGATCTGGGCGACGGTCGTCGCCGTCGTCGCCGTCGTTGCCGTTGTCTGCGTCACGGGCTTCTACTACGGGTGGTTCGTTCCGCTCCAACTGGAGGGGGCAGCGGGCCCAGTCTCCTCCTGGGCGCCCCGCGGTGATGGGACCGACGACTACTACTCCCAGAAGCTCGTGTGGGGCACGTGTGACGGCGTCACCCTCAACGAGGACGAGGGCGAGAACACGAACGACCCCACCGTCTACCAGTGCGCCAGGGTGAGGGCGCCCCTGGACTGGGACGTCCCGTCCGGTGAATCGATCGAGCTCACTGTCGCGGTCCGCCGGTCGGGGAAGGCGAACGCTCCCTTCCTCTTCGTCAACCCGGGCGGCCCCGGCGGCGCCGTCGTCGAGAGCCTGCCCTACTACGCGGGGTCCCTCCTGGGCAAGAAGGTGGTCCGGGCCTACGACATCGTCGCGCTGGATCCCAGGGGCGTCGGGCAGTCGACGCCCGTGAGGTGCCTGACCGATTCGGAGCGCGATGACGTGAACACGGGCGGGGAGGGCGGCTCCGACGGCGCCGACCTGACGCCCGACGAGATCGTCGCCGCGGCCAAGGACGAGTCCGCCGACTTCGCCGCCGGCTGCGAGCGGATGACCGGGGAACTGTACAAGCACGTGGACACGGTGTCCGCGGCCAAGGACTTCGACATGATGCGCGCCCTGGTGGGGGCGCCCACCCTCAACCTGCTCGGCTACTCCTACGGGACGTTCCTCGGCGCCACTTACGCGGGCCTCTTCCCGGACAAAGTGGGCCGCTTCGTGCTCGACGGCGCGGTCGATCCCGCTGTGGATATCAACGAGATGACGGCCATGCAGATGCGCGGCCTCGACGCCGCCATCCAGCACTGGATCGACGACTGCCAGGCCGGGCCGCGCTGCCCGCTGGGCAAGTCCCACGCGGACGGGGTGTCGACGCTCGTGTCCTTCATCAAGGCGCTGGAGTCGCAGCCCATGCGGACACGGGACCCCCAGCGCCCCCTCACCTCGAACCTGGCCCTCTCCGCGATCTACGGGGCGATGTACGACACGTCGTGGTACCCGACGCTGACTGAGGCGGTGAGCCGGGCGATCTCGAACACCGACGGCAGCGCCCTGCTGGAGATCGCGGACCTGCTCAACGAGCGCAACGACGACGGGACGTACAGCGGGAACTCGCTGGACGCCCTGGTGGTCGTCAACAACCTCGATTACGGGCCCGTCGGAACGGTCGACGAGTGGGCGGCGGCGGCCAGCGCCCTCGAGGCGGAGCTGCCGATCATGGGGTCCTACGGCGGGTACCCGTCGGCGGGCCTGGCGGCATGGCCGACCACCCACGCCGAACGCGCCCCGATCGCGGCCGCGGGGGCGGCGCCCATCGTGGTCGTCGGGACCACGCACGACCCTGCCACCCCGTACCCGATGGCGCAGGCCCTGGCGTCCCAGCTCTCCAGCGGGGTCCTGGTCTCGGTCGAGGGGTGGGACCACACGTCGTACAAGAGGGGCGGGAACCAGTGCGCCGTGGACGCGGTGGAGAAGTACCTGGTGGACGGGACGGTCCCCCAGTCGGGCCTCATGTGCAAGTGAGGGCGCCTGTGACGGGAACCATGTGATGGCCGCCCGTTCAGGTTTGCCTCGGGCGCGCCGTGCCATTAGAGTTGTGCCGTTGCCCCAGCGCCCCTTGACGGGGAGGCGGGGCGCGCCGCCTTAGCTCAGTCGGCAGAGCGATTCACTCGTAATGAATAGGTCGTGGGTTCGATTCCCACAGGCGGCTCCCAGGACCCCGCGCTATCGCCGATGGCGCGGGGTTTTACGCGTGCTGGCACCCCGGGGGCGCTCGCGGGCGGCCCCAGTCCGCCGCGCGCAGCTGTTAGCCGCCGGACGCAGTCGCAGCGCCGCGGGCCACGGCGTTATTCCATTGCGGGGGCCGTTCGTGAACCTTCCGACGAACGGGCGGAAGCACTCGCTTTTCTGGGACTTAGGGACCATGATGGAGGAGTGTCCAGGGGGCCTGCGAGCCCCCGTCCCCCGTGGTCCGGCCCCGGCACCGGCGCCGGACCCGCCAACCCAGACAAGGAGATCCACTATGACTGTTGAACCCACCGGTTTCAAGGCTTCCGACGTCCTCGCCGGCGAATTGCAGAAGGTGCTGGTGGACGCCACCGCCCTGTCCCTGGTGGGCAAGCAGCTCCACTGGAACA
>NZ_KE386870.1:155310-498739 GCF_000429245.1 Schaalia georgiae DSM 6843
GAGGTGTTCATCTGGTCGAGCACGTTCTGGCAGTACTCCTCCCTCTCCCTGTCCCGCTCCTTCTCCAGGGACGACCAGTACAGCTCACTGGCCACCATGGCCACCGCCCCCACCACGGGGACCGCGAAGAAGGCCACGGCCCCCGCCCCGTCTGTGGCGGCCCGCCACCCCCGCTCCGCGCCGGTGAGCAACTCGGGCGACACGTTCTGGTTGAACAAGTCCCGCGCTTGGCGCATCGTCCCGCGCGCCTGGACCACCACGTCGTGCCCGTCGCGCAACTGGTCCCGCGTCGCCCCCAAGTCCGCCAGGAACGCACCCGCCCACTCGTCGATCGCGCCGCGCACCTGCTCGGAGCGGAACCCATTGGTCTGGGCGTACTTGCGCACCAGTTCCTCGCAAGCGCCGATCCTGTCCAGGACCAACTGGTGGGCGGCGTCGTCGGCGCTGTCGTCGTAGTGCAGATCCGCCACCGCCTGAAGACGCTCAAAACACGTCCCCCGACCGTCCCCGCCCTTGCCCGCCCCGCCGGCCTGCTTGACCACCTTCTGAACACCCATGGCCAACACCCCGACCTTCCCTCCCCCGCACTGGGGAACCATATGGAACACGCCGATGCCAAACCGCACCGACACCGGTAACCATACCCCGCCCCGCCCCACCTGGAGAACACCCACCGGACTGTGGCATCCACCACCCGCCCGCCCCCCTCACCACCGTCCCGACAACGAGCACCACCCACAACAACGAGATGAACACCGCGCGCACCCGGATCCGCACCACGGACACGCGCTCCTGGGCTGCGGGCGGTGCTCCTGCCGACCCCGTCCCCTGTGCCCAGGGCCCGAAAGGCACCCGCATCAGCGGGGCAAAGGCCCCGCAAAAGTGCTATATTTTGTCATGACAAACGAATGTTCATGGGTGAACACAATGAAAGGTCCCGCAATGGCAATCGAACTCTGGGTGGACGGCCGCGAGTACCAGGCGTCCTCGACCCGCACACTCCCCGTGGAGGATCCCGCGACGGGCGCGGTGGTCGACGAACTGCGCCTGGCGGACTCCGCCGACCTCGACCACGTCGTCGCCGTCGCGCGCGCGGCCCAGGCCGAGTGGGCGCGCACACCGCTGGCCAAGCGCGTCGACGTCATGTTCAAATTCCGCCAGCTCATCATCGAGCACCAGGACGAGCTGGCAGACATCATCGTGCGCGAGGGCGGCAAGACCCACGGGGACGCCCTGGGCGAGATCGCCCGGGGGCGTGAGACCGTCGACTTCGCGTGCGGGATCAATACGGCGCTCAAGGGCGAGTTCACCGACCAGGCCTCCACGGGCGTCGATGTCCACACGCTCCGCCAGCCGGTCGGTGTGGTCGCGGGCATCGCCCCCTTCAACTTCCCCGTCATGGTCCCCATGTGGATGCACCCGATCGCGCTGGCCACGGGCAACGCCTTCATCCTCAAAGTCGCCTCCCTGGTGCCCTCCGCCTCGCTCTGCATCGCCCGCCTGTACAAGGAGGCCGGCCTGCCCGACGGCCTCTTCAACGTCATCGCAGGCGACCGGGCGCTCGTGGGCGGGATCCTCGCCCACGACGGCATCGACGCGATCAGCTTCGTCGGCTCCTCGCCGGTGGCGCACGTCGTCCAGGACACGGGCACGTCCCACGGCAAGCGCGTCCAGGCCCTGGGCGGCGCCAACAACCATGCGATCGTCATGCCGGACGCGGATATCGAATTCGCCGCCCAGCACATCAGCGCCGGAGCCTTCGGCGCCGCGGGGCAGCGCTGTATGGCGCTGCCGGTGATCGTCGCCGTCGGCGGCGTCGAGGAGAGGCTGGTCCCCGCCATCAAGGCCCGCGCCGAGAAGATCGTCGTGGGCCCGGGGACGGATCCCGGGGCGGAGATGGGGCCAGTCATCACGCGCTCCTCGCTCCAGCGCATCGAGAAGTGGATCGCGGACGCCGAGGCGGCGGGCGCCCGGGTGGTCCTCGACGGGCGCTGCTACCGCCCGGCGGGCGAGGAGTTCGCCAACGGCTTCTGGCTGGGCCCGACGATCCTGGACGAAGTGGACCGCGGCCTGCAGGTGTACCGCGAGGAGGTGTTCGGCCCCGTGCTGGTGGTCGTGCGCGCCGGCACCTACGAGGAGGCCATCGAGATCGTCAACTCCTCCGAGTTCGGCAACGGGTCGGCGATCTTCACCTCGGACGGCGACACCGCGCGCCACTTCACCGTCGATGTCGAGGCGGGGATGGTCGGGGTCAACGTGCCGATCCCCGTGCCGGTGGCGTACTACTCCTTCGGTGGCTGGAAGGAGTCGCTGCTGGGCGACACCCACATCCACGGCCCCGAGGGCGTGCGCTTCTACACGCGCGCGAAGGTGGTGACCAGCCGGTGGCCCAAGCGGGGCGAGAAGGTGGGCTACGTGGGGATGGACTTCCCGACGAACGGCTGACCCCGGCTCCTGCGGGGGTGGTGCGGAATATTCCGCACCACCCCCTTTTTGTCCGAACAAATAACGGGATCAGTGTCCCAAAATGCTGTGATAGTGTAGGTTGCCTCAGTGTTCAGTTCCATATAATTTGCCGTATATGAAAGTTTGACAGGTCAAAGCTATTGATCTGGTGGGAGGGGGCCGTAGGCTAACGGGCATCCGGGGCGCACGGATCAGGCGCAATGGTCAGCCGTCCCCACAGCGACTCCGGCCACGTGGCCGGGGCCAACTCCTCGCCCCGACGGAGGGGAGGAAAGGAAATGACATGTCAACCGGAAAGACGATCGACGACTACACGCCCGACACAGTGCGCGGACTCGTCGCCTCGACTCCGCCGTCGGGCAAGAAGCGCTCCCTGGGCGCCATAGCCGCGGTCGCCACCCTGGGGTCCCTGCTGTTCGGCTACGACACTGGCGTTGTGGCCGGAGCGCTGCCGTACATGTACATGCCCGGCGGCGCCGGCGGCCTGGCCATGACGACGTGGGAGGAGGGCTGGGTCGGCGGCCTGCTGTGCATCGGAGCCGCGCTGGGCGCCTTCTTCGGCGGAAGCCTCTCCGACCGGTACGGCCGCCGCCACAACATCACCCTGCTCGCCATCATCTTCTTCTTCGGCGCGCTCGGCTGCGCCATCGCCCCCAGTATCTGGGTCCTGTACCTGGCCCGCGTCGTCCTCGGTTTCGCAGTGGGCGGCGCCTCCGCCACGGTCCCCGTGTTCCTGGGCGAGACCGCGCCCAAGCGCCTGCGGGGCGTGCTGGTGGCCACCGACCAGATGATGATCGTCTTCGGCCAGTTCCTGGCCTTCTCCATGAACGCGCTCCTGGCCCGCTGGAACGGCGGTCCGACGCTGCACATCACGGCCGACGCCATCGACGAGAACGGCGCGGTCCTGGCCCACGCGGGCGCCGACGTCGCCTGGGAGACCGTCAGGCACGCCACCAACCTCGCCCAGATCACCGACACCGGCAACGGCATGACGTGGCGCTACATGCTCGTCCTGTGCTCCCTGCCTGCCATCGCCCTGTGGGTCGGCATCCGCATGATGCCCGAGTCCTCCCGCTGGTACGCCGCCAACCTGCGCATCGCCGAGTCCATCGGCTCCCTCAAGCGCGTGCGCGACGAGAAGCGCGACGACATCGCCGACGAGGTCAACGAGATGCTCGCGGTCCAGCGCTTTGAGGCCGAGCAGGAGAAATGGTCGCTGGTCCAGATCCTCAAGATCAAATGGGCGAGGAAACTGCTGTACATCGGCATCGTGCTGGGCCTGGCCGACCAGCTCACGGGCATCAACACGGCCATGTACTACACCCCGAAGATCCTCTCCGCGGCGGGAGTGCCCATAGAGGACGCCATCTCCCTCAACGTCGTGTCCGGGGCGATCTCCTTCATCGGCTCCGCGTGCGGCCTGTGGCTGGTGGCCAGGTTCGCCAGGCGCCACGTCGGCATGTACCAAGAGCTCGGCATCACGATCTCCCTGGCCGCCCTGGCATGCGTCTTCGGCTTCTTCATCAGTCCCTACATGACCGCCGACGGCAATATCGAGGGCGCTCCCCACTTCGCGCCGTGGCTGGTCCTGGCGATCATCTGCGTCTTCGTCTTCATCAAGCAGTCGGGCACCGTCACCTGGGTCCTCGTCTCCGAGATCTACCCGGCGGCCGTGCGCGGCACCGCTCTGGGGATCGCGGTCGGCACCCTGTGGCTGGCCAACGCCCTCGTGGCCATCGCCTTCCCGCCGCTCATGGCGAACGTCGGCGGCGCGGGCACCTACGCGATCTTCGCGGCCATCAACTTCCTGTCCTTCCTCTTCTACTGGAAGGTCGTCCCCGAGACGAAACTCCACTCACTGGAGGAACTCGAGCTCAAATTCAAGGAGGACTACTCCTGAACCTGGTCCCCACGTGGGGAGGGACCCGGCGCCGATCCTGGTGAGCAATCGGCGGGCTCAGAGCCGCCTCAAGTGGGCGCGGAGGAGGGTCGAGTGACGGCTCCCGGGCGGCTCCAGCTTGACTGATGGGGCGGGGTGCGGGTTCGTTGAAGGGGCGGTCCGCCGTCGGTGCGCCAGGCTGGACTGGCCGTTGAGGTCGATGCGGGTTCGTTGAAAAGGGGCGCGATCGGCGTTGGTGCGCCTATCGCGGTGTTGTGCGCGCTGCGCTGTCGGGTCCGAAGGGCTTAGGTGTTCCAAAAAGCGTCTGAGTTCGGTGGTTTTGGCCGGAATCGGTGGAAAACGGGCAGACTCAGACGCATTTTGGAACAGCGGCGGGCCGTGGGATCCACAGCGGTTCCTGGCTGTCGCCGCCATCGAGGTCGTGGGGAAATGCCGCGTCTGCGGCCGCCCTCGGCAGGGGAGCAGGGCCACAGGCGGTCATCGCCGGACGAGTGCCGCAGTTGGGCCCATCCATCGGCTCGGCGCGCAGCGCCTCCGAGCCGCCGTTACTGGGCGGCGCCGTAGAGTTGGGTTCTGTCAGCGGGACACTGCCTCCTCGACGACGGCCGACACCTCGCGCGCCACGGACTGCCATGTGAATACCTCGCGGACGCGCCGCTGGACCGCGGCGGCGCAGGCCGCGCGGCGCACGGGATCCTCCACCGCCTCGGTGAGGGCGGTCGTGAGGGCGTCGGCCAGCTCCGCGCTGGAAGAGCCGTCCACCACCCACCCGTGCTCCGGGTCGATGATGACCTCCTCCGTGCCGCCGCGGGGGGTCGCGATCACGGCGCACCCCATCAGGCCGGCCTCCAGGATCGAGGTGGGCAGGCCCTCGGGGTACAACGACGGGTAGACGAACACGTCGGTGCGGCGGTACAGGCTCATGACGGCGGGGAAGTCCAGGGTTCCCAGGAACTCCACGCCCGCGCTGTCCCCGTACTCCGCGCGCAGCTGGTCCCCGATGGGGCCCGAGCCGGCGACTGCGAGGACCAGGTCGAGGTCCGGGTGGGAGTCCCTGACGCGGGTGAAGGCCTCCAGCAGGGCGACCACGCCCTTCTCCGCGATGAGGCGCCCCGCGTAGGAGATGACGATCGGCGCGCGCTCCGGGGCGCCGCCGTCCGGGCCATCCGGAGCGGAACCGCCCGACGCTGTTCGGCTTGGCGCTGCGGCGTCCGGCGAGGCGGCGCCGCCCGCCGGGGCTTCGCGC
Source organism: Schaalia georgiae DSM 6843 (assembly GCF_000429245.1). Classification (GTDB taxonomy): domain Bacteria; phylum Actinomycetota; class Actinomycetes; order Actinomycetales; family Actinomycetaceae; genus Pauljensenia; species Pauljensenia georgiae. The sequence goes on from NZ_KE386870.1 coordinate 160,923, forward strand.
ACAGGGTCCGTCCCGCTTGACGGTTCTTCCGCGCGCGCGCCCTGCGCCCCGCTGCGGGGCCACCGGTCCTCGAAGCGGTCGTCGGCCTTGGCGGCGTCGTCGGGGTTGACGGCATTGTACCACACGCCCGACGCCTCGATGCGGAAGTGCCGCAGCCACTTGTTGCAGTTCTTGGACACGCCGTAGTACGAGGTGACATTGCGCTTCACGAAGCGGGTGAGCCCGTGCTCGTAGATCCCCCCGAAGAAGTCGAGCACCTTCGAGCCCACCGACATGTGCGCCGTTCCGTGCTCGATGAGGGCGACGGGCCTGCCCTGGCGCTTCGCCAGGCGCGCCCCCAGCAGGGAGGTCAGGTGGAAGCGCGTGTTGACGATGTAGAAGTCCGCGGCCTCGGCCTCCACGCGCGCCATCGTCTCCTTGAAGCGCGCGTCCCTCTTGAAGAACGGGTAGCGCTGCTTGAACAGGCCCTTCGTGGGGAGCCGGTAGACGCGCATCCCGTCGCGCTCCTCGAAACGCGGTAAGGACTCGTCGAACAAGGACGTCACAATGAACACGTCGTAGCCCAAGTGGCGCAACTGGGCGCTCAACCGGTCGATGTAGCGCTCGATCCCGCCCAAGTAGGGCAGGTAGAACTCCATGAAGATCCCGATCTTCGTGCGCTCCATCAGCGCACCTCCTTCTCAGGGCTCGTGCCGTGCCCGCACCAGGGTACGAGGCGGGGGCCGCTCATGCCCGCGGCCCTCCCCGCGGGTCACAGGGCCCGTGGTCCTCAGCGGTCCGGGACGGGGGAGTCCCGGGCCCGTCGGGGGTGGGGGAGGGGGGCCCCTCCACGATGGTATCGGAGGCGGGTGCGTCAGGCGGGGAGGACGGCCCGGACGAGGAGGGGCTGCCCTGGTCGGAGGAGGGGGCGGACGAGGAGGGGCCGTCCCCGTCGCCCGTCGCCCGGCCGGACAGGACAGCGCGGCGCCCGCCCACCATGAACAGGACGAAGAGGACCGCCAGGACGCTCATGGCGCCCGAGTAGCTGATCGCCGCGCCCATCATCCCCAGGAGCGGGGTCAGCCACTGGGCCAGCGCCCACGCGCACACCGCGGCCAACGCGTAGGCGACCAGCACCAGGTTCTGGCGGCGCATCGTCGCCAGGGCGTAGTAGAGGATCACGCCAGCGGCGTTCATGGCGCCGCCGAAGACCAGGACCATGAGCTCCATGCGGTAGGCGGACACGTCGATGCCGTAGACGAGGCGCAGCAGCGGGGCGCCCACCAGGAATGTCACGGCCCCCACCACGACGAAGGCGAAGGCCGTCGAGGCGAGCCCCCGGCGCACCATGGCCGCGAAACCCGGCCAGTCACCAGCGGCCCACCGCGTCGCGATGCGGGTCAGCAGCGGGCGGAACACGAACAGGGAGAGCATGTTGATCGCGACGGCCGGCATGTAGATGATCGCGAAGTCGCCCAGCGGGGCGCTGCCCAGGAAGTCGTTGACGGCGTAGCGCGGGGCATTGGCCAGGTACTGGTTGAGGAAGGCCGCCAGGAACAGGGGCAGGCACTGGACCAGCAGGCCGCGGACGGCCCGCGCCCCCCAGTCCGGGCGCAGGGGGAACAGGCCCCGGGCAGGCAGCCCGTAGGCCGCCGCCAGCACCACGACCGTTACCCCGAAGGTGACCAGCGTCGCCACCATCAGGCTCTGGGTGGCCCAGTACAGGCCGCTCCACAGGAAGGTCGTCACGAAGATCCGCAGGAAGCAGGCCCTCCCCGCGATATCGAGGCGTCCGCAGCGCTGGAACTCCGAGTAGTACACGTCCTCGAAGGCGTCGAAGATCCTCAGCAGCGCCAGGCAGACGACCACCAGCAGGGGGGAGGACTCCGACGCCCTCGTCCACGCGTGCCCCACGATGAAGGCCACCATGAGGGCGCACGTGATGATCCGGGTCGCCAAGTAGGTGCCGAACGTGAAGCGCCGCCGCACGTCCGTCACGTGGTAGGTGCGGACCTCGTAAAGGCCGAGCGTCTGGTACTGCTGCCCGATGGCCAGGGCCAGGGTGAAGATCCCGTAGGCATGGCGGGCCGAGTCCTGGTCGGAGCCCGAGCGCGTGATCGCGATGCCCATGATGACCACCGCGAGGCTCGACATGAGGGAGGCCGCAGTGTTCCACAGGTAGTCGCGGCCCAGTTGCTTCTTCGAGTCGAGGGCGGCGTCCGAGGTGGTGGCCCGCGCATCGGCGTCCGCGGACCCGGCGCGTTCGGCGGCCCCGCTCCCCTCGGCGCCCCGGGGGGCGGTGGCCTCACTCATCACTGCCCCCGTTCCCGTCCGGGGCCTCGCCGTACTCGTCGGCGTGGGGGCCCAGGACGATGTGGAAGGGCTTGTGGTTGACGCGCTCGGACTCCTCGGGAACCCGCATGTAGTCCCCGTAGCCGCGGGTCAGGACCGCGTCGTGGTCGCGCGGGACCCGGATGGTGATGTCCTCGAAGGGGACCTCGCGCGCGGGGAAGAGCTCGTCGGTGGTGGCGCTCCACCGCATCGGGTCGCGCGTGGAGAAATCGCCGAGCAGGACGGGGCGGTCCGCAGGGGCTGCGCCGGAGGCGGCCGAGGCGTTCTTCTTCGCACCCAGCATGGCCGCGCGCAGCCACCGGCGGTACAGGCCCCGTTCGGTGATCCGCAGGGCGCGGAGCGCGAAGTGGACGCCCAGCATGACCGCGGAGGCCGCCTGGCGGGCCGGGGTGGGCAGGCCCGTGGGTGGATTGCCCACGCCCCGCAGGAACATGAGCCTGGCCCACAGCCACGTGCCCCGGGACTGGCGGGCGAAGACCCGCTTGTTCTCTGCGATCTCGTCCAGCACGAACAGGTCCACGCCGATGGGCATGCGGAACGACCTGCCCTTGGCGACCTCGGACACGAACTCGCTGCCCCGCAGGCCGATGACGCCGAAACTGATCGGGTAGTCGGCGTCGCTGAGCGGGGAGGCGATGAAGAACTCCGGGCGCAGCACTGCGGGCGCCTCACGGATGAAACGCTCGTAGTCCTCGCGGGGCATGCACACGTCGCCGTCGTCGTCCCAGGGGATGAAGCCCTGGTGGCGCACCGCGCCGATGGCTGTGCCGCCGTAGGCGGTGTAACGGACGCCCAGGATCGCGCACACGCGGTCGATCTCGGCGAGCACGCGCTTCGTCACCGTCTGGACCGCCGCCAGGGCCGGCGGGTCGTAGGAGTGCATGGTGTCCTCTCGGTCAACGGGGCGGGAAACCGTCCGCGTAGGGGCCGAAGTCGATCTCCGCCGCCTCGTGGTTGTAGCGCTCGGACTCGGGGGGGATCCGCATGTAGTCGCCGTAGCCGCGGCGCAGCAGGTCGTCGTAACGGTTCTGGATCTTCACAGTGATGTCCTCGAAGGCGATGTCCCGGGTGGGGAAGAACTCCTCGTGGCGCACGATCCAGTTCTCCGGGTCGCGCATGGTGAAATCGGCCATCGCTCCGCCCCCGTCCGCCTCGTGGGAGCGCACCGCGCGCTCCCACCGGGCCTGCAGGCGCCTCGGAGTCGCCCCCACGAGGCGCAGGGCGTAGTGCGCCAGCGTCGTCGCCGTGAAGATCAGCGCCCGCTTCGCGCCGGACACCCCCACCAGGTGCGGGCGGGGGGTCCCGCGCACGAACAGCAGCCTGCCCCACCACCACGAGCGCCGAGACATGGCCTTGAAGGCCGCCCCGTCGTCCGGGATCGCGTCCAAAGGCAGGATGTCCAGGAAGAACGGCATGCGGTACACCGCGTCCTTGTCCGCCTCGGGGACCAGCAGTGTGCCCGGGACCACCATTTTCGTGAACATGAAGGGGAAGTCGTCACGGGTGCGCGTGTTGTCCAAACGGAAGCGCGGATCCATGACGGCGGGCGCCTCGGCGAGGAAGCGCTCGTAGTGCTCCCGCGTCATCATCACGTCGATGTCGTCGTCCCACGGGATGAACCCCCCGTGGCGGACCGCGCCGATCGCCGTCCCCCCGTACACCGCGTACTCAACGCCGATGGCGCGGCACACGCGGTCCAGCTCCTCCAAGATCCGGGTCAGCAACCACTGGACCTTCTTCAAGTCCTGGGTTTCATCGGCCATGGGGCCTCCTGGGTCGGGCGATCGGCGGCTCCGCTATCTTCTCACACCTGCCCGGCTCCGGGGACCGTGGCCAGGTCCGCCTTGCGGCCCTTGCGCGGCAGCAGCTCTCCCCAGTCCGGGGTCGCCGCCAGCACAGTGCCGACCAGGATCACCGCGCAGCACACGATCTGAACGGGCGAGGGCACGGTCTTCTGCAGCAGCAGGGCGAAGATGATCGCCCACGCCGAGTACGAGATGTTGAGCGCCATGCCCCGCGACGCCCCGATCGCCGAGATCGCCTTGTAGTAGAACAGGTACGAGGCCGTGCCCGCCAGGGCGGCCAGGGCCACCACGCCCGTACCCAGCGTCGGGACCGCATGGAGAGTGAAACCGAACACTCCGGCGATCGGGGCGACCACCAGCAGGTAGACCAGGCCCGACGTGGTCTCGCGGATCTGCAGCGCCGTCTCGTTGTCCACGAGGTCGTCGCGCATGCCCCACGCCAGGATCACCGCCTCGGAGCCCCAGCCGACCACGCACGCCAGGGCTGCCACGACGCCCAGGACGGCGTTGCCGCCCTCCACGGGATCCGAGGTGGCCGACCAGCCGGTGATGACGATCGCGCCCAGGGCCACCAGCAGCGCCAGGATCTGCCGGGGCCGCATCCGCTCCTTGAGCAGCAAGAACGCCAGGAAGGTGCCCACCGCCGGGTAGAACGTCGAGATGATCGCCGTCAGCCCCGGGCCGATGTTGTCGATGGCGATCAGGTAGCCGCTCATCCCGATGGGGCCGCCCAGCAGGGCGGCGAGGACGACAGAGCGGCCCGAGCGCGTGCCCAGCGCCCGCCACGTGTCCGCCAGGCGCCCTCGGACACCCATGTACACCAGCAGGACCAGGGCGCACCCCACGTCGTGGAGCACTGCGCCGGCCAGCGCGGACTGCCCGAAGTCCAGGAACGGGGCCATCGTCAGCGCGATCGCCAGAACAACCGTGTCCAGGCCCCACAGGGCCCCGGAGAATATGCCGTAGCGGCGCCCTCCTCGTGAGCAGTTCATCGTGATCATCGTCCTTCCTGGGAACGGGCCGCCTCGTACTGGGCGAGCAGGGAATCAGTATTGCGCACCGCGTGGGAGTAGTAGATGAAGAGCCATTCACCGACGTCGTCGCCCTCGGCCTCCTTCACCAGCGCCCACACGTACCAGCACCAGCCGGCGAACACCTCATAGGCGCGGAAGTGGCGGTGCTCCGCCTCCGTGGGCGTGCGCCCGAAGTAGTACTCGAGGGCGCGGCCGACCCGCGCCTCGTCCATCTCCGCCGTGCACACCGTCATCGTCCCGAAGTCGGCGGCGACATCGCTCATCCCCGCGTACTCCCAGTCGATGAGGTCGATGTGGCCGTCGGAGTCGACCAGGAAGTTGGGCGGGAAGAAATCGTTGTGCGAGGGGGCGCGGTCGAAACCGTCCTCGTCCGCGAACGCCTTCAGGCGCATGACCTTCTCACGGAGCTCGCCGTAGCCGGGCACGTCGATGGGGCCGAAGTCCTCCAGGAGGCGCTCGTAGGCCAGTGCTTCGGAGATGAAATCGAAGGAGCGTTCGAGCACCATCCCCGAGTTGTGCAGGTTCCGGTCCATCTCCATGGCGCGGCGAAGCTCCTCGTCGTTCGTCACGTCCAGGTTGCGCACGCCGGGGATGAAGCGCGAGATCTTCCACCCGGCCTCGGGGTCGCCCGTGATGAACGTGCGGTCGATCCCCAGGTCGCGGGCCAGGCGGAGTGCGGCGAACTCGGCGTCGCGGTTCACGATCTTGTTCGTGCCGATCCCCGGGTGGCGGTACACGTACTCGCCGTCGTTGACCGAGAAATGGCACGAGAGGTTCGTGATCCCCTGCTTGAGCGGGTAGAAGTCGTGGATCTCGGACTTCATCACCCCGAGCGCCTGCGTGATGTGGTCGAAGACCTCGGAGTCGACGTTCTCCATGAAAAGCGGGTCGAAGGAGCGCAGCTCGTCCACGGAGTCGAACTCGTGGATCACCCCGTCCGGGTAGCGGCGGATGACCATGTCCAGTTCCTTGACGTGGTCCAGGTAGATCGACTCCCACAGTTTCGCCGCCGTCTCCGGCTGGGAGTACACCTCCTCCAGGATGGCGCGGAAGCGCTGGGAGAACGCCCTGTCGAAGTACACGTGGCCGAGCATCACCCACGCGTCGGCGCCGCCGACCGTCGCCCCCGTGATCCGGTCGCCCGTGCCCACCTTGATGCACCACTCGGGGGTGGGGCCCGCCGCGTAGTTCGCGGAGTAGTAGGACTGGAAGACGTGCGACTCGAAGGGGTTCTCAGTGAAGTAGTCGTCGGAGGAGCACACGTAGGTGTTGTCGAGGCGCTTGCGGACGCTCCACAGGGAGCCGTTGTTGTTGCGCGTCGCGTACTCCTCGTTGACGACGATGTCGACGCCGAACTTCTCCGCGAGGTAGAAGAAGTACTCCTTCTTGTAGCCCACGACCACTGCGATGTCTGTGATGCCCGCCTCGCGGAGTTGGCGGATCTGGCGCTCGACCAGGACATCGCCGCGCACTTTCAGGGTGCCCTTGGGGCGCTCGTAGGAGATGGGGGCGAAACGCGAGGACAGTCCGGCGGCCATGATCACGGCGCTCTTGACGCGGTAGGGCTCCAGGGCCCGCTCCCCGGCGGGGGTGAGGGTGCGCTCGGAGATGAGCCCCGCGGCCTCGCACTCGCGGATCGCGGTGTTCACGCGGCCGAGGCTCATGCCTGTGGCCTCGCGGATCGCGCGTTGGGTGAGGGGCGCGCCCGCGCGGAGCAGGGTGTAGAGGACATTGAATTGCGAGGCGGTGAGCTCGCCGACTCCTGTCAGGGACATAAGCAATCCGTTCAGTAGTGGATTCGATTGCAGCATGTTCGATCGTAGCATGGGTGGAACAAAAAGTGAACACGGCTGTGTGTGATACGTTCGTGCGGGGTCCCGGGCGGTGCTCTGCGGTGCTGGGACCGACCCGGTGGGGCGGGGATGCGGTCGTGGGCTGTTGGGAGCCACTTCGTAGTGCGGGCCCGATCCGAAGGGAGCACACAACCGCTTCCCCGCACCAGAGGATCTGACCGGCACGGGATACGCGGTGTCCCCATGGCCCTCGGCGAGGAGGAGCCGGGTCCGCCTTGGACGGGAGGGCTGTGCGGGTGCGGTGCCGGGCGTGGGCCCGAACGCCCGCTGGGGTTCCGGCGGGGGCGCCATGCAGAGGCCGCAGCTGCCTCGGCCCGGGCGTCCTCATTGAATCGTGTCTCGACCCCAGTCTCCGCAGGACGCCATGCTCGCGCCCGTCGCATGGCCGCGCTCGAAGGAACCACTCGGCCGCTTCCCCGCACCAAAGGATCTGACCCAAGGGGCGCGGGCCAGCATTGGGGTGGGCAACGGGGTTACGTGCTGGACCCGATGTGTGCCGCTGAGGGGTGCGGGCGAGCATTGGGGTGGGCAACGGGGTTACGTGCTGGACCCGATGTGTGCCGCTGAGGGGTGCGGGCCAGCATTGGGGTAGGTAAAGGGTCATTGGGGCAGGTTAATAACCTGCCCCAATGTGGGTTAACCTGCCCCAATGCGGACTAACCTGCCCCAATGTTGCGGCCGGGCTCGGAAGTGCCCGTGGTGGAGGCGCTGGCGGCGGCTGGTGGGCCATTAGTACTGGTCCGCGCCCCGGGTACTGTCACGGGCACTCCGCGTATCGGCCCCGTTTTCACAGCGATACCTCCGCTTTCACAGGGATACAACACTTTGCAAGCGTTATAACACTTGCAAAGTGACGATATCCCTTTGAAAACTCCGCTTCGCTTGCAAAACTGCTTGCCGTGCCCGCGCTGCGGGCGAAGTTTCCCTTTGAGAACTCGGTAACGCTTGCAAAACGGACTACTCAGACGCGCCTCGACCCCGCAGAACCGTCTGCCGGTTGCTGAGCTGCCCGATAGGTCCTGTCGTGCGCGCCTCGAATCCGCGGAACCGATTTGAGCTCGGAACCGGCTCGAATCCGCGCAACGGCCTCGAACGCGCGGGAGCGCCCCTGGCGGGCGGCCGGCCGACCCGCCCTCCGCGGAACCGGCTCGAATGCGCGCAGCCGCCTCGAAAGCGCGGAAGCATCTCAAGCACGAGCGCCGCGTGAGCGCCGCAGCGCCTCCCACACCGCGCACGCCAGGGCGCCCGTGAAGGCGAGGGCGCCTATAGCCCACATCGTCATCGGGCCGATGGGGGCCGAGGGCCACCACCACTCGTGCACCGCGTTCAAGTTCTGCATTCCCAGGTCGAAGGGCATGGCGTGCGGTGTCCGACCCATCGTGTAGCGCTCGAGGACCAGGTAAAGGGCGTAGGAGTGCATGAGCGCGACCACCGCCGCGGCCGCCGGGGCGCCGAAGCGGACAACGTGGGCGAACCAGTCGTCGAGGCGTCCGCCGAACCGGGTGCGCCGGGACACCCCACCACCGGCGGTTCCCGCGAGGGGCGGGGAGCTGGCAGTGGCGGCCCCCGCCTCGTCGGCGCCGTGCGCTCCTCCCAAGGGCGCGCGGCCGCTCTCCGTGCTCCGGGGCGATCCCGACGCGGCCTTGGCGTCGGTGGGGTCCTGGCCACGCGCCCCGGCAGTGGGGGCGGTCGGGTCGCAGTGGGGGTGGTCGGGTCGCAGTTCCGCACGCGCCCCCGCAGCGGGGACGCGGCCGCCGTCAGCGCGAGCGGGGGTGATCCACAGCAGCACGGCGACGGCGAAAAGCGGCAGCATGTACCGGGGCTGGTAGAACTCGACGTTGGAGAAGTGCCCCCGGATGCCGATGACCACGGGGACGCCGCAGATCGCGCCCATGACGGCCCCGGTGCTGAGGAAGCGCCGCCATGACATGCGCCACGCCCCCACGACCAGCACCACCACGACGACCAGGCCCGCGAGGCGCTCGACGGTGCCCCCGTAGGACACGTCGTTCCAGCCCGGGCCGATGCCGTGCCCTGTGAACCCCTTCAAGTAGTCGGGCAGGGCCTTGATGTTCATCCACGCGATCGACAGCGTCGACAGGCCGTTGTTCTCGACCTCGCCCGCCAGGTTGAGGCCCGCGACCCTCGTGTGCGCCATGATCCACGTGCCCGCGCCGCTTGCCACCACGGCGAGCGCCGCCTCGCGGACCAGGGAGCGGCTCCATGGGACTGCGAAAGCGAGGGCCACGGTGCACACGAGCATGTAGAAGGCGCTGTCCCCGCGCGACGTGCACGCCAGGACCGCGCCCGCGGCCGCGCAGGCGTCCAGCCCCCAACGGCGCCATCCGCTGGAGCGGGACGCCCCCAGCAGTCCGGCGGTGAAGGCGAGCGTCCCCGTCATCGCCCACGACGACGGGTTCAGGGAGGTGACGAAGTACAGGCCCATCGGCACCCAGCCCGTGACCAGGGCCACCCCCAGGCTGAGGCGCAGCGCCGTGTCGGCGAGCAACACGATCGCGCCCATGAGCGCCAAAGCGATCATCGTGTTTACGAGGCGCATCGCCAGCACGGACCGCGCCGTGTCAGAGCCGACCAGCAGGTGCTGGAACTGGTAGTAGCCCCACGGGTAGTTCCCGTCGTCCCACCGCAAGGTGGCCCCGGGCGCCTCGTCCGAGAACGCCAGAGCGCACGCCGCCGAATTGTCGTGGTCGAAGGCGTAGCAGGTGACGTTCTTCTTCTCGAGGCTCTGGGGCACGCCGACGGCTTTCTTCCCGTCGATGGTCGTGATGCGGCACCCGGTGGAGTCGACGGGCGGGGGGCACCAGATCGCGCCCAAGTGGTAGTCGTCGTCGGGGGAGGCGCCCACAGGCGAGGAGACCGCCCATGCGATCCCCGTCATGGCGACCAGAAGGGCGATGATCCCGGGCAGGATCCACGCGCGTCGCACAGGCGGTGTGGCGTCGGGGCACGAGGCGGGCTCTGCGCTCCGGTCCGTCACGGGCGCTGCCCCGTGATCCGCTGTTGCCGGTGCGCCGATACCCCCGCCGCAGTCGTCCGAGGCGGGGGCTGCGGGGCAGGCGCCTGTTTCACGCGGTGTTTCACGTGCTCCGCCGCTCATCGCATGGCCGCCTTGTAGGCCTCGATGTGCACTTGTGCGGCGCGCTTCCATGTGAACTCGCCCGAGCGCTCGATGGCCGCCGCGCCCAGGGCGGCGCGCCGACCGGGGTCGTCGAGGAGCTGGCGCAGCTCCCGGGCGATCGAAGCGGGTTCGGTTCCGCAATAGGCGACCGCGTCCCCTCCCACCTCGGGCAGGGAGGTCAGGCGCGTGGTCAGGGTGGCGGCGCCGCAGCTCATGGCCTCCAGGACGGGCAGGCCGAAGCCCTCCGCGATCGAAGGGTAGGCCAGCACGTCGCAGCCGGAGAGGAAACCGGGCAGATCCTCCAGGGGCAGGTACCCGGGGCGCAGCACCGTGAGGGCGCTGGGGACCTGGGCCAGAGCGGGATCGATGTCCTCGTCCCAGCCCTTCCCGCCGGCGAGCACGAGGGCGGGCGCGTCGTCCATGTCCCTCACGGCCTCCACCCAGCCGCGCACCAGATTCGGCACGTTCTTCCGGGGTTCGAGCGTGCCCAGGAACCCCACGTAGCGCCTCCCGGACAGCCCCAGGGAGGCGGCGACGCGCTCGCGCTCCGCGTCATCGACGGGGTGGAAGACCGTCCGGTCGACCCCGTGGTAGGCGACGTAGAACTGGTCGGCGCTCCCGCCCGCGTACTTGATGGTCTCGTCCCGGGTCGCCTCGGAGGGGACCACCAGCGCGTCCGCACGCCGGATCGCCCGCTTGATGGCGCGGGTGAAGAACCTGCGCTTGAGCCGCGAGTGGGCCTGCGGGTGCGAGAAGAACGTCGCGTCGTGCAATGTGATGACCACAGGGGCGCCGGGGAACTGCGGGCACGTGTAATGGGGGGAGTGCAGCACGTCGGGGCGGACTTTGCGCACCAGGGACGCCAGTCCCGTCTGCTCCCAGGCCATGCGCGCGGGCCGCGACTCGAAACGCCGGGGGACCGCGATGACCCGGGCGCTCGGGACCCTCTTCGAGAAGTGCTCGGCGTCGCGGGCCTGCACGACCATCGTCAGGTCGGCGCCCTCGGCGACCAGTTCTGGGACCAGGTCGTCCACGTACCTGCCGACGCCGCCCAGGTCCGCGGGGATCGCGGTCCCGTCCATGAGGACGCGGACGGGTCGGGAGGGGGAGACCGAGAAGTCGGCGGAGGGGGCCACGGCAGTCCTACCTAACTGTGGGGCGATCGGTTGGAACCATGCTACTAGGTGAGCCACCGGTCCCGTGCCCCGCGCCTTGCCTTTTCCGCGTGGATGACCGCGACGAGGCCGCCCGCGCGCAAGGGCGGGGCCTAGCCGGTCGCGGGTGCCCTGCCCGCGCGGCCGCCCCATTCGATACCCTTGGGGCATGAGCGTCAGAGTCGCCCTGGTGGTCGAACAAATGTGGCAGCCCGTGCCCGGGGGATCGGGCAGGTACATCGTCGAGGTCGCCTCCCGCCTGGGCGCAGCGGGCGCGCACGCCCTCGGGATCGCGGCAGCCCACGGGAGGGGCGGGCCGGCCCCCGCCTCGGTCGGCCTCACCATCCCCGTCGTCAACTCCCGCCTGCCCAGGCGCCTGCTCTACGCGGCGTGGGACCGCGCGGGCGCGCCGGGAGTGGACCGCATGGTGGCAGGGCCCTCCGGTGAGGCGGACGCCGTTCACGCGACCACGTGGGCGATCCCCCCCACGTCCAAGCCCCTGGCGGTCACCGTCCACGACGTCGCCTTCGTGCGCGACCCCGCGCACTTCACCCGCCACGGCAACGCCTACTTCCGCCGCGCCCTGGACAAGACACGGCGGCGCGCTGGCGCCATCATCGTCCCCAGCAGGGCCACCGCGGACGACTGCGTCGCGGCAGGCCTCGACGCGGCGAGGATCACGGTGATCCCCCACGGTCTCACCCACACCCCGGCCAGTGCGGACCAGGTCCGGGCGTTCCAGGAGGCCCACTCCCTCACGCGCCCCTACATCCTGTGGGTCGGCACCCGCGAGCCCCGCAAGAACCTGCCCACCCTGCTGCGCGCCTTCGCGCGCCTGGCCCCCGCCTCGGACCTCGACCTGGTCCTGGTGGGCCCAGCCGGATGGGGCGAGGACGCCACCGAGGAGGCCTCCCTGGCCGAGGAGATCCCCGCCGGGCGCCTCCACGTCCTGGGGCGCTTGGGCGACGCCGACCTGGCCGCCGCCTACGCGGGCGCGCGCGCATTCACATTCCCCTCCATCTGGGAGGGCTTCGGCCTGCCCGTTCTGGAGGCAATGGCGCACGGCGCCCCCGTGGTCACCTCGGCGGGCACGTGCATGGAGGAGGTCGCCGGCGACGCGGGACTGCTCGTCGACCCGGTGGACGCCGGTGCCCTCGCCGAGGCGCTCGCGGCGGCGGCGGGCGCGGACCACGACCGCCTCGCCGCGGCCGGGCGCGAGCGGGCGTCGCTGTTCACATGGGAGGAATCGGCCCGCGCCCACGCCGCCGTCTACCAGGACTTGGTGCGATGAGCGCGCGCCCCACCGTCCGCGTCATCATCGTGAACTGGCGCAACCCCGCCCTCACCCTGCGGGCCGCCCGGTCCATCGCGCCCCAACTGGGCAGCGGCGACCACCTGGTCCTCGTGGACAACGGGTCGGGCGACGACTCCGCCGCCGTCATCAGCGGGGGACTGGACGCTCTGCGCGGAGCCGCCGCCGGGGCGCGCGTGAGCCTCGTCGAGAACCCCGTCAACGCCGGTTTCGGCGCGGGCGTCGCAGCGGGGGCCGGAGGGGCCGACGAGGACGCCATCGCCCTGCTCAACAACGACGCCACCGTGGACGACGGGTACTTGGACGCGCTGCTGGCCCCCCTGGGCACCACCCGCGGGGGGGCCGAGGTGGGGGCCACCACAGCCCTCATCCTGCTCAGCGGCACGTGGAGGCCGCTGGCCGACGGCGAGGACCGCCCCCACCTGGTGGCCCGCGACGGCGCCCGGTGGACGCGCCTGGACGACGACGAGGCGGGGGAGGGGGCCGTCCTGGTCAACTCCACCGGAAACCTCGTCGATGCCTCCGGCAACGGCTACGACCGGGACTGGCTCTCCCCCGCGCGCGGCCTGGACGCCCCCGTCGGCGTCTTCGGCGTGTGCGGCGGGGCCTGCGCCGTCTCCCGCCGGGCGTGGGAGGCAGTCGGGGGGATCCGCACCGACCTGTTCATGTACTACGAGGACACGGACCTGTCCTGGAGGCTGCGCGAGGCGGGCTACGCGGCCGCCTACGTGAGCGGAGCCGTCGCGCGCCACGACCACGCGGCCTCGTCGGGCACCGGCTCGCCGATGTTCATCCGCGTCAACGCCCGCAACCGCCTGGTCGTGGCCGCCGAGCACGCCCCAGCGCGCGTGGTGGTCTCGGCCCTGGCGCGCTCCCTCGTCCGCGCCGCCCGGGCGGGGTTCCGGGGCCCCGGCGCCCGGGGGGTCCGCGAGGGGCTGGCGGGGATGCCGAGGGCGCTGCGGGCGCGCCGGCGCAGGCGCCGCGGGTAGTGGCGCCCGCGCGGTCACAGGCCGGCCTCGGGCGGGTGCGGGACGGCCTCGGACGGTCGCGGGCCAGCATTGGGGTAGGCAACGGGTCATTGGGGTAGGCGATTTGCCTACCCCAATCGGTGGTTTCCTACCCCAATACCGCTCGCCACGCGCGGAAGGGCGCCGCGGCCCCGGGTGACGAGTGCCTGGGCGTGTCTATGAAGGGGTGTGTGGAGGGAGGAGGGCGGCGTGTCTCGGTTGTGGTTGATCAATGACGGGCAGTGGGAGCTTCTGGAGGGCCTGCTGCCGTTTCAAAGGCCGGTGCGGGCCGTGCCGTGATCACGGCCGGGTTCGGGACGGATCGTCTACCGGCAGCACGTCGGCGCCCCGGCGCGCCGGGGCGAACACGTACTCCTCGCACGAGGCGCGGTCGCCGTGCGGTCTGATTCCGGTGCTTGTGCGCGTGGTTGTGGGGGCTGTGTGTGGTCCGTTGGCGGTGCTCCGGGCGGCTTCGTGTGCTGTGCTGCGGGATCCTCGCGCCGTTGCGCCACTGCGCCACTTAGTGCGCGGCCGCGTCGCGTAGTGCTCTGCTGCACCGCCTAGAGCGTCGCTGCACCACTTAGCGCGCTGGTGCGCCACTTGGGCCGACGTGGGTCCTGGTTCTCCCGGCGTGTCGGGGGCCTAAGTGGTGCGGGCAGTGCCTTAGTGGTGCAGGTGCGGGCTCGTGCGGGGGCCTGTTCTGCGGTTGGAGGGGGCGTGGCTTTGGCGTGGGGGGCGGTGCGTTTGCTGGCGGGCTTGCCCTGGTCCATGTCTCACTCTTGGGCGCGTTCGCAGCTGTTGCGGCTCTGGTGGCCACGGGAGTCCGACCGCGGCCTCGTCGGAGGAGGGGGAGTGGCCGCGGTTCTTGGTCGCCCTGCGCAGTTGGTCGCTCGCGGACTCAATAGCGTTGGTGAAGGGGTGCCTCCTGCGCCAGTGGGGGAGGCACGATGCGGCGCCCCGCGGGCGGGAAGCTCCGGGAATGGCGCGAACCGGCCTGGGCTTTCCTCCCAAGTCGCCACCGTCTGGGGGTAGCGGGCCCGGGGTCGGACTCGGCGAAGCCCTCCAAGGCCCCAAGGGCCGTCACCGCGTCTGGCGGGCGTGGACTCCCCGGTGCTGCCCCAGCTGTGGGGCTCCGATGCCGCCTCCCGGTCTGGCGCGGCGTGGACGAGTCGCGGGCGGCCGGGCCACGACGACAAGGGCGCCGCGGCCCCGCCAACAGGGGCCAGGGCTCGGGCGTGGATTCCTTGCGCCGCTCGCCCCCGGGGATGGAGGATAGCGGTGGAAGGACCTGGCCGCCAGGCCGGGCGAAGGCGGGGGAAGCCCAGCGGAGGGCGGCCGCTGAAGAACACGATCCGCCAGGGAGGCGCTTATGAGCAGTCAACAACTCCGGGCAACGGGCAAATGGGCGCTCGTGTACACCCTGGGGGCGCTGGTCCTCAACCTCGTCTGCCAGACGCTGGGCACGTACCTGCTGTGGTGGGCGGACCTGCAGAAGGGGTCCTCGCGGCCCCTCGGCTTTGTCGTCCAATTCGTGGTGAACGTCCTCCAGGGCGCCAGTGACTTCACTGTGATCGGGCTGTGCGCCGCCGCGGCGTTCATCACGTGGCGGGTCGCGGGAACCGTGGAGGGCGGCTCCGAGTAGCCCTGCGCCGCCCGGCCCTCGCGCGCGGGGACGCGTGGTGTAGAGGAGGCCGCCGAGGATGCCGGCGACCACCCGGCCCTCGCGCGCGGGGGCGCGTGGACAGGACAGCCATGCGAACTCTGCGCACCATCACCCGGCCCTCGCGCGCGGGGGCGCGTGTGCCCTGCTGCCCATTGCCGTCGCGGTCGGCGCACCCGGCCCTCGCGCGCGGGGGCGCGTGTGCCAGAACACGCCTGCCCCACGCGGAACGGGACCCAGCGCCGACCGCGCGCGTTGGTAGACTTCCAACCATGGTGAAGACTGTCCTCGTAACCGGTGCCGGTGGCTACATCGGCCGTCACGTCGTCCGAGCGCTGCTGGAACGGGGCCTCGACGTCAGCGTCGTCGACCCGCGCCTCGACGGCGTCGACGAGCGGGCGCGGCGCCTCGACATCAACATCTTCGACGGGAGCGCCGACATCTACGACCGGATGGGACGGCCCGACGCCGTCCTCCACCTGGCCTGGCGCGACGGCTTCGTCCACAACTCGCCCGCTCATATCGAGGACCTGCCCGCCCACTACCGCCTGATCGACGCCCTCTACAAGGGCGGCCTCGAACGCCTCGCCGTTATGGGCTCCATGCACGAGGTCGGCTACTGGGAGGGCGCGATCACCGCCGACACGCCCTGCGCCCCCGCCTCCTTGTACGGCATTGCGAAGAACGCCCTGCGCCAGACCGCCCAGCTGCTCGCCTCGGCCAACGGCGCCTCCCTGCAATGGCTGCGCGGGTACTACATCGTCGGGGACGACAAGTACGGGTCCTCGATCTTCGCCAAACTGCTCGCCGCCGCCGAGGAGGGGAAGAAGACCTTCCCCTTCACCAGCGGGAAGAACCTCTACGACTTCATCTCCGTGCAGGGCCTGGCCCACCAGATCGCCGCCGCCGTCAGCCAGGACGCCGTCACCGGCACGATCAACATCTGCACGGGCAAGCCCATCAGCCTCGCCGAGCGCGTCGAGGCGTACATCCGCGAGAACGGCCTGGACATCTCCCTCGAGTACGGCGCCTTCCCCGACCGCCCCTACGACTCGCCCGGCGTGTGGGGGGACGCGACCCGGATCACCGAGATCCTCGAGGCGCTCGACGGGCCCGGCGCCCGCATCGACGTGGGCGCGGCCCCCGGCGGACAGGGGGCCTGAGGGATGCGACGCGGAGGAATCTTCCTGTTCTTCGACCCCCAGGGCAAGGTCGACGACTACATCCTCAAGTGCCTGGGCACCCTGCGAGAGCACATCGACGAGATCCTCGTGGTGTCGAACTCCCCCTTGGACGGGACCGCCAGGGCGCGCCTGGAGGGCGTCGCCACAACCGTGATCGAGCGCGAGAACGTCGGATTCGACGTCGGCGGCTACCAGGACGGGCTCGACGCCTTCGGGTGGGACAGGCTGGGCTCCTTCGACGAGCTCGTCCTCTTCAACTACACCTTCTTCGCCCCCGTCAACCCCTGGAAGAACCTCTTCGACCGTGTCGACGAGTGGGGCGACGTGGACTTCTGGGGCATCACCGAGCACGACGAGGTCCGCCCCCATCCCTTCCTGGCCAAGACCGTCATGCCGCGCCACATCCAATCCCACTGGATCGCTGTGCGCAACCCCCTGCTCACCAGCGCCGACTTCCGCGACTACTGGAGCTCCATGCCCCAGATCTCCTCGTACAACGACTCGATCCAATGGCACGAGACGCGTTTCACCGAGCACTTCACGGAGCTCGGCTACACGCACAAGGTCGCTTACCCCAGGGAGGACTACCCCTCGCGCAACCCCGTCTTCGACAACGCCGCGCAACTGCTGGCCGACGGGTGCCCCATCCTCAAGAGGCG
Organism: Schaalia georgiae DSM 6843; assembly: GCF_000429245.1. Classification (GTDB taxonomy): domain Bacteria; phylum Actinomycetota; class Actinomycetes; order Actinomycetales; family Actinomycetaceae; genus Pauljensenia; species Pauljensenia georgiae. Next base: position 178,061 of record NZ_KE386870.1, read on the forward strand.
CAACCTCTTCCACGACCCCCTCTACCTGGACCGCCACGCCATCGTCGGGGCGGACATGCTGGAGCTGGCGGCCCGGTCCGGCTACGACACGGACCTCATCCTCACCAACCTGGCCCGCACCTCCAAGCCCCGCGACCTCGTCACCAACGCCGGCCTGACCACAGTCGTGCCCCCCTTCGCCGCGCCGCAGGCCCGCGAGAAGGCCGCCTCGCTGCGTGTCGCCGCCATCGCGCACATCTTCTACGCGGACATGGCCGACGAGATCATCGACCGGCTCTCGGCGCTGCCCGACGGCTGGCGCCTGGTCGCCACCACGGCCGACGAGGAGCGCAAGGCCGCCATCGAGGAGACCATGGCGCGCAGGGGCGTCGCCGGGGAGGTGCGCGTCGTCGCCTCGAACCGCGGGCGCGACATCTCCGCGTTCCTGGTGGACTGCGCCGACGTGCTGGCGGGCGACGACTACGACATCGTCGTGAAGATCCACTCGAAGAAATCCGTGCAGGACGAGGCCAACGCCGCCCACCTCTTCAAGGACCACCTCTACGAGAACCTCCTGGACTCCAAGGACCACGTGGCCAACATCCTCGCCGAGTTCGCCGACCACCCCGGGCTGGGTATGGCACTGGCGCCCATGCCGCACATGGGCTACCCCACGATGGGCCACGCCTGGTTCGCCAACCGCCGTCCCGCGCGCGAACTGGCGAAGCGGATCGGCATCACCGTCCCCTTCGACGACCACCAGCCCCTGGCGCCCTACGGGTCCATGTTCATCGCCCGGCCCCGCGCGCTGCGCCCCCTGGTCGAGGCGGGACTCACCCACGACGACTTCCCGCCCGAGGGCGGCTACCAGGACGGCTCCCTGGCCCACGTCATCGAGCGCCTGCTCGCGTACGCGGTCCTGTCCGAGGGCTACTTCGCCCGTCCCGTCATGACCCCCAAGTGGGCCGGCGTCTACTACGGGTACCTCGAGTACAAGCTCGCGGCGACCTCCTCCATGCTGCCCGCCTTCTCCATCGACCAGGTCCCCTACCTCAAGGCGCGCGTCGGGCAGGTCCCCAACGTGCTCGGAGCGGTCAAGACGAACATCATGCTGCGCAGCCCCGGAATCGGCAACGCCCTCAAGCCCGCCTACCGGGCGGGCCGCAAGGCCGTCGCCGCCCTCCGCTCGCTCAGGGGCCGCCGATGAGCCGTCCCCTGGGGAAGGCGTCCGCGTACCGGCCCCACACACCGCTGTCGGTCGCCGAGGCGTTCGACTCGCGCAACAACTCCATCGGCTTCCTCCGGTGGCTGATGGCCTTCATGGTGATCTTCTCCCACGCGGGCCCCATCGCGGGCTTCTACGGCGGCGAGGACCTGGGCGTCCAGGTCTCACGGGAGCAGTCGATCGGCGGCGTCGCCGTGGCGGGATTCTTCTTCTTCTCGGGATTCCTCATCACCCGCTCGCGGATGGGCCGCGCCACGATCTGGCGCTACATGTGGCGCAGGTGCCTTCGGATCTTCCCCGCGTTCTGGGCGGCGATGCTCTTCACCGTGGTGGTCCTGGCGCCCATCGCCTACTGGCACATGCACGGGTCCATCAGCGGCTACCTGCACCCCCAGACCGAGTCGCCCCTGACGTACTTCGCGAACAACATGTGGCTCAACCTGAGCCAGCGCAATATCGCGGGAATGGGCGAGACACTGCCCTACTACGTCCTCCACGGCGCCCGCGACTGGAACGGCTCCGCGTGGACGCTGATCTACGAGTTCAAGGCCTACATCCTGGTCGCCGTCCTGGGACTCTTCGGGGCGCTGGCCAACAAGAAGGTCGGCGGGGCCTTCGCGATCGTCCTCATCGCGCTCAACGGGCTCCAGTGGATGGGCGCGGGGCAGCTGGCCAACGTCAACATCCTCTTCCGCGACCCGTACATGCTGATGTTCCTGGCGCCCTTCGCCTTCGGCATGCTCTTCACGCTCTACGGCGACAAGATCCCCATGGACTCGCGCCTGGCCTACGGGGCGCTGGTGTTCGGCGCCCTGTCCTACGCCTCTGGCGGGTGGAACATCGTCGGGCAGTACGGTTTCCTCTACTTCCTCATGTACCTGGCGGTGCGCCTGCCCCTGCAGAACTGGGAGAAGAACGGGGACCTGTCCTACGGGATCTACATCTACGCATGGCCGCTCATGGCCTTCGGCGCGTACTTCCACCTGCAGGACCGGGGCTGGTGGGCCTACCACCTCACGGTCGTGATCGGCTGCCACATCCTGGCCTACCTGTCGTGGCACCTCATTGAGAAGCCGGCGATGAGCCTGAAGAACTACCTGCCCGGCTGGTTGGACTCCCTCATCGAGAGGTTCCGTCCCTCCTACGAGGCGCTCGTGCGCCGCACGGTCGTCCCCGCCTACTCCTCGACCCGCCTCGCAACCGCCCTGGCCGCCGAGGAGACGGGCGAGGGCCCCGGGGCCGGCGACCACGACGGCGCGGGCAGCCCCGGCCCCCGCGCCAAGGGCGCCGCGCCGACGCCCGCTGAGGAGGGAAGCCGATGAACGCCAAAGCCAACTCCACGTTCAAAGAATCCGAATCCGGGCTCCGCGACGTGGTCTTCGACGAGGACGCGCCCAAGCAGTCGTGGAAGCACCGCATCCGCTTCGCGCCCCTCGCACTGCTGGCAGCCGCCTCATTGGCGGCCGCCACCGTCGGCGTGTGGTACGCGCACACCCACCCCTCCCCGGGAGGGGCCGCGGGGGCGGCCGGATCCGTCCCCGTCGATTTCAACCAGGTCACCGCCCCCACGATGCCCGAGTCCTGCGGCGCCACGCCGAAGGCCGACGTGGGCCCGTGGACGCCGGGGGTGGCGGGCACCGGGGGGATCGCCTCCACGGAAGCGGCCCAGGCCTCGTACAGCGCGGGCATCGGATCGGGCGCCCCGGGCTACGTCGAGGGCCGTGACGGCTACCTGTTCCTCTCGGACGTGTTCAACGACAACTTCTCCCAGGCGGTGGGCCGCACGCGCCCCACGCCCGAGGGCGTGGCCGCGTGGGACCGCTACATGAGCGACATCGAGCAGGCCGCCGCCGACGCGGGCGCCACGCCGTTGTTCCTGGTCGCGCCCGCCACGTGGGAGGTCTATTCCGACAAGCTCCCCCAGTGGAGCGACCGGCTCACCGGCACGACCTCCCTCGACCTGATGCGCACCGCCCTGTGGAACCACTCGTGGGTGGATGTGCGCCCCGCCCTGGCCGCTGCCCGGCAAAAGGACCCCGCCACGCCCCTGTACTCGCGGGTCAACCCGCACTGGTCCCCCTACGCCGCCGTCGTGGCGTGGGACGCCGCCCTCGACTGCCTGGGCGACGTCGACCCCGCCCTGGCAGGACTGCCGCGCCTGAGCCCCACCGGGGCGAGCGCCGGGGCGGCCCCCAACGAGTACGAGGAGCTCGGCTGGGGCGGCGGGGCGCCCGACGACTGGGCCTCGCCGGTCTACGAGACGGACCCCGGAGCCGTCCGGCTCGCCCAGTTCGAATCCGCCGACCAACTGCCCGGGGCGGATCAGCTGGACGAGGCGCTGCGCGGTGCGCCCGAGGTGCCGCTGGCCGCCCCCGTCGACTTCCGCAACAAGCCCGCCCTCACCCACAACCCCAATGGGCGCGGCACAGCCCTGGTGGTGCGCGACTCGCAGGGCAACAACCTGGGGCCCGCCCTGGAGGCGAGCTTCGAGTACACGATCCAGGTCGGGCACGCGCTCGACGCCTCCGCCCCCACGGACGTGGCCGCGCTCATCGCCGCGTACAGGCCGTCGGTGGTGGTCGTGGAATTCACCCAGCGTTATCTCGCACTCACGCCCTCCACAGCGCAGTGACCGCCGCGCTATCCTTGACGAGCGGTCACGCCGTGCCACTCCAGCCGACCACGAAGCGAGAACCAGGTGAGTGATTACAAGCGGGTCATAGATCTCACGCTGCGCATGGCCCAGCGCTCCATCTCCTCGGAGTTCAAGGGAACCGCGCTGGGGCGCGTCTGGTCCTTCATCAACCCCCTGGCCACCATCGCCGTGTACGCGCTCATCTTCGGCGTCGTGTTCCGGGGCAAGGCCGACCCGGGGGTGAACTCGGGGCTGACCTCCTTCGCGCTGTGGATCGGGGTGGGCGTCATCGCCTGGAACTTCATCTCCAGCGGAATCCAGAGGGGCATGGACTCCCTGGTGGGGAACGCGGGACTGCTCACCAAGGTGTACTTCCCCCGCCAGGTGCTCGTATACTCCACGGTGCTCGCCCTGGCCTACGACTTCGCCTTCGAGTTGGTCGTCATCGGAATCGTCATGCTGGTCGCCGGCGGTCCCGGCGTCCTCCTCATGATCCCATTCGTGATCGCGGTCACCGTCCTCGCCTGCCTGTTCGTCACCGGCATGGGCATGGTCCTGGCCATCGCGTCCGTGTACTTCCGCGACATTTCGCACCTGTGGAAGATCTTCAACCAGATCTGGATGTACGCCTCGGGCGTCGTCTTCTCACTGTCGATGCTCAACGACGTCCAGAACGAGCTGTACGAGCAGGGGTGGAGGATCGGCGGCGAGCCCCTGCCGATCGTCACCCTCTTCCGCCTCAACCCCGCCGAGCTCTTCCTCGAGGCCTACCGCTCGTGCCTCTACGGCTTCGCCAACCCCTCGTGGAAGGTGTGGCTGGGGTGCGCCGGCTGGGCGCTGGGCGTCTACGCCCTGGGGGTCCTCGTCTTCAAGCGCTTCTCGGCGCGGATCGTGGAGGAACTGTGATGACGAACGCCATTTCCATCTCGGAGGTCTCCAAGCGCTTCCGCATCTACAAGAACCGCAACCAGTCCCTCAAGGGCGCGTTCCTGCAGCGCTCCCGCGCCCAGTTCGAGGAGTTCTGGGCGCTGTCGGACGTGTCCTTCGACATTCCGCAGGGCAAGACCTTCGGCCTACTGGGGCACAACGGCTCCGGCAAATCCACCCTGCTCAAGTGCATCGCGCGTATCCTGGCCCCCGACAAGGGCTCCATCGCCACGACCGGCCGCATGGCCGCCATGCTGGAGGTCGGCTCCGGGTTCCATCCGGAGTTGTCGGGCCGTGAGAACATCTACCTCAACGGCGCCATCCTGGGGATGAGCCGCAGGGAGATCGACTCGAAACTGGATGCGATCATCGACTTCTCCGGCGTCGAGCGCTTCATCGACCAACCAGTGAAGAACTACTCCTCGGGCATGTACGTGCGCCTGGGGTTCTCCGTGTCCATCCACGTCGAGCCCGACATCCTGCTGGTGGACGAGGTCCTGGCCGTGGGCGACATGGAGTTCCAGAACAAGTGCATGGACAAGTTCGCCCAGCTCAAGGACCAGGGGCGCACGGTCGTCGTCGTCTCCCACGGCCTTGAGCAGATGCGGACCTTCTGCGATCAGGCCGCGTGGCTCGACCACGGGAGAATGGTCGCAGTGGGGACCGCGGCAGAGGTCATCGACACCTACTCCGATGTCGCCCACCACGCGGTCGAAGTGCCCGGCGGTGGCACGCGCTTCGGCAGTGGCGAGGCCCAGATCACCCGCATCGACATCCTCGACGAGGCGGGGGAGAGCGTTTCCCTGGTCTACCCGGGCCAGCGCCTGCGCCTGCGCCTGCACTACAGGGCGCAGGAGCGCGTCGAGGGCCCGGTCTTCGGCGCGTCCGTCGACACCCGGGAGGGCACGTGGGTGTGGGGCCTGCACGGGGTGGACGCCACCTACGTGCCCAGCGCCATCGAGCCGGGGGAGGGGCATCTCGACATCGTGATCCCCCACCTGGCGCTCAACCCCGGGTCCTACACGTTGTCCGCGGCGATCCAGAACCGGGACATGACCGCCGTCATCGACGCCCTGCAGAAGGCGAGGCGCTTCGACGTGCTGCCCGGCCCCGGCATGGAGTCGGGGGGCCTGGTCATTCTGGGCGCCTCCTTCGAGGGCCTCACGCCCTCCGCTCCGATGCTCGACATCCCCAAGCGCGGGAAGGCGGACTTCGACCGCCTCGCGCGACAGCAGGTGCAGCAGGCGGACTCGCTGGCGCAACAGGAGGACCCGCAGGCGAATCCGGACGAATAGCCGTGCAACGGGGTGCGCGGCGGGGGCTGGGGGCGTAGAGTTCGTCTCAGAGCACCCCACAACGGAGACGACCAATGACTTCCCTGCGCCCAAGAGGCATCCTGGCCGCCCTCTGCCTCGTCCTCGCCGTCGGCGTCCTGCCCGTCTCGGCTGCCAGCGCGGATGATTCCGGCTCCCAATCGGGGACCGCGGGATCCTCCGGACCCTCCCCCCGGGCGGGGGAGGGCGGCGGGCAGTCCGGCGCTCCTACCGCCGACCCTGCCCCCGCGAGCGGCCCTGCGGCAGCGCCCGACCTCACCGGACGAGGGGCGTGGGTGAACGAAGGGGCGCGCTGGTGGTGGCGCAGCTCCGACGGGGGCTACCCCGCCTCGCAGTGGGCGCGCATCAAGGGCTCGGTCTATTCCTTCGACGCCTCCGGCTACATGCGCACCGGCTGGTACCGCGAGGACGGCGCCTGGTACTTCCTGACCCCGTCGGGTGCGATGGCGACCGGTTGGGTGCAGGACGCGGGCGACTGGTACTACCTGGATCCGGCGACCGGGGCCATGGCTGTGGGGGACCTGCAGGTGGGTGGGTCCCGGTACCACATGGACGCCTCGGGGGCGATGCGCACCGGGTGGGTGAGCAGTGGGGACGGGTGGCGTTTCTACGCGCCGTCGGGCGCGATGGCGACCGGTTGGGTGCAGGACGCGGGCGACTGGTACTACCTGGATCCGGCGACCGGGGTCATGCGCACCGAAACCCTCGTACTCAACGGGCGCACCTACGAGTTCACCCCCTCCGGCGCCTGGATGGGGTACGAGGCACCCGCCGGCTACCTGCAGCCGACCGACCACATCACCGGTCTGGGAGGGAGCACGAACACCCTCACCTGGGGCATGAACGGCATCAAAGTGATGATCGTCCAGCGGCGGTTGGGCATCTGGCACACCATGAAGCTCGCCAGCGTCGACGCCTCCTTCGTCACGGCGGTGAAGAACTTCCAGTGGCGCGCGGGCCTGTCCCAGACGGGCGTCGTCGATGAGGAGACGTGGAACGCGATGGGAACGGGCTGGCCGTGGACGGTCGACCAGTACCAGGCCCAGCCGGTGCCGCTGACGGCCCGGCGTTCCGAGCGCGTCGAGGCGATGATCGGGTACGCGTGGAACCAGACCGGCACCCCGTACACGTGGGGTGGAGCCGGGCCGGCGGGCCTGGGCTACGACTGCTCCGGACTGGTCCTGCAGTCCCTGTACGCGGGCGGCATGGACCCCCAGCCCATCGACGTCATCAAGCACGGGTGGCCCGACTACCGCACTTCCCAGGAGCTGTACGACTACTCGGGCTTCCAGCACGTCCCGCTGTCGCAGCGCCAGCGCGGGGACCTCGTCTTCTACACGACCGGCGGGTCGGTCACCCATGTCGCCATCTACCTGGGCGACGACATGGTGGTGCACACGGACTGGATGGGGCGCCCGGCCCGGATGCAGTACATCACCGTCGGATACGGGTGGGACCGTATGACGTGGGACGTGGTTCGTCCGTTCCCGTGACCGGGCGCCTTCCGCCGCGGGCGATGGCGCCCGGGCGCGCGCTCTCGGCGGCCCGGGCTCCAAGCGCTTGCGGCCCGCGGGGCCGACGGCTAGAACAGCACGGGCCAGTGCGGCATGCACTGGGTGAGGGCCGTGTGCGCGTCGGCGACATCGGCCACGGCCTGCTCGTACTCGGGGTTCGGTGCGGGGACGCGCCCGGCTTTGAGGTCGTCCTGGGCCTGCTGCTCATCGGCGTACTCGGGGACTGCGCCCGAGGAGAGCCGCTGGCCCACCTGGACGTAGGTGTGCAGGGCCTCGACGGCGTGGCGCGAGGCGTCGTCCGTGGCGGCCGCCTTGAACTCCGACTTCCACGGGTCCGAATCGAGGAGCGCGGTGAACGCCTGCCACACCTGCTGCGGGTCCGCGTCGGCGCTGGCCCCTAAGGCGGGCCCCTGCCGGGTGAGCGCCGCGAAGGCCTGTCCTTGGGACGTGGTCTGGACGGCCCGTGTGAAGACCTCGTCCATCGCGGCGCAACCGCCGGAGGCGGGCTCGGCCTGGGGCAGCTGGCCAGTCGACTGGGGGACGGGGGAGGCCGCGGTGCCGGACTGGACGGCCGGGTCCGGGGAGGAGCAGGCGGGGGCGAGGGCGGCGCAGCCGACGGCCAGCGCGGCGCAGAAGCGGGCGGACGCGCGCACGGCCGCTACCTCTGCCGTATCCTGCGGATGGCGCGAACGGGCAATCCTACGGTCCTCTTCACGGCGTTCCGCAATGCGTTCTGGGACTCCACCTGGGCGCGCAGCGCGGCGACCTCCTGGCGCAGCGCGTGCACTTCGTCGTGCAGGGACGCCAGCGTCTTCGCCATATCGGCGTGGATCAAGTCGAGCGCGGAGTGGACGCTCCCGTCCGCGCGGCGCAGCTCAGCGCGGGTCCGCCGGTACAGCTCAGCGCTCAGCAGCGCTTGGCCGAGGTCGGGGCTGGCGGGGTCCTGTGAGGCGAGGGCGGAGCGGAGGTAGCGGTCCCGGATGCGCAGGTTGTCCCACGCGTGGGCCTTCGCGTCGGTGACGATGGAGTTGCCCAGGTCCTCGTCCGCGGTGTCGCGGTGGTGCCACTCGGCCAGGGGCGGCCCGTCGATGAAACCGACGGGGGTGGTCGCCAGGAGTCGCAGGTTGAACTCCCAGTCCGCCTGGGTCGCCAAGGTGCCGTCCCAGTGCCCGATTCGGTCGGCGACGCACCTGCGGATGAGCTGGGAGATGGGCGGGGCGTAGTTCTCGACGAGGGTGTCCACCAGGGACAGCCCGGAGCTGTCGGCGGACAGGGGCTCCCTTTCGATCTCAGTGCACTCGCCGTCTGCGCGAACGCGTTCGCGCACGATCTCGCAGCGCGTCGTCACGCCCCCCATCTCGGGGTGGGCGTCGAGGTGGGCGACCGTCTCCTCCAAGAACCGCGGGTGCCACGCGTCATCGTCGTCATGGACGGCGAAGTACTCCAGCGCGGAGGCGGCGAGCCCCGACTCGAGCGCCGCCTCGCGCCCTTCGGAGGTCTCGTTGGTCACCAGTTCGACGCGCTCGCGCAGCCCAGGATCCTGGGCGTCGATGACTGCCTGGACCTGCTGCTCGTCGCCCGCGTCGTTGACGACGACGACCCGGTAGCCGGTGAAGGTCTGCGCGCCGATGGAGGCGAGGGCACGGGCGAGCATCTTCGGGCGGTTGCGCGTGCGGAGGACGATTGTGACTTTGTCACTCATGGGTGGGCTCCTGCGTCGGGGAGGGGGCTGAGGAGGGGGCGTCGGAGGCGGGGGAGGGGGGTGCGGTCCCGGCGTCCGTCCCGGCTGCTGGTTCGGGGCACCTGGTCCCGGGGCCGGCGGTCCCGGCTGTGCCTTCCACGCCCCCGGTCCCGGAGCCGGGGGAGTCGGCCCCTGTGGGCTGGGCGCCTGGGGCGGGGGAGGGAGCTGCGGGGCTGGTCCCATCCCTGGTGGCGGCTCCCTCGGCCCCGGTTCCGTCCCCGGACCCGGTGGGCTGGGCGGCGGACACGGCGGACGGCGCCGGTGCCGGCCCGGCGGCCAGCAGGCGCAACGCGATCACGACGGCGGCGACGTAGGCCGCCGAGGCCAGGGCCCACAGGGCCATCGGCGACAGGGGCATGCCCGCCCACCACCACTCCACCTTGCGGTTGAGGTTCGCGGGTGCCAGCCACCCCGTGAGCGCGTCGTGGATGAGGCCGTTGGTGTAGCGCGCGATCGTGGTGTGCAACGCGGACGCGTTGACGACACCGGTGGCGACGACGAAGAGGACCAGGTGGGTGCGCGAGAAGCGCTGCTGCCCGCGCCCGATGGCCAGCCAGAGCAGCAGCCACACCCCCAGCAGGGGCAGGGCGTAGCGGGAGTGGTAGCCGCCCAGGTTCGGGAAGGTGGGCGGAGTGGCGATGAGGATCGGGATGCCCGCCATGGCGCCGAGGACCACGACGACGGACGCGGCCTTGCGCCACGTCATGGCGTGCCCGCCGATGAGGACGCCGACGCCCAGCAGCATGAGCCCCAGGACGACGCACGCCCCGGGCAGAGGGGTGTCGCGCCAACCGGGCCCCGAGTACAAGCCCGCGAACCCGGCGAAGTACTCCGGCAGGTAGCGGATGTTGCTGATGGCCACCGCGAGGCGCTCCGACAGCGACACGGTGGCGCTGGACGAGGCGATGGTGCTGGCCTGGCCGCCGCCCGCCATCAGCCACACGCCGATGGCGCTGAGCACCGACGCTCCCGCGATCTCGACGATCCTGTCGCGGCGCCCGACCGCGATGAGGACCCCCAGGGAGACGACGAACACGTAGAAGGCGGCGTCCCCGCGCGACCCGAAGCACAGGAGGGCGCCGACGAGGGCGATCCCCAGTAGCGCCCACCGCCGCCGCCCGTCGGAGCGCAGCGCGCCGAAGAGCCCCGACCCGTAGGCGAAAACGCCCGTGATCGCCCATGACGACGGGTTGTTCGAGGCGATGAAGTAGGCGCCCATGGGGATCCACGCCAGAGTGATCGCCAGGAAGAGCCCCTGGCGCATCGAGGCGGGGGCGAGCGCGCACACCCCGCCCAGCAGCGCCAGCGCGATGAGCACGTTGACCACCCGCATGTGCCACGCGGACGCCTCCACGGAGTCCCCGGCGAGGAGGTGGTGGAACTGGTAGAAGCCGTAGGGGTACGCCCCGTCGTTGTACCTGTACGACGGGAACATCATGGAGTCCGAGTAGTCGTCGATGCACGCGTGGGACTTGTCCGGGCTGAACGCCTCGCACTGGGCGTGCGAGGTCGTGACCGGCGCCATCACGTACACGTCGCCGTCGATGGTGGTGGTCTCGCAGCCCGAGGAGGCGATGGGCCGGGGGCACCATGTGGACACGAGGTGGTAGTCGTCGTCGGGGGCGGATCCCGGTGAGGAGGCGAAGACCCATCCGAGCCCGGCGATCAGGGCGCTCACTGCGAGCGCGGCGACCAGCAGGGCGCGCGCGGGGCGGGAGGGCGCCCGCGGAACCGGGGGGTGGTCGGACATGGGGACCTCGCAGATTCGTCAGTGGGTGGGTATGCGACAAATCTACCCTAATGGCCCCTATGGGACGCGCGCGGCCCCGGGGCCTTTGCCCGCGCGGGCGCTGGCGGCGCCCCGGTGGGGCATAATGGGCTCAGCACGCCCCAGCGGGGGCCGCGTCCGCATGCGCTGAAGACCGAAGGAAGTACACCATGAAGATCGTTGTGACCGGCGGGGCCGGATTCATCGGAGCCAATTTCGTCCACACCCTGCTGGAGGACCACCCCGGCGTCGACGTCGTCGTCCTGGACAAGTTCACCTACGCGGGCAACCGCGCCTCCCTGGCGGACGTTCCAGCGGACCAGGCCGCCCGCCTCACCGTCGTCGAAGGGGACGTCGCCGACGCGGACCTGGTCGACGGCGTGGTCGTGGGGGCGGACGCGGTCGTCCACTTCGCCGCCGAGTCCCACAACGACAACTCCCTGCTGGACCCCTCGCCGTTCATCCAGACGAACCTGGTCGGCACCTTCACCCTGCTGGAGGCCGTGCGCCGCCACAAGGTCCGCTTCCACCACATCTCCACCGACGAGGTCTACGGCGACCTCGAGCTGGACGACCCCGCGAAGTTCACCCCGACCACCCCCTACAACCCGTCCTCGCCCTACTCCTCCTCCAAGGCCGGATCGGATCTCCTCGTGCGCGCGTGGGTGCGCTCCTTCGGCGTCGAGGCGACCATCTCGAACTGCTCCAACAACTACGGCCCGTACCAGCACATCGAGAAGTTCATCCCCCGTATGATCACCAACCGCCTTCGCGGAGTGCGCCCGCGCCTGTACGGCGACGGCCTGAACGTGCGCGACTGGATCCACGTGCGCGACCACAACACGGCCGTGTGGGAGATCCTCATGCGCGGGCGCGTCGGCGAGACCTATCTGATCGGCGCCGACGGCGAGACCAACAACCGCGAAGTCGTCGCGATCCTCAATGAGCTCATGGGGTACCCGGCCGACGACTTCGACCACGTCACCGACCGCCCGGGCCACGACCTGCGCTACGCGATCGACAACTCCAAACTCGTCACCGAACTCGGCTGGGCGCCCCGCTTCACCAACTTCCGCGACGGCCTGGCTGACACGATCGCCTGGTACACGGGCAACGAGGCATGGTGGGCGCCCCTGAAGGAGGCCGTTGAGGCGAAGTACGCGGCCGAGGGGCACTGAGGCGTTGGCAGCGAACGCCGGCCCCGGGTCCCGCGGGCCCGAGGGCGACGGCTGCGCAGCCCGCCACGTGCAAGGCGGCGGCCCGCAGGGCGCCGCCCCCGGTTCCCGTCGCCCCGAGGGGGGCCTCCCCCGCGTGAGCGTCCTCATGGCGACCTACAACGGCGCCTCCCACGAGGGCCGTTGGCTGCGCGAGCAGGTCGATTCCATCCTGGGCCAGCAGGGCGTCGATGTGCGCCTGGTCGTCTCCGACGACGGGTCCACGGATTCCACGGTGGATCTGCTCACCCGCTGGTCGGCCTCGGATCCGCGGATCCGGGTCCTGCCACGGCGGCAGGGGGAGCCGGGGGTCGCGGGCAACTTCCTGCACCTGTTCACCACCCACGACCCCGACGGATCCTTCGTCGCCTTCACCGACCAGGACGACGTGTGGCACCCGGACAAACTGTCCAGCCAACTGGAGCTGATGAGGAGCCGGGGCGCGGACGCGGTCTCCTCCAACGTCATGGCCTTCCGGTGCGACGAGGACGGTTCCGTGCGCGACCGGCACCTGATCCGCAAGTCCGGCCCCCAGCGCCGGTGGGACTACATCTTCGAGGCCGCTGGGCCGGGCTCGACCTACGTTTTCTCCCCCGATGCGCACCGCCGCCTCGTCGGCGCTCTGGCGCGCTTGGACTCGACGGGGATCGACGTGCACGACTGGTACCTCTATGCCCTGGCGCGCGCTCTGGGCGCCACGTGGGTGATCGGCGAGGAGCCGACCCTGGAGTACCGTCAGCACGACTCGAACGTCCAGGGCGCCAACTCGGGGGCGGGAGCGACCAGGGCCCGCATGGAGAAGCTGCGCTCGGGTTTCTACCGGCGCCAGTTCATCCTGGTCGCCCAGGCGTGCCTGAGCGTCGGCTCCTACGACCCCAGGGAGCGCCGCGCCCTGGAGTCGTTGGCGGCCAACCTCCGCTCGACCTCGGTGTGGTCCCGCTTCGCCTTCGCGCTGCGCTTCGCGCGGATCAGGCGCCAACTGACCGAGGGGATCAAGCTGGCGGGGGCCCGCGTGCTGGGCGTGTGGTAGCCCCTGGGGAACCACGGCTCCCGGAATCTTCCACCCGAGTCAGACGTTTACGACTCTCACCAGCGGATTTATGCTTTGCGTCTCTATTGAGGTCCGAATGCGCCCACAATTGGCGAGTGATCCTGCTCGCTATGGTTGCTGAATATTGAAAACTGTCCACCAATGCGCTGCTTCGTCGGACCCGCCGAGGGGGCCCAGAACTCCGTCAACAGGCCTGTGGGTAAAACTGACCGCCCGAATCCCGACAGGTCGGTCAAACAAATATCAATGGTTACTGGGCATGTAAATTGTGATCGGCCCCTCCATCCCCTCCGCCGCCAGGAGGGCCTGGGCGTCGATGGGCCCGTGGTGTGTGGGGTTGATGACGACGACGGACCGCCCGCGGGCCCATTGGTCGAGGACCTGCCCGGGGCAGTGTCGGGCGCTCCATAGCAGCGCGACGCGGTCCCCGGCCGGTTCAGGGTGCGGGTGGGAGCCTGCCAGGGCCTCGTCCAGAACCGCTTCGACCAGGTCGGGGGCGGGGTGGTCGGGCGCGTCGGACTGTGCGCCGATCTCCTGGAGGGCGTCGAGTACGCCCTGGGGGAGTGGTCCGTCCCAGGCGAAGGCGAGGTGGGCGGCGGGCTGGGCGAGGGCGTGGGCGCCGGCCGCGGCGGCCCGTGCGAGCAGGCCGTCGACGTCCGCGCCCACGACGACGTCGCCGGGCAGGAGGCGGGGGGTGTCCAGGATCTCCCAGCCCAGGCACCTGGCCGTGACCTCCCACAGGATCTGCTGCCACGGCTCGATCCTCGTGTGGAGGCGGGCGGGGTGGGGCTCCTCGTCGCCGAAGAGGGGCGCGCCCGCCTCGTTCTGGAGGTAGTTCGCGATCTTGGTGATCCAGCGGGCGGTGACGGGGCCGCCGAGCTCGACGCGCTCGGCCGAGTAGACGGTGAGGGCCGGGCCTGACCGTGCGTTCAAGCATGAAGCCAGTTTTGTGACACTAGACACGATAATAGTATTATTTAAGGGCATGAACTAACTATAACCAAGGTCCCACCCTTTCTGAGTATCTAGTAACTTGATAACTGTTACCCCTATACGCAATTTTACCAGAAGGTCAAGTCGAACGATGAAAGTCTCAATATCGTCTAACAACTTGACGAAGGGGCAATGACACGCGTGTAATTCTCTTGTATATCGATTCGTTATGAAGGAGACGCGCCAGTGTGGAACATCTTCGGTGACGGGCCCATCGATTGGTCTGATCCAGCTGATGACGAGCTCTACGCTCGCGTCGATGGACCCCTCGCTTGGCAGGCCCACGCCCTCTGCGCCCAGACCGACCCCGAGGCGTTCTTCCCGGAGAAGGGTGGATCGACGCGGGAGGCCAAGGCTGTGTGCCAGTCCTGCGACGTGCGCGAGGAGTGCCTGGAGTACGCCCTCGCCAACGATGAGCGCTTCGGGATCTGGGGCGGTCTGTCAGAGCGTGAGCGGCGGCGCCTGCGCCGCATGGCGGGGTGAGTAGCCAAGTCCTCGGCCATGTGGCCGCGCTAGTGGTCTCGCGCGGGCGCAGTGCCGATTGCTCCGAGGTTCTGCGGGCCATCGTCGAGCAGACGGTGGCCCCCGCCTCGGTCACCGTCATCGATGTCGCGGGCAGGGGGACAGTGCCCTGGGATGCCACTGTGCTGCCCGAGGGTGTGCGCCTGGTCCGCGTCGGCCGGGCCAAGAACCTTGGCGACGCCGTCCGCAGGGCCGTGGACGAGGTTGCGGGGTCGTCCGGGGCCTTCGTCGAGAGCCGCTGGTGGTGGGTCCTCCATGACGATTCTGCCCCTGAGAACACCTGTCTCGCCCGTTTGTGGCGTGTTGCACAGAGCGGTCGTACGATCGGCGCAGTCGGCCCCAAACAACTCTCCTGGGACGGCTCCCACCTGCTCGAAGTCGGCGTATTCGCGACCCGCAGTGCCCGCCGCCTCGAGCGCGTCCGCCCCGACGAGATCGACCAGGGCCAGTACGACGGGACCACAGACGTCCTCGGCGTCGGCACTGCGGGTATGCTCATCGACTCGCGCGCGTGGGACGCCGTCGGCGGCACCGACCCCGCCCTCGGTCCCTTCGGCGACGGCCTCGACCTCGGGCGCCGCCTCCACCTGGCCGGGTACCGCGTCGTCGTCGCCCCCGGCGCCCGGCTCCGCCACAGGAGGCGGTCCCTGGCTCCCGCCGCCGACGCCGACTCGGGAAGGGGCGGGCCGCTCCAGGACCCCGATGACCTGCCGGGCCGCCAGGACGAGGACGCCTCCTTCCGCAGGCGCCGGCGCGCCCAGCTCTACAACTGGATGAAAGCCGTTCCCGCATGGCAGGTCCCCCTGCTCATGGCGTGGCTCCTCATATGGTCCCCGGCGCGCGCCCTCGGGCGCGTCGTCACGGGCGCCGGGCACCTCGCCCTCGCGGAAGTCGGCGCGTGGCTCTCCGTCGTCCTCGCCACGGGGCAGCTCCTCGTCGGCCGGTTCCGCGCCTCGCGGACCCGGACGGTGCCGCGCTCAGCGCTGCGCGCCCTCGAAACGCGCCCCCGTGCCCTGGCCCGCGAGCCCGACGCGGCCCCCGACAACGACCCCGAGGAGCGCATCGACCCGTTGGTCGAGTCCTCCCAGCGCCGCTACCGGCTCTCCGCGATGGCGGCCCTCCTGAGCGCCCTCGCCGTCGCCTCCATCGGCGCGGCGCTCACCTGGTGGGGGTCCGGCCAGGGCTTCGCCGGCGGCGCCTGGGCGAGCCTGCCCAGCCGCTGGCCGGACCTGTGGGAGGCCGCCTGGGCGTCATGGATCCCCGGCGGGGACGGCTACCCGGCGGCGCCCGACCCGCTGCTGGTTCCGCTGGCCGTCCTGAGCTGGCCGCTCTCCCTCATCGGCGCGACCCCCGGTTCCCTCGCCGCGTTCGTCCTCGTCGCGGCCGCGCCCCTGGCCGTCCTCGCCGCGTGGCCGGCCACCAGGCTCATGACGGCCCCGCCGTCCCGACGCGCCCTGCTCAGCCTCCTGTGGGCCTGCCTGCCGCCCCTCGTCCTCAGCCAGTTCCACGGGCAACTCGCCGCAGTCGCCGTCCACCTGGCCGTCCCCGTGCTGGCCTGCTCGTGGGCGCGCCTGGCGGGCGCCGACCCCCAGCTGGTCGTCGACGGAGCCGACGGGCCCACTCCTGTGCCCGGGATCCGCCTGCGCGGCGCGCACGGAAGGGCGGCGCTGGCGGCGGTCGTCATCGCGGCCGCGGCGCCGTGGGCGCTGATCGCCACCACTGCCGCAGGAATCGCCGTCTCCAGGCTCCGCGGCGCCGGGGGGAGCCGGCCGGGCGTCCCCCTGCTGGCCACCCTGGTGCCCGCCTGGGCGCTGCTCGCGCCCACCCTGGGCTCCATCGCCGCACACCCCTCCGCGTGGCGCGCCCTCGCCGCCACCAGCGGCGGCGCCCACGACCACACCCCGGCCCAGGGGTGGCAGGCCGCCCTCGGGCTCGCCGCCGCGCCCGCCTCCCAGGTGGAGACGTGGGCACTGGCCCTCCCCTTCGCCCTCCTCGCCCTGTGGGCCATCGGCGCCGCACTCGGCGCGCTCAGGCGGGGCGACACCGCCCCCAGCGGCCTCGTGGGCCTCGCGCTGATGTGCGTGGCAGGCGCCCACGCCCTCTCCCTGCTCTCCGTCGGCCAAGACGGCGGTGCCGTCGTCCACGCCTGGTCCGCCCCCGCCCTCACCCTCGCCTGCGCCCTGTTCGCCCTGGCCCTGGCGCGCTCGGCGCGCCCCTCGGAGGAGCCGTGGGACTCCGCTGCCCTCAAACGCACCGGGCGCCTGGCACTGGCGGCCTGCCTGGTCCCGCTGCTGGCCATCGCGTGCGGCGCGTGGGAGCGCTCGGCCCAGGAGAGCGCCTTCGCCGGTGCCTCCACCTACACGATGTCCCTCGACGAGCACGTCCACGCCGTGCGCTCGCCGCTGGTGCCCGCTGTGAGCGCGCAGGCCGCCCTGTCGTCCCGCGCCGGGCGGATCCTCGTCCTCACCGGTAGCCCGTCGGACACCCTGACCGCCCAGATCTGGCGGGGCAACGGCAGGGCGATGACCGAGGGCAGTCCCCTCACCCGTGCCCTCGCCCTCGCGCGCTCGCGCGCCGCCGCCCAGCGGGGGGAGATCGACGACCCGGCGACCGCCTCGCTGGCCGGCCTGGCACTCACCCTGGTCGTCTACCCCGACGAGGCCACCGCCACCGCCCTGGCCGACCACGGGATCGACACGATCCTGGTGCCCCTGGGCGCGCCCGGGGGCGACGACATCGCCCAAGGCCTCGCGCGCGCGCCGGGGCTGGAGAAAGTGGGCGACACCGACGCCGGGGCCGTGTGGCGCCTGCGTCCGGACGGCGCGCAGAGCGCGCGGGTACGGATTCTGGCCACCGGCGGTGGATGGGCGAACGTTGGTTCCACCAACCTGACGACCGACGGAGCGGTCGAGGCGAGCGGCCCCACCGTGACATTGGCCGAACGCGCCGATAGCGGATGGCGGGCCACCCTGGACGGGCGCTCCCTGGATCCCGTGGCCAGTGCCGACGGCTGGAGCCAGAGCTTCGCCCTGGTCGGCGCGGGGCGCCTCACCATCGTGCACCGCGCGTGGTGGACCTACCCGTGGTGGGCCGTCAGCGGCCTCGCGCTGGTGGTCGCCGCAGCCGGATCCGTGCCGTTGAGGAGGCGGTCATGAGAAGACCACCCGCTCCGCTCGCCGCCCTGGTGGCCGGTGCCGCATGCGTCGGCCTGGTGGCCTCGGCGCAGGCGTGGGCGCCCGCCCCGCGGGCCGAGTCCGCACCCACGGCCTCCCTGGACGTGGCGCCCAGCTCCGTCACCCTGGCCTGCCCTCCCGGCGTCACCAACCCCTTCAAGACCGATCAGAGCGCTCCCGGGGGCGCCTGGTCCACCACCAGCGCCGTGCCCCTGACGCCCGCGCCCGCCACGGTCACCGAGTCGGGGACCGGTGCCGGGACGCCGATCCCGTCGGCCTTCGTCGTCGCCGGGCAGGGAGGGGGCGAGCTCGCAGGCCTGTCGGTGACGGGCTGCTCGACCCCGATGTCCGAGCAGTGGCTCGCCGCCGGGGCCACGACCTCCGGCTCCGACGTCGTCCTCACACTGGCCAATCCCTCGGCCACAGCGTCCTTGGCCTCCATTGAGGGCTACGGCGGATCCGGGAAGATCGGCGAAGGAGCCCAACAGGTGCGCGTGCCAGCGGGGAAGTCCGTGTCCGTGCTGCTGGCGGGGTGGTTCCCGGACGAGACGAACCTGGCCGTGCGTGTGAGCGCGGACGCGGGAGGAGTCGCGGCGTGGGCCCAGACGTCCGTCATGGACGGGGAGATCCCGCAGGGGGCCTCGTGGGGCCCGTCCGTGCGCCCCTCCACGACCACCGTGATCCCGGGGATCGAGGCGGGCGCAGGGTCCTCCCTGCGCATCGCCGTGCCGTCGGCCGAGGCCGCCTCGGTGTCCGTCACCGTCCACGACGACTCCGGGTCGGCGCCACTGCCCGCTGGGGACGTCACCGTCGACGGACGCACCGCCATCGACATCCCCCTCGACGGGATGACGCGCTCCAAGGAGCCCGTCGCGCTCTCCATCGCCTCCGACCACCCCGTCGTCGCTCAGGTGACCTCCGCCCGCATCGGGGCGCCGTGGACGGATCCCGCACAGGCATGGGTGTCGCGCTCCGTCGTCTCGCCAGCGTCCCCGGTGGCGCGCGCCTCCCTGCCCGGGGCGAAGGACGTGACCGCGCTGGTCAAAGCGCAACTCGCGGCCGATCCCCTGCGCGCCACATCGGTTGACACGCCCTCCGGTGTCGATGCCGTCCGCGTCCGGATCACCCTGCTGGCCAACGGGGCGGACCAGGTCGACGCCAGCGTCGGCGGGCAGGCGGTCCAGCTCAGCCCCGGAACCCCCCAGACGATCGACCTGCCCGCTTCAGGTGGGACCCTCACCGCGACCGCGCCGATAACGGCGGCGCTCGTCGTCGAGGCCGACACCCCCGTCGGCACCCTCCACGCGGCGTGGAGCATCGGGACCCTGGGCATCACCGCGACGACGGCCCGCGTGGCCGCCGAGGACTAGGGCGCGCCCGCGGGAGAGCCCCGCACGAGCGCACCGGCGCGCGTTGTCGACACCGTGAGGGGGTCGTCGACACCGCGAGGGGGATATAACGCGCGCTGGTGTCGATAACTCGCGCTCACGCAGTAGTGCTCGTCGCCGTTGGCAACGGTCGTCGTCGCGGATCGTGCGCGCCGACGCGGCCGCCCCCGTCAGCGCGCCCGAACGGCCGCCGCTACCGCAGCAGGTCGTCGATCTCGTCGGGCGGCAGTGCTAGGACGTGCGAGATGCGCTCGACGAGCAGGCGCCTCGTGACGCCCTCGACCTCCGCCGGCGCGCAGCGCAGCGCCAGGGGAAGCCTGTACACCACGATCCGGTCGCGCAGGCCCCTGCGTCGGTCGGCCGGGAAGATCCGCGCCAGGACCACTGAATGCGACTCCCACGGGGCCGGGTCCGAGGGCGGTACGTCCTCGGTGGCGAACTCGATCGAGGAGACGGCCGGCCACCGGTCGGCCAGTTCGGCGACCAGGGACGACACGAGCAGATCGAAGTCCTCGCGGCGGGTCCGCCAGGCGGGGGTCCCGGGGAAGAACAGGGGACTGCGGGAACCGCGGCCATGGCGGTCGCGGGCGGATCTGCGGCGGACGGAGGGGCGCACCCACCCAGCCTACGGGCCGTGCCCCACGGGCGCCCCCAACGCGGCCCAGGTGTCGTACCCTTGTGGGGTGATTGCGGCCAGACATTGTTCGAAACCCGGGTGCTCGCGCGGCGCGGTGGCGACCCTCACCTACGATTACAAGGACTCCACGGTCGTGCTCGGCCCCCTGGCGACGGCCGCAGATCCCAACTCCTACGACCTTTGCGACGAGCACGCCGAGCACCTCACCGCCCCCCGCGGGTGGCAGGTGGTGCGCCTCGCGACCAACTTCGAGCCCGCGCCGCCCTCGGGCGACGACCTTCTGGCACTGGTGGACGCGGTGCGCAGGGCCGCCGAGGCGGGGCGCGACGCGCAGGCGGGCCCGCCCGAGGCCGGACCCGCCAAGCCCGGGCCCTACGCGGCGCGCTCGGTGGGCGCCCCCGACACCTCCAGCCCCCTCGACCCCTCGTCCCCCTACGCCAAACGCCGCGCCCAGTTCCGCGTCGTGGCCGCCGACGACGGCGAATGAGCCCGCCCGGGACGGCGCGCTAAGCGGTTGGGGGGATCCCGAACTGCCCGGCGGTCGCCCGGTCGAGGCGCTCCTGGGCCGCCGCCACCCGCGTCCTCTCCCTGCGCCAGTCCTTGTCCCTCCCGACGACCAGGATGGCCGCGATCACCTGCTCGGGGTGGGCGCCCGCCGGGATCGGGGTCTCCGCGTAGGCGCGCAGGCGCATCGCCAGGTCGGCGCCCCCGGCAGCGCGCACAGCGGGCGCCAGCTCGGCGTTGACCCTCAAGAAGGCGAGGGCCTCGCGGCGCAGGGCCCCGTCCACAGGGAGGACGACGGCGGTCGACGCCCAGGCCGCCAACGCGGGCGGCATGAGCAGGGGCGGGTGGATGGCGCCCGTCGGCTGGCGCACCACGATCGTGCCGGCCGCGAGGTCGCCCAAGCGCTTCCCCCGCGTCGTGAGGAACATCGACACGAGGGTGGGCAGGGCGAAGAGCGCGAGTTCGATGACGCCGACGAGCCGGCGGACGAAGATGTGCCGCAGGGACACCGGACCGCCGTCGTCGCGGACGACCCTCAAGGAGAATGCCCACTTCCCCAGGGAGGAGCCGCGCGTGAGGGCCTCGACGGCCAAGGGCACCAGCAGCGTCGCCGACGCGATGAGGCAGATCCAGAAGATCTTCTCCTGCTGGGCGGTCGGGTGCCTCCACGAGCGCATCACTATGTAGAGGACGGTCACGGCCGTCGCCCCGTAGGCCGCGAAGTCCACGAAAGCCGACGCGAAACGGTAGGGCGGTTCCGCGGGAATGATATCGAGCTCCACCGCCTCGCCGGTGCGGACCGATTCGGCCGAGAGGTCGATCGTTGCTACACGTGAAGCGCTCATATGTGACACGCTAGCGTAATGGACATCGACGCGTTGCGGGTTTCCCACGAGCGGACGTGGAACCGCCTCCACGACCTGGCCGCCCGGCGGAGGCTCTCCGGGGCGGACATCGACGAACTCGACCGCCTGTACCGGCTGACCACCTCCGACCTGGCCCGCATCCGCACCACGGATCCCACCTCGGAGCTCATTGGACCGCTGTCGAGGGACCTCGCCTCGGCGAGGGGCCGCCTCACCGGCACCCCGGGAGTGGGTCTGGCCACCATTTCACGGTACTTCTCCGTGGCGCTGCCGCGCGCCCTCTACAGCATCCGGTGGGTCGCCGTGGGCGTCGCCCTGGTCTTCAGCGCGATCGTCGCCCTCTACGTCGTCCATATGGAGACCCGCCCCGACCTCTACGCCGCCCTGGGGAGCCCGTCGCGCTTGCGGGCCATCGCGATGACCGACTTCGTCCAGTACTACTCGCAGGGGACGGAATCGGAGTTCGCCTCGTCCGTGTGGGCGAACAACGCGTGGATCAGCGCCCTGGCGGTGGCGGGGGGCATCACCGGGGCCTTCCCCCTCTACCTGCTGTGGTCCAACGCGCTGAACATGGCGCTGACCGCGTCCATCGTCATCCACTTCGGGGGGATGTGGCACTTCTTCCGGTACATCCTGCCCCACGGCCTGCCGGAGCTGACGGCCGTCTTCCTGGCCATCGCGGCGGGACTACGGATCTTCTGGGTGATGCTGGTACCAGGGCCGCGCACGCGTGTCGAAGCGCTGGGGCGCTGCGCGCGGCAGACGGCCACCGTCGTCGGGGGAGTGACGATCCTGCTCGCCGTCTCGGGGGTCCTCGAGGGCTACGTGACCCCCTCGGACCTGCCCGACGCGATCCGCGTCGGCCTGGGCGCGCTGACCGTCATCGCCGTGTGGGTGTACGTCTTCGTCGTCGGCCGCCGCGCCCACAGGGGAGTCGACGACGGTGACGTGGAGGACCCGGGGTACTACCAGCCGGTCGCCGGGTAGGGGCCGGGCCGTCGGCGGGCGGGGGAGCACCCGGCCGCCCGCGGAGGCGGAGGCGCGTCCTACAGGCGGCCCGCCTTCTTCAGCTCGATGTAGGTGTCCGCAGTGCGCGCTGGGAGGGCGCCGGACGGCGCCGAGACCACCACCGCCCCCGCCGAGCGCGCGTCGGCGACCCCGGCCTGGTCGGTCCGCTCCTCCAAGGCGGCGGCGGCCGATATGAGCACATCCCCGTCGTCGGCGCGGGCGCGGTCCTGGTCGGGGTCCGTCGCCGACGCGACGAGGACGGTGTGGCGGTCCGCCAGGGCGCGCACCGCCTCGAGGAAGTCCACGTCCATGCCCGCAGGGGGGACCCTGGTGACCAGGACGACCAGGGCCGGGTGGTGGACTGTAGCCCGGACCTGCGAGACCGCCAGCTGCCAGTCCGTGACGTCCAGGGAGGGGGCCACTTCCTGGAACGCCGTCGCGGCCGCTCCCAGGAAGGCTCCGCCCCTGACGCCCGAGACACGGGCGCGCACCCGCTGGTCGAGCGCCAGCAGGTGGACCTGGTCGCCGGCGCGCGTGGCCAGGGCCCCCAGCAGCAGCGCCGTCTCGATGCCGGAGTCGAGGCGCGGGGCCACTCCGATCTCGATGGTGTCCGCGGCGTCGTCGGGGGCTCCTAGCAGTGCCGCCGATGCCCGTCCGCAGTCGACGACGACCACGACGTGGCGGTCGCGCTCGGGCCTCCACGTGCGCACCATGAGTTCCTTCGAACGGGCGGAGGCGCGCCAATCGATGTCGCGGGGGTCGTCTCCGCGCACGTACTCGCGCAGCGAGTCGAACTCGGTTCCTGCCCCCCGCAGGGTTGTCGGAGTGGTCCCCTCCAGCTCGTGCAGGCGCGCCAGGCGCGACGGCAGGAGCACGCGCGCGCGGAACGCGGGAAGGACGGACAGGGTGAGGGGCGCGTCGATGCTGATCTGGCGCCCCCCGAGCCCCAGGGCGCCCCAGACCCTCAGCGTCGCGTAGTCGGCTTCCCGCGTCCCCCGGCGCGTGGGGGCCAGCCGCGTCCGCAGGACCACCGACGAGCCCGCCTCGACGCGCACCGTGTGGTGGGCGGGGGTGGGGCGGAGCGAGGGGGGCCATCCGTCGCGGACCACGAGGCGCAGCCTCCGCCTCGTCGGATTAGTGATGGTGAGGACGGACATGCTCGTCTCGTCGGCCCTGATCGGGCCGTCCACCTCCCGGCGGACGCTGAGCTCCCGCGGGGAGACGGCGGTGAGGGCGTCGAGCGCGCTGAGCGCGAGGCAGCCGCCCGCCCAGCACCATACGAAGCCAATGCTGGGAGCGGCGATCAGGGGGATCGCCCCGAGCAGCACCAGGGCGCTGACGCGCCAGGAGACAACCATGGGAGCCCCTCAGCGCGGAACCGGGACCTGCGCGAGGACGCCCTCGACGACGCGGGTGGCGGTCAGCCCCTCCAGGTCGGCCTCGGCCCGAAGCCCGATCCTGTGGGCGAGTGTGGGCGCGGCCATCGCCTTGACGTCGTCCGGGGTCGCGAAGCCCCTGCCCTGCAGGAAAGCCCACACGCGGGTGGTCCGCAGGAGGGCGGTGGCGCCTCGGGGCGAGGCGCCCAGGCGGACCGACGGCGACTCCCTGGTGGCGCGGCACACGTCCACGAGGTAGGCGAGGACTGTGTCCGACACGTCGACGCGGGCCGCGGCCCCGCGGGCCGCAGCGATGTCCGCGGGCGAGGCCACAGGTCGGACGCCCGCGTCGGCGAGGGCCAGCGGGTTGAAGCCGTCCCGGTGGCGTTTGACGATCCCGAACTCCGCATCGCGGCCGGGCAGGGGGAGCTCCAGTTTGAGCAGGAAGCGGTCGAGCTGGGCCTCGGGGAGCGGGTACGTCCCCTCGTACTCCACGGGGTTCTGGGTGGCGATGACCATGAACGGGTCGGCGAGGGCGTGGGTCTGCCCGTCCACGCTGACCTGGCGCTCCTCCATCGCCTCGAGGAGCGCCGACTGGGTCTTGGGCGGCGTGCGGTTGATCTCGTCGGCCAGCAGCAGGTTCGTGAACACGGGGCCGCGGCGGAAGTCGAAGGCGGACGAGCCCGCGTCCCACACCAGGGAGCCCGTGATGTCGGCGGGCATGAGGTCCGGCGTGAACTGGATGCGCGCCATGTCTACGTCGAGCGCGGTGGCCATCGTGCGGACCAGGAGCGTCTTCGCCACGCCGGGCACTCCCTCGAGGAGGGCGTGCCCCCCGGCGACCAGCGCGATGATCAGCCCGGTCACCGCCCCCTCCTGCCCGACGACGGCCTTGCCGATCTCGGAGCGCAGGGCCATCAGCGCGTCCTTGGTCCGCTCCTCCTGGGGGGACAGGGCGCGCCCGTTCGTCTGCTCCTCGCTGGGCGCGCTGAACGACGACGGGGCGGAGGGGGCGCCGGGCGCCGCGGGGGGCGTGCCCCCTCCCCACGCCTGGCCCTGCGGCTCCCCGGCCGGGGCCGCGTCCGTCCGGGGAGGTCCGTAGGGGGCGTCCGACGAAGGGGGGAGGGGGTTAGTCATTGCGGATCTCCTTTTCGAGGGCGTCGAGCTGTTCGGCGAGGACGGTGAGGGCGGAGTGGGACGCAGGGGCGGGGCCCCACAGGAGGGCGCGCGAGCGCGCCGGATCCACGCCCCGCTTCTCCAGCGCGCCGACCAACTGCTCCGCCGGGGCGGAGGCGGGGAGGCCGAGGCGCTGGGCGATCCTGCGGGCGCTCGCCGAGCGCAGGGCCTGGGCGGCGTGCCCGAAAGCGCGGTTCGTGCGCATGAGGCGGGCCTTTCCGATCAGGATCTCCGAGGCGGGGACCTCGACCGGGAGCTTCTCGGAGGCGAGGCGCCCCATGCGCCTGCCCCGCGCCAGCGCGAGGACCAGGGCGGCCGCGACCAGCAGCAGGAACAGCGGGCGCAGGTGGGCGGGGGCCAGGTCGGAGGGGCTGGTGGCCGACTCCTCGCCTGTGGGCATGTACCACAGGAGGTTGCGGGTGCGGCCCATGGCGCCGAGCGCGAGGGAGGCGTTGCCGTCCTGGAGGACCGCGCTGTTCGTCAGACGCGCGGGATCGGTGATGACCGCGCGGAAGCGCCCGTCCGACTCCTTCTCGGCGTACTGGAAGCCCTTGCCGTCGGAGGTGAAGCACAGGGTCCACTCCTGCGCCGCGTCCTGGTCCGGATCCTCGGCGACCCTGTAGGCGGAGGAGGTGAGGGTCCGCGCCCGCGCGGCCGTGGGGGAGGAGCAGCCGGGGTTGACGGTCTTCGCCGAGGTGGCGGAGAAGGGGGGCATGACGCGCAGGCCCTCCAAGTAGGGCGGCAGGGCGTCCGCAGTACTGTAGAGAGTGCCCACGAACACGACGCTCGGCGCGGCCCGGACGGCTTCGGCGGTGCGGGAGGGCATCTTCTCGGGATCGATGACGACGACTGTGGTGTCGGCGCCGGCGGCTGCGATGTCCGCCTCCGCGGCCTCCTTGACTGTGACCCCGTGGTCCCCGAGCACCCGGACCAGGGCCTGCGCCCCGTCTTCCCCGTGGTTCGTGGTCGACAGTGGCGTGGTGGAATGGGAGGGGTCGGGAACGAGCACCAGGAGGGCGGTGGCAATGACGGCGATGCCGATCAGTAGGACCAGGGCCCGCGCCCGCGCGAGGACCGATCGCCCGGTGGGCGTCACGACTGCGGTGGAGCGCGCCCTCATCGTGCCCCCGCTCCCGCTCTGGCAGGGCGCCGCAGGGCGTCGAGCGCCCGTTCCGTCAGTGCCCCCAGGCGCTCGACATCGGCGGATCTGGCGTGGCCCTCGCCGTAGCGGACGGTGTCGAAGAGGCCGGCTTCGGCCATGAGCTCCGGCGCGAGCGCGGGCGCGCTGCGCGAGGTCTGGGAGGCGGCCTCGTGCGCGGTCAGGCCCGGCGTGTCAGCCAGGACGCCCAGGGCCCCCGCCTCCAGGACCAGGATGCGGTAGCGCCACACGAACGCCTGGTCCCAGTCGCCCTCGGCCAGCGCGCGCTTGAGGGCCGCGCGCACCTCCTGCGCGCTCCGGCCGTCCTCGTCGAACACGGAGGCCGAGGCGAGCCGGCGCGCGCGCACCGGGTTGAGGATCAGTGCGATCAACGCGACGGCGACCAGGATGATGACCATGACCAGGACGATCAGCTGGACGGGCGGGACACCGTGGCCGTCCCAGTTGAAGGACTCCGCCAGGGACCGGTAGATCCTGGCGAAGAACTTCGACACCGGATCCAGGTCGCGGTGGTACTCGCCGCGCGAGAGCTCCTCGCTCAGCCAGGACTGGGCCTCGTCCTGGTCCGGTGTCAAAGGGGGTTGCTCGATTGGCCTCACTGATTCCCCGCTGCCGCAGCCGCCAGCGTGGCCGCGAAGTTCTCACGGCGGATCCGCTCGTCGAGGTACATCAGGAGGGCGTACGACGTGACGAGGGGCGTGACCAGCGACTGGAGCACGGTTATGACGGCCGTCAAGACCGCCTGCTTGACCACCGCTGCGCTGACGGTGCCGTCGACCGCGGTCGCGAACACGGACATGTCCAGGACCGACGACACTCCGAGGGAGACGACCCACATGGCCGCCATCGCCAGGAGGACGATGAGCAGGTAGCGCCCGACGGAGCGCATCCACCTGCCCCGCGTGAGCTCCCACGCGCGCCCGATCGCTCCGAAGCCGCTCTTGCCCTCGATGACGGTCGCCGCGGGGGCGTAGAGGAAGCGGACCACGAAGCAGAACTGCACGAAGACGAGCGCAGCGATGAGCACCAAGGAGATCAGCCCCAAGGCGGCGACGGCCCCTACTCCGCCCCTGGTGGGGGAGATAACGACGGTGAGCGCCACGAGCGCGACCACGCCCACCAGGATCAGCACGAACGCGATGAGGACGAGCAGGATGCCCGTCAGTAGCGTCGTCGCGATGAGTGGCCAGAAACGGGGGGGCGAAGCGCCGCCACGTCTGACCCAGAGTGGGCTTGCGCCCGGCCGCGGCCTCGAGCACGGCGACGCACAGCATGCCCGACACGAGAGTCGACCCGACGAAGGAGACCGCCACCGCCAGGCCCCACGAGGTGATGAACTGGGTGGTGAGGCCGCCCAGCATCCCGAAGAAGTCGTTGGCTGAGCGGTAGTCGGTCCTGGAGACCGCGTCGAAGACGCTGTATATCAGGAACCAGGTGACCAGCGCGTTGACCACCGCGAGGACGGCGTTGACGGCGAGCGCGAACCCGAAGAACACCTTCGGGTTGGTGCGCACGGCCTTGAAGGACCCGTCGAAGAGGTCGGATATGGTCAGGGGCCGCAGGGCGATAATGCCGGGCCGGGGCGGCGGGGCCCACGCCGGGCCCTGACCGTAGTTGGCCCCGGGGCCGCCCATGGGGGCACCGGGCTGGGGGACAGGGGTCCCGGGGCCGGGGGGCAGGGGCGCCTGGCCCCAGGGGCCGGGGGCGCCGGCCGGTCCTTGCGCTTGGGGGTTCTGCGGCTCTCTATCACCGGGCGCGGTCCATTGATTGCTCATGATCCTTCTTTCCGCACGACTATGCCGTTCAGGACCTATGGTTCCACATTTGCGCGGCGGTGGGCAGTGCGTTCGCCGAACAGTCCGCATTCCGGCGCCCGAATCGTGGGCATTCCCCGCGAGTCGGAGGCGCACGGGCGCCAGACGTGACACTATCGTTACATGAGCTCGCGGATCCTCGTTGTTGATGACGACGTCGCCCTGGCGGAAATGATCGGTATCGTCCTGGAAGGGGAGGGGTACACGGTCTCCACCTGCCCCGACGGCGCGAAGGCCGTCGCCGCCTTCCAGGAGAACCACCCCGACCTCGTCCTGCTCGACGTCATGCTGCCGGGCATGGACGGGTTCGAGGTGTGCGCCGCCTTGCGGGCCGAGTCGAACGTCCCCATTGTCATGCTGACCGCGCGCTCGGACACCGCGGACGTCGTGACGGGCCTGGAGGCCGGCGCGGACGACTACGTCCCCAAGCCGTTCAAGCCCAGGGAACTGGTCGCGCGGGTGCGCGCCCGCCTGCGCGGGCGGGAGGACGCGGGCGAGGAGAGGATCGCGCTGGCCGACCTCGAGATCGACGTGCCCGGGCACGCGGTGCGCCGGGGCGACCGCCTCATCGCGCTCACCCCCCTCGAGTTCGACCTGCTCGCCACGCTGGCGCGCACGCCCTCGAAGGTGTTCTCCCGCGAGGAACTGCTCGAACAGGTGTGGGGCTACCGCCACGCCGCCGACACGCGCCTGGTCAATGTCCATGTGCAGCGCCTGCGCTCCAAGATCGAGCGCGACCCGGAAAAACCTGAGATTGTCGTCACAGTCCGCGGGGTGGGATACCGTGCCGGAACAGGGGCCTGAGCCGGGCGGCGCCAGTGACGCGGGCGCGCCCGTCCGGGGCGCCCCAGGCGCCCGGGGCCCCTCCTCCGCGCGCCTGAGGCGCCTGATGCTGACATCGGCGGGCCGGGCGCGCAAGAAGCCGAGCCGAAGCAGCGCAGCCCTGTCCCGCCTCGGCGCCGTCGCACGCGCGGTCATACTCGCCACCCCCCTGGGCGGATTCGCGCGCTCGTGCGCCAGGGCGTGGAGGCGGAGCCGGTTGTGGCGCTTCATCTCCAGCACCCACCCCGCGGCCGTGATCCGCCAGACCCTCTCCTTGCGCCTCGCCCTGGTCATCACCGCGACCACGCTGGGAATGGTCCTGGTCTTCGGCTTCGTCGTCTCCGCGCAGATGCGGTCCTCGGTCTTCGACTCGAGGCGCGCCCAGATCCTCGGCGACGCCTCCCTGCGCTTCTCGTCGGTGCAGTCGGTGCTCGGCCAATCCACGGCGAGCACCTCCGACCAGATCCAGGAGATGGTGCGCTCGACCCTTTCCTCCCTGCGGGCCTCGGCGGCCGGGGCGGGGGCCATCAACGTCGCCCTCCTGCGCTCGCCCAGTGCCCCCGAGTCCTTCCGCATCAACCAGATCGGCGACCAGCAGATGGAGGCCGTCATAGGCGCGCCCATCCGGCATGCCGTGCGGGGCGGGGGAGCCGCCCAATGGCAGTCCGTCGCCATCGCCTCCGCCGACGGCGACGCGCCGGGCATCCTGGTCGGCATGAGCGTCCAGGTGCCCAAAGCGGGAAGCCACGAGCTCTACATCCTCTACTCACTGGAGTCCGACCAGCGGCAGATCACCATGGTGACCCGCACCCTCTTCGTCACTGCTCTGCCGATCCTGGTCCTCATGCCGGTGGGGGTCTTCTGGGTGCTCCACCGCATGCTCGCGCCCGTCCGGAAGACAGCGCAGGCCGCCACCGACGCGGCACTGGGGGATTTGAGCGTGCGGGTCGAGGTCGTCGGGGACGACGAGATGGCGGACCTCGGCTACGCCTTCAACGACATGACGGCCTCCCTGCAGCACACGATCGACGAGTACGACGAGCTCTCCCGGCTCCAGCAGCGCTTCGTCTCCGATGTCTCCCACGAGCTGCGCACCCCGTTGACCACGATCCGCATGGCCGAGGACATCATCTGGAACAACCGGGCCGCCCTGCCCTCGGGCGCCAAGCGCAGCGCGGAGCTGCTGCACGAGCAGACCGAGCGCATGGACTCGATGCTGGCGGACCTGCTCGAGATCTCCCGCTACGACGCGCAGTCGGCCCTGCTGGACCCGGAAGTCCGCGACCTGCGCCCCCTGGTGGACAAAGTCGTCGACGCCAACAGGGACCTTGCGGAGCGCCAGGGCGTGCGCGTCGTGGTGGACGCCCCCGCCACCAGGTGCGCGGCGGAGATCGACGAGCGGCGCATCGAGCGGGTGCTGCGCAACCTGGTCGTCAACGCCATCGAGCACGCGGACGGCTCCGACGTGGTGATCACCATCGCCCAGAGCGGCACCGAGGTGGCCGTGCGCGTGCGCGACGGGGGCGTGGGCATGGACGAGGAGACGGCCGCCCACGTCTTCGACAGGTTCTACCGGGCCGACACGGCGCGCGCCCGCACCACGGGGGGCACTGGCCTGGGCCTTGCCATCGCGACCGAGGACACGCAGATCCACGGCGGGGAGCTGGAAGCGCACGGGGTCCCCGGCGAGGGGGCGTCCTTCCTGCTCACACTGCCCAAAACCGCGGGGGACCCCCTCGTGACCAGGCCGCTCGAGTTGTGGGAGGACGCATGAGAGCCGTCCGGGCCGTCCTGGCCGCCTTCTGCGCCGCCGCACTGGCGGGGTGCTCCTCGTTCCCCATGTCCTCCGCCCCCGAGCCCTTCGACGTGTCCAACAGGGACAACGGGATCGTGCAGTTCGCCGCCGACGGGCCCAGCGACGGCGCGGACCCGGTGTCGCTGGTCAAAGACTTCCTGCGCGCCTGCGCGGCGGGCACGAACGACGACTACGCGACGGCGAGACTGTTCCTCACGGATGCCTCCGCGTCCAACTGGAAACCGGAGGAGGAGGTCCTCGTCCACGAGTCGGACACGGAGAACACGCCGACGATCGCCCCGCGCGACGGGGACGACGACTCGGACTCCGCGGTCACGGTCACGGTCTCCTTCACTGCGATCGCCAGCGTGGACTCCGTCGGGATCCTCACGCACTCGCCCCATACGACGATCGACCACGAGTACGCGCTGGTCCGCGAGAAGGGGCAGTGGAGGATCGAATCGCCCGCGGATGTCGTGGTGATGTCGCGGTCCGCCTTCACCGCCTCCTACCAACTCGCCAACCTCTATTTCCCCGCGGCAACGCAGGACGCCCTGGTCGCCGACCCGCGCTGGCTGCCCTCGCGGCGCCTGGCCGGGCACCTCCTCGACGGGCTCGCGAAGGGCCCGAGGCCCTCCCTGTCCGCAGCGGTCGTCAACGCGATCGCCGCGGGGGGCCCCATGCCCTCGCGGGGGGTCGAGACGACCGAGCGCACCGCCAAGGTCGACCTCAGCGGGCCCGAGCCCGCTTCCGAGCAGGCCGCCGGCCTTCTCGTGTGGGAGATCCGCGAGACCCTCACCCAGGTCCCCGACGTCTCCTCCGTGGAGGTCACGATCTCCGGCCAGCCCCTCAGCACCGGGACCCCCCCGACGGGCCCCTCCTACTCACTGGACACGCTGGTGGGCCTTTCCGAGATGGGGATGGTGTACGTGTCGGGAGCGACCGTGTCAGCGGTGCCCATCTCCGAGGCCCCCTCCTCGACGGCCAGCAGGCCGACGGCCTCGCCCGTCAGCGCCTCCCTGGTGGCGTGGAACGACGGGGACACCACCCGCATCGCCCGCGTCGGGGCCGACGTCGTGACGGCTGCCGGCTCCTTGGAGCTCGGTCCGTCCATCGACCGTTTCGGGTGGGTGTGGACTGGGGGCTCCGACGAGAACGGGCCGCTCGCGGTCGCCAACGAGGCGCTTGCGCCCTCCGCTGTCGCCATCGAGTCGGACCCGGACGGGGAGGTGCGGGGAGTGCGCCTGTCCGCCGACGGCGCCAGGGCGCTCGTGGTCCGCGGACAGTCGTCGCTGTGGACCGCCACCGTCGAGCGCGACGCCGCGGGCGCACCCGTCCGCCTGTCCCACTTCGACGAGGTGCCCACCGGGGGGGTGGGCCTTGTGGACGCGTCGTGGGCGGGGGCCGGGACCATCATGTACGTCACCGACGCGGACGGCCCCGAGGGAGAACAACAGCTGGTGACGCTGCCGCTGGGCGGGCTGCCGACGAGCACCCCCCTGTCCGCGCGCGCCACCGCAATGAGCGCCGGCGGCTCCCCGGCGGCGGTCGCCCTGGCCGTGCAGGACGCCCAGGGGCAGTCGGGCACGGCGCCCCAGGCGCTCACCCGCTCCGGCGCCCTGTGGCAGCCCTTCCCCGCGGGTGTGCGCGAGGCCCGCTACGCGGGGTAGCCGTGGTGGCGCTCGGCAGGCTCCTGGGCGCGCTCGCCCGTGGCGGTGCCGACATCGCGCTGCCCACTTCGTGCCCGGGCTGCGGGGCGTGGGACGTGGGCATGTGCCCGCAGTGCCGGTCGCTGGCCCGGCGGGAGTGCGTCTGGAGCGTCCTGGAGGCCCCGGGCGCGCCGGAAGGCGTCGACCTGTGCGCGCTCGGCGCCTACGAGGGTGCGCTGCGCCGCTTGGTCCTGGCGGCGAAGCACTCGCCGAGGCGCGATCTGGGCCCCTTCCTGGCCGAATGCGGCGAGGGCCTGGGCGCCGCGCTGGCCGGGCGCTTCCACAGAGAGGGGGAGCCCCCCGCCTGGGACGAGATCTGGGTGGTCCCGGCGCCGTCGTCGTGGAGGAGGAGACTGCGCTCCCGTCCCGTGACCGCGCCCCTGGCGGCGGGGGTCGCTTCTGCGCTGGCCTCCCGGGGGGCGTGCCGGCGCGCCAGCGCGGTGGACTGCGTGCGCCTGGCGCTGGGCGCGCGCTCCCAGTCGGGTAAATCCGGTGCGGCGCGCCGCGCGGGCCGGGCCGGGTCCATGCGGACGGTCGCAGGAGTGCCCCCGGGAGCGGGCGTGGTGGTCGTGGACGACGTGGTCACCACGGGCGCCACGATGAGGGAGGCCATCCGCGTCCTGGGCGGTTGTGACGCCGCCGCGGCCATGTGCGCGCCGGGGCGCGTTCCATGACGAACGTCACTCAATCGGGTACAATAAGCCCACGGACCACACACCCGCGGGGTCTCCCGCGAACGGGCGGGAGGTGATCAACGACTACCACGGTCCGGGCGACCACGTCCGGACAGCCCGCGCGGGCAGTGTTGCCCGCTCATCACCATGGAGGAAAACATGGACATCACCGTCGTCGCACGTAATGCCGAAATCCATCCGAACTTCCGGCAGTACGTGGAGGAAAAGGTATCCAAGGTCACTCAGTTCTACCCCCGCGCCCAGCGCATCGACGTCGAACTGACCCACGAGCGCAACCCCCGGCAGGCCGACACAGCCGAGCGCATCGAGCTCACCGTCTACGGCAAGGGCCCGATCATCCGCGCCGAGGCCAAATCGGCCGACCGCTACGCCGCCGTCGACATCGCCGCCGGGAAGCTCTACGAGCGCCTGCGCCGCCTTCGTGACCGCGCGAAGGACCACCGGCGCGGATACGCGCGCGACCTGACGGATACCGAAGTCCTCGAGGCGCCCGTGCTGCCGAAGCAGGAGGAGTCCCCCGCCGAGGAGGCGGCCCCCAAGCCCCTGCGCAGCGCCGAGGACCTCAAAGTCGGGGAGGCGCGCGAG
The DNA here is from genome assembly GCF_000429245.1 of Schaalia georgiae DSM 6843. Taxonomy (GTDB): domain Bacteria; phylum Actinomycetota; class Actinomycetes; order Actinomycetales; family Actinomycetaceae; genus Pauljensenia; species Pauljensenia georgiae. Next base: position 211,671 of record NZ_KE386870.1, read on the forward strand.
GAGCAGTGGGGCGATTCCCCGATCATCGTCCGTCAGAAGGTGCACGAGGCCCCGCCCATGACCGTGGACGAGGCGCTCGACCAGATGATGATGGTCGGACACCCCTTCTTCCTCTTCGTCGACAAGGAGACCCGCCAGCCGTGCGTGGTCTACCACCGCCATGGATGGACCTACGGCGTCCTCCGCCTCAACACGACGATCGACTGACACGCCCGCGGCGGCCCCGGCACTGCGCCGGGGCCGCCGCGCTGCGCCCAGGGGGCGACGCTTCCAGGGCCGGCCAGCCCCGCGCGGGCGGACATGAAAAATCACGAATAGCGGCCAGGAGTCGAGATTTGTGCCGCTGAGTTCGTACACTTGCAGGTGGATTGGACCACGACCGCCCCCCAGGGCGGAGCCACAACGTCAGGAGCCCCTGTGTCACTGATCGACAAGATCCTTCGCGCTGGCGAAGGACGAACGCTCAAGAAGCTCGACCGCCTCGCGTCCCAGGTCGACGCCCTGGCCGAGGACTTCGAAGAGCTCACGGACGAAGAGCTGCAGGCCAAGACCCAGGAGTTCAAGGACCGCCTCGCCGAGGGGGAGACCCTTGACGACATCCTGGTCGAGGCGTTCGCCACCGTCCGCGAGGCGTCGTGGCGCATCCTGCGCCTGCGCCCCTTCCACGTGCAGGTCATGGGCGGCATCGCCCTCCACCAGGGCAGGATCGCCGAGATGAAGACCGGCGAGGGCAAGACCCTGGTGGCCACGATGCCCGCGTACCTGCGGTCCCTGACCGGCGAGGGCGTCCACGTGGTCACCGTCAACGACTACCTGGCGAAGTACCAGTCGGACCTGATGAGCCGCGTCTACTCCTTCCTGGGCGTTAGCTGCGGGTGCGTCCTGGTGGGCCAGACCCCCGCCCAGCGGCGCGAGATGTACGCGATGGACATCACCTACGGCACGAACAACGAGTTCGGCTTCGACTACTTGCGCGACAACATGGCGCAGGTCCCCGAGGACCTGGTCCAGCGCGGGCACGCCTACGTGATCGTCGACGAGGTCGACTCCATCCTCATCGACGAGGCGCGCACGCCCCTGATCATCTCCGGCCCCGCCGACGGTGACCTCAACCGCTGGTACGTGGAGTTCGCGCGCATCGCCCGTCTGCTCAAGCGGGACGAGGACTACGAGGTCGACGAGAAGAAGAAGACCGTCGGCATCCTGGAGACCGGCATCGACAAGGTCGAGGACCAGTTGGGCGTCGAGAACCTGTACGAGGCGGCGAACACCCCCCTCATCGGCTTCCTCAACAACGCGATCCGGGCCAAGGAACTGTTCTTCCTCGACAAGGACTACATCGTCGACGGCGGCGAGGTCCTCATCGTCGACGAGCACACGGGCCGCGTGCTGCCCGGGCGCCGCTACAACGACGGCATGCACCAGGCCATCGAGGCCAAGGAGGGCGTGGAGATCAAGGCGGAGAACCAGACCCTGGCGACCATCACCCTGCAGAACTACTTCCGCCTCTACCCGGAGGGCTCGCGGGCCGGCATGACCGGCACCGCCGAGACCGAGGCGGCCGAGTTCGCGAACACGTACAAGATCTCCGTCGTGCCGATCCCCACGAACAAGCCGATGATCCGCGAGGACAAGTCCGACCTCGTCTACCCCACGGAGGAGGGCAAGCTGGGGGCGATCGTCGACGACATCGAGGAGCGCCACAAGAAGGGGCAGCCGGTCCTGGTCGGCACCGCCTCGGTAGAGAAGTCCGAGCTCCTGTCGAAGATGCTGCGGGCGCGCCACATCCCCCACCAGGTGCTCAACGCCAAGCAGCACGCCCGCGAGGCCGCGATCGTCGCGATGGCGGGACGCAAGGGCGCCGTCACGGTGGCCACGAACATGGCCGGCCGTGGAACGGACATCATGCTGGGCGGCAACTCGGAGTTCCTGGCGCAGGCGAATCTGGAGGCCGAGGGCCTGGACCCGAAGGAGAACCCCGAGGAGTACCGGACCGCGTGGCCCAAGGCGCTGGAAGCCGCGGAGGAGGCCGTCGAGGCCGAGCGCGAGGAGGTGCGCGAGCTCGGCGGGCTGTACGTGCTGGGTTCGGAGCGCCACGAGTCGAGGCGAATCGACAACCAGCTGCGCGGTCGTAGCGGACGCCAGGGGGATCCGGGTGAGTCCCGCTTCTACCTGTCCATGGAGGACGACCTGATGCGCCTGTTCAACTCGGGCATGGCCCAGCGCATTATGGCATCGGGCGCCTACCCCGAGGACATGCCGCTGGAGAACCGCCTCGTGTCCCGTTCCATCGCCTCCGCCCAGCACCAGGTGGAGGCCCGCAACGCGGAGATCCGCAAGAACGTCCTCAAGTACGACGACGTCATGACGGGCCAGCGCGAGACGATTTACGGCGAGCGCCGCAAGGTCCTGGAGGGCGAGGACATGGCCCCCCAGCTGCGCCTGTTCATGGAGTCGCTCGTCACCGGCCTGGTCGACGAGGCGATCGCCGACAAGCCGGTCGACGAGTGGGACTTGCCTGCCCTGTGGGAGAACCTGCGCGGGTACTACCCGCCGTCGGTGTCGATCGAGGAGGTCGAGGAGGAGCACGGCGGGGCGTCCTCGCTGGTGCGCGATGACCTGGTGAACGAGTTGGTCGGAGACATCCACGCGGTGTACGCCGACACCGAGGACCGCCTGAACGCCAATCCCTTGGCGCAGGCCCAGCTGGGCGAGGAGCCGATGCGCTCCCTCGAGCGCCGCGTCGTCATCGCTACCGTGGACCGCCTGTGGCGCGAGCACCTTTACGAGATGGACTACCTGAAGGAAGGCATCGGCCTGCGCGCGATGGGCCAGCGCGACCCGCTCGTCGAGTACAAGGACGAGGGCGCGCAGATGTTCCAGGCGATGGTTGAGCGGATCCGCGAGGAGTCGGTCCAGCAGGTCTTCTCCTTCGCGAAGCAGTTCGAGCGGGCCCTGGCGGACGCGGAGGAGCAGGCCGGCGGGGCGATCGCCTCCGCCCGCGTCGCCTCCTCCGAGGACAAGGACGAGGAGGCGTCCCCCAGCGTCGAGGAGATCGCCGCCGCGGACGCGGCTGCCTCCCGGGAGGCGCGCGAGGCGGTGGCCCGTGCCCGTTCCGTCATGGGGTCGGTGGGCCGCGAGCACGCGCCGACGCGCGTGAGCTACTCCTCTTCCCAGGGACAGGGGCAACAGGGCCAGGGCGGCAAGGGCTCAGCGGCGCCCGGCGGCGGAAACCGCGCCGCGCGCCGCGCCGCCGCCAAGAAGTCGCGCCGCCGCCGCTGAAGACCGGGACGAAGGGGCGGGCACCTGTGCGGTGCCCGCCCCTTGCGCGCGCGTTGTCGTCCACCGGCCCTCCGTGCATCTCCACGCCCAGGCCCGCCCCTGGCGGGCACGAGCCGTCGACGCCGTGAGGGGGTTGTCGACGCCGTGAGGGGGATATAACGCGCGTCGGTGTCGATAACGCGCGTCGGCGTGGCAACGTCCGTCGGATGCGGGTCAGGCGAGTTCGAGGGCGGTCGCCATCCACCGCCCCCTGTACTCCTCGAGCCGCAGGGCCACGGCGTAGTTCCTCGTGGGCGCGGCGATGGTGACGGCCACCTCGGACACCCTGGAACTGGGACTGCACACCCTCCAGTGCAGGGGGCGGCACGGCAGGGGGCCGACGGGCGCCACGACCCGCAGGGACTCGATGGCCGAGTAGAGCTCGGGGAGGAACCAGCGCCGCAGTTGCGCGCGGGGGCGGTGCCCCAGGAGCGCCTCGATGAGGGCCCTGGCGAGGGAGGCGGCCCATTCGCCGGGTTCCGGGGGGTCCCCGAGGCGCAGCCCCGGCACGACGACGGGCGTGAAACGCGACATCGCCTGCTCGGCCTGCCCCCGGGTGAGGCTGGTGGACACGTCCCAGCGGAAGGCGGGCCGCGAAGGGGCGGGGCGCGTCGAGCGATGGGGCGCGCGCGGGGGCCTCCTGGTCGCGCGGGTGACGGGGCGGGGAGAGATGCCTGCGCTCATGACAGGTCCTCGGGGATGGCGAGGACCTGTCCGGGGAGCAACAGGGACGGGTCGGGCCCGATGGTGTCGGCGTTCGCCTCGTACAGGCGGGGCCAGGCATCGGCGATCTGGGCGTCGTCCGCTGAGGGAAGGGCCGCCGCGGTGATCGACCACAGGGTATCACCCGGTCGCACCGTCACCGTCGCGCGCCCGTCGGGCGCGGTGCCCGGATCGGGCGCCAGCGGGGCGGGGGAGTCCGGCCGCGCAGCGCTGCGAGGTCCGGGAGCTGGGCGGGAAGGCTGGGACGCGGGCGTGGGGGTTGCCGCCCTCGGAGCCGCCGACGGGGCGGTGGGGGATGCGCCCGGTGCCGTCGCCGGGCCCTCAGACGCAGGAGCGCTCGGAGCGGGCGGTGTGGCGGAGGGGGCGCCGGCTGTGGAGGGGGAGCGTCCAGCCTCTGCGGCGCCGGCCGGTCCCGCCCATGTGAGGTCGAGTCCCGAGGCGGACTCCGCCACGGCCCGGGCGGCCTCTTCGGCGGCGGGCGTGGGGAGCGCAGCGGGGGCTGCGGGCTCCGCCGCAGCGGCGACGGCTCCGGTGAGCGGGATGCCCGCCAGGGTGATCCCCCCGATCACGGCGCTCGCCCCGGCCCGGGCGAGGATCGCGCGCGAGTGGCGGGTCCCGGCGCGCGCGACGGCCCGGGCGAGAGCCCGGCGCAGGGCGCCCGGCGCACGGCCTGCGGCCGCTGCGTGGGCAATGGCGGACCACAGGAGGTTCCACGCGATCAGGGCGCCGAGGGCGCAGGCGAGGACCACGGCGATGATCTGGTCCGGAGCGTCAGCGCTCAGGGCCGGCGCCGTCGCCCAGGCGTAGGCCGCGAGGAGGGCGGCGGCGGGGGCTCCGATCAGCCACAGCGCCGCGTCGTGGAGCGGCGGGGCGGGAATAGGGGTGCGCATTGTCATGGCTGACTCTTCTTCGAGTGTGCGGAACGGGGTACGCGCCTAGTATGACAACAATATGTAATCCATGTCAAGTGTTTTCAGTTCGTTGATTTTCGTCTCAATTTATGTTCTGGTTCTGCGCTCCGTCGTGTGGCACAGTGGGCGCATGGACATCGAACTCTTCCTCGCGGACCTCGAAGGGCGCTTCGCCGAGCAGTGCCGAAGGGGCATCGACCTCCTCGTCGAGGACCTCACTGACGCCGAGCGTGCGGGCGTGACACTGGCGGCGCGCCTCCTCGCCGTCGATGGCCCAGTGACCCTGGTCCTGCGCGGCGGGCGGCGCCTGGACGGGATCGTCCGCGACTGCACGCGCACATGGGCGCTGGTGCGCGGGGGCGGCGGCGACAGCCTCGTGCCCCTGGGGGCGGTCGTGGGGGCGTGGCCGCTGGGCCGGGTCGCCGCGGGCGAAGCAGGGGTGAAGCGGGGGGTTGGCATCGGGCACGTCCTGCGGGAGTTCGCCGCGCGCGGGATTCCTCTGGCGATCGACCATGACGCGGGCGCTCACCGGGGCCGCATCGTGGCGGTCTACGCCGATCATGTCGATGTCGAGGCGGGGGAGGGGCCGGTGGGCGACAGTCGCGACTGGGGCATCGGCGCGCGGGTGTCGCTCGCCCTGTCGGGCCTGCGCGAGCTCCGCGTCGCCGATGGGCAGTGGTGACTATTGGGTGTTGGCGTGCTGGCGCTGGCGGGTGAGGGCGTACTGCTGCTGGATGTAGTGCTCCAGCGCGGACTCCTCGACCCGCCAGACCTTCTTGCCGCCCACTTGGATGGCCGGGAGGTCCCCGGATGTGACGAGCGCGCGGGTGGCGGACATGGTGAGGTTTAGTGTTTCGGCCACGTCGGCGAGGGTGAGAAAGCGTGTATCCATAACCACACTATATCAGTTCGTCCGCTTCGCGGCGATTTGGTATGAGTCTATTGTTTTGTTGTAACAAAGAGGGGGTGTGTCGGTCGTGCCATAGATAGTCCGTAATCTTTTATTCCCGGGCATTTCGGTGCATCATGTGGGAGTGAAACAGGTCTCAGCATCAATGGAGATACCCGCACGGCGGCCCGCCTGGCGCGACCCGCGCCTGATCGTCGGCCTCGCCCTCATCGCCGTGTCGATCATCCTCACCACGTCCATCGTGTCCGCCGCGCGGGGCGGCGCCACCGTCTACCGCGCGACGCAGGCGATCCTGCCCGGGGACGTGCTCGGCCCCCACAACATCGCGCCCACGCGGCTCGACGTCGACACCTCCGTCTACGCCACCGCCGACGCGCTCGCACCAGGGGCGACGGTGAGCGAGGAAGTCGCAGTGGGCGAGATCCTGCGTGTTTCCGCCATAGCCGACACATCGGTGGAAACGGCGCGCAGACTCGTCATCACAGTCTCGGACTCGCTGCCCTCGTCGGTCCAGGCGGGCGACCAACTGGATCTGTGGCGCGTCCAGCAGGCCAGCGGCGGCCAGTCCGGCCAGGGCGCCGCCCACCTCGGCGTGCGCGCCACCCTGGTACGGGTCCTCGAGCAGACCACCTCCATCGCCGCCAAGGGCACGCGCATCGAGATCCTCGTCGACGAGGCCTCCGTCGGGACCGTCCTCGAAGCGACGGCCGGCAAGAACTCCCTCGCGGCGCTCCCAGTGGGGCAACGGTGAGCGCCCCGCACGGCGTTGTCATCCGCGCCCACCCCCGCCACGAGGGCGCCCTCGTGGAGGCGATACGCGCCAGCGACGAGGACCTCGAAGTCGTGAGGCGGTGCGCGGACATGGCGGAGGTGAGCGCGGCCGCCCGCTCCGGCGTCGCCGACCTCGCCGTCCTCGACGCCGCCGACCCCGACGTGGACCGCCCGCTGCTCGCCGAGCTCTCCCGAGCGGGCATGCGCGCCGTCCTCATCGCAGCCCCCGACGACGAGGCCCGCGCCCGCTCCCTCGGCGGGGCCGGAACCGCCCTGGCCGGCGATCCCGAACAGGCCGTGCGCGCACTGATCGCCGCGCTCGTGGACGCGCCTCCCGCGCCCGATCCGTGCGACGACCCGCCGACCCCTCCCGCACCCCCCACCGACTCCTCCCTCATCGCGGTGTGGGGGACCAGCGGGGCGCCCGGCCGCTCCAGCGTCGCAGTCTCCGTGGCCCACGCGCTCGCCAAGTCCGCGCCGACACTGCTCATCGACGCCGACACGGCGAATCCGTCGGTCGCCCACTTGCTGGGGCTCCCCGTGGACGTCTCGGGCCTGTCCGCCCTCAGCCGCCAAGCCGTCCGCGCCCCGATCGGCCCCTTGGACCTGCACCGCCTCGCCTCCCCCAGGTCCCCCGGGCTCGACGTCCTCACCGGCCTCACCAGCCCCCACCGCTGGCGCGAGGCCGCGCCCAGCTCGCTCGAGCGCATCCTGGAGGCCGCGCGCGGCGCCTACCGCTTCGTCGTCGTGGACGTGTCCGCCACAAGCCTCGACCCCCTCCCCTCCCTGCGGCGCCCGGGCGGCGGCCGCGACGACGCCGCCCTGGCGGTCCTGGCCGCCGCCGACAGGGTCCTCGTGGTCGCCCGAGGGGACACCGTGGGGATCAACCGGCTCGACCACCTCGCGAAATGGTGGGAGGACAGCGGTTTGGAGGCTCCCCTCGACCTCGTCGTCTCCAGGGTGTCCGCCTCGAGCGTCGGCGGGCGGCCCGCAGCGGTCCTCATGCCCGCCCTCTCCTCGATCCTGCCGGGCAGGCGCGTCCACCTGCTCCCCGAGGAGAGCGCCGTGCCCGAGGCCGCGCTGAGGGGAATGGCCCCCGCCGAGTACGCCCCCGACTGCGCCACGGCAGCCGTGGCGGACGCGCTCGCGGACGCCCTCATGTGACACACTGGTCGCATGCGCGTCTACTTGCCCGCCCTGCCCTCAGAACTCGCGGAGCCCACCCCGCCCGTCAGGGACGGATTCGCCGCGCTCCCAGCGGCGGGGGCCCCGGAGGACGACATCGAGGTCCTCGAGGACGACGCCCAGTCCGAGGCGGCCCTCGCCTCGTTGGTCCTGGCGCGCGAGTCCGCCTCCCCCCAGGCGCCCGCGCGCCTCGTCCTCGCCCTCGACGTCCCCGACTCCCACGCGGTCGCCGGGCAAGTGGAGGGGGCACCCGGCGTCCACCTGGTCCCAGGGGTGCGTGCCCAGTGGGGCGACGCTGCCGCGATCCTCGCCGACGGGGCCGGGGCCGCACCCGCTGTCCGCCGCGTCCTGGCGGCCACGACGCAGGAGGGCGCCGACCGCGCGCTCGCCGAGCTGTGGGACGAGGCCCTGGAGTGGTTCGACATCACCGAGCGCCCCGCTCTGGCCTCCGCCCTCTCCGCCCCGGCGCGGGCTGGAGCCGACGAGGGCGCCCCGGCGTAGGCGCGCCCGCAGCGCCCCTGGCCGACGACGGATGATCGGAGGCCCGCGCCGCCCCTCGCCGACGACGGATGATCGGCGGCCCGCACCGCCTACGCGCGCACCCGCAGTGCCGACCCTCCTGCCGCGAGGGGCCGGACCCGCACCTGGTCGGGGATCTGCGAGGCCATCTCCTCCACGTGCGAGACCACGCCCACGCACCGTCCGTCGTCGCGCAGCTGGTGCAACTGGTCCATGACCAGCGACAGGGTGTGGGCGTCGAGCGATCCGAACCCCTCGTCGATGAAGACCGTGCGCAACTCGACTCCCCCCGCCTCGGCAGTCACGACATCCGCCAGTCCCAGCGCCAGGGCGAGGGACGTGTAGAAGGTCTCGCCCCCCGACAGGGTCCGCGCCGACCGCTCCGTGTCCGTGTCGTGGTCGACGATCCGCAGCCCCAGGCCGGACTTGCGCGACTGCGTGCCGTCGTCGGGCACCGCCACCAGCTCGTAGCGCCCCGAGGAGATCGCCGCGAGCCGCGGGTTCGTGGCCCGCAGGACCTCCTCAAGGCGCGAGACCAGCACCCACGCGCTCAGCGGCGTTGCCGCCAGGTTCTCCGGGGAGGAGGCCGCCGCGATGTCCGCGAGCCTGCGCACGGGCCCCGCCTCCTGCCTGGCGGCGCGGAGCTCGTCGACGCACGAGGCCAGTGACTCCACCGCCGAGCCCAGCTCCCGAGCGCACTGCTCGAGCGAGCCCACCCTCTGGTGGGCGGCCATCCGGACCCGCTCCGACGCCCGGGCGCGCTCCTGCGCCCCCTCGGCATCGGGCGCCTCCAGGTCCCCGGCGCGCTCCATCTCCTGCGAGGCCAGGGCCTGGCGCACGGCGAACAACTGCTGGTCGTGCCCGCGGATCCGCGCCTCGTAGGAGTCCAACAGGTCCTCGTCCACGAGCGCCCCCTTCCACGAGCCCCCATCTGCGGGTAGCCCGGAACGGCCCAATTGCGCGATGAGCTCGGCGCGGGCCGCCTCCTCCTGCCCGCAGGCCCCGCTCCACGTGGAGGCCGCCTCCAGCAGCGACGAGAAGGAGGACGCCAGCGCCTCGCTCTCCTCGATGCTCTCCGCGATCGTGCGTCCCCGGGGCGCCTGCTCGGCCACCTGGCCGCGGGCGCGCTCGAGGGCGGCGCGCTCCTCGCCCAGAGCCGCCCGGGTGCGCGCCAGTGACGCCGCAGCGTCCGCGCGGCGCCCCTGCAGCTCCCCGAGGCGCGCCCTCTCCTGACCGATGGCCTCCTCGACGCCGGGGATCCTCCCGGCGGCCTCCTCCAAGGCGCGCAGTCTGGAGGCGGCGGCGCCGCGCAGATCCTCGATGGCCCCCGTGTGGTCGCCGGCAATGGCGTTGAGCCTGCTGATCTCGCGGACCGCGTCCGAGTGCGCGGACTTCGCGTCGGCGAGCTCCCCGTCGGCGCGCTGGCGCGCCTCGTCGAGGCCGCGCACCTGCTCCCTGGTGATCCCGTCCTCCGACAGTGGCGCCGGACTGGGGTGCGACTCCGAGCCGCACACGGGGCAGGGACTGCCGTCGGCGAGCCCGGCCGCGAGCGTGCCCGCCGTGGCCGACAGCCACAGGTCGTGGGCGTCCCGCGCGGCGGCGTCCGCGACCTTCGCCCCGCGCACCGCCTCACGCAGCGCCTCCGACAACCCGGTGAGGGAGGCGCGCAGCACGTCGGCGCGCTGCGACGCCTCCAAACGCTTGTCGAGGCGTTCCAGCTCCGCGCGCGCCGCTGGGATGGAGGCCGCGTCCGCGCGCATCGCCTCGAGCCCCGCCTGCGCCCTCTCGATCTGGGAGGGCAGGACCCTGGCGGCCTCCTCGCAGGCGCGCAGGCGCTCGGCCGCCGACGCTTCGTCGGCCTCAAGGGCGGCCACCCGCTGGACCCGCCCGGGCAGGGCCGCCTCCACGGCGGCGAGCCCCTCCAGGGCGGCTGCCCGCTGGGAAGCGGCCCGCGCCTTCTCGCGCCAGAGCGGGAACGACTCGGACGCCTCGGCGCTGCTCGCCGGGGGCTCGCCGTCGCAGCCAGCCTCCCGCCACCGCTGGGCGACCAGGAGGCGCGCGGCCCCGCGTGCCCGCTCCGCGCGCTCGTGGGCGTCGGCGTAGGCGAGGACGCGCTGGGCGGCGCGGCCCGAGCGGCACCGCGCCCGCAACTCGTCGATGCCCGGTTGCGCGTCCTCCAGATCAGCCAACTGCTCGGTCAGGCGGCGGTGCCGTTCGACGGCGGCGAGGTCGTCGAGGGCGCGCCGCAGCTCCTCCTGTTGCTCCGAGTCCCGCGCGTCGGCCTCCGCTGCGGTCATCCGCGCCCGCTCCAGCGCTTCCTCCACGAGGCGGTGGCGCCCGCGGGCCCACTCCAACGCGGGGGAGGGGTCCTCCGCGCATGGATCCGGATCCGTGCTGGTGGATCCGGGCGCGGCGGCGGGGCTGGAATCGGTGTTCTTCGCGGCTCCGTTCTTGGCATTGGCCTCCCGGTCGGTTTCCCCGGGCGCGCCCGCGCCCCGGTCCCCGCCGCCCTCCGCCGCGTCCAGGGCGCCCTCGGGGACGGCGACCCCCGCGACCCTCGCCATTGCCCCACTGGCGGTGCGTTCGCGCTCGGCCAGTGCCGACCGCGAGGAGGCGGCCGCCTCCGCCAGGCGCTCCTGGAAGGCGACGTAGACCCGCGTGTCGAAGATGTCGCGCAGGATCCTCTCGCGCTCGTCCGACGTCGCCGTCAGGAACCGCGCGAACTTGCCCTGCGGCAGGACGATCGTCTGGAGGAACTGCTCCTTGTCGAGCCCCACGATCCGCGTGATCTCCGGCCCCACTTTCGAGGGCCCCGAGGCGATGTCCTCCACGGTGCGCACCCCCGCCTCCGCGGAGGGGTCCTCCACGACGCGCACCAGTGTCGCCTTGGAGTTGCGCTGCGTCTTGCGCCCGGCCGGCGTGTACGCGGGAGTGCGCGTGACGCGGTAGAGGCCGGAGCGGACCTCGAAGACCAGGTCCACCTCGCTGCGCTGGCCGTCCTCCAACCGGTTCGAGCGCAAACGGTCCTTCGACGCGTCCTTCTGCCTGGCCACGTCCCCGTACAGGGCGAAGGTGAGCGCGTCGATGATCGTGGACTTCCCCGAGCCCGTGGGCCCCTCCAGCAGGAACAGCCCCGACTCGTCGAAAGCAGTGAAATCGATGACCTGCCTCCGGGTGAAGGGGCCGATCCCCACCATCTCCAGTCTGCGGATCCTCATGACCGCTCCTCCCCGCGCATCCGCTCCCACACCGAGCGGGCGACGCCGCGCTCCTTCTCGTCCAACGCCCTGCCGCCCACGGCCTCGAAGAACTCCTCGCAGACCTCGCGCGGGCTGCGCGAGGCCACTGCCCCGCGCCCGGGCCGGTGGGAGGCCTCTGCCGGGGAACGGTGCTGGACCACCAGCGCGTGGGGGTACGCCTCGCGGATCCGGGGCACCATCTGCGCGGGCCTGGCGGCATCGGTCACCGTCACCGAGCAGTACGACCGCTGCGCCCCGGGGTCGGGGTCCGACAGGAGGGCGTCCATGGTGCCCTCCAGGACGCGCACCTCCCGGAGGACGGGGACCGGCGCCTCCTCCACCGAGAGCACCGAAGTGGGGCCCGTGGACACCAGCGTCACGGACTTGGCCGCGCCCGCCTCGGAGAACGAGTAAGCGATGGGGGAGCCGCTGTAACGGATCGGCACTGACGCCCCCGCCACATCCTGCGGGCGGTGGAGGTGCCCCGCCGCCACGTAGTCGAGGCCGTGCCCCTCGAACCCTCCGTCCAAGCCCAGGGAGTCGAAGAGAGAAGTGCTCACCGAGGCCACGCCCCCCACCTCGATGTCCCTCTCCGAGTCCGAGGGGAGGGCGCCCGTGATGAAGGCGTGCGCCATGCACAGCGCCGGGCGGTCGTCGCCGTCCGCGCGCCTGCGCCTCAGATCGGCGCCAACCCTGCGCAGGGCGGCGGCCACGACCGCCTCGTGGCTGCGCGGAAGGGGAGGAGGCCCCTGGTCCTCCCCGCCCGGCAGGTCCGACAGCTGCTGTCGCACCAGATCCGGCTCCAAGTAGGGGATCGCGTAGACCAGGGCACCGCGGTCCGCCCCGCCCAACTCGACCGCCGTCCCAACGGACAGGGGATCGGTGACCACCGTCAGACGGGCGTCCAACAGGCCCGCGAAGGCGCCCAGGCGCACGGGGCCGTCGTGGTTGCCCGACGTGAGCACCACGGGCGCCCGCGCGCACAACGCGACGAGCGCGCGGCGCAGGCGCCGCACCGAATCGACGGGGGGCACCGCGCGGTCGTACACGTCGCCCGACACGACGACAGCGTCCACGCCGCGCTCCTCCACGAGGCCGATCAACCAGTCGAGGAAGGCGTCGGCGCTGTCGGACAGGTCCTCCCCGTGCAGGGTGCGCCCCAGGTGCCAGTCGGAGGTGTGCAGGATCAGCATGGAACCAGTGTCCCAGACGCCGTGCGCGTCTGCGTCCGCGCGGCCGGCGGGGCGGCGCCGGACCCTGGCCCCGATGCTGCGGCAGGGCGGCGCGTGCGGGGACGGGGCGGAGGAGCAGGCCTCCCGGCGCGCGGCCGCGTTACCGCGGCTTGCGAATTGGACGCCCCGGGCCGCGGGCGCCGGCCCCGATAGCATGGGCGCATGACCAAGCCGTTCCTCATGCTGACCTCCCGCGACGACGGGCCGGTCCTGGCCTCCGAAGTGGCCGAACTCCCCCGGATCGCCGGCCTCGGCGACGACGAGCGCGTCCACCTTCGCATGGAGGCCGGCCACCTGCCGGACCTCGACCTGGCCGACTACTCGGGGATCATCGTCTGCGGCTCCCCCTGGGACGCCAACGCCGACGACCACGACAAGGACGCCCGGCAGATCGCCGCGGAGCAATGGCTGTCCCGCCTCTACACGCGGGTCCTGGGGGAGTCCTTCCCCCTGCTGGGGCTGTGCTACGGATTGGGCACCCTCACCCTGCACCTCGGGGGCGCGGTCGACACCCACCACGGGGAGGAGATCAGCGGCATCGTCCTGACCAAGACCGACGCGGGGCGCGCCGACCCCCTGCTGGAGGGCACACCGGACCGCTTCCACGCCTACGTCGGGCACCACGAGGCGGTCCGCGAGCTCGCCCCCGGGATGAGCGTGCTACTGGCCGGGGACGACACCCCCATCCAGATGGTGCGCGTCGGCGAGGCGGCCTGGGCCACCCAGTTCCACCCCGAGCTCGACCTCGCCGGGGTCCTGGTCCGGGTCGAGCAGTACGGAGGGCGCTACTACCCGCCCGAGGCGGCCGAGGCGATCACCGAGCAGGTCTCCGGCGTCGACGTGTCCCCCTCGCACCGGGTGCTCACGAACTTCGTCGAGGCATTCCGCCGCTAGGACGTGGGCTGTCGGCACCGTGAGGGGGCCGGGCGCATCCGTCCTGTGCTCCCCGCTCAGTGCCCTTCGTCCCTTCTTGTCGCGCACAAGGGAGGGGATTAGGCAATACGGCACCGCACTGGGCGGCTTGATTCCGCCCTTGCGCAGTGCGTGTTTCGTGAACCAGGGCCCTTGTGCGCCTGCCCCGGGTGCGCGCTGGGGGCGCCCCGAAGGGCGCCCCCAGGGCCTTTGGAAGGAGGATCAGGACTGCGCCTGCTCCTTCGCGGTGGCCGTGATGATGGTGTCGCCGAAAGCGACCGGGCCCGCCTCGGCGGGCGTGATCGCGGCGAACTTCTTCTTGTTGGTGACGACCACGGGGGTGATCGTGTCGTATCCGGCCGCGCGGATCGCATCCCAATCGACCTCGGCCAGCACGTCGCCGCGGCGCACCACGTCGCCCTTGGCGACCTTGGGGGTGAAGCCCTTGCCGTCGAGCTTGACGGTGTCCATACCGATGTGGATGAGCACCTGGACGCCGGAGGCCGACTTGATGCCGTAGGCGTGGCCCGTCGGGAAGGCGACCGTCACCTTCCCGTCGCAGGGCGCCACGACGACGCCGCTGGAGGGCTCGATGGCGATGCCGGGGCCCAGCGCGCCGCCGGCGAATGCCTCGTCCTTGACTTCGCTCAGGGGCACCTTGGTGCCCTCGATGGGCGAGGTGAGGGTGAGATCGGCCTTGGCCTCGTCGCTGAACTCGACTGCGGGCGCGGCGGCAGCGGGCGCGGCGCTCGCCGGAGCCGCAGCAGCGGGGGCAGTCCCGGCGGCGGGAGCAGTGGCTGTGGCCACGGGGGCGGGGGCGTCTCCGCCGGCCCGGCGCGCCTTGGTCTCGGCGCGCTGCTCCTTGGTGCGGTAGTCGAAGGTCACGACCATGAAGAAGGCGGTGGCGAAGGCCGCGGCGACGGCGATGGCGTACAGGGCGGTGGGTTGGAAGAGCGGGATCGTGAGTAGCGATGTGAACACGAAGGTGTCGATCTTGAGACCACCGCCGATGCCGACGATGAGTCCGCCGACCACGCAGCCCGTGAGCATGAGCGGGTAGACGCGCTTGAAGCGCAGGTGGATGCCGTAGAGGGAGGGCTCGGAGATGCCGCCGAAGAGGCCCGCGGCTAGGGCGCCCGAAGCGGTCTGGCGCATCTCGGCGTCCTTGTCGCGGATCGACAGGAACAGGACGCCGGCGGTGGCGCCGAAGCACGCGAAGTTCCACGTGCCCATGGGCCCCTGGATGAAGTCCGAGCCCTGGGCGGCGATGTTCGCTATCTGGAGGACGTTCAGCGGCCAGTGCAGGCCCAGCGGGACCAGGAACGGGTAGAGCAGCGGGATGAAGACCGCGAAGACGACGGGGGCGTTGGTGTTGAGCCACGCCAGGCCCGAGCCCATGCCGTTGCCCAGCCAGATGCTCAGCGGGCCGATCAGGAAGGCCGTCAGCGGGATCATCACCACGAAGCAGATGAAGGGGACGAAGACCATCTGGACGTTGGCGGGGATGACTTTCTTCAAACCCTTGTACAGCAGCGCCAGGATCGGCACCATGAGCAGCGACACGAAGACCTGGCCGCCGTAGTCGCTCAGCTGCAGGTGGATGCCCAGGATATTGGCCACGCACTGCTTCCGGTCAGTGCCGAAGATCTCGGTGCACGTCGTGGTGGGGAAGGAAGTGGTGTTCATCAGCCCCGTGAAGTTCGGGGTGAGCAGCGCCAGGATGATGGTGGTGCCCACCCACGGGTCCACGTTGAGCTTCTGCGAGGCGTTGTAGGCCACCATCGCCGGCAGGAAGTAGAAGACCGCGCGCCACATGGAGTTGGTGAAGCCCAGCCAGGAGGGGATCACCTCGGCGTGGGTGTCGACGACCTTGAACGCTTCCAGCACGGCCAGGGCCGCCAGGATCAGCGAGGCGCCCAGCAGGACGGGCAGCAGCGGGCGGAAGGAGTCGGACAGGTACTCGAAGAACGCGTCGATGAGGGCGTTCTTGCCGCGTGCCTTCGCGCGCACGGCCGCCTTGACGTCCGCGTTGGACTGACCGCCCGACGGGGCCGAGCCCCCGCCCGCCATCTGCGGCAGGTTCATGATGTCGTTGTACACGCCCTGGACGGCGCCGCCGATGATGATCTGGTAGCGGTCCCCGGACTGGGGGACGGCTCCCATGACCCCGTCGATGGCCTCGACCGCGTCCTTGTCGATGACCGAGGCGTCGTTGAGTTCGAAGCGCAGGCGCGTCGCGCAGTGGGTGAGATGGGTGATGTTCCCGGCCCCGCCGACGGCCTCGAGGATGGCCTCGGCCGTGCTGGTCGTTGTCGCCACTGTGATCCTTCCGGTAGAGCGTCCCTCGACGCTGAATGGGATACCACATGAGTATCACAGGGCCCGGCGCGCAGGGGAAGTGCCCGCGCCCCACATCACATTCGGACGCGGGGTGAGGGGAAGTGCGCCGCCCGACTGGACGCGGCCGCAGGGCGGCGCCGCGCGCCTCCCCGCCCTGCCTGCCACCCCGGGGGATCCGTTCCGCCGCCCCCGTCCCGGGGCGCGCCCGCTTCCCCGCGCAAGGGCCTGGCCCGGCTCATTAGAGGTTTCTCATCGGCCTCTCATCCCCCTCTTCGCTTGACAACCCACATTGGAGGCAAGTGGAACACAACAGGGAGGAGGCGGCGCGTTGGAAACACCACTGTCCGTGCTGCTGTACAGCCACGACTCGCAAGGCCTGGGGCACGTGAGGAGGAACCTGGCGCTCGCGCACCACATCGCCGCGAGCGCGGGCGCGGGAGGGCTGCGCGGACTCGTCGTCTCCGGGCTGGCCCCCTCGCCCCTGTTCACGCTGCCACACGGATTCGACTGGCTCGCTCTGCCGGGGGTCGAGAAACGGGACGGCGTCTACGCGCCCCGCAGGCTCCCCGGGCCCCTGTCCGAGACCGTCGCGCTGCGCTCGGCCATCCTGGGGGCCGCGCTCGAAGGATTCGCCCCCGACCTGGTCATCGTCGACCGCCACCCGCTGGGGATCCGGCGCGAGCTCGAGGCCCCGCTGCGGGCGCTGCGCCGCTCCCACCCGGGCGCGCGCATCGTCCTGGGACTGCGCGATGTCCTCGACGACCCCGCCGTCGCGGCCCGCGAGTGGGAGGGGCTGGGCGGCGCCGACGCCCTGGCGCCCCTGATC
Organism: Schaalia georgiae DSM 6843; assembly: GCF_000429245.1. Taxonomy (GTDB): domain Bacteria; phylum Actinomycetota; class Actinomycetes; order Actinomycetales; family Actinomycetaceae; genus Pauljensenia; species Pauljensenia georgiae. The sequence continues at coordinate 228,560 of NZ_KE386870.1, forward strand.
GACCAGGTCTGGGTCTACGGCGACCCGAGAGTCCACGACGCCACCAGCAGCGGGGAGATCCCGCCGGCCCTGGCCCCGCGCGCCCTCTTCACCGGCTACCTGGCCGCGGGGCGCGCCGACGTGGACCCCCACCCCGGGCGGCTCGCCCGCCCCTACGTGCTCACCACGGCCGGTGGTGGCTCCGACGGAGGGCCCCTCGTCGAAGCGACGGCCAGCGCGCGGGTGCCCGGCGGGCACGACCACGTCGTCGTGGCCGGACCCCAGCTCGCCGAGGAGCGCTTCGCACGCGCCCAGGCCCTCGCCGGCCCCTCCACCACCGTAGTGCGCTCCTGCCCGGGCCTGGCCCACAGGATCCGCGAGGCCGCCGCCGTGGTGGCCATGGGCGGCTACAACACCGTGTGCGAGATCCTCGCCACCTCCACCCCTGCCCTCATCGTCCCCCGCGAGAAGCCTCGGCTCGAACAGGCCATCCGAGCCCGCGCCCTGTCCCGCGCCCGCGCCATCGACACCGTCCGCCAAGGGGCCGCCACCCCCGGCCTGCTCTCCCGCTGGCTCGCCGGTGCCGTCCGCTCCCGGACCGACCGGTCCCACGTCGAGCTCGGCGGCCTGGCCGCCGCAGCCCGGGCCGCCACCCGCCTGCTCACCCGCACCCCCGAAGGAGAACCCGCATGACACGCATCGGCTACGTCCTCAAGGTCTACCCCCGCTTCTCCGAGACCTTCGTCGTCACCGAGATCCTCGCCCGCGAAGACCTCGGCCAGGACCTGCGGATCTACGCGCTGCGCCCCACGACCGACACGCGCTTCCACCCCGAGATCGCCCGCGTCGGAGCCCCCGTCAGCTGGGTGCCCCGCCCCCGCAAGGCCGCCGACCTGTGGGACGCCCTCACCTCGTCCCTCGTCGACGAGGACGTGCGCCGGCGCTTCACGGGCCTCATACCCCGCATCGCAGGCCTCGCCGCCGACGACGTCGCCCAGGGCCTCGCCCTCGCGCGGGCCGCCCGCGAGGACGGCATCACCCACCTGCACGCCCACTTCGCCTCCCTGGCCGGGCGGGCCGCCTGGATCGCCTCGTCCTTGACGGGCATCCCCTACACGGTCACCACCCACGCCAAGGACATCCACCACGAGTCCGTCGACATGGACCTGCTGCGCGAGGTGTGCGCGGGCGCCGCCCAGGTGATCGCGATCTCCCGCTACAACCAGGACTACCTGAACCGGGTGCTCGAGGGCACGGGGGCGCGCGTCGTCCTGCAGCGCAACGCCTGGAGCTGGCGCGCTTCGCCTACCGAGACCCCGAGCCCCCCTCTGGGCCGCTGCGCGTCCTCGCAGTCGGGCGCCTCGTCGAGAAGAAGGGGTTCGCCCACCTCATCGACGCCCTCGCCCTGGCCCGCCGCGCCGGCGTCGACTTCGAGGCCGGGATCATCGGCGAAGGAGAGCTCGCGGGCGGCCTCGCCCGAAGAATCGAGGCCAACGGGCTGTCGGACTCGTGCCGCCTGCTCGGGGCGCGCACCCAGGACGAGGTCCGCTCCCACTTGGAGGCCGCCGACGTGTTCGTCGCACCCTGCGTGCCCGGAGCGGACGGCAACATCGACGGGCTGCCCACTGTGATCCTCGAGTCCATGGCCGTGGGCACCCCCGTGATCGCCACCTCCGTCAGCGGCATCCTCGAGGCGGTCGTCAACGGGCGCACCGGCGTCCTCGTGCCCCCGGCCTCGGCGAGCGCCCTCGCGCAGGCCATGGGGGGCATCGCCTCCGGGCGCACCCCCGCCCGCGACCTCGCCAGAGGCGCCCGCGCCCTCATCGAGGAGTCCTACGACTCACGGCGCCAGGCCGCCCGCCTGGCGGGCCTCGAAACCGAGGAGGAGAACTGATGCGGATCGCATACGTGTGCGCCGACCCCGGCATCCCCGTCCACGGCGCCAAAGGGGCCTCCGTCCACATCCAGGACGTCGCGCGCGAACTCGTGCGGCGCGGCCACGACGTCGAGATCCACGCCGTGCGCCTGGGCGAGCACCCGCCCGCCGACCTGGCGGGCGCGCCCACGTGGACCCACCCGCTCCCCGCCCACTGCCCCGACCGTGAGAAAGCGCAAACCCAGTCGGCGGGCGCCATCGCCGAGCACCTGGAGTCCGACGCCCCCGACCTCGTGTGGGAGCGCTACTCCCTGTTCTCCACCGTGCTCGCCCGACTGGCGCGCACCAGGGGAGTCAGGGGCGTCCTCGAAGTCAACGCGCCCCTCATCGCCGAACAGCGGGAGCACCGCCGGCTCGACGACGAGGACGGCGCCCTGGCGAACCTGAGGGAGCAGGCGGGCGCGGCCAGCGCCACCATCTGCGTCTCCGACCCCGTGCGCGCCTGGGTCGAGGCCCTCACCGGCACCGAGGGCGCCCACACGGTGCCCAACGGAGTCGACACCACCCGCATCACGCCCGTTGGCGAGGAAGACGGGCGCGTGGTCGTCACCTTCGTCGGCACGCTCAAACCCTGGCACGGCGTCGAGCACCTCATCGAGGCCCGCCGCCTGGCACAAGCGCCCTGGGCCCTGCGCGTCATCGGCGACGGCCCCCAGCGCCCCCGCCTGGAGGAGGCCGCCCGGCTCGCCGGCGTCGACGTGGACTTCCGGGGCGCAGTCGCCCCCCACGACATGCCCGCCCACCTGGAGGGCACGGCCATCGCCGTCGCCCCCTACCCCATGCCCCGGCGGGAGGCCGACCACTACTTCTCGCCCCTGAAGGTCTACGAGTACATGGCGGCAGGACTGCCCGTCGTCGCCAGCTCGCTGGGGCAGATCCCCTCGGCGCTCGCGGGCTGCGGCGTCCTGGTGCCGCCCTCCGACCCCTCCGCCCTGGCCCGGGCGGTCGACGCCCTCGCCCAGGACCCGGCCCGGCGCGCCGACCTGGGGGAGCGGGCCCGCCGCGCCGCCGTCGAACGCCACTCGTGGAGCGGGGCAGTGGCCCGGGTGCTCGAACTGGCGGGGGGCAGCGATGCCTAAGAGACCCAAGGGAGGGCGCATCGGTGCCCTGTCGCGCACTCTGCGCCTGGTCGGCCCCGACGTGCGTCCCCACAAGGGCCTGATCGCGGGCGGCGTGACCGCCCTGCTCATGGACGTCGTCTTCCGCGTCATGGAGCCCTGGCCCATGAAGATCGTCGTGGACTCCGTGTTCGAGGCCGCGCTGCCCGGAACCGGGGACGCGTGGTCGGCGGCCCCCATGATCGTCGCCTGCGCGCTACTGCTCGTCGTCGTCGTGGGCCTGCGCGCCGCCAGCAACTACCTGGCGACCGTGTGCTTCGCGCTCGTCGGATCCCGGGTGGCGCAGTCGCTTCGCGCCCGCGTGTTCCGCCACGTGCAGGGCCTGTCCCAGCAATTCCACGCGCGCAACCGCAGCGCCGACACCGTCCAGCGCATAGTCGGGGACGTCAACCGGCTCCAGGAGGTCGCCATCACGGCGGGACTGCCGCTGCTGGCCAACACGGCGACCCTGGCGGTCATGCTCGTCGTCATGGTCGTCCTGGACGCGCTGCTGGCCATGGTGGTCGTCGTGGCCGTCGCCCTCTTCCTGCTGATCTCGCGCGGCTCCTCCCAGCGCATCACCGTGGCCTCGCGGAGCACGCGCAAGGGCGAGGGGCAACTGGCGAACACCGCGCAGGAGTCCCTCGCCTCGATGCCCGTCGTCCAGGCGTACTGCCTGGAGGACTACATAGCGGGGCGCTTCGGCGGCGCCAACGGCAGGGCCGTGCGCCAGGGCGTCAAGTCCCTGCGCCTGGCAGCCCGGCTGGAGCGCTCCACCGACGTCCTGGTGGGCCTCGCCTCGGCGATCGTCCTGGTCGGCGGCGGGATGAGGGTCCTCGCCGGAGCGATGGGCGTGGGCGACCTGGTCCTGTTCGCCTCCTACCTGCGCACCGCCATGAAGCCGCTGCGCGACATGGCCAAGTACACGGGCCGCATCTCGCGGGCCGGGGCGTCGGGCGAGCGCGTCGCCGACCTCATGGAGGTCCCCCAGGACATCGTCACCGCCCCGGGGGCCCTCAGCCCCGCCTGGATCGGCGGGTCCTTGGAGTTCGACCGCGTCGTCACCGAGTACGACGGCGTGGAGGTCCTCCGCTCCCTGTCGCTGTCGGTCGCCCAGGGGGAGAGGATCGCGATCATCGGCCCCTCCGGGTCCGGCAAATCCACCCTGGTCTCCTTGGCGGTGCGCGCCCAGGATCCGGTGCGCGGGCGCGTCCTGATGGGCGGCTACCCGCTGACGGCCCTGTCGCTGGCGGCGCTGCGCTCCAACGTCACACTCCTCCACCAGGACGCCGTGCTCTTCGCCACCTCGATCCGCGAGAACATCGCCCTGGGCCGCGAGGGCGCCTCCGACGAGGAGGTCGTCGCAGCGGCCAGGGCCGCCAACGCCCACGACTTCATCATGGAGACGCCCGACGGCTACGACACGGAGGTGGGGGAGCGGGGAGGCACCCTGTCGGGCGGCCAGCGCCAGAGAGTCGCCATCGCCAGGGTGCTGCTGCGCGACACCCCCATCATCATCCTCGACGAGGCGACCACCGGCTTGGACCCCGCCTCTGCCGGCCTCGTCCTAGACGCCATCGACGGCCTCGTCAGAGGGCGCACCGCCCTGGCCGTCACCCACGACCCCCAGGTGGCGCTGCGGTCCACACGGGTCGTGTGGATCGAGGAGGGGCGCGTCCTGCTGGACGGGCCGCCCTCGCGGCTGCTCGCCGAGTCGCGCCTGTTCCGGGCGTGGGTGGCCGGCTCCGCCGTCGGCGCCGGCGGGAAGGGGGCGCCATGAGCCCGTCCCTGGCCCTGGCGGTCTCGACGCTGCTGGACCCCGAGCGCCTCTCCGGCGCCGTGGGGGAGGCGCGCAGCGCCACCCGTGTGCGTATCAAGCCGGGGGCGTCCGTCAGCGCCTCCCTGGCCGATCCCTCCGGCGCCCCCGCCGGGTGGGCGCGCGTCCTGTGGCCCGCCGCGCTGAAGAAGGCCGACAAGGCCGCCGCCAGGGCGGCCGGCCTCGGCCTGCCCACGTGGATCCGCCCCCTCTCACAGGACCTGCGGATCCAATGGGGCGGCGTCGCCTCCGACCCGGCGCTGATGCCCCACATCGACCGCGCCCGCGCCTCGGGCGCCATTGACCCCGCCACCTGGCGGATCCTGCGGCACAACCCCCTGCGCCGCCTCGTCGTCCGCAGCGCGGGGACGGTCGTGCGCATCCGCGCCCGGGCCGACCGGCGGGCCGCCGCGCTCAGCCGCTTCCTCGAAGCCACCATCCCCGTCCCCGCCCGCCTCGACGACGGCTCCGACCCCCACGTGTGCGTCCTCGCGGACGCGGGCGGCTCCGACCTGTCCTCCCCCCGGGGAACGACCGAGCGGGTGCGGGAGTGGACCGAGCGGGCCGGCCGCCTCTTCGCCCGCCTCCACGCCGCCAGGCCCCCCGCCCCCCTGGTCGCCGCACTCGCCTCGCCCGCCCCCGCGACCCGCGCGGCCCTGGAAGTCCACGCCCGGATCATCGGGGCCCTCGACGACGGACTCGGGCGCCGCATCGCTGACCTCGCCCGCGCCGTCCCCGAGCCCGCGCCCGCCCCCGCCGTGCCCATCCACGCCGACGCGTCGCCCGACCAGGTGCTCATCGACGAGGCGGGGGCCGTGCTCCTGACCGACTTCGACCGCGCCCGCATGGGGGCCGCTGCCCTCGACGTCGCCTCCTACGCGGCCAGCGCGGGCCCCGCAATGGCCCCCTCCTTCCTGCGCGGCTACGAGCAGGCGGGGGGACGGATCCCCGGCGGCGCGCACATGGCGGCGGCCGTCGTGCACGCGCGCGCCCTGTCGCTGGCCGACCCCCTGCGCGAGGCGCGTCCCGACTGGGCCGCGCGCGTCGCCGCAACTCTGGATCTCATGGAGGAGGGGGCCCCATGGCACTGATCGACCGAGTCTTCGCCATCGAGGGCCTCAAGCGCGCCTGGCCCTGTGACGGCGCCATCGCCGTGGAGGTCGTGGACCGCTACGGCAGGCTGCGCGCGGGCCGGTTCGCCGACTCGGGCCTGGTCCTGTCCCCATACGCCTGCGACCCCGTGCTGGGGCGCATTCCCGTGGGCGACGGGACCCTGGTGGTCCACCGCCACGGGCGCCGCGCCGTCGTCGTCGGCGCGGACTGGGTGGCCAAGCACGTGCGAAAGGGGGGCGAGCGCATCGCCCGCAACACCCTGGTCGCCGGGCGCGTCTACTGCTCCTGGGGACTCGAAGTCGCCTCAGTCACGTCTTGGGCTCCCACTTCCGTGTCCTTCACGCGCCTGGCCGGCCGCTCCCTGGCCGACCTCGGCGACGCCGCCCTGCCCGGGTGGCGCCTCCTCGCCGACACCTGGCGGGCTGTGGAGGACCACGTGCTCGCGCCGTACTCGGGCGCCCACGAGGCGAGGAACCTGGCCCGCTGGGAGGAGCGCGCCCGGGCCTTCGCCACCGTCGACGACCCCCGCCTCTCCGAGGCCGTCCTGGATGCCTCCCGCCGCCTCGTCGAACCCGCCGGGGCGCCGCTGGTCGTCTCCCACGCCGACCTCCACGACGGCCAACTGCTGTGGGACGGGCGCTCCCTGGGGGTCATCGACCTCGACGGCGCCCGCATGGCAGAGGCCGCCCTGGACCTGACGAACCTGTGGGCGCACGCCGAACTCGCCCGTGTGCGCGGCACGCTGAGCGCCCACAGCCTCGACTCCGTCATCGGATGGCTCGACGACGCCTCCGCCCGCATGCCGACCTCGGCGCCGCGCCTGGACGCCTACCTGACGGCCGCGCGCCTGCGCCTCCTCTTCGTCCACTCCTTCCGGCCCGGCTCGCGCGCCTGGCTGGAGGGCTGGAGGGACCACGCCCTGTCCAACCCCACGAGCACCCCCTAGCAAACCCCCCGCACAGGAAAGAGCACTCCCATGAGAATGACAGTCATCGGATGCGGATACCTCGGCGCCGTCCACGCCGCCTGCATGGCGGCCCTGGGGCACGACGTCGTCGGCATCGACATCGATCACGACAAGGTCCACTCCCTCGCCTCGGGCCGCTCGCCCTTCCACGAGCCGGGCCTGGACGAGATACTCGCCCAGACCACCGCCGCCGGGAGGCTCCGCTTCACGGCCGAGCCCACCGCCGCCGACCTGCGCGGACGCGGCCTCCACTTCATCACCGTCGGCACGCCCCAAGCGGCAGGGGAGGGCTCGGCCGACCTCAGCCACCTCATGCGCGCCGTCTCCATGCTCGTCCGGCTCCTCGACCCCGCCGAGGGCGCCGTCGTCGTCGGCAAGTCCACGGTCCCGGTGGGCACCGCGCAGCGCGTCGAGGAGGCCCTGGCGCCCGCCGGGGCCCACCTCGCGTGGAACCCCGAGTTCCTCCGCGAGGGCTTCGCGGTCGCCGATACGCTGCGCCCCTCGCGCCTCGTCTACGGCCTCTCGGACGACCCCGGGGCCGCCAGACGGGGCCGCGATGCGCTCGACGAGGCGTACCGCTCCCTGCTGGACGCGGGCACCCCCGTCATCGCCTCGGGCTTCGCCACCGCCGAGCTGGTCAAGGCCGCTGCCAACTCCTTCTTGGCCACCAAGATCAGCTTCATCAACGCGATGGCGGAGATCTGCGAAGCCACGGGCGCCGATGTCACCATGCTCGCCCAGGCGCTCGGCCACGACGAGCGCATCGGGCGGCGCGCCCTGGGGGCGGGCATCGGCTTCGGCGGCGGGTGCCTGCCCAAGGACATCCGCGCTTTCGTGGCCCGCGCCGAGGAACTCGGCCAGGGCGAGGCCGTCGCCTTCCTCAAGGAGGTCGACGCCATCAACCTGCGGGGCCGCAGCCGGGCCGTGGCCGCGGCCGAGGCAGCGCTGGGCGGTAGCGTCGAGGGCGCGACCATCGCAGTCCTGGGCGCCTCCTTCAAGCCCGACACCGACGACGTGCGCGACTCGCCCGCCCTGGACGTGGCCTTGCGCCTCCACGAGCGCGGCGCCCGCGTCCGCGTCACCGACCCCATCGCCCTGTCCAACGCCGCCGCCGACAAGCCCCACCTCACCATGGTCGAGGACCTGCACACCGCGCTCGCCGGCGCGGACCTGGTGGTCCTGGCGACCGAGTGGCGCCAGTTCGTGGACTTGGACCCGGCCGAGATCGGGCCCCTGGTGCGCACCCGGACCATCGTCGATGGGCGCAACGCCCTGGACCGCGAGGCGTGGAGCGCCGCGGGGTGGAAGCACGTGGGGATCGGGCGGTGAGGGCCGCCCGGCGGGGCCCTCCCCCAGGTGAGCCCCGCCGGGGTGCGCGCCGGGGCGGCAGGCCCCACAATGAGGCCATGAGCGCCCAGTCCGCACAGCCCGGGGTGTCCGTCAGCATCCGCACCAGGATCATCGTCGCGATGGTCCTGGTCGCGGGGGCGGCGCTCACAGTCTCCGGCGTCCTCGTGTCCGTCCTGCAACAGCGCGCCCTCGACTCGCGGGCCGTGGACAACCTCCAGCGCTCCAAGGCCGCCCTCGAGCACCTCATCGCCGCCGGGACCGACCCCGACACGGGCGGTCCCCTGACCGACCCCTCCGAGATCGTCCGCCTCCACCTGTCCCGCGCCTTCTGGGGGGCCAGCACCGGGGAGGTCGGCTTCGTCGACGGCGCACTGTACTGGCTGCCCTCCCAGGAGCCGCGCCTGCGCCCCGAGGACGACGCGGAGCTCATGGCCCACGTGGCGCCCCTGACGACGGGCGCCGACACGGTCTTCGAGACGCACACGACCGCGACGACCACCTACCGACTCGTCGTCGTGCCCGTCACGGGCCCCACCTCCACGGCGGCGCTGGTCCACGCCATCGACATGCGCCGCTACTCCGCGTCCTTCCGCTCCACGATGCTGCTCTACGCCGTCTCCGCCGGCGGCACCGTCGCCCTGGTGGCGCCCCTGGCGTGGTTCGCCGTCACGCGGCTGCTGCGGCCCATCGGGGAGCTGCGCCGGGCCACTGACTCCATCGGCGAGGCAGACCTGGCGACCCGGGTCCCCGTGCGCGGCAGCGACGACCTGTCGGCGCTGGCCGGGGCCGTCAACAGGATGCTCGACCGCGTTGAGAGGGCCGTCGTCGCCAGGCGCGAGCTCCTCGACGACGTGAGCCACGAACTGCGCACTCCCATCACGGTCGTGCGCGGCCACATGGAGCTCCTCGACCCCGCCGACCACGCCGACGTGGTCGACACTCGCGCACTGGTCATCGACGAGCTCGACCGGATGGGCGCCCTGGTCGGGGATCTGCTGGAGCTGGCACGCGCCTCGGACGCGGTGGACCCCGCCCCCGTGGACCTGGCCGCCCTGACCGACCGGGTCCTGGAGAAGGCGCGGGCCCTCGGCGGGAGGGACTGGGCGTTCGACGGGGCCGCGCGCGCGACCTGTTGGGCCGACGCCGCCCGTATCACCCAGGCGTGGCTGCAGCTCGCCCAGAACGCCGTCCAGTACTCGAAGGAGGGGGCGGTCGTGGGGATCGGCTCCAGTTCCGACTCCGAATGGGCGCGCATGTGGGTGCGCGACCGGGGCGCGGGGATCGCGCCCCAGGACATCGACCGGGTCCGTCGGCGCTTCGTGCGCGGCGCGGGCAGCGAACGCGTGTCCGGCTCCGGACTGGGGCTCAGCATCGTCGAGTCCATCGTCCGCGCCCACGGCGGGCGCCTCGACATCGAATCGACCCCGGGGGAGGGCTCGACCTTCACCCTGGTGGTCCCCCTGCGCCCCGGCGGCGCCGACCCGGGAGGGAAACCATGACCACTATTCTCATCGTCGAGGACGAGCGCAGGATCGCTTCCTTCGTCGCCAAGGGCCTGCGGGCGGCGGGATTCGTCCCCGAGGTGTACTCCACGGGGGCCGAGGCGGTCGAGGCCGCCCTGCAGGGCCGTGGAGCCCTCATGCTGCTGGACGTGGGGCTGCCCGACATCGACGGCTTCGAGGTGCTCGAGCGGATCCGGGGCCAGGGCTCGGGCATGCCCGTCATCATGCTCACGGCGCGCACCTCAGTGGCGGACCGGGTCGCAGGCCTGGAGGGCGGGGCCGACGACTACGTCCCCAAGCCCTTCTCCTTCGAGGAACTGCTGGCCCGCGTGCGCCTGCGTCTGCGGGAGGAGGCGCCCGCGGCGGGGGGACTCACCCTCACCAGGGGTCCGCTCGTCCTCGACCTCAAGAGCCGCCGTGCCCGCGTGGGGGAGCGGTGGGTGGACCTGTCGGCCCGGGAGTTCACGCTCCTGGAGACTTTCATGCGCAACCCCGGGCAGGTCCTCAGCCGCGAGCAGCTGCTCTCGGCGGTGTGGGGGATCGACTTCGACGGCGGGTCCAACGTGGTCGACGTCTACCTGTCCTACCTGCGTCAGAAGATCGGCAAGGACCGCTTCGAGACCGTGCGCGGCATGGGGTACCGCCTCGTGTGAGGGGCGGGCCCGCCGGGGCGCGGCGTCGTGCGGGACGCGGCCCCGGGCGGTCCTCAGTCGTCGTCGCGGTCTGAGTCCTTGTCGTCGTGGTCGTGGTCGTGGTGATCGTCATCGTCGTCGGAGGTGGCGCGCTGGGGCTGGGACGGCGTTACCTGGTAGGGCGCCTCGGGCGCAGTCGGCGCCGGCACCGGACCCGGAACCGCGGGCCCGTCGGTGGGGTGCCCCGTCGGCTCAGGACCGGCGGGGGGCGAGGCCGTCCCCGGGTCGGACTGCGCAGCGGAGCCCTCGGACTGGGAGGGCACCACGAGGCCGGATTCGCGCATCGGCTGGCCCGAGCCGCTGGCCAGCGCCCGCAGGCCCATGAATGCGGCGATGCCGACGGCGGCGATGGCGCAGATCGTCCCTGCGATCCTCATGCGTTCTGACACGTGTGCTCCTTTCACCACTACCAGGGTGGCGGGCGACCATGAGAGTCCCGTTGCCCCCGCATGAGGAGATTCTCATGAAAGCGGGGGCCGCGCCCAACGGGCTCACTCCTGCGGCGCGATGGCTCTCACCCCGGGCCTGTCGGCGACGAGCATGAGGCCGGGCGCTGCCAGGAGCGGCATGTCCGGCGAGCCCACGGAGGCCATGTCCATGCGCCTGCCGCTGGTGAGGTCGACCAGCATGGAGTTGCCGATGGCCAGGACGCGCCCGTCGGCGCTGATGGCGAGTTGTTCTTGGAGTTGCCACCCGAAATCCCCGAGGGCGAACGCCCTGCGCTCCGGGTCGTCCGACAGGTCGATGGTGGCGGAGGCGCCCGTGGGGGAGGCGTACTCGATGTGCTCGCAGTCCGTGGGCGTGAGGGTCCCCAGGGTCGAGGAGTCGTCTCCGTCGCGGTAGTAGGCGATGGCCTCGTCTAGAGTCGGCGCCCCCGCCCAGACCGGTGTGCCCGCGTTGGAGCACTCGCCCTCCGGACTGGCCGGGATGGGCCAGTGGACCGCGTCGAAGACCCCGGCCGGCGTGCCGTCCGCCTGGAAAGCGGTGATCCGCGTGTCCGCGTGGCAGGCGATCAGCCATCCGTCGCGGGCGCCCTCGCGCCAGCACGGGCCGGTGGAACCGTAGCGCTCCGCGTTGACCTGGCCGGTCCTCGCGTTGACGAAGGACACGGCTCCCGCGCCCCCGTCGAGCCAGATCCACTCGTCCCCGCCGCCCAGTGCGGTGCCGCGCATCGTGTGCCCCTTGAGCCCGGTGGGGGAAGACCACACGACCGAGCCGTCGGACTTGCGGGCCGTGCACTGCCCCGGGCCGGGGTCGCAGGCGACCAGGAGCCCGTCGCCGGTGACGACCAGGTCGTTCACCCGGCGCCCGGAGCCCTGTGAGCGCATCCACGTCAGGGATACGATCTGCCCCGTGCGCCCGTTGATGGCGTAGCCGTCGGCGAAGAGGGTGCTCCCCACCCACACGCCCGCCTCCTCGGCGCCGATCGTGGGGGAGTCCGTGATCTGGACCGTGTGGGCCCACAGCTGGCGCGGCTGCGTTCCGCCGATGTCCCAGCCCTTGATCGTGCTCTGCCACGCGTTCGCGCTCTGCAGGGTGATCAGGGCGTTCCCGTTCGCCGCGTAACTGGTGGTCTGCTCGAAACCGCCGCGGTTGAGGGCGGGCGCGTCGATCTTCCACGCCTCGCGCGCTCCTTTGGACCAGGAGCCGGAGGGGGCGGGCGTGTGCTTCACAGGTGCTGCTTCCCCTTCGAGCGCCCAGGGCAGGGCCTCGGTTTCCACGATGTCGGAATCCTGCATGGCCGGATCCCACTGCTGTGCGCTGTGCGACGAGCGCGCCAGCCAGAAGAGCCCGAGGGCGGCAGCGAAGAAGGGGACGGCGGCCAGCAGGGGGGCGATCACGTGCCAACGCCTGCGGGGCGCGGGGCGCGCGGGGGCCTCGGGCACCCAGGTGTCCGGCGAGGCGAGCGGTGTCGTCCACACGTCCCCGGCGTCCGGGCCAGTCCGGCCTGATGGCCGCGGGCCGCCCGCTAGGGCGCGTCCGTCCGCACCGCCGGGCGCCCCCGGGCCGGGCAGTCCGTCCGCCTGCTGCCCCTCGGGTGGTGTGGGCATGTCCCCTCCTCCTCACTGCCCCCGCTGGGGCGCGCTGTGCACTCCAATGCTAACGGCGCGGTGGGGCGCGCGGGGCCCGTCCGCCTCCTGGGCGCCGCATCCGGAAGGCGCGTCCGGGCGCCGCGGAGGGTTCGTTCGCAGTGCCACGGCCACCGGGGCGCGCTGCCCGGGCGCGCGGGCCCGGCGCGGCGCTACGCTGGGGGAGTGGCGGACACGAACGAGCTCTCCCTGGTGATCCCCGGCGTCGACGGGGGCGCCGGCGTCTACGCGCCCTCCGACATGGACAGGATGGTCCACGAGGAGGCCAAATCCTCGGCGCGCACCGACTTCGAACGGGACCGGGCCCGGGTCCTGCACTCCTCCGCGCTGCGCCGCCTCGGCGAGAAGACCCAGGTGCTCGGTCCCAGCAGCGACGACTTCGTGCGCACTCGCCTCACCCACTCCCTCGAGGTCGCGCAGGTGGGCCGCGAGCTCGGCAAGGAGCTGGGCGCCGACCCTGATGTGGTCGACGCCGCGTGCCTCTCCCACGACCTGGGCCACCCCCCTTTCGGGCACAACGGCGAGCGCGCCCTCGACAGCCTCGCCTCCCGCATCGGCGGCTTCGAGGGGAACGCCCAGACCCTGCGCGTCGTCACGCGCCTGGAGCCGAAGGTGATCGGCCCGGACTCCACTCCCGCAGGCCTCAACCTCACGCGCGCTGCCCTGGACGCGATCTGCAAGTACCCGTGGGTCAAATCCGGGGGCCCCGACCTGGCCAAGTCGACGCGCAAGTTCTCGGTCTACGGGGACGACGCCCCCGTCTTCGCGTGGATGCGCCAGGGGGCGCCGGCGGGGCGCAGGTGCCTGGAGGCCCAGATCATGGACCTGTCGGACGACATCGCATACTCCGTCCACGACGTGGAGGACGCGATCGCGACGGGCAAACTGGCCCCAGGGCAGTTGCGCGACGACGCCCGCGCCAGCGCCGTCATCGACTCCACGCTGGGCTGGTACGGCCCGGCAGTGTCCCGCCCCGACCTGGAGGAGGCGCTGGGCGCCCTGCTGGCCATGGAGGATTGGCTGGGGGACTACGACGCCGGGTACGTGGCGCGCTGCCGCCTCAAGGACCTCACGAGCGAGCTGATCGGGCGCTTCTGCTCGGCGACCGTGCGCGCCACCCGCGACGCCTTCGGGCCCGAGCCCCTGGGGCGGTACCGCGCGGACCTGGTGGTCCCCCGGGCCACCCGCGCCCAGATCCAGGTCCTCAAGGGCATGGCCGTCCACTACGTCATGAGCCCGCGGGAGAGCGAGCCCGTGTACTACCAGCAGCGCACGCTGGTGGCCGACCTGGTGGACGCGCTGTACGAGGCGGGGGCCGACGCCCTCGAACCCGTGTTCGCCCAGCAGTGGCGGGCCGCCTCCTCCGACGACGTGCGCCTGCGGGCCGTCATCGACCAGGTCGCCTCCCTCACCGACGTGTCCGCCTCCGCGTGGCACGCGCGCCACTGCGGAATGCTCTCCAGCCAGCTGTGAGGCCCGGCCCGGCAGGGCATGCGCGTGCCCGGCGGGCGCGGACAGTAGAATCGTCCCCATGGCCGGGCTCATACGCAAAGACGACATCGAAGCAGTGCGCAACGCTGCCAGGATCGAGGAGATCGTCGGCGACCACGTCACGCTCAAGCCCGCCGGTATCGGCTCGCTCAAGGGCCTTTGCCCCTTCCACGACGAGAGGACGCCCTCCTTCAACGTGCGCCCCGCCGTGGGGATGTTCCACTGCTTCGGATGCGGGGAGAGCGGCGACGTCATCAGTTTCGTCCAGAAGATCGACCACCTGCCCTTCGCCGAGGCCGTCGAGGTGCTGGCCGCGAAGACGGGGATCACCCTCCACTACGAGGAGGGGGGCGCCCGGGTGCGCACCGAGGAGCCGGGCAGGCGCGGGCGCCTCGTCGACGCCCACCGGATCGCGGAGGAGTTCTACCAGTCCCAGCTCACCACCCCCCAGGCCGCGAAGGGCCGCGAGTTCCTGGCCGGGCGCGGGTTCACCCAGGCGATGTGCGCCCACTTCGGTGTGGGCTATGCCCCCCGCAGCTGGGACGCCCTGATCCGCCACCTGCGCTCGCGGGGCTACACGGACCAGGAGCTCCAGACCGCGGGGCTGGCCTCCCAGGGGGCGCGCGGCATCTACGACCGCTTCCGCGGGCGCCTCGTGTGGCCGATCCGCGACATCACGGGGGCCACCGTGGGCTTCGGTGCCAGGCGCCTCGACGACGACGAGGACTCGCCGAAGTACCTCAACACGCCCGAGACCCCGATCTACAAGAAGAGCCAGCTGCTGTACGGCCTCGACCTGGCGAAGAAGGCGATCACCCAGGGGCACAGGGTCGTCATCGTCGAGGGCTACACCGACGTCATGGCCGCCCACGTGGCGGGGGTCGACTGCGCGGTCGCCACGTGCGGGACCGCTTTCGGCCCCGAGCACGTGAAGATCATCCGCCGCCTGCTGGGCGACAGCGCGGACCCCGCGGCGGGGGTGGTCCTGGCCAGCGGGCGCGCCCACGGCTCCGAGGTGATCTTCACCTTCGACGGTGACAGCGCGGGCCAGAAGGCGGCGCTGCGGGCCTACGGGGAGGACCAGAACTTCGCGGCGCAGACCTTCGTGGCGGTCGCCCCCGGCGGGCAGGACCCCTGCGAGCTGCGGCTCAGCCAGGGCGACCAGGCCGTCGTGGACCTCGTGCGCTCGCGCACCCCGCTCTTCGAGTTCGCGATCCGCTCGGTCCTTTCAGGTGTGGACCTGCGCTCCGCGGAGGGCAGGATCGCGGGGCTGCGCTCGTCGGCGCGCATCGTCGCCCACATCAAGGACCGTGCGCTGCGCCGCGAGTACGCGCGCCAACTGGCGGGGTGGCTCGGCATGGACACGCGCACAGTGGACCAGGCGGTCCACGCGGCCTCGCGCCGGGGGCCGGACGAGGCGCCCGCCCGCCCCGGGGCGCCGACGATGGCGGGCGCGGGCAGGCCCGGCCCCTCCAAGGGCAGGGACTGGGGGGCGGAGGACCCGGTCGGCCGCGTCGAGCGCCAGGCCCTGGAGGCCGTTTTCCAGCACCCGGCCCTCGTCATCGGCGCGGGCTTCGACGAGCTCGACGGCGCCGCGTTCACCGTGCCCACCCACCGCGCGGTCCACGACGCGATCCGCGCCAGTGGGGGGCTCGACGAGTTCACGCGGATCCTGCGCAGCGCCGAGGAGCACTTCGGCCCCGGCGAGGAGGCCACTGCCGCCGCCACCCGGCGCTTCGTCTCCCAGGTCCTGGAGGCGGCGGGGGACTACTTGGCGCCCGCTGTCTCCCAGCTGGCGGTCGCGCCGCTGCCGGTGGCCGACCACGAGCGCATGCGCTCCTACTGCCGCGGCGTCGTGGCGGCGATGGTGCGCGTGGACCTGACCCGGAGCCTGGGCCAGGCCCGGGCCGCGCTGCAGCGGATGGGTGAGGACGACCCGGGCTACGCCGAGGCGTTCAGGGAGCTCATGCGGCTGGAGCAGCGCAGGCAGAACTACACCGAAAGGGATTGAAATGGCGGAAGTCGAGAGCTTCACCCTGGACCACACGGCGGTCAAAGCCCCGTACGTGCGCCTCATCGGCGTCCAGACGGGTCCTGCGGGCGACCGGATCTCCAACTTCGATGTGCGGCTGGTCCAGCCCAATGGGAACGCCATCCCCACGGGGGGCCTCCACACGATCGAGCACCTGCTGGCGTCCTTGCTGCGCGACCGGATCGACGGGGTCATCGACTGCTCGCCCTTCGGGTGCCGCACGGGTTTCCACCTGCTCATGTGGGGCACTCCCTCCGTCGAGGAGGTCGCCGCCGCCCTTGTGTCCTCGCTGCGCGCCATCGCCGAGGACGTGGAGTGGGAGGACGTGCCCGGCACGGACGTGTATTCCTGCGGCAACTACCGCGACCACTCCCTGTTCAGCGCGCGCGAGTGGTCGCGCGCGGTCCTGGACCAGGGCGTCTCCGTGGACCCCTTCGAGCGCAGGGTGCTGCCCCAGTAGCGCCGGAAACGGGTGGGTCCGGCCGTCACAGCCGCGGGCGGCTCCTGTGCTGTTCCAGTAGCGCCGGAAATGGGGGCCTTCCCCCGTGCTCCCCCGGGGAGGACGGGGGGGAACAACCAGGGTGGCCCCCTATAGCCCCGGCGCCCCGTCGCCCGCCACACTGGTAGTGTCCACACAGACCAACGAGAAAGCACTCCAATGGCCACACACGCAGTCCCCGCCCCCGCCGCCGCGCACGCCGCCCCCCGGCCGCGCATCGGCGTCAACCAGTACTGGATCAAACTGGCGATGGCGGCGCTCATGGTCCTCGACCACCTGCCCCACGTCCCCGGCCTGGTCTCGCCCGAGTGGGCGGACGCCTTCCACGTGCTCACGCGGTGCGTGGCGGTCTGGTTCGCCTACGGGGCGGTCGAGGGGGTGCTCTACACCTCGAACATGCGCAAATACCTGACGCGCCTGTGGGGCGCCGCGGCCATCATGGCCGTCGGTAACCTGGCGCTCGGCCAGCTGCTGGCCACCCGCGACGTGCACATGTACGACAACAACATCTTCCTCACCCTGGCCGTCGGGACGACGCTGCTTGCCCTGGTGAAGCGGGGGGCCGGCACCGGGTGGCACACGGGCGCCGTCGTCGGCGCGCTGGCGGGCTCCGTCGTCATGTCGATGTTCCTCCCCATTGAGGGCGGCTTGCCGGTCCTGCCCTTCATGGTCATCACCTACGCGCTCTACACCCGCGTCGTGTGGCGCGACCTGGCCTACCTGGCCCTCGCTGCGGCGATGTTCGCCCTCGTGTGGCAGCCCTACGACACGTGGCAGGCCACGGTGTCCATGCTCGCGCAGAACTCGGACTTCATGCTGGTCCTGGTGATCCCCGTCCTGCACCTGTACAACGGCGAGCACGGCCCCCACACGCGGTTCTCGAAGTACTTCTTCTACGTGTTCTACCCCGCGCACCTGTGGCTGTTGGCGCTCATCGCCTACTTCCAGGCGGCCTGATCGGCCTACTCCGAGTCGGCGCCCCGCCTCCCACTGCTCTAAGCGGGAGGCGGGGCGCCGCTCAGTCGAGGCCGACCGCCTCGCGCGCGCCCGCCTCGAGCGCGTCCGCCGCTTGACGGCCCGCCGTGTCCAGCGGGCCGTCGGCCGTGAGAACCGAGAAGAGCCCGCGCCCTCCGCGTCGCACCCACGCCGTGATGGTCGTCCCGTTGTCGGCCTGGGACTGGGCGTGCAGCACGATCGAACGGTCGACGTACTCGCCCGCATGGCGCATGAACTGCTCCGGATCCCCCTCGGTGCGCCCGGTGAGGGGGCGGCGCGAGGGATCCACCCACTCCAGCGCGAAGAGCTCGCCCTCCGCTTCCCAGCGCGCCCGCGCCACGTCGTACCACGGGAACAACGCGGGCCCGGCCGCGTGGGCCCCCTCCTCGCTGCAGGCTCCCTCCCCGCTGCCGGCCCCCGCCTCGGAGGGGGAGGGGGCGGGGAAGACGTAGAGCCCGGACCGCGCGGCGGCGAGCCAGCGCCCGTCGGCCAGCGCCAGGGCGGGGGAGCGGCGCTCACGGGAGGGCAGGGCCGCGGTCAGGGAGTCGGGAAGCGTCGTCATGCGTCGATCGTATCCGCTGCGCGCGGGAGGCGGGGGCACGACCCCTGACGTGCGTGAGAACGTACGTCATAGTCAGGGTGGGGAGGGTTGGCCAGGACACCGGCCACATGCCGAAATGCGCGGGCCGCGGTGCGGACGGCGGCATACCCTGGCTCCGTACGCGCGCACAACGACCGAACGACCACAGGAGGCCCCATGGCATCGACGCAGCACACCCCCACAGTGCTCGAGGCGGCGGCGGACCAGGCGCTGCCCGCAGCCGACGAGTTGGCGGGGCGCTTCCCGCTGACCCCCAACCCGGCGCCCGCCCCGGACCGGGAATACGCCGGAACCATGGAGGAGCTGTCCTTCGGGCGCAAGTTCACCGACCACATGGCCCACATGCGGTGGACCCGGGACGGGGGGTGGCAGGACCGCGGGGTCGTGCCCTACGGGCCGCTGGCCCTGCCCCCCGGGGCCTCGGTGCTCCACTACTGCCAGTCGGTGTTCGAGGGGATCAAGGCCTACCGCCACGCCGACGGGTCCGTCTGGACCTTCCGCCCGGGCTACAACGCCGCCCGCATCAACCATTCGGCGCACCGCCTGGCCCTGCCCCAGATCGACCGGGGAGACTTCGTGGCGTCCCTGGTGGACTACGTGCGCGCCGACCAGAAGTGGGTGCCCGGCGTGGACGGGTCCTCCCTGTACCTGCGCCCCTTCATGTTCGCCTCGGAGGAGTTCGTGGGGGTCCACCCCGCCGGCGTCGTCGACTACTACGTCATCGGGTCGCCGTCGGGCCCCTACTTCACGGGCGGTTTCGCCGGCGTGCCGATCTGGGTGGTGCGCGGGTACCACCGGGCGGGTCCGGGGGGCACCGGGAGCGCGAAGGCGGGCGGCAACTACGCGGCGTCGCTGCTCCCCCAGGTCGAGGCGGAGCGCCGGGGCTTCTCCCAGGTGTGCTTCTTGGACACCTACGAGGAGAAGTACCTCGAGGAGTTGGGCGGGATGAACATGTTCGTCGTCATGGCCGACGGGAGCGTGAAGACCCCGGAGCTGTCCGGCGTCATCCTGGAGGGGTGCACGCGCAGCGCGATCCTGCGCCTGCTGCGCGACGGCGGCGTGGGCGTGTCCGAGGAGAGGATCGCCCTCGACGAGCTGGTGGCGGGCATCCGCTCGGGGGCCGTCGCCGAGGTATTCGCATGCGGGACGGCCGCGGTCGTCACCCCCATCTCCCGGTTGGCCAGCGACGACTTCGATGTCGAGTTGCCCGTCGGTGACGTGACGCGCCGGATCCACGAGCGCCTCACGGACATCCAGATGGGGCGCGCGGAGGACCCCTACGGCTGGACCTACCGCCTGGTGTGAAGCGGCACAGGGGCGGGCCCCGCCCCTGTTCGTGCACTCCTCTCTGGACGCCGACCGCTGCTGCGAGGAAGGCCCCGCCCTCAGTCCGTGCGGGGGCGCCCGGGCACGTGGGACTTGCGCCATGGGGCGCTTCTCATTAATGTAGGTGAGCCTTACTTTTAATAACGGGGGCTTTTCTGCTCCCGGAAGACGTCACGAAAGCTGGACCATGCGCTCGATCCGGTTCACCGCCGCCCGCGCCTGCGCGCTCGCAGTGTGCGCCGCGGCCGCCGCAGCCCTGGCGGGCTGCGCGAACATCGGCACCAGCCCCGCCCAGTCGGGCTCCGAGTGCCGGGCGGTCCCCGCCTCGGGCGAGCCCCAGACCATCGAGATGCCCGACGCCACCGCCGACCAACTGCCCGACCCGAGGACCGTCGTCGGCCCCACCACCGCCTACACGCGCTCCGCCGACATCACCCCCGTCTCCGACGACCCCACGGCGGATCAGTCCCTGCCGGCCACCGTGCCCTCCGCCGACGGGCCGCAGCAGAAAGTCACCGACACCACCCGCATCCTCGCCCTCAACCAGAACGGCGGCCTGGCAGCGGCCGTCATCGGCTTGGGCTTCGGGTGCAACCTGGTGGGCCGCGACATCTCGACGGGCTACCCCTCCACCGCCAACCTGCCGCTGGTCACCCGCGGCGGCCACGAGCTCAGCGCCGAGGCGATACTTGCCCTGCGGCCCACGGTCGTCATCACAGACACCTCCATCGGCCCCTACGACGTGCAGTTGCAACTGCGCGACTCCGGGATCCCCGTCGTCTTCATCCCGCTGGTCTACGAGCATGGCGTCGGCGGCGTGCAGGCCCAGATCCAGGCGGTCGCCGACGCGCTGGGCGTGCACGAACTGGGGCAGCGGCTCGCCTCGCGCACGATGAGGGAGATCAACCAGGTCGTCGCCCGCGTGGCCGGCATGTCCCCGCGCGAGTACGCCGACCGCCCCCGCGCCGTCTTCCTCTACGTGAGGGGCAAATCCGTCTACTACTGGTTCGGGGAGGGCTCTGGCGCGGACTCCCTCATCCAGTCCCTGTCCATGGTGGACGTCGCCGCCGAGGTCGGTTTCAAGGGGATGTCGCCCACGAATGCCGAGGCCCTCATCAAGGCGGCCCCCGACATCATCATTACGATGACCCTGGGCATCGCCTCCACCGGCGGCATCGACGAGGTCCTCGCCCTGCCCGGCATCGCCGAGACCCCAGCGGGCAAGAACCGGCGCGTCATCGACATGTCGGACTACGAGGTCATGAGCTTCGGCCCCCGCACGGCCGAGGTCCTCGCCGCCCTTGGCACCGCCGTCTTCGACCCGGATGGGGCCTACCAGCCCGGCGCACCGCCCGCCGCCATCGGGCAGCGGCTGGCCGAGCTCCAGTCCGGCGGTCAGGCGCAGAGCCAATGACCCGTCTCCGCTCCCGGCGCCCCGCCCCCTCACGGGCGCGTGCCGCAGCCCTCACGGCCACTGTGCTCGCGGTGGCGCTCGTGGTGCTCGTCATTGTCAGCGGCGTCCTCGGGCAACTCCTCGTGCCGCCCTCGGAGGTGCTCGGCTCCATCCTCCACCGCCTCGGCATCGACTGGCTGCCCGCCCCCAGCACTCCCTTCGGCGACGAGGCGCTGTGGAACGTGCGCTTCCCGCGCCTGGCGATGGCCGTCGTCGTCGGGGCCTCGCTGGCCGTGGCGGGCGCGATCATGCAGGGGATCTTCGGCAACCCCCTGGCCGAGCCCGGCACCGTCGGCGTCTCGTCGGGCGCCGCAGTCGGCGCCTCGTTGTCGATCATGTTCTCGTGGACCTTCCTGGGATCGTGGACGACCCCGGTCCTCGCCTTCGCGTGCGGCCTGGCGACCACCGCCGGGGTGTACGTGATGGCCAGGCGCGCCGGGCGCACCGAGGTCGTCACCCTCATCCTCACGGGCGTCGCGGTCAACGCGGTCACCGGGGCGGCCATCTCCTTCATCGTTTTCGCCGCCTCGAGCGCCGCGCGCGACCAGATCGTGTTCTGGCAGATGGGGTCCCTGGCGGGCTCGCGGTGGGCGCAGGTCGCGGTCGTGGGCCCGCTGTGCCTGGCGGGGATCGTGTGCGCCCAGTTCATCTCCCGGAAACTCGACCTGCTGTCGCTGGGGGAGAGGGCGGCGCGCCACGTGGGCGTCGATGTGGAGCGGCTGCGCGTCCAGGGGATGCTGCTGGTGGCCCTCCTGGTGTCCGCGGCCGTCGCCTTCTGCGGCATCATCGCCTTCGTGGGCCTGGTGGTCCCCCACCTGCTGCGCCTCGTCATGGGGCCCGGGCACCGCGCCCTGCTGCCGATCAGCGCCCTGGGCGGCGCGGTCCTCATGACGGCCGCCGACCTGTGCGCCCGCACCCTCATCGAGTTCGCGGACCTGCCCATCGGCATGCTCACCTCCTGCGTGGGCGGCCCGTTCTTCTTCTGGCTGCTGCGCCGCTCGCGCGGCCGCTCCGGGGGGTGGGCATGAGACTCGGCGGGAGCAGGAGGGTCCCGGGCGCGCCCCGCGCCGGGGAGGCGCTGATGCGCGTGCGCGACGTGCGCGCCGGGTTCGGCGGGGCGGAGGTCCTCCACGGTGTGAGCCTGGACCTGGTGTGCGGCGAGGTGCTCGCCCTCATCGGACCCAACGGGGCGGGGAAGTCGACCCTGCTGGCCGTCATCAGCGGGGACCTGGATCCCACCGGCGGCGCCGTTCAGATCGACGGGGCGCCCCTGCGCGACTGGTCCCAGGCGGAGCGCGCGATGCGCCGCTCCGTGCTGCTCCAGAGCGTGGACGTCTCCTTCCCCTTCCGGGTGCGCGAGGTCGTGGAGATGGGCCGGGCCCCCTGGGCGGGGACCGGGGCCTCCGCCGACGACGAGCGGATCGTGCGGGCCAGCCTGCGCTTGACGGAGACGGAGGAGTTCGCCGAGCGCCCCTACACCTCCTTGTCGGGGGGCGAGCGCTCCCGCAGCGCCTTCGCCCGGGTCCTCGCGCAGGCGGCCCCCATCATGCTGCTCGACGAGCCTACCGCCGCCATGGACGTGCGCCATCAGGAGATGGTGATGCGCCGCGCGCGCGAGTACGCCGCCACGGGCGCGGGCGTCGTCATCGTCGTCCACGCCCTGGACGTCGCCGCCGCCTACGCCGACCGCGTCGCCCTGCTGGACGCGGGGAGGGTCGCCGCCCTGGGCGCGCCCTCCGAAGTCCTCACCGCGGGACTGCTCTCCCGCGTGTACCGCCACCCCATCGAGGTGGTCGCGCACCCGCGCACGGGTGCGCCCCTGGTCGTCCCAGTCCGAGACTCTTCGCTTACGGAGGCTTCCCGATGAACAACCCTGCCACGCGCGCGCTCCGGGCCGTGGGCGCGTCTTTGACCACAGCGGCGCTGGCGTGCGCCGCCCTGGCCCTGGGGGCCGCCCCCGCCTCGGCCGCCCCCCAGGTCACGGTCGATGCCCCCGGGGGGATCGCCATGGAGGGGGAGACCACCGTGACCGTGTCGGGCACGGGATTCCAATCGATCCGCGGGGGGTTCGGGGGCATCTACGTGCTCTTCGGCACCGTCACGTCCGATAACTGGCAGCCCTCCAAGGGCGGGGTGACGGGCAAGGACTACTCCTACGCCGCCGACGACGAGACGAAGCCCGCGGGCTACGAGTCGCTCGTCGTCTTCCCGGGCTCGGCCACCTCCTACGCCGCGACGGGCGGCGAGATCAGCGCCGACGGGTCGTGGCAGTCGAAGCTCACGATCCCAGGCGCCAAGTTCACCACCTACGACCGCAGCGGCAACGCCTCCGAGGTGGACTGCACGACGGTCCAGTGCGGCATCATCACGATCGGCGCGCACGGCCAGATCAACGCGAACAACGAGTCCTTCACCCCCGTGACCTTCTCCTCCTCCGCCGTGGGCGCCCCGGCGGGAGCGGCCGCCCAGCAGACCGGTCCCAGCGCGGGGGCGGACGAGGAACCGCAGTCCTCGGGCGCCTCCCCGGCGGCCCCCTCCCCGTCGGCGGCCCCGCGGGCCGGAGGGAGCGGAGCGGGGACCGCGGGCAGCGCGGGAACACCGATCACCATCCAGACGTCCAGCCCCGACTCCGAGGTCCGCCTCTCCACCATCTTCCTGCTCGTCGGCGTGGGGCTGCTGGGGCTGGCGCTGGTCGTCCTGGCTGCGGGCTTCGGCGGTTTCCTGGCCGTGAAGTCCATCGTGCTGGGCCTGAGCCCCGTGGCCGTGGAACGCGAGAGGGCGCGGCGCCAGGCCAAGGCCGACCGCGCCCGGGCCCGCAACGAGGCGAAGCGGCGGCGCTACCTGGCCAAGCACAGCCTCCCGGAGTCCGGTGACGCCCCGGCGTGGTCGGCGGCGCCCGGTGGGGCGTTCGGGGCATGGCCCGACGAGGCCCGGGCGGCGGAAGGACGAGATGGTCGCGATAGGCCCGACGGGCGGGATGCGCGCGACGACGACCACTGCGCGGCCGATCCAGCCGGGCAGGGCGCCGTGCAGTCCCCGGGAGCGTCCGCTCCCGGGGGTCCGGACCGGGTGAATGGCGCGGGCGCCCCCGCGCAAGGGGCCGGGGACCGGGCCGACAGCGCCGCGGACGCGCCCGGCGCCGACTCGCCCGACGGCGCCGCCCTGGCGGGGCCCTCGGCGGACGACACCGCGGTCCTGGAAACAGTGGGCGCCGCAGGGCCGGGGGGCGCAGGGCTCAATGGTTTCTTCTCCCAGGCGGAAAGGCAGTAGTGGTATGAGGGCGAGCACTCCTTTGAAAGTCCTGTGCGCGGTCTGCGCGGCCGTCACCGTCGGCGCCTCGGCCATCGCCCTGGCGCCCCCCGCCGCGCAGGCGGCGCCGATCGAAGTCTCCGGCGCCGTGCTCCAATGGGGGATGAACGCGGAGACCGGGTCCGCGGGCTTCGCCCCCGGCACCTGCAACTTCTTCGGCGCGGGCGCGGCGGGCGACTCGGGCGGCGGGCAGTGGCCGAACTCCCCGGCGCGCGACGAGGCGGGCGAGTACGTCGTCAGCGCCAAGACCGGGCAGGAGCTGTGGCGGGCGCAGCAGGGCTCCGTGTCCATCCTCAAACCCGACGCCAATGGCGCCTACGCCCCCATCACGTGGGCGGACAAATGCACGACGCGCACGGGGCAGCGCACTGACACCAACGGAGCGGTCTCCGAGGCCGTCGTGAGGATCGAGGGCGGCACCGGCTCCCTGGACCCGGCCACCGGTTCGGCGACGATCAGCTGGAAGGGCTCGTGGACGGTGGTCTTCTACTCGGGCATGACCTACTGGAGCGCCAACGACCCGGTGCTCACCGTCGAGAACGGCGTCGGCACGCTCACCGCCACGGCCTCCGGGTTTGGCGCCAGCATGAGCGATCCCGACGCCAAGCCCACGCCACTCACCCCCCGGAAGGTGACACTGGCCACTCTGAAGGATGTGACGGTCACCGACAAGGGGCTGACCGTCGTGCCCGAGTACCGGGGCGTCGAGGTGACGAGCCCCGCGAACGCGGTCCCGCAGGCGCGCACAGGAGCGGACTGGGGCTCGTGGCCGCAGGACTTCGTCGACTTCCAGGGCGAGACGGGCCAGCACTCCTACTGGTACTCCTCCGGCTCCTCGGTCGACGCCCGAAAGCCCCCGTCGCCCTTGGCTGTCGCCGTGCCCGGCAACGGCGGGGACGCGCCGGCCCCGGACCCGGCTCCCCAGCCCACGCCCACGACTCCCGCGCCGACCCCCACCACTCCGGGCCCCGCGCCCACGACTCCCGCGCCAGCTCCCACCACTCCGGGTCCCGCCCCGTCGGGCCAGGGCGGCGGGAGCCTCTCCGACGCGACCCTGCGCTGGTCGATGAGCGATGAGGCGAACTCGGGCGCCTACAACGGGGACTGCAACTTCCTGTCCGCCGGCGTCGCCGCCTCGACAGGCTCGTCGCGCCCATGGGACTCCTCCTTCTACTCGGCTTCGAGTGGGAACGTGTCTATCGTCAAGGCCGACGGCGCGGGCGGCTGGACGGGCGCCACTTGGGAGAACCACTGCCTCGACGCGGCCGGCAACAAGGTGAGGTCGAATGACCTGCATGCGAACACGGGCTCCCAGGTGGTCGTCACGGGCGGTAAGGGCACCGTGGCTGCCGACGGCGCGACGCGCATCGAGTGGAAGGGGTCGTGGACGGTCGCCTTCTACGGAGGGATGAACTACTGGTCCGTCACCGATCCCGTCCTCGACGTGGACGCCTCGGGTTCGGGGACGCTCACGGCGACCGCCTCCGGCTACGGCGCAGACCGCAACGACACGTCGGTGTGGTTGCCGCTCCCCACGCAGAAAGTGACACTAGCCACCCTCAATGGCGTCGATGTGAGGGCCGCGGCCTCCGCCTCGGGGTTCACTCACACGCCCGACTACCTGGGCGTCTCCGTGCAGGTCGGCTCCTCCGTGGCCAAGCAGGCCGCCCGGACCTCGGACAACGCCGAGTACTGGGGATCCTTCCCGCAGGACTTCGTGACCTACCAGGAGAAGACGGGCCAGTCCTCCTACTGGTACACCTCGGGCGGCACGCGCGACGCGGCCAAGAAGGCCGCGCCCCTCACGGTCGCCTACACGGCGTCGTTCACGACCCCCTCCTCCACGAACGACGGGGTCGCCGGGGCCCGCGGCAGGGGTACTGCGTCGGCGCGGGGGAGCGCGAGCCGGGCGTCCTCGGGCTCTGGGACGGCCGCTCAGAAAAACTCGACAGCCGCCGGGCGGCGCTCTGCCAGCGCCGGACCGAGCGCCCCGCCCGTCCCCGTGGCCCTGGGCCCCGATACCGGGCCCGTGGAAGCCGGGGGCTACACGGTGAACAGGGTGTCAGCGGCGCGCGGGTTGAGGGACAGTGCCGGGCGCATCGCCTTGGGCGCGGGAGTGATGACGGCGGGCAGCGGCCTGCCGCTGCTGCTGGGGTGGTTGATCCGCCGCCAGCTCGGCCTCGACCCGCGTGCTGCGGTGCTCCGGTAGGCGGTGCGCGGACCCGGGCTCCCCCGAGTGCGCGCGACGGCGTGTTGTGTGAATCCGACCGTTGTATGCGGCGGCGGGGCGCTGGTGCCAGTGCCCCGCCGTGCCCGGGCTCCCCCGAGTGCGCGCTGTCCGACTACTTGGTGACAAGATGTCATGAACGGGGTAAGGTTTCCCTCAGTTATAGTCCCCTTGCCTTGTGACCCCTGGGAGTGAACAGGTGAAACGAGCTATCGTCATCGCGTTATCGTGGGCGGGAGCGCTCGCCCTCTCGCTCGGCTACCTCGCCATCGGATGGGGAGTCGACGACGCCCTGGGCGGGCGCGCGTGGGGTTCCTGGTGGATCGCCCTGGCCGGGGTCGCCGGCTCCGCGGGGGCCGCGTGGCTGGTCAGCGCGATCGGCGGGCGCGAAATGGCGCGCCTGGAGCCCAAGGCGCGCCACCGCCTCGTCGCCCACGTGTTCGCCCTGGGCCCCTCCGAGCGCACCCGCGAGCGCGCCGGGCGCATCGTCAACTCAGCGACCGACGGAGCCGAGCGGGTCGCCGCCTACAAGGGGACCTTCCTCGCCCCCATGATCGCCTCCCTGACGGTGCCGCTCATCGTCGTCCTCTTCGTGGGCGCCGCGATCGACTCGGTGAGCGCGGGCTTCCTCGCCATCGCGATCCCGCTGGTGCCCGCCTGCGTCCTGGGGTTCCGCAAGGCATTCAAACCCGTGTCCACCCGCTACCGGGGGGCCTCCCGGGCCCTGGCGGCCAAGGAACTCGACGCGATCCAGGGCCTGGGCGCCCTGGTCCTCATGAACGCCGGGCGGCCCATGGGCGAACGCCTCGCCGAGGCGGCCGAGGAAGTGCGCTCGAAGGTCATGAGCTACCTGGCGGGCAACCAGCTCATCCTGCTGGTCATCGACTCCGTGTTCTCGCTGGGCGTGACCACTGGCGCAGTCGCGCTGGCCCTCATCCGCACCGGGGCGGGGGCCATGAGCCCCGGAGGGGCCCTGTCCCTGGTGCTGCTCTCCTCGATCATGCTCGACCCCCTCGACCGCATCGGCCAGTTCTTCTACATCGGCATGGGCGGCATGGCGGCCTCCCGCGAGATCAAGCGCTTCACCTCCCAGGAGCCCGTCGTGGTCGAGGCGGAGGGCGCCTCGGCCCCCGCGGTCCTTCCCGAGCCCGGCGCCGTGGAGCTCAGCGGCGTCGACTTCTCCTACGACGGCACCACCCCGGTGCTGCGCGGCGCGGACCTGCGCGTCGGGCCCGGCGAGCACGTCGCCCTGGCCGGGCCGTCGGGCGCCGGCAAGTCGACGGTGTCGGCGATCCTCCAGGGGTTCAGGCGCCCCGACGCGGGGGCCGCCCGCATTGACGGCGTCGACCTGGCCGGAGCCCCCCTGGAGTGGGTGCGCGCCCGCACGGGGGTCGTCGAGCAGGCCACCTATTTGTTCTCGGCTTCTCTGCGCGAGAACCTGCTGGTCGCCAGGCCCGGCGCCACCGACGCCCAACTGTTCTCCGCTCTGCACGCCGCCCACCTCCAGGACCTGCTGGACCGCCTGCCCGACGGCCTCGACACCATGGTCGGCGCGCGCGGCCTGGCGCTGTCGGGCGGCGAGGCCCAGCGCGTCGCCATTGCCCGCGCCATCCTCAAGGACGCCTCGATCCTCATCCTCGACGAGCCCACGGCCCATGTCGACCTCGCCAGCGAGAGGGAGATCCTCGCCGCGCTGCGCAGCGCGGCCGCGGACCGCACCGCCCTGGTGATCTCCCACCGCGACGCCACCATCGCCGGCGCGGACCGCCGCGTCGACCTCGTCGAAGGAGTCATCCGATGAGCCGCTTCCAGCTGTCCAAGCGCCTCCTGTCCATCACGAGGCGGGTCCTTGCCCCCCTGGCCCTGTCCATCGTGGCGCGCGTCGTCTTCCTGCTGCTCGGCGTCGGCCTCTTCGCCCTGGGCGGGTGGGCGGTGCTCGCAGTGCCGACGGGCCGGAGCCCGTGGGGTGCGGGAGCCGTGATCGCCGCCCTGGTCGTCATGAGCCTGCTCAAGGGGCTCGCCCGCTACGGCGAGCAATTCGCCGGGCATTTCGTGGCCTTCCACTGCCTGGCCATGCTGCGCAACTACTTCTACGACCGGTTGGAGCCCCAGGCCCCAGCGGGATCGGACTCCCTGGACCCGGGGGACCTGCTCAACCGGGTGACGAAGGACATCGACCGCATCGAGGTGTTCTTCGCCCACACACTGGCCCCCGTGTGCACCGCCGTCGTGGTGCCCGCCATCACCCTCGGGTGGATGGGCGCCGCCACCTCGTGGTGGCTCGCCCTCGTCGAACTCTGCTTCCTGCTGGTCTCCGGCCTGGCGGTGCCGCTCCTGGGCGCCGGGGAGTCGCGTGCCGCGGCGCGGGACCTGCGGATGGCGCGCGGCAAACTGGCCGCCCACGTCACCGACTCCGTCCAGGGCGTGCGCGAGGTCCTCGCCTTCGGCGCCCAGGGGCGGCGCATGGAGCAGATGGGCGCCCATGAGGCTGCCATCGCCTCCTCGACGGCCGTCTCCACGGGGTGGATCGCGCGCCGCCGGGGCATCAACCAGGCGGTCCTGGGCCTGTCGGTCCTCGCGGTCGCCCTCGTGGGCCTGTCGATGGTGCCCTCGGGCGCCCTCGCCCCCGACCAGGTCGGCCTCGCAGTGGGCATCGCGCTGGGGTCCTTCGGCCCCGTCCTGGCCGTCGAGGACTTCGCCGCAGACCTCGACCAGGCCTTCGCCTCGGCCGAGCGCGTCTTCGCCGTCACCGACCGGGCGCCCCTGGTGGCCGACCCCGCCGAGCCCGTCGACTTCGACGCCGCGGGCGACATCGCCCTCACGGGGGTGTCCTTCACCTACCCGCAGGTCCGTCTGGACGCCGACGAGGCCCCGGGCGCGCGCCCCGAGGTCCTCCACGACGTCACGATCCGCATCCCGGCGGGCAGGACCACTGCCATTGTCGGGGCGTCGGGGTCGGGCAAGTCCACCGTGGCGGCGCTGCTCACCCGCACGTGGGACCCCGACTCGGGCTCGGTGTCCATCGGCGGGGTGGACATCCGCTCCGTGGGTCTGCACCCCCTGCGCGAGGCGGTCGCCTCGGCCCCCCAGCGCCCCTACATCTTCAACGACACCGTGCGCGCCAACCTGCTGCTCGCCAACCCCGGTGCTTCGCCCGCCCAGCTGGACGAGGCGCTGGGGCGCGTGGACCTGGCGTCGTGGGTGGCCTCGGAGCCCGACGGATTGGACACGAACGTGGGGGACATGGGGGAGCGCCTGTCCGGCGGGCAGCGCCAGCGCCTCGCCCTCGCGCGCGCCCTGCTGCGCGACGCCAGCGCCTACGTCTTCGACGAGGCGACCAGCCAGGTGGATCCCGGAACGGAGGCGTCCGTGCTGGCGGGAATCCGCGAGGCGACGCGGGGGCGCACCGTCGTCGTTATCGCGCACCGCGTCTCCACCGTGGTCGACGCCGACCAGATCGTCGTCATGGACTCCGGGCGCGTCGTCGAGACGGGCGAATACAGCGAACTCATGGCCCGCGGCGGCGCCCTGGCCGCCCTGGTCGCCCGGGAGACGACCGCCGCCTGAGGCGGCGCGATAGGATCGAAGACATGGAACGACTCACCGGCTGGACGAAGGCCGACGCCTGGGGATCGGTGGACGCGATCCCGCGGTTCCTTGGAACCAGCCCCTCCACCGGGCCCGTGTCCGAACTGTGGTTCGGCGCCCACCCCGACGGCCCGACGCTCCTGGACGACGGGCGCACCCTGGCCCAGCTCATCGAGGCGGACCCGAAGGCCGCCCTGGGCAGCGGACTGCTCTACGCCTTCGGGCCGACGCTGCCCTTCCTGGCGAAGATCATCGCCCCCGCCCAGACGCTGTCCCTGCAGGTCCACCCCACCAAGGAGATCGCCCGGGAGGGCTACCTGCGCGAGGACGTGCTCGG
The DNA here is from genome assembly GCF_000429245.1 of Schaalia georgiae DSM 6843. Lineage (GTDB taxonomy): Bacteria > Actinomycetota > Actinomycetes > Actinomycetales > Actinomycetaceae > Pauljensenia > Pauljensenia georgiae. The sequence continues at coordinate 258,961 of NZ_KE386870.1, forward strand.
CATCGCCCGCACCGACCCCTCCCGCGTGTACCGGGACATGAACCACAAGCCGGAGATGCTGTTGGCCCTGACGGACTTCCAGGCCCTGGTGGGTTTCCGCGTGCCCCGCAAGGCCCGCGAGCTGCTGGTCGGCCTTGACGGGGAGCTGGCGGAGATGCTGCGCCACCGCCTCAAGTTCTCCACCCTGCGCGGGGGGCTGCGCTCCTTGGCGACGTGGCTCTTCGATGAGGACTCGCCGGCCACGGCTCCCCGCATCGACGAGTTCGTGCGCGCCTGCTGCTCGCGCTTGGCCGCCGGGGGGTCCCCGTCGCGCAGGACCGACTCGATGGTCTGCGAACTGGGGGAGCGCCACCCGGGGGACCCGGGCATTATCGTCGCCTTCCTGATGAACCCGGTGGCCCTGCACCCCGGAGAGGCGGTGTACATCCCGCCGCGCCAGATCCACGCCTACCAGTCGGGGCTGGGCATCGAGGTCATGGCCTCCTCCGACAATGTCGTGCGCGCGGGCCTGACCCGCAAGTACATCGATAGCGCCCAACTGGTGGAGATCACCGAGTTCTCGGCCCTCCCGGCGATGCGGGTGGCTCCCGAGCACCCCTCGGCCACGACAGACCGCTACCTGGCGCCCGCCCAGGAGTTCGAGTTGTCGCTCGTCCACTTGCGCGCGGGGGAGCACGCCGCGCGCGACCGCGAGGTCCTGGTTCCCGGGGAGGGACCGCGCGTCCTCATCGGCACCGGGGGGCGCGTCACCGTCCGCCTCGACGAGGCGAGGGGCGGCCAATCCCTGGAACTGGAACGCGGCCAGGCCGCTTTCGTCAGTGCCGCCGAGCGGGACCTGTGGGCGTGGGGCGAGGGCTCCTTCGCCCAGGTGGGGGCGCCTTAGGCGGTGTCGCGGCGTTGCATGGGGCGGCCGGTCACCGCGTTTTCCGCAGGGCGCTTTGCGTTTCCCACCGGGTCCGCCGCGGGGTGCTCCGCGTTTCCCACGGGGTTCGGTCCCTCCACGTTCAGCGCCGCTTCATCCCTTCTGGTGTCGCACACAAGGGAGTGAATTAGGCAATACGGCGTCGCGCACAAGGGCGGAATCAAGCCGTTGTGTGCGCAGGGTGGTTCGTAAATCGGGGTCCTTGTGTGCGCACCCCCAGGGAGGGAGCGGCCTGGGACCCGGCCCTGGCGCGGGTGTCGGTGTGCCCCAGGCGCGCGTTGTCGATGCCGTGAGGGGGTTGTCGACATGGACGCGAGTTGTCGACATCGTGAGGGGGTTATAACGCGCGTCCGTGTCGACAACGCGCGTCCGTGTCGACAACGCGCGTCGGTAGCACGCGCTCGTGCCAGTAGCACGTGCTGGTGCCGGTACCGTGGGCCGTGCTGGTGGCCCGCACTGTTATTTTGCGGGGAACTGTTGGAGTGGTGGGCTTTCGGGTACCCTTTGCCTGTTCGACCGTCTGCCATCCGGAGTCCGTTATGAGCCGTTCATTCCTCGCCCGCGCAGTGTCCCTCGCAGCCGTTGCCGCCCTGTCCCTGGGCCTGGCCGCATGCGGGGGCGGTGGGGGCGCCAGTGCCACGGACCTCGACTCCGCGCGCACCGAGGCGACTTCGACGATCAATTCGCTGCCCTCGCTCACCGAGTCCGACAGGGAAGAGTTCAGTATGCAGCTGAGCTCGGCCGCGGACACTGAGTCTATCGACCGCATCGTCGCCGACGCCCGGTCGCGCAGCGAGGAGAAGGCCAAGGAGCAGCCCGGAGGCGCGGGCGGGCCGCAGTCGGCGGCCAACGGGAACTGAAGCGCCGCGCCCCGGCGTCTCGGACGGACTGCTTCGGCCCGTCAGCCCTGTTCTCCGGCGCCCGGGACGGTGCCCGGGCGCCGTCCCGGCTCCCCCGCGCGGCTGCCGCAACGTGCACCACAGGCCCGATCACTGTCGATGACGAGCGCCGCGCCCCCATGTGGGCGTGCAATATCACGACCAGCGTGCGTTGTCGGCACGGGTGCGTGTTGGCCCCTCACGGCAGCGACCCGTGCGCACGTGCCCGGCTCCTCCGTAGGCCTGATCAGCGGAGCGGGAGAGCGCTCGCCCAGGCGCCCCAAAGCCCCGGCTGCGTTCATTCCCGAGCCACCCACTGCGCCAGCGCCTCGCAGGTCGACGCGAGTCCCGCCTCGTGGGCGCGGTAGCCCGCGATGATGCGCTCCGTGTCGGTGTCCTCGTTGGACTCCTGCCACCGCCGTGCGATGGGTTCGATGATCTCGGGGTGGAACTGCACGCCCAGCACGCTCCCCGCGAGGAACGCCTGCGGGTACTTCTCCGAGACGGCGAGCAGCTTGGAGCCCCGCGGCGCTTCGCCGATGGCGTCGCCGTGGTCCTCGAAGACGACGCGCGCCCTCGTGAGGCTCCGGATCAACGGGTCCTCGTGCGAGAGCGCGTCCCCGGTCCAACTGATGCGCGTCACCCCGCATTCGGGGCCCAGCGGCGCCCCGACGTCGACGCGGCCGCCCAGCGCCACCGCCGCCAACTGCGCGCCCAGGCAGACGCCGAGCACCCGCACTCCCGCTCCGGCGCACGCGGCGATGAGGGCGCGCAGGTCCGGCAGCCACGGCCAAGCCGCGTCCGCGTGGGCGTCGGCAGTCCCCCCGAGGACCACCAGCGAGGAGAAGGGCGGGCTCCCCGCCCCCGCCTGCTCCACCAGGCGGTCGATGGCGCCCGGGTCCTCCCAGGCCCGCAGGACGCACGGGGAATCGAGGAAACGGGCGAGCAGGCCGAGTGGGGCGACGGGGTCGTTCTGGATCACCAGGGCGGTCATGGGGGGAGTGTACAGTTCCTCGGGCGCTGCGGGGCCCTTCCCCTCACCTCCGGTGCTTGAAGTAGGCGAACAGGCGTTTCTCGCGCACGAGGCAGGTGGCGGCCACCGCCCCCAGCAGGGCGGCCAGGAGCCCCGCGCCCGCTTCCAGGGAGACGATGGCCCAGACTCCAGGCGCCCCGGGGGACTGCGCGCCCGCGATGACGATGGCGGCAGTGGGCAGGGCCATGACAGTGCCCGACGCGGTCCACGCCAGCGCCTCGCAGGTCTGGATGAGGAACGCATCGGCGCGCGAGAGCCCCGCGTGCAGGGCGGAGGCGATCTCCAAACGGCGCGCCCACACGCCCCCGGCTCCCACCAGCGCCCCCAGGACGGCGGAAACCAGCGGCGCCCACCGGGTGAGCCTGCCGCGCAGTAGCGCGTCGCCGTCGAAGGAAGCGCCGAGCGATGCGTTGAACGCCCCCTCCTTGACTTCCGGCTCGCCGTCGGGGATGACGGCAGTCCGCGCCAGCGGGGAGATCGCCGTGCTCATCGGCCAGGACTCCACCCAGCACTCGTCGAAGACCCCTTGGGCGGGCACGGGCGAGATGATCGCGTAGGCGAACCCCGGCCGCCGCCCGTCGCCCTCGTCCCACGGGTACACGCCCGCCACCTCGGCGTCTCCCCCGGTGAGTGCCAGCGCCGACCCGGGCCGCAGCCCCAGGGCCGCGGCCACCTGCTCGGAGGCGAGGACGCCCGTGGTGGGAGCGCCCGGGGCGCGCACGATGGCCCCGATGCCCGGCGTCGCCTCGTAAAGGGGGATCGACGAGGCGGGGAGCGCGGCGGCGCGGACACCTGTTTCCGCCGCGCGCACAGCGGCCGCGCGGACCCCGGGGATGCGCCCGAGGGCGTGGCACGCCGCACCGTCGATGGCGCCCTTCGCCTCGATGACCCGCACGGACGCCAACGAGGCGCGGAACCGCGCGGCCTGGGCCCCGATGCCCACCACCTGGGCGCAGTCCACCAGCGCCGGGCCGCACACCAGCAGGGCGAACAGCGCACTCAGAACGCCCGCTCTGGCGGTGCCGGTCGCGATGTCCCGCCACACCTCGCGCACAAGGGCGCCCCACGTCATCGAGCCCGCTTCCAGCGCGCCCTCCCCGCCCGGGCGCCGCGTGGCCGGTGGCTCCTCCCCGCCGCCGCGCGCCGACCGTTCCCCGTCGCCGCGCGCCGACCGCGCCCTGGCCCTGCGGCTCGGTGCCGTCCCTTCCCCGGCTGCGCGGCCCGGTGCTGCCCCGTCCCCTGAGCCCCGCGCTTCCCGCCGCCTCATCGCCCACCGCCCCTGTAGCGCTCGTCGCCCAGGTCGATGACCTGGTCGCACTGGTCGCGCACCGCGGGGTCGTGGGTGGCGATGACGACGGCGGTTCCCTGAGCGTGCAGCGCCGTCAGGGCGTCGGCGACGCGGTGGGCGGTGGTTTGGTCGAGCTGCGCCGTGGGCTCGTCGACCAGCAGGACGTCGGGGGAGCCAGCCAGGGCGCGCGCCATGAGGAGGCGCTGGGCCTCCCCGCCGGACAGGGTGGAGAAGGGGCGGTCGGCGGCCCCGGCCAGGCCGAACTCCTCCAACAGGCGCCTCGCCCGCTCGTCGGCGGCGCGGGTGGGGACCCCGTGCGCCAGCAGGGGCAGCGCCACGTGGTCGAGCGCGGTGCGGTGGGGCGCCCCGTGGGGGTTCTGGAAGACCCACGCGATCCGCGGGGGGCGGTCCGGGCGGGCCGGCGCGCTGGTGCGCGCGGTTCCTTCAGCGGGCGGCATCCACCCGGCGCAGATCGCCAGCAGGGTGGACTTGCCCGAGCCGGAGGGGCCGACCACGGCGGCCACCGATCCTGCTTCAACGCGCGCGTCCACTGAGCGGAAGAGCCACGGCCCGGAGCCGAAGCGGTGGCCCACGCCGACGAGTTCTACGGGCACGCGCGCCCCTCGATGCCGAGGTCCACCGAGTCCAGGGCGGTGTCGGAGGACACGTAGGTCTGCCCCAGTTGCGAGCCGACCACCGTGACCTCGACGGCCTCGCCGCCCTGCCACACGCAGGAGCGGCCGGCGGTGCCGCCCACAGCCGCGGGCGGCACGACCGACACGGTGAGGGGCTCGGCGAGGCGCCACTTCACGGACAGCTGCGCGCCATCGCCGGCGTTGGCGCCCTTGGCGGCGACGTGCCCAGCGTACTCGGGGGAGTCCATGATCGCCGAGACGGTGCCGGGGTCGGTGATGACGCCGTCCCCTGGAACGGGGAGCGCCTGGGAGCCCAGCAGTATCACGCGCGCCCCGGGCTGGGCGTCCTGGGGGATGGTGAGGCGCGGCGGCGCCCCGGCGTCGGCCAGTTCCACGAGGCTGGTCTGGGGGTCCACCGCGTCCCCCAGGTGGGCGGGCACGCCGGTGGGCGTGACCTGCGGGGCGGGGATCCACAGGAAGCTGTCGGGAGCGAAGGAGGCGGGCACGCCCCCGGCGCCGTCGTCGGTGCCGAGGACCAGGGACAGGGCGCGCCGGGTCCTCCAGTCCACGGCGTCCGAGGCGGGGGCGGCGTACCCCAGGCGCGCGAGCTCGGCGTTCAGTGCGGCGATGTCGTCGCCGCGCGCCCCGTCCTCGACGGGACGGTACAGGGGGGTGGACGTGGCCAGGGCCGCGATGGGCTGTCCGTCGATGGCGCAGACGACCTGGCCGGACTCCACGGGCGTCCCGGCGCTGATGCTCAGCGAGGTGAGGCGGCCCTGGGCTGGGGAACGCAGGGCGCGCTCCCCCGTGGCGCTGATTGTGAGGGTGACGGAGCGCTCGTCGGCGAACTCGCGCTGGGAGACGGGCGCCGAGGTGGGGGCTTGGGCGGGCTTCAGGGCCTCGGGAGTGGGGGGCCGCGCCACGAGGACGCCCACCGTGGTGCCCAGGGCGAATGCCAGGGCGGCCGTGAAGACGCCCATTCCCAGCAGGCGGAGGGTGCGGCCCTGGGGTTTCCTCATCTGTCCTCCTGGCGGTGGGTGGTGGGGTTGGTTGGGGGAGTGGGCCGGACACCGGGCTGTGCCGCGCGCCCATTCCGGCCGGGGCTCCCCGGCGCCGCTCGGGTACGGGATCCGTGCCCGTTTTGGTGGGGAACCGCTGACGCAGGTGGGCGCGGGGCTGGGGGACGAGGGCCTGCGCCGCGGAACCTACTGGTTCGGATCTTCTGAGCACTCCCTGATCGCTAGGCCAAGTGCGTCTTCGGTGCTCGTGTATTCGATCACCTCCTCGATGGGCCTGCTCGACTCCATGGCGTTCTGCTCGGCGCGCTCCCAGTCGTCGCCAGAGAAGGAGGGGTCCACCACTCCCTTCCTCACCAGGCAGGCGGCGACCAGGTCCGCCCACCTCGCGTTCGTGGGGTTGACTTTCATGGCGTGGTAGGTCGCCTGGACGAAGCGTTCACCGCTGGTGTCCGCGCACTCGTGGACCTCTGTCTCGTACTCATTGGGGTCGTCCGAGGTCCCAGATACGGTGAGGGTTCCATTCTCGTAGCGCGCTCCCACGACCCCGTGGTCCTCCAGGCACCGGATATTGGCGTCCTCGACGGCGCGCATCTCCTCCTCGGTGATGGTGTTGTCCTCCAGGATCCTCAAGACGAAGTCGTTGCCCTGGTACTCCGCGCGGGCCTGCTCGAACTCCGCGTCCCACCCCGGGCCCGACTGCACGGTGGTGCGGGCCTGGCCGCCGCAGGCGCACAGGGCGCACACCAGAGTGAGGAGCGTGAGCGCGCCGGACGCCCTCCGCGCCGCGCCCGTGCTCCGGCCAATGGGCGGCCCACTGCTGCGCCCGCCCGGTGCCAGTGATCCAGTGGTGACGATGGCCCTCATGGCGTCTCCTTCGAGGCTCATGTGATCGCAGCGGCGGCGACCAGCCTCCTTCGAGGTTATCCGATATCCCCCTCGAATGACAATGGGCGACAGGTGAGGGGAAGGCTTCATCGCGGCACTGCCCCGGACGTTCGCAGCCCCCTCCACCGGTGCGCCCAGCGGACGTGCGATCCCCATCCGCGGGGCGCGGCCACCGGTGAAGGGGGCTGCGAAACACTTCAATTCTCACGGCGCGAACTGTGCGCCGCTTCAGCGTCCCCTGGGAAAACCCTGGGAGTTCGCGATGGTTGCTGTGAACCTGCGAGGGCCTCACCGGGAGGCCAGGCGCGCCCCCTCGGCCAGGGACTCCAGCTTCGCCCACGCGATCGACGGGTAGACGCGCCCGCCCAGGCCGCAGTCCGTGGAGGCCACCACGCGGGAGTCCCCGACGATGTCGGCGAACTGGCGGATCCGCTGGGCGACCAGCTCCGGGTGCTCGACGACGTTCGTCGAGTGGGAGACGACCCCGGGGACCAGGTACTTGCCGTCGGGCAGGGGCGTGTCGCGCCAGATCGTCCACTCGTGGGCGTGGCGGGCGTTGGCCGCCTCGAAGCTGAGGCCGTTGGCGTCGACGGCCAGCGCCAGGTCCACGATGTCCTTGAAGGGGATGTCCGTGGTGTGGGGGCCGTGCCACGAGCCCCAGCACACGTGGAAGCGCACCAGGGACGGGTCGATGCCCCGCAGCGCGTGGTTGAGGGCGTCGATGCGCACACGGCAGAACGCCCGGTAGTCAGCGACGCTGGGCTCGGGGTTCATCTGGTCCCAGCCCTCGGCGATGTCGGGGGCGTCGATCTGCACGGCCAGGCCCGCGTCCGTGATCCGCTTGTACTCCTCGCGCAGCACGTCGGCGCACGCCCACACGACCGCCTCGTCGTCCTCGTAGAAGGCGTTGGCCACGCGCGCGGCAGACCCCGGGGAGATCGCGGCGACGAACCCGTCCGACAGGGGCTTGCCCGCCGCCTCGAGGGCGTGGGAGACGCCCGCGATGTCGCGTTCGACGGCCTGCTCCCCGATGTAGGTGAGGGCGCCGGTGATCGTCGGGAACGCCACGGGGTTGCGGTTGGCGATGTGGATCCCCGAGTCCGGGTCGGCGTAGGCGTCGGCGAAGCGCACCCAGTCGCGGCGCTCGGCGAAGGACGAGAAGGACAAACGGCCGTCGCGCCCGGCGGGCGGCCTCACGTCGAAGCGCGACACGTCCTCGAAGGACAGGCCCCCGAAGCGTGAGAACGAGTACGTCCACCATGCGCCGTAGTCCACGGTGTCGAGCATGGCGTGCCCGTACTCGCCGTCGTTGACGACGTCGATGCCGATGCCCGCCTGGCGGGCCACGACGGCGTCGACCTCCTCTTGCAGCAGGGCCGAGAAGTCGGCGTCGGCCAGCGCCCCCGCGCGGTGCTCCCGGTTGGCGTCGAGGAGGCGCTGGCTGCGGGGCAGTGAGCCAACGTGGGTGGTGCGGATCGTCATTCCACAGTCCTTTCATCGAGTGCCCCAACCCTAGGCGGCACGCGGGAGGCGGTGGCGGCCCGGTCCGAGCACTGAGCCAATGTGATAACCCGTGGGGCTCCCCGGCCGGCCCAGGCCCGGGCATTGGGGTAGGAAACTGTGCATTGGGGTAGGCAACTTGCTTCTCCCAATGGGTGGTTCCCTTCCCTCTTCCGTGGTGGTGAAGGTGGAGATGTAGGCAAATTGCCTCCCCCAATGGGTGGTTGTGCTCGAAGAACGTGCCGCCGTAGGGCCGGTTGGTAGGCAAATTGCCTCCCCCAATGGGTGGTTGTGCCCCGGCGAAGCCCGTGAAGAGCCTGGTTGTTGCCTACCCCAATAGGGATCGGTCATGGGCGCGGAAAACACCACCGAACCGCGGGTGTGGAGCACCAGCGAACCACGTGCCTGGAGTACCGCTGAACCGCACGCCTGGAGCTCCACCGAACCACGGGTGTGGGAGTACCGCTTTCACAGCTGGGGCAAGCGCCCCCTTCGGGTTCGGCGGCCAGAGGGCGGGGGGAGCGTCGCTTTCACAACTGTGTGAAGCGTCTTGCGCCGGGCGGGGGTGGTCCAGAATGCGTCTGGGTGTCGCCCCGCGGGCGGCCACGCGTATTACTTGCGTCAGGTGTTGCGTTTTCCCGGCGCTGGGTGCGCGGTGTCCACCCAGTGGTCCAACCTCACACGCCGGCTGCGGGGGCGCGGAAACCGCGTAGAACGGCGGCGCAGCGGCCCCTGGTGCCGTCCACAGAGCGCACGCTGCCGCGCACCGGGGCCCTGGTGCTCCTAATCTTGTCCGCGTATCGAGACTAGAAAGGCCAGATGATGAGCCGCCCACTCCGCTCCGCGACCTCCACCCAGGGGCGCAATATGGCCGGGGCCCGCGCCCTCTGGCGCGCCACGGGCATGGGGGACGACGATTTCGGCAAACCGATCATCGCTATCGCCAACTCCTTCACCCAGTTCGTCCCCGGGCACGTCCACCTCAAGGACATGGGGTCCCTGGTGGCGGGCGCGGTCCACGAGGCCGGCGGTGTCGCCAAGGAGTTCAACACCATCGCCGTGGACGACGGCATCGCCATGGGCCACGACGGGATGCTCTACTCCCTGCCCAGCCGCGAGATCATCGCCGACTCCGTCGAGTACATGGTGGGCGCCCACCGCGCCGACGCCCTCGTGTGCATCTCCAACTGCGACAAGATCACCCCCGGGATGCTGCTGGCCGCCATGCGCCTGAACATCCCCACGATCTTCGTCTCCGGCGGCCCCATGGAGTCCGGCGCCCAGGTCGACGGCGTCGTCGAGCACCGCCTCGACCTCATCGACGCGATGGTCATGGCCGTGGACGACTCCGTGAGCGACCTCGAACTCGCCCAGGTCGAGGCCAACGCCTGCCCCACCTGCGGCTCCTGCGCCGGCATGTTCACCGCGAACTCCATGAACTGCCTCAACGAGGCCATCGGCCTGGCCCTGCCGGGCAACGGCACCACCCTGGCCACCCAGGTCGAGCGCAAGAAGCTCTTCGTCGAGGCCGGCGCCCGCATCGTGGACATGTGCCGGCGCTACTACGACGGCGACGACGACTCCGTGCTGCCCCGCTCGATCGCCACGAAGAGCGCTTTCGAGAACGCCATGAGCCTGGACGTGGCCATGGGGGGATCCACCAACACCGTCCTGCACATCCTCGCCATCGCCCACGAGGCGCGCGTCGACTTCACCCTGGACGACATCGACGCCATCTCGCGCCGCGTTCCCTGCCTGTGCAAGGTCGCCCCCAACTCCACGACCTACCACATCGAGCACGTCCACCGCGCCGGGGGGATCCCCGCGCTGCTGGGCGAGCTGGACCGCGCGGGGCTGCTCAACCGCGATGTCCACGCGGTGCACTCCGACTCCCTCGACCAGTGGCTGGGGCAGTGGGACGTCCGCTCCGGCACCGCCTCCCACGAGGCGGAGCGCCGTTACCTGGCCGCCCCCGGGGGTGTTCGCACGACACGCGCCTTCTCCACGGCCAACCTCTTCGAGTCGTTGGAAACGGACGCCGTGGGCGGGTGCATCCGCTCCGTGGAGCACGCCTACACGAAGGACGGGGGCCTGGCCGTCCTCAAGGGCAATATCGCCGAGGACGGCGCCGTCATCAAGAGCGCGGGCATCGACGAGGAGCTCTTCCACTTCGTCGGGCGCGCCTTCGTGGTCGAGTCCCAGGAGGAGGCCGTCGAGTCCATCCTGGCCAAGAGGGTCCATCCCGGGGACGTCGTCGTCATCCAGTACGAGGGCCCCAAGGGCGGCCCCGGCATGCAGGAGATGCTCTACCCCACGTCCTACCTCAAGGGCCTGGGCCTGGGGAAGGAGTGCGCGCTCATCACCGATGGCCGCTTCTCGGGGGGCACCTCCGGCATCTCCATCGGGCACATCGCGCCCGAGGCGGCCGCAGGCGGCGCCATCGGGCTGGTGCGCACCGGCGACGAGATCGAGATCGACGTGAACCGGCGCCTGCTGCGCGTCAACGTCCCCGACGGGGAGTTGGAGCGCCGCCGCGCCGAGAAGGGCCCCGCCCCGTGGAAGCCGTCGAAGCCGCGCCCCCGCCAGGTCTCCGACGCCCTGCGCGTCTACGGAATGCTGGCCGCCTCCGCCGACAAGGGCGGCGTGCGCGTCCTGCCGGACTGGGCCTGAGGCGGGCGCAGCCGAGGCACCGGGCGCCCGCAGGTGCCACAATGGCGGGGTGCTCAAGTCCTACCGCGACGAGGCCATCGTCCTCCGTACCCACAAGCTCGGCGAGGCCGACCGCATCATCACGCTGCTGACCGCCGAGCACGGGCAGGTGCGCGCCGTCGCCAAGGGCGTGCGGCGCACCTCGTCGAAGTTCGGGGCGCGCCTGGAGCCCTTCAGCGTCGTCGACGTCCAGGCCCACCGGGGGCGCAGCCTCGACACGATCACGCAGGTGGAGTCCCTGGTCCTGCACGGGGACGCCATCGCAGCGGACTACGACCTCTACGTGGCGGGCACGGTGATCGTCGAGGCGGCCGAGCGCCTCACGGCGGACTCTGACGCGGCGGGGCACTCCCAGTACCTGCTGCTGCTCGGCGCGCTCCACGCGCTGGCGAAGCGCCGCCACGACCCCACCCTCATCCGAACCAGCTACTTGCTGCGCGCCCTCGCCCTGGCCGGGTGGGCGCCCTCGTGCTACGACTGCGCGAGCTGCGGTGCGGCCGGGCCCCACAGCGCGTTCTCCATCGCCGAGGGCGGTGCCGTGTGCGCGGCGTGCAGGCCCCCGGGCGCCGCCTCCCCCTCGCCCGACGCGATGGCGCTCATGGGCGACCTGCTGTCGGGGGACTGGGCGGGCGCCGGTCGCGCCGCCGCCTACGCGCGCCCCGAGGCCGCCGGCCTCGTCTCCTCCTACACCCAGTGGCACCTGGAGCGCAGGCTCCGTTCGCTCCAGGTCCTCGAAAGGAGCCCCTCATGAGCGAGCCCACTGCCCCCCAGAGGCCCGGGCCCCGTCCCACGCCCATGGACCGGGCGCCCGCAGACCCCTGGGCGCCGCTGGCGGGACCGGGCCAGTGGGAGGCGGCCGCGCCCGTCTTCGCCAAGGGCGAGGTGCCCGCGCACGTCGCCCTGGTCATGGACGGCAACGGCAGGTGGGCGAACAGCCGCGGCCTGCCCCGCATCGAGGGGCACAGGGCGGGGGAGTACGCCCTCATGGACACCATCGCCGGGGCCATCGACGCGGGGGTGCGCTACCTCAGCGTCTACACGTTCTCCACGGAGAACTGGAAGCGCTCGCCGGCCGAGGTCTCTTTCATCATGAACTACGCCAGCGACGTGCTGGAGCGGCGCACCGGGCAGTTGCGCGAGTGGGGCGTCCACGTGAGGTGGAGCGGGCGCCGGCCCCGACTGTGGAAGTCTGTGATCCGCGCCCTGGAGAAGGCCGACCGCGCGACAGCGCACAACACGGCCCTCGACCTGGTCATGTGCGTGAACTACGGGGGGCGCGCCGAGATCGCCGACGCCGCGCGCGCCATCGCCCAGGAGGCCGCCTCGGGCAGGCTCTCGCCCAAGGGCGTGACCGAGAGGTCCTTCGCGCGCCACCTCTACCTGCCGGACGTGCCCGACGTGGACCTCATGATCCGCACCTCGGGGGAGCAGCGGGTCTCCAACTACCTGCTGTGGCAGTTGGCCTACGCGGAGATGATGTTCGTGGACACCCCCTGGCCGGCCTTCGACCGCGGCGAGCTGTGGGACTGCCTGCTGGCCTACGCGGGCAGGGAGCGGCGCTTCGGCGGGGCCGTGGACCGCGTGCGCGGCAGCTGAGCCGGCGGGCGGCGGCTGCACCACTGTCGGCCCCGCGAACCTGCGGTTGCCCCGGGGGCCGGCCCGCCGACTGGCGCACACGCAGTCCTTCGGCTGTCACCGCCGCCGCGCCCGCCAGAGCGCTATCGTCGCGCGGCCCGGCCGCCCTACTTGGCGCGCCGCTTGCGCACCACGAGGACGCAGGCGCCCGCGCAGGCCAGGACCACGACGGCGGCGGCGCTCCACACGGAGGCGGTGAGAGCCGTCCACACCGCGTAGATGCCGAAGCCGTAGAGCAGCGCCCACAGGACGCACCCGGGGATCATTGCGAGGGTGTACACGCCCCAGCGCATGCGCACCAGCCCGGCGGCGGCGTTGACGGCGGTCTGGACCCCGACGGTGAGGAAGCACAGGGGGATGATGACCATGCCCCAGCGGTCCAGCAGGGTCGCGCCCTTGCGGGGCACGGGGCCGTCGAACCACCGGCCCACCCGGCCCCGCCAGCCCTCGGCCCCAGTGGCCGACGAGGCGCCCCTGGCGGCCAGGCGCCCCAGCCAGTAGGTGGCCTGGGCGCGTAGGAGCACCACTGCGAAGAGGAACAGGAACAACCCGATTCCTTCGCGCGCGAACGACGGCGCGAAACTGGCCAGACCAGCCATGACCACTATGCGGCCCCCTTTCAGTACCGGGATGATCCTAACGGGGGCGCCGCAGGTCGGCCACGGGTGTCAGAAAAAGTCCTCAGTCGCGCGCCCGCTGGCACGAGCGGCACAGTCCGAACAACTCCAGGGAGTGGACGACATCTGTGAAACCGTGCTCGGCGGCGACGGCGGACACCCACGCCTCGATATGCGTCTGCGCGATCTCCTCGGCGGCGCCGCAACGGCGGCACACGAGGTGGTGGTGGTGCCCGTCGGAGTCGCACGCGCGGTAGAGCGCTTCGCCGTCGGCCGAGCGCAGCACGTCGACCCGGTGCTCGTCGGCGAGCCCCTGGAGGGAGCGGTAGACGGTGGCGAGGCCCACGCGCTCGCCCCGGGTGTGCAGGTCCTCGAAGATCTGCTGGGCGCTGCGGAAGTCCTGGACGCGCACGAGTTCGTCGAGGACCGCCCGGCGCTGCTTCGTCATCCGCTGCATGTCGCCTCCTCACGCGCTGCGGTCGGGGTGGTTGTCCGTGGCCCGCGAACGGGCGATCCGCCGTGCCCGCCGCACAGCGTCGACGATACTCCGCAGCGCGAAGCCGAGCGCGTACAGTCCGATCGCGATGACCACGATGGTGGCGCCGGGGGAGAGGTCGACGAAGTACGTCAGGGTCAGTCCGCTCACGCATATGGCGACGCCGAGCCCCATGGACAGGGCCATGGTGGAGCGGAAGGAGGTTGCCGCCAGTTGCGCGATGGCGACGGGGACCACCATGAGGGCGCTCACCAGCAAGGACCCGACGACCCGCATGGCCACGGCGACGGTCAGGGCGGACAGGACTGCGATCAGCATGGACAGGGAGCGCACCGGCAGGCCGGTGGAGCGGGCGAACTCCTCGTCGTTGGTCACGGAGAACAGGGCGGGCGCCAATCCGACGCCCAGGGCCAGGATCGCCGCGGAGAGCACGGAGATGGTGGTGATGTCGGACCAGCGGACTGTGGAGATGGAGCCGAATAGGTAGGAGTTGAGTTGGGCGGAGGTGCCCCCGGCGATGCCGATGAACAGGACGCCCCCTGCGATCCCCCCGTAGAAGAGCATCGCGAGGGCCACGTCTCCGGAGGTCCGTCCGCTCTGGCGCACGGCCTCGATGGTGACGGCGCCCAGCAGGGACACGATGATGGCTCCGGGCACGGCCCAGCGGTCGACGGGCGAGGCGTTGGCGGCGGCGCCCACCAGCCACCCCAGGGCGACTCCGGTCAGCGAGACGTGCCCGATGCCGTCGCCGAGCATGGCGAGGCGCCGGTGGACCAGGTAGGTTCCGATGACGGGGGCGGTGAGGCCGACCAGCAGCGCCGCCAGCAGGGAGCGCTGCATCATCGGGGAGGACACGAGTGTGGCGAGGCCGTCCCAGAAGCTGTTCATCGGCGGCCTCCCACGATGTCGTCGACGACGGGCCCGGGGGAGGACGGGCGGGGGAGGGGCGCGTGGCAGTGGCCGTGACGCCCCTCGTCGGCGCCGTCGAGGTGGGGCGGGCCGTCGTAGGAGATGTGCCCGCCGGCGACGTGGAGCTCCCGGTCCAAGAGGGGTCCGAGCTCGCCGAGCTCGTGGAGGACGACGAGGACGGTGGTCCCCTCCTGCTTCGCCTCGGCGACCAGTTCGGCGAGGCGGGCGCGCGACGCCGCGTCGATCCCCGCCATCGGCTCGTCCATGACGAGCAGGTCGGGGCGGCGCACCAGGGCGCGGGCGATGAGGACTCGCTGCTGCTGGCCCCCGGAGAGGATGCCCATGGGGGAGGAGGCGCGGTGGGCGAGGCCGACCCGCTCCAGGGCCCCCATGGCGGCCCGGGAGTCCCCGGGCGCGGCCCACCAGCGGCGCGGGCCCAGCAGGCCCGAGCGGACGACCTCGATGGCGGAGGCGGAAACGCCTCCGCCGCTGGAGACCCGCTGGGGCACGTACCCGACGCGCTTCCAATCGACCGTGGAGGGTCGGGCGACGGAGGCTCCGAAGAGCTCGACGTCGCCGCGCGTGATGGGGGCGGTGCCCAGCAGGGCGCGCAGGGTCGTGGACTTGCCGGAGCCGTTCGCGCCGGTGAGGGCGACGGCCTGGCCCGCCCGGATGGCGAAGTCGACGCCGTGGAGCACCAGGTCCATGTCCCACGCGACGTGGAGGTTGGAAACGCGGACGACAGCGGGTGCCGCCGTGGTGGCGGCACCCGCGCCGTGGGCCCCGGACGGGGAGGCGTCTACTGGCAATTGAGGGCTTTCGCCAGCGCGTCGATGTTCTCGTTCATGACCGCGGTGTAGTCCTTGGACGCATCGACCTGCGATTCGATGGGGTCCAGGACGGCGGTGCCGATGCCGAGGTCGTCGGCCAGCGTCTGGGCGATCTTCGGGTCGATGAGGGACTCGGTGAAGATGGTGGTCACGCCCTGGGACTTGACGACCTCGGCGATCTCCTGCAGGCGCGCCGCCGAGGGCGAGGAGTCGGGGTCGAGGCCGGAGATGCCCACCTGGGTCAGGCCGGCCCGGTCGGCCAGGTACCCGAAGGCGGTGTGCGCGGTGACGAAGGTCTTCGACTGGCACGAGGCCGTGCGGTTGCTCAGGGTCTCGGAGAGCTTGCGCATGGAGTCGGCGGTGGTGGAGGCGTTGGCCCTGTAGTCGCTGGCGTTGGCCGGGTCCGCTGCGGCCAGCTGCTCGCCGATGAAGGACGCGGCGTCGGCCATGCGCTGGGGGTCGAGCCAGAAGTGGGGGTCCTTCGCCATGTCGTGGTGGTGCTCGTGGCCCTCGTGGGAGTGCCCCTCCTCATGGCCCTCGTGGGAGTGGCCCTCGTGCCCGGACTCGCCCTCCTCCTCGTCCTCGTCGGCGGGGTGGTTCGACCCCTCCCCGGCGTCGACGAGGGAGACGGTGTCCGCGAGGTCGATGGCGGTCTTCGGGGATTGCTGCTCCACCGCCTCGTCGACGGCGGTCTGGAAGCCCTTGAGGTAGACGACGGCGTCGGCGCGTCCGATGGAGTCCACCATGGCGGGGGAGAGATCGAGGTCGTGGGGCTCGGCGCCGTCGGGGGTCAGGGATGTGACGGTGACATGGGTGCCCCCGACCTGCTCGGTGAGGTACTTGAGGGGGTAGAAGGAGGCCATGACCCGCAGCCCCTGGGAGTCGGACTGCCCGGAGGAGCCCGTGGTCCCGGTGCCGCCGGAGCAGGCGGCGAGGGTGAACGCGGAAACGGCCGCGCACAGTGTGAGGAGAGCTCGTTTGTTCATGAGAATCATTTTCGTCAAGCCGTTGGCGCAGTGTCAAGGTGAGTGCGCGGAACGAAGCGCGCCCCACATCCTGTGCCCACGCCCTAGGCCGCGCGCCCGGTCGAGGAGCGGACGACGAGGTCCGGTGTGAATGTGAAATCGGCGTGGGACTGCGGTTCGCGGTTGGCCAGCGCCTCGAAGAGCGCGCGCACGGCGGAGGACACGATGGCGGTCACGGGCTGGCGCACCGTGGTGAGCGGCGGGTCCAGGTGCGGGATGAGGAAGGAGTCGTCGAAGCCGATCACGGACACGTCCTCGGGGGTGCGCAGGCCGTGGGCGCGCAGCGCGCTGATCGCGCCGAGCGCCTGTAGGTCCGATCCTGTCACGATCGCGCTCACGTCCTGCGCGATGAGGTCCGGGGTCGCGGCCGCCGCGGCCTCGAAAGTGTAGAAGGTCTCGACGACGACGGGGTCGTCCTGGCCGAAGTCCACGGCCATGGCCGTGCGGAACGCCCGTGCCTTGCGCCGGGCGGGCACGACGTGCGTGCGTCCGCCGAGCAGTGCGATCCGCGTGTGCCCCAGCTCGCGCAGGTGGGCCAGGGCAGCCCGGATCCCCAGCGCGTCACCCGTGGAGAAGTCGGGGGCGGGGATCTCGGGCCGGGCGCCGTTGATCGTCACGAAGGGCACTTTGCGCCCGGCGAGGTCCAGGTAGGGGGACACGTCGCCGAGGTGGTCCGCGTGGCGGCCGGAGACGAAGACGAGGCCGTCCACCCCGTGCGCCAGCAGCGAGGAGATGTGCTCGGCCTCGGAGGTGGCGCCGGGGGTCTGCGAGCGGATCATGGCGATGCCCCCGGCGTGGGCGATCTCGACTTGCAGGCAGTGCGCGAAGGCGGAGAAGACGGGGTTGGTCAGTTCCGGGACGACGACGCCGATCCCGGGGGACGAGGGCGGGGCGGAGGAGGCCGGGCGGTCGTAGCCCAGCTCGTCGATGGCGGTGAGGACCTTGATGCGGGTGGGTGCCGAGACCTGGCCCACGCCGTTGAACACGCGTGAGACGGTGGCCGTGGAGACGCCCGCATGAGTTGCGATGTCGGCCATGCTCGTGCGTTTCTTCGTCATCGAAGCCCCTCCATTCCATCGCCGTCCTGTGAAGCCTGCAACACCAATGTAACAGCATCCCGTTCTTGCTGAAAATGTGACGCTAATGTAACCGAAAAATTGTTGCAGAAACGATACCGTGCTCTTACAGTACGGAGGTAGCGGACCGCTGACGGAGGCGGTCGGCACGACAACTACAGGAGTTGACATGCGACGTGGCATCGCAGGGCTCGGAATCCTCGCAATCGCGGCCTCCCTGGCCGCCTGCGGCGGGAACTCCGGCACGACAGGCAACCAGTCCGCCGGAGGCGCGGACGCCTCCGGCACGATCACGATCTGGGCGGACGACACCCGCTACTCCCAGGTCGAGGAGCTCGCCAAGGACTTCACCGCCTCTTCCGGAGTGAAGGTCAGCGTGGTCCAGAAGTCCGAGTCCGACATGGACACCGAGTTCACCACCCAGGTCCCCACCGGCAATGGCCCCGACCTGATCGTCATGGCCCATGACAAGCTCGGCTCTCTTGTCTCCAACGGCGTCGTCGCCCCCGTCGACCTCGGCGACAAGTCCAAGTTCTCCGATGTCGCCGTCAAGGCCGTCACCTACAACGGGCAGACCTACGGCGTGCCCTACGCCGTCGAGTCCGTGGCCCTCGTGCGCAACAACAAGCTCACGACCGACACCCCCGCGACCTTCGCCGACACCCTCACCTCCGGCCAGGCCGCCGGCGCCCAGTACCCCTTCATCATCCCGATGGGCGACCACGGCGACCCCTACCACTTCTACGGCTTCCAGACCTCCTTCGGCGCCCCGGTCTTCAAGACGGACGCCAACGGCGAGTACACCTCCGACCTCGCCCTCGGCGAGCAGGGCGGCACGGACTTCGCCAACTGGCTGAAGGAGCAGGCGGACGCCAAGGTCCTCGACACCACCATCACCGCCGACATCGCCAAGCAGGCCTTCCTCGACGGCAAGGCCGCCTACACGGTCACCGGCCCGTGGAACGTGGCCGCCTTCCGCGAGGCCGGCATGGACGTGTCCGTCCTGCCCGTCCCCAAGGCCGGCAGCCAGGACGCCCAGCCCTTCGTCGGCGTCCAGATGTTCTACCAGTCCGCCAAGTCCGCCAACACCCTGCTGACCAAGCAGTTCTTCAACTACCTGGCCACCGAAGCGGGCCAGAAGAAGATGCAGGAGCTCGGCGGGCGCGCCTCGGCGATGCCCGAGGTCGCCGACGCCTCGAGCGACCAGGACATCAAGGCGTTCGCCGACATCGCGCAGAAGGGCGCCCTGGCGCCCTCCATCCCCGAGATGCGCTCGGTGTGGGAGTTCTGGGGCGACACTGAGGCCGCCATCGTCTCCGGAGCGCAGGCGCCGACCGACGCCTGGTCCGCGATGGTCACCAACATCCAGAACGCCATCACCAAGAAGTGAGATGGAGCGCCCCTGGGGACGCCGAGTCCCCGGGGGCGCCCACCACCGCCTCGCCGGACAGGGCCGTCCCAATAAGGCGACCCCGTCCGCTCCGCCCCTCCCGCCCGCAGCTGCTCCCGGAGACAACTATGGCTGAGCCCAACGCCACCACCACGAAACAGGGATACTCGCCCTCCCACGCCCGCGACGTCATGAAGCCCGGCTTCATCGTCAAACTCGTCCTCATGATGCTCATCGACGCCCTCGGGCTCTACGGCATCTTCACCGCCTACGCGGTCCGATCATGGGGCATCATCGCCATCATGGCCGTCCTGCTGGCCGTCATCAACTGGATCTACTTCTCCAAGCGGATGGTCCCCGCCAAGTACCTCGTCCCGGGCATGGTCTTCCTGCTCGTCTACCAGGTCTTCGTCATGGGCTACACCGCCTACGTGTCCTTCACCAACTACGGCCAAGGGCACAACTCCACCAAGGAGGACGCGGTCTCCGCGATCCTGCGCAACTCCGAACAGCGCGTCCCAGGCGCCTCCAACACCCCCGCCGCGGTCGTCGAGGACGGGGCGGGCCTGGGCCTCGTCGTCCAGAACCCCGCGACCGGCACCTTCCAGATCGGCAACGCCGACACGCCCCTGCACGACGTGGACGCCCAGATCGCGGGGTCCACGATCAAGGTCGACGGCCACAAGGTCCTCACCGTCGCGGATCTGCTCAAGCGGCAGAGCGAGGTCACGGGCCTGTCCGTCCCCGTCTCCGACGATCCCAACGACGGCTTCTACAAGACGGACGACGGCACCAGCGCCTACCTGGCCAAGTCCTCGTTCTCCTACGACGCGGACGCCGACACCATCACCGACACGTCCACGGGCACCGTCTACACCGCGGACAACAAGGCGGGCAACTTCAAGTCCGCCGCCGGGGAATCCCTGGATCCCGGTTGGCGGGTCTTCGTCGGCACGGGCAACTACACGAACATGGTGACCAGCTCGGACCTGGCCGGCCCCTTCTTCAAAGCGCTGCTGTGGTCCTTCGCCTTCGCCGCCCTGTCGGTCCTGACGACCTTCGCCCTTGGCCTCGTCCTGGCCCTGGTCTTCGCCGACAAGCGCCTCAAGGGGCGCAAGATCTACCAGTCCCTGATGATCCTGCCCTACGCCTTCCCCGCATTCCTGGCCACCCTGGTGTGGCAGGGCATGCTCAACTCGAAGTTCGGGTTCATCAACCAGGTGTTCTTCGGCGGGGCGGAGATCCCGTGGCTCACCAACGGGTGGCTGGCCAAGCTGTCCATCCTGGGCGTCAACCTGTGGCTCGGCTTCCCCTACATGTTCCTCGTGTGCCTCGGCGCCCTGCAGTCCCTGCCCGGCGACGTGGAGGAGGCCGCCAAGATCGACGGCGCCTCCGGACTGCGCACCGTGTGGTCCATCAAACTGCCCCTGGTCCTCCAGTCCACAGTGCCCCTGCTGATCGCCTCCTTCGCGTTCAACTTCAACAACTTCTCGTTGATCTACATGCTCACGGAGGGCGGGCCCAACTACCCGGGCCTGTCGGTACCCGTCGGCGAGACCGACATCCTCATCTCCATGGTGTACAAGATCGCCATCGAGTCCGGGGTGCCCAACTACGGCCTCGCCTCGGCCATGTCCATCGTCATCTTCATCATCGTCGGCGTGATCGCCTGGCTGGGCTTCCGTCAGACCAAGACCCTCGAGGAGCTGTGATGAGCGCCGCAACAGTGACCGCGTCGAAGAAGAACGCGAAGCCCAAGGACAACTCCCACCTCAAGGGCGCGCGCTGGTGGAAGGAGCTCGGCTGGCGGCACATCGTGGCCATCCTCACGATCATCTACTGCCTGATCCCGCTGCTCTACGTCCTATCCGTCTCCCTCAACCCGGGGGCGACGCTGACCGGGTCGAACCGCCTGTTCTCCTCCGTTTCCCCGGAGAACTACATGGCCCTGGGCACCGGCAAGTACGCGCAGTACTGGGCGTGGATCCTCAACTCGCTCATCGTCTCGTCGGTGACCGCGGTCGGCACGGTCCTCATGGGCGCCACCGCCGCCTACGCCTTCAGCCGCTTCCGCTTCCGCGGGCGGCGCGGCACGCTGACGTTCCTGCTGCTGGTGCAGATGTTCCCCCAGATGCTGGCCTTCGTGGCCCTATTCCTGCTGCTGCTGGGGCTCCAGGACATTTTCCCCATCCTGGGCCTCAACTCCAAGCTGGGCCTCATCTGCGTCTACCTGGGCGGGGCTCTGGGATCGAACACCTTCCTGCTCTACGGCTTCTTCAACTCGATCCCGCGCTCCCTGGACGAAGCGGCGATGATCGACGGGGCCACCCACGCCCAGACCTTCTGGACGATCATCATGCCGCTGGTGCGCCCGGTCCTGGCGGTCGTGGGCCTGCTGAGCTTCATCTCCTCGCTCGGCGACTTCGTGATCGCCAAGGTCGTCTTGCAGCAGCCATCCGAGTTCACCCTGGCCGTCGGCATGTACATGTGGGCCTCGGACTCGCGGACCGCTCCGTGGGGCATCTTCGCCGCGGGCGCGGTCATCGCGGCGATCCCGGTGATCCTGCTCTTCCAGTACCTGCAGAAGTACATCGTCTCCGGCCTGACCGCGGGCGCCGTCAAGGAGTAGGCGCTCAAGAGCGCCGGGCGCGTCGGCGGCGCGCTCACCGCGCGGGCGGTCCCGCCCGGTGCTCTGCCGCTGTGGCCGCTCCTGGCGCCCCGCCCCGTGCGGACCGCGCCCGGTTGCCGCGCTGCGATGCCCCGGCCTCGTCCTCCATTCCAGTGGGACGGGGCCGGGGCTTTTCTGTGTTCGGGGGCCGGTGGTGGACGCGGGGGTTCCCGCGCGGCTGGCGGTTCCCCGCTGCCGATGCGCGCTCTGCTGCGCTTGTGATGTGATCCGTGGCTCATGTTGTCCAAACGACTTGACGGCTCCACTAGTTCAGTGGTTAATTAGTCATGTAATGAACCACTGAACAGGAAGTGAGGAGGTGCCCATGCCCCCAATGTTCACCTCGGGTATCCCGATCTACGTCCAGATCGCCGATAACATCCGCGACCAGATCCTCCGCGGCGCCCTGCGCGACGGGGACCAGCTCACATCGACTACCGAGTACGCGACGACCTACCGCATCAACCCCGCGACGGCCGGGAAGGCGTTCGCCATCCTCGTCGACGAAGGGCTCGTCGAGAAACGGCGCGGGATCGGGATGTTCGTCGCCGAGGGGGCCCACGCCTCGCTCGTCGAGGAAGGGCGCAGGACCTACGTCGACGAAACCCTCTACCCCGCAGTCGAGGCCGGACTCGCCCTCGGCCTCGATCTCGACACCATCGCCACCAACGTCCGCGCCTACGACGCAGGCTCCCACACCAAGGAAGACTCATGATCACCTTCAATTCCATCGCCCACACCTACCCCGGGGAAGCCGAACAGGCGCTGTCCGACATCTCCCTCGGCTTCGGCGACTCGACCGTCACCGCCCTGGTCGGCCCCAACGGTTCGGGCAAGACCACCCTCATGCAGATCCTGTCGGGCCTGCTGCCCTCCACCAACGGGACCGTGTCCGTCAACGGAACCGCGCTCGTCCCCGACGATCTGCTCGGCTACTCCATCATGGCCTCCTCCAACCGGGACTTCGACAATTCCTCGGGCGCAGTCCTGGTCGACTACGCGCGCTTGCGGCCCACCTGGGACCAGGGGCTCTTCGACCGCTACACGTCCCGCTTCGGGTTCCAGCTGGGGCGCCGCAAGAGCCTGCGCAAACTCTCCTCCGGGCAGGCGGCGATCCTCACCGGCGCCATCGCGCTGGCCTCGGGCGCCCCCATCACCGTCCTCGACGAGATCCAGGCGCCCCTGGACGTGCCCACCCGCTACGCCTTCTACGAGGAACTGCTCGCCCTGGCGGCGGACTGCATGGAGGGGCGCCGCCCGCGGCGCGTGTTCCTCGTCTCCTCGCACATGGTCTCCGAACTGGAGAACGTCGCCGAAGAGGTCATCGCGCTGAAGGGCGGCAGGGTCATCGCCCACGAGGGCGTGGACGAGTTCACCTCCCGCATCTGCGCCATCGCAGGCAACGCCACCGATGTCGAGCGCTTCCTGGCCGACCACCCCGGCATTCCCGTCATCACGTCCCGCACGCTCGGATCCGCGCGCGAGATCGTCGTGGACCTGCGCGGGCGCGGCGTCACCGACCGTGAGCTCGCCTCCCACTCCCTCACCCCCTCGCCCTGCTCCTTCCAGGACGCCTTCGCCTACCTCATCCAGGAGAACGACCAATGAGCACCCAAACCCCCGACCTCGTCAAATCCTCCCCCTCCGCCCTGCGCCTGGGCCTGATCGACTGGCGGCCCACTGTGGTGCTGTACCTGCTGGTCCTCGTCGGGCAATTCCTCGTCAACGGCCTGGTCACCGGCATCCTCTACCTGTCGCTCGGTGAGTCCAGCGAGCAGATCTACCAGGCCCAGACGAACTCCGCCTTCGTGACGGGCGTCTTCATCTTCATCAACGCAGTGGTCAACGCCACCATCGGAATGCGCGCCTCCTCCCTCAGCGGCGCCGCCCGCCCCGCGCTCACAGCATCGACCTACGTCACCACCGTCCTGTTCATCATCCTGGGATCCATCTTCTGGTGGTTGCTGCTCGCGGCCCAGCCCCTCCTGTATTTCACGGGTACGGCCACCTACCCGATGGGCATCGACTCGTGGCTGTTCATCATTGTCGCGTGGATCGCCTGCGATGGCGCCGGGCGCTTCATCGGGGGCACCGGGCGCTGCGTCGGGACGTTGTGGAAGCGCTCCTTCGCACTCATGGGCGCGATCCCACTGGGCATCTGCGCAGTCCTCGCGCCGATCACGTGGTTCGTCCTCACCACCGTCCACAAGGTCGGCCTCCTCGGCCCGATGCACCCCGCCTACTGGCTGCTCGGCCTCCTCCCCCTGGTGGTCTGCGCCGCCGGCTGGCCGCTGACCGCATCCGGCCACATCCGCCGCATGGCCTGACCCCGGCGGGCCCAGCCGCCCCCGGTGATCGGCGCGCCCAGCTCCCCGCCCCTGCCCCTTCCCCGCCCCTCCGGGCGCCAGGGGCGGGGGAGGGGAGCGGGGCCGCGCGCACATGGGGTGCGAAGGCGCGCAACCCGGGAACCGTGCCCGGGAGCCGTGCTCCGGGCGACGCGGACGGCGCGGGGCCGCCCCGACCGGGAAGCCGCGCGCACGAAGCGCCCGGCGTCGGATAGTATCGACTTCGGTGCGCCAGCCAGGCGCGCCCGCACCCAAGGAGTAGCAGTGGCCTCTCGCCTCGACAACGTCATCAGCCTCGCCAAGCGCCGCGGATTCGTCTTCCCCTGCGGCGAGATCTACGGCGGCACCCGTTCCGCGTGGGACTACGGCCCGCTCGGGGTCGAACTCAAGGAGAACATCAAGCGGCAGTGGTGGGACTACATGGTTCGCCGCCGCGCGGACGTGGTCGGCCTGGACTCCTCCGTGATCCTGCCCCGCGAGACCTGGGTCGCCTCCGGTCATGTCAAGGCCTTCACCGACCCGCTCATCGAGTGCCTCAACTGCCACAAGCGCGCCCGCGAGGACCAGCTCGTCGAGGAGCTGGCGGAGAAGAAGGGCGTCGCGGAGTCCCAGATCGCCCTGGCCGACGTGCCGTGCCCCAACTGCGGCGTCCGCGGCCAGTGGACCGAGCCGAGGGCGTTCTCCGGCCTGCTCAAGACCTTCCTGGGCCCCGTCGACGACGAGGCGGGCCTGCACTACCTGCGCCCCGAGACCGCCCAGGGGATCTTCATCAACTTCGCCAACGTCATGACGGCGGCGCGCAAGAAGCCGCCCTTCGGCATCGGGCAGATCGGCAAGTCCTTCCGCAACGAGATCACGCCCGGGAACTTCATCTTCCGCACTCGCGAGTTCGAGCAGATGGAACTGGAGTTCTTCTGCGAGCCGGGCACCGACGAGGAGTGGCACCAGTACTGGATCGACTACCGCAAGGCCTGGTACGTGGGCCTGGGCATCGATCCCGAGAACCTGCGCGAGTACGAGCACCCGGCCGAGAAGCTCTCCCACTACTCCAAGCGCACCGTCGACCTCGAGTACCGTTTCGGCTTCGCGGGCGGCGAGTGGGGCGAGCTCGAGGGCATCGCCAACCGCACCGACTACGACCTCACCGTTCACTCGCAGGCCTCGGGCGCCAAGCTCGACTACTTCGACCCCGCCTCGAAGGAGCGGTGGACCCCCTACGTCATCGAGCCCAGCGCAGGCCTGACCCGCTCCCTCATGGCCTTCCTCATTGAGGCGTACCACGAGGACGAGGCCCCTAACGCCAAGGGCGGGGTCGACAAGCGCGTCGTCCTCAAACTGGACCCGCGCCTGGCGCCCGTCAAGGCCGCTGTGCTGCCCTTGTCCCGCAAGCCCGAGCTGACCGGCCCCGCCTCCGAGCTGGCCGACGGGCTGCGCGGCCTGTGGAACGTCGACTACGACGACGCGGGGGCGGTCGGACGCCGCTACCGCCGCCAGGACGAGATCGGCACGCCCTACTGCATCACCTACGACTTCGACTCGGTCGAGGACCACGCGGTCACCGTGCGCGAGCGGGACTCGATGGAGCAGGTGCGCATCCCCCTCGACCAGGTGAAGTCCTACCTCGTCGAGCGGCTCGGCTGCTGAGGTGGGGGGCTCTCCCCGCGCGCACGGCCCGGCCCCCCTCCAGATCGGGCCGCTGCGCCTGTGGACCCCGGTCGTCCTCGCCCCGATGGCGGGGGTCACCGACGCGCCCTTCCGGCGCCTGTGCCGCTTCTTCGGCGAGGCGGGGCTGCCACAGGCGCTGCGCCCCGTGGATCCGGCCCGGCCGGGCAGCGGCTGCGCCGACGGCGCCGTGGCCCGGTACGAGGCGGGCGCCGCTGTGGCGGCTGGGACCAACGACTGCGCGGGCACTGCGGACGGGGCGGGTGCCGGGCGCCCCGCCGTCCCACGGGTGGACGCGCCCGCGGGCCTGTACGTCACGGAGATGGTGACCAGCCGCGCCCTGGTCGAGGAAGGGGCGCGCACGCTCGAGATGGTGCGTCCCGACCCCGTCGAGCGGGTGCGCTCCATCCAGCTGTACGGCGTCGACCCCGCTGTCATGGGCGCGGCGGCGCGCCTCCTCGTCGAAAGGGACCTCGCCGACCACATCGACCTGAACTTCGGGTGCCCGGTGCCCAAGGTCACCCGCAAGGGCGGGGGAGCGGCCCTGCCGTGGAAGAGGGATCTCTTCGAGGACCTGGTCGCAGCTGTCGTGCGCGCGGCCGAGGACGCGGGAGCCGCCACGGACCGCTGGGTCCCCGTCACTGTGAAGATCCGCATCGGCATCGACTCCGCCCACGAGACGGCGATGGACGCGGGACTGGCCGCCCAGCGCCTCGGGGCCTCGGCGCTCACACTCCACGCGCGCACCCAGGCCCAGCACTACGCGGGCCGCGCCCACTGGGATGAGATCGCGCGCCTCAAGGAAGCGCTCACCATCCCCGTTCTCGGCAACGGGGACGTTTTCGAGGCGCGGGACGCCACGGCGATGATGGAGCAGACCGGCTGCGACGGGGTGTGCGTCGGGCGCGGCGCGCAGGGGCGGCCCTGGCTGTTCCACGACATCGTGGCCGCCTACCACGGCGCCCCCGTCCCGACTGGCCCCGCCCTGGCCGAGGTGGCCGCCGTGATCGAGCGGCATGCCGCGTGGGTGGTCGCCGATCAGGGGGACGAGGCGCGCGCGATGCGGGAGATGCGCAAGCACGTGGGATGGTACCTGCGCGGATTCGCGGTCGGCGGCGCCCAGCGCCACGCCCTGTCCATGGTCTCCACGCTGCAGGAGCTGCACGACCTGCTCGCAGGCCTCGACCCCGACCAGCCCTTCCCCGAGGCAGCGCGCGGCCCGAGGGGGCGCGCAGGAGGGGAGAAGCCCCCGCACCTGCCCGACGGGTGGCTCGACCACCCCTACCTCACGGATTCGGAACGCGGACGCCTCCACCTGGCGGAGATCGGGTACTAGTGGCGAGTGCGATGGAGGAGGCGGCAATGAGCACAGGTGGAGCGCGCTCGCGCGCCCGTGGGACCGTGGACATCGGACGCCCGCCGCGCGGGCGGGTCGAGCTGGGTATGCGCACCCGCGTTATCGCGCCCCTCACCAGCGGCTCCAGGGACGGTCTGCTCGACGAGGCCGCCGCCGTGGGCGACGAGCCCGTCGACCTCGTGGAGTGGCGCGCCGACTCGATGATCCGCGCCCTGGCGGGCAGTTCCTTCGCGGCGGCCTCCGATCTGGTAGGCGAGCTCGCCGCGACGGCCGGGGCACTGCTCGAAGCGAGCGCCCTGCCCCTCATCGCGACGGTCCGCACCTCCTCGGAGGGGGGCGCCGCCCACCTCGACGACTCGGAGTACTGCGCGCTCGTCGCCTCGTTGGCCGGGATGGCCGACGCCGTCGATGTCGAGATCGGACGCGAGGGCGCCCCGGACCTGGTCCGGGAGGCGCAACGGGCGGGCGCGCGGGTCATCGCCTCCCACCACGACTTCGGGGGCACTCCGACCGATGAGGAACTGGCCGGGGTCCTCGCGGCCATGAACCACGCGGGGGCGGACGTGCTGAAGATCGCGTGCGCGCCCCGCAGCGGGGGCGACGTGGCCCGTGTGCTGACGGCGGGGGCGTGGGCGCGCGAGGCCTACGACCGACCGGTCATCGCCATCGCGATGGGGCGCCTCGGCGGGCCGACCAGGTTCGCGGGGGCCGCCCTGGGGGGCGCCGCCACCTTCGCCTCCGTTGGCGGGGCGAGCGCCCCGGGGCAGTACACGGCCCGCGAGGCCAGGACGGTCCTCGACATCGTCGAGGGCGCGCAGTAGGCAGTCTCCCGGACCTCCCCGGTCGGCTCTGGGGCGGGCGCCGGCCGGCCAGCGCGCCCCCGTTCACTCCTGCGCAGCCAGCGCGCGGTTGAGATCCTCGATGTAGGTGGCCTGTTGGTGGTACAGGTACTTCCGCACGAAGGGCCGCACGAACAGGCGGCGGCCGCGGACGTTCTCGGTGAAGACCACGGCGGTGCCGGTGCCCTCCTGTTTGAACAGGCCCGTCCAATGGCCCTCGATAAGGCGGTTGACCAGGTCGAACTCCCAGCGCTCGTTCTCTATGCGGGCGGTCGTGGTGAACGAGGTCCGGTAGCCCTCGGTGGTCTCCTCAATGAAACGGAGGTCGTCGATGACTTCGATCGAGGACAGGTCGGAGCGCCACGACGGGTCCATTCCGGTGACGAGCCCCCACACCCGGTCCACGGGAACGTCGAAAGCCGCAGAGGCTGTGACGATAGGCACTCTTCCTCCTCCTATTGTGGGGGTGCGCCGGGTGTGTCCGCCCGGGAAACAGTGTGTGCCGCGAAAGACTCCGCGGCGGGGGTGCGCCAGCGAGCGCGCAGCGAGATGTGGCGTGTGCCGCGAAAGGTCCCGCGGCGGGCGGGAGAGCGGAGGGGTCCGGAGCGGGGAACGGAGGACCGCCCCCAGGTGGCCGGGGGCGGTCCTCGTCGCGTGCAGGGAGTTGCCGCCCCTCACCTGGCGGTGAGTGCGCCGAAGATCGGCCGGTCCAGGCAGAACTGCAGGTCGTTGCGTTGTTGCTGGCAGCGCCAACGGTGCCGCTGGAGGAAGGTGGAGAACAGCTCGGGGATGCGGTGGAACATGGTGTTACTCCTCGTCGAGTTCCGCACGATCAGTCAGTCGTCTGACACAACAATAGTGGCATTGGTTTCCCCGCTAATCAATCGACACTTCCTTCACGCGTGTTCAAGCTCTGCTCACTGACTGAGTCTTGACGATTCAATGAACAACCGTTGGAGGGGAATCGGCGGTGTGTGTGCGGAGCTTTCGATCCGCTGCGCGGGGTCGGCCGGTGGAGGCGGGGTGTCCGGGGTCTTCGTCCATCGGCCGGGGTAGCGGGTGCGGGCCACCGGGGACTGCCGACTGTGAACCCGCGGGGCGCGGGCAATGCCCGCGCCCCGCGTCCTGAGTCCCAATGGGTCGGTTCGCCCGCCGCGTCCCAACGGGTCAGTGTGCCCGTGCGGGGCGGAGGGCCCGCAGTGCCCGCCTCGGGCTGCACGCCCGGACGATCCGCAGGGCCCGGCTCTTGAGGCGGTCGCGCACGTGCCAGATCATGTGCGCGCCAACGGCGATGAAGATCGTGTTCGTCAGGAACGACGGCCATGCCCCCGTCGAGGCGCACGCGGTGGCGAGCAGCATGCACGAGGTGACGTTGAGGGAGTGGTAGCGCAACGAGTCGGGGGCGAAGCGCTTGGAGGACACCAGGTAGTAGGCCACTACTGAAGCGGCGGCGCCGAGCCAGCCGAGAACTGTGATCGCGAGAGAGGGGATTGCCATGCCGACAATGGTGCCCCGTTAACCAATCAAGTGCAATTGAATAGTTCTATAGTGATCATGAAGGATCACTTAAAGGAGGATGGATATGGACATCGACCCCCGCAGGCTCCCCTTTCTCATGGCCGTCGGGCGTGAAGGGGGCATCGTCGCCGCCGCGGACATCCTCATGGTCTCGCCCTCGGCCGTGTCCCAGCAGATCCAGAAGCTCGAGGACGAGGTCGGCCTCAAACTGGTCGAGCGCACGACTGCGGGCGCGGTCCTCACCCCCGCGGGCAGGATCGTGGCCGACAGCGGGGAGCGCATCAGCACCGAGATCGCCGAGACGCTCAAGGCGTTGCGGCCCCTGACGGGCCAGGTCACGGGGACTGCCACTATTGGGGCGTTCCTCACGGTGATCCGCTCCACGTTGATCCCGGCGCTGGCCACCCTCGACGAGAACCTGCCGGGCGTGGATCTGCGCATCGAGGAGACCGACGAGCAGCCCGGGATGGCGCGTCTGCGCACGGGGGCCTTCGACCTGCTGGTGATCGAGCGCGACGAGGAACCCGGGATCGCGCCGCGCGGCTACACGGACACCCCCTTCATCGACGAGCCGTGGGTGCTGGTCACACCCGATTCGGCCCCCGCCATCGGCTCCATCGCGGATTTGGGCGAGCTCACGTGGCTGCGCACCACCCCCGGATCCACGGGCGACCATGTCATGCGCCGCATCACGAAGTCGCTGCCCGCGACGCACTGGGCCCCGCACACGTACACGACCTATGACGTCGCCCGCGCTCTCGTGCGAGCCAGGGTGGGCTCCACCGTCCTGCCCGCGATGGCCCTGTCGGGGGCGAACTTCGAGGGGATGCGCGTCACACCTCTGCCGACCCTGGGCACACGTCAGATCCTTCTGCGCCGTAAGAACCACGGGTGGGACGAGGCGGGAGCGCCCGCCCGCGTCGCGGCGCACCTGCTGGAGTGGACGCGCCACCACGATTCCACCGTCACCGAGTAGGGAGCGCCCTACAGCTCGTAAACGGCGCCCCCGCGCGCGAAACTCAAAGGCCCGTCCCAAGTGCGCGTCAACTCAGCGCGCACCAGCTCGTGGCTGGTCCACGGCTGGATGTGTGTCGCGACCAGGATGCCCGCCCCCGCCTCGGCGGCCACCCGCCCGGCGCGCAGGCCGTCCATGTGGATGCCCCGCACCCGGTCTGCGGACGTGAAACCGACCTCGGACAGCAGTAGGTCAGCGCCCCGCGCGCCCTCGACGATGGAGGGGCACTCGTCGGTGTCCCCCGTGTAGAACAGGGAGACCGTCCGGTCGGGGTCGGCCTCGCTGGGCCCCTCCACCCGAACGCCGTAAGCCTCGATGGAGTGCCGGCCGGGGAACGCGCGCAGCAACAGCGGCCCCACGCGGACCACGGTCGCGGAATCGACCCTCGCGAAGGCGAACTCGCCGGAGTAGTCCTCCAGCCCCACCGCGCCCTCGATCTGGCGCACACGGCCCAGGGTGCCGTCGGGCCCCAGGAGCAGCAGGGGCGCCAGGTCCCTGGCCGGCCCCCACTTGCGGTGCACCTGCAAGGAGATGATGTCGCCCATGTGGTCCGCGTGGCAGTGGGACAGGAACAGGGCGTCGATGTCGCACGGGTCCATGTACCGCCATAGGGCGCCGAAAGACCCCGGCCCCAGGTCGAGTAGCACGGAGAAGGTTCTGAGCAGGCCGGATACGGGGCACCGCCCCTCGGCCTGGACCAGATAGCACGAGGCAGGGGAGGCCGGGCCCGACATCGACCCTGTCGCGCCGACGACCGTGAGCCTCATAGCTCTGCGCCCTCGACGGCCATCGTGCGGACCGCCGACACCTCGGGGCCCAGGAAACGCCGCGCGAGGCGCCCGAAGTCCCCGCTCCCGCCGGTCGAGTAGAACTGGTGGCACGGCGAGACGCCGCCGCGGGGCTCGTGGAGCAGATCCCGATCGACGAGTTCGTTGTAAGTGACGTTCGCAGTCGCCTCGGAGGAGGTCACCAGGGCGACTTCCTCTCCCATGACGCGCCCTATCACGCCCGTGAGCAGAGGGTAGTGCGTGCAGCCGAGGACCAGGGTGTCCACGCCCGCCTCCTTGAGGGGGGCCAGGTACTGCGTGGCCACAGCCTCGAGCTCTGCGCCGGTGGTGATCCCCGCCTCGACGAACTCCACGAAACGCGGGCACTCGCGCTGGGTGAGGCTCAATCCGGGGACCGCGGCGAGGACGTGGGAGTATGCCTCGGACTGGATCGTCGCCCGGGTCCCGATCACGCCGACGCGCCCGTTCCTGGTCGCCGTCACGGCCTGGCGCGCGGCGGGCGTGATGACCTCGACGACCGGGATGCCGGCGTCCACCCAGTAGCGCTCCCGGGCATCCGCCAGGGCGGCGGCCGTCGCGGTGTTGCAGGCGATGATGAGCGCTTTGACGCCCATGGAGGCCAACTGGTCGAGGCATGCGAGGGTGTAGGTGCGCACCTGCGCGACCGGCCGGGGGCCGTAGGGCGTGTGACGGGTGTCGCCCAGGTACACGACCTCTTCGTCCGGGAGCTTGTCGATGACCGCGCGCGCGACGGTCAGGCCCCCCAGGCCCGAGTCGAAAATACCGATCGGGGCGTTGTTCATGTATGTGACCCTCAGTCCTCGTGGTGCTCTTGCATGGCCGTCAGGAGTGAATCCTGCCACCAGGTAACGAGCATATAGATTATGGCGACGCTTTGCGTGTGCTCGCCCGTGGGCTCGCTCATGGCCAGGGCCTCCACCGCCTCCGCGTCCGAGGTGGTCGCCATCCCCAGCTCCCCCGCAAGTCCCAGGCGGATGTCGTTGAGGGCGCCCAGGCACTGCCAAGCGTCGGCGGCCCTGACGCGCAGGTCGGCCTCGTCGGAGTCGGAGGCCCGGGGGTGCCCGCGCACCGGAGCGGCCCCGTCGAGGATCCGCCAGAAGGCGCGCAGCCGGCGGGACTTGTCCGAACGCACGATGTCCTCGGTCAAGGCGCGCAACGACTGGGCGGTCTGCGCGTCCGCGCTCATCGGCGGCAGCAGGAACTCCAGCGAGCGCTCCACGGGGGCGTCGCGCTTGTCCTCGGGGCCGGTCGACGCCGACACCATGATCGACATCCCCTCGGCGTCGCTGGGATCGTCGAGGACCACCAGGATCTCGGAGACGAGTTGGCGCAGCAGCAGGAGCGAGCGCCGGTCGATGCGCGCCGAGTAGTACGCGCCGTCGCGTGTGAAGGGGCCCATCTCGGCGCCCTCAGTGCGCTTGGGCGCCCGCTGGCGCGGGCTCCATCGTGGCGCGCAGGCCGTACGTGTGCAGTGCCACGACATCCGCCTCGATCCGCTCGCGCGGCCCGGAGTTGACGACGGCCCTGCCCGTCGTGTGGACGCGCATCATGAGCTCGTGGGCCCTGGCGCGGGAGTATCCGAAGTGCCGTTGGAGGACCGCCGTCACGTACCCCATGAGGTTGACGGGATCGTCCCAGACGATTGCTCGCCATAGGGGGATCTCGTAGGCGCGCGCCCACGCCTCGGCGCGCGCCCGCGGGCGCGCGTCTGTGCGGGGTGCAGTGGTGGCCATGTCCCAAGCCTATTGTCCCCGGCGCGTCTTGAATACCGTTTTCGCCCCACTCGTGACCAGCCGAACACGGTATCCTCGTCACATGGCAGCCTCTCCGTCATCCTCTTTCCTCACAGATATGTACGAGCTCACCATGCTCGACGCGGCGCTCCACGATGGTACGGCCCAGCGGCGGTGCGTGTTCGAGGTCTTCGGGCGCAGGCTCCCCGCGACGCGGAGGTTCGGCGTCGTGGCGGGCACTGGCCGCATCCTCGAGGCACTGCAGCGCTTCACCTTCGACTCAGAGCAGATCGAGTGGATGCGCGACAATGGGATCGTCTCCGAGCGCGCGCTGGACTATCTCGCGGACTTCTGCTTCTCGGGAACGATCTGGGGCTACGCCGAGGGCGAGTGCTACTTCCCGGGCTCGCCCCTGCTCACCGTCCAGGGCACTTTCGCGGAGTGCACCGTGCTGGAGACGCTCCTCCTGTCGATACTCAACCACGATTGCGCCGTCGCCTCGGCGGCCTCGCGCATGACGATCGCCGCCCACGGGCGGCCCTGCATGGACATGGGGGCGCGACGTGCCCACGAGCGCGCCGCCGTCTCAGCGGCCCGCGCCGCCGTCATCGGGGGGTTCCAGGGGACCTCCGACCTCGAGGCCGCCAAGCGTTACGGGATCCGAGCGATCGGGACCGCCGCGCACGCCTTCACACTGCTGCACGACGACGAGCGCGCGGCCTTCGACTCCCAGGTCGCCAACCTCGGCCCGGGCACCACGTTGCTCGTCGACACCTACGACGTCGCCCAGGGCGTCGTCAACGCGGTCGAGGCGGCCCGCGCGGCGGGCGGCGAACTCGGAGCGGTGCGCCTGGACTCGGGCGACCTGGTGGCGCAGGCGTTCAAAGTGCGCGGCCAGCTCGACGCGATGGGGGCGACGTCTACGAAGATCACGGTGACCTCGGACCTGGACGAGTACGCGATCGCGGCACTGGGCGCCGCCCCTGTGGACTCCTACGGGGTGGGGACCCGGCTGGTGACGGGCTCGGGCGTGCCCACGGCCGCGCTCGTGTACAAGGTGGTCGCGCGCGAGGACTCGGGCGGTGGCATGAGGCCCGTCGCCAAGAAGTCCGAGTCGAAGTCCACGGTCGGGGGCATGAAGGCAGCCGGGCGTGTCGTAGGCGAGGAGGGGTACGCCGCAGAGGAGCTCCTGCTGGTCGGCGTCCCCCTCGACGGGGCCGCCGACGCGCTCCAGGCGCGGGGGGCCCGACCGCTGCAGATCCCCCTGGTCGTCGACGGCAGGATCGACCCGCGCATGTGGGGGAGCGAGGCGCTCGCGCGCGCCCAGGAGCGCCACATCCGCTCGCGCAACGAGTTGCCCTACCAGGCGTGGCGCCTCTCCGAGGGCGAGACTGCGATCCCCACCCGCTACGAGAAGGCGGGCTGAGTCGGCCACCGTGGAACCTGCCAGTCAGGATCGTGGTCACCGCCCGCTACGAGGGGTGGGCCGGGGCGACCAGGCGCTCCCGTAACCGGGCGGCCACTCCGCCCCCTACAAGGGGCCAGCTCGGTCCGTCCGCCTCCCAGGCCGCCGGGCGCGCCGCCGCCAGCGCCCGCTAGTGCGAGGAACAGCCGATGCGGAGGGCTGGCCGGACGCGCGCCGGGGCGCTGCCGCGGGTCGCCTTTCCGAGCCGCTGGCGCACCTGACCGTGGAGAACGGTCCCCGACACGACGCGCTCATCGACCGTCTCTTCTCCGGCGAACAGGCAGAACGTCCAGCGGGAGCGCAGTTCTGAATCGGGCGGCAGAGGGCTCTGCAAGACTAAAGAGCACCATAGCTGGCGCGTCATCAGGAGACGGGTGTCGTAACCGCCGACCGAATAGACGCCGGCAGGCGCCGCCGTGACCTCGTTGTAGCTGCCCATGGCGATACCCGCTTCAGAGACAAGCGCGGCGAACAACGTCCAGTCCGATTCCGGACAGGCGTGGTCCGCCCCATAGGGCAAATGCTCGTCAATGAAATCCGGCTTCGTGATCTCGTGCTGGCTTTCGCGCACGTGGATGGGCAGCGCTGTGCGGACATCGAACCGCTCTGGATTCGGCACGAGAAGCGGTCCGTAGACGGTGCTGTTGGAATAGCGCGCCTTGGCGAAGTGCTCGCTGAGCCACCCGCAGGAAGCGCGGGCGTCCTGCCACACCGATTCGTCGAATGCGGTGGAGAGGTAGTCGCGGTCCGGAATGGGGAGTCCGCGCTCGACGAGGGCGTCGCGAATCGATGGCGATTGCGCCCAACCGCTTTCAGACAGTGTTTCGATGAAATCCATTCTGCTCTCCGATTATGTGACTAGTCGCGCATGACGTGGTGCGCTCGGATTGCGCCTCGTGACGGTGCCCCGGAGTCGTGCGTGAAGCGGCCGGGGAAGCGCGCAAGCGCTTTTACCCTTGAGACGTACCTCATTGTATTGATCATCAGGGTCCGGCGACTCATGAGGCACAGCCTGGTGGGCGCGGTTCGGCCACCGCACCTGGGCGCATCGCGCAGGGGTGGAGCGGCGGGGGCCGCTTTCATAGAGATACCTCCACTTGTACAGCGATACCACACTTTGCAAGTGTTATAACGCTTGCAAAGTGACGGTATCCCTTTGAAAACTCCACTTCGCTTGCAAAACAGCACCCGCGTCCGATCCACGGGCGAGCTTTCCCTTTGAAAACGTGGCGTACCTTCTAGATACCGGCCGAGTGCCCGCCCCGCGGGCGCGACTTCCCTTTGAGAACGCGGCGTCGCCTGCGGAATAGTCTGCGCGAGGCATTGACCAAGATGTTCTCCGATACAGAACCCTGACGGGAGGACGGTGGGGCAGTGCAATGGGGGTCTGGTGGCATTGATGGCGTGCGGCGGGCGCGCGGGGTGGGACGGGGAACACGGCCAGGAAGGCGGCGGGCCCGTTGCGAAGAACGCGGACCCATTCCGCCGGTCCTCTGGGAAGGCGGCGGTCGCGGCTGGTTGGACTGTGGACCCGCTGCGAAGACTGTGGACCCGCTCGGCGGATCCTCCGAGAACGCGGCGGGTCCGACGGCTCACGCGACACCGCCCAGCGGATAGAGGGACGGCGGATGCCTTGAAGGGCAGCGGGTCCGACGGCTCACGTGGCACCGCCTAGCGGGCGCGCTCGGCCAGGAGGCGGGCGACGCGGGGCGCTGCGCGCCCGTCGCCGTAAGGGGCGGCGTCGGTGTCGGCGGGCCGGGGCCGGGATGCGGCCCGGACCAGGTCGTCGCCGGTGCCCACGAGGATGTTCCACCCCAGTTCCACCGTTTCGACCCACTCGGTTTCCGCGCGCACGGTCGTGGCGGGCACGCGCAGCAAGAAGGCTTCCTTCTGCAAGCCGCCGGAGTCGGTGATGACGCCGCGCGCGCCCATCATGGCGCCCACCAGCTCCGGGTAGGGCAGGGGAGGGTGCGGGGCAAGGCCGCCCCGGGCGATGGCGATGCCCGCCCTCTTGCACGCCGCGACGAGGCGCGGGTGGGCGAGGAGGACGACCGGGTGGCCCACCCTCCCCAGTGACGTGAGGAGGGCGTCGAGGCGTGCGGGGTCATCGGTGTTGGAGGGGCGGTGGATGGTGGCCAGGGAGTAGGAGCCGGCCGTGAGGCTGAGTGAGCGCTCGACAGCGGAGGGGCCCTGTCCGGCGACCTCGTCGCGCACGCGCGCCAGGACATCGGCCATGACATCGCCGACCACGACGGAGCGGCCCCCCAGCCCCTCCGCCTCCAAGTGCGCGGCGGCGGCGGCTGTCGGCGCCAGCAGCAGGTCGGCGGCGTGGTCGGTGAGGACCCGGTTGACCTCCTCGGGCATCGACCGGTTGAAGGACCGCAGGCCGGCCTCCAGGTGCGCCGTGGGGACGTGGAGTTTCACAGCGGCCAGGGCGGCGGCGAGCGTCGAGTTCGTGTCCCCGTACACGAGCGCCCAGTCGGGGCGGTGGCGGGCCAGGACGGGGTCCATCGCGGCCAGCATCCGGCCCGTTTGGACGCCGTGGGTGCCCGAGCCCACGCCCAGGTGCTCGTCGGGTGGGCTGATGCGCAGGTCGGAGAAGAACACGTCGGAGAGCAGCGGGTCGTAGTGCTGCCCGGTGTGGACGATGACGTGGTCGATCCCCGCCTCGCGCAGCGCCCAGTCGATGGGGGCGAGTTTGACGAACTGGGGGCGGGCTCCCACGACGGACATCACGCGCACGGCGTCCCCCCTCGGTTCCTCCGGCCGGCGATGGCCCGCCCGTAGGCCGCGACCAGCCGGTCGGCGCCCTCGTCCCAGCCGGGGATCCCGGGGGCCTCGAAGGCTTCGACATCGGCCTTGCTTATGCGCCGCAGCGCGGGCTCGAGGCCTGCGCGCGGGTCGGCGAGGATCCACGTCCCGGCCTGCGGGCCCAGGAGGCGGCGCGCCTCGGGAAGGTCCGAGCACAGCACGGGGATTCCCGCCGCGAAGCCCTCCATCATCTTGTTCGGCGTCGACAGGCGGTGGGACAGGCAGGAGTACTCGATGAGGCACAGGGCCGCGTCGGCGCCCCGCATGTGCGCCACGACCTGGTCGGGCGGCACCGGCGGCAGCCAGTGGATGTTCGGGCAGCGCTCGGCAGCGAGGCGCACCTGCGGGCCGAGTGCCCCGTCGCCGAGGAAGACGACGTGCGCCCCCGGCACGCGCTCGAAGGCCGCCAGGATCGCCTCGATATTGCGCCCGGGGGCCAAGAACCCGGCATGGACGTAGAGGAGTGCGGCGTCGGGGATCCCCAGGCGATCGCGCAGGTCCATGCGCCCGGTGCTGGGAAGGGGGGCGTTCGTAACGACCTCGACCCGCAGCCCCGGGTAAGCCTCCCGGTACCACCGCGCGATGGAGTCGTTGACCACTGAGACCACGTCGGCCCGGCGGATGTAGCGGCGCTCGATCGCGCGCTGGATCCGCCGGCGCAGGCCGCGTGAGGCGATGGTCTCGGTCTCCAGCTCGTGGCAGTTGTAGGCCAGGACCGCGCCGGTGCGCCGCGCGAGGCGGTGGCACATCGGCAGCATGAAGAGGTTCTGGGCGGCGATGGCCGTCACGTGCGCCCTCCTGTAGCGCCGGTAGA
The DNA here is from genome assembly GCF_000429245.1 of Schaalia georgiae DSM 6843. Taxonomy (GTDB): domain Bacteria; phylum Actinomycetota; class Actinomycetes; order Actinomycetales; family Actinomycetaceae; genus Pauljensenia; species Pauljensenia georgiae. The sequence continues at coordinate 296,844 of NZ_KE386870.1, forward strand.
CGCGCCACTGCCACGCGACGAGGATCCGCAGCGCCCCCATGGGGGAGCGCAGGGACGCCCCCGGCACGCGCCTCAGCAGCGCGCCGGGGGCGAGGCCCTCCTCCTGCGGGGCTCCCGGGAGGGCGATACCCACGACCTCGGTCATCCCGAACATCCCGGATCCCTGGAGGGAGAGCGCCAGTTTGGCCAGACGCCCTGCGGACTCCAGGGGGGACGGGTAGACGAGGAGGTTGAGTCCTTCGCGCGCGGTCATGGGCACGATCCTACGCGGGGGACCCCGGGGGCCGGGTCAACCGATCCACACGCCCGAGCTGTTGAAGGTGCGCCAGGCGCCGTCGATCCAGTGGGTTCCCGTGAGCATCACCCCATTGGAGTCCATGTAGTACCAGGAGCCCTCGATCTTCTGCCATCCCGTGGTCATGGCCCCCGAGGCGCCGAGGTAGTACCAGGAGCCCCCGACCTGGACCCATCCGATCTCCATGGCGCCGCCGGAGCCGAGGTGGTACCAGTGGCCGCCGGTGTTGATCCATCCGGTGCGCTGGGCGCCGGAGGCGTCGTGGTAGTACCAGTAGCCATTGTCGAGCACCCATCCGGTGCGCATGTACCCGGAAGAATCGAAGCGGTAAATGCGCCCGTTGATCGTCATAGAGGTGGAGGAGGGGAAGGTGCCGTCCGCGCGGCGCCACCACCAGCCCCTCGCATCGCCCACCCATTTGCCGCCGGAGGAGGAGCCGCCGCCGGGGGGCAGCGTGTCAGTGGCGCGTTGGAACACGCGCACGTAGTCCACTTCCATGTCGGCCCCGTCGCCCTCGTAGTCGGCGCGCGCCGTGTGCGCGTCCTGGTAGGGGGTGTCGCCCAGGAACTTGCCGCCGATCGCGTGGTTGAGGCGCAGGAAGAAGGCGCTGTCGAAGGGCGCCCCCGCCCCGTGGTGCTCCATTCCTGTGAACGGCCCGGTGATCTCATGGGTCTTGGCGCCGTCGAGGAAGAAGGTGAGCTTCGTGGGCTCCCATTGCAACGCGTAGGTGTGGAACCCGTCCTGGGTGTTCACGGTTGTGTTGCGCGTGCTGTTGTTGGGGCGCTGCTGGCGGCGGGGGTTGGCGCTCGCCTCGGAGAACCAGTGGGCGTTGGACTGGACGAACCCGGGCAGGCTGCCCTTGGACTCGAAGACGTCGATCTCGCCGCTGCGCGGCCATCCGCCGTAGGCGCCGTTCTGGGGGGAGAGCCAGAACGCGGACCACGAGGAACGGGACTTGGGGAGCTTGACGCGGGCGACGAAGTACCCGTAGGTGAAGGCGCGGAGGTTCTTGGACTGCACGAACCCGCTGGTGAAGTCCCGGGAGGAAGTGGTCTGCGTTCCCCCGTCCCGGGTGGGGGTGCCCGGCGAGTACTTGCCGGTCAGGTGGAGGGATCCGCCGTGGACGCTCACGTTCTCGCGCCTGTACACCTGCTGCGTGTTGTCGCCCCAGCCGCCGAGCTGGTAGTCCCAGTTCGAGGAGTCGAGGCGGTCGCCGTCGAACTCGTCATGCCACACGAGGCGGTATCCGGAGGGTCCCTCGTCCTGGACGACGGCCCTGGTGGCAGAGGCGGCGAGCGCCACCCCGGGGAAGGCGAGGGCGAGTGCGAGCGCTACTCCGAGCGCGCGCACAGGGCGTTTGATATAGGTATGCACGTGTCCGTCTTTCAGTGTGTGTGAATGAGACTCGCCACAGAGTACCAGCGGTTACTGGAAAAGCAACTAAATCGCGCTCGTGTCGCGCTGTGCTCTCCTCGCGCCTGACTGCCGCTTGCTCTCAATACTCTCAGGCCGGGGCCCTTCCGCGCGCGCGTGATTATATTCCGGACGATCTTGACACTAGACTGTTCGGCGTTGTCAACGGAGGAGCCCCATGCGCATCGCTGTCGTCGCACTCGGAAAGATCGGCCTGCCCCTGGCTGTCCATTACGCGGGAAAAGGGCACAGTGTTGTGGGCGTGGACACCGACCCCGCCGTCGTGGCTGCCGTCAACGCCGGCGCCGAGCCCTTCCCCGGGGAGGCGCACCTGGGCGCGCGCCTGCGCGAGGCGGTGGGCGGCGGGCGGCTGCGCGCGACGACCTGCTACGGGGAGGCGGTGCCCGGGGCCGGCGCCGTCGTCGTTGTCGTGCCCCTCTTCGTCGATGACGCCACCTGGGAGCCTGACTTCTCGCTCATGGACGCCGCCACCCGCTCCCTGGCCGAGCACCTGGATCCCGGGACCCTCGTCTCCTACGAGACCACACTGCCGGTAGGCGCCCTGCGGGGCCGCTTCAAACCCATGATCGAGCGGATCAGCGGCCTGCGCGAGGGCGATGGCTTCCACCTCGTCTTCAGTCCCGAGAGGGTTCTCACCGGCCGGGTCTTCGCCGACCTGCGCCGCTACCCCAAGCTCGTGGGCGGCCTGGACGAGGCCGGCACCCGGGCTGGAATCGCCTTCTACGAGGCCGTCCTCGACTTCGACGAGCGCGACGACCTGCCCCGCCCCAACGGCGTGTGGGACATGGGCAGCGCCGAGGCCGCCGAGATGGCCAAGCTCGCCGAGACCACCTACCGCGATGTCAATATCGGCCTGGCCAACCAGTTCGCCGTCTACGCCGACCGGGCGGGCTTCGACATAGGGCGGGTCATCGAGGCGTGCAACTCCCAGCCCTACTCCCACATCCACAGCCCCGGCATCGCGGTGGGCGGGCACTGCATCCCCGTCTACCCGCGCCTGTACCTGTCCACCGACCCCGGCGCCACGGTCGTGCGCGCAGCCAGGGAGGCCAATGCGGCGATGCCCGCCTACGCGGTCTCCCGCGCGGCGGAGGTGCTGGGCGGCCTGGAGGGCATGCGCGTCGCCGTCCTGGGCGCCTCCTACAGGGGCGGGGTGAAGGAGACCGCCTTCTCCGGCGTCTTCCCCACGGTGGAGGCACTGCGCGGAGCCGGCGCCGCGGTCCTCGTCCACGACCCCCTGTACACCGACGAGGAGCTGGCCGGATTCGGTTGGGATCCCTTCCACCTGGGGGAGGGCGCTGACGTGGTCATCGTCCAGGCCGACCACCCCGAGTACGCGCGCCTGGAGCCCGCCGACGCGCCCGGTGCGCGCCTGCTCGTGGACGGCAGGGGCATCACCGACCCCGCCCTGTGGCGCGGCGTCCCGCGGATCACTATCGGCGGCGGGGGGGCGCGGTGAGGGGCCGCTGGCGCTGGGGGGCCTTCCGGCCCTGGCGGGTCCCGGGTGCGCCCGTGGTGGTCGCCACCCGCACCTTCGCCCCCGAGCCCACTGCCGCCGCCCTGCGCCTGAGCGCCTTCGCCGCCGCCCTGGCCGAAGGGGGCAGCGACGTGCTCGTCCTGACCAGCCGCATCGCCCCGGGCGCCGGGGAGGGGGCGCCGCGGCCCCGCCGCCCCTCACCGGCGCCCGGGGGGCGTGTCCGGGTCCGCCGCGCCCCCGTGCTGCGCGACGCGACGGGAGCGGTGCGCGGCTACGTCCCCTACCTGTCCTTCGATGCCCCCCTGGTGGGGCGCCTGCTCGCGTGCCCGAGGCCGGCCCTGGTCGTGTGCGAACCGCCGCCCACCACCGGGTCCGCCGTGCGCTTGGCCTGCGCCGCCAGGGGGGTCCCATACGTGTACTACGCCGCCGACATCGTCTCCGACGCGGCCGCGGCCGGGGGCGCGCCCCGCCCCGTCGTGGTCGGGGCGCGGGCACTGGAGCGCTTCGCCCTGGGCGGGGCGGAGCGCGTGATCGCAGTGTCGGCGGGGGTGGCGGAGTGCGCGCGGCGCCTGGGCGCGGAAGGCGTCGCCGTGGTCCCCAACGGGGTGGACTGCTCGCGCCCGCCCTTCCCCGGCCCCCTCCCCGAGGGCTTCCCCGGCGGGCAGGGCCCAGTGTTCGTCTACGCGGGCACGGTGGCGCCGTGGCTGGCGCCCGAGGTCTTCGTCGACGCCCTGCGCCTGGCGGGGCCGCGCCTGCCGGGGGCCCGCCTCGTCTTCCTGGGGCAGGGGAGCGGGTGGGAGGCCCTGCGCGAGAGGGCGCGCGGCGTCGAGGGGGTGTCCTTCCACGCGCCGGTCAGCGCCGACGAGGCGCACGCCTGGCTCGCGGCGGCGACGGCGTCGTTGGCGTCCCTGCGTCCGGGCGGCTACTCCTACGCGTACCCGACGAAGATCCTGTCATCGCTGGCCGCGGGGACCCCCGTGGTCTACGCGGGGGAGGGCGAGGCGGCACAGGACGTCGCATCGGCCGACCTGGGGGCCGCGGTGCGCCTTGACGCGGCCGCGGTGGCGGGGGCGATGGTGGCCGTCGCGGAAAGGGCGGCGGAAGGGGGCTGGGACCGTTTGCGCCTGTGGCGGTGGGTCCGCCAGCACCGTTCGGCCGTCCGCAGCTCCAAGCTCGCGGCGCTCGCGGCACTGGGGATCGACGGCCCTTCCAGTTGATACTTGTCTGTAAGTGTATCCAGCATCATGTTTACATGTGTCGCACGAGAATCTATTATCACAAAATGCCCACACACAACATGAAGGATTGATATGCGCCCCCTGTGGAAAACCCTCGCGATAGGCCTCGCGCTCGCCGTCGGCGCCATGATCGCGCCATTGGCGCCCCAGGCGGGCGCCGCGGACGGCATCGTCATCGCCCTCGACCCCGGGCACGGCGGATCCGACCCGGGCGCCAGCGCCAACGGGCTCGTTGAGAAGGACCTCACGCTCGCCGTCGGCCGCGCCCTCAAAGCGGAACTCGAGACCTACCAGGGCGTGAGGGTCCACATGACCCGCGAGGACGATTCACGGCCCTCGGAGAACATCAGCCAGGACCTCAGTGCGCGCGTCGCATCCTCCGTGGCCGCGGGGGCCAGCGCCCTGGTCTCCCTCCACTTCAACTCCGGATCGGCCGGGGCCAACGGCGCCGAGGTCTGGTACCCCAACGCCAGCTCCTACAACTACTCCACCCACACCCAGGGGGCCGCCCTGGCCACCGCGATCCAGAACCAGCTCACGTCGCTGGGCCTGGCCGACCGCGGCACCAAGACCCGCGACAACCCCTACTACGACTACCCGGACGGCTCCACCGGCGACTACTACGCGATCAGCAGGCACGCGCGCCTGTCCAACCTCACGGGCATCATCGTCGAGCACGCCTTCCTCACCTCCGCCTCCGACGCCGCGCGGCTGCGCGAGCCTGGATTCGTCCAGTCCCTCGCCATGGCCGACGCCGCGGGCATAGCCCAGGCGCTAGGGCTCTCCAAGGGCACCTGGCACAACGAAGGCGGCAGATGGCGCTTCGGAGCCGACGGCAAATACCTCACCGGCTGGTTCTCCGTGGGGGGCGTGTGGTACTGGGGCGACTCCGAGGGCTACACCGTCACCGGCTGGCAGGTCATCGGCTGGCGCTGGTACTACTTCGACGGCTCCACCGCCATGCAGACCGGGTGGCGGCAGATCGACGGCGCCTGGTACTACCTGGGCTCCAGCGGCGCGATGGCGACCGGGTGGGCGGAGGACGGCGGCGCCTGGTACCACTTGGGCGCCTCCGGGCGCATGGACACGGGGTGGATCCCGGACGGCTGGTCCTGGTACTACCTGGACCCCGTCTCGGGCGCGATGCGCACCGGGTGGGTCGAGGACGGCGGCAGGTGGTTCCACCTGGGGTCCTCCGGCTCCATGACCACAGGGTGGCTGAGCGAGGGCGGCTCCTGGTACTACCTCGACCCCGCTTCCGGCGCGATGGCCACCGGGTGGGCCGCGATCAGCGGCTCCTGGTACTACCTGGACCCCGTCTCGGGCGCGATGCGCACCGGGTGGGTCGAGGACGGCGGCAGGTGGTTCCACCTGGGGTCCTCCGGCTCCATGACCACAGGGTGGCTGAGCAAGGGCGGCTCCTGGTACTACCTGAACCCCGGCTCCGGCGCGATGGCCACTGGCACGGTCGTCGTCGACGGCAGGGAGTCGGTCTTCGCCGCCTCGGGCGAATGGCTCGGATACGCCTCGGGCGGGACGACCGCCTCGGACATGCGCCCCGTCATGGCCGTGCCCACGGCCCAGCGGGCGGCAGTCATCGCCTCGATGGTCGCCGCATTCGACGACTCCGGGTACGACTACCCGGCCTCTCTCGCTGCGGGCGGTGCCCCGACTATCAACGACTTCGCGGCCATCGCCTACGACGAGGCGGTCGCCGAGGGCGTCTCCCCGGAGCTCGTCTTCACCCAGGCCATGAAGGAGACGGGCTGGCTGGGCTTCGGCGGTGATGTGTCCGTCGACCAGTTCAACTTCGCCGGGATCGGGGCGGTCGGCGGCGGCGCGGGCGGGGCCTCGTTCCCCGACGTGCGCACGGGCCTGCGCGCCCAGGTCCAGCACCTGCGCGCCTACGCGGACACGGGCGCTACGGCCGCGTCCCTGGCGAACCCGCTCGTCGACCCCCGTTTCTCCTACGTGCCGAAGGGCTCTGCCCCCTACGTCGAGTACCTCGGCGCGCAGGAGAACCCCAATGGAACGGGGTGGGCCACCGCGCGCAACTACGGGTACGACATCCTCGCGATGATGAAGTCCTACTTCGGCTGACCCCTCCGTCCGGCCCGATTACGGGAGGGGGCGCAGCCTGGCGCGCGCCAGGCTGCGCCCCCGCTCCGCTGCGGCGGCCAACGGAGCGCATCATGGGATCGCCCACTGCGGGCGCCGCGGATCCGCGCCATCCAGGCGGTGGCCGGCGGCCCTGCGCGGATGCTCGCGCCCGACGGCCCCGCCACAGGCGGCGCGCTGGTAGCATTGCCGTCGGACGTACTGTCGTTCGAGCATGGAGAATGGAATGAGAATAGCGAAAAAACCCGAAATGGCCGCCGCGGCACCGGGCAGAACCGCTGGCTCCGGAGCGGCCGTGACGCTCGCGGCCGGCGGCGCATTGGTCGCCGTGCTCACAGGCGTCTTCTTCGTCCGCGCCTGGCGGGTCGAGTAGGACCGACTTCCGCCGCTGAGGCCGCGAAAGGCCCCGTGCGCGCGATGGCCCCGCCCCCATCGGGGGGCGGGGCCATCGCGCTAAAGGCGGGCTGCTAGGCCAGGGACGCCACGTAGGCGTCGATGCGGGCGGAGGAGTCCCCGGGCGTGAAGCCCACCCCCTCGATCTTCGCCAGGTCCAGGACGGAGCTGAGGGGGCGCGGCGCCCCTCCCTTGTCCGCGTAGTACTGCTCGGTGGACACTCGGGTGACCTCGGAGGCGTCGTGCCCCAGCAGCTCGTACACGCGGGTGGCCACGTCCGCCCAGCTCATGACCGGGCCCTCGCCCGTGAGGTTGTAGGTGCCGTGGGGGGCCCGGGTGGACAAGAGGTGGATGATGCCCGCGGCCAGGTCCGTCGTGAAGGTGAGGCGCCCGACCTGGTCGTCGACCACCTGGGGCCGCACCCCGGAACGCGCCAGGGACGCCATCGTGCGGATGAAGTTCTTCCCGTCGCCCACCACCCAGGCGGTGCGCACCAGGTAGTGCTCCGGGGCCGCGAGCACGGCGGCGTCCCCGCCGGCCTTGGACTGGCCGTACACACCCAGGGGCGAGGGCGCCTCGTCCTCCAGGTGCACCGCGGCCGACCCGTCGAAAACGTACTCGGAGGAGATGTGGACCAGGGTGAGGCCGTGGGAGGCGCACGCGCGCGCCAGGTTCGCCGGCCCGGTGGCGTTGGCCAGCCACGAGGCGCGCCTGCCGTCGGGGGTCTCGGCGCCGTCGACGTCGGTCCACGCGGCCGCGTTGACGACCACGTCGAAGGGGGACCAGTCGAAGCGCTCCATCTGGTCGGCGTCGGCGATGGAGACCTCGGGCAGGTCCACGCCCGTCGCCTCGAAGCCCGCAGCGGGCAACTGGCGCATGAGCTCGCGGCCCAGCTGCCCGTTCGCCCCGGTCACCAGCACCCTGGGGCCGCAGGGGGCGGGGAAGGGGGTGACATCGGCCAGGCGCGGGTGGGCGCGGTCCTTGTCCGACAGGACCGCCCGCTCAAGCGGGATCGGCCAGGGCACCGCCACCGTCTCGTCGGCGAGGTTGAGGAACGTGTAGCGCGCGTCGGGGGACCAGTGTGCGTTGACCAGGTACGTGTACGCGGTGGCGGGCTCCAGGGTCTGGTAGGCGTTGCCCACGCCCTTGGGGACGAACACCGCGGTGCCCGGGTCGATGATGGTCGTGTACACGGTGCCGAAGGAAGGGCCCTCGCGCAGGTCCACCCATGCGCCGAAGACGCGCCCCGTGGCGACGGAGACGAACTTGTCCCACGGCTCGGCGTGGATGCCGCGGGTGACGCCCACCTCGTCGTTGAAGGAGATGTTGTTCTGCACGGGTCGGAAGTCGGGCAGCCCCAGCCCCACCATCTTCTCCCTCTGCCAGTTCTCCTTGAACCAGCCGCGGTTGTCCCCGTGGACCGTGAGGTCGATGCGGAGGAACCCCGGGATGGGAGTGGTCTCGATCCCCAGGGGCTTAGCGGTGGGCACCATGCGTGTTCCTCTTCCTTCGACGGCGCTTCGGACACCTCAAATCCTATCGGACGCGCCCGCCCGGGCGCGCCACTGGCCCGCCGGAGGGGACGTGCGGTAGGCCATGATGGGCCGGGGTGCGTGCCGCGCCGGGCGTTTACGGGCATAATTGGAGTGATGCCCGCCCTGGTGCGGGTGAAGCACAAGCGGAGGAAACCATGAAAGGCATCATCCTTGCCGGCGGTTCGGGCACCCGGCTGAACCCCATCACCCTGGGAACGTCCAAACAGCTGGTCCCGGTCTACGACAAGCCGATGATCTACTACCCGCTGTCAACGCTGATGCTGGCGGGCATCCAGGACGTCCTGGTCATCACCACGCCCCATGACGCCCCGTCGTTCCACCGCCTGCTCGGCGATGGCTCGCAGCTGGGCGTCAACATCACGTACACGGTCCAGCGCGAGCCCAACGGCCTCGCCCAGGCGTTCGTCCTGGGCGCCGACCACATCGGCTCCGACCCGGCCGCCCTGGTCCTGGGCGACAACATCTTCTACGGCCCCGGGATGGGCACGCAGCTGCGCAGGCACGTCGATCCCGACGGAGGAGCGGTCTTCGCCTACCACGTGTCCAACCCCAGGGCCTACGGCGTCGTCGAGTTCGACGCGGACTTCACCGCCTTGTCCATCGAGGAGAAGCCCGCCAGGCCGAAGTCGAACTACGCGGTCCCGGGCCTGTACTTCTACGACAACGACGTGGTCGCGATCGCCCGCGACCTGGAGCCCAGCGCCCGTGGCGAGTACGAGATCACCGACGTCAACCGCGCCTACCTGCGGGCCGGGAAGCTCAAGGTCGAGGTGCTGCCCCGCGGCACCGCGTGGCTGGACACCGGGACCTTCGACTCCCTCGCCGACGCCACGTCATTCGTGCGCACGGTCGAGGCCCGCCAGGGCATGAAGATCGGCGCCCCCGAGGAAGTGGCCTGGCGCATGGGCTTCATCGACGACGAGGGCCTGCGCCAGCGCGCCGAGCCCCTGGTGAAGTCCGGATACGGCCAGTACCTGCTGGACCTGCTGGCGCGCGACGCCGAGTGATGCCCGCGATGCCCGACCGTCTTCTCATCATCATCCCGGCGTGGAACGAGGAGGAAGTGCTCGGCATGGTCCTCGACGACGTGCTCGAGCACAAGCCCGCCGGCGCCGACGTCCTCGTCGTCTCCGACGGCTCCACGGACTCCACAGCGGCCATCGCGCGCACCCGGGGAGTGCGGGTCCTCGACCTGCCGCTCAATCTGGGGGTGGGCGGCGCCATGCGCGCCGGCTTCCAGTACGCGGTGCGCACCGGGTACACCCACGCCTGCCAGCTCGACGCCGACGGGCAGCACGACCCGAAGGACATCCAGGCCCTCATCGACCGCGCCGACGAGGAGGGGGCGGACGTCGTCATCGGCGCCCGCTTCTCCGGCAAGGGCGACTACTCGGTGCGGGGCCCCCGCAAGTGGGCGATGGGGATGCTGTCGGCCATGCTGTCGCGCGTGTGCCGCACGCCCCTGAAGGACACGACCAGCGGCTTCAAGCTCTACGGGCCCCGCGCGCTGGCCCTGTTCATCCACAACTACCCCGCCGAGTACCTGGGCGACACGATCGAGGCGCTCGTCATCGCCGCGCGCTCGGACCTCACCGTGCGGCAAGTGGGCGTCGAGATGCGCCCGCGCGCAGGCGGGGAGCCGTCGCACAACCCCGTGAAATCCGCGAAGTTCCTCGTCAGGGCGATGGTGGCCCTGGTGGTCGCCCTCTCCAGGCCCGCTCCGAGGAAGAAGAAGGGTGCGCCCGCCCCGACGACGGGCGCCCAGGGCGTGAAGGAGGGCGCATGAGCCCCACGTACATCCTCGGACTCGTCTTCGCCGTCATCATCCTGATCACCGTCTTCCTCAAGATGCGGAACTCCGGGATGAAGGAGCGCTACGGCCTGTGGTGGTTCGTCATCGCGTTCTTCACGGCCCTGTTCTCGCTGTTCCCACCAGTGCTCAAGTGGATGGCCCACTCGTTGGGCGTGGTGGTGCCCCTCAACCTCGGTTTCTTCCTGGCGGGAGTCGTCCTGCTGCTCCTCGCGCTGCGCTACTCGGTGGATCTGTCGCGAGCCGACGAGGACAAACGGCGCCTCACGGAGGAGGCCGCGATCCTGAGGGCGCAGGTGGAGGACCTGGATGCCCGCGTCGCCGAACTGGAGGCCGCGAAGGACCTGTGAGCCGGGTTCCCGGCTCCCCCCGCACGCTGGAGGTGCGGGGGGTCTCCGTCCTCAGCGCCGGGGCTGCCCGTCGGGTCCCAGGGTGAGGCGCTCGGTGGCCGCGTGGGGGTCCGCCTCGCCGCGCTGGAGCCTTCGCGCCAGGCGCGAGGGCATTGGGGGCGTGCGCTCCTCGGCCTCCCCGGGGCGTGCGGCGTGGGCTGGCGAGCCCGCCCGGCGGCGCTCAGCGGGCGCGGGGGGCGCCGCGATCCGCGTGCGCCGGGGCTCAGGCGCGCGGTCGGCCCCGTCCCTGTTGGCGCGCCGCCTTCCGGGCCTGTCCCCGGCGCGGGCGGGGGATTGGTCGCCGCGCGCTCCGCGGTGCCCTGCTCCTGCCTGTTGTTCCTCGTGCCCGGTCCCGCGGTGCCCTGCTCCTGTCTGTTCCTCGTGCCCGGTCCCGCGGTGCCCTGCTCCTGTCTGTTCCTCGTGCTCCGGGGCGCGCCGCGGCGTCGCGGAGGCGATGGGCGTGTCGGAGAGCAGGTCGTCGGCGCTGGAGTGGGGGCGTGACTCGACCAACCTCAGCTCCCCCAGGTCCGAGGACAGGTCGGCGAGCATGGCGCGCGCCTCCTCGACCACCGAGGGATCGTCGGTGTGGGCCCCGTGGAGCAGCCACCGCACCAAGGCGAGCTCGCTCATGAGCTGCGCGCGGGTGAACAGGTGGAGGTCCGTGGCCTCCCGCTCGCGCGAGTACGCCTCGCGGAACTTCTCCAGGAACGCGTCCGAGGCGACGGCCTGCACCCACGCGATATCGACTGCGGGGTCGCCGACGCACGCGGAGGTGAAACCCGCGATGCCGACGACGGATCCCCTTGAGACGTAGACGGCATTGCCCTGCAGGTCCCCGTGGATGGGCGCGGGCGGGAACCGCCACAGGGACAGGTCGTCGAGGGCGCCCTGCCACCTCATCCGCAGGTTCACGGGAACAGCGGCCCGGGCGGGCGTCTCGTCGAGCATGGAGAGCAGACTGGCCCGGCACTCGATGGCGCTGTGCGAGGGCACGGAGACGTCGGTGTAGACGCGCTCGGGCAGGTTGTGCAGCGCGGCGAGGGCGCGCCCGAGCGAGGCGGGCAGCAGAGGGTCGTCAGCCAGATCCGAGTCCTCCAACGGCCTGCCTCCGAGGTCTTGGTGGACGTAGACGCGGTTCCCGTCGCGGGTGCGGGTCGTCCCCTTGATGCGCGGGACGTCGAAGGGGATGCGGCTCACATCGTGGGTGGTGGCCAGGCGCTGGAGGATCGCGGCCTCGGCCTCGGCGGCGGGACCGGCGATCGTCTCGTTGGAGCATGTGACGGTCCACCTGTTGCCGGAGGCGTCCACGATATTGGCGACGGAGCGCACCTCGTCGCTGTAGGAATCGGCGCGCAGTCCCGTCACCTGTAGCCCTGGGACGGCGACGGTGGCCAGGGCGGCAAGTTTGAGCGGTGTCATAGTCACTATCCCAAGGTACCGCGCCTAGCGCGTGTATGGGGGAATGGCGCTCAAGTTATCCACAGTTGGCCGGAGGGTCTTGATCCTTGTTTGAAAACTCTGTTAGTTTCTCTGTAAACGGGTTTGAGACACATGTCACGTGGAGGTGGCGATGGACGATGCCCTGGTCGAAGAGCACGCGGCGTGGGTGCGCGAGCGCCTGGCCGCGCGCGCGATCAACCCGGCGCGCGAGGCGGGGCGCGTCGCCAGGACCATCGACGAGGCGGTTGAGGCGCTCGCCCACCCCCTGTCCCCCCAGGAGCGCGATCAGTTGGTCCGGGCCCTCATGGCCGAGATCTGCGGGCTCGGCCCCATCCAGGACCTCCTCGACGACCCGGAGGTGGAGGAGGTGTGGATCAACTCCGCCTCGCGGGTCTTCGCAGCGCGCGCGGGGGTGTCCGAGCTCACCACCCTGATCCTGCGCGAAGAACAGGTCCGCGACCTCGTCGAGCGCATGCTCGCCCATTCGGGGCGGCGCCTCGACCTGTCCCACCCCTTCGTCGACGCGACCCTGGACACGGGCGAGCGCCTCCACGTCGTGATCCCGCCCGTCACATCGCAGTCGTGGTCGGTGAACATCCGCAAGCACGTCCAGAGGGCGCGGACCCTGGCGGACCTGGTCGATGCCGGCATGGTGCCGGCCCCCGTCGCCGCCTTCCTGCGCGCCGCGGTCGCCGTGGGGCTGTCCGTGGTCGTGTCCGGGGGGACGCAGGCGGGCAAGACGACGCTGCTGCGCGCGCTGGCGGGGGAGCTGCCGCGCTCGCGGCGGGTCGTCACCTGCGAGGAGGTCTTCGAGCTGTCGCTGGCGAACTGGGACCACGTCGCCATGCAGACGCGCCCGCCCAGTGTCGAGGGGCGCGGGGAGATCGCGCTGCGCGACCTCGTGCGCGAGTCGTTGCGCATGCGCCCCGAGTGCCTCGTCGTCGGCGAGGTGCGCGGTGCCGAGGCCCTCGACCTGCTGGTCGCCCTCAACGCGGGCGTGCCGGGCATGGCGACCGTGCACGCGAACTCCGCCCGCGAGGCGCTGGACAAGCTGGCGGTGCTGCCGCTGCTGGCGGGGGAGAACGTGACCTCGGGCTTCGTGGTCCCCACCCTGGCCGCCAGCGTCGACCTGGTGTGCCACGTCCACCGCGCCCCCGACGGCCTTCGCTACCTGTCGGAGGTGCTCGCCGTGCCTGGGCGGGTCGAGGGCACCCGCATCGAGACGGCCGTGCTGTGGGAGTACGACGGCGCGCGCCTCGAGCGCGGCAGCGGCGGCCTGGACATGCACGAGCGCTTCGCCGCCGCCGGGTACTCCCTGTCGGACCTGCTGTCCTGGGGGCGGCCATGAGCCCGGTCGTCCCGGGGCTCATCGGGGGGATCGGAGCACTCCTGTGCCTGTCCGCCGCAGTCGGGGCGCCCCCGGTGCGCTTGACGGCGCCCGCGTGGGCCAGGCGCTGGGGCGACATGGTGCGCCGGGCCGGTCTTCCGGGCATGAACGGGCCGAGGCTGGTCCTCGTCTGCCTCGCGTGCGCGCTGTTGGCCCTCGTCGCCTCCTTCGTGGTGACCGAGACGTGGGCGGTGGGCCTGGCCATGGGAGCAGTCGCCGCGCCGCTGCCGGCGGCCTGGGTGTCCTCGCGCTCCCACCGGCGCGCCCGCGAGGCGCGCGAGGCGTGGCCCGAGGTCGTGGACTCCCTGGTGTCGGGCGTGCGCGCGGGCGCCGCCCTGCCCACGCTGCTGGCCGACCTGGGTTCGGGCGGGCCGCCCGCCCTGCGCGGCGCCTTCGAGGCCTTCGGGCAGGACTACAGGGCGCACGGGCGCTTCGACGTGGCGCTCGACCGGCTCAAGGACCGGCTCGCCGACCCGGTGGCCGATCGGATCGTGGAGGCCCTGCGCCTGGCGCGCAGCGTCGGCGGCGCGGACCTGGCGCGCCTGCTCACCGACCTCGCAGTGCTGCTGCGCGAGGACGCGCGCGTGCGCGGCGAGTTGGAGGCGCGCCAGTCGTGGACGGTGGGCGCGGCCCGCCTGGGGGTCGCTGCCCCGTGGGTGGTGCTGCTGCTCATCTCCCAGGGCGCCCGCAGCGCCCGCGTGTGGAACACGCCCCAGGGCATGGCGGTCCTGGCCCTCGGGGGCGCGTGCTGCGTCGCGGCCTACGCCCTCATGCGGGTGCTCTCGCGCCTGTCCACCGATCCCAGGACCATGAGGTAGGAGCGGCCGTGGCACTGTTCGCCCTCTCGTCCCATCTGGCCCCTGTCGCGGCAGGCCTGCTGCTCGGAGCGGGCCTGGTCCTCGTGGCGGTGTGCGCCCGCGACCAGTTCCCCGATTTCAGTGCCCGCGTCGCCCAGGGGTCGCCCGCCCCCGCGCCGCGGGGCCCCACATGGGCCGGCCTGGTGCGCCTGTGGGGCTCGCGGCTGCTCGACTCGCTGGGGTCGACCACGCGGTCCGTGGAGCGGCGCCTGGAGCTGGCGGGATCGCCCACGGACGCCGTGGGCTTCCGGGCGGCCCAGGCCGGAGCGGGGGTCGCGGGGCTGTGCGCGGGCGCCCTGGCCGCCTCACCGGCGATGGCGGGGCGCGGCGGTAGGGGCGTCGCGGGGATCGTCGTCGTCGCCCTCCTGGGGTGTGCCGTGGGCATGAGCGCATGGGACCGGTTGCTCACGGCGCGCGCGGGCAGTCGCCAGCGGCGCGTGGAAGCGGCGGTCCCCGACGCCTCGGAGCTGCTCGCTCTGGCGGTGGGGGCGGGGGAGTCGGTGCCCGCCGCCCTCGACCGCGTCGCCTCCCTGTCCCACTCGGATCTGGGTGACGAGCTCGCCCGCGCTGTGGCCGACATCCGCTTGGGCGCCCCGTCCGCACGGGCGCTGACGGACTTGGCGGCCCGCAACGACTCCCCGGCCCTGTCGCGGCTGTGCCAGACGCTGTCCACCGCCATCGAACGCGGCAGCCCCCTGGCGGCGGTGCTCCACGACCAGGCGCGCGACATCCGCGAGGCCTCGCGCCAGCGCCTCATGGAGGAGGGCGGCAAGAGGGAGATCGCCATGCTCTTCCCCGTGGTCTTCCTCATCCTGCCCGTCACAGTCCTCTTCGCCCTCTACCCGGGACTCATGGCCCTGGACATCACCCCGTAACCGCACCACCACCAGTGAGAGGAAACACTATGAGAACCCTGCTGAACCGCGTGCGCGCCGCGCTGCGGCGCTCCGATGACGGCCGCGAACGGGGGGACGTGCCCGGGTGGGTGCTCATCACCCTCATGACGGCCGCCCTCGTCGTCCTCATCTGGGGCGTGGCCTCGGACCGGCTCGTGGAGATCTTCAACCGTGCGATGGATTCGATCGCGGGCATCTGAGGCCGCCGGCGGCGAGGAGGGGTCTGAGGTCGCCTCGACGGTCCTCGTCCAGACCCTGGTCGTGCTCGTCGTCCTGGCGCTCGTGCAACTGGCCTTCGCCCTGCACGTGCGGAGCCTGACGGTCTCGGCGGCCTCGGAGGGGGCCAGGCGGGGCGGGCTGCTCGGCGGGGACGCCGCCGAGGCGGTGGCCCGCACGAACGAGGTGCTCGCCACCATCGCCGGCGGTGCCCGGGACAGCGAGGTCACCACCTCCTACGAGGAGGTCGACGGGCGCGGGGTCCTCGTCGTCACCGTGCGCGCCCGCCTGCCGCTCCTGCTGGGGATGGGACCGAGGTGGATGAGCGTGCGCGGCACGTCGCTGGTGGAGGAGGGCGGCGATGGGGGCGGATAGGGGCCGGGTCGACGGGGAGCGCGGGGACGCCGTGGTGGAGTTCATCGGGTTCTTCGCGGTGCTGGTGGTCCCCGTCGTCTACATCATCGTGGCCGCGTCGTGGGTGCAGGCCGCGGTCTTCGCCACCGACGCCGGAGCGCGCGAGGCGGTGCGGATCATCGCCTCCCACCCCGACGACGGGGAGGAGCGGGCGCAGGCCCAGGTCGGCCTGGCCTTCGCCGATTTCGGGGTCGCCGGCCAGCCGGTGGTGGAGGCGTCGTGCGACGCGTGCGCCTCGCCGGGCGGCCAGGCATCCGTGACGGTGTCGACTGTGGTCCCCCTGCCCCTGGTGCCCCGGTGGCTCGGCGCTTCGGGGATCCCCGTCCAGTCGAGTGCGGTGAGCCCCGTTCAGGAGGTGGATGTCGATGGGTAGGGCGCCCGTGCGCGCTGTCCCCGTCCTCGATCCCGAGGAAGGGAGGGTGGGATTGCTCACCTGTGCGGCCTGTGCTTTCGTGTGCGTGTTCCTGCTGGTGTCCATAGCGGTCACGGGCGTTGCGGTGCAGGACCGCAGGCTCCTGGCGTGCGCGGACCGTGTCGCGGCCTCGGCGGCCGGCGCCATCGACGGCGCCAGCGTCTACGCCGGGGGCTCCGGGGCGGACGGGGCGGGCGCTGACGCGGACGGCGTTCCCGCGAGCCTTCCGGACGCGACAGCGGCGGCCGAGCGCGCCCTCGCGCAGATGGGCGGCACCACGTGCGCCGTCGGAGAGGGAGTGCGGATCGAATCGGCGTCCCTGGTGGACGGGGATCTGCGCATCAGCGTGCGCGCGCGGGCGACCGTGGCGTTCCTGCCGCCCTTCCTGGCCACGGGAGCCGCCCCCGTCCTGGTCCGCTCGTCGAGCGCCCGTGTGCACGAGGGGTGATCGTCGGAGGCGGGCCCCGCAGCAGCCGTGCCGTCGAGCGCCCGCGTGCATGAGGGGCGGTCCCGGACGAAATCGCCGTTCGGCCGTTCGGCGGTCCGAGCACCCGCCCGAGGGGCGGTCCTGCGGACGCGAGCGCGCTGTCGGGCGGCGGCGCCCTCGATGGTCACAATGTGAACGCCGGTCTTCAAACGGAGGTAAAGAGTACTTAAACTATGACGCATGAGCACATTTGATCCTTCGCGACTCAGCCCCAGTTTGCAGACCGTCTTCCAGGCAGTCCTGGACCGTGACCCCGCCCAGGCGGAGTTCCACCAGGCCGTCTACGAGGTCCTCCTGACGATCGCCCCGCTGGCCGAGCGCCACCCCGAGTACGCCGACCTGTCGGTCATCGACCGCGTCGTCGAGCCCGAGCGCCAACTGCTCTTCCGGGTCCCGTGGACCGACGACGCCGGGCGCGTGCGCGTCAACCGCGGCTTCCGCGTCGAGTACAACTCGGCGCTGGGCCCCTACAAGGGCGGCCTGCGCTTCCACCCCTCCGTGAACCTCTCGATCATCAAGTTCCTGGGCTTCGAGCAGATCTTCAAGAACGCCCTCACCGGCCTGCCCATGGGCGGGGGCAAGGGGGGATCGGACTTCGACCCCAAGGGCAAGTCCGATGCCGAGGTCATGCGCTTCTGCCAGTCCTTCATGACTGAGCTGTCCCGCCACATCGGCCCCGACACGGACGTTCCCGCGGGCGACATCGGCGTTGGCGGCCGTGAGATCGGCTACATGTTCGGCCAGTACAAGCGCCTCAAGAACCGCTTCGACGCCGGAGTCCTGACCGGCAAGGGGCTGACCTGGGGCGGCTCCTACGTGCGCACCGAGGCCACCGGCTACGGCCTCGTGTACTTCGCGGCCGAGATGCTGTCCGCCAAGGGCGCGAGTTTCGACGGCAAGCGCGTCGTCGTCTCCGGCTCCGGGAACGTCGCGATCTACGCCACTGAGAAGGCCCAGCAGCTGGGCGCCACGGTCGTCGCCGTCTCCGACTCCTCGGGCTACGTCCTGGACGAGGCGGGCATCGACGTCTCCTTGCTGAAGGATGTCAAGGAGGTGCGCCGCGGGCGCGTGTCCGACTACGCGGCCGAGCGGCCCGGCGCCACTTTCGTGCCCTCGGGCGCGATCTGGGACGTCCCCTGCGACGTGGCCCTGCCGTGCGCCACCCAGAACGAGCTCCCCCTGTCTGGCGCACAGTCGCTCATCAAGAACGGGGTGCAGCTGGTCGCCGAGGGAGCGAACATGCCCACCACCCCCGAGGCGATCGAGGCACTGCAGGCAGCGGGCGTGGCCTACGCCCCCGGCAAGGCCTCCAACGCGGGCGGCGTGGCCACCTCGGGCCTGGAGATGCAGCAGAACTCCGGGCGCACCCAGTGGCCCTTCGCCGAGACCGATGCGAAGCTCCACCAGATCATGGTCGATATCCACACCCACACCGTGGCCACCGCCGAGGAGTACGGCGTCCCCGGCGACTACGTGGCGGGCGCGAACCTGGCGGGCTTCCGCAAGGTCGCTGACGCGATGGTCTCCCTCGGGGTGATCTGACGGGACTCGGGCGCGGGGGAGGGGCCCTCCCCCGCGCCGCTCGCCTTTCGCCACTGCCCAGGGCATGCGGTAGCGTTGGGGCAGCGAGGAGGTGGACGATGGAGTGGGCCCTGACCGCCGCCGTGCTCGCGGCAGCCGTGTGCGCGGTCCTCGCGGCGCGGCAGTGGCGCGGCGCCCAGCGGGCGCGCGCCGAGCTCGCCGCTGTGCGCGCGGTGCACGAGGAGCGGGTGCGCCGACCGGGCGTGCTATTCCACGAGCTCCGCACCCCGCTCACCGTCGTCAGGGGGGCCGCCGAACTCCTCCTCGACGGGAGCGCAGGGCCCCTGACCCCCGTGCAGCACCGCTTCGCGAAGACCATCGCGGAGAACTCCAACCAGGTCATCGAGATGGCGGACGACCTACTGGCGGAGATCCGCATGGAGTCCGAGCTGTTCACCCTCAGGCCCAGGCGCGTCGAGATCCGCGGCCTCGTGCGGGACAACGTCGCCCAGATGCGCCGCTTCCACAGTGCGAACATCCGCCTGGACAACCACGGCGCGCCCATCCACATGCGCGTCGATCCGCGGCTGATGGGCCAGGCCATCGCCAACGTCGTCAACAATGCCGGCCGCCACGCCGGGGAGGGCGCGTCGATCCTGGTCGCCGTCGCGGACTCCGAGGACGATGTCACCATCAGCGTCAGCGACAACGGGGCTGGGATGAGCGCGGAGGAGCGCGAGCGCCTCTTCGTCCCCTTCGCCACAGGGGGCAGCGTTCGGCCCGGAACGGGCCTGGGAATGATGATCACCCAGAAGATCGTCGAGCTGCACGGCGGCCGCGTGCTCGTCGACACGATCGCGACCAGGGGCACGACGTTCTACCTCACCCTCCCGCGCAGGCAGTGGCCCGCGCCCGCACAGGGGGCCGCGTGATGGGCGCGCAGGGGGAGGCGCCGCGCGCCCTCGTCGTCGACGACGAACCGCAGATCCTCATGATCATGCGCTTCGCGCTGGAGACCGCCGGATTCGAGGTCATCACCGCGGGCAACGGCGCCAAGGCGTGGGAGCTCTTCAAGTCGGGCAGTTTCGACTTGGTCGTCCTGGACCTCATGATCCCCGTCGTGTCGGGGCTGACGATCGCCGAGAGGATACGGGCGGTCTCCGACGTGCCCATTATGATGATCACCGCCCTGTCGGAGGAGACCGACCGCGTGCGCGGATTGGAGACCGGCGCCGACGACTACGTGACCAAGCCCTTCAGCCCCCGGGAGTTCACGCTCCGCGCCCTCGCCCTGGTGCGCCGGTGGCGGGGAGGGGGGAGCGCCGTGGTGCGCAACGGCGCCCTCGAGGTCGATGCCGCCGCCCACAGGGTGTTCCTGTCGGGGCGCCGGATCGGCATGCCCGCCACGGAGGAGCGGTTCCTCGGGGTCCTCGCCGCCCGTGTGGGGGAGGCCGTCACCTACAAGGAGCTGCTCAACCTCGTGTGGTCCACCCACGAGACCAGCGGCGGCAAGGACATGATCAAGACGACGGCGTACAGGGTCCGCCAGGCGCTGGGGCCCCAGGGCGCCCACTACGTGCGCTCGGTGCGGGGGGTGGGGTACATGATGCCCGCCGTCGCCCCCGGGTAACCGCGGCGTTACCGTGCGTTACCGAGCCGTGTCACGGGGCAGGGGCGCGCGGCGGGATCATTGGGGCAGGCAGCGGGCCGCCCCGTCCCAGCACCGCCCCGTCCGATTCAAAGGAGAGTCCCCATGACGAATAGACGCCTCGCCCCGCTCGCGGGGGTCGCAGCAGTCGGAATGCTCGCGCTCAGCGCCTGCGTGGTAACCGATGAGCAGATCCAGTCGGCCGCCGGCTCGGAGTCGATCACCATCGCGTGCGGCGCGATGGAGGACCTGTGCCAGAAGTGGACCGAGTCCTTCACCGCGTCCACCGGCATCACCGCCACCTACGTGCGCCTGTCGTCGGGCGAGGCCGTGGCCCGCCTCGACTCCGCCAAGGACAACCCCGAGTTCGACGTCTGGCACGGCGGGCCCGTCGACGGCTACGGGGCCGCCGTCGAGAAGGGGCTCATCGAGGCCTACGACTCGCCGTCCGCCGCCGAGATCCCCGCCAAGTACAAGGATCCCGACCACAACTGGACGGGTGTCTACGTCGGCGTCCTCGGATTCTGCTCGAACAAGGCAGTCCTGGACAACCTCGGCGTCGAGGTGCCCGACTCCTGGGACGACCTGCTCGACCCCGCCCTCAAAGGGCAGATCTCCACCGCGCACCCCTCCACCTCGGGCACCGCGTTCACGACGCTGTGGACCCAGACCGTCCTGCGCGGCGGCGAGGACGGCGCCCTGGACTACATGAAGCAGATGCACAACAACGTCCTGCAGTACACCAAGTCCGGCACTGCCCCCGGCCAGATCGCAGGCCGCGGAGAGGTGGGCGTCGGCCTGGTCTTCTCCCACGACTGCGTGAAGTACCGCGACGAGGGCATGAAGGACCTCGTCGTCTCCTTCCCCAAGGAGGGGACCGGCTACGAGATCGGCGGAGTGGCCCTGGTGGCCAACTCGAAGCACTCCGCGGCCGCCAAGAAGTACATCGACTGGGCGATCTCCCCCGAGGCCCAGAACATCGGCCAGACCGTCGGATCCAACCAGGTCCTCACCAACCCGAAGGCCGAGGCCAACGACAAGATGGTCAAGCTCGACGAGGTCTCCCTCATCGACTACGACTTCGCTGCTGCGTCCGCCGCCAAGCCGGCCCTCACCGCCAGGTTCGACGAGGAGATCGCCGCGCAGCCGCGCGAGTGATGATCCCGCGCCCCCGCCCTCAGCGCAGGGCGGGGGCGGCCCCCGCCCAACCCGACCGCAGCCCCGACCCGCGGCAGGCTCCGCATGGGACCTGGCCCGCACGAATGGAACAACCATGCCCCCACAAGCCCCCGCGCCCGCGCGCCCGGCGCGCGCCGCGCGCACCAGGGTGCGACAGGACCCGGTGACGGTCGCCATCGTCGGCGTCATCGCCCTGGTCCTCGTCCTCCTCGTGCTCGCCCCCCTGGCAACGGTCCTCTCCCGCGCCTTCTCGAAGGATGGGATGGAAGTCCTGAGTTCGATCGTGTCATCGACGACGAACCGCACGATCATCGTCAACACCATCGTCCTCGGGTGCGTCGTCGGTCTGGCCGGCACCCTCGCCGGCTTCTTCATGGCTTACGTCCAGGCGCGCGTGGACATGCCGGGCAAGAAACTCCTCCACCTCATCTGCCTGGTCCCCATCGTGTCCCCGCCCTTCGCGGTGGCGACATCGTCGATCACCCTCTTCGGGCGCAACGGGATCATCTCGAGCCAGATCTTCGGCCAGCGGTGGGACATCTACGGCCTGTCCGGCCTGACGCTGGTGCTCACCCTGTCCTTCTTCCCCGTCGCCTACATGAACATGCTCGGGATGCTGCGCAACCTCGACCCGGCCATGGAGGAGGCCGCTGCCTCCCTCGGCGCCTCCCCGTGGAGGGTGTTCCGCACGGTGACCATGCCGATGCTGATCCCCGGTTTCGCCGCGTCCTTCCTGCTCCTCTTCGTCGAGGCGATCGCGGACCTGGCCAACCCCCTCGTCATCGGCGGCGACTTCACGGTCCTCGCCTCGCGGGCCTACATCGCGATCAACGGCGAGTTCAACACCGCTGCCGGCAGCGCCTACTCGCTGGTCCTGCTGGTCCCGGCACTGCTGGTCTTCCTGCTCCAGCGCTACTGGGCGGGGCGCTCGTCCGCGGTGACCGTGACGGGCAAGCCCACCGGGCGTGTGCGGATGGTGCGGGCCAACGTCGCGCGCATCCCCCTGGGCGCCGTGACGGCCCTGCTCGCGGCCTTCGTGGTCGTCGTCTACGCGACGGTCGTCATCGGGGCCTTCGTCAACATCCTCGGGGTGGACAACACCTTCACCCTGCGCAACTTCCAGTACGTGCTCTCCGGGATCGGCAACGACGCGATGATCGACACCACTGTCCTCGCGCTCATCGCCACGCCGATCGCCGGCCTGCTGGGCATGGTGGTCGCGTGGCTGGTGGTCGTGAGGCTGCGCGCCAGCGCGGGCCTCATGGACTTCCTGGGGATGCTGGGCCTGTCGGTCCCGGGCACGGTGCTGGGCATCGGCTACCTCATCACCTACAACAAGCCCGTCATCGTCGGGCACGTGATGCTCCTGCCCGCCCTGGCCGGGGGCGGCGCGGTCTTCGGCGGGGCGCTGGCGATCATCCTCGTCTACGTCGCCCGCTCGATGCCGTCGGGCCAGCGCTCGGGCATCGCCAGCCTGCAGCAGATCGACAAGAGCATCGACGAGGCGTCGACCTCGCTGGGGGCCTCGGGCCTGCAGACATTCGTGAAAGTCACGCTGCCCCTGATCCGCCCCGCTTTCATCGCAGGCCTGACCTACGCCTTCGCCCGGTCGATGACGACGCTGTCCCCGATCGTCTTCATCACCACGCCGAAGACGAAGATCATGACCTCCCAGATCCTCGCCGAGGTCGACGCGGGGCGTTTCGGCAACGCGTTCGCGTTCTGCACGATCCTCATCGTCATCGTCATGGCCGTGATCGGCCTCACCAACCTGCTGGTGCGCGACAAGTCAGTGGCCGCGCAGAGCCGCGCGGGCCTGTGAGCCCGGAGAACAAGGAGAAGACAATGTCCACCACCCAATCCTCCCTGGAGAGCGCCGCCGGTGACGGCGCCCCGGCCGACGAGGCCCAGGGCAGCCTTTCCCTGGTGTCCCTGACGAAGACCTTCGGACAGGGGGACTCGGCGGTGACAGCCGTCGACCACGTCGATCTCGACATACTCCCCGGGGAGTTCATCACCCTGTTGGGCCCCTCCGGCTGCGGCAAGACGACGACGCTGCGCATGATCGCAGGATTCGAGGACGCCACCAGCGGGGAGGTGCTGCTGGACGGCGAGAACATGGTGTCCGTCCCCCCGAACAAGCGGCCCATGTCGATGGTGTTCCAGTCCTACGCGCTATTCCCCCACCTGTCGGTGCTCGAGAACGTCGCCTACGGCCTCAAACTGCGCAAAATGCCCGACGCGCAGGTGGACGAGGCGGTCGATGTCGCCCTGGCGGCGATGAACCTCACCGCGATGGCGGGCCGCGCGCCCTCGCAGTTGTCGGGCGGCCAGCAGCAGCGCGTGGCGCTCGCCCGCGCGATGGTGGTGCGGCCCAAGGTCCTCCTCTTCGACGAGCCGCTGTCGAACCTCGACGCGAAGCTGAGGGTGAAGATGCGCGTGGAGATCCGGAGGATGCAGAAGCGCCTGGGCATCTCCTCCGTCTACGTCACCCACGACCAGTCCGAGGCGATGGCGATGTCTGACCGCATCGTCGTGATGAACGCGGGGCGCATCGAGCAGGTGGACACTCCCGCGGAGATCTACCTCCACCCCGCCTCCGTGTTCGTCGCCGACTTCGTGGGGCGCGCGAACTTCCTGCCGGCGCAGGTGCTGGACGCCGAGGACGACCGGGTGCGGGTGCGCGCTCTCGGCGGCGAGTTGGTGGTGCGGGCCCAGGCCGACGCGCTCGCGGCGGCGCGCTCCGGCGGCGACGTGGTCCTGTTGGTGCGCCCCGAGTCGTTGAGGCTGTCCCCGCTCGACGAGGATCCCCAGGCGCTCACGGGCGACCTCGGGCAGATCGTCACGAGCATCTTCTACGGGGAGACCGTCGAGTACGAGATCGAGACGGAGTCCGGTTCCCTGGTCTGCGTCGTGTCGGATCCCCGCGAGGATGAGATCCTCGCGGAGGGGCAGGTGGTGCGCATCGGGATCGAGGCGGAGAAGGCATGGCTGCTGGAGTCGGGGGAGACCGCGAGCGCCTGACGCCCGGGGCGGTCCTCCGCTTAACGCCCGTTCCCTCCCGATGCCGCACACAAGGGAGGGAATTAGGCAACACGGCGCCGCACACAAGGGCGGAATCAAGCCCTTGTGTGCGACCCGTGTTTCGTAAATCGGGGTCCTTGTGTGCGTAACCGGGGGGAGCCCGGCTGGGACCCGGCTGCGCCGCGGGGCGCGCGTGGGTGGCGGGGGCGCGGATCGGCTAATCTGGCGTCGTGGCCATTGAATTCACTGAAGAGATCCAGTCCCTGCGCCTCACCATGGACAACGTCCTGGCGGTGGTGCGGCCCGAGCGCCTGCGCGCCCAGATCGCCGAGCTCAACGAGAAGGCGGCCGCCCCCGACCTGTGGGACGACCCGGCTCGCGCCCAAGAGGTGACCAGCGCGCTCAGCCACCGCCAGAGCGAGCTCGACCGGGTGGTGCGCATGGGCGAGCGCATCGACGACCTCGAGGCGATGGTGGAGATGGCTGGGGAGGACCCCGACGAGGCCGAGGAGATCCTCGCCGAGGCCGCGGCGGACCTGGAGGCCCTCAAGAAGGACGTGTCGGACCTCGAGATCCGCACGCTGCTTGACGGCGAGTACGACGAGCGCAACGCGGTCATCACGATCCGCAGCGGCGCAGGCGGCGTCGACGCCGCGGACTTCGCGGAGATCCTGCTGCGCATGTACCTGCGCTGGGCGGAGCGCCACGGCTACCCCACCAAGGTGATGGACACCTCCTACGCGGAGGAGGCGGGCCTGAAGTCCGCCACCTTCGAGGTCCAGGCGCCCTACGCCTACGGGACCCTCTCCGTGGAGGCGGGCACCCACCGCCTGGTGCGCATCAGCCCCTTCGACAACCAGGGCAGGCGCCAGACCTCGTTCGCGGCCGTCGAGGTCATCCCGCTCATCGAATCGACCGACCACATCGAGATCCCCGAGTCCGAACTCAAGGTCGACGTCTTCCGCTCCTCGGGCCCGGGCGGCCAGTCGGTGAACACGACGGACTCCGCCGTGCGCATGACCCACATCCCCACGGGGATCGTCGTGTCCATGCAGGACGAGAAGTCGCAGATCCAGAACCGCGCGGCCGCACTGCGCGTCCTGCAGTCCAGGCTGCTCGTGCTGCGCCACGAGGAGGAGCAGGCCAAGAAGAAGGAACTGGCGGGCGACGTGAAGGCCTCGTGGGGCGACCAGATGCGCTCCTACGTCCTACAGCCGTACCAGATGGTCAAGGACCTGCGCACCGAGTTCGAGTCGGGCAACCCGCAGGCCGTCTTCGACGGGGACATCGACGGGTTCATCAACGCCGGCATCCGCTGGCGGAAGAACGAGCAGAGCGGCGATCGCTGAGGGCTTCGACACCTAGGGCGTGTCGCGGGACGGGGATAGGGGGCCGGTGCCTAGGCTGGTCGTGACTGTTGATTCTGATCGGACGGCCCCATGATTCGTTTTGATGATGTCACCATGGTGTACACACCTGGTGCCCAGCCCGCGCTCGACCACGTGTCCCTGGAAGTGGAACGGGAGGAGTTCGTGTTCCTCGTCGGCAAGTCCGGCTCGGGCAAATCGACCTTCCTCCAGCTGGTCATGCGCGAGATGAAGGCCACATCCGGGAAGGTGTGGGTCCTGGGCAAGGATGTCTCGCGCCTGTCGACCTGGGCCGTCCCGAAGCTGCGCCGCCAGATCGGCACGGTCTTCCAGGACTTCCGCCTGCTGCCCTCGAAGACGGTGTACGAGAACGTCGCCCTGGCCATGCAGGTGATCGGCAAGCCCAAGCACGCCATCGAGTCCGCCGTGCCGGACGCGCTGGAGCTGGTGGGCCTGTCCGGGAAGGAGCAACGCCTCCCGCACGAGCTGTCGGGCGGCGAGGAGCAGCGCGTGGCGATCGCGCGGGCGATGGTGAACCGCCCGGAGGTGCTGCTGGCGGACGAGCCGACGGGCAACCTCGATCCCGAGACCTCGCTGGGCATCATGCGCCTGCTCGACCGGATCAACCGCACGGGGACCACGGTCGTGATGGCCACGCACGACGCGGACATCGTCAACCAGATGCGCAAACGCGTCATCGAGCTCAAGCAGGGCGAGGTGGTGCGCGACCAGTCGCGCGGCGTCTACGGGGCCGCGCGGTAGAGGCGAACAGGGGTAGAGCATGAAACTGCGTTTTATTTTCTCCGAGGTCGGCAAGGGCCTGTCGCGCAACCGCGCGATGAGCGTCGCCGTCATCCTGGTGACCTACGTGTCCCTGCTCTTCGTGGGGATCGCGGGGCTGTCGCAGATGCAGGTGTCCAAGATGCGCACGGACTGGTACGACAAGATCGAGGTCTCGGTCTACATGTGCGCCATCGACGACCGGTCGGAGAACTGCAACGGCGCCGAGGCCACCGAGGAGCAGATCGCGGCGGTCCGCGCGCGCCTGGACTCCCAGGAGATGAGCCAGTACGTGCAGCAGTACTACGAGGAGTCGAAGGAGGAGGCGTACGAGAACTTCGTCAAGCTCAACGGCGATTCGAACCTGGGGCAGTGGACCACCCCGGACATGCTGCAGGTCTCCTTCCGCATCAAGCTGGTCAACCCCGAGCAGTACTCGGTCATCAAGGAGGAGTTCTCGGGAACGCCCGGGGTCTCCGAGGTGCGCGACCAGCGCGAGATCGTCGAACCCCTGTTCAAAGTGCTCGGCGCCGCACGCACGGCCGCCCTGGGCCTGGGCGGCATCATGGTGGTCGCCGCAGTCCTGCTGATCTCCACGACGATCCGCCTGAGCGCGATGAGCCGTGAGCAGGAGACACAGATCATGCGCTACGTGGGCGCGTCGAACCTGTTCATCCAGGCCCCGTTCATGATCGAGGGCGCGCTGGCGGCCCTGGTGGGCGCCGGACTCGCCATCGGGACCCTCTTCGCGGGCGTGCACTTCATCGTCCAAGGGTGGTTGGCGCCCTCCTTCAAGTGGACGAACTTCATCGGGATGGCCCACGTGGGGATCATGTCGCCGATCCTCATAGCGGCGGCAGTCCTGCTGGCGATCATCGCCTCGGCGTTCTCCCTGGCCAAGTACACGAGGGCATGAGCGATGGGTAAGGGCAGGAATCAGAGCAGGGCGCGGTTCGCCCGGGCGTGCGGGGCCCTCGCGGTGGCGCTGGCCCTGGGGGCGATGGTCGCGCCCACGACGGTCGCCGATGACGACCGCGACGCCGCGGCGGCTGCGAAGGAGGCGGCCGAGGCCAGTATGAACGAGCTGCGGGCCCAGCTGGAGGGCATCGACGCGAACCTGGCGCAGGTCTTCGTCGACTTGCAGTCCCTCAACGGGCAGATCCCCGAAGCGCAGACCAAGGCCGACGAGGCGGGGACGCGCTACGACACGGCCGTGCGCGAACACGCTGTCCTGGAGGGGCAGCTGCGGGCCGCGAAATCCGAGAAGGCGGCCATCGACTCGGAGATCAGCCAGGCCACACGGGACCAGTCCCAGGCGTCGGCCGCGATCGGAGAACTGGTGCGCCGCAAGTACCGGGAGGGGGGCGCGTCGGCGGTAACGCTGGCGCTCACCGCCGAGGGATCCGCCTCGATCGAGCAGCGCGCCTCGGCCGCGGACGCCGCGCTGCGCGCCGAGACGCAGACGGTGAACGCCGCCCTGGACGTCCAGTCCTCCCAGCGCACCCAGCAGGCCAGGCAGGACGCGATCACGAACCGCATCGGCTCCTTGGAGGAGCAGTCCAGGCAGGCCGAGGAGGACGCGCGCTCCGCCAAGGAGGAGGCCGATTCGACGCTGGCCGAGCTCAACACCCTCAGGGCCGACGCGCAAGCCAAGCAGGCCGAGTGGGATTCGCGCAAGGGCGAGGTTGAGGCGTCACTGGCCCAGGCGGAGGCCGACTACCAGGCGCGCAGCGCCGAACTGTCCCAGATCGACGAGGCGAACCGCGCCTCGGGCGTCACCTACACGTCGTCCTCCGGCTTCCGCAGCCCCCTGGATATTCCGATCGTCGTGACCAGTCCGTTCGGGATGCGCTACCACCCGGTGCTGGGCATTATGAAGGGGCATTCGGGAACCGACATGGCCGCCGACTGCGGCACCGTCATCCGCGCGGTCGCGTCGGGCTACGTCAACGCCGTGTCCTCGGACGTGTCGGCGGGCAACTACGTGGACATCAACCACGGCATGGTGGGCGGCAACTCGGTGATCACGGAGTACCTGCACATGCAGGCCCAGTACGTCTCGCCCGGGCAGTACGTGAACGCGGGCGACGCCCTGGGCGAGGTCGGCTCGACCGGGTACGCCACCGGCTGCCACCTGCATTTCGGTGTTCTTCAGAACGGAAGCTACGTTGAACCCATGGATTACCTCTGATCCGCGTTAGGATTGGCCCCCGTAGTGTTTTTTGCTGCGGGGGCCTTCCCTTGAGGCCCAAGGAGAACCATCGTCGGAGGGAGGCAGTCGTGCCCAAGGAATGGAAGAAGCCGAAAGCCACCGAGGGGGAACGGCGCAAAGCCGCCTCGGACGCGAAGAAAACGGTCGCGCGCAACAAGCGCGCCCGCCACGACTACCTCATCGAGGACACATGGGAGGCGGGACTGTCGCTCATGGGCACCGAGGTCAAGGCCCTGCGCATGGGCCGGGCCTCACTGGTCGACTCCTGGGTCGAGGTCAGCGGCGGCGAGGCGTGGCTGTACGGCGCGAACATCCCCCTGTACGCCCAGGGCTCGTGGACCAACCACGCGCCCACGCGCAAGCGCAAGCTCCTGCTCCACCGCGCCGAGATCGACCGCATGGCCGACCGCGTGGCCGCCAAGGGCTACACGATCGTCCCGCTGGAGCTGTACTTCGTGGGCGGGCGCGCCAAGGTGGAGATCGCCCTGGCCAAGGGCAAGCAGGAGTGGGACAAACGCCAGGCGCTGCGCGAGAAGCAGGACCAGCGCGAGGCCGAGCGCGCGATGCGCAGCTACGTGAAGCAGGCCCGCAGGTAAGGGAAAGAAGGCGATTGCGTGCGGGGGTCCGTCAGGATATTTCGTCGTGATCTTCTCCGGCTGGTGAGCGTTCCGGCCGCCTGGATCGTCATCATCGGGCTGGCGTTCGTGCCCGCCCTGTACGCGTGGTTCAACATCGTCGGTTTCTGGGATCCCTACAGCCAGACGTCGAGGATCCGCGTCGCCGTCGCGAACGAGGACGAGGGGTGGGCCAGGGAACCCATCGGCTTCGTCAACGTGGGGGCCATGCTCCAAGAGCGCCTCGAGGACAACGACCAACTCGGCTGGCACTTCGTGTCGGCCGACCAGGCGCGCGCCGAGGTCGAGCGCGGGGACTCCTACGCGGCCTTCGTCATCCCCGCGGACTTCTCGAAGAGCCTCACGGGCGTGGTCGACGGCACCTTCACCAGGCCCAGCATCGCGTACTACGTGAACGAGAAGAACAACGCGGTCGCCCCGAAGATCACCCAGGCCGGGGCGAGTGCCCTGGACAACCAGATCAACTCCGCTTTCGTCGCGACCGTCGCCAGGACCCTCTCCGAGCGCGTCTCCGGGGTCGGTGCCTCCCTCA
The DNA here is from genome assembly GCF_000429245.1 of Schaalia georgiae DSM 6843. GTDB lineage: Bacteria > Actinomycetota > Actinomycetes > Actinomycetales > Actinomycetaceae > Pauljensenia > Pauljensenia georgiae. The sequence goes on from NZ_KE386870.1 coordinate 326,561, forward strand.
CTTCCGCGCTTGAGACGGGCCAGTCCGAACTCGTCGGCGCGATGGGCCGCGCGGCGTCGGGGCTCGGCGGCGCACGTGCCTCCCTGGAGGGGCTGGGCCCGCAGATCGAGGGGGCGAAGGCGTCGGTGTCGTCCGCGCGCACAGCCCTCAGTGGGATCGACGGGGCAGCCTCGTCGGCGGAAGCGTCGCTGGGCACGGCGGACCACCTGCTCTCCGACGCGCGCGCCTCCCTGTCGTCCTTCTCCTCCGGGCTGTCCTCCAGCCTCGAGGGCCTGGCCTCCCAGGCGTCCCAGGCGGCAGCGGGGGCGGCCAGCGCAGGAGGGGCCCTGGACGGCGGCCTCCAGGGCGCCGCGGGCGCGGTCGGCGGCCTGCTGGGCGAAGCCTCGTCCATCAACACGGCGAACGGGCAGCTCCTGGCCGACCTGCAGGGGCTCCCCATCGCCTCCGACCCCGCCGTCGCCAGCGTCCTGGGATCGCTGTCCGCGCAGAACACGGCGGTTGGAAGCGCCATCACGGACCTGACGGCGCTGAACAGCTCCATCTCGGGGACCTCGACGGCGGTGGCGACGGCGCTGGACTCCATGAGTTCGGCGGCCTGCGCGGTCTCGGACGCTGTCTCATCAGGGCGCGCTGCCCTGGACGGCCAGGTGCCAGCGATCTCGTCCGCCCTGGACCAGATGGCGGCCTCCTCGGCCCAGCTGCGCGCCGCGCTGGCCACGGCGCGGTCCCTGAGGGCCCAGGTGTCCGGCCTGCTCGACCAGATGGACTCCCTGCTCGACGGCGCCTCCGCCGCGTCCTCCCAGTCCGCTGCGAACCTCGGGGCCATCGAGTCGGACCTGTCGTCGGCGTCCACGGACATCCAGTCGATCGCCTCGTCGAACTCCTTGACGGCCCTCGCCGCTTCCCTCGGCGTGAGCCCGGAGGCGATCGCCGCGTTCGTGGCATCGCCGACATCGATCCAGACCGAGGCCGTCTTCCCGGTCGCCGCGTATGGTTCGGCGATGGCGCCGCTGTTCACGAACCTGGCCCTGTGGGTCGGCGCGTTCTCGCTGGTCATCCTTTTCAAACTCGAGGTCGACGAGGAGGGGACCGGTCCGCTGACATCCGCGCAGAAGTACTTGGGCAGGTGGATGCTGCTGGCGGTCTTCGCTGTGGCGCAGGCGCTCGTCGTGTCCGCCGGCGACCTCGTCATCGGCGTGCAGACCGCGTCGAGGGCGGCCTTCATGGGCACGGCCGTCTTGGTCTCCCTGGCGTTCCTGTCGATCATCTACATGCTCGCCACGTGCTTGCAGCACATAGGCAAGGGGCTGTGCGTCATTATCGTCGTCGTGCAGATCCCCGGTGCAGCCGGGCTGTACCCCATCGAGATGATGCCGTCGTTCTTCCGCGCCCTCCACCCCGCCCTGCCCTTCACCTACGGGATCAACGCGCTGCGCGAGACGGTGGGGGGCTTCTACGGCAACCACTACGCCCTCGACATCGGCGTCCTGGGCGCGCACACGCTCATCGCCTTCGCCATCGGCCTGGCGCTGCGCCCCCACCTGGTCAACCTCAACGCCATGATGACGCGCGAGCTGTCCCAGTCGGGCCTGTTCGTCGCGGAGGCGACCCGCGTCCCCTCCAGCCGCTACCGCCTTACGCAGATCATCTCGGTGCTGGCCGATCACGAGGGGTACCAGCGCGGCGTCGCGCGCAGGATCGAGCGCTTCGAACGCCGGTACCCCGCGATCAAACGCGGCGGCCTGGCCGCGGGGATCGTCGTCCCCGCGGTCCTGGCAGTGCTTTCGGTCACCAATGCGGCCGAAGTCCCCATCGTGCTCGGGGCCTGGATCGTGTGGCTCCTCGTCGTGATCCTCTTCCTAGTCGGGGTCGAGTACCTGCGCGAAGCGCTGGACCGCCAGAGGCTGCTCTCCACGATGGGGGAGTCCGACGTGCGCTCCCTGCTGCGCCGCCGGGCAGCGGGGGCGCGTGCGCGCGTCATGGCGGGCGCCGCCGCGGTCACCGCCTCCCTCGCGTCGGTCTTCGACACTGGCCGGTCCGAGGCTGGGGAGGAAGAACCGCCCCACGGGACGGACACAGAACACGCCGACGAGGATGCGGGGGCCGACGAGGGCGCGGGGGCCGACGGCGCCGGGGCACGGGGTGGCGAATGAGAACGATCTGGGCAGTCTACAGGGCGGACCTGCGCCGGGCCCGCAGGAGCGTCATCAGCCTCGTCGTCGTCCTCGGCCTGACCGCGATCCCCGCACTCTTCACATGGTTCAACGTGGCGGCCTCGTGGGACCCCTTCTCGAACACGAAGAACCTCACCATAGCGATAGCGAACACCGACCAGGGGTACAAGTCCGACCTGGTCCCCCTGACCGTCAACATCGGCGACCAGGTCGTCGGCGCCCTGCGCACGAACGAAGACTTCGACTGGGCAATCGAGTCGGAGGAGGGCGCCGTGGAGAAGACCCGATCGGGCCAGTACTACGCGGCTGTCGTGATCCCCGCCGACTTCTCGAAGGACATGATGACGTTCTTCTCCTCGCCTGACGCGCGCTCGGCGCCCCTGACCTACTACATCAACGAGAAGAAGAACGGGCTCGTCCCCAAGATCGCGGGCCAGGGCGCCGAGCACCTCTCCGCCCAAGTCAACCAGGTGTTCGCCCAGACGCTCGCCGAGATCGCGCTCGACACCGCCACCTCCATCGCGAGCGCAATGGAGGACCCGTCGAACACGCGCGCCCTCGGCGCGCTCGACACGCGGATCCAGACCGTCGCCTCCCGCCTCGCCGCCGCGGCCAACAGCGCCGAGGCCTACGCGGCCCTCGTGGACGCCTCGCTCACACTGCTCGACTCGACCTCGGCGCTCGTGTCGAACGCCTCGGGCGCAGGCGCAGCCGCCCAATCCGGTGCGAGCGGACTCGCGTCCGGGAGCACCGGGCTCGCCGGCGCGGTCCAAACGGCGACCGCCTCCGTTGCTGGAGCGCTCTCCTCCTCGCAATCCTCCCTGTCCGCGCTGTCGGAGTCGATCGAGGGCGTGTACTCCCAGGCCGACGGCGCCTCCGCCTCGGCCGTGGCGTCGCTGCGCTCACAGGCCGGCGTGTTCGAGGGCCAGGCCGCGCAGTACGCGAGTATCAAGAGCGCCCTGGCGGGCCTGACGGGTTCTCCTGTCCCATCCGAGCAGTTGGACCGGCTCCAGAGCGCGGTCGATCGGCTCAACGGCCTGGCCGAGGGGCTGCGCTCCGCCGCGACTGCCCTCGAGGGCAAGAACACCTCGGTCCAGACCAACCACGCGACCGTCACCCAGCTCATCGCCGACGCGCAGAGCGCCGTGTCCACCGTGCGCAGCGACTACGACAACACCCTCAAACCACAACTCGACTCGCTGGCGTCCTCGCTCGAAGCGGGGGCCGGGTCCCTCGAGAACGTGCGCGAGGCCCTGACCAGTGCGGCGAACGGCGTCAACGACGGGACCGGCGGAGCGCGCTCGGGACTGACGCGCCTGCGCGACGCATTCAGGGAGGCAGCGGAGTCGCTGCGCGAGGCTGAGGGAAAGCTCACCAGCATGCACGACTCCCTCGCCGAAGCCCTCACCAGCGGCGACATCGCACGGATGCGCGCCATCATCGGATCGGATCCGAAAGCGCTCGCGGTCGCCTTGGCCGCCCCCGTGGGCATTGAAACGAATCGCGTCTTCCCAGTGGACAACTTCGGCTCCCAGATGGCCCCCCTGTACTCGGTGCTCGCCCTGTGGGTCGGCTCTGTCCTCATGGTCATCGCCATGCGCTCCGACGTCACCGATGACAACGCGGCCGACGGACTGAACGAGGACGACCCCCTGCGCCGCTACTTCACCTCCCACCACGTGCCGCTGGCGTCGGGATTCATCGGCAGGTACCTGGTGTTCGGCACGATCGCCCTCCTCCAAGCCACACTCGTCTTCGGGGGCGACATCGTCTTCCTCAAGGTCCAGCACACGCACCCGTGGCTCTTCATGTGCGTCGGGTGGTTGACCGCCGTCGTGTTCTCCTTCATGCTCTACACGTTGGTCGCGACTTTCGGGAACGCCGGGAAGGCTATCGGTGTCCTCCTACTGGTCCTGCAGATCTCCGGTGCCGGGGGAGCATTCCCCCTCGTCCTCCTCCCGCCGTTCTTCTCAGCGGTTTCGCCCTTCTTGCCGGCCACGCACGCGATCACCGCGCTGCGTGCGGCCATCGCCGGGTACTCCGGCACCGAGTACGCGGACGCCATGTGGGTGCTCGCGGCGTTCATCCCCGTTTGCGCGTTCGGCGGGCTGGCGCTGCGGCCCCTCCTCGTGTCGAAGAACCGGGCGCTCGTCGGGGAACTGGAGTCGACGAAACTGATCTGAGACCGGGTCGCGCATCGCAGTGGTGTTGCGGGCGGCCCCGAGCGGGAATACAATATGGGCTGGGTATCGTCGGCAACGGTGGTGCCCGGGAGTGAGAACTCAAAAGGGGATGATCGGTTTCGACAGTGGTAGTCGATCGAGGAGAAGCGAGCCGAGAACGCGCGCTCAACTCGTTAACGCTGCGTGCGAACCAATAGGTGCCGAACAGAACCGCACCGACTACGTTCTCGCCGCCTGATTTCGCCGCGTGAACCTTTAGTCCGTCAGCCCGGGTGGTGCTCCCAGCCCAGTGTCTGGCGTCGTTCAGGGAGCCACTGGGGGGCGCCCATGTTGGTGGGGCGCCTCCGACACTCAATCAACTGAGCCCATCCGGTAGCAGGTCTGCATGACGCCGGGGGCCGAGAAATAATCCGCAGACTGCGCTCGGAGAAGAACTCGGGGCCTGCCACTGGACGGGGGTTCGATTCCCCCCATCTCCACCTGAGGGGGAAGTGTCGAACTCTCGCTTTCGAGCGTAGATTCGCACTTCCCCCGCGCTGTCTCCACTGTGGAGCGTTGCTTCGCGGTTCTCGAACTCGATGGGCTGAGCGCTGTCATGGTAGTAGGACGCGATGATGATCTGGTTGCACCCGATGTGGTGGACCTTGTTCATGAAGTGTTCGAACAGCTGGTCGCGCGAGTCTCCGCCGTGTCGATGGTTGCCTCAGCAAAGCGCTTGCAGAATGCGCCGGTGCTCGCTTCGTCCTCAAGCAGCGTGGTCTTCACGTGTTCGGCCTGGATAGCGGTATCAAGCTCACGCTTTTGCTCCTCCAACGCATGCATGGCCTCAGCGGGGGTCTCATTGAAGTTGCCTTGCGAAATTGCCTTGACGAGGTTTGCGAGCTTCTTTTCCACGTCTGTGCGTCGGGCTTCCAGTGCCTTGCGAATCTCGTCCCCGCGCCCATCGGTCCGCTGGTAGGGGCATCCCGTTTTCGATGACGTGCTCACCGAAGGCATACTCGCCGATGCAGGCACGGTTCTTGAAGAGTTTGTTGAGGTTCTTGGGCGTGAACCCGTAGCCGCGCGTCGTACGGATTCCCGGAGGCATTGCGCCGGTCGGCGATTTTCTGCATCAAGACGCCGTGGGTGTAGTCGTCAAAGATCTGGGTGACGATCGCAGCCGTCTCGGGGTCCGGAACGTGGTGCTTCTCGCTGTTCACAGTGAAGCCGAAGAGCTTGTGTCAGTTGTTCAGTGCTCGCTCAGCGTTGTAGCGCTGGCTTCGCCTGATGTTGGCCGAGAGCTGGAGGGAATAATCGCTCTTCATAGTTTGGGGTGTAGTTGGGGTCTGAATCCGCCGGTTTCGAGTAGTGCTCGGGTGACGTAGTGGGTGAGGTTGCGCAATCCGAGGGCGGAGCCGCGTAGGTGTTCGAGGCGGCCGTTTGATGGCTTCGGTGGGGCCGTTGGAGGTGTGGGGGGGGGACGAAGTAGGCCAGGATGTCGCGGGCTCCGCGTTTGAGCGTTCTTCCCAGCCTGATGATCTCGGTGAGGGGGTGGGGACACGGCTGGAGGTGAGGGTGGTGATTTCGGTTTGCATGAGAGCCTTGCCGGCGCGCCTGTCGGACTGGCTGTAGGCGTCGATGATGTTCTGGTAGACGCTCCAAGTGACTTCGACTGCGACGTGCTCATCACTGGCGAACAGATCAAGAACCTGGTGCTGCTGGCGAGGGGTGAGCAGGCTCGATCTGGTGTGCAGGACACGCCGCGCCTTGTACAGGGGATCAGTGACGCGGCCGCGCTCTTGAATCCGGTGAATCCGTCCATCGCGACGATCTCGATTCCTTCGCGCCAGGCTTGGGGGCGGGTGGCGAGCCAGGTCCTTGAAGACCTGCTCGGAATCGGTCCGGGACCATGTCCAGCAGACGCGAGGGACCACTGCGGTCTTGGGCGGGCGTGAAGTCCAAGATGACGGTGACGCACCTTGTCGTCGTGGGGAGTGCGCCGCCACGCGTGTTTATCAACGCCGATCACACGCACCCCCTCAAAACGCGACGCGTCGGCAATGAGCACGCGCAGGCCTTCGCTCAAGAGTGGTGTTGGCGGTATTCCATGGCACAGCCTGTGCATCGGCGATGCGCGCCACCGTCAGATGGTGGATGACCAAGCCCGCCAGCGCCCAGCGCACCGCCGCATGCGAGAGCTTGGCATGTGGATCGGCTGGTCTACCCGTGTCTTGACGCCACACATGCGAGCATGCCCGGCATCGGTAGCGGCGCACGCTCACATGCAAGATGGTGGGGCGCCACCCGTAGGGCTCGTGGGCCAAACGCCTGATCACCGTGTCGCGTGCGACGCCCTCACACCCGCACCGTCGGCACCACGGATCCTCATCCACGACCCGGTACGCCAACACGGTCCGATCCTCCCTCACACACTGGCACCACACTTCCAACCCGAGGCTGTCAAGGCGAGTGAACGCGCTCAGGTCAGGGCGATCAAAGATAGTATCAGACTGTTGAGGTCTTTCAGATGAGTGGCGTAGGAATCTCCATCATCGAAAGGCCTCGACCCTCACCAGGCCACGATACGCCGCCCCTCCGCACCACCTCTACACCCTCAAATGCGAAGAGCCCGTTTACCAGAAAAACGGCTTCCGTTAGAACGTCGTGCACACTACGAGATAATTAAGTGTGCATGGGTTTAGCCTCGCACACCAGCAAAAAAGGAACCCGTGCACACCATGCACACTAAAATTCGCATACTCTTCTAAACGTGTGTATAGGCGAATCTATATTTACTCCCTCGCGTGTAATAGTCAAAAGAGTGTACATGGTGTTCATCTGTGGCGTGTTCCCTGGTGAGCCAGTGGAAACCTGTGCACACTACCTGAGATTTGTAGTATGCACGAGACCCAACCGCAGTGCTCCAGGTCTCAAAAGTGGTGCATTATTGGTGGCATATGCGCCGTGTTCACCCTCTTTCCTGTCGAGCCCTACGCCGAGTGAGCGGTCTTCAGTGATCCGATGGATACCCCCGTCGCTCCGACGGGGCGCTGGATGGTGTTGTTTGCGCAGCGAGCTCGCCTAGCGGAGGAGCTCGCTCAGAACTCTCGTCCGTTCCGCAGGTGTGTTTGGTGTGAGCATATGGGGCGCAGCGCGACCCCGAGCTACGGCTTGGAGGTTGGGGTGTTCCTGTGTGCCATTACTGAGACTTGGCTGCCTGCCCCAGCCTCCACCTGCTCGGAGGTTCATAATGAGTGTTCAAACTTGCTGTATGGATCGAGTGCCTCGCTTGCTACAACGCAGGTGATCTCGTTGACCGCCGGGTCTACGCTTATGTTGTGAATGATATCGCACCAAAAGATCTGCATGATCGCCCCACCTCTCATGAAGGGCTGTGGTGCTTTGACCTTAAGGGGTTCCTCAGGGGAGTTGTCGCGATGTCTCCATCCGACGTAGCCCTCTGGATCGAGCTCTTCACTGAGGTGAGAGAATCGCTTTCGCTTTGGGAACATCTTCTCGCGCGGGCTGGGAATGGTGTCCATGTTGAAGGTGCTGATGGATTGCCTGACTTCTTCTCCTCCAAGGATCGGTGCCGAGGTTGTTGGCCTTCATTCCGTGATAATCTTGCTGAAGAAGTCGAGCCCCTCAGCAGGGCTGGCCTGACGAGGCAATTAGATACTTCGATGAGACCTCCTACGAGCATGATGCGAGATTTGACTACGAGGTGTTCGAGGCTTCAGGCGGTGAGGTGTTTATCTTCGTCTATTTGTGAAGATATCCAACCCAGCGGGATGGGTTGATGGTCCCGACTAGTCCCGACGGTCTTCGTCTTCGCTGACCTCTTGCCCCTCAACCTGACCCCGGTCACCCATGTGGTGATCGGGGTCTTCTTTATCCTATGCCTCACACGCTCGTGCGTGTCCGCTATCGTCTATCAGTACAATTTGGTACACTTGAGACAGCGGACACCGATTATGGAACACTGAGCAGGCTCCGCAGAGCCCACCTCGCCCCCTACCTCGTCCAGTGTCCGAGATGGATTGATGACGGACACTGTTTGAGTGGAGAAAGGAACCTGCGATGGGCGCATACCCCACCACGGAAGATGAGGTGCGTGAGTACGCTGGAAGTGTGCTTGGTTTCAGTAGTATTGACACCTCTATTGTGAAGGCGGGAGTCGGGCAGGTCACCACACTGAAACAGCTCGGTTTCACTGGCGAAGGAGCCTCCCTCAAGCCCGATGGGTGGTATCTGCCCCATGACCGAGGACTTCCTGCAATTGTGCTGGAAACCAAGGCTCGCGGCATTATGCCCATCGATTCTCCCGCACTGAAGGCTCAGGTTGAACGCTATAGCGATGTTATTCGTGCTCGATACGACCTTGTGGTCGGCATCGTGTATGACGGCGAGCAAGTCCGGGCATATCTCAACGGTCAGTCTCTCGATGTGTCTGATGAACTGCAGCCCGCTCAGTACTATATTGATCGACTCATGGATCAGCCCATCGACAAAGAGCGTATCTACGAGCTTACCATGCGAATCAACAACTCCTTGCATGGCGACTTCGGTATCAAGAACCTCTATCATCGCATGATCTTCACGGCGTGTGCCCTCGTGGCTCGTCGATATGACGCTATCCTCGTTCGAGGAATGGACTACGCTGATTTCCATAATGGAATTTTGAGCGCTCTGAACAAGGCCATTCGCTTCGACAAGGAGCAAAACTCCAAGCTTCAGCTCCTTGCAGACGTGTACTCCGAGATCAAAATGAACGTCTCGACTGATGATGATGACCCACGTGCTGTACAGCGCCTGACGAACCTCATCGGTGACTTCATTGATTGGATCACCGAGATCTCCGGCCTCATCAACTCGTCTGCGTGGGATGGAGAAGATGTCATGGCGATCTTCTTCAACGAGTTCAATCGCTATAAGAAGAAGAGTGAGTCCGGCCAAGTCTTCACCCCTGATCACGTCACAGGCTTCATGTACCGCCTTCTAGAGGTGAGCAAGAACGATTATGTTCTCGATGCCTGTGCGGGCTCCGGATCGTTCTTGGTGAAATCCATGAGTAACATGATCCGTGAGGCAGGTGGCGTTGGCACACGCAAGGCCAGGCAGATCAAGCGTGAGCAGCTCTACGGCATTGAGTTTGACCGCGAGATCTATGCGCTTGCCTGTGCAAACATGCTCATTCACAAAGACGGGAAGACCAACCTCGCTCACATGGACGCTCGCACCGAAACGGCGAGCGAATGGATGCAGGAGACGGGGGCGACGAAGGTGCTCATGAATCCGCCCTATGAGAACAAGTTCGGGTGCATGAAGATCGTAGAAAACGTCCTCAACAGTGTTAATAGTGATGTCTTGTGTGGCTTCGTCCTGCCGGACAAGAAGCTAGAAAAGACCCCTAAACGTCAGATGGCTCGTATCTTGCGTCATCATCGGCTTATCACAGTCGTGAAGATGCCTGAGAACCTGTTTTTCGGCATTGGAATCACGACCTCAATATTCATTTTCCGGGCTGGCGTGCCCCAGGATAACAAAGAGTTTTTCGCCGTCAATATTGCAGAAGACGGTCTCGTCACTGTGAAAAACAAGGGGCGACATGATGTGCACAACAGGTGGCCCGAGCTTGAGGACTATTGGGTAGATGCTATCTCTAAGCATGATGATAGTCGCTTTGGGACGGGTCAATGGCACAGTACCGACGAGTGTATGAGCTGGCAAGTTCCGGTCAAGCAGTTTGAAATCACGGAGGGGGATTTTGCTCGGACGGCCATGGAATATTTAATGTTCCAACGCGGTGTCGACGCTGCTGCGACTCGCGAACGCCTCGGAGTTATTACCGCATATATCGCTGATATTACGGAGGATGATGCTGTATTCAGGATGGAGATTAAGAAATGACTTCCATTGATTCGTCGTCCTGGAGCGAGTTCGTGGTCAGTGAGCTCTTCACGCGCATTGAGCGTGGTAAGGGCAGTGGTGTAGGCAGCTTTATGGACGGGGATGTTCCCTACATTGCAGCGAGTTTTGCAAACAATGGGTATGTCAGGAGCATTGAAGACGCTGACGGCTCCCTCACAAGCGACGGTAACTGTATTGCAATGATTGTAAATGGTAACGGTGGGATTGGCCGCAATACATACCAGGCTACGCCGTTCGTTGGAAGTAGTGATTTACAACTGGGCTACCACAATCGTCTCAACGTGTATACCGGTCTCTTCCTTGTTGCGTGCTTGAACAAGAGCATTGAGCGATACGGGTATAACTTCCAGTGGAAACGTACTGGCGAAGCATTTGCGCAAGAAACGGTTTTTCTTCCTTCCACATCTGATGGAAATCCTGACTGGGACTATATGCAGTCTGAAATGGAACAGCAGATTGCCAAAGAAAGGGGCAGGTTGGTATCACTTCTTGCGATTAGTTCAACTCCGCCATGTCGCATCAATTCTTCAACCTGGAGAGAGTTTGGCCTTCAAGAACTTGGATTTAAAAATTTCCATGGCGAACGGCTTAATAAGAGTTGTCGAATTGATGGAGAGATTCCGTTCATAACCGCGGGAAAAGTTAATCGTGGAGTTGCTCAATACATCGATACGGATCGCACACTCTATCACAATGCAATCACCGTGGATATGTTTGGTAACTGCTTTTTTCAGAGTGGATACTGCACGGGTGATGACAATGTGTATTTTTTTGTCAATGATCAACTCTCGGATGAACACAAGCTTTTTATTTCATGTGTTATCAATGTTGTAACTAGTCGCCTTTATGTCTACAAAGAGCAGTTTCGGCAACCTGATGCTAACGCGCTCACGGTTAGGCTCCCAGTCGATTCCGACGGTTCTCCTGCGTGGGAATATATGGCCTCCTACGTAAGTCAACTACTTTACAGTTCCGATAAGTCCCTGACATATCTAGAAGCGATACTGAGGTGACCTCCAATGAAAATCGGATACGCGAGAGTTTCAACCGCCCGTCAGAGATAGTTACTTGACACCTAGCGTGGAGTCAAATCCAGTGGAGTGGTGTAATCGTTTTGTGTTTTTTTAAGTAAGGCTGAACCACCAGCCGCAGAACGAGCCCCAGCACGAACTCACTACCACCTAATCCGACTGGACCTCCTGCCTCTAACCCGCACACACAGAAAAATGACAGGCTCTCCTGGTGGCGGTGCCAACGCCTACTACGTCGCCAACCCTCATGTTCGTGACCCCCAAAGCCCTGTGGTCCGCAGTCAAAGCGATGCTCCACTTGGTGTACGACCAGCCCAACGCCACCTCCGTGAATGCCCAGTTCGACCAGTTCTTGGACTACGTCGGTGGCAAACTTCCCACCGTGTTCAAACACCTCGACCAGGCCAGGGCCGACCTCTTAGTGTTCACATCATTGTCCACCGGGGTGTGGACCCAGATTTGGTCCAACAACCCCAACGAGCACCTCAACCGCGAAATCCGGCGCCGCACTGATTCCGTGGGCGTTGTCCTCAACCGGTAAGCTGTCATTCGCCTCGTCCGAGCCGTCCTGGCCGAATTAACCGACGAATGGCCCCAAGGCCGCCGCTACCTTGGCCCGGGCTTCCTCATGAATTCCTGACTCTCATCACAACCCATCCCCCAGGAGAACACCACACTCACACTCACTGCATAACCCCGCCCGAAGGACACAAAACGATTACTCCACTCCACTGGACGTAGTCACTTAAGCAGCTAATACCACACCAGTAGTAGGCGGCCATGTGCAGTGATGAGCTCAACACTTGCCCCTAGGTTCCGCTGACCCCCGGGATTCCCCTGGAATCCCGGGGTTTTCCCTTGTCTGGACTGGGTTCCCGGGTGGTACGGGGTGGGCGGCATGGTGTAGGTTACCGCACATTGTATGGTGTTAGTAGCGGCATGGGGGAGGCGGCGCTGCCAGTGGCATTAGATGCAGTGTCACAAACACGAGGAGGGGCAATGCCAACATACCGGGTCTTCGGAACGATCAGAAATGTCATCGGCGACCAATTCTAAGCGCGATACACCAGAGCCGACGGGCACCGCCACAGCGCCGGGCAGACCTTCGTGCGCCGCAGCAATCCGAGCGCCTGGCTGGCCAGGGCAGCAGCGGTCGGGGAAGGGTAGTGGCATCGACGAGGACTTGGTGTATTCCGCTTGCGCGGGCGGATGGCCACGAACCGAGAGGCGGACCAGGGCATTCGGGTGAACTATTACCAGGCGCCCCGTTCGCGGTATGGCGGTATGGTGTCCGCAAGGCAAACGGGCAGCTTCTCGCGGGAGACGACGACCCGGCGGTCAAGTCCTTCGTCGCCCCAGACATTGTAGGCCGTTGCTGGCCGATGCAGGGTCCCGTTGGCCTCGCTGGCTTTCGGCCACCCGCTCTGGATCGTTGAAACGCTGTAAACACGTCTGGGGCACCTGCGGTGTGATCGCGCGATCCATGGTGGAAGCACGGGCCAGGAGTCCCAGGACTGAAAATAGAGTCGGGAAAGGGCTGTTACATGGGTCGGTCACTGTGTACAGTGGCTTGCATGACACCCAAACAGCGGCGTGAACCATTTCCAGATGAGGAACCCCTGTGGGAGACTCCAGGCATGATACGGAGGTACTACAGGGAACAAGGTGCCTTTACGTTCCACGGTGAGGGAGTTGATGACGGCACCATCGCGATGGGCGAATATGGGCGAGCGATCATCGGCTACTCCGTCATGGTTGGGGAGGCTGTGCGAGTCCTCGATCCGCATGCGGATATCCCCGACGTGCGCGTCGTTTACCAGGACCGCGGTTCGTTCACCACTGGTGTGTCTGTGGGCGTGCGGCTCACGCTCCCCCAGGTTGCCTTCTCATGGCTCGCGGGAGACGTGGGACTAGCCGTGGAGCGCGCCGTCAACATCACAGGTGGGGCATTAGCGGCCGTGTCGATCGTGGTCGCCGGGGCTGTGGGCCTTGGCAAATACTTGCGCGGGCGCCGTATCGTCGAACGCGAGGAGGTGTCGCCCACCCACGAGGACTTGACCCTCGACGACGGAGAGGTTGTCAACCGACCTACCCAGGTCATCAACCTCACTGTGAACAATAACTTCCGCAACGGCGTCCGGGACTTCATTCAGCCCACCTTCACCCGGGGGGTTGACAATGTCAACATCATTGCCGGGGGCCGTGATCTGGTCTCCCTCGACTGCGGCGATCGCCAATGGTTCGCTAGGCTTGACAAGGATACGGATCAGACTTGGACGGAAGAGATGCGCCTGCGCCTCCTGTCCGTCTCCTTCGATGGCAAGCGATGGCGGTTCGAGGCCATCCCCGACACGGGCCCCACCTACACGTTCGCTGCCCCGATGCTTGATGACGAGTTCGCTGATCGAATCGCTCTCAATGCAGTGCGATTCGAGGATGGGGACGAGATCGATGCGATCGTCCAGGTCACTATTTTCCGCGAGCGTCGTGTGCGCCGTGCTTACGAGGTCTTGAAAGTGAATGGCATCCACCATCGTCCGCGTATGGACCCGTTGTTCGACTAATGGGTAGGACATGGGCGTCGCGGAAGACCTTTCCCAAAGAGCAACCGGGGGACGGCCTTCTCCGGCGCTGGTCCACGAACAACGCAGTTCCATGCGCGTTCGTACGGTTGCGCATCTCGACCTGACCCCGGTGAGAACCGGGGGACCAGGGTTCTGCGAACGTGCTCCTCCGTTTTAGGCGTGTGGGTGGGTTTGGATCCTCCGGCTCACAGGCGGCAGCGCCCCGGCCCGGGCGGAGCGGCATCGGCGAGCAGGCGGCTGAAGCGCGGGGCGGTGGGGAAGGGGCGGAGAATGGGGGCTGAGGCGTTCGTGAATACTCCCCGTCCACTTGGACGGTCCGGGCCGAAGTGCGGAGGGCGAGGACTGTGGCGTTCATGTTCCCGCTCGGTTTCCCTTCCCCCGCACTGCGCCGCTCGCTACTCTTGGATCTGCCGCACATGAATCGAAGAAAGGAACGCGTATGTTGGTCATCACGACCCCCACCTTGGAGGGGCACCCGATCCAGCAGTACCTCGGAATGGTCTCGGGCGAGACGATCGCGGGCGTGAACATGTTCAAGGACATCGGTGCGAGCCTGTCCAACATGTTCGGCGGCCGGGCGAGCTCGTATGAGAATGAGCTGCAGGAGGCGGCGCGCACGGCGGTCGGCGAGATGTGCGGGCGCGCTGAGCAGATGGGCGCCAACGCCGTTGTCGGCGTCCACGTCGACTACTTCACGGCCGGCGCGGACAACGGGATGCTCGCCGCCATCGCGACGGGCACGGCCGTCATCGTCTGAATCCGTGCGCGATTCCCAGGGAACTCCGAGGGGATTCCATTCCTCCGCCAAGCTCCGCCCCCTACGCTGGAGGCACGACGAAGGAAGCGGGGGCCACGCCCCGCGAGTGATTCACGAGGAGTTGTTTGAGAGCTAGCGCATTGTGTTGATGGGATGCTGCGGGGGCCGACCGATGGGTTGGCCCCCGCAGCGCATCCGGGGTTCAGGCGAACTGTTCGAAGCCCTCGCTCCACGCGGCGCACTGGCCTGGGCCGCGTCGTCGTCGGTGGAGGCGGAGCCCTGGACGAGGGGCAGCCGCACGCCGATGCGCTTGCCGATCCCCGCGGACTGGAAGATGGAGGCGATGCCGCGCGGGCAGGGCGCTTCGGGGCGCGGATCCGGCGGGGCGCGGGGCGGGAGCGGGGCCGCGGGGCTATGGTGGGTGGGGAACCAATGGAGGGAGGTCGGGAATGGGAACTGCGCGCGGCGGCCGACAGCCCGCGATGATGGACGTTGCCAGGTTGGCGGGCGTGTCGCATCAGACGGTCTCGCGGGTGGTCAATGACACGGGCCACGTCGCCGAGGAGACGCGGTCGCGGGTGCTGGCCGCTATCGAGCAACTCGGGTACCGGCGCAACTCAGTGGCGCGCGCACTGGTCACCTGCCGCAGTTCCATTGTCGGCATCATCACGACGGCCTCCGCGCACTACGGTCCCGCGTCGCTCCTGGTGTCCCTGGAGACCGCTGCGCGGGAGGCGGGATTCTTCACGGGCGTGACCGCTCTGTCCGACTACTCGGCCGTGTCCCTGGCGGGCGCTATCGACCACTTCCTGGGGCTGGCGGCGGAGGCGGTCGTGGTCGTCGCCCCTATGGCCGGTCTGGCGGAGGCCGTGGGCGCCATGAGCGCTCCCGTCCCGGTTGTCGCGATCAGCGCCGTCCAATGCGCCTCCCCCCGGCTGCGCTTCGTGCGCGCCGACCAGGTGGGCGGCGCACGCCTAGCGGTACGGTATCTGGCCGAGCGGGGGCACCACGACATCGTCCACATCTCGGGGCCGGGGGACTGGTACGAGGCGAAGGCCCGCGAAGCGGGGTGGCGCGCGGAGATGGAGGCGCGCCGACTGGCGCAGCGCGAGCCCCTGGAGTCCTCCTGGGAGTGCGCGGGCGGTTACGAGGCCGGCAGGCGCCTGGCCGCGCAGGGGCTGCCTGATGCTGTGTTCGCCGCGAACGACGCGATTGCACTGGGCCTGTTGCGGGCGTTGGACGAGGCGGGGGCGCGGGTGCCGGACGACGTCTCGGTGGTGGGTTTCGACGACGAGCCGGCCGCGGCCTTCTACGGGCCGGGGCTGACCACGGTGCGCCAGGACTTCGAGGAACTGGGCCGTTGCGCGGTGCGGGCGGTATGTGGTGCGATCGCGGGGGAGGCGGCTCCCGGTGCGGTCGTGGTGCCGACTCGTCTGGTGGAGCGGGGGAGTGTGGCGGACCGCCGGGGCTAGGCGCATGAGGGTGTGACGTTGTTCGCGGGGCCAGGGGGACGCGGGGCAGTGGGCAGGTCCCGGCCCGCAGCGCGCGAGGGCGGACACATCCCCGGTCGGTCGCTGCGGGGACCGCACCTCCTGGGTTACCGGCCAATATCCCAGTGGTGCCCTGTTTCGGTGTGTCCCGCACCAACAGAATCCGCCCGATTCAGTGTCCTGTGCCTCAAAATCGGGCGATTTTTCTCATAAATTGCCGGGAATCGGGGTGATTTCCGCGAAATACCGCCGTATAGACGACAAATCCCGCGCAGATTTCGTAGTGTTTTCCTCGTGACCACGAAAGTGGTAACCAAGAACGAAAAGGAATGAGGTTCCTCCATGTCCGTCAACCGTACCGAGCTCGTTGCTCAGATTGCCGAACGCGCCAACCTGACCAAGGTCCAGGCCGACGCCGCACTGGGCGCTTTCCAGGACGTTCTCGTCGAGTCCCTGTCCAAGGGTGAGCCCGTCAAGGTCACCGGTCTGCTGTCGGTCGAGCGCGTCGAGCGCGCCGCGCGCACCGGCCGCAACCCCCGCACCGGCGAGGAGATCAAGATCCCCGCGGGCTTCGGTGTGAAGCTCTCCGCCGGCTCCACCCTGAAGAAGGCCGTCGCCAAGTGAGCTGCCGCTGATACGGCTGGAACGGGGTGGGGCGGGTGCCCCACCCCGTTCCAGCACCGTCGGGGCGGGCGGCCGGTCCGGCCGTGCCGGACCAGGGGTCACCGCCGCCCGACGAACCACTCGCGCAGCAGCGCGATGCGGGCTTCGATCTGCTCGGTGCTCGCCTGCGCCACCTCGGGGCCGCCGCAGCGCTGGCGGAGCTGTGAGTGGATGACGGCATGGGTGTCGCCGGAGCGGCGCGCCCATGTGGAGACCAGGTGCTGGAGCTCTTTGCGTTTGGCGGCGCGCCGCTTGTGGGCGGGCACCCCGGCGTTGTCGGCGCGCTGGCGCGCTGCGTCGCGGCTCCTCTTCTGGGAGGCGATCTGGTCGGCCTGGCGCGCGCGCAGCAGCGTGGCCACCTGGTCGGCGTCGAGCAGGCCGGGGATCCCCAGGTACTCCTGCTCCTCCTCGGAGCCGACCTCCGCGCCCGCGCCCCAGGCGGAGCCGTCGAAGAGGACACTGTCGAACTCCGCGTCCGCACCGAGGACCTCGAACTGGCCGAGCAGGTCCGAGGACGCCTTCTCCGCCTGGTTCGCCTTGGCGACCAGGGCCTCCTCCGGGCTCCACATGTCGTCCTCTGAGGGGCCGGAGCGCTCGGGGCGGTCCAGCGCATGGTCCCTCTCGACCTCCATGCCGCCGGCGAGCTCCAGGAGGGGGACCACGGAGGGGATGAACACTGTGGCGGTTTCACCTCTCCTACGGGCGCGCACGAAACGGCCGATGGCCTGCGCGAAGAACAGCGGGGTCGAGGCGTTGGTCGCGTAAACGCCGACGGCCAGCCGGGGCACGTCGACCCCCTCGGAGACCATGCGCACAGCGACCATCCACTTGTCCGTGGAGTCGGAGAAGGCGGAGATGCGGTCCGAGGCGTCCGCGTCATCGGACAGGACCAGGGTGGGGGCCCTGCCCGTGACGAGCCTCAGGTGGCGCGCGTAAGCGCGCGCCTGGTCCTGGTTCGAGGCGATGACGAGGCCACCGGCGTCCGGGACGGCGCGGCGCACCTCGTCTAAGCGCTGATCGGCGGCGCGCAGGACCGCCGGGATCCACTCGCCCTTGGGGTCCAGGGCGGTGCGCCACGCCTGCTTCATCATGTCCTTGGTCAGGGGCTCGCCCAGGCGGGCGCTCACCTCGTCGCCCGCGTTGGTGCGCCACGCCATCTGCCCGGAGTAGGACATGAAGAGGACCGGGCGCACGACCCCGTCGCGCAGGGCGTCCCCGTACCCGTAGGTGTAGTCGGCCCGGGAGCGGCGGATCCCCTCGGCGTCCTCGGCGTAGGTGACGAAGGGGATGGGGGAGGTGTCTGAGCGGAAGGGCGTGCCGGTCAGGGCGAGGCGGCGCGTGGCGTCCGTGAAAGCCTCGCGCACGCCGTCTCCCCACGACAGGGCGTCGCCGGCGTGGTGGATCTCGTCGAGGACCACGAGCGTGCGGTGGGCGCGCGTGCGGGCAGCGTGGACGGCCGGGTTCGAGCCGACCTGGGCGTAGGTGACGGCGACGCCGTCGAAGTGCGAGCCCGCCACTCCCTGCGAGTTCGTGAAATCGGGGTCGATGTGGATGCCGAAGCGCGCCGCGTTGTCCGCCCACTGGCCTTTGAGGTGCTCGGTGGGGCACACGACGGTGAGTTTGTCGACGACCCCCTGGGCGATGAGCTCGGTGGCCAGTGTGAGGGCGAAGGTGGTCTTGCCGGCGCCGGGGGTGGCCACGGCCAGGAAGTCGCGCGGGGAGCGGCTCGTGTAGGCCTCGAGGGCGCGCGACTGCCAGGCCCGCAGCCGACCGTTCGGCGCGCGCCGTGTCAGTGCCGGGCTCACTCGCCGGACCCTGGCTTCCCGCCGTCGGAGAAGGGCCAGTTGCGCCCGCTCTTGCCCATCGAGTCGCGCAACTCCTTGCATGTGGGGCACACGGGGTACTTCGAGGCGTCACGAGTGGGGATCCACACCTTGCCGCACAGGGCGACGACGGGCTGGCCCGTGACCATCGAGGAGTTCGCTTTGTCGCGCCGGACGAAATGGGCGAAGCGGTCGCCATCGCCGGGGGACTTCTCCTGCTCGACCTCGGTGCGTTCGAGCAGGCCGGTCGAGGACTGGGTGGAGGGCCCGCCCGGCCCAGTGGGTTCGTCAAGAGCGTCGCGCATGGGCCCATTGTAGGACCCGTCCCCGCGCCCCGTCAGGTCGCGCGGGGACGGCGCGCCAGTGGGATCGGCGACCCCTCGTGCCTGCTAGCCGTGCATGCGCCCGGCGCGCACGTGGGACCGGCCGTCGGCGCGCCGTCCGCCACTGCCGCCGCGGTCAGCGCCCGGCGCGCTCCTTGTCCCAGACCTCCTTGTAGAAGTCGGCGAGCTCGAGCTTCGAGGCGGCGGCCTCGTCGAGCAGGACGGTGACGTCGGGGTGGTGCTGCAGGATGGAGGCGGGCCAGCGCTGGGTGACGCCCCCTTCGATCATGGCCTTGACCGCGTCGGCCTTGCCTTCGCCGGTGGCGATGAAGACGTGGGCGCGCGAGTCCATGATGGTCCCCAGGCCCTGGGTGACGCAGTGGGTGGGAACCGCGTCGATGTCGCCGTCGAAGAAACGGGCGTTGTCGCGGCGCGTCTGCTCGGTGAGGACGCCGACGTGCGTCCTCGACACCAGGGAGCCCCCGGGCTCGTTGAAGCCGATGTGCCCGTCGGAGCCGATGCCGAGGACCTGGATGTCGATGCCGCCGTCTGCCTTGATCGCCTCGTCGTAGGCGCGCGCACCGGCTTCGAGGTCGTCGCACCAGCCGTCGGGGCCGTGCGCCGCGCCCTCGGGCATATCGACGAGGCCGACCAGGTTGCGGCGGATGAAGTTCGCGTAGCCCTCGTAGTGGTCGCGGGGCAGGCCCACGTACTCGTCGAGGTTGTAGGAGCGGACGCGCTTGAAGGAGATCTCACCGGCCTGGTGGCGGCGGACGAGCTCGGCGTAGAGCTTGAGGGGAGAGGACCCGGTGGCCAGGCCGAGCACGAAATCCGGTTTTGCCCGGTAGACCTCGACGATGCGGTCTGCGGCCTGCGAGGCGATCTGGTCCTCGTCGTTGAAAATACCAATTCTCATGGGTTCACCTTCGGAATCTGCGCGTGGCGCGCGCGGTTGCGGTCAAGAAGACGTGACCTATCATACTCCTTTCGGCATTCAGTCATCAGACAATCCGGGGACCGGGGCGGGGCGACCGCCCCCGTGGCTCCCCCTGCGGCCCGGTGCCCTGAACACCGCCGGGCGCGACCGGCCTCCAGACGGTCAGCGGGGCACGACCGCTCCCGTGGCTCCGGCTTCAGGACCGCAGGTAGTCGATGATCGCGGGGGCCAGGGCGCGGAACGCCTGGCCGCGGTGGCTGATGGCGTTCTTCTGCTCCGCGCTCATCTGCGCCGTCGTCAGGGCGTGCCCGTCGGGCACGAAGACCGGGTCGTAGCCGAATCCGCCCCCGCCCCGCCGCTCGCGCAGAAGGCGCCCGCGGACCTGTCCCCGCTCCACGAACTCGCGCCCGTCCGGCAGCACGAGCACGGCGGCGGACACGAAGGCGGCCGAGCGCAGGGCGTCGGGGACATCGGCGAGCTGGGCGAGCAGCAGATCGAGGTTCGCGGCGTCGTCGCCGTGGCGGCCGCACCACCTGGCGGAGAAGATCCCGGGCGCGCCCCCCATGACGTCCACCGTGAGGCCGGAGTCGTCGGCGAGCGCCGCCAGTCCTGTGAACGCCGCCAAGTGCCTGGCCTTGATGAGCGCGTTCTCCTCGAAGGACGCGCCGTCCTCCACGGGCGCATCCGCGTCGAAGTCGCTCATCCGGGCGATCGTCCCGCTGTCGAACCCCTCCCACGCGGGCGCGAGTATGGCCTCCAACTCGCTGATCTTGTGGGCGTTGCCCGTCGCGAAGACGAGGCGCGGCGCGCTCACGGCGCCACCTCGACGCGCTCGCCGGGCGCGCCGGACAGCGCGGCGCGCTGGGCCCCGGCCAGGCGGGTGTTGCCCAGGGCCGCCAGGTCCAGCAGGGCGCCGAGCTCGGCGCGGGAGAAGGGGGCGTGCTCCGCGGTCCCCTGGACCTCGATGAAGCGCCCGTCACCACTCTGGACGACGTTCATGTCCGTGTGGGCGCGCACGTCCTCGGCGTAGGGCAGGTCGAGGACGGGCTCGCCGTCGACGATCCCCACGGAGATCGCGGACACGGAGTCCGTGAGGACCTTCGCGCCAGGGGAGACGGCGCCGTTCCGCTTCGCCCACGCGACCGCGTCGGCCAGGGCGATGTAAGCGCCGGTGACGGAGGCGGTGCGGGTCCCGCCGTCGGCGCGCAGCACGTCGCAGTCGAGGGTGATCGTGTTCTCGCCGAGGGCGCGCGTGTCGACGACGCCGCGCAGGCTGCGCCCGATGAGGCGGGAGATCTCCTGGGTCCGCCCGCCGACCTTGCCCTTGACGGACTCGCGGGGCGAGCGCTGGTCGGTGGCGCGCGGCAGCATCGCGTACTCGGCGGTGACCCAGCCCTCGCCGGAGTCGCGCTTCCACCGGGGCACCCCCGTGGTGAAGGAGGCGACGCACAGGACCCTCGTCGCGCCGAACTCGATGAGGACGCTGCCCTCGCCCGTTCCCGACCACCCGCGGGTGATGGAGACGGGGCGCAGCTGGTCGGGGGCGCGCCCATCGGCGCGCGTCGCTCGTGTGCTCATGGGCACCAGCCTAGCCCAGCGCGGTACGGTGGGGTCATGGCACTCGACCTCCCACTCGTTCGGGGTCGCGTCGACCCCTGCGTGGGCCTGCGCGACTCCCTCGCCCCGGACCGGATCCTCTCGGGCGCGCCACTGCCCGACGGTGTCGGCGCCGTCGCTGCCATCGGGGTCGCCCCGAGCGGCCACGTCATGGTCGATGGGGCGCAGGAGGGGGACTCCGGGCGGGTGCGCCTGGCGCGCATGGCCCCCGGCCGCGCATCGGCGCTCGTGCGCGGCGGCGCCCGGGCCTCGTTCATCGGAGCCGTGGGCGGCCGGGTGGTGGTCGCGATCGAGGTCGAACGCGGAGGGGACGGCGCGGGGGGCCGGTGGCGGCACCTGCGTTCCGTGGGCCACCTGATGGGCGGCGACGACGCGGCGCTGGCACTCAGTGGCGTCGCCCTGGCGGCGTGGCACCGCGACTACCGCTACTGCGGGCGGTGCGCGGGCGCGCTCGAGCCGCAGTGCGGCGGGTGGGCGGCGCGCTGCGAGGCTTGCGGGCGCCTGGAGTACCCGCGCCAGGACCCGGCGGTCATCGTGCGCGTCGACGACCACCGGGGGAGGACCCTGCTCGCCCACAACGCGGCGTGGGAGCCGGGCCGCGTCTCCGTGATCGCGGGTTTCGTCGAGGCCGGGGAGAGCCCCGACCGCGCGGTTGCCCGCGAGGTCGGCGAGGAGGTCGCCATCGGCATCGAGGATCCCCGTTACGTGGGCACGCAGCCGTGGCCCTTCCCCCGTTCCCAGATGATGGGCTACGTCGCGCGCACCCGCGAGGAGGCGCCCGCGCCCGCGCCCGACGGCGCCGAGATCGAGTGGGCGGGCTTCTACAGCCGGCAGGAGCTGGCCGACGCGATGGGGTTGGGGCGCCTGCTGGTGCCGCGCGGGTCGTCGATCGCCTACGCGATGCTCCGCCAGTGGTACGGAGGGGAGCTCCCACTCCCGGCGCGCGCCTGAGGGGCGCGGGCGCACCGGCCCTGGCCGCGGTGGCTGGTGGACGTCGCCCCGTTTCCGGCGCGCCTGAGGGGCGCAGGCGGAACCGGCCCTGGCCGCGGCCGCCGCTCCCGCTCCTCGCCCTCCTGGCGGGGTGGGCAGCACGCACATGCGCGGCGGAGATGGGATGATTCGGACTATGAGCCTGAGCCCGAACGAACTCCTCGACGCACTCGACCCCGACCAGCGCGCGGTGGCCACGCAGGTCGCGGGCCCGCTGGCGGTCCTGGCGGGCGCGGGCACGGGCAAGACCCGTGCGATCACGTACCGGATCGCTTACGGTGCCGCCGTCGGGGCCTTCGACCCGTCGAACGTGCTCGCCGTGACCTTCACGAAGCGCGCGGCCTACGAGATGCGCCACCGGCTGGCCGCCCTCGGCGTCCCGAGGGCGCAGGCGCGGACCTTCCACTCGGCGGCGCTGCGCCAACTGCGGCACTTCTGGCCGACGGTCGTCGGCGGCCCCATGCCCGACGTGGTCCCGCACAAGGCGTCCCTGGTGTCGAGCGCTTGCGCGAGGCTGGGCATCACGGTGGACAGGACGACGGTGCGCGACCTCGCCGCGGAGATCGAGTGGGCGAAGGTGTCGATGGTGGGGCCGGACCGCTACGAGGCGCACCTGCGCCGCACTGGCCGCCAGGCGCCCGCCGACCTGACGGGGGCGGAGGCGGCGCGCCTGCTCGACGCCTACGAGGACGCGAAGTCCGAGAGGGGGGTGGTGGACTTCGAGGACGTGCTGGTCTACATGTGCGGCATCCTGCAGGAGCGCCCCGACATCGCGCGCCTCGTTCGCGGCCAGTACCGCAACTTCGTGGTCGATGAGTTCCAGGACGTGAACCTCCTGCAGTCCCGCCTGCTCGACCTGTGGCTGGGCGGGCGCCACGACGTGTGCGTGGTGGGCGACGTGGCCCAGACCATCTACTCCTTCACGGGGGCCAGCCCGGAGTACCTGACTGGCTTCGCGCGCAAGCACCCGGGCGCCCGAGTGGTCGAGCTCACCCGCGACTACCGGTCGACGCCCGCGATCGTCGAGGCCGCGAACCGCGTTCTCGCCAGGGCGGCCCAGCGCGAGGGCACGGTGCGTCTGGTGAGCCAGCGTCAGGGCGGGGGGCCCGTCGCCTACCGGACCTACGACGACGACGTCGCCGAGGCCGAGGGCATCGCCCAGCGGATCACAGAGCTCATGGCGGGCGGGACGCCCGCGCACTCGATAGCGGTGCTGCTGCGCACGAACGGGCAGTCCCAGGTGTTCGAGGAGGCGCTTGGCGCGCGCGGCATCCCGGTCGCGATGACGAACTCGACGCCGTTCTTCCGCCGCGAGGACGTGCGCCGGGCCCTATCGGCGCTGCGCACGGCGGCCGCGGCGCAGGAAGGGGACGGCGCTGGTGCGGGGGGCGTCGGCGCGGCGGTCAGGGACGCCCTGGGCGGCGTCGGCTGGAGCGAGGAGGCCCCCGTCGGCGGCAGCGCCCGCGAGCGGTGGGCGGACATGGCCGCGATCGTGGCGTGGGCGGATGACACGAACGCCTCCGACCTGGCGGGGTTCCTCTCCGAGCTCGACGAGCGCGCCCAGTACCAGGTCGAGCCCGACAAAACGGGCGTGGAAGTGGCGACCATCCACACCGCGAAGGGCCTCGAATGGGACGCGGTGTTCGTCGCGGGCGTCGCCGAGGGACTGCTCCCGATCTCTTACGCCTCCACGCCCGCAGCCCGCGAGGAGGAGCGACGCCTGCTGTACGTGGCACTCACCCGGGCGCGCGACGTGCTGGAGGTGTCATGGGCGCGGATGCGCGCCACGGGCGGGCGCGGCAAGCGCCACCGCTCCCGGCTGCTCGACGGCGTGTGGCCGACGGACAGGAGTGTGGGCAAGCCGAAGCGCCAGGCGGCCAAAGAGAGCGCCCGCGAGCGCAGGGAGCGCTTCGAGGCGGAGGCGGGCGAGGAGGCGCTCGACCTCTTCGCCAGGCTCAAGGCGTGGCGCCTGGGGGTGGCGCAGGCGGCCTCGGTCCCCGCCTTCGCTGTGCTCACCGACCAGACGCTGCGCGACATCGCGGTGACCAGGCCCAAGACCGTCGCCCAGCTGCGGGTCATCAAGGGGATCGGCGACGTCAAGGTCGAGCGCTTCGCCGCCCCGGTACTGGCCCTGGTGCGGGGGGAGGAGGTTGCTCCCCCGGAGCCGTAGGGGACTCGCCCGGGGGCGGCATGGTCCCGATGCCGCAGGCGCACGAGGGGTCGGGCCGCGCCTGTTCGCGCACGGCTGTGCCGCCGTCGGGATCGACGATGTGGATCGCGGGCAGGTCGGCGAAATCGAACGCGCCCGTGCACAGGGCGCGGACGAGGCGCGCGATCAGCAGGCCCGCCGCCAGGTGGGCCGAGGCGGTGAGCGCCCCCAGCGGCTGGCCGCAGCCGTGGCGCAGGTGGGCCAGGCGGAAGGGGTCGTCGGCGATACGTGCAGATTCGACGCAGTGGTGGCACGGGGTCGCGCCGGGCAGGACCAGCGGGCCCACCTCGTACCCCGTCTCGCCCCTGGTGACCAGCAGGTGGGGGGTGTCCACGGCTGTGAGCGCCTCGGTGCGCGTGGGGTCGATCATCCGGTCGCCGCTGACGATCGCGATGTGGGGCTGGGACTGGCAGTGGAGGCGGGCCAGGGGGATCCGGTCGGCGAGGAGCTTGCGTGCCGAGGGGGCGCGGAGGGTTCCCAGTGCCATCGAGGGGAAGAACCGCTGGAAGTCCTCGTCGATGAGGCCGGAGTCCTCTATGGAGCACTCGAGTGCGAAACCGTCGGCCAGCGCCCCCAGCGCGACAATGGTGGCGGGGGTCAGGCCCACGGCCCCGACGACGAGTGGGGGAGTGGGGCCCTCGTCGAGGAACCGGTTGCGGCGCAGCGCGGATTCGATCAGCGAATGGCGGGCAGGCGGGCCCGCGGGGTGTGCCCCCGACCGCCTGCCCCCGCCTTCGGGGAGGGCCGCCCGCAGCAGCCAGGCGCGCTCGGCGTCGTCGACGCCCTCGATGACAGTGTGGTGGTAGTGGTCGGATCCGATCTGAACAGCGTTCTGCCCGTGCCAGAGGACCGCAGTTCCTTTTCTCAGTTTCATAACCGTTCCTCCCGATTCACATGATTTAAATCATTATGTATCAGTCGGTGGGGGTTCTGCTGGAAAATGGGAAATCTGTGGATAGAGCCGGCGCGGAGCAGCTGCGGCTTCGATTCTGTCCCGCCGCGCCAGGTGGGGCGTCCGCCTGTGGCCTACTGTCCGAGGGAGTCGGGTCCTGTGCCGTCCTGCTCTTCGCCGCTGGACGCCTCCGGCGCTGACGGATCCGCGCCGCCGTCCTCGGGGGAGCCGGGCGATCGTGGGGCCTCGTCGTTGCCGGCGTCCGTCCTTTGCGGCGCGAAGCCCGCCTCGCGCAGTGTCTCCGCCTCCGGGTCGTCCTGGGGGGACAGCCCCTCCGCCCAGCCCATCGTCCCATCGAGCAGGGAGTTGAGGGCGGCGTCGATGTCGGCGTCCTGCTCCAGGGCGGCCTGGCGGATCGTGAGGAAGGTGTCGGGGGAGTCGAGCTCGTTCATGGTTGGCACCATGTCGGGGTGCGACCACAGCGCGTCGCGGGCCGTGGCGGTGCCGTCGGCGGCGACCAGTGAGAAGATCGACGCGGCGCCCCGGGCGCGCCTGGGGCGCATCTTCAGGCCGATGAGGCGGCCCAGCACCTCCTCGGCGGGACTGCCTGAGGCCCGCCGCCTGCGCATCATCTCCCGCAACTGGTCGGAGTGGGGCAGGTAGGGGGCCGTCGCGGCGGCCGTGACGACCTCCACCCACCCCTCTATGAGTGCGAGCAGGGTCTCCAGGCGCGTCAGCGCCCTGTGCTGGGCCTCGGTGACGGAGATGGCGAACACCCCGCCCGAGAGTGCGCGTTCGATCGACTCGGGATCCGAGGGGTCGACGCTGCTGGCCGCCTGCGCGATGGCGGTGGGGTCGATGGCGATCTCCGCGCTGTACGCCTCGACCGCGCGCAATAGGTCGCCCGACAGCCACGAGACCGAGGCGAAGAGGCGGCGGTGGGCCGCCTCGCGCACGGCCATGAACTGGCGCACCTCGGTGAAGTCGATGTCGAGCCCCTCGCTGAACGCGGCGATGTTGTGGGGCAGCAGCGCCGTCGTGCCGGCGGGGGCGAGGGGGATGCCCACGTCGTAGGAGCCGATCGCCTCCTGCGCCAGGGCGCTGAGGGCGCGCCCGATCTGCGAGGCGAACATCATGGCGGACAGCTTGGGCATCATCTCCTGGGTCTGCCCCAGCATGGCGGCGACGCCCGCGGGCAGATCGCCCCCGTCGCCCATCTGGTCGGCGAGCGCCGCCGACAGGGCCCGCGAGACGTTGGCCGCGACGGGCTCGCAGATCCGCTTCCACATCGGCAGTGTCGCGTCGATCCACTGCGCGCGGCTCCACGCCTGGCGCTCGGCGGGGCCGGCGGAGAAGTCGGTGACGGTGTCGAGCCACAGATCCGCCACCGTCATCGCCTGCTTCGTCGCCGCCGCCTCCGACGCACAGGGGTGGGGATCCCCCGCGGTGAACGCCTGCTGTTTCGCCGCGCCCTCGACCAGGCCCCAGTTGACCGGGCCGCTCGTCGTGCTCATGATGAAGCGGAACTGGTTGAGCACCTGTTCCAGGTGGGCGGGGTCGGAGTACTCGGCGGGCATCGAAGAGGGGTCGAACCCCTGTGCCCGCATTGCGCGGGCGGCCTCCTCGCCCGCCTCGTCGCCGAGGAGGTTGCGGAGGAAGTCGTCGAAAGGGGTGCCATCGGACTCGTCACTCATGACGCCAGCCTAGTGGCTCAATATGGCGGGGCGCTGGAAGCCGCCTGGGTGTGCGCTGAAAGCATAAGGGGAACGGGCGCTGCGGGCGCCGAACAGGTGCGGTGGGGCCAGTGGTGCGCCACAATGTCCAGGTGAACGAGAACAAGGACACCGCACCTTCCGCCCAGGACGCCGATCCCGCAGCCCCTGCCCAGCGCTCCCACGCGGAGCACGTCGGCGCCAACGGGGCCCGGCTGGCCGGCCGCCGCCGGGAGGTCCCCCTGTGGGCGAGGCTCGCCGCCTCCGGGGCGGCGCTCGCCCTCATGGTCGTCGGCCTGTCGTGGGTCCCCGTTCCCTATGTCGTGGAGAGCCCGGGCCCGACCTTCAACGTCCTCGGCTCCGACAGCGGCATCCCCATGATCTCGATCTCCGGGACGGACCCCACCAGCGGCGCGGACGTGGCGGTCGACGCCCCCCAGTCCTCCTCCTACGCGGCCAAGGCCCCGTCCGGGGACGGCGGGCCCGGGCAACTGCGGATGGTGACGGTCGCCGAGAGCGGCGGCCCCGGGCGGCGCCTCAACTTCCTCCAACTCGTCGGCGCCACTTTCGACTCGCGCTCGCGGATCCTCGACTACGACTCCGTCTACCCGCCCACGGCCACCCAGGAGCAAGTCGACAACGCCAACCAGGCCCAGATGCAGTCCTCGCAGTCCACCTCGCAGGTCGCCGCCCTGGAGTACCTGGGATGGCGGGTCCCCGCCTCGGTCACCATCGCGGGGGGCGTCGAGGGGACGGACGCGGCGGACAAGGTCGCCCAGGGCGACGTTTTGACCGCGATCACCACCGTCGACGGGGCCGTCCACCCGGTGGACAGCGCTTCCGCGCCATTCGCCATCATGTCCCGCGTCCCCGTGGGCGACACAGTGCGGCTGTCCGTCCAGCGCGACGGGGACGCCCTCGAGATCCCCGTGACGACCGTCGCGGGGGAGGAGGGGTCCGAGGGCTCCAAACTGGGGGTCTACCTCAGAATCGACGCGCAGTTGCCCCTCGACATCTCCTTCAACTTGGAGAACGTGGGCGGTCCGTCGGCGGGGATGATGTTCTCGCTGGGCATCATCGACCGCCTCACGCCCGGCGATATGACGGGCGGAGCGGTCATCGCCGGGACAGGGACCATGAACTACGACGGGCGCGTGGGCGCCATCGGGGGGATCCAGCAGAAGATGTGGGGCGCGAAGGAGGACGGCGCCCAATGGTTCTTCGCCCCCGCCGCGAACTGCAACGAGGTCGTCGGGAACATCCCCGACGGGCTGCGCGTCGTGCGGGTCGCCACACTGGGCGAGGCCGCCGACGCCGTCCACGCCATCGCCCAGGGCGACGGCGCCTCCCTGCCGATCTGCACGGCGCGGTAGCCGGCACGGTCCCAGGGCACGCCGGGCCCTGGGACCTACCGCTTGCGCGTGCCGAAGATGGAGCGCGTGATCTCCCGGCCCGCGGTGCGCAGAACGGAGCCCAGGACCGACTCGACCTCCCGCGTGCGCCGCTCGGCCGCGCGCTGGCGGGCCGCCTCCTCCTTCTCCTGCTGCTTCTCCACCTGGCGACGCAGCTTCTCCATTTCCTTTTCGCGGGCGGCCTGTTCCTTGGCTGCTGCCTTCTCCGCCTCCCGGGCTGCCCTCTCCGCCTCCTTGGCGGCCGCCTCCTGGGCGATGGCCTCCTCGCGGGCTGCCACGGCCTCCTCGGCGCGACGCTCGAGCTTCTCCTCGGCCGAATCGGGGTTCACCGCGTCGCGGTAGCGGCCCATGATGATGCTGGACTGGTTGACGCGGGCCACCGTGTCGTCCGAGGCGGGGCCCATCACCGAGGCGGGCGCCCAGATGCCGACGGGCGTCACCGGCGTCGGATTGCCCTTCGGATCCAGGACCGTCACCACGGCCTCGCCCGTTCCCAGCGTGGTGAGCACCTCGTCGAGCTCGAGGCCCGTCTTGGGGAACGTCTGAACCGTGGCCTTGAGCTTCTTGAAGTCGTCCGGCGTGGAGGCGCGCAGCCCGTGCTGGATGCGGGACCCCAGCTGGGCCAGGACGTCGGAGGGGATGTCCTTGGGCGTCTGCGTCACGAAGACCACGCCCACGCCCTTGGAGCGGATGAGGCGCACTGTCTGGACGACCTGGCGCTCGAACTCCTTCGTCGCGTCGGCGAAGAGCAGGTGGGCCTCGTCGAAGAAGAACACGAGCTTGGGGCGTTCGGCGTCGCCCACCTCGGGCAGGGTCGAGAACAGGTTGGCCAGCAGGAACATGATGACTGCACTGACCAGGGCGGGGCGAGAGGAAATGTCTCCCACGCCCAGCAGTGAAATTATGCCCCTCCCGCTCGAATCAGAACGGATCAGGTCGGCCGTGTCGAAGCCGGGCGCGCCGAAGAACTGGCCGCCGCCCTGGGACTCGAGCGCGGTCAGGGCGCGCAGGACGACCCCGGCCGTCGCCTTGGAGACGCCGCCGATCCCTGCCAGCTCGTCCTTGCCGTCCTCGCTGGTCAGGAAGGAGATGACGGAACGCAGGTCGGGCAGGTCCACCAGCTCCAGGCCCTGGGAGTCTGCCCAGGCGAAGATCAGCTGGAGGGCCTGCTCCTGCGTCGTGTTGAGGGACAGGGCCCGCGCCAGCAGGATCGGGCCGAAGTCGGAGACCTGGGCGCGCACGGGCACGCCCGGGAACTGCGAGTCCGCGCCGCCCAGGCTCAGCAGCTCGACGGGGAAGGCTGCGGGCGCCCACTCCTGCCCGTTCGCCGCCGTACGGGACAAGAGCTTGTCCGAGCTGGCTCCCGCCTCGGCCAGGCCAGTCAGGTCGCCCTTGACATCGCACAGGAGCACCGACGAGCCCGCCGCCGACAGTCCCTCCGCCAGGAGCTGCAGGGTGCGGGTTTTGCCCGTGCCCGTCGCACCGGCGACCAGGAGGTGGCGGTTGAACATGGCGGTGGGCATCTTCGCGGTGGTGCCCGGGACCCGCGCGCCGCCGTCGATGAGGGTGCCGATGGTGATCGTGGGGGCATCCCACGAGTAAGCGCCTTGGATCATGGCCGCGAAGGAACCCGCCGCGGGGGCGGCGTTCTCCACGGGCGCGGGTGAGGTGCTCTCCAGGACGGTCGGAGCGCCGGCCTCGGTGGGCGGTGCGGCTGGACCGCCTCCGTCCGAGGGGGCGGGCGCCCGCGTGCCCGGGGCGCTGCCCTGTGGGGCTCCGGCCGCCTCCAGCTGCGCCCGCAGCGCCTCCGCCCTGGCGCGGGCGGCCTGGGCCTCAGCCTCCTTCGCGGCGGCCTCAGCGGCGGCGAGCTGTGCTTTCAGGTCGGCGATGCTCTCGCTCATCGGGTTCTCCCATCGTCGGGCCGGGCGGTTCTCCGCTCCATCTTAGATTGTGGCGCCCGGTTGTGGCTGCTGGCCCGCAGTCGTGTGCGCGGGCGCCGCTACCGCGCGCTCCCACAAGCCACGGCCCCAGGCGGGGCCCGTCCACAGGGCGGGGCGGCGCCCGGGCGCTATCCACAGGAGGCGGGGGCGCATTACCCGTCGGACCGGGGGCCGCCGTACCGTGACCGCATGAGAACACCCGTGCACGAATGGCTGGCCCGCAGGCGCTTGCGGGCGCTCACACGCGCCGTCTACACGAGCGCCGTCGAAGAGGACCCGACCGACGCCGACGACCCCGGACGCAAGGCGCGCCTGGCCCCATCGGGCGCCTCCACCTGCGCCGTCATCGTCACGATCATCGTCGTCTCCCTGTGCGCCCTGTGGAGACTGGGGCCCAGCGGCACGCCGACCCCGGACGCCCCAGCGCAGTCATCCGGCCCCGCCCAGTCCGCCGGCGCCCCTGCCGAAGACAGCCGTACCAACACGGCCCAGGGCGCTGCGCCCGCACCCGCTGGGACCCGGCCCAGCGGCACGCGCGGCGCAGGCGCCCGGTCGAGCCGCGGTTCCCAGGCGGCGGGCGCCACCCAGGTCGTCGTCTACGTCACCGGCCGGGTCGCCTCGCCCGGAGTCCTCACGATGCCCGCAGGATCCCGCGTCGGGGAGGCCATCGAAGCAGCGGGCGGCCCCGGCGAGGACGCCGACCTGGAATCACTCAACCTCGCGCGCGTCATCGCCGACGGCGAGCACATCGTCGTCCCCGCCCAAGGCGCCGCCCCCGCGCCCCCGGGGGCGCGGGCCCCCGAGGGCGCCCAATGCGTCAACCTCAACGCCGCCTCGGAGCAGGAACTGCAGGAACTCGACGGGGTCGGCCCCGCCATGGCCTCGCGCATCGCCCAGTACCGCGCAGCGCACGGAACGATCACCAGCGTCGACGAACTCGACGACGTCCCCGGCATAGGCCCGGCCCTGCTCGAGAAGATCCGGTCGGGGGCCTGTCCGTGAGCGCCGCGCCCGGTCGCGGACGAGCCGGCGCCCACGAGCCGGCCCGGGAGCCCCATCACGAGGAGCGCGCCGCCCCCGCCCGCGCAGAACCCAGGCGCGCGCCCGTCATGGTCGACCTGCGCCTGCTGCCCTGCGCTATCGCCGCGTGGGCGGCCAGCTGGTGGGCGACCACTACCAGCGCCGTGCCCCCGGGCTCCCACCGCCTCCTCATCGCCTGCGCACTGGTGGGCACCGCTGCGGCCTGCGTCCTCACCCGGCCTAGCGCCCACCAGCCGAAGCACGCCCTGACAGCACCGGGATCCGCGCGCCTCGGCGCCGCCATCGTATGCGCGGCGGCACTGGGCGCCCTCGCCACGGGATGGGCAGCCGCCGACTCGTACAACGCCGACCCGGCCCGCGCCCCCGAGGGCGGGCGCATGGCGGTCGCAGCCCGCGTCCGCCTCGTCCAGGACCCCGGGCCCTCGCGGTTCTCCCACGCGGAGGCGACCGCCCGGGCCCGGCTCCTCGCCGTCGGCGGCGCGCCCTCGGGCGCCTACGCGCTCCTACGGGGCCCGGGCATCGCGGACGCGGCCAGGGGCGACGAACTCGACGTCGTCGGCACCATCGACCCCTCCTCCTACTCGGAGGCCCCGAACGCCGGGGTTCTGCGCGTCAAGCGCGTGAGTGCGGTCCACCGCCCCGGAGGAGTATGGGCGTGGGCGAGGAACGTGCGCCGCCACCTGGTGCGGACCTGCTCGGCCATGAGCCCCCAGGCCCGCGCCCTCGTGCCCGGCATGGCCATCGGGGACGACCGCGCCCTGCCGGCCGGCCTGGAGGACGCCATGAGGGCGACCTCCCTCACCCACCTCACCGCCGTGTCCGGCTCCCACATCGTCATCGTGCTCGCCGTGGTCTCGCTGGCCGTTCCGGGCAGGCGGGTCCCCCGCGCGCTCAGCACCGCGGCCGTTCTGGCGCTCATCCTCCTGCTGGTGGGGCCCGAGCCCTCCGTCGTCCGCTCCGTGGCCACGGCCGCGGTCTCGGCGCTCGCCCTGATCGCCGCCAGGCCCGGGCAGGCGTGCGCCGCCCTGTGCGCCGTCGTCACCGCGACCGTCATCATCGACCCGTGGGCGTCACGCTCCTACGGTTTCGCCCTGTCCGTTCTGGCGGCGCTCGCGATCATCGGGCCAGCGGCCGCGGCCGTGCGGTGGTCGGCGCGCAGACTCCGCGGGGACACGGCGCTGGGAAGGGCGCTGCGCCGCCTGGTGGGCGCCGTGGCGGTCCCCGCCGCCTGCCAGGTCTTCGTCATGCCGGTGCTGCTCACCCTGGACCCCTCAGTCCCCACATGGGCGGTGCTCGCCAACACCCTCGCCGAACCCGCCGTGGCCCCAGCCACCGTGGCCGCGCTCTCCGCGGCGCTCCTGGGCCCCTACTGGCAGGCGGGCGCCGCGTGGTGCGCCTGGGCGTCCAGCTGGGCGACCGGGTGGATAGCCTGGGTCGCCCAGGTGTGCGCGGACCTTCCCGGGGCCCGTCTGGAGGTCCCCGTGCCCGTGGTCATCGGCGCGTACCTGGTGGGGGTGGGCGCCTACGCGGCGGCGAGGGCCCGCGCGCTCCGACGGGGGGCGCGGCGCTGACCCGCCGGCCCGCGCTCGGGAGGCGGCTCCGTAGGACTGCCCGGCGCCCGCG
Source organism: Schaalia georgiae DSM 6843 (assembly GCF_000429245.1). Classification (GTDB taxonomy): domain Bacteria; phylum Actinomycetota; class Actinomycetes; order Actinomycetales; family Actinomycetaceae; genus Pauljensenia; species Pauljensenia georgiae. The sequence goes on from NZ_KE386870.1 coordinate 359,873, forward strand.
GCCACGATCAGCGCCGGCCCGCGCCTACGCGGCGGCCCCCTGCTCCTTGCCCGCAAGCTCTTCCACCGCGTCCATCGACCCGCGCTCGGGCGACGGCCACGCCGGTGGGTGAAGAGTCACACGCGGGTCCGCACCGCACGCGGCGCGATGCGCCTGGGCGTAGGCTTCTGCCAGTGACACCCGTTCGCGCAGGCGGAGGAGGAACGCATGGCCCAGCGCCCCAGGCGGACGAGCGCCCCGACCGAGATCTCCCTGGCGCCCGTGGTCCTCATCAAGGGCACCGAGGGGCTTCTGATCGACCGCGCTCTGGACCGCCTGCGGGCACTCGCCCACCAAGCGGCCCCGGATGTCGAGCGCACTGACCTGGTCGCCGCCACCTACCGGCCCGGGCAGCTCGACCTCATCGCCTCGCCCTCGCTCTTCGGCGAGTCCAGGATGATCATCATCCGCGACCTGGAGACCATGAGCGACGCGCTCGCCACGGACCTCGTGGCCTACGCCGCCTCGCCCGCGCCCGACGTGTGGATGTTCCTCGTCCACCCCGGGGGCGGCGCCCGGGGCAAGAAGGTCGTCGAGGCGGTTGCGCGCGCCAAATGGCCCGTGATCCCTGCCGAACCGCTGAAGAACGACCGCGACAAACTGGCCCTCGTCCAAGCGGACGTGCGCGCCGCAGGCCGCCAGATGGACCCCGCGGCGATGCGCGCCCTCGTCGACGCCCTCGGATCCGACCCGCGCGCCATGGCGGGGGCGCTCGCCCAGCTGCTGTCCGACGTGCCCGGGCGCGTCACCGTCGAGGACGTGCACCGCTACCAGGCGGGCCGCGTGGAGGCGAGCGGGTACGACGTGGCCGACGCGGCAGTCGCCGGAGAGGCTGCCAAAGCGCTCACGCTCACGCGCCACGCTTTCGTTACGGGGGTGGCGCCGCAACTGCTGGTCGCCGCACTCGCGATGAAGTTCCGCGCGATGGCGAAGGCATCCATAGGGGGGAGCGCTGCCGCCCTGAAGATGGCGCCGTGGCAGATCGACCGGGCGCGCAGGGACCTGCGCGGATGGTCCGACCACTCCCTGGCGGGCGCCTTCGAGGCCATCGCCACCGCCGACGAGGAGACGAAGGGCGCCTCGCGCGACCCGCAGAGGGCGGTGGAGAAGGCAGTCATCACCATCTGCCGCCTCCGCGGGCGCTGACAGGGAACGGGCAGCGCCGCGCCGGGCCTGCCCGGCGCCGCCCACAGGGCGCCGGGAGCGGACGGAGCCCGCGCCCCCGGTCCAGCCCCGCGGGGCAGCCGGGGGCGGTTCGGCGCCACAACACGACGACAACGGGAACGACTGCGCGCCGAGGGGCCGGGAGCGCACGGAGCCGGGAAGACGACAACGGAAAAGACCGCGCGCCGCAGGGCCGCGCACGGAAGGGGACGATAGATGAAAACCATCCGCATTCTCACGGGGAGGCTGCGCGAGTACAGGCGCGCCTCCGTGCTCACCCCGCTGTTCATAGTCGGGGAGGTCGCGCTCGAGTGCCTGCTGCCACTGATCATGGCGACCCTGGTGGACCGCCTCGGCGGCGAGGATCTGGGGCCGGTGCTGCGCATCGGCCTGGTGTTGGTCGTCATGGCGATGGCGTCGCTGGCGTGCGGCGTCCTGGCGGCCCGCTTCTCCGCGACCGCGGCGGCCGGCCTGGCCAAGAACCTGCGCCAGGACCTGTTCTTCCGGGTCCAGGGCTTCTCCTTCAAGGACATCGACGCCTTCTCCACCTCCTCCCTGGTCACGCGCATGACCACGGACGTGACCAACGTGCAGAACGCCTTCGGCATGTTGATCCGCGTCGCCGTGCGCGTGCCCCTCATGGTGGTCTTCGCCGTCATCATGACGCTGCGCATCTCGTGGCGCATGTCGCTGGTCTTCCTGGGGATGCTGCCCTTCCTGGTGGCGATCCTGGTCCTCATCATCGCGGTGGTCTTCCCGATATTCCGCCGCGTCTTCAAGAAGTACGACGCCCTGAACAACTCGGTGCAGGAGAACGTCTCGGCCATCCGCGTCGTCAAGTCCTTCGTCACCGAGGACCACGAGCGCGAGCGCTTCGCCACCGCCTCCCAGGACCTGCGCGCCGACTTCACCAAGGCCGAGAAGATCCTCGCCCTCAACAACCCCGTGATGATGTTCTTCATCTTCGCCGCCATCATGATGGTCGACTTCATCGGCGCTCGCATGATCGTGGCCTCCGGCGGCACGGAACTCACCACCGGCCAGTTGTCCGCGCTCATCACCTACGGCATCCAGATCCTCACGGCCATGCTCATGCTCGCCTTCATCTTCGTGATGACGACGATGGCCGCCGAGTCGGCGAACCGCATCGCCGAGGTGCTCGCCCACTCCGCGTCGCTGGCCTCCCCCGAAGGCGGTGCGCGCGAGGTCGCCAACGGCGAGGTGCGTTTCGAGGGAGTGTCTTTCAAGTACTCCGACGACGCCGAGGAGGACGCGTTGCGCGGCATCGACCTGGTCGTCCCCTCCGGTTCGACCCTGGGCGTCGTCGGCGGGACGGGCGCCTCGAAGACCACCCTCGTCCAGCTGATCCCGCGCCTGTACGACGCCACTGGCGGGACCGTGCGAGTTGGCGGGCGAGATGTGCGCGAGTACGACCTGGAGTCCCTGCGCGACGCCGTCTCCGTAGTCCTGCAGAAGAACGTCCTGTTCTCCGGGACCATCAAGGAGAACCTCAGGTGGGGGGACCCCACCGCCACCGACGAGGAGCTGGTGCGCGCCTGCGAGCTCGCCCAGGCCGACGAGTTCGTCCGCGCGTTCCCCGACGGCTACGACACGCTGATCGAGAGGGGCGGCACCAACGTCTCGGGCGGCCAGAAGCAGCGCTTGTGCATCGCCCGCGCGCTGCTCAAACGCCCCCGCATCCTCATCCTGGACGACTCGACCTCGGCCGTGGACACGCGCACCGACGCCCTCATCCGACGGGCCTTCGCCACGGAGCTTCCCGGCACGACGACGATCATCATCGCCCAGCGCCTGTCCTCGGTGCGCGACGCCGACCAGATCATCGTGATGGACGACGGGCGCATCAAGGAGCGCGGCACCCACGACGAGCTCATGACGGCGGGCGGGGAGTACCGCGAGATCTACGAATCCCAGAACCAGACCACGGAAAGCGGGGTGGCGTGACATGGCGCGCACCGACCCGAACGCGGAGAAGCTCGAGGGCATCGACCGCCCCTTCCGCCGCCTCACCTCATACCTCTTCGGCCTCTACCGGGTCCGCCTCATCATCGTGGCCGTCTGCATCGTCGTGGCGTCGGTCGCCTCGTCGGTCGGCTCGATCTTCCTGCAGCAGATCGTCGACACGGTGATCACGCCGGGCACGGCCCAGGGCATAGACGCCGTGTGGGAGACCCTCGTGCGCCTCATCCTCACAATGGGGGCGATCTTCGCCACGGGTGTGCTCGCGTCCTTCCTCTACACGAGGATCATGGCGGTCATCACCCAGGGCGCGCTCAAGCACATGCGCGACGACATGTTCGACCGCATGGAAACGCTGCCGCTGCGCTTCTTCGACACGCACCCGCACGGCGCGATCATGTCGACCTACACGAACGACACCGACGCGATCCGCCAGCTCATCGGCCAGGCGATCCCCACCCTCATCCAGTCGGCCCTCACCATCGCCGTCGTCGCCGTCACAATGCTCAGCTACTCGGTGTGGCTCACCGCCCTGGTCGCCGTGGTCGCCGGGGTCATGGTGGCGCTCACGAGGAAACTGGGCGGGGCCTCGGCACGGTACATGGTCCGCCAGCAGGCGTCCCTGGCCGCCGAGGAGGGCTTCGTGGAGGAGATGATGGACGGGCAGAAGGTCGTCCAGGTCTTCAACCACGAGGAGGCCGCCAAACGCGACTTCCTGGAGTACAACGAGAAACTCTTCACCGACTCGGAGAAGGCGAACCGCTACGGCAACGTCCTCATGCCGGCCCTGGGAAACGTGGGGAACCTGCTCTACGTCCTGGTCGCCCTGGTCGGCGGCGTCATGGTCCTGCGGTCCGTGCCGAACATCGGCTTCGCGGGCATGGGCGTCATCACCGTCGGCGTCGTCGTGTCCTTCCTGGGCATGGTGCGCTTCCTGTCCCAGACGATCCAGCAGGCCGCCATGCAGGTGCCGATGATCGCACTGGGCGTGGCGGGCGCCTCGCGCGTGTTCGCGCTCATCGACCAGCAGAGCGAGGCGGACGACGGCTACGTGCGCCTCGTGCGCGCCCGAGTCGGCCAGGACGGGAGCATCGAGCCCACGCGCGAGCGCACCCAGCTGTGGGCGTGGGAGCACCCCCACCAGGCGGAGGGCACCGTCACCTACACGCCGCTGCGCGGCGAATTGGTCATGGAGGGCGTGGACTTCTCCTACGACGGGGAGAAACAAGTCCTCACCGGCATATCCCTGTGGGCCAAACCCGGCCAGAAGATCGCGTTCGTGGGCGCCACAGGCGCGGGCAAGACTACGATCACGAACCTCATCAACCGCTTCTACGACATCGACGACGGCAAGATCCGCTACGACGGCATCAACATCACGAAGATCCACAAGCCGGACCTGCGCCGCTCCCTGGGAGTCGTCCTGCAGGACGTGAGGCTCTTCACCGGCACCGTCATGGACAACATCCGCTACGGGCGCCTGGACGCCACCGACGAGGAGTGCGTCGCCGCCGCGGAACTGGCGAACGCGGACTCCTTCATCCGGCGCCTGCCCGACGGCTACGACACGATGCTCACCGGCAACGGCGCCAGCCTCTCGCAGGGGCAGGCCCAGCTCCTGTCGATCGCGCGCGCCGCCGTGGCAGACCCTCCGGCCATGATCCTCGACGAGGCCACCTCCTCGATCGACACGCGAACCGAGGCCCTCGTCCAGGAGGGCATGGACAACCTCATGGAGGGGCGCACCGTGTTCGTCATCGCCCACCGCCTCTCCACGGTGCGCAACGCCGACGCGATCATGGTCCTGGACCACGGGCGCATCATCGAGCGCGGCACCCACGACCAGCTGCTCGAGCAGCGCGGCGTGTACTACCAGCTGTACACGGGGGCCTTCGAACTCGAGTAGGCGGCTACGAGGCGGGGGCCGGGCATCGCCCCGGCCCCGGTTCTCGCGTCCAGGGAAAGATCCGTCCCAGGGATACCGCCATCCACAGCCCCGCACTGCCGGGCAGGGCCGCCGTCCGGCGCGCTGGGACCGCCCGCGCAACCCGAGGCGCACCCCCGGCTACCCGGCCGGACTGCCGTCCGGGGAAACGGGCCGGCGCCCACCCTCGGCCCGCGCCCACGCCTCCTCCAGGCGGCCCATGAGCCGGTCCACGACGCCCTGCGGATCCGCCACCCAGTCGGGCAGCCACACGCGCTCCACCCCGGGCCATCCCATCAGGCCCGAAAGGACCGAGCGGGGCAGGACATCGCGGTCGTAGACGGTGCCGCGCGCCGCCCACCCCCTCCCGTCGAGGAGGACCGCCAATGACGGAGCGCCCGGGTCGTGCCCGGGGGAGAGCACCAGGTCGATGCGGAAGTCCGACAGTCCCACGTCGGTGCTCACGACCGCGCCCGCCCCGCGCAGCCGGGCGGCGATCTGCTCGCGGTGGTCGTCGGGCTCGGGCAGGCGCGGGGAGCGGCGCGCGTACTCGTCGGGCCCCAGGCGCGCCAGGCGCAGGTACTCCTTGAGGTCCCTCAAACCGCGCGACTGGGAGCGCTCCACCTCGAGCTCGTCGGGCTCGAAGGACGCGAAGACGACGACCTCGCGCCTGGCCCGCGTGACCGCCACGTTGAGGCGCCGCTCCCCGCCGGGCAGGTTGAGGGGCCCGAAGTTCAGGGGGATGCGCCCCGACTCGTCGTGGGCGAAGGCGACGGAGAAGAGGATCGTGTCCCGCTCATCGCCCTGCACGTTCTCCAGGTTCTTCACGAAAAGGCCGTCGTCGGCGTCCAGGGACGCGGTGATGCGCGGGTCGTCGAGGTCGCGGAGCCTGGTCTCCACGAGGTCCCGCTGGGGGAGGTTGAAGGTGACCACCCCGATGGACGGGGAGGCCTCGGCGGCGAAGCGCGCCCGCACCTCGGCGACGATGGCCGCCGCCTCCTCGGGATTGGTGCGCAGGGTCCTGCGGTCGCCCCCGCGGGGGACGGAACGGATGAAACGCCCCTCCACCAGGCGCATCGACACCCCGCCTCCCCGCCCGGGCGCGGAGGCGGGCGGGCGGGGGCTGGGGAAGGACGAGAGCCTGCCCCCGTAGTACTGGCGGTTCGAGAAGGCGATGAGGGCCTCGTCCTGACTGCGGTAGTGCCACGACAGCCAGGCGCGCGGGACGTGCGCGGAGACGCACTCGGTGAGGATCGACTCCTCGTCGGGGAAACCGCCCGCGTCCTCCGCCTCGCGCGACAGCTTCGCGAAGGACGTGGGGGGCATCTGGTTCGAGTCGCCGCACACGATCGCGCTGCGCCCCCGCCCCATCGCGCCGACGGCGGAGGCCACGGTGATCTGCGACGCCTCGTCGAAGACCACGACATCGAAGTCCTGGCGCTCGGCGGGGAAGAAACGCGCCACGGAGTCCGGGGAGACGAGCACGCACGGGGTGATGCCCGTGATGAGGTCCCCGTACTCGCCGACCAAGTCCCGGATCCCGCGGGCGCGCACGCGCCGCGCCAACTCGCGCTTGAGGTCGTCCAGGCGGGTGCCCTGCCCCTCCAGGCGCTCGCGGTGGGAGGCGAGGGCGCGGGCGATGAGGCCCTGGGGCAGCAGGGCCCGCAGTGAAGCCAGGTCGGCGGCGTAGGCGTCGGCGCTGTGCTCGTGGACGGCCCGGGTGAAGGCGCGCAGGGGACCGTGGCGCAGGCGCTGGTCGATGGTGGCGCGGGCCAGGCCGACCTCGAGTGCCGTCGCCAACTCGAAGGGCCCGATCTGCCGCTCGCGCACCTGCGCGGCCGCGTCCACCAGCCCGAGGCGCACCAGCGGCTCCAGCGCCCGCTCCAAAGCGCTGTGGGCGCGCAGGTCGGCGCACCGGTCGGCGCGGCCCATGCGCGCAAGCGCGCCGGACAGGGCGACGAGGCGGTCGATGGGCAGCGAGCGGAGGACGGGCTGGGCGGCGATGCGCCCGAGGCAGCCGCGCACCCGGACCACCCGCTGGCGGACCCGCTCCCGTTCCCCGTCGCCCCCGCCCGCCGCCGCCAGCGCGATCCCGCACGCGCGGGACAGTGCGGTGCCGGGCGGCCCGTCGAACGCCCCCTCGAGCCCGATGAGGAACTCGACTTCGCGCAGTGCCGCGCTGCGGTCCTCCCCTCGCATCGCCGACCACGTGCCCACGTGGAGCCCCGCCGCCTCGGGCAGGACCCGGCGCCACAGCTCCCGCAGCTCACGGTCCTGGGCGGCGCAGGCCGCCAAGTCGTCAATGAGGCCCAGCGCGGCGCGCGGCGACCGGGGCAGGGGAGTGCTGGTGATCCGGTACTGGGCGAGGGGCCCGAAAGCGCGGCCGGTCTTCGTCCTGCGGCGCAGCAGGGCGTGCGTGGCGTCGCTGACGGCGTCGCGCACGGGGGCCAGGTCGGCTTCGAGGGCGGCCGGCTGGAAGTAGTCGAGGGCGGGGGAGTCCGGGGGCGCGGCCAGGCGGTCGCGCAGTGAGCGCGCGGCGGCCCGCCATGCCGGATCCGCCAGGCGCGAGAGCGCGGGCAGGGGGTAGGCAGTGGCCCCGAGGACGCTCGCGACGACCTCCGCCTCCCCCTCGTCGAGCGCGGCGAGGGCCGCCAGGAGCCCGTCGTCGTCCGCGTCCGCCACTTCGTGCAGTTCCCCGATCGCGTCCGCGACCGCGTCGATGCAGGCGTCGTCCACGGGAGCGCTGAGGAAGGCCGAGGCGCGCCCCTGGTCCCCGTCCAGGCCCAGGAGGCAGTCGCGCAGGCGGGGGACCGCCTCGTCCCGCAGTTCCGCGGCCCCCGCGTCGTCGAGGGCGGCCAGTTGCGGCCCCGTGATCGCCAGCGAGGGGCGGGCATCGCCGTACGCCACCAGCGAGGCCCGCGCCTCGTAGGCCGACATGCCCGAGGCCGTTGTGCCGTGGAGGGCGCGCGCGTAGACCTCGAGGGCCTCCCGGCCCGCCTCCACCCGGTGGCGCACCGAGTCGATGCGCACGGAGTCGGGGTGCGGCTCCAACTCCGAGGCGTCGAGGATCCTGCGCCGCACGAGCGCGGGTTTCTGCTTGCGGTCGTGGAGGTTGAGCACGAGGGGGCCGAACCCCTCGGCCGCTATCCTGCGGTAGACGACGTCGAGGGCCGCCTGCTTCTCGGCGACGAACATGACTTTCCTGCCCTCGGCGAGCAGGCGCATGATGAGGTTCGCGATGGTCTGTGACTTGCCCGTGCCCGGAGGCCCCTCGACGACCAGGGTGTGGCCCGCGAGGGCGCGGGCGACGACGCCCACCTGGGAGGCGTCGGCGGGGATGGGCAGAGTGGGGAGGACCTCCTCTGCGGGAGGGGGCGCCACGTCTGCCCGGGGGTCGGCGAAGGCCGCATCGGGGGAGTGTATGAGGTGGTGGACCAGTGGGTTGCGGGCCAGCAGCTCCCACGACTCCTCCAGGTCCTTCCACAGGCGGAAGTTCCCGAAGTTGAAGATCCCCAGGTACGTGGTGGCCTCCACGTGGAAGGGGAGGCTGGCCTCGGCCAGGGCGGCGCGCACGGCGTCGAACAGGGCGGGCACGTCGATGCCCGCGTCGTCGGCGGTGGGCTCGCGCAGCCCCGGCACCGTCAGCCCCAGGTCGAGGCGGAGCCGCTCGACGAGCGAATAGTTCGGGGTGGGCGCCCCCGCCGGGTCGATGCGCAGCGTGTAGGGGCTGCGGGCCGACCGGGTCGACAGCTCCACCGGGACGAACACCAGCGGGGAGCGCACGGTGGTTCCGCGCGTCGTCCACACCAGCGAGCCCAGCGCCAGGTACAGGTTGTTCGTGCCGGTCTCCTGGACCAGGGTGCGCGCCTGGGAGCGCAGCGCCCGCAGCGCCGAGAAGTACGCGTCGTTGGAGACATCGACCTGCACGCGCCTGTGGTCGGCGATCCCGGGGGCCAGGAGCGGCGGGTCGAGTTCCTCGTGGAACGCTCTGCCCGTGCGGCGGCACGCGGCCGCCCTCTCGCCCGCGCCCTCCAGGGTGATGGCGCTCCCCGAGGCGATGAGGTCCTCGACCGCTCCCATGACCGCTTCGGGGACCGCCAACTCGACCAGCCTGTGCGAGGCGATGGCGGAGTCGGGGCAGTGGATGAGGCGGTTGCGCGCGCTCAGGTCCAGCAGGGCCGCCTTCCACCCCTCGACGCGGGGAGGGGCGGCGGGCAGGGAGGGCCGGGCCCCGCCCTGTTCCGGCAGGTTCTCCAGGGTGATCGTGTTCGACCGCTCGACGATGGGTGCGGCGATCTCGACGACGGCGCCGTCCTGGCCGACCGAGCGGACCGGCTGGGGGCGCGCGCCCTCCAGGCGCGCCTGGCGGACGGACACGACGAACCTGGCGCCCGAGCCGTCCGCCCGCAGGATCCTGCGGGCACGCGCCGCCACTTCCCGCAGGGGCGGCGGAGGCGACTCCACCAGGGAACCGGTGTCGACGAGGCCGATCAGGCCCCGGTCGATCTGGTTGACCAGCTGCCACCCCGGCATCGCCACGTTCTCCGCCGAGTGGCGCTCCGACTTCCAGTACCCCAGGACGGCGGTCGCCCCGCACACCACGACGAGGGGCTCGACGCGCAGGTGCTCGAGGGCGGACGCCAGGACCAGGGCGGCGTCCAGGTGCGAGGCGAGGCGCCCCTGGAGCACGTCCTCCGCGTCGCGGAGGCGGTGGCCCCTCTCCGACCAGTTGCCCTGGGGCGGCGCGTAGGCGATGGAACGCGCGGCGAAGGCGTGGCACAGCGCGTCGACCGCGGTGTCGACCCTCTCGGGCCCGCCCTGGTAGCCGTCGAGGGAGGCGGATCCCGTCCACTGGTCCAGGAGCGTGGCCGCCTCGCGCTCGAGGTCGGACAGGCGGGGGTGCTGCGGTTGGACGAAGGTCGACAGCGTCATGGCCGCCCACGCCTGGTCCTGCCCCACGATCCACTGGCGCGCCGCCAGGACCTCCGGGCCGCTCATCTGCTCCTCGCGGGACCAGTCGCCCGCGCGCATCGCCACGACGAGGACGGTGGAGCGCTGCTCGGCCATCCGCAGCAGTTCGGTGCGCTCCAGCGCGATGGGCGTGCTCAATGACACGGGCTCGGTGTCCGCCTCGACGTCCACCAGCGGGGCGGGCACGGCCAGGACCACCCCGTCGCACTCGATCGAGAAGTCCAGGGACAGCCGCAGCGGCGGTGCCCCCGCCTCGGCGGGCGCGCGCCCCACGTGGACGACCAGTTCGGGCCGGGCGCCGGCGACGGCGTGGGCGTAGGAGAGGGACACCGGGTGCTCGACGCCGATTTCGATCCCGCCCAGCGGGTTTGCGGCTCCAGCGCCGAGCGGGCCGCTGGTGGGGGCGGGCTCCTCCTCGTGCGCGCGGGATTGGTCGTGCGCGCGGCGTTCGGCCTCGGCGCTCGCCTCCCCGGGGGCGGTGGGTTCGGTGGGCGTGGACGCGTCCCCGGGCGCGGGGGGAGTGCCCGGTGCGCTGTCTGCGGTATCCGCCATGCTGCTCTCCTTAGCGGGGACGGGGCCACGACGACGTGCACATCCTACGCTCCGGCCCGCGCGGCTGCGTCCGCCCCCCGGGCGGCGCCCCGCCCCGCTCCTGTCCTCGGGTGCGCCTGGACGGCGCCACCCCCGTCCCGCGCGCGGGTGCCGTCCGCCGTACTTCGCGCGCCCGGGCGCGCGGAGCGGGCCCGACTCAGTCCGCTTCGGCGAACACCCGGCGCACCTCGTCGTTGAAGAGCCCGGTCTCCGTCTGCCAGGGGTTGTGGGCCGGGTGCTCGACGCCGTAGACTCCCTCCATTGTCGAGAAGACCGCGCTGTGGAGTTGGCCCGAGCGCGCCGACAGGCCGTTCAAGGGGGAGAGGAAGGCGGCTGTTTTCAACGCGGTTCCCGACTCGTAGGGGGGCGGCCCCTGTTCCTCGAGTTGGCTGACGAGCTTCTGGTTCCCACTCGCCCGGGCGTCGTCGAGGGCGGTCTGGTAGTCGATCCGGTCGGTCTCCAGGAAGTCGACCATCTGCCCGGTGCCGATGAAGGCCCGGTAGTGCTCCGGGTGCTCGCGCGCCAGCATGAGCCCCAGTGCCGAGCCCCAGGACTCGCCCATGAGGTAGATGCGGTCCTGGCCGAACTCTTCCCTGAGCACTTCGGTGACGGCCGCGCCGTCGGAGAGGTAGGTGTCCAGGGTGATGTCGTCCGGACTGATCGCGCCGTTGGCTTTCGCCGCCCCCGGCTGCTCCCAGGTGACGACCACGTAGTCGCGCTCCAGGTCGGCGAAGCAGTGGCGCGCGGTCACCAGTTGCGAGCCCCTGGGACCGCCGGACAGGAACAGCAGCACGGGTTTGCTGCGGTCCTGGCCGCGCAGGGACAGCCACTCGGCGCGGCCGTTGACGGTGATGGGGCGCCCCTCGAACGGATCGATCGTCCGAGGGCGGAGCGGGTTCTCTTGCCGCGGTGGCGCGGTCGCCCTACGACGGGTTCAGGAGGGAGCGCGCACGCGAGCGGGCCGCACCCGGATCAGGGGTGCGGCCCGCAGGAGCGCTTCAGGGGCGCGGACTCACTTGTTCAGCGAGGCGACGCGGCGCGCCAGCTTCGACTTGCGGTTCGCGGCCTGGTTCTTGTGGATGACGCCCTTGGACACGGCGACATCGAGTTTGCGGGAGGCGACGCGCAGGGCGGCGACGGCCTTCTCCTGGTCGCCCGCCTCGACGGCCTCGCGGGTGCGGCGCACCAGGGTCTTGAGCTCGGACTTCACGGCTTGATTGCGCAGGCGGCGCTTCTCGTTGGTGCGGATCCGCTTGATCTGGGACTTGATGTTTGCCACAGTCGGATTACTCCTTGGTTTCTTCGTCTGTCAGGGTCGGTGAGGGCTGTGCCGGAGCCGGGACTGGGGCGTGGGGCACCCGCAAACGGCTCCAACCAGACCCCCTGCCCGACCAGGCCGGGAGTCCAACGGTCAAGTCTACCAGCCCGCCGTTCCGCCTCGCAATCATGTGCTGTTGCCGACCAGTGAATGCCCCCACACCCCCCGCGGTTGCTGAGACCACGACGGACTGCGCATCCGGCACGGGGTCCAACCGGGGCTCCCGGAAGGACGCGGACCGGGCCGTCAGCGGGACCGGAGGGCGCGCTGCGGCGGGGCCTTGGGGCCGGGCCGGCACAGCCGCTCGGCGCCCGGACAGTCGGCTGGCTCCCGGCAAGCCGCCTGGCGCCCACCCCGCCGCCCGGTCAGTGGGCGCGGTGGTGGCGGTCGATGGCGTCGACGATGCGCTGCCACGTGGCGCGGGGCAGGACCGCGCCCTCCCGGCGCACGTCCGTAGACAGGACCCATAGGGCGCGGTCGAGGCGGACTTGGGAGGGGCGACCCTTGGGATCCCAGGCCCCAGAGCCGATGTCCAGCCAGAACCTGCCATTGCGCGCCTCCTGCTCGGCATCCAGGGCGTGGTCCTTCGACGTCAACTGCACCACATACACCCCGGGGCCGTCCGAACCGATGACGACGACGGGCCTGTCCTTGCCGACGCTGGCGTCCTCCTGGTAGGGGACCCACGTCCACACCACTTCCCCGGGATCGGCGTCCCCGTCCATGACGGGGGTGTACGAGGCGTGGGCGAGGGCGTCGGCGACGGGCGCCTCGCGGATCGAGGTGGAGGGCCGGGGCTGACCGGAGGCGTCGTGGGCCCCGGATCCGGTGCGGTGGGATCCGCCTGGGCCGGCCCCTGTCTCCTGGCGCGGGCCGGCCCCAGTGCGCGGCCTGTGGCTCGACCCGGAGGGACGCCCGGATGCGGCGGGGGTGGAAGGGGCGCGCCCGGGCGCCGACTCGGCTGACTCCGGGGCAGAGGGGGCTCCCTGAGCACTGGGGCCGCTCCGGAACAGTCCTGTGATCAATGAGACCGCCGCTTGGACGACGGATTCGAGGGGTGGGGCCATGGGGCCCATCCTACCGGCGCCCGGTGGGCGGCGGGCCGCGTGCCGGTGGGCAGGAGGTCGGCGGTCCGCGGGCCGTGTGCCCCCGCCTCGCCGCCCTCGCCCGGAGCTGGACGGCGGCGGTCCACAGGGGGGTGCGTACAGCGCTTCCCTCTAGTGGCCGCCCCTAGTCCACAGAGGGGCGCGCCGAAGCGGTCACCGCGATCGAAGTGGTCATGGTCGCCCCCGTCCACAGGGGGTGCGACCCGCTCCCGTCCACAGGCGGGCCGCACGCCGTTCCCCCTTCCACAGGCGCGGGCGCGCGAGGTGACTGGGGGAGTGGTGCGCGCGGATCCTGGGAGCACCGGCCCGGCCCGCACGGCGCGGGGAACGCGGAAGCCGGGCAGAAGGAGGATCCGATGACCACCCCCGTCAGTTTCCAGGACGCGACCGAGGGCTACGAGCGCGCGGTGGCGGCGTGCGGCGCGCTCATGCACAACGCCGGGCTCCCCATGGGGGTGCGCCTGGCCGCGTACAAGACCCGAATCGACTGGTGCGCGGAGTACGGCGACTACACGGAGTGCAAACGCCTCGCCAGCGCCGGGATCGCCCTCGGCGCCGCGGAGCTGGGGGCCGACGACCCCGCCGTGCTGGTGCTGCGCAACTCCGAGGCGTACTGGATGTGCGTCCTCGGCTTCTCCGACGCGGCGTCGGACCGGTTCCCCGCTTTGATCGCCGACATCGAGCGCGTCCTCGGGCGCGACAGCGAACTCGCTTTCGCCGCCCGCAACAACTCGGCCATGCCGCACAAGAGCGCGGGCAGGTGGGACCGCGCGGCCCGCGTGTACCGCGGCGTGCTCGCCGACATGGAGGCCGCGGCCTCCCCCGATGACGTCCTGCTGCTCACTGCCCGCGACAACCTGGCCGAGGCCCTGAGCGCCGACGGCTGCTTCGAGGAGTCGACCCGCCTTTACGAGGCGAACATCGACGTGATGGCGGGCATGTGGGCCAGCGGCGACTGGCGGATACTGCGGGTGCGCGACGCCATCGCCCGGAACTGGTGGCTGGCGGGCGAGCGCGAGCGCGCCATCGGATTGTGGATGGTCCTGGCCAAGGACGCCCGCACCCACTTGGGCGAGGACGACGCCTTCACCGCCGAGTGCCGTCTGACCCTGGCGGGCGCGCAGTACGCGATGGAGAAGTGGGACGAGGCCCTGCGTTGGGCCGAGACGGCGGCGTCGGCACTGCCCGCCGAATGGGGCCCGGACGAGCGCGCCTCGGTCGAGGCGTTCGTCGATGACTGCCGCCGCGCCGCCCGCCGATAGGGCCGCCGTCGGCGCAGCCGCCGGGCACTGGAGTCCGCTGGTAGTGGGTTGCCGCCCCGCTGGGACTGGGCTGATGAACGCGGCCGACGTGGTGGGCAGGCTCCGGGCTGCCGCCCGTGGTGTGGTGCCCAGGCGCCCTCCGCCCGCTCGGGGGCTGGACGGCCGCGCTTCGTGCCCTGCGGGGCGCGCCGCGGCGTGTGCGCGACCCGGCAGTCCTCCGATTAGCGGATCCGGGGGGCAGATGCGACCATGAGGAGGAGATTCTGACGGAGGTACACGTGCCCATCCCCACGCCCGCCCTCGAGGCCCTCATCCGCCCCGCCCGCACCGATGCCAGCCGCATCCGCAACTTCTGCATCATCGCGCACATCGACCACGGGAAGTCGACCCTGGCCGACCGCATGCTGCAGCTCACCGGGGTCGTCGCCCAACGCGAGATGCGCGACCAGTACCTGGACCGGATGGACATCGAGCGCGAACGGGGCATCACCATCAAGTCCCAGGCTGTGCGCATGCCGTGGGCGGTGGACGACCAGCCCTACGCGCTCAACATGATCGACACGCCCGGCCACGTGGACTTCACCTACGAGGTGTCTCGCTCCCTGGCGGCGTGCGAGGGCGCCGTCCTGCTCATCGACGCGGCCCAGGGCATCGAGGCCCAGACCCTGGCGAACCTCTACCTGGCCCTGGAGAACGACCTCGCCATCATCCCCGTCCTCAACAAGATCGACCTGCCCGGCGCCCAGCCCGAGAAGTACGCCCACGAGGTCGCCCAACTCATCGGCGTCGACCAGGACGAGGTGCTGCTGGTGTCGGGCAAGACCGGTGAGGGCGTGGAAGCACTGCTCGACCGCATCGTCGAGGTCGTCCCCGCCCCCGTGGGCGACCCCGATGCACCGACGCGGGCCATGATCTTCGACTCCGTGTACGACACGTACAGGGGCGTCGTCACCTACGTGCGCGTCGTCGACGGCTCCCTGGGGACCCGCCAGCGCGTGCGCATGATGTCGACGGGCGCCACCCACGAACTGCTGGAGATCGGCGTCATCTCGCCCGAGCCCACGCCCTGCGAAGGCATCGGCGCGGGCGAGGTCGGCTACCTCATCACCGGCGTGAAGGACGTGCGCCAGTCCCGGGTGGGGGACACCGTCACCTCGGCCGTCAAAGGCGCCCAGCAGGCGCTCGACGGCTACCGCGACCCCAACCCCATGGTGTTCTCCGGCATCTACCCGGTGGACGGTTCGGACTTCCCGGACCTGCGCGACGCCCTGGAGCGCCTCCAGCTCAACGACGCCGCCCTCACCTTCGAACCGGAGTCCTCCGCCGCCCTCGGATTCGGGTTCCGCTGCGGCTTCCTGGGCTTGCTGCACCTGGAGATCATTCGCGAGCGCCTCGAGCGCGAGTTCGGCCTCGACCTGATCGCCACGGCCCCCAACGTCGTCTACACGGTGGTCGCCGAGGACGGCACCGAGGTCTGTGTCGACAACCCCTCGGAGTTCCCCGAGGGCAAGATCTCCGAGGTCCACGAGCCGGTCGTCACCGCGACCATCCTGACACCCACGGAGTTCACCGGCACCGTCATGGAACTGTGCCAGGACCGCCGCGGCACCATGAAGGGCATGGACTACCTGAGCGAGGAGCGCGTCGAACTGCACTACCGCCTCCCCCTGGCCGAGATCGTCTTCGACTTCTTCGACCAGCTCAAGTCCCGCACCCGGGGCTACGCGTCCCTGGACTACCAGGAGTCGGGATCGCAGGTGGCCGACCTGGTCAAGGTCGATATCCTGCTCAACGGCGACCGCGTGGACGCCTTCAGCGCCATCGTCCACCGTGACGGCGCTTACGCCTACGGGCAGCGCATGACGAAGCGCCTCAAAGAACTCATCCCCCGCCAGCAGTTCGAGATCCCCGTCCAGGCGGCCGTGGGGGCCCGGGTCATCGCCCGCGAGACCATCAAGGCGCTGCGCAAGGACATGCTGGCCAAGTGCTACGGCGGCGACATCACGCGTAAGCGCAAGCTGCTGGAGAAGCAGAAGGAGGGCAAGAAGCGCATGAAGTCCATCGGCCGCGTCGACGTCCCCCAGGAAGCGTTCATCGCCGCCCTCACCTCCGACGTGCCCACGGGGAAGAAGTGAGCGCCGGGGCCCCGCACTCCCGCGCCTCCGGGGCCGTCGGGCCGGTCCCCGGCGTCCCGCGTGCCCCTGCCCCCGGGGCCTCCCCGCGCCGCCGCCCCGGCCAGGAGGGCGGGGTCTTCATGGCGCGCACCAAGTCCTTCACGAGGCGGTCGCGGGAACTCCCCCCGAACCTGCGGCGCACGTGGGAGGCTGTGGCCCCCCGCTACGTCATCGAGCCCAGGCGCGGCGTGGGCCGCACGACGGTCGCGGAGGACTTCGCCCTGGACCCCGTGGAGGTCTTCGGGCGCCGCGCGCCCCTGACCATCGAGATCGGATCGGGCACAGGCGAGCAACTGGTCGCCGCGGCCGCCGCCCACCCCGACCGGGACTACCTCGCCCTGGAGGTGTGGGTCCCCGGCATCGCGAAACTGCTGTCGAAGGCCGCGGGCGCGGGCGTCGAGAACATCCGGGTCCTGGAGGCGGACGCCGCCCAGGCCCTGCCGCACCTGCTGGGCGAGGCCACCGCGCGCGAAGTGTGGACCTTCTTCCCGGACCCGTGGCGCAAGGCCCGCCACCGCAAGCGCCGCCTCGTGAGCGACGCCTTCGCCCTGGAGGTGGCGCGTCTGCTGGAGGACGGGGGCGCATGGCGCATGGCCACCGACTGGGACGACTACGCCTGGCAGATGCGCGATGTCGTCGAGGCGTGCCCTCTGCTGGAAAACCCCCACGCCGGCGAGCGCCCCGACCCGGCCGACCCCCGCCCGGACCGCGGCGGTTTCGCGCCCCGCTACGAGGGACGGATCATCACCCACTTCGAGACGCGCGGCCTGGACGCGGGCAGGAGGGCGCACGACATCGTGGGCGTGCGCGTCCCGCGCGCCTGAGGCCCGCGCGGAGGAGCACCCATGAGCCCCGCCCTGCCCGACGGCGCCCCATGGCCCGCAGACGGCGCGCTCGACCCCCGCCTCGTCGAGAAGGACGCCGGGCGCCCCCTCTCCCTCTACGTGCACGTCCCCTTCTGCCGGGTGCGCTGCGGGTACTGCGACTTCAACACCTACACCGCCCAATTCGGCGCGGGAGCCGACCTGGACACCTACGCCGGCTCCGTCCTGGCCGAGGCCGCCCTGGCCGCCCGCGTCCTCGACGACGCGGGGATCGGCCCCCGCCCCGCCTCCACGGTGTTCTTCGGGGGAGGCACCCCCACGATGCTGGCCCCGGACGAACTGGCCCGAGCCCTCGACGGCCTGCGCGAGCGCATCGGCATCGCCCCGGGCGCCGAGGTCACACTCGAGGCCAACCCCGACACCGTCAGCGCCCATGGGCTGGCCGGGCTCGCGGACGCGGGCTTCACGCGCGTCTCCTTCGGCATGCAGTCCGCCGTGCCCCGCGTCCTGGCGGCCCTCGACCGCACCCACGCCCCCGAGCGCGTCCCCGAGGCCGTGGCATGGGCCCGCGAGGCGGGGCTCGACGTGTCCGTGGACCTCATCTACGGGTGCCCGGGCGAGACCCTGGACGACTGGCGCGCCTCCCTGCTGGCCGCCACCCGGATGCGCCCCGACCACATCAGCGCCTACGCCCTGGTCGTCGAGGAGGGGACGCGGATGGGCGCCCAGGTGGCGCGCGGCGAACTACCCGCCCCCGACCCCGACGACGAGGCCACGAAGTACGAGGAGGCCGACGCGGTCCTGTCCGCGGCGGGCTACCGCTGGTACGAGATCTCCAACTTCGCCCTCGTCGGGCCCGACGAGGCGGGGGCCCTGGACCGGGGAGGCCTGGCGCCCACGGCGCTCGCCCGCGCCTCGCGCCACAACCTGGCGTACTGGCGGGACTGGGACTGGTGGGGGCTGGGCCCCGGCGCGCACTCGCACATCGGCGCCCTCAGGTGGTGGAACGTCAAGCACCCCGCGGCCTACGCCTCGCGCCTTGCCCGGGAGCTCTCGCCCGCCCACTCCGGCGAGGCCCTGGACGCGCCCACGCGGGACCTCGAACGGGTGATGCTGGCCGTGCGCACCGGCGAGGGCGTGGCGCTCGCGGACACCCCCGCGGGCTCCGGGGGCGCGCCCGGGCGGGAGCGCGTCGCGGGGCTCGTCGCCGACGGCCTCATCAACGCTGCTCGGGCCCGCGCCGGACGCGCCGTGCTCACCCTGCGGGGGCGGCTGCTCGCCGACCATGTGACCCGCGAGCTCATGGGGTACTGAGGGTGTGCCCGCACCTGGGGCGCGCTGCCGCCCGCAATAGGGCCGGACTCCGGACCGGCTCCCCTCCCGGTTACGCACACAAGGACCCTGATTTACGCAACACCCACCGCACACAAGGGCGGAATCAAGCCCTTGTGTGCGGTCCGGTGTTGTCTAATTCCCGCCCTTGTGTGCGACACAGGGAAGAGCGAGGGACGAGCCCTGTCGGATCCGCCCCGGGCGGCCTAGACTGGGGCCATGAGCGCCACCGATGATGTCCTGCGTTCCCTGGAGGGGGCCCGCACGGACAAGCTCGCCGCTTTCAACGCGCGGCTGACCCCGACCGTGGACGCCGAGCGCTTCCTGGGTGTGCCCATGGCGCAGATGCGGCGCGCGGCCCAGGCGCTGCGCCGCGCCGGCAGGAGCGACGAGTTCTTCCGCAGCGCCCCCCACGCCTACGTCGAACTCGATATCGTGCACATGCTCTGCCTCAACACCGAGGCCGACCCCGCGCAGTGGCAGCGGAAGATGGAGGAGTTCCTGCCCCTCGTCGACAACTGGATGGTCGCCGACAGCGTGAAGCCGGCGTGCATGGGCGCCCACCCCGGTGCCGTCGTCGCGGCCGCGCGCCGGTGGGCCGGGTCCGACCACGCGTACACCGTGCGCGTGGGCGTGTGCGTCCTGATGGGCGCGTTGCGCACCAGCGCCTACGCCGCCGACCACCTCGACTGGGTGGCGGACATCGACTGGGACGACTACTACGTGCAGATGGCGTGCGCCTGGTACTTCGCGACGGCCTTCGAAGCGCACCGCGAGGACGCCGTCCCCTACGTGGCGGAGCCCGGGCGCCTGCCCGACCCGGTGCGGCGGCGCGCCCTGAGGAAGATCCTCGAGAGCCGCAGGACCACGCCCGAGGAGAGGGCCTGGGTGCGCGCCCTGCCGTGAGGCGCCCGCCCGCGCTGGGCCCACCCGCTCCGCGATTCTGCTTGTAATCGGGTGGATACAAGTAATAGTGTGGACCCATGACCCCGCAATGCGCCCTCATCGCCGACATCGTCGGCTCGCGCGCCCTCAGCGACAGGCCGAGCGCCCAACGCGCCCTCGAGGCCACCCTCGCCCGCGCCGCGCAGGGCCTCGACCTCCTCCAAGAGCCCGGGGCCACCATCGGCGACGAGTTCCAGCTCGCCACGCGCACCCTCGCTGACGCCCTGGTCTACACGGCCCGCGTCCTCCTGCTGGTGCCCGACGGCCTTTCGCTGCGCTTCGGCATCGGCGAGGGCCAGATCCTGGTGCTCGACGCGCTGGGCGCCGACGAGCACGGCCACTACTTGCAGGACGGTTCCGCCTGGTGGGCCGCCCGGGCCGCCATCGACCGCGCCCACGCCCACCAGGATGGCGCCAGCCCCTTCCAGCGCACCTGGTACGCCTCGGACCCCGAGGGCGCGCCGGCGGACGCCGTCGTCAACGCCCTGCTCACCCTGCGCGACCACGCCGTCTGGCGCCTCAGCGCCCGCCAGCGCCGTATCGCCGGGGCACTGGCCATGGGGGAGTCCCAGGTCGCCATCGCCCGGGCCGAGAAGATCTCCCAACAGGCCGTCTCCGACTTCGCCCGGGGCGCCGGAGCGGGCGTGCTCCAATCGACGGCACTCATCCAGGAGGCCAACCATGTATGAGACCCTCATCCTGTCGATAGCGGCCGCCGAGGCGGCCGCCCTAGTGACCACCCGGAGGCTGTGGCGCGCCGCCGCGTTCGCCGTCCTCATCACCGCCGTCGTCGTGCACGCGGCGCTCGTCCTGGGCTTGTCCGCGCTCGCCTGCGCCCTGCCCGCCCTATTCGGCGCGGCCTGGTTCGTGTGGGCCGAGGCGGACGCCCGGGCCGCGGGGATCGTCGTGCGGTGGGCCGTCGCAGTCGCCGTCATAGCGGTCCTGACGCCCACGGAGGCGGGCATAATGCCCCTGTTCTCCGACGAATCCACCCTGTTCGCCCAGGATGCCGCCCGCCCCCTGGAGGCGTCCTTCGCGGCGGTGTTCCTGCTGACGGTGCCCGCGAACCGGCTGGTGGCCGCCGTCCTCCAGTGCGCGAGGGGCGGGGGCGGGGAGCCACTGCGCGCCCACCGTGGCGCCCAGCCCGGTGGAGTGTGCGGCACGGGACCCGCCGACGTGCTGGAAGCGGACGGGGGAGCCAGTGCGCCCGCGGCCCGCCGCGGCCTGTCAGGCGGGCGGTGGATCGGGCCGCTGGAGCGCCTGCTCATCGTGCTCATGGCGGCCTCGGGGCCCGAGGCCGCTATCGCCGCCATCATCGCAGCCAAGGGCGTGATCCGCTTCCCGGAGGTCTCCAAGGACGACACCGGCGAGAAGGCGGAGGAGTTCCTCATCGGTTCCCTCGTTTCGTGGGGCCTGGCCGTCGCGGCAGCCGTCTTCATCACCAGCATCGCGCAGGGCGCCTGGCCCGCCCCCGCGGAGCCCGTTTCAGGAATGTAGGGTGGGGGGCGTGGCTTTCACCCCCATCGATCCCTACGGCGCCGACGTCCTCGCCCACGACCCGCACCGCGACGCCCCCGGCGCACCCAACCCCAGGTCCCGGAAGGTCCACGTCGAGGTCGGCATGGTCCTGGAGGACGTGGGCAGCGGATGGGTGGGGGCGGTGACCCGCGTGGAGAAGTCCGGCGGCGTCCACCTGGTGGAACTGGAGGACCGCAGGGGCAGACGCCGTTCCTTCCCGCTCGGGGGCGGCTTCTGGCTGGAGGGGGAGCCGATCATCGCGCTCGCGCCCCTGCCTCCATCCGCCCACGGCCCGTCGCGGGCGGCCGGGGCCGCCGCGGAGGCGGGGTTCCGGGCTGGGCTGACCACCCCCGGGGGGCGGAGGGTGACGAACTCGGGGTCCATTGCCGCCCCAAAGTCCGCGCCCAGGGTCGCCAAGGCCTCGCGCATCTGGGTGGAGGGCAAGCACGACGCCGAACTGGTGCAGCACGTGTGGGGCGACGACCTGGCGGAGGCGGGGATCGTCGTGCAACTGCTCGACGGCGCCGACAACCTGGAGGAGGTTCTGGAGGAGTTCGGCCCCACCGACACCGCCCGCGCGGGGATCCTCCTGGACCACATGGTGGCCGGGTCGAAGGAGACCCGCATCGCGCGCGCCGTCCAGGAGCGGTGGGGGGAGTCGGTGCTGGTCCTCGGCCACCCCTTCGTCGACATCTGGCAGGCCGTCAAACCCGGGCGCGTCGGCCTGGAGGCGTGGCCCCAGATCCCCAGGGGCACCGACATCAAGCACGGGACTCTCGAGTACCTGGGGTGGCCGCACGCCACGCGGGCCGACATCGCAGCGGGGTGGCGCAGGATCCTGTCCACCGTGCGCAACTACCGCGACCTCGAGCCCGCGCTGCTTGGCCGCGTCGAGGAACTCATCGACTTCGTGACAGTCCCCTGGGCGCACTGACGCCCCACTGGTGCGCCGAGGCGGGAGCGGCCTTCCCGGCAACCTGGGCGTCGTGGCAGCCGGGGACCCCACTGGTGCGACGAGGCGGGAGTGGCTTTCCCGGACCCACTGACGCCCCACTGGGCGCGGCGGCCGATACGGTCTCCCCGACGTGTTGGGCGCCGCCCCGAGGGCGCGACGGGCGCGGGCGGCCACCGGGACGCCGGGGAGGGCGCCCGGCTTCGCTGTCGGCGCAGCGGCCCCTCTGGGCGTGCCCAGGAGTGGGGCGGGGAGTAGCATTGGCACTCAGGGACACGGAGTGCCAATACAGTGCGGGGAGGGAGCGCCATGAGCCGGAGCTCAGCGGACGACCGGCGCCTCGACGTGCTGCGCGCCATCGTCACGCAGTACGTGGCCACCCGCGAGCCCGTCGGCTCCAAGGCCATCGCCCAGTCCCACGACCTCGGCGTCTCCTCCGCCACGATCCGCAACGACATGGCGGTCCTGGAGGACGCGGGCCTCATCTACCAGCCGCACACGAGCGCCGGACGGGTTCCCACGGACAGGGGCTACCGGGTGTTCGTGGACCGCCTGGCCACCCTCAAGCCGATGACCGCCCCCGAGCGGCGGGCCGTGGAGAGTTTCCTGTCCGACAGCGCCGACATCGATGACGTGGTCGAGCGCACTGTTCGCCTGCTCGCCCAGTTCACCCGCCAGGTCGCCCTCGTCCAGTACCCGGCGACCTCGGTGCGCACCCTGCGCCACCTCGAGGTCGTCGACCTGGCGCCCTCCCGCCTGCTCGTGGTCGTCATCACCGGCGAGGGCGAGGTCGTGGAGCGCTCCCTGTCCCTGGCCGCCCCCGTCAGCGGGGACGACGTGGCCTCGGCGAGGCTGCTGCTGCGCGCCCACATGGGCGCCGCGACCTCGCGGGACGTCGATGCGGGGCGCGACGAGGCGGTGGCCGCCGCGCCCCCGGAGATCAGTGCGCTGGTCGGGGTGCTGGCCGACGTGGTCGCCGAGCTCCTGGCCCCCGAGGAGTCGGCGAGGATCGTCATATCCGGCGTGTCGAACCTGGCGCGCGGTGCCGTCGACTTCCACGACATCACGCCCATCCTGGACGCCCTGGAGGAGCAGATGGTCCTCATGCGCCTCTTCGCCCAGGCCGAGTCCGACGGCGGCGTCCACGTCACCATCGGCGCTGAGAACCCGCACGAGGGGCTGAGCGAGGCCTCGGTGGTGACGGGCACCTACCGCGCGGGGGAGACCGCCGGGGAGGGCGTCGCCCACCTCGGGATCGTGGGGCCCACCCGCATGGACTACGCGCGGACCATGTCGTCGGTGCGCGCCGTCGCAGCCTACCTCTCGCGCTTCTTGGCCACATGAGGCGCGCGGGGACTGAAGACCACCACATCAATAGGAAATGAGTGAGCCGGTGAGAGACTACTACGAGGTCCTGGGCGTTCAGCGCGACGCGAGCCCGGAGGAGATCAAGAAGGCGTACAGGAAACTGGCGCGCCAGCTGCACCCCGACTACGCCGGGCCCGACTCCGAGGAGGCATTCAAGGAGCTCTCCGTCGCCTACGAGACCCTTTCCGACCCGGACAAGCGCAAGATGTACGACGTCGGCGGGCCCGACGCCCTGCGCGGCGCAGGGGGCGGCGGCGCCGATTTCGGGTCCGCCTTCGCCGAGGCGTTCTCGTCGATGTTCGGCGGCGGGTTCTCCAGCGCCTTCGGCGGCGCCTCGACCCCGCAGTCGCGGGTGCGCGCGGGCCGGGACCGCCAGGTCCACGTCGATATCACGCTGGAGGAGGCGGCCTTCGGGGCGAAGAAGGAGGTCGAGTACTCCACCTACGCGGTCTGCGACGTGTGCGGGGGCTCCATGTGCGAGCCGGGCACGTCGCCCACCCAGTGCGGCTCCTGCCACGGATCCGGGTTCGTCACCCGTGTCCAGAACTCCATCCTGGGGCGCATGCAGATGCAGAGCCCGTGCCCCACCTGCCAGGGCTACGGCGATGTCATCTCCTCGCCGTGCCACAACTGCGCGGGCCAGGGGCGCGTGCCCACGCAAAGGACGATCACCGTGAACATCCCGGCGGGCGCCAGCGAGGGCATGCAGGTGCGCGTCTCGGGCGAGTCCGAGGTCGGGGTCGGCGGCGGCCCACGGGGCGACCTGTACCTGGCGATCCACGAGAAGAAGCACCCGGTGTTCGAACGGCGTGGCGACGACCTGCACACGTGGATCACCATCCCGATGACGACCGCCGCCCTGGGCACCGAGTTCGAACTGGCCACACTCGACGGGGTGAAGGGGGTCACCATCAAGGCGGGCACCCAGCCGGGCGACGACATCGTCCTGCAGGACCTGGGGGTCGGGCGACTGCAGCGCGCGGGCCGCGGCGCCCTGCACGTCCACGTCGATGTCGAGATCCCCAAGCGCCTCGACTCCAAGTCGCGGCGCCTGCTGGAGGAACTGGCCGACGCGCGCGGCGAGGTGCGGGTCGAGCCCCACCGCCAGCACACGTCGTTCTTCGACAAGCTGCGCGACACCTTCGGCGCCTCGTGACCCGGCCGGTTTTCCTCTCCGACGGCCTGTCCGCCGACCCCGCTGGACTGGAGGCGGGGGCACGGGCCCGCCTGGACGGCGACGAGGGCCGCCACGCCGCCCAGGTGCGCCGCATCGGGGCGGGGGAGTGGATCGACGTGGTCGACGGGCGCGGCAGGCGGTTGGTCTGCGAGGTCGTCGGCGCCTCGAAAACGGGGCTCGACCTGGTGGTCGCGCGCGCGGTCGACGAGGCGGGGCCCGCCGTGCGGACCGTCCTCGTCCAGGCGCTCGCCAAGGGCGGCCACGACGAGCAGGCCATCGACGTGTGCACGCAGATCGGCGTCAGCGCAGTCGTGCCGTGGGCGTCGGAGCGGGCGGTCGTGCGGTGGAGCGGCCCCAGGGCCCTCAAGGGGCGCGCGAAATGGCAGGGGGTGGCCAGGGCGGCCGCCAAGCAGGCGCGCCGCGCCTTCGTCCCCGAGGTCGGCGAGCCCATGGACACGCGCGGCCTGCTCGGATGGGTGGGCCGCCTCGTCGAGGCGGGCGGGGCGGTGCTGGTCTGCCACGAGGAGGCCTGTGAGGGGATCGGATCGGCGCTGGAAGGCCTGTGCGCGGACTCGCCCGGCGGTCGGTTGCCCGGGCGGGTGGCGGTGGTCGTCGGCCCCGAGGGCGGGATCAGCCCGGGGGAGTCGGAGGCCCTGGCTGGCGCCGGGGCGGTGCTGGTGGGCGTGGGGCCCACTGTGCTGCGCTCGTCGACGGCGGGGGCGGTGGCACTCGCCCTGGTCCTGGCGGCGGCGGGGCAGTACCGGTAGCGCCGGCGGGCCTGCCGCGCGTCATCCGACGGGGGCGAGCCACTGGCCCAGGCCCATCCAGACCAGTCTTCCCGTGATGGGGTCGAAGCGGGTGAAGGGCCGGCGCCCGTCCTGGTCGCGCACGATCTCGTAGAGGGTGTGCGGCGAGGCCAGGGTGAGGACGCTGTCGGTCTGCCGCCACTGCCCGTCCACCATCTCGTGGAGGAAGCCCACGGTGATCGCCCACGTGCCCTCGACCATCGCGCGGCTCAGGGTGGAGTGGCGGGTCCCCAGGATCCCCCCGCCGCGCTCGCGCGCGTACTCCATGCCGGTGCGCCGCAGGACGCGGGCGATCATGTGCGGCTTGCCCGCGTCGAGGTAGTCGAGGAACTCGATGGGGGCGCGCAGGGGGCCCAGGTCCTCGCGCTCCACCGGCCGGGCTTTGAGCGCCGTGTACGCGAGGAGGGCGATGGGCAGTTCACAGTGGTCGAGTCCGCACATGGTGTACTCGTTGGTGCCGTAGTCCACCATGGTCACGGCGCCGGGGGCGATGTATGCGTCGCACTGCCTGCCGTCGGTGGCGTTCATGGTCGCCATGTAGACGCGCCGCCGCGCCCCCGCCAGCCCCGCGGTGATCGAGTCGGCGGGCGGCGCCAGCCCGGCTGCGGTGAGGACACCGCACTTGCGCAGGGGCGCGGTCACCGCATCGTCGTGGGCGGCCCCGCCCGTCGCGTAGGCGGTGATGGCGAGGAGTTCTTTCTCGCCGCTCATGGAGAAGTACGGGTTGGGTGTTTCGGTGTGCAGTCTCAGCATCACAGGACCCTTGTGCTCTCGAACATGGGGTTGGTCTCGGCGGAGGAGTCGGCGAGCTGGTGCGTGGGGCAGATCGCGGTCACCGTGATGCCCTTTCCACCGCCGTCGGCGTCCTCGACGACCCACGTCCACTGCGTGAGTGTGAGGGAGATGGTGTCGAGGATGTACGTGCCCGTGGTGAGCAGCCCGGCCTGCTCGTCGGTGGCCCACGGCGTCATGTCGACGATCTGGTACCCGGGGATCGTCCGCAGCGACAGGCTGGTGACCTGGTGCTGCCATTGCTGGGCGCCGACGCCGGGGCCGAAGGGCTCGACCGCGGTGGTGAAGGTGTCGTGCCACTCCTCGGTGCCCTCGGCCCTGGCGAGGACGAGGTCCAGGCGGGGGTCGTCGAGCACGCCGGGCGGCAGTTGGTCGGCGAGTAGGCGCATCGGGGGCGTCAAGTCGGGGTCGTCGGGGCGGGGGAGCCGGATCCAGCGGTCGGAGGCGGTGACCGCGGTGGTCCGCCCGGTGTGCTCGATGGCGGGGCGGGTGTCGTCCATGCGTGCTTCCTGGGGTCAGTCGAGCTGTGGGAGGATGGCGGAGAGGGAGTCGGAGATCTGCTCTTCGACCGTGTCGTGGAGGTCGGCGGCGTGGGAGGCGTTCTCGGCCGCCTGTGCCGTCGCCTTCGCCACTTCGCCTACTGCGGCTTGGAGGAGGTCGATGACGGAGGAGTAGGCCCCGCCGAGCTGCCCGCCGCTGCCGTCCGCCACTGACACGGCGTTGAGCGAGTCGGAGCACCGCTGGCTCTCCCCGCCGATGCGGCGCACAAGAGCGGTGTCGATCTCAATATCCATAGGATTCCCTTTCTGCGCGGCGGCGCTCTCTTTCTGCGCGGTAGCGGCCGGGTTGGAACGGCCGGTGGTCCCGGGAGGGGGCCACGGTCTCGAGGTCGTCCTCCAGGCGCCGCACGATCCGCGAGTCGTCGCCGAAGGACTTGCGCGCCTCGTCGATGAGCAGGAAATTGGCGCGTTTGCGGGCCGCCTGGTACGTCTGGACGATGGCGGCCAGGACTGCCGGGGGCGCCAGGCGCGTCTCGATGCCCAGGAGCGCGCCCGAGGCGTCGACGGTGACGGCGACCGAGCGCGTGGGGTCGATGGCGGTCTGCCGTATCCGTTTGAGGCGCTGGGAGTACTGCGCGACTTCCTGCGCCTGGCTCTGCGCGTGGCGGACGTCGTCGCGCGCCTGCTGGAGGTAGTCGTCAAGCGTCCCCATTGGGGTCCTCCTGGGTTCCGGTGGGTGTGGTCGCCGCGCCGCCGTGGCCCCTGCGGGCGCGCGAGGCACGGGCGGGTCGGGCGCCGTGGCTGGTGAGGGGAGTGGTGCGGGGCAGTGCGGCGGTAGTGGCTGTGACATCGAAGGCATTGGCGGCGCTCGCGTCGGAGCCGGTGGTGGCGTCGGGGCCGTGGAGCGTAGACATGCCTGTTTCGGGCGCGCCCTGCAGGGGTGGGGGACCCTTTGCTGAGGGCGCGGCCTGGAGAGAGCAGGGATCCGCGGTGGGGGGCAGGCCGACTGTTTCCGGGATGTCGATGGGGACGTTTCCCAGTTGTGAGGTGTACACGCCGTTGTCGTCCAAGAACGGGTTGCGGTCCTCAATCTCCCCGCGCTCGGCGGCCTCCCGCCTGCGCTGCTCCTCACGCTTCGCCGCATGGTACTCCGGATACATCCACTCAGGCAGAGAGAACGGGATGATACCGATTAACGCGATGAACATGAAAAGCATGGAGAGGAGCACCAATACGGCGGTCCAATAGCTCCAGAACGGACTATGGCCATGGCGTGAGTTGAAGATGTTGGGATCGATCATGGGGCCGACTAATGCTAGGGCGCCAAACACAAAAAACAAACCGCCCGCAGGTTGAGATAGTGCAGTGAAGTTCTTCCCCCGGTTGGTGTCGAACGCGCGGCCAAACTCGCCAATAGGGTTGTCGGAAAACATTTCATAATACCAGAAATATATCATGGACGATCCGAGTGTAAAACCAGAGATGACTAGAAGCAAGTGTTTCATTGTTCTCCGTAGTTATTATGGTGAAGGGATGCAGTGTATTCTATCCGTGGAATAGCCAGTTCAGTACTCCCTTCGCAATGCCAGCAGCCGCTGATCCGATTGAGCTTCCTGCGATTCCTCCGATGACTCCGCCGATGATGGTTCCTGCGGCGATTCCGATGGGGCCTCCGAAGGTGCCGATGAAGGCGCCGGCCTTGGCGCCGCCCCATGCGCCTAGCCATCCGCCGCCTGCTGTTGCGGCTCCTGTGGTGGTTGCGCGCGCGATGCGCTCGCCGGTGCCGATCTGCGGGTTGAGGGCGTCACTGTTCCACTGGTCCACGGCGGATAGTGCGCCGTCGGCGAGTGTGGTCACGATGCCGACGCGGCCCAGGAGATTGCCGAATCGTCGTGCGGCTCTTCCGATGGTTGCGGCGGGCTTGTTGCCCTGTTTGAAGCCGGAGACCCAGTTCTCGTGTTTGGTCATCTCCCAGTGGCGCCTGAACCACCCCATCTGCTGGACGTTCCTGAACTTTCCTTTAAGGCTCTGCCCCATCGCATTCGTCGCTCCCGCCGGCCACCGGGGGGCGAAGCGTCCTCTCGCTTTGTAGACCGCGCCCCACATGATCACGGAAGTGGTGTTATCGATCAGACCGTGCCACTTCGGGACATCCTCCCACGACCCATTGGGTAAGAGCTGACCGGCGATCCATGCGAGTGGTCCTGCGATGCCCTGGCAGGCTGATTCGAAGTCTTCGTAGGCCTTGCGTTCCTTCTCGTAGATCTCGTAGGACTCCTCGCAGAATTGGGAGTAGGCCTCCACTTGGGCGTCGTAGGCGGGATTCGTGGGGCCGGCGGGGACCACGATCTCGTCCTCGGTGACCTCCAGGTGCTCGGCGACGGCAGCGTCCGCGAGGTTGTCGAACCACAGGCCAGTGCTGGTCAGGGCGTCCGCCAGGGTTCCCAGGGCCTCGACCAGGGACTCTACGGCCTCCACCAGCGTCTTGGCGTTATCCGTGTTGTCGCTCATCGCGTCGAAGAGGCGGTCGGCGGTGGCCCCTTGCAGGTCCCCGGCCTCAACCATGTCCCGCGCGGTTTGCAGATCCTGGGCAATGGCGTTGAGGTCCTGCTGGTGCTTGAACATCTCAGCGCGCAGTCCGCGCGGAACACCCGGGCTCAACAGGGTCCGGATCCGTATCCCGTCGACCATCTCAACCACCGTCCAATCAACTGCTTGCCCCTATCACGTTATTGATCGGATAACAGGACAGTCAACACCCTTCTCCTACCTGTCTCACTCTTCGATCCTGGCAGCCTGCTCCGCAGTGCTGTGCGCCACCGCAGTGTCCCTATCCTCTTGCGGGCCCCTGTAGGCGCACGAGGCGCGGGCGGGGCGGGCGCCGTTGCTGGTGGGCGCCCCGGTGTGGGGTAGTGCGGCGGTAGTGGCGGTGATGTCGAAGGCGTCGGTGGTGTCGGAGTCGTAGAGTGCAGGCTCCTCCGTTTCGGGTGGGCCCTGGAGGGGCGGGGGATCGCCTGTGGCGGGCAAGCCGACTGCCTCCGGAATGTCGATGGGGACGTTGCCCAGTTGTGAGGTGTACACGCCGTTGTCGTCCAGGAACGGGTTGCGGTCCTCAATCTCCCCACGCTCGGCAGCCTCCCGCCTACGCTGCTCCTCACGTTTCGCCGCATGGTACTCCGGATACATCCACTCAGGCAGAGTGAATGGGATGAAGCTAATAGCAAGAACAAGCAATGAGAATAGGCACATTATCGCCCAAAAAAGCGCCCACACGCGCCATGGACTATTCATGCGGGCAACCTCGCGCGCGGAGCGCGACGTGAAGAACCCTGTGATGAGCATCATAGATGCGCTTATGTTCAATACTATGAAAACTGGTTGTGTGAGAGCGGTGAAATTCTTCCCCCGTCCACTGTCGAAAGAGCGACTGAACTCGCCAACGGGGCCGTCGGAGAACATCTCGTGGTACCAGAAGAAGAAAACAGTGGAACTGAATATTAATCCCGCTACTACTCCTAGTAGTTCGCGCATTTTCTGTCCTCCTTGGGGCAGCGGTAGAAGGTGAATGCTGATCCGACTGTATCTTCGACCCCTTTGAATCAGTCTACTTAGAATTCTGTGCGATTCTGTCTCCTGTGATCCCTTCGACAAATGTGTCAAAAAGCCCTTCTATGACTCTGCAGATGACGGTTTCGGAGGGTGACATTGGCGGGACCTCTGAAGACGCCGACAAATGCTCCGTTTCGTCGGTGCTAGCAGGTTCATCCGTGGCGTTGTCCGCTGTTGGAGTGGCGTCGCCTTCCTGCGGGCACCAGTGGACGCGTGAGGCGCGGGCGGGGCGGATCCCGTGGCTGGTGGGCGCCCCGGTGCGGGGCAGTGCGGCGGTAGTGGCTGTGATGTCGAAGACCCCGGTGGCGCTGGTGTCGTAGAGTGCAGGCTCCTCCGTTTTGGGCGGTCCCTGGAGGGTTGGGGGATCGCCTGTGACGGGCAGGCCGACTGCTTCTGGGATGTCGACGGGGACGTTGCCCAGTTGTGAGGTGTACACGCCGTTGTCGTCCAAGAACGGGTTGCGGTCCTCAATCTCCCCACGCTCGGCAGCCTCCCGCCTACGCTGCTCCTCACGCTTCGCCGCATGGTACTCCGGATACATCCACTCAGGCAGATTGAACGGAATGAAACCTATGAAGATGAGGAACGTGCACAGCACTGCTGGAATGCCCCAGAACAGAGTCCATACCTCCCAAAATGGAAAGATGTGGTGACCTCTGCTAAATACGTGTGGATCTATTACTGTTCCGAGTGCAGATATACCGATAAAGCATGCGGCGAGTCCTGACGCGGGTTGGGAAAGCGCGATGAAATTCTTCCCCCTCCTGCTGTTGAAAGCTCGGCTAAACGAGCCCACAAACCCGTCGCTAAACATCTCACAGTACCAAAGGTACAGGATAAGAGTGCCGAAGGTTGCTGCTGTAATCAGTAACAACGGTCCTTTCATGCTCTTCCTTTCATATGGGACTGTATGTCTGAGTCAATGAGGACGTGGTCTATTTCTATCCGTGGAGCAACCAACTTACCCCCAACTTCAAGAAATCAGCAGCTCCTGATCCGATTGAACTTCCTGCGATTCCGTTGATGACTGTGCCTGCGGCGATGCCGATGGGGCCTCCGAAGGTGCCGATGGCGGCTCCCTGTGGCAATGCCGACGACACCTCAGAAGGCGTCGTCGGTTGTTCCGTTTCAGGAGGGTCCCGTCTGGCCGGGACCGTTCTCCTTGACGGCCGTCATCCGTCCGCCCTGTCAACGCCTCCCTGTGCGCTCGTCGGCTTCCCGCCGGCGTTGCTCCTCCCGCTTCGCCTCGTGGTAAGGCGGGTACATCCACTTCGGTAAGGGGAGCGGGATGAAGCCGACGGCGGCAACGATCAGTGAGACGAGTATGAGTGCGCCCCAGAACGTGCCCCAATACATCCAGAACCCGCTCGGCTCCTCGGCCGGGGGATCGCTGTAGGACATCACGAATGCCGAGAGCGCGCAGAATCCTACGGATAGGGACATGCACCCGATCGCTGGTGCGACCAGGGCTGTGATGTTCTTTGGTCGCTCGGCGTTGGACTGACGGCTGAACCGTCCGACGTACCCGTCGCTGAACATCTCCTGGTGCCATAAGAACAATACAATCGATCCGAATAGCAGGGCCACTGCCATGACGATCCCCGGGTGCGGCACGTTCTTCCCTCCGTCCCACGAGTCCGCTCACTAACTATTCGAATAATAGCGGCCTGGCGCGCGCTGCGGAAGGGGGGGCGGGTTCGGGAGCACCAGCCCCAGCGGAACAGCGGCCCGGTGTGTTGGAACGGCAGCGGCCCCGTCAACACAACCCCGCCGGCCCCGCCTCGCCGGCAGCGGTCCCATCGGCCCCCGCCTCGTCAGCCCCCGCCCCGTCGGCACGGTCCGGAGCCCGGGAGGGGGTCCGCAGTGTCCGCCCGGGCGCCCGCCCGCCTACAGGGCGAAGCCGTGGATCCCCACGGTCATCGAGTGCGTCTGCCCCGGCTCCAGGGCGACCAGGTCCGTGTGGGAGTTGAAGGCGTCGGGCGGACACGTCATCGGCTCGATGGCCACGCCCCTGCGGGACACCTGCTCGCCCGAGTACACCTGCACCCACGGCGTGTCCGCGGTGATGGCCGCCCCGATTCCGGTTCCGCGGTGGACGATCGACGCGCTCCACGCGCCCTCGGCCTCAATCCCCGTGAAAGCGTGGTCGATCGAGCGCCCCCCGATCAGGGCGGGCTCCCGGAAGTCCACTCCCGCCTCGTCGACCGCGACCCGCCCGGTCGGGATCAGGCTCGCGTCCGTGGTGAGCGCCGACGAGGCCGGCAGGGTGAGCTCGTAGGAGTCCGCGGGGCGCTCGTCCACCGTCAAATACGGGTGTATGCCCGTCCCGTAGGGGGCCGCGGCCTGGCCGATGTTCTTCGTCGAGACCGTCACGCTCAGGCCGCGCGCCGCATCGACCGCGTAGGTCACCCACGCTTGCAACGGCCACGGGTACCCGTAGGTGGGGGCGATGAAAAGGCCCAGCGTCGCCGAGTCGGAGTCCGCGTGGACGACCCGCCAGTCGGTCCAGGCGGCCAGCCCGTGCAGCGCGGTCCCCAGCTCCGGCTCGTTGACGGGCACGCTGTAGCGCCGTCCCTGCCACGTGTACGCCCCGCCCGCGATGCGGTTCGGCCACGGCACCAGGACCTTGCCCATGTAGGCCGGGGGGACCTGGTCGGCGCCGTGGGGGAGGACGATCCGGTGCCCCCGCCACTCCAGCCCCGCCAGGCCCGCGCCCACGGTCACCACCCGAGCCGTGTAGTCGCCCGAGGAGAGGGTCAGTTCCGTACCAGATAGCGTGTGCGTGGTCACAAGGGCCTCCCTGCCTGTCCCGCCCGCGAAGCGGACCCGAGTTGTCGTGCCCCCATTCTAAAGGGCGAATGGTAGCGGGCGTCACGCCGGGGCGGTACCCTGGCCGGTAGGCGTGAACGCCCCGCCACACGAAGGAAGGATAGACACCCCCAATGCCCCACCAGATCAGCGAAGAACTCATCGAGCGCCTGCGCGCCAGCGGTGACCCCGCGCGCACCGTCGCCCGCAACGCCGTCACCGTGGCCGGCATCGAAGCCGCCTCGACGGACCGCGACCGCGTCGTCGCGACGCCCACTGTCGTCTCCGACCGTATCGACGACTGGAAGGTGACCTCCCAGAAGAAATCGGGGCGCTGCTGGCTGTTCTCGTCCCTCAACCTCATCCGCTCCGCCGCCAGGGAGCGCCTGGGCCTCAAGGACTTCGAGTTCTCGCAGAACTACGTGTTCTTCTGGGACAAGTTCGAACGCGCGAACTGGTTCCTCACGGACGTCATCGCCACCGCCGCCACCGAGGACCTCGACGGGCGGCTGCTCCAATTCCTGCTCGCCGACGTGCTCTCCGACGGCGGCCAGTGGGACATGGCGGTCTCCCTCTACGTCAAGCACGGCCTCGTGCCCAAGCAGGCCATGCCCGAAACCGAGTCGTCCTCCAACAGCCACCGCATGAACACCCTGCTCCAAGTGCTGCTGCGGCGCACCGCCCTGGAGCTGCGGGAACTGGTCGCCCAGGGGGCTTCCGACGAGGCGGTCGCCGCCGCCAAAGAAAAGGCCCTCGCCCAGGTGTGGCGCATCCTCGTCATCAGCCTCGGGGAGCCGCCCGCCTCCTTCGAATGGGAGTGGCGCGACGACAATGGCGACTTCCACCGCGACGGCACCCTGACGCCCCGCGAGTTCTTCGCGCGCTACGTGGAGGCGGACCTCACGCAGTACGTGTGCCTGGTGGACGACCCCCGCCGCGAGCACCCCAAGGGCAGGGCCCTCACCGTCGACCACCTGGGCAATGTCGTGGGCGGTCGGCCCATCCGCTACATCAACGCCGAGATGGACACGATCAAGCGCCTCGCCGCCGATTCGCTGCGCGCCGGCAAGCCCGTGTGGTTCGGCGCCGACTGCTCCCAGCAGTCGGACAGGAAGTCCGGCCTCTTCGTCGAGGGCCTCTTCGACTTCTCCTCCCTGTTCGGCGTGGACCTGGCGATGACGAAGGAGCAGCGCGTCAACACCGGCGAGTCCGCGATGAACCACGCCATGCTCTTCACCGGCGTCGACGTCGACGAGGCCGGAGCGCCGCGCCGCTGGCGCGTGGAGAACTCGTGGGGCGAGGAGCCCGGCGACAAGGGGTTCTTCACGATGGACGACGCGTGGTTCTCCGAGTACGTCTTCGAGGTCGTCGTCCCCGTGGACTCCCTGCCCGCTGAACTGGTCGGCGCGCTCACCGAGGAGCCCGCGCACCTGCCCGCGTGGGACCCGATGGGCACCCTCGCCTGATCCGTGTCCGGGGCCCGGGACCGCCACCGCTGGGTGCGCGGCCCCGGGCCACGCTGTCTCCAGGCGTGGAGGCGCGCGACGTGATGATCGACGCTGGGTTGCGGCCCCGGGTTCCGCTGTTTCCAGGTGTGGAGGCGCGCGACGTGACGATCGGCGCTGGGCGTGCGGCCCCGGGCCCCGCCCCGCTCCCCGGGGAATCCGAGCGGGGGCCGCGGGCCCTTCGCAGTCCCCGCTCTCTTGTCACAATCGGCCACGGCGTGGACGCCCTGGTGGCGGTGCGCCGTGGCCTGGCACTATGGGCCCATGAACTCCCACAGGCCGACGTTGTTGATCTCCAACGTCCTACCGGCGCGTCCGGGGGACCCGGCATACAACGCGATCTGCATGCGCCTGTGGGACCGCCTGCTGAGCGCGGCGCTGCCGACGTGGCACGTGGTCCGCGAGTACGCCCAGGAGGACGGGCCGGAGGGCGCCCGCCTGCGCGCCCGGGGCGCCGACGCCATCGTCGTCATGGGTGGCGAGGACGTGCACCCGTCCCTGTACGGGCGCCCGCAGGGATACGAGGGCGAGGGCCGCCACTGGTACCGCGCGGACCTGGGGCAGCTGGCGCTCATCGACCACGCGAGGGCCACGGGCACGCCACTGCTGGGCATCTGCCGCGGCATGCAGCTCATCAACGTCGCTTTCGGCGGCACGCTCGAGCAGCACATCGAGGGCGCCGAGGGCACGCACACGAACCCCTTGATCCTCACTGACCACCGTTTCGTCCGCCACGGGGTCCGGGTGGCGGCGGGGATGGAACTGTACCGGGCGCTCGGCCCGTTGCTGACTGGAGCCTCGACCGTGGTGTCCTCGGCCCACCACCAGCGCGTCGACGCGCCGGGAGAGGGGCTGGCGGTGTGCGCGACTGCGGAAGACGGCACCGTCGAGGCCGTTGAGCACCGCGATGCCCCGATCATCGGCGTCCAATGGCACCCCGAGGACCCCGCGGCCGACATCGACCAGCTGCGGGCGCTCCTGGCGCACCTGGACGCACGGCGCGCCCCGCGCCTCGAACGCGTATCCACTACGCTGGCCGCATGAGCGGGCGCAAGGGCTGACAAGGCTCGCACACGCCACTGAGCGGGCGCAAGGATTGCTGGGGCCGCTCCCGCCACTGAGCGGGCGCAAGGGCTGACAAGGCTCGCACACGCCACTGAGCGCGACTGCGCGCCCTCGGGAGGGGATGACCGAGGGGGCGCGCCTTTCGGGGATGGCAGTGCTCCTGGCAAACGAGCGCCGTGTCCACCGTCGGACGCGGTCGTTCGCGCCGCGAGGGGGTTGTCGACACCGTGAGGGGGTTGTCGACACCGCGAGGGGGATATAACGCGCGTCGGTGTCGACAACGCGCGTTGGTGCGGACAGACAGCCCGCCTCGGTGCGGACGGACAGCCCACCTCGGTGCTGACAATGCGTGTTCACGCCGACGGCATGGGTCGATGCTGGCGCCCTACGATAATACTGACAACCCGCGCTCATGCCAACGACACCCACCCCCACGTGACTGCCGTCCATCGTCTCGGCGTGAGTGTACGAGTCGCATGCCACGATGCGCGCTCACACGTGACTGCCGTCAGTACTGGTCGGCGGGACGGACGTGGAAACGGCGCTGTGGGCTGTCGCAGTCGCGAGGAGGCCTCCACAACCGCCCGCGCGACGGAGGGATGGGCAGGTCATGGGGGTTGACTGCGCGGGCCAGCTGCTCGCGCAGTGCGGGTATGTCCTCGAAGTCCGCCCACTGGTAGCGGCGGATGGTCCACCCCTCCTGCTCCAGCGCCCGCTGGCGCGCCATCCATGCGCGTTGCGCGGTGCGGAAGGCGGTGATCGTCGATCCGAGCTTGGCCGCGCCATCGGCCTCGCCCACGAGTCCGAGCTCGATGATCGCCCAGTCCGCCCGGAAGTGCCCGTCCGGCGTGTCGATAACGAACTGGGTCCGCACATCATAGGGGCAGACACTGAGCACGACCCACAGCAGAGCCGCCTCCAGGACTGACTCGCATCCGGCGTCCGCGTTGTCGACGATCTGTTCGATGAGAATGTGCGACCGTCGGTAGGGTGATGAGCGCATTCGCACGAGTATCTGACGTTTCACCTCGCGTTCGCGGCTGCGGGACGCGGCGAGTGACCGCGTGTCGAATCGCGAGAGGTGCCGGATGCCCATGCAGGCAGCGACGAAAGCGGACAGCCGCTCCTCGGATGCGATGACGCGGATCAGGGCGTCGATGACGTCTTCGCATTCGAGGCCCGAGATGCTTGTCGTCTGGTTCGTGGGAGGCTTGGTGAAGGAACGGACGGCGCACCCCGGAATGGTCAGCCCACCGATGCGGACATGTGGGAACGGATAGCGTTGCACGCGCCCGGCTGTGTGGATGCACACGTTCGGATTCGATTCCCATAGAGGGATTCCGTGGGCCAGCAACGCGGATTCTCCGACGAAGACTGGTGGTGAGGTGGAAGACAGGCGCACCGCCTGAAGCCGGTGGTATGCCACTTCTCGCCACACGTCGTATACGGGTGGTTGCTCCTCCATGTTCAGTGTGTGGAGGAAGAACCCCCTGCGCAGGTGGGCGAAGGAAGGGTCCCGGAGCAAATCCGCATAATTCTGGGCAGTCGATCGGACGAGTGCGAAATGGAACTGCGACATGCCTCCGTCATACGTGGTGGCGTCGTCGTCTTTCGAATCATCATGGAGGGGTTGTGGACAGTCGCCGAGGCGGGGTCGGGGTTGTGCACGACTGCGTGAGGAGGACACTGACATCGTGAGGGGGTTGTCGACACCCGATCGAGCGGCTCCTCATCGCCGTCGCGGAGGACACTGACACCGTGAGGGGGTTGTCGACACCGCGAGGGGGATATAACGCGCGTCGGTGTCGACAACGCGCGTCCATGCGATATCAACAGTCTGAATGCGGGGGCGGCCGCCATCGGCTACGGTAGTCAGCCTCGGGCGCCTCCGCGCCAACCCTGCGCCCGGTTGCCTCGTCAATTGCATGGCGAGGCGCGTGGCAGGGGTCATGTGGATCGGGGAGGAGTCACACCGCTGCACCGCCGCGGCGAGGTGCCCCAGTCGCCCGCAGACACAGCGAGGCGGCCCAGTCAACCGCACAGCGAGGCACGGCGCCCCAGTCGCCCGCAGGCGAGGCGCGGTGCCCTGGCCAACAGTCACCCGCGCGGCACGGCGCCCCAGTCGCCCGCACGGCGCGGCACGCGGAACAGGAATCATGGGGATCGGGGAGGAGTCCCACCGCTGTACCGCCGGGCCCAGCGGTCAGTGCACCTCGAAGCCGAGGGACCGGAAGTAGTCACGGACTTTCTCAGTGGCCTCGGGGGACGGCGCGTTCGTGCCCTCCAGCTTGTACTCCAGTCCCAGGGAGTGCCACTTGTCCCTGCCCAGCTGGTGGAAGGGCAGCACCTCGACCCGGTCGATGACGTTCTTCCAGCGGCTGATGATCTGGCCGACTTGGCGTATGTTCTCCTCGTCGTCGGTCAGGCCGGGGACCAGGACGAAGCGGATCCACATCCGTGTGGGGCCGCCGCGCTGGGCGATGCGGTCGCCGAAGGCGATGGTGGGCGCCAGTTCCCGCCCTGTGGCGGCCTTGTAGGTCTCCTCGTCGCCGGACTTCACGTCCAGGAGCACTAGGTCGAGCTCGTCGAGCATCTGGTCGTCGCAGTTCGCCCCCAGGTAGCCGGAGGTGTCGATGCAGGTGTGCACGCCCATCTGCTTGGCGCCGTGGATGATGCGCTTGGCGAAAGCGGGCTGCATGAGGACCTCGCCACCCGAGAGCGTGATACCGCCGTTCGTGGCGCGGAAGATCCGCCGGTAGCGGGCGATGCGGCTCAGCAGCTCCTCGTCGGAGATGGGGGCCCCATCCTTCATGAGGAAGGTGTCGGGGTTGTGGCAGTACAGGCAGCGCAGAGGGCAGCCGTTGAGGAACACGGTCATGCGCGTGCCAGGGCCGTCCACAGCGGTCACCAGCTCCCAGGAGTGGATGGAGCCGAGGGTGCCCTCCCGCATGCGCTTGAGGCGCTCGGAGCGCTGGAGGTCGGTGAGTTCCTCGAGGCCCTCCACACCCTGGCCCACTGTACGGGCCTGGGGGGCCTGGAAATCCTGTTCGCGGAATGTGGGAAGCGGCAGTGCAGTGGTCGACATTGGTCCCCCAATCATGTGGCGCCCGCGAATGGGTGGGCGTGGTGGCGGTGGTTGTGCCGCGCGGCCGTGCTCGGAGTGGAGTCGGCGGACGGGCCGTGCGGTGTCGTTGTTCCGCGCGGCCGTGCTCGGCGAGGAGGCGGTGGCCGGAACCCACCGAGGCGGTCGTTCTGTGCGGTAGGGGTCTGTGCGGTGGCTGTCCGTGGTGGCTGCGGGTGCGGCCGCTACGGGCTGTCGCGGCGGCGCGGCGGGCCTCGATCGGTTATCGCCCGCGGGTGCGGCCGCTGCTTTGGCAGCTGGCACGGGCATTGGCGCGTGGGCGCTGAGAAGGGGCGCCGGAAGACCGGCGCCCCTTCCGCACCCACTACCTCTCAGGCGGAGTGGTGGAAGGTGCGGGACAGGACGTCCAGCTGCTGCTCGCGGGTGAGCTTGACGAAGTTGACGGCGTAGCCGGAGACGCGGACCGTGAGGTTCGGGTACTTCTCGGGGTGCTCCATCGCGTCCTTGAGGGTCGCTTCCTCGAGGACGTTGATGTTCGCGTGGTAGAGGCCGTCCTGATCGCCACGCTCTTCGCGGGCTGCCTTCATGTCGGCGAGGCGCTCTTCGTAGGTCTTGGTTGCCATGATCGTTTCTCCTTGTTGTGGAGCCGGTGGACCGGCTCAGGGCAGTCGATGGGGGTCTCCCACCTCGCCCACGTTCATTGGGTGGGGCCGGGGCGGCAATGGTCGTGCCGCCGCCCCGGCCGGGGCAGAACCCTTGGGGTCAGTAGCCCTTGGTGCCGTCGTAGGCGCAGGAGTCGTCGGGGACGAATCCCGCGTCGAGGATGCCCACCAGGTTGGTGATCTGCTCCTGCTGCGTGCGCCCCAGGCCCTGGGGGGTGATCGTGTTCGTCAGCGAAATGCCGTCGAGCGCGTCGTTGTAGTCCAGCTTGCCGACCGACAGCATGGAGGCGACCATGCCGTGGGTGTCGATGCCGTTCTCCGGGTTGGCGCCGGGGGCGAAGGGCGTGCCCTTCTTGTGTCCCGACGGGAAGGCGCCGGTGGCCTTGCCGTAGACGACGTTCGACGTGATCGTGAGGACCGACTGGGTCGGGACCGCGTCGCGGTACATCGGGATGGCGCGGATCTTGTCCATGATGGTGTGGACCACGGTCGCGGCGATGTCGTCGGCGCGGTCGTCGTCGTTGCCGTAGGTCGGGAACTCGCCCTCGGTGCGGTAGTCGACCACCAGGCCGGTCTCGTCGCGGATCGGGTAGACCTTCGCGTACTTGATGGCGGCCAGGGAGTCGGCCACGATGGACAGGCCGGCGATGCCGCAGCCCATGGTGCGCACGATCTCCGCGTCGTGCAGGGCCATCTCGACGGCCTCGTAGGCGTAGCGGTCGTGGCAGTAGTGGATGATGTTCAGCGCCTCCACGTAGGTGCCGACGACCCAGTCGAGCATGTCCTCGTACTTCGCCCAGATCTCGTCGAAGTCGAGGGGGCCGTCGCCCTGGATGGGGGCGTAGCCCTCCATGACCTGCTTGCCGCTCATCTCGTCGCGGCCGCCGTTGATCGCGTAGAGGAGCGCCTTGGCGGCGTTGACGCGGGCGCCGAAGAACTGCATCTGCTTGCCCACGCGCATGGGGGACACGCAGCAGGCGATGGCGGCGTCGTCGCCCCAGTGCTGGCGGATCTGCGGATCGGACTCGTACTGGATGGACGAGGTCGTGATCGAGATGAAGGCGCAGAACTCCTTGTAGCCCTTGGGCAGGTTCTCGTCCCAGAAGATCGTGATGTTCGGCTCGGGGGCCGGGCCGAGGTTCACCAGGGTCTGGAGCAGGCGGAACGAGGTCTTGGTGACCAGGGTGCGCCCGTCGTCGCCGAAGCCGGCGTCGGACCAGGTCGCCCAGTAGGGGTCCCCGGAGAAGATCTGGTCGTAGGCGACGGTGCGCAGGAACCGGGTGATGCGCAGCTTGATGACGAGCGCGTCGATGATCTCCTGGGCGCCGGCCTCGTCGAGCACGCCGTTCTTCAGGTCGCGCTCGAAGTAGCAGTCGAAGAAGCCCGACAGGCGGCCGATCGACATGGCCGCGCCGTCCTGGCTCTTGACGGAGGCAAGGTAGCCGAAGTACGTCCACTGGACCGCCTCGTGGGCGTTCTTGGCGGGACCGGAGATGTCGTAGCCGTAGTCCGCGGCGAGCTTCTTGAGCTTCTTGAGGGCCTTGATCTGCTCGGAGTGCTCCTCGCGGTAGCGGGCCCAGTGCTCGGAGAAGGGCTGGTCGACGTAGCGGTCCTTGTCCTTCTGCTTCTGCTCGATCAGGTGGTCCACGCCGTACAGGGCGACGCGGCGGTAGTCGCCGATGATGCGGCCGCGGCCGTAGGCGTCGGGCAGGCCCGTGATGATATGGGAGGAGCGGGCGGCGCGGATGCGGGGGGTGTAGATGTCGAAGACGGCGTCGTTGTGGGTCTTGCGGTACTTGGTGAAGATCTTCTTCACCTCGGGGTTGTACTCCTTGCCCGCCTCGTGGATCGCGGTCTCGACCATGCGCCAGCCGCCGTTGGGCATCATGGCGCGCTTGAGGGGGGCGTCGGTCTGGAGGCCGACGATGACGTCGTCGTCCTCGCAGATGTAGCCGGGCTTGAACGCGTCGATGTCAGCCGGGGTGTCGGTGTCGACGTCGAGGATGCGGACCTTGCGCTCCTCGGAGAGGTACTTCTCCTCGAGGGTGTTCCACACGCGCAGGGTCTTCTCCGTCGGACCCGCGAGGAACGAGGCGTCGCCCTCGTACGGCGTGTAGTTGCGTTGGATGAAATCACGGACGTCGATCTCCTGTGACCAAGTGCCCTCGACGAAGCCTTCCCAGGCGTTTTCGTCTGTCGTCATACTTCCTCTTCTCGCTTTTCCGTCCCCCCCGGGGTGGGGGAGGCGGGCCGTGTGGAGCGCTGCTCCTGGTTGCACCGGAATGTGGTGCCTGGGCCTATTGTCCTACGGGACTTTGGTTGCGATCAAGAGGTGTCAGCCCGTGACGCATGCGCTATGTCTCACTCCGTCGAGGGCGGTGGGAAGGAAGACCAAAAGCTGGGACTAAGGTCCCTGGTCAGCGCGTGGGCACCATTATGGGAGCGTGCCCGCTTCCTCTTAAACTAGGGGCGAGAGCCCAGTCGTGCCGCCCGAGGAGAATGGAGACAACCTGTGACACGCCCGCTTCCTGAACTGACCGTCGGCATCCTAGGAGCCGGAACCGTCGGCAGCCAGGTCATCCGAATCCTCGAATCCTCGAGCGCGGACTTCGCCCAGCGCTCCGGTGCCGGGCTCTCCATCGGCGCCGTCCTGGTCCGCGACCCCGGCGCCCCCCGCGACGTGGAGATCGACCCCGCCCTGCTCACCACCGATCCCGCCGCGGCCATCGACGGGATGGACCTGGTCGTCGAACTCATCGGCGGCATCGAACCGGCCCGTACCCTGGTGCTGCGCGCCCTGCGCCAGGGGGCCTCCGTGGTCACGGGGAACAAGGCTCTGCTCGCCG
This sequence comes from Schaalia georgiae DSM 6843, assembly GCF_000429245.1. Lineage (GTDB taxonomy): Bacteria > Actinomycetota > Actinomycetes > Actinomycetales > Actinomycetaceae > Pauljensenia > Pauljensenia georgiae. Next base: position 402,193 of record NZ_KE386870.1, read on the forward strand.
CCCACGGCCCCGAGTTGTACGAGGCCGCCGCCGCCTCGGGCGCCGACCTGTACTACGAGGCCGCCGTCGCCGGCGCAGTCCCCGTCGTCTACGGCCTGCGCGAGTCCCTGGCCGGCGATCGGATCACCAAAGTCATGGGCATCGTCAACGGGACCACCAACTTCATCCTCGACGCGATGGACTCCCAGGGCCTTGGGTACGCCGACGCGCTGGCCGAGGCGCAGCGCCTGGGGTACGCCGAGGCCGATCCCGCCGCCGACGTCGAGGGCCTCGACGCGGCTGCGAAGTGCTCGATCCTGGCGTCGCTGGCCTTCCACACCCGGGTCGGCATCGACGACGTCGAGGTCGAGGGGATCACCCGTGTCACCGCCGAGGACATGGCCCAAGCCCGCAGGGAGGGGCGCGTGATCAAACTGCTCGCCATTGCGGAGCGGCGCACCGGAGACGATGGGCGCGAGGGCGTGAGCATGCGCGTCCACCCCGCCCAGATCCCCGCCGACCACCCCCTGGCCAGCGTCGACGGCGCTTTCAACGCCATCGTGGTCGAGGGCGAGGCCGCCGGGCGCCTCATGTTCTACGGCCAGGGCGCGGGAGGCGCGCCCACAGCCTCGGCCGTCCTCTCCGACGTGGTCGCCGCTGCGCACCACCGCGCCTACGGGGGGCACGCGCCCCGGGAGTCCGTCTACGCCCATCTGCCGGTCCTCGACCCCGGCTGCGCCCGCACCCGGTACCACGTGCGCATGCGGGTCGAGGACAGCATCGGCGTCCTGGCGGACGTGGCAGGCGTCTTCGCGGGCCACGGCGCATCCATCCAGGCGGTGAGTCAGCACGACGACTCCGAGCCCGGGGCGTGCTCGCTCATCGTCACCACCCACATGGCGCGCGAGGCGGATCTGCGCGCGGTCGTGCGCGCCCTCGGGCACTGCGCATCCGTGCGCGAGATCGTCTCGGCCATCCGCGTGGAGGGCGACTGAGATGAGGGTGCGCGAAGACCGCGTCGCGGTGGCGGTGCCCGCGACGACGGCGAACCTGGGTCCTGGCTTCGACTCCATGGGGATGGCGCTGGACCTGTGGGACGAGGTCGTGGTCCACGCGACGACCAGGGCGACCTCGGTCGTCGTCGAGGGGGAGGGCGCCGACGATGTGGAGAAGGGCGACGACAACCTGATCGTGCGCGCCCTGCGCCTGGCGCTCGACCGCGTGGGCGCCCCCCAGGTCGGCATTCGCATGCACTGCACGAACCGGATCCCCCATTCGCGGGGGCTGGGGTCCTCCGCCAGCGCCATCGTCGCCGGGGTGGTCGCGGCCCGCGCCCTGATCGGCGACCCGTCGGTGCTCACCCCCGACGAAGTCCTCGATATCGGCACGGAGATGGAAGGGCACCCCGATAACGTCGCCCCCGCTGTGCTGGGGGGCGCCACCATTGCATGGATGGGCCTGGAGGGCACGGTCAAGCGTGCCAGGGCGGTGCGCCTCGATCCGCCGGACATTATCCGGCCTGTCGCGTTCATCCCCGATTTCGAGCTGAAAACCAGTGCCGCGCGTGCCGCACTGTCCTCTTCCGTGCCCCACGCCGACGCCTGCTTCAACGTCTCGCGCGCCGCACTGCTGTCGGCCCTGCTGGCGGGGGCCTCGTCGGAGGCGGGGCAGGGGCCCCTGCACGGACTGCTCATGGACGCCACCGAGGACCGCCTCCACCAGGACGCGCGCCGCCCGGCGATGGAGCCCTCGCTGGCCCTGGTGGACTGGCTCAGGGGCGCTGGGATGGCGGCGGTCGTGTCGGGGGCGGGCCCCACGGTGCTGTCGCTGGAGGACGTTGATCCGCAGATCTGCGAGGACGCGCGGAAGGCTGGCTGGCGCGTCCTGCCGCTGCCGGTGGCCGCAACGGGCGCGCGCATCACGCAGGGGCGCCTCGCCGAGTGAGGGGCCGGGCCGCCGCGCGCCTGCACCAGCGCATCGCGCGGGGCCCGGTTGGCCGTCCGGGGCGCGGCCGGGATCGTCCTGGGGCCCGGTTGGGGGCGTCCAGGGGTCCGGTTGGTCGTCCGGGGGGCGACTGGGATCGTCCAGTGCGCCTTGTCCCCACGTCGGCCAGCAGGGGCCGTCCGGGAGCGGCCGGGATCGTCCAGGGGCGCTCCTGCGTCCTCCCGGTGGCCTTCCTCTGTTCTGGCCCACGCGACCGGGCCGAGGCCCACGCGACCGGGCCGAGGCCCACGCGCGCGCCGCCCCCGACGGGCATTCCGCTGACTTCTGGCCCGTCGAGTGCGGGAGCACAGGGGCGGTGAACCGGCTTAACGCATGGTCGGCGCGTGTGACTTAATGCGCAACTGGTGCGCATGGGGCATACGCGTCGACAGTTGCGTGTGTATATTGCTACTATCCAGCGTAGACGCGGTGCGGTTCGCCGCATTCAGTCTTTCTGCGCGCATCGACGCACATCCGGCGCGCACCCTTCACCCCGGAATTTAGGATTCGCGGATTCCTGGGACTTCACTCCGCCCTCCAAGGGCGCATTCAGTAAGGATCCTTCGTGAGCAACGAAACATCCGCCGAAGCAACGACCCAGTCGCTGAAGGCCATGAAGCTGCCTGAACTCAAGGCGCTCGCCCAAAGCCGCGGCCTCAAGGGAATCTCCCAGCTGCGCAAACCCCAACTCGTCGAGTTGCTGAGCAACGACGCTCGCCCCGCCCCCGAACCCTCCGCATCCAAGGCCACTGCATCCGCGCAGAACCCCGCTCCTGGGACTGAACCGGCCTCCGCTCCCGCGCAGGACGCGGCAGCCGAGGCCGTGCCCGCCCCTCAGGAGGAGGGGAGTGGCGCGGAAGGGGAACAGGACGACGCGGCGCGCGCCTCGTCGCGCCCCCGCCGCTCGCGCAGGCGGCGCGCCGTGACCCAGGGCGCCGTTGAGCCCGCCCGCGTCACCATCGACCTGCCCCCCACCACCAAGGAGGCCGGGGCGGACGCCGGGCCCAGTGCGGTGGGGGCCATCCTCGACATCGAACTGCCCGAGGGCGACAACACCGCCGAGACCCAGCGCGAGCGCCGCGAGCAGCCCCGTAGGCGCAAACTCGAGCGCTCCGAGCGGATCTCCAACCGCGAGCGGCGCGAGCGCGGCGACCGCCAGGACCGCGGCCAGAGGGGCGGGCGCGAGGGCGGCGACGACCAGTTGGCGCCCATCGCCGGCATCCTCGACGTCCAGGAGAACCACGCTTTCGTGCGCACATCCGGCTACCTGCCGGGGTCCAACGACGTCTACGTGACCCTGGGCAACGTGCGCCGCTGGGGGCTGCGCGCCGGGGACGCCGTCGCGGGCGCCGTGCGGCTGCCCCGCGAAGGCGAGCGCCAGCGCCAGAAGTACAACGCCCTCGTTCGCGTCGACTCCGTCAACGGCATGACCCCGGAGGAGGCCAAGTCCCGGCGCGAGTTCGGCAAGCTCACGCCCCTGTACCCCTCCGAGCAGCTGCGCATGGAGACCTCCGCGAAGGCGTACACGCCCCGCGTCATCGACCTGGTCGCCCCCGTGGGCAAGGGCCAGCGCGGCCTCATCGTCTCCCCGCCCAAGGCCGGCAAGACGATGATCATCCAGCAGATCGCGAAGGCCATCGAGCTCAACAACCCCGAGGTCCACCTCATGGTCGTCCTCGTGGACGAGCGCCCCGAAGAGGTCACCGACATGCGGTCGATCGTCAAGGGCGAGGTCATCGCCTCCACATTCGACCGCCCGGCCTCCGACCACACGACCGTCGCCGAGCTGGCCATCGAACGCGCCAAGCGCCTCGTCGAACTCGGCCAGGACGTCGTCGTGCTGCTGGACTCCCTGACCCGCCTGTCGCGCGCCTACAACCTGGCCGCGCCGGCCTCGGGGCGCATCCTCTCCGGTGGCGTCGACGCCTCCGCCCTGTACCCGCCGAAGAAGTTCTTCGGCGCCGCCCGCAACCTCAAGGAGGGCGGCTCCCTGACGATCATCGCCTCCGCGCTGGTGGAGACGGGCTCGAAGATGGACGAGGTCATCTTCGAGGAGTTCAAGGGGACCGGCAACATGGAGCTGCGCCTGTCGCGCCAGTTGGCCGACCGCCGCATCTTCCCCGCCATCGACGTCAACGCGTCGGGCACGCGCCGCGAGGAGATGCTCTTCAAGCCCGAGGAGCTGCGGATCATGTGGAAACTGCGCCGTGTCCTGGGCACTCTCGACCAGCAGTCCGGTCTGGAACTGGTTCTCGACAAACTCAAGGAGACCCAGTCGAACGCCGAGTTCCTCATGCTCGTCCAGAAGACGACGCCATCGGTGGAGTGAGGCGCCCCGCCCTTCCCGCTGCCCCCGCCCGGTCGACCGGGCGGGGGCCCAGCATCGGAGTGGGCAACGGGTCAGCAGGGTGGGCAATGGGAGCAGCTTCTCCGCAGTCGAGCACTGCTGGGGTGGGTGCGCTGTCGCATTGGGGTAGGTTACGGTGCATTGGGGCAGGTTATTAACCTGCCCCAATGTGGGCTAACCTGCCCCAGTAGGTGGTTTCCTGCCCCAATGCCCTCCGTTGGGCTCGGGAGGGTTCCGTGGCGGGGCTGCCTTGGTCGTCCGGGCGCTCTTGGCGGAGTCGCGGAGTCAATAGCGCACCGGTCAGTGGGGAGCTCGTGGCTCTGCCTGTCCGGTTGGACCAGTCTCGTGGAGTTCTGTATTGGAAATCGGACTGGTTGGGGCTGTCCTCGTCTCGTTGGGCGCGCTTGGCCGAGTCATGTATTGGAAATCGAGGTGTTCGGGACTGCGTGAGTGCTGCTTTACAAGCGATGTCACGGTTTCAAAGGGATACCACACTTTGCAAGCGTTATAACACTTGCAAAGTGTGGTATCGCTGTGAAAGTGGCGGTATCGCTGTGAAAACGGGACCCGCGGCACCCCCGGGAGCATGGTGGCCACAACGGGCAGGGAACCACTCATTGGGGCAGGCAAATTGCCTATCCCAATGCACCGTTGCCCGCCCCGATGCGGGAAGGCGTGCGCCGTGGCAGGGGGGGCGGCTGGGTTCTTGCTCCACGCTGGTCGGACTGCCGGGGACTGCGCCCTGATGCGGGAAGGCGTGCGCCGGCGAGCGCGCCTATCGCGTCGGCGAGTAGCCTCATCGCGCGGCGAGCCCGCACCTCTGAATACGGGGTGCCGGTGGAGCAGGTGGTCACGGCCTTCCGGTCGCGCGGCGAGCCCGCACCTCTGAAATCGCGCGGCGAACCCGCACCCCCGAATACGGGCCGGGGCCAGGGCCTGCGCGGCGGTGGTGGATCTTGTTGCAGAGCCCGCACCTCCGAATACGGGGGGCGGTAGAATCAAGCACTATGATCGACTACGTCGGCCAAATCCCAGGCCAATCGAAGGATCCCGCCAAGGAAGCCAAGAAGCGCTGGCGCGTCGTGCGCGCCTTCCTCAGGCTGCTCGTGGCCTTCGCGCTCCTGGCGCCCCTCGTGTGGATCTGGGTCGGCCTGGCGGGCAACCGCGGAATGGGCCACGCCGCCCCCACTGGCGTCGAGGTCTACGACCAGGCCGGAGTCCTCGACCAGGACCTCTTGTCCCGGGAGACCAACGCCATGGAGTTCGCCAAGCCCTCCAGGGTCGTCTACCTCACCCTCGCCGAGGTGCCCACGGGCAACTTCAACGAGGCGGTGCTCACCTTCGCCCGCAACAACCCGCAACTCGGGCTCATCGACGGGGCGAACCCGGACAAGTGGGCATCGGGCACCCTGATCTTCGCGGTAGCTCCAAAACAGCGGGAGGCCGCCACCTACCGCGGTGAGGACCGCGATCCGGGCGAATCCGTGGGGGAGGACACCCTCGACGCCATGCGCGCCGAGTTCAAGGGCAAGAACTGGGACGCGGGAATGCTCGCTGGGGCGCGCGCCATTGCGCCCCACGCGGGGGCGTTCCACGTGTCCGGCTCGGGGCACTTCTTCAGTATCATCGGCGCTCTCATCGGCCTGGGCGAGATCTGGGTGTTCGCCTCGAATCCGCGGAAGACCGCCCGCGCCAAGCGCGATTTCGACCTCCACCTGGGCAATGTCGACAGGGACAGGGCCACGACGGAGGCGGCGCTTGCGGCCATACCCCCGGGCTCGCGGTACGGTGCCATCGTCGAGGAGCGCTTCGCCCACTACAAGAACGAGATCGCCAGGCTCGCCGAGAGCAGGCCGGATGCCGATGTTCGCGGTGCGCTGCGCTTCTCAGTGCCCGCGCGCAACGACGCCAAGGCGCTCGCCTCCGCGGCCAAGGAGCTCGACCTCAGCGACGACGCCATCGTCTCCGCCTCCGACTTCTTCAGCATGCGGGGCGATTGGGAGGGGGCGTGGGCGAACGAGATCGGCCCGGTCATGGAGGATCTCAACTCGCTCGAAGAGCTGGTCGATACCGTTACCGACGAGATCAAGACCGCTGAGGCGCGCGCCAGCCGCGATGGGATCATACGCTGGATCAGGACGCAAACGAACGCCATCATGGGGATGCGCGAGCAGCTGCGCGACGGTACGACCACCCCCGACGAGGCGCTCGCAGGCCTCGACGCCATCAGCGAGCAGACCCGCTCGTGCGCAGTCGATGTCATCAACGCCTCCCTGGACGCCGACACGTCCGAGTACTCGTGGAAACGGCGGCTGCGCTGGCAGAAGGCCCAGACCAAGCCGCCGGAGGACGACATGGCGGAACCGGACGGCGCCTACAAGCTCAACGGGGAGTTCATCGACTACGACCCCAGCCGAACGATCCGCCCGAACTTCTCCGTGCCGGGCGTCGCCGAGCTGAAGATGGCCGGATTCGGCCAGGCCCAGGGCAGCGGGAGCGTCCCGGTCTTCGTGCCGCTGAGCATGATGAACGGAAGGTACTACGACGAGCACTCGTGGACGCCCTCGTCGTCCTCGTCATCCTCGTCGTCGACCTCGGTGGGCAGCGGCAGCTACGGCTCCTCCGGCGGCAGTTTCTCCGGATCGGGCAATTCGGGCTCGTTCTGAGGGCCAGCGCCGCCCGGGCTGTACGAGGTTTCGCGCACAGCACAGCGCGCGCGTGGACCCGGCCGCCCCGGGCGTGCCATAATGGCGCGTCGGCTTTCCGGTTCACCGGCATGCCCCAGGCGCCAGGGCCCTGCGGTCCAGGCGCGCTGGAAAGCGGCCCCCGTAAGATGCGGGGGGCGCCGCGTGTCCGGACCCGGGGCATCAAACGATCCAGGAGAAACCCATGAAGAAGGGCATCCACCCCGAATACGTGGACACCGTCGTGACCTGCACCTGCGGCAACTCGTTCCACACCCGCTCCACTATCGCGTCGGGCCAGATGCGCGTGGACGTGTGCTCGGCCTGCCACCCGTTCTACACGGGCAAGCAGAAGATCCTCGACACCGGCGGCCGCGTCGCCCGATTCGAGGCCCGCTATGGCAAGCGCGTGCGTCCCAAGAAGTGAGCCGTCCGCGCAGGACCCCGGCGCTGCGGCGCCCGCGCCCCCGGGCGGTGGGCCGCCGCAGCGCTTTTCTCACACGAGGAGCATGATGAACCAGCCCCACGACGACCTCGCGTCCCTGGAGCCCCTGCTGGCGGAGTACGCCGAGGTCGAACAGGACATGGCATCCCCGGCCACCCTGGCCGATCCCGCGCGCCTGCGCCGCGTGGGGCGCAGGTACGCCAAACTCGGCAGGGTCAAAGCCGCGGCCGACCGATTGGCCGCGGCGCGCGACGACCTGGGCGCGGCCCGCGAGATCGCCGCGGAGGACCCCTCCTTCGCCCCGGAGGTACCCGCCCTGGAGGAGGAAGCGGCCGCAGCCCACGAGGCGCTGATGCGGATCCTGGCGCCGCGCGACCCGCAGGACGCCCTCAACGCCATCCTCGAGATCAAAGCGGGGGAGGGGGGCGAGGAGTCCGCGCTCTTCGCCTCCGACCTTGCCCGCATGTACGCCCGCTACGCGGAGGCGCACGGCTGGAGCGTCACCGAAATGAGCGCGACCCACACGGAGCTCGGCGGCTTCAAGGACGTGACCCTCGCAATCCGTGCCAAGGGCAGCCCCGCGCCCGACGAGGGCGTGTGGGCCCACCTCAAGTACGAGGGCGGAGTCCACCGCGTCCAGCGCGTCCCGGTCACCGAATCGGCGGGCCGCATCCACACGAGCGCCGTCGGCGTGTTCGCCATGCCCGAGATCGAAGACGACGAGGACATCGTCATCGACCCGAACGACCTGCGCATCGACGTCTACCGTTCGAGCGGCCCGGGAGGCCAGTCGGTCAACACCACCGACTCGGCGGTGCGCATCACGCACCTGCCCTCCGGCATTGTCGTGTCGATGCAGAACGAGAAGTCCCAACTGCAGAACAAGGAGGCGGCGCTACGGGTGCTCGCCTCGCGCCTGGCCGCCGAGGCGCGCGCCAAGAAAGAGGCCGAGGCCTCGGCCCAGCGCCTCTCCCAGGTGCGCACCGTCGACCGCTCCGAGAGGATCCGCACCTACAACTTCCCGGAGAACAGGATCGCCGACCACCGCACGGGCTTCAAGGCCCACAACCTCGACCAGGTGCTCGACGGCGCCCTGGACCCCGTGATCGCCTCGCTGCGGGAGGCCGACGAAGCCGAAAGACTCGCCCGGGCGACCTCGGCGCCGTGACAGTCCACAGCACTGCGCCGCGCGCCCTCGTGGACTGGGCGGCGCGGGAGCTGTCCGCAGCCGGGGTCGACAGTCCCGCAGCGGAAGCCCGCGCACTGGTCGAATGGGCGTGCGGCGCCGACTCCCTGTGGTCCGCCCCGCCCCTGCTCGCCCCGGACGATGTGGAGCGCCTGCGCGGCGCCGTCAGCGCCCGCGCCCGGCGCGTCCCCCTGCAGCACATCACCGGGCGCATGCACTTCCGCGCCCTCGCCCTGCAAGCCGCGCCAGGCGTCTTCGTCGTGCGCCCAGAGACGGAGTGCGTCGCCCAGGCCGCCATCGACCGCGCCCGCCTGGCTGTGGGCCGCAGGGGCTCGGCGACCGTGGTCGACCTGTGCTCCGGCTCGGGCGCCATCGCCATCGCGGTGGCCACCGAGGTCCCCGGCTGCCGCGTCTGGGCGGTCGAGGCCGACGAGGCGGCGGCGCGCCTGGCCGCCTCGAACATCGCCTCCCTGGCTCCGGGGCGCGTGGAGCTCCTGCTCGCTGACGCCACCGACGGAGCCACCCTGGCCCACCTCGACGGGAGCGCCGACGTCGTCGTGTCCAACCCCCCCTACGTGCCCGCCGACGAGATGCCCGACCAGCCCGAGGCGCTGGCCGACCCCGCCGGGGCGCTCTACGGGGGCAGCCCCGACGGGACCGCCGTCCCCCGCCTCGTCGCGCGACGGGCCCTGGGCCTCCTGGCGCCCGGGGGCGCGCTCGTCATGGAGCACTCGCCCTCCCAGTCGGCCGCGATGCGCCGCGCCGCCGGGTCCCTGGGGTACTGTGGCGCCTCCACCCACCGCGATCTGGCAGGGCGGGACCGCTACCTCGTCGCCGAGCGCCCCGGCGTGACACAATGAGCACGATGAACACCACGCCCACGATCGTCGCCTGCGCGCCCCGGTGGGCCGCGCCCGACCTGGACAAGGCGCGGCTGGCGGCCGCCTCGGGCGCCCTCCTGGTCATTCCCACCGACACCGTCTACGGCATCGGGGCGGATGCGGCGAACCCCGGCGCCGTCGCGCGCCTGCTCGCCGTGAAGGGCAGGGGAAGGCAGATGCCGCCGCCCGTGCTCGTCGCGGACGCGGACTCCATCGACAGGCTGTGCGCGGACGTGCCGGAGGCGGCCCGGCGCCTCGCGCGCGCGCACTGGCCGGGCCCCCTCACCCTGGTCCTACGCGCCCGCGACGGCCTCGGCTGGGACCTGGGGGACACGGGGGGCACCATCGCGCTGCGCGTGCCCGACCACCCCGGGGCGCTCGCCCTGCTGCGCGCGACCGGCCCGATGGCGGTCACCAGTGCCAACACCACGGGACAGCCGCCGGCCACCACCATCGACCAGGCGGTCGCCTACTTCGGTGACGCCGTCGGCCTCTACGTGGACGCCGGGCCCACCGCCTCGTCCACGCCGTCCACGATCGTCGCCTTCACCGGCGGGGCGGCGCGCATCCTGCGCCACGGGGCGCTCGGGGCGGACGGCATCGCCGCCCTGGCCCCGCTCGAGCCGGAGGACCGCCCTGGGGAAGGGGACAACGCCCGATGAAGGTCTACCTGCTGCTCATGTGCGTGGCGATCGCACTCACCCTGCTCGTGACGCCACTGGTGCGCTTCGTGTGCCTCAAGTGGGGCATCGTTCCCCAGCTGCGCAGCCGCGATCTGCAGGCCACGCCCATCCCGCGCCTGGGGGGCGTGGCCATGACCATCGCCCTGATCATCACGATGCTCATCGCCAGCCGCATCCCCTACATGGCGCCCTTGTTCACGACGGCGATCCCCTGGTCCGTGATGACGGCGGCAGCGGGTATGTGCGCCCTGGGGGTCATCGACGACATCATCGAACTCGACTGGATGGCCAAGCTGGCCGGTCAGATCCTCATCACCGGGGGCATGGCGCTGGGCGGGGTCCAACTGGTCACCTTCCCGATCTTCGGGGTCACCATCGGCTCGTCGCGCCTGTCGCTCTTCGCCACGGTGTTCATCGTCGTGGGCATCATCAACGCCGTGAACTTCATCGACGGGCTCGACGGTCTGGCCGCCGGCATGATCGCCATCGGAGCAGGCGCGTTCTTCGTCTACTCCTACGCGATCACGCGGCTCATGGGCGCGGCCTCCTACGCCACCGTAGCCTCGTTGATCGTCATCGCCCTGGTGGGGGTGTGCACCGGGTTCCTGTGGTTCAACTTCCACCCCTCGTCGATCATGATGGGCGGAGGCGCGGAGACGATGGGCCTGGTGCTGGCCGCGGGCGGCATCATAGTGACGGGCCAGATCGACCCGTCGCTGCTGGGCAAGCAGCAGATACTCGTCGGCCTGCTGCCCATCCTGCTGCCCCTGGCGGTCATATTCATGCCGGTCCTCGACCTCGTCGTCACCTCGATCCGCCGCATGCGCAAGGGCAAGAGCCCCTTCATGGCGGACAGGAGCCACTTCCACGACCGCCTCATGGTGGCGGGGCACTCCCACAGGCGCGTCGTCGCGATCCTGTGGATGTGGACCGCCATCGTGTGCCTGCCCGCCGTCGGCCTGCTCACCTTCGACTGGTGGCGGGTCCTCATCACCACGGCCGGAGCGGTCGGCGTGGGGATCGTCGTCACCATGCGCGAGTTCCCGGGAGTCAAACGCATCCGCGCCCGAGGCGCACAGGAGGGCCGATGAGCTACGTCCTCGCCCTGGCCGTCGTCGTCCTCGTCGTCGTCGCGCAGTGGTTCTTCACGAGGCGCGCCATGGTGGACCGCGCCCACTTCGCCGCGTGGGTGGGGGGCGGCTACGCCGCCAAGATCCTCCTGCTCTCACTGGGGCTCTACCTGCCCCGGGCCCTCGGCGTCGACGTGCGCGCGGCCGCCATCGGCGCCATCGTCGCGATCATCGTCGCGAGCGCGGGAGAGGCGGTCGTCATGGCCAGGATGGGGCGCCGCGGCGATTGAGGCGCTGCCCCTGCGCCCACGCCCCCTGGAAACTTCCTGGTAGAATGGGGTCCTGCGGTTAGCCCCGCGCGCATTGATGATGTCCACCCCGAGGAGGCATCCCCTGTCTGCCGAATCCGCGCCGAAGGCCCCGGCCACGCGCAAACCCCGCTGGTACTGGGTGTGCCTCGCCCTGCTGGTCGCCGTGATCGCGGCGACCGCGGTCCCCGCTTTCTCGGACGACCCCCACCAGCCCTCCATCGACGACTTCTTCGAACCCGCCATCTTCGGCGAGGGGACCGTGTTCGAGTTCAACCGCCTCACGCTGGCCCGCCTCATCATGGGCCTGCTGGTGTGCCTGGTGCTCATGCTGGTCGCCCGCCGTGCGTCGCTGGTGCCCTCGCGCGGCCAGATGGCCGTCGAGGCCGTCGCCGGGTACATCAGGAGCAACGTCGCCCTGGAGATGCTGGGCAACAAGAACGGGCGCAAGTTCGCGGGGTTCATCGGCTTCCTCTTCTTCGGGGTCCTCGCGATGAACATCGCCGGCGTCCTGCCCGGTATCAATATCGCGGCCTCCTCAGTGGTCGCCGTGCCGCTGGTGTTCGCCGTCATCTCCTACGCCACCTTCATCGGCGCGGGCATCGCGAAGCAAGGGGCGGGTGGATTCTTCAGGTCGCAACTCTTCCCCCCGGGGCTTCCGTGGCCGATCTACTTCCTCATCACGCCGATCGAGTTCCTCTCGACCTTCGTGGTGCGTCCGGTCACGCTGACGCTGCGTCTCCTGTGCAATATGGTCTCCGGGCACCTGCTGCTCGGTATGACCTACTTCGGCACAGCGGCGCTGCTCCACCAGCTCACGGCCCTGTCCGCGGCGGGCGCCTTCACCGGGGCCGCGATGTTCGTCATGACCGCCTTCGAGGTCTTCGTCGCCTTCCTGCAGGCGTACATTTTTACGATCCTGTCCACCGTCTACATCAAGTTGTCCATCGAGCATCACTGATCCTCGATCCGATCCCAACGCCTTCCGGCGTTGCAACCAAAAGGAAACACATATGGGAACCGCAGCATTCGCCTACCTGGGATACGCCCTGGCCACCCTCGGCCCGGCGCTGGGCATCGGACTCCTGGTCGGTAAGACCCAGGACGCGACCGCTCGTCAGCCCGAGGTCGCCGGCAGGCTCTTCACGAACATGATCATCGGCGCCGGCATGGTCGAGGCCCTGGGCCTCATCGGCTTCGTCCTGCCCCTCATCGTCCGCTGACCGCCATGTTCCACGTCCTCGCCGCGGCGCAGGAGAAGGGCGGCATCGCCGTCATCCTGCCGCCGCCTTACGAGATCTTCTGGTCCGCCGTCGTCCTCCTCGTCGTGCTGCTGCTCGTCGGCAGGTTCGCCCTGCCCCGGATCTACCGGGTCATGGACGAGCGCGCGGCGAAGATCGAGGAGGGCCTGGGCGCGGCGGAGAAAGCGAAGGCCGACCAGGCGGCCGCCGCGCGCGAGCGCGACGCCGTCCTGCGCGACGCCAATGCCGAGGCCCACGAGATCCGTGAGCGCGCCAACGAGGAGGCGAAATCCATCGTCGCGGCTGGCCGCGCCGAGGCCCAGGACGAGGCCAACCGCATCCTCGAGGTCGCCCAGCGCCAGATCCTGGCCGAGAAGCAGGCGGCGCAGATCTCGCTGCGCGCCGAGGTCGGGCTGCTGGCCAGTGAGCTCGCCGAGAAGATCATCGGGGAGCAGCTGCGCGACACCGCGCTCACAAGCCGCGTCGTCGACCGTTTCCTCGACGAGCTCGAGGAGGACACGAACGCGGCACGGGGCGGCGCGCGATGACGGCGGTCCGCACGATCGAATCGGTGCCCTACTCGCGCGTCCTCGCCGACGCGCTGGCCGTGCCCGGCACTGACACGATGCGCGTCGCGGAGGACTTCTTCGGCCTCGCCGACATCGTGAAGGCGGACCAGAAGCTCGCCCGCGCGCTCACCGACCCCTCTAGAAGCGCCTCCGACAAGCGCGCGCTCGTGCGGACCGCATTCGGCCCCCACGTCACCGCGGCCACATCCTCCGTCGTCGCCGCCATGGCCTCCGACCACTGGACCAGGCCGGAGGACGTCGACGCCGCCCTTGAGGTCCTGGGCATCCTCGCCGTCCTCAACGACGCTCTCGGGCACAACGCGCTCGACGATGTGCGGGAGGAGCTGTTCCAGGTCCGCTACTTCCTGCAGAACACCCGCGACCTGCGCGTGAGGCTGTCGGACCTGCGCCTCGGCGACGAGCACGAGCGCGGCGACCTGGCCAGCGCCGTCTTCGCCTCCCGCGTCAGCTCCTGGACGATGCGCCTCATCCGCCGCGCCGTCGGACGCAGCCACCACGGGCGCCTGCTGCACAACCTCCGGCGCTACGCCGCGTGGGCGGCGACCATGCAGGACCGCCTCTTCGTCACCGTCGCCACGGCCCACCCCATGAGCGACACCCAGGTGGAGCGCCTGCGCTCGATCCTGTCCAAGCGCTTCGGCGCCGCGATCGACCTGGCGATCTCGATCGACCCCGATGTCATCGGAGGGTTCGTCCTGCGCGCCGGATCCACGGCCGTCGACGCGACGGTGCGGACCCGCCTGGCCGACGCTCGGGCCCGGATCGTGGTCTGACACGCAATGCGAACACATCAATTCTACGGAAGTAAGGAAGGCTAATGGCTGACCTCAGCATCTCCCCGGAGGAGATCCGCGGAGCCCTTGACTCCTTCATGGAGTCGTACCGCCCGGCCCAGGTGGCCACCGAGGAAGTCGGCCACGTCATCGAGACCGCCGACGGCATCGCGCACATCGAGGGCCTGCCCGGCACTATGGCGAACGAACTGCTGCGCTTCGACGACGGGACGCTGGGCCTGGCCATGAACCTCGACCAGCGCGAGATCGGCGCGGTCATCCTGGGCGACTTCGGCGGCATCGAGGAGGGGCAGGCCGTCCACCGCACGGGCGAGGTGCTCTCAGTCCCCGTCGGCGAGGGGTACCTGGGGCGCACCGTCGACCCGCTGGGGCGCCCCATTGACGGGCTCGGGGAGATCGCCGCCGTCGAGGGACGGCGCGCCCTGGAGCTGCAAGCCCCCGGCGTCATGATGCGCAAGAGCGTCCACGAGCCGCTGGCGACCGGATTGAAGGCCATCGACTCGATGATCCCCGTCGGCCGCGGCCAGCGCCAGCTCATCATCGGCGACCGCAAGACCGGCAAGACCGCCATCGCCCTGGACACCATCCTCAACCAGCGCGACAACTGGAAGAGCGGCGACCCGGACAAGCAGGTGCGCTGCATCTACGTGGCGATCGGCCAGAAGGGCTCGACCATCGCGTCGGTGCGCTCGACGCTGGAGGACGCGGGAGCGATGGAGTACACGACCATCGTCGCCTCCCCCGCCTCGGACCCCGCCGGCTACAAGTACATGGCGCCCTACACGGGCTCCGCCATCGGCCAGCACTGGATGTACCAGGGCAAGCACGTGCTCATCGTCTTCGACGACCTGTCCAAGCAGGCCGAGGCCTACCGCGCCGTGTCGCTGCTGCTGCGCCGCCCGCCGGGGCGCGAGGCCTACCCCGGTGACGTCTTCTACCTGCACTCGCGCCTGCTGGAGCGCTGTGCCAAGCTCTCCGACGAGCTCGGCGGGGGCTCGATGACGGGTCTGCCCATCATCGAGACCAAGGCCAACGACGTGTCGGCCTACATCCCCACGAACGTCATCTCCATCACCGACGGGCAGATCTTCTTGCAGTCCGACCTGTTCAACGCCAACCAGCGCCCCGCGGTCGACGTCGGGATCTCAGTGTCGCGCGTGGGCGGCGACGCCCAGCCCAAGGCCATGAAGAAGGTCGCGGGCACGCTCAAGCTCACCCTCGCCCAGTACCGCTCCATGGCGGCGTTCGCGATGTTCGCCTCCGACCTGGACGCGGCGACCCGGCGCCAGCTCACCCGGGGCGAGCGCCTTATGGAACTGCTCAAACAGCCCCAATCGACGCCCTACCCGTTGGAGGAGCAGGTCGCGTCCATCTGGACGGGCACCCACGGCTACCTCGACGACCTGGAGGTCACGGACGTCCTCGCCTTCGAGCGCGCGCTCCTGGACCACCTGCGCGCCAACTCGGGCGTCCTGGACGAGATCGCCTCCACGGGGGACCTGTCCGCCCAGACCGAGGACGCCCTCAAGGAGGCCGTCGAGGGCTTCCACTCCCAGTGGATCATCGCCGGGCGCGGCGCCTCCGGGCTCGACGAGGGCGAGGTCGAGGCCGAGCGCGTGCGCGAGGAGATCACGCGCGCCCGTCCGGCCGGGGCAGCGGAAGCGAAGGCCTGACCCGTGGGCGGGCAGCAGAGGATCTACAAGCAGCGCATCGCCTCGACGATGACGCTGGCCAAGGTCTTCCGCGCGATGGAGATGATCGCCGCGTCCCGCATCGGCGCGGCGCGGCGCGCGGCGACAGAGGCGGGCCCCTACGAGAAGGCGCTCACCCAGGCGGTCGCCGCGGTCGCGATCCACACGGACCTGGACCACCCCCTCACCCGGGAGCGCGCGGACACGACGCGTGTCGCAGTGCTGGTCGTCGCCTCGGACAGGGGCATGGCGGGCGCCTACGCCGCCACCATCCTGCGCGAGTCCGAGAAACTCATCGCGGACCTGGAGTCGGGGGGGTACGAGCCGGTCATCTACACCTTCGGGCGCAGGGCAGCGGCGTACTTCCGCTTCCGCTCGGTGCCCATCGAGCGGGCCTGGGAGGGGGAGTCGGACGCTCCCACCATCGAAACGACCCGGGAGGTGGCCGCCGAACTGCTCGGCCGTTTCCTGGACAAGGACCCCGCCGCGGGCGTCGGATCCGTGCACTTGGTGTACACGCGCTTCAACAACGTGATGAGCCAGGTGCCCGAGGTGCGCCAGATGCTGCCCCTGTCCGTGGTGGACTCCCCGCACGCCGACCAGGAGCGCGAGGCGGAGCGGGGGTTCCACGACGACCCGGCCGCGTCCTTCCCGGAGTACGAGTTCATCCCCTCCGCCGAGGCTGTGCTCGACGTGCTGCTGCCCCTGTACGTCGAGTCGCGCATCCACAACGTGCTCCTGCAGTCCGCGGCCTCTGAGCTGGCCTCCCGCCAACGCGCCATGCACACGGCCACGGACAACGCCGAAGAGCTCATCACGAAGTACACGCGCCTGGCGAACTCGGCCCGCCAGGCGGAAATCACCCAGGAGATCACGGAGATCGTGGGCGGGGCCGACGCATTGAACGCGGGCTGAGCCCCTTTCGACACGGAGAACAACCATGACACAAGAAACCCCCATCGCGGAAGGGCGCGTCGCCCGAGTCGTCGGCCCCGTGGTCGACGTCGAGTTCCCGCCCGATCGCATCCCGCCGCTGTACAACGCCCTGCTGGTCGATGTGGATCTCTCCGGCCAGGGCGAGGACGAGGGCTCCTTCACGATGACCCTCGAGGTCGCCCAGCACCTGGGCGGGAACCTCGTCCGCGCCATCGCCCTCAAACCGACCGACGGGCTCGTGCGCGGCGCGAAGGTCACCGACACGGGATCGGCGATCACGGTCCCCGTCGGCGACGTGACCAAGGGCCACGTCTTCAACGTCACCGGTGACGTCCTCAACCTCAAGGAGGGGGAGTCCCTGGAGATCAAGGAGCGGTGGCCCATCCACCGCCAGCCCCCCGCCTTCGACCAGCTCGAGGCCCGCACGAAGATGTTCGAGACGGGCATCAAGGTCATCGACCTGCTCACCCCCTACGTGCAGGGCGGGAAGATCGGCCTCTTCGGCGGCGCGGGCGTGGGCAAGACCGTGCTCATCCAGGAGATGATCCAGCGCGTCGCCCAGGACCACGGCGGCGTCTCCGTGTTCGCCGGCGTGGGCGAGCGCACCCGCGAGGGCAACGACCTCATCAAGGAGATGGGCGAGGCCGGAGTCTTCGACAAGACCGCGCTGGTGTTCGGCCAGATGGACGAGCCGCCGGGCACGCGACTGCGGATCGCGCTCACGGGCCTGACGATGGCGGAGTACTTCCGCGATGTCCAGCACCAGGACGTGCTGCTGTTCATCGACAACATCTTCCGCTTCACCCAGGCCGGATCCGAGGTGTCCACGCTGCTGGGCCGGATGCCCTCGGCCGTGGGCTACCAGCCCAACCTGGCCGACGAGATGGGCCAGCTCCAGGAGCGCATCACCTCTGCGGGGGGCCACTCCATCACTTCCCTGCAGGCGATCTACGTGCCAGCCGACGACTACACGGACCCGGCGCCGGCCACGACCTTCGCCCACTTGGACGCGACGACGGAGCTGTCCCGCGAGATCGCGGCCAAGGGCATCTACCCGGCGGTGGACCCCCTGGCCTCGACATCGCGGATCCTGGATCCCGCCCTGGTGGGGCGCGAGCACTACGACGTCGCCACGCACGTCAAGGCGATCCTGCAGAAGAACAAGGAGCTCCAAGACATCATCGCCATCCTCGGCGTCGACGAGCTGAGCGAGGACGACAAGGTGGCCGTGGCGCGCGCCCGCCGCATCGAGCAGTTCCTCTCCCAGAACATGTACATGGCTGAGAAGTTCACGGGCGTCCCCGGCTCGACGGTTCCCCTGTCGGAGACCGTCGAGGCGTTCAAGCGCATCGCGGAGGGCCGCTACGACGAAGTGCCCGAGCAAGCGTTCTACAACTGCGGCGGCATCGACGACCTCGAGCGCAACTGGCACGAGTTGCAGAAGGACGCCTGATGGCGTCGGCGAACCACCTGCAGGTCGAGGTCGTCTCCCACGAGGGGAGGCTGTGGCACGGGAACGCCCTGGCGGTCCGGGTGCCGGGGATCGATGGCTCCCTCGGCATCCTGCCGGGCCGTCAGCCCCTGCTCGCGCAACTGGCGGTCGGCCGCGTCCACGTGGATGTCGCCGACGGCCAGATGGTCTTCGAGGTCAACGGCGGCTTCGCCTCGGTCGACTCCGATTTCGTAACCGTTGTGGCTGACCACGCGTCGGTGGTGCCCCAGGACTAGGCGCGCCGCGCGCCGCAGGAGGATGTGATGAGACCTTTCCACGTGATCGTGTGGACACTGGTGATCCTCCTGCTGTGCGGCGCGTGCCTGTGGGCGTACCTCAACGTCCGCGCGCGCAGGCTCTCGCGGCGCGTGGGCGCGTTCCAGTGCTGGTCCCGCCCCGACATGCACTCGGGCTGGACGGCGGGCATCGGCGTCTACGGCGTGGAGACCCTGTCGTGGTACCGGCTGATGGGGCTGCGGCCCTCGCCCGTGTACTCGCTGCCGCGCCGTGGGCTCGAGGTGTCCGCTCCGATCGCGCGCAGCGCCGACGGCGGCGTGGTCGAGGTGCGCCTGGCGCACGGGGACCACCGCTACGAGGTCGCCGTGCAGCGCGAGACGTACAACGGCCTCGTGTCGTGGGTGGAGTCCGGTCCGCCCCACATGTGAGGGCAGGGGCCGGCCCGAGCCCGGAGTCCGCCTCGCCGTGCTGCACAACCTGCCCGAGCCCGGAGTCCGCCTCCTCACAGCCCCCGAGGTCGCTCCTGCGCGCCCCGCAGGGGGCGCCCTGGTAGTTTTGAGGGCGTGCGAATCGTGATTGCAACCTGCACCGTCGATTACTCAGGCCGCCTGTCCGCCCACCTCGACGCCGCCAAGCGCGTCATCATGGTCAAGGGTGACGGCTCGGTCCTGATCCACTCCGATGGCGGCTCTTACAAGCCCCTCAACTGGATGACCGCGCCGTGCACGGTCGTCAGCGAGGCCCCGGGCCCCGCCGACGAGGCCGAGGGCGTCACCGAGGTGTGGAGCGTCCAGGCAGCCAAGAGCGACGACCGCCTGGTCATTCGCGTCTTCGACGTGGTCAGTGACATCACGGAGGACCTCGGCGTGGATCCGGGCCTGGTCAAGGACGGGGTGGAAACCCACCTGCAGGCGCTGCTGGCCGAGCAGGTCCCCCAGGTGCTCGGCGAGGGCTGGGAGCTGGTGCGCCGGGAGTACCCCACGCCGGTCGGCCCCGTGGACCTCATGGTGCGCGACGCCGAGGGGCGCCACGTCGCGATCGAGGTGAAACGCCGCGGCGGCATCGACGGGGTGGAGCAGTTGACCCGGTACCTGTCGCTGCTGGGGCGCGACTCCCTGCTGGAGGGGCTCACGGGGGTGTTCGCGGCCCAGGAGATATCCAAACAGGCGCGCACCCTGGCCGAGGACCGGGGCATCCGCTGCGTCGTCCTCGACTACGACGCGATGCGCGGCTTCGACGACCCCGAGTCCCGCTTGTTCTGATGGCGGCCCTGGACGCGCCGCGCGAAGTGTCCGCGGCCCGCATCGTCAGCCAGGGCCTGGCCGCTCCGCTTCCGGGCCCCGTCGCTGCGGTGGAGGCCCTGCTGGCCATCCAGGGCCAGCAGCCCAGCGCGATCCCATGGGCCATCGGAGTGCGCGCCGAGGGGGCGGTGCGCGCCGACATCGAGGACGCCTTCGAGAGGGTGGAACTGGTGCGCTCGTGGCCGATGCGGGGCACCATCCACGTGACCAGCGCGCGCGACCACCACTGGCTGCGCGCCTGCTTGGCGCACCGCTACTCCGCGTGGCTGGCGCAGACCACCCGGAACGGGCTGGCCCAATCGGTCGTGGACCGTGCGGGCCAGGTCGCGGTGGAGGAGATCGCCCGCTCGGGCCCGCGCACCCGCGCCCAGCTCATCGAAGTGTGGGAGGACGCGGGGATCGCGACGGGCGGCCCCGAGGCGCTTGGGAAAGACGCGCCGGGGAGCCCGGTCAACAGGCGCCACCTGATGGTCCGCCTCCACATTGACGGCGTGCTCGCACAGGGCCCGGTGCGGGGCAACGAGCACCTGGTCGTCGACGCCTCCTCGCTGCCCGCTGCGGGGGATGTCGCCAAGGGGGGAGCCTCCCACGCCGAAGCGCTGGCCCGCCTGGCCGAGCGCTACGCCCGCGGGCACGGCCCCGTCAGCGCCCAGGACTTGGCGCGCTGGGCCTCCCTTCCCGTCTCCGGGGCCAGGCGGGCCCTCGCCGCCGCCGTCGAGGCATCCAGGGGCGGGGCCATCCCCATCGTGGAGCGCTCCCGGGGGTTCGAGCGCGAGGATCTGCCGGATCTGGTGGCCGGGCTGCGCCGCCGGGCCGACGGGGTGTTCGCCCTGCCGTCCTTCGACGAGCTGCACGTGGGCTACCGGGACCGGTCCTGCTTGACCGACGAGGCGGGGGAGAGGACGATCTGCCCGTCGCGCAACGGCATGTTCAGGCCGATCGTGGTGCGCAGGGGCAGGGTCGTGGCTGTGCGCCTGCCCTCGGGCGGCCTCGAGTTCCTCGACGGCGCCCCCGAAACCGCGCGCTCGCAGGCCCGGGCGGCGATGGAGCGGCGCATGCGCTGGCTGGCGTGAGCAACCATGCGCGCCTGCGATTTGTGCCACAATATGTTCTATGAGTGATTGTGTTCTCCGCGGCCGCGTGGTGCTGGCCGACTCCGTGATCGACGACGGCGTCATCGAGGTGCGCGACGGCGCCATCGTCCGCGTCGCGCCCGCCTCCCAGTACGGCCAGGGCCTGCCGGGCCCGACCGGTTCTACCTTCCTGCCGGGCCTGGTCGATGTCCACTGCCACGGCGGGGGAGGGGAGTCCTTCCCCAACGCCGCGACCCCTCAGGAAGCACTGGTGGCGGTCATGGAGCACCGCCGCCACGGCACCACCTCCCTGGTCGCCTCGTGCGTCACCGCGTCGGCCGACGTCCTGCGGGCCCGGGCCGCCACGCTCGCGGGCCTTGCCGGCAGCGGCGAGATCGCGGGCATCCACTTCGAGGGCCCCTTCGTCTCCGAGGCGCGCTGCGGGGCGCAGGATCCGGCCTACATCATCGACCCCGATCCCGCGCTCACCCGGGAACTGCTGGACATATGCGGCGGACACGCCCTGTCCATGACGCTGGCGCCGGAGAAGCCGCGCGCCTACGGGGAGGGGTCGGTCGCCGAGGCCCTCATCGACGGCGGCGCCATCCCCTCGTGGGGGCACACGGACTCCAACGCCGCCTGCGCCCGCGCTGCCCTGGAGTACTCGCGGCGCCGGTTCGCCGAGGCGCGCACGCCGCGCGGCCCCCGCGCCACGATCACCCACCTGTTCAACGGGATGAGGCCCCTGCACCACCGCGACACGGGCCCTATCGCGGAGTTCCTCTCCGACGCGGCGCGCGGCGGGGCAGTGGTGGAGATGATCTGCGACGGCATCCACCTCGACCCCTCGATCGTGCGCGACGTGTACGAACTGGTGGGGCGCGACCACGCCGTGTTCGTCACCGACGCGATGGCGGCGGCGGGCATGCCCGACGGTCGCTACACCCTGGGCCCCCAGGACGTCGTCGTGCGCGACGGCGTCGCGCGCCTGGCGGAGGGGGAGTCGATCGCGGGCGGCACCGCCCATCTGCTGGACTGCGTGCGCGTCGCGGTCATGGCCGCCGGGATCCCGCTGGTCGACGCCGTCTACATGGCTTCTGAGCAGGGCGCCCGGATCCTCGGCGACTCCAGTGTCGGCGCCCTGGCGGCCGGCAAGCGCGCGGACATCGTCGAGGTGGACGCGGATTTGAACGTGCGCTGCGTCCGCAGGCGTGGCACTGTGGTCGTGTGAGGGGGAAACGATCATCGAAACGGCCATGGGGCACCAGCCGCCCTCTCGACATGGGCGCGCTGGCGTCAGTGGCGCGCACCGAGCGGGGCCCCGATGGCGCCGACTACCAGGTCCGCTACCTGCGCAGTGCGGCGAAGGAGTACACGTGCCCCGGGTGCTTGCGCCCCGTCCGTCCGGGCTCCGCGCACGTGGTGGCCTGGCCGGAGGAGACGCCCTTCGGCCTCCCCCAGGGCGTCGGGGCCAGGCGCCACTGGCACACGGAGTGCTGGCGCCGGGGGCTCCGACCCACGTGAGGGCACAGGCCGTGGGCCCCGTCGGCGCGGGGCGCCCGTGGGCGCGCCTTTCCGCGCACCACTATGATTGATTGGCGAATGTGATGTGTCACCACGCGGGGCACTGATGTGCCGAGGGCGGCCCCAAGCACTTAAAGTGGGGTAGGTCAAGTGCGCGTCCCCGGTGGACGCAGGTGAATCGAGGAGCGAACGTGTTGAGATTCAAACGGTACCCGGCGGCCTCGTGCGTGGGCGTCGTGGCGCTGGTGTGCGTGCTCGTGGGTCTGCTCGCGTTGACGGTCTTCCGCCCGCCGGCGCGCTCGGAGTCCTCGGTGCAGTCCTCGACGGACCTGGTGATGACGCGCGACGGCGTCCTCCCCCTGGTCAAGGACGATGTGACTGTCACAGCGACCTCCGTCTCCGGCGCCGAAGTCACTTTGATCTTCGGCACCACGCAGGACGTCAAGGGGTGGATCGGCGATGCCGCGTACACGGAGGTCGTCGGGCTCGAGGCCAACCGCGAGGCGCTGAAGACCCAGGTCCACGACGCGATCGGCGCAGGGGCCACGCAGGCCCAGTCCGGCTCCGGCGCCTCCAACCTGGCGGAGCAGTTGGCGGGCTCGGACATGTGGCTCGCCCGCTCTTCGGGGGAGGGCAGCGCTTCGCTCGACCTCGTCGACGTCCCCCAGGCGCGCTCGGTGCTCGCGGTGTCCACAGCAGGAGCGGGCGACGTGACCCTCACCCTGTCGTGGGTGAACGACCAGTCCAACACCCCCGCGATCATCGCCTTCCTAGCGGCGCTCGTCTTCGCCCTCATCGCCCTGGTGCTCTTCCTCACCAGGTGGCAGCTGCTGCGCCACCGCGCCGAGCGCGCCCGCCGCATCGACGAGCGGCGCCGTGCTGACGGCTTGGAGACCAGTTCCATCGATTCCCACGAGGTCGCCAAGAAGGCGGCTGCCCTGCGCGACGAGGAGACCGCCAGGGTCGAGGCCGCGCGCGGCGCGACGGCGGAGTCCGACGGCGCGTCCAGTAGCGACATCGACGCGGTCGTCGAGGCCATCGCGGAGGAGACCGGGGGCGCCCTCGACTCCGACGCGGACGGCGGCTACGACGATCCGGCCGAATGGTACGACGCCGAGGAGGCGCAGGAGGAGCCCCAGCAGTGGGGTCCCCCGCAGGGCGAATGGCCCTCCGCCGACGACGGCGCCTCGCAGGGCGGGCGCCACGGAATCGGGGAACGCGTCATCCACGAGGATCCTCCGCAGACCGAGCCCACCGACACGGGGATCATCGACCTGTCGGCGATCCGCCCCGGCGTCACGCTTCCTTCGAGGCGGGCGCTGCGCGAGGCCCGCGAGAAGGGCGAGCACGTCCTGGTCGTCGATGGCCAGGAGTACGACACGGGCCTCATCCCCGCCGTCAGCGACGACGAGGACGCCCTGGGCGAGGCGCCGACCGGTGCCGCCGACGACGACGCCTCGGCGACCGGCGGTTGGACCTCCATCATGTCGGGCTGGCTCAGTGACAGCGGAAAGGGGGGGAAGTGATGCGGAACTTCCGTTTGGGTGCCCTGGCGGTGTGCGCCGCGCTCGCCGCTGCGGTGGCGCTGGGCGCGTGCTCGAGGGAGCTCGTCGCCCAGTCCGGGGCGAACTCGCAATCCGCCGCGAACCTCGATATCGACCGTATCGCGTCGGTGCTGTCGGCCACGAACGACGCCATGACGAAAGCGGACGCCGAACTCGACACCGCGCCCCTGTCCGGCCGGGTCTCCCAGGGCGCCCTTGAGGCGAGGGGCGCCCAGTACGCGCTCGCGAAGGCCTCGGGCAACGCGATCGCGCCGTTGGACTTCACGACCTCGTCGCGCATCGCGATCACGAACTCCGAGTCCTGGCCGAGGGCGATCTTCCACATCACGGAGGCGGATTCCTCCTCGTCAGTGCTCCCGGTCCTGGAGGTCTTCGTCCAGGACTCGGCGCGCTCGGAGTACCAGCTCACCTCGTGGGCGCGCCTGCTCGGCGGCACGCAGTTCGTCCTCCCGCCGGTGGGAACGGGAAGCGCCTACGTGACGGGGAACGAGTCCGGTTTCGTGTCCAGCCCCGAAATGGCGCTCACGCAGTACATCACGATGATCAACTCGGGCACGCAGGACACCAGTGCGTTCACGGCCGATGAGTTCACGAAGAAGTACATCGACGACATCTCCAGCCTCAACTCGTCGGTGTCCGCGGCAGGAACGGTGACCGCTCAAGCGTCCGCCACGGACTACCCCGTCTCGGGCCTGGTCCTGCAGGACGGCTCCGCCCTGGTCTCGGCGAACTTCACCTACACGCTCACCTACCAGCGCACGGTGGCGGGCTCCACCATGACGCTGGGCGGGCAGACCGCGTCCCTATCGCCCGATGGCGCCACAGTGGAGGGGACGGCGACGGTGAAGTACATCGGCACCGTCGTCATGCGCATCCCCAGTGCTACGGCGGGCGGCCAGATCCAGGTCGTCGGAGGTGAGAGGCTCATCCAGTCCGTCACGCTCGACGCCTCGTCCAAGCCGGACTGACGGGGATCGGCCGGGCACGGGACGCCGCGAGTGTTTTCACTCGCGGCGTTATCCGTCGTAGCAGCCCTCCGCCTCGCCTAGAATCGAGCCCGGAGAAACTATCGGGCCGCGTAGGCCGCCACGTCAAGGAGCGCTGATGAACGAGGACAAGGACACCCAGCAGGAGACCACGGTCCGGGCCGCCGACTCGCGGGGGGCGGTCGACCTGGCCGCCGCGCCGACGCGAACGGCCCAGCCGGACGGGCCCGGAGACGGCCTGCGGATCCCGCTGGTGACCGAGACGGACGAGGCGGGTTTCCAGGACGTCATGTCCACCTCGCAGACTGTGCCCGTCGTCCTGGTCCTGTGGTCGCAGCGCTCCCTCGAGTCGAAGCCGACCATGGGCGTGCTGGAGGAGATCGCCCGCGAGAAGGCCGGGGCCTTCCAATTGGTCGAGGTGGAGGTCGAGGCCGCGCCCCAGATCGCCCAGGCGTTCCAAGTCCAGGCGGTCCCCAGCGTCATCGCCCTGGTGGGCGCCCGCCCCCTGCCGCTCTTCCAGGGGAGCGCCGCGAAGGAGCAGATCGTTCCCGTCATCGACCAGGTCCTCGAGGCCGCTGCGCAGATGGGCGTGACGGGGCGCGTCGCCGTGTCCGTCGAGCAGACGCAGGAGCCGACGCCGTCCGAGCACGAGGCGCCCCTGGCGGCCGAGGCGGAGGGGCGCCTGGCGGACGCCGTGGCGGCGTGGGAGAGGGTCATCGAGCTCAACCCCCGCGACGAGGCCGCGAAGGCCCACCTGTCCCGCGTGCGCCTCGCGCAGAGGAACGCGGAGGCGGACGGAGCCGGCGACCCGGCCTCGAGGGCCGACGCCCTCTTCGCCGCGGGCGACCAGGCGGGCGCGTTCCAGGTGCTCCTGGACCTGATCGGGGCAGCCTCCGACCCGGAGGAGCGCGAGGCCCTGCGCCAGCGCCTCGTCGACCTCTTCCGCGTCGCGGGCGCCACCCCCGAGGTCAAGAAGGCCAGAACGCTGCTGTCGATGCTCCTCATGTGAGGACCGTCCGCCCCGCTCGCGCGGGGGAGCACTGTCGGGCTGCTGCCCGGAACGGCTCGAGCGCCGGGGCCGGGGCTGGATATCCAGCCCCGGCCCCGGCGCGCTCAGCTCACTGCTGTTGCGAGACGGGCGCCAGCCAGACGGCGCCCAGCGGCGGCACCCGCAACTCGATGGAGGCGGGGCGGCCGTTCCACGGGAGGTCCTCGGCGATCTGCGTTCCGACGTTCACCACGCCGGAGCCCCCGAACTCCTCGGCGTCCGTGTTCAGGACCTCCGCCCATTCGCCGCCGAAGGGCAGGCCGATCCGGTAGCCCTCATGCGGGTTGCCCGCGAAGTTCGACACGCACACGAGCACCTGGCGGCTGCCGTCCTTGCCTGTTCCCTTGCGCAGGTACGAGATGAGGTTGTGGTCGCCGTCGGAGGCGTCGATCCACTCGAAGCCCGTGTAGTCGTCGTCCCACAACGCGGGATTCGACGTGTAGATGGCGTTGAGGCGCGCCACGAGCGCCTGGACCCCGGCGTGGCCCTCCTGGTCCGTCAGCCACCAGTCCAGTGAGTAGGACTCGTTCCACTCCTGCTCCTGGCCGATCTCCTGGCCCATGAAGAGCAGCTGCTTGCCCGGGTGGCTCCACTGGTAGGCGTACAGGGAGCGCAGCCCCGCCAGGCGCTGCCACTTGTCGCCCGGCATCTTCGAGATGATGGAGCCCTTGCCGTGGACGACCTCGTCGTGGGACAGGGGCAGAACGTAGTTCTCCGAGAAGGCGTACACCAGGGAGAACGTGAGCTCCCCGTGGTGCCACCGGCGGTTGACAGGGTCCTCCTCCATGTAGCGCAGGGTGTCGTTCATCCACCCCATGTTCCACTTCATCCCGTAGCCCAGGCCCCCTCCGCTGGTGGGGGCGGTGACGCCCGGCCACGCCGTGGACTCCTCGGCGATCATCACGATGCCCGGGTGGCGGCGGTACGCGGTGGCGTTCGCCTCCTGGATGAAGCCGATGGCCTCCAGGTTCTCACGGCCGCCGTACTGGTTGGGGCGCCACTGGCCGTCCTTGCGGGAGTAGTCCAGGTAGAGCATCGAGGCGACCGCGTCCACCCGCAGGCCATCGACGTGGAAGTCCTCCAGCCAGTACAGGGCGTTGGCGACCAGGAAGTTGCGCACCTCGCGGCGGCCGAAGTTGAAGACGTAGGTGCCCCAGTCGGGGTGCTCGCCGCGCAGGGGATCCGGATCCTCGTACAGGGGGGTGCCGTCGAAGCGGGCCAGCGCCCAGTCGTCCTTGGGGAAGTGGGCGGGCACCCAGTCGAGGATGACGCCGATGCCGGCGCGGTGGAGGGCGTCGATCAAGTAGCGGAAGTCGTCGGGGGTGCCGTAGCGGGACGTGGGGGCGAAGTACGAGGTCACCTGGTAGCCCCACGAGCCGCCGAAGGGGTGCTCCGCCACGGGCATGAACTCCACGTGGGTGAAGCCCATCTCCTTCACGTAGGGGACGAGCTCGTCGGCAAGATCCCGGTAGCCCAGTCCCTGCCGCCACGAGCCGACATGCACCTCGTAGACGGACATCGGGCCGTTGTGGACGCTGTGGCGCGCCCTGTTGGCCAGCCACTCGTCGTCGCCCCACTCGTGGAAGTAGTCGGTGACCACTGAGGCGGTGGCGGGCGGGATCTCCGTGGCGCGGGCCAGCGGATCGGCCTTCTGGAACCAGTTGCCGCCCGGGCCCTGGATCTCGAACTTGTAGCGGGCGCCCACGCCCACGCCCGGGATGAACAGCTCCCAGATGCCCGAGGCGCCCAGGGAGCGCATCGACGAGGCCGTGCCGTCCCAGTAGTTGAAGTCGCCGACGACGCGGACCGCCCGGGCGTTCGGCGCCCACACGGCGAAGGCGACGCCGTCGGAACCGCCCATGTCACCGTCGAAATGGCGCACGTGCGCGCCCAGGACCTTCCACAGGTTCTCGTGGCGGCCCTCGGAGATCAGGTAGGTGTCCATCTCGCCCAGGGTCGGCAGGTAGTGGTAGGGGTCGTCGACGGTGTTCGTGTCCTTGCCGTAAGTGACCCTCAGCCGGTAGTCGGGCACTTGGTCGCCGGGGACGACGGCCACCCACACGCCCCCGCGCTCGTGGACGGCCGGGAAGGCCCCCTGGGGGGTGACGACCTCTACCGCGTCGGCCAGGTGCGCCACCGCGCGTATTGTGATCCCTCCCTCGCCCACGTGCGCGCCGAGCACGGAGTGGGGCGAGTAGAAGGCGCCCGCGGCGACGGCGTCGAGGGTGTCATCATCGACCGGAATCGGATTGGGCAGAGCAGTCATTGCGGTTCCTTACTCCTCGAGAATGGCTCTCGTTTGCCAGTGTATCGGTGCTGGCCCCAGCCCGTCGCCGTTTCGTGTGACGGGCGCCGCGCCCCTGGGGGCGGGAGTCGCGCGGGAGGGGCCGGCCCGCGCGGAGAACAGGGGGGCGGGGGCGTCCAGGGCCCCCGCCCGTCTCACTCGTGGTGCGACCAGGGAGAGGTGTGGGCCTGCTCCACGGAGAGGACGTGGCCCAGGCGGGTCACCGGCGACAGGGACACCCAGTTGTCGGCGCCCCACAGGTAGGTGTGCCCGTCGAGCTCGTCGACCACGGTGAAGTGGCCGCCGGAGGTCTCCAGTCCCAGTTCCGTCAGGTCCAGGTACACGGAGCCGTCCACGCCGTTGTGGGGGTCCAGCGAGATCACGCAGATCACTGTGTCCGTCTGCCCTGAGTCGGTGAAACGCCCCGGGATCTGGCGGGAGAAAGCGATCAAGCGGTCGTCGCTGGTGGGGTGGATACGGATTTGGTGCAGCTGTCGCAGCGCGGGGTGCTTGGAGCGGGCGGCGTTGAGCAGCGTAATGAGCTTCGAGATGCCGATCGGATCGGCATCGGCCCAGCGGCGCGGGCGGAACTCGTACTTCTCGTTGTCGTTGGGTTCCTCGAAGGAGCCGCGCGGCGTGTTCTCCACGAACTCGTACCCGGAGTACACGCCCCACGTCGGCGAGCCCAGCGCTGCCAGCATCGCCCGGATCGCGAAGACGGCAGTCCCCCCGTCCCACATCTGCGGAGTGAGGATGTCGTGGGTGGTCGGCCAGAAGGTCGGGCGCATGAGGTGCGCGGTCTGCGTGGAGACCTCCTCCAGGTACTCCTCGATCTCGTGCTTGTGGGTGCGCCACGCGAAGTACGTGTAGGACTGGTCGAAGCCCACTGCGCCCAGGGTCCGCATCATCGCGGGCCGGGTGAACGCCTCGGCGAGGAAGAGGGTCCCCGGGTGCGCCCGGTGCACGTCGTCCAGGATCCGCTGCCAGAAGCGCACGGGTTTGGTGTGGGGGTTGTCGACCCGGAAGATCGTGACTCCGTGCGAGATCCACACTTCGATTACCGCGCGGATCGCGTCGTAGATCCCCTCCGGGTCGTTGTCGAAGTTCAGGGGGTAGATGTCCTGGTACTTCTTCGGCGGATTCTCCGCGTAGGCGATCGTCCCGTCGGCCCGGGTGGTGAACCACTCCGGGTGCTCGGCCACCCACGGGTGGTCGGGCGAGCACTGGAGGGCCAGATCGAGGGCGACTTCCATGCCCAGGGACCGCGCGCGCGACACGAAGGCGTCGAAGGCCTCGAAGCCCCCCAGGTCCGGGTGGACCGCGTCGTGGCCGCCCTCGGCCGAGCCGATCCCGTAAGGGGAGCCAGGGTCGCCGGGCTCCGCCACGAGGGCGTTGTTCTTGCCCTTCCGGTGGGTCGTGCCGATCGGATGGACTGGCGTGAGGTACACCACGTCAAATCCCATGGAGGAGATGCGCGGCAGGTCCTCCGCCGCCGTGCGCAGCGTGCCCGACACCCAGGAGCCGTCAGGACGTTGGAAGGCCCCCTCGGAGCGCGGGAAGATCTCGTACCATGCGCCGGCCAGGGCCAGCGGGCGGGCGACTCCCAACGGGTACGACCGGGTCGAGCCGACCAGGTCGCGCAGCGGGGAGTCCCGGAAGATGACGCGCACCCGCGAGGACACGCCTGCCGAGAGGCGCTGCTGGGGGCTGCGGTTCGCGTCGCGCAGGCGGGCGGCCGCATCGACGAGGACTTCGGCGTCGGCGGGGGAGGGGTGGGACTGACCGGGGTTCGCCAGTGCCTCGCCCGCCGCGGCGCGCTCCATGAGGCGCGCGCCCTCCTCCAGCATCAGCTCCACGTCGACGCGCGCGTCGATCTTCACCGTCGCGTCGTGGCGCCACGTCGCGTAGGGATCCGACCAGGTGTCGATCCGGAACGTCCAGTCGCCGGGGCGGTCGGCGCACACCCACGCCTCGTAGCGGTCGAGGCCGGGCATGATGTCGACCATGCGGGTGCGGGAGTACTCGCGCCCGTCGGGATCGATGAGGACAGCCTCGGCGGCGTAGGCGTCATGGCCCTCGCGGAACACAGTCGCGCGGATGGGGAACGGCTCCCCCTGCGTGGCCTTCGCGGGCAGTGTCCCGTCTTCGACGACGGGGAACACTTCGATTGCGGGGATTCGGGGCAATAGTTCGTCGCTCACACTCCCAGCCTAATGGAAAACGCGGGCGACGAGTACACGGGCGTTCCTCACCCTCCGCCGAGGGGCCGCCGGGTGGGGCTCAGTAGTCCATCCGCATTGCGCCGCGCACCTGGGCGAGGGTCTCGTCGGCCTGCGCGTTGGCGCGCTCGTTGCCCGCGGCCAGGACGGCGAGCAGGTGGTCCTCGTTGGCGAGCAGATCGGCGCGGCGGGCCCGCAGTGGCGCGAGCATTTCGTTGAGGGACTCGGTGACCAGGGCCTTGAGCGCGCCCGCGCCGGAGTCCCCGATGCGCTCGGCGATGGCCTCGGGCGCCTCGCCCGACGACAGGGAGGCCAGCATCAGCAGGTTCGACACCTCGGGACGGCCAACGGGGTCGAATGTGATGAGCCGCTCAGCGTCGGTCTTCGCCTTCTTGAGGATCCTCGCCGTCTCGTCCGCGCTCATCCCCAGCTCGATGGTGTTGCCCCGGGACTTCGACATCTTCTGCCCGTCGGTGCCCAGCAGCAGCGGAACCTCCGACAGCAGCGCCTCGGGCCTGCGGAACACCGGCTGGTCGGGATCCACCCTGCCGTAGCGCTTGTCGAAGCGCTGGGCGATGAGGCGGGCCTGCTCCAGGTGCGGCAGCTGGTCCTGGCCGACGGGGACGATGTTCGCCTTGCAGAAGAGGATGTCCGCCGCCTGGTGCACCGGGTAGGTGAGCATGAGCCCGGTCATCGCACGGCCCTCGGTCGCCTCCAACTCGGCCTTCACCGTGGGATTGCGGTGCAGTTCGGCCTCGGTGACGAGAGAGAGGAAGGGCAGCATGAGCTGGTTGAGGCCGGGCACGGCCGAGTGGTTGAAGATCGTGGACCGCTCCGGGTCGATCCCGGCTGCGAGGTAGTCGGCAACGAGTCCGAGAACGCGCTCACGGATCGGCCCGACTCCGTCGCGGTCGGTGATGACCTGGTAGTCGGCGACCAGCACCCAGGTGTCCACGCCCCGGTCCTGCAGGAAGACCCGGTTGCGCAGGGTGCCGAAGTAGTGGCCCAGGTGGAGGTGCCCCGTCGGGCGGTCGCCCGTGAGGACGCGGAAACGCGACGGGTCCTGGTCGATCGCGAGGTCGATCTCGGCGCTGCGGGCCTTCGAACGGGCCAAGGAGGCGTCGGATGTGGAGCTCGCCAGGGCGTCTTCACTGCGTGTCACGGGCAATCCTAACTGTGTGGGGTCTATCGGGGGCGTGGGGGGATCAGCGTCCGACGTGGGCGGCCACGTCGGACAGGAGCACCATCATCGACAGCGCCTGCATGGGGATCTCGGAGCGCGGGGCGATGTGCTCGACATCGAGACCGAGGTCGCGGGGGTCGCGCCTGGGCCCGATGCCGCCGTCGTCGGGGGAGTCCCACACGGTGTTCATGGCGACCAGCCAGTCGAGGTCGTGGCCGCGTGGCAGCGTCACCGTCACGTCCTGCAGGTTCGCGTTGATGATGACCAGGGCGTCGCGGTCCCCCCAGGGTACGCCCGAGCGCAGCATCTGGAAGGTGCGGTGGGCCGGGTCGCTCCACGCCGAATCGGGCATCGCCTCGCCCCACGCCGTGTACCACGAGACGTCGGGGATGGTGTCGGCCCCGTAGGGGCTCCCGGTGGCGAAGCAGTCGGGGCGCAGCACCGGATGGGCTTTGCGCAGGGCGATGAGCCACGACACCAGGTCGATGTTCTCCTGCTGCGTGGCCGCCAGGTTCCAGTCCACCCAGGAGATCGGGTCGTCCTGGCAGTACGCGTTGTTGTTGCCGTACTGGGTGCGCCCGAACTCGTCGCCGCCCAGCAGCATCGGCGTGCCCGCCGAGACGAAGAGCGTGGTGAGCAGGTTGCGCTGGGAGCGCTGGCGCAGCCCCGCGATCGTCGTGTCCTGCAAGATGGTGAATGGCGTCAGCGCATTGGGGTGGGTCGCCGAGGCCGCCAGGGTGCCCTCGACGCCGTGGTTCCACGACCGGTTGTCGTTCGAGCCGTCGCGGTTGCCCTCCAGGTTCGCCATATTGTGCTTGCGGTCGTAGGCGGTGAGGTCGGCCAGGGTGAAGCCGTCGTGGGCGGTGATGAAGTTCACCGACGCGCGGGGTCCGCGCAGGCTGCCGTGCCCGTGGTCGAAGACGTCGCGCGATCCGGCCAGGCGCGTGGCGAGGTCGTTGGGCCCCGACACGCGGGCCCCCGACGCCTGCGCGCGCACGTCCGCCAGCCAGAAGTTGCGCAGTGCGCCCCGGTAGTGGTCGTTCCACTCGGAGAAGGGCACGGGGAAGTTGCCCGTCTGCCAGCCCCCGGGGCCCACGTCCCAGGGCTCGGCGATGAGCTTGGCCGATCCGATGACCTCGTCGGCGGCCATGGCGACCAGCAGGGGGTGCATGGGGGAGAAGCCGGTGGCGAAGCGGCCCAGCGTGGCCGCCAGGTCGAAGCGGAACCCGTCGACGCCCATGTCGGAGGCCCAGTAGCGCAGGGAGTCCAGGACCATCTGGATGGCCTTGGGGTTGTCCATGTTCAAGGTGTTGCCCGTGCCCGTCACGTCGATGATCTGCGTGGGCCTTGACGAGGTGTGCCGGTAGTACAGGTCCGAGTCCAGGCCCCTCCACGACAGGGAGGGGCCCGAGTCGCCGCCCTCGCACGTGTGGTTGTAGACGACGTCGAGGATGACCTCGATGCCCGCCTCGTGGAGGATGGACACCATTCCGCGGAACTCGTCGACGACGGCCTGGGCGCCGCGCATCCGGGCGGCGGCGGTCGCGTAGGTGGGCTCGGGGGCGAAGAACGACAGCGTCGAGTAGCCCCAGTAGTTGGTGAGCCCGCGCTCGGTGAGGAAGGGCTCGTCGCACTTGGCGTGGACGGGCAGCAGCTCTATGGAGGTCACCCCCAGGTCCAGCAGGTAGGACACGCACGAGGGGTGGGCCAGGCCCGCGTAGGTGCCGCGCAGCTCGGGCGGCACGCCGGGCATGTTCTTCGTGAAGCCCTTGACGTGGACCTCGTACAGGATCGTGCGGTCCCACGGGATCCGGGGCTTGGCGGCGATGGGGAAGGAGGGGGTGACGACGACGTTGCGCGGCATGTGGGGCGCCGAGTCCAGCGGGGACCGGCGCATCGGGTACTCGTCGGGGTAGAGGTCCTCGTCCACGCAGTGCGCGTACACGGACGCCCCCAGGTCGACGCCGCCCTCGACTCCGCGCCCGTAGGGGTCCAGCAGGAGCTTGCGCGAGTTGTGGAACATGCCGCCGTCGGGGTCCCACGGCCCGTGGACCCTCAGGCCGTAGCGGGTTCCCGCCCCCAGTCCGGGGATGTGCCCGTGCCACACGCCGGTCGTCGGACCGAGGAGGGCGAACTGGGTCTCGTGGCCGGCCTCGTCGAAGACGCACAGGTCCACGCCCGTGGCGTTGCGCGCGACGACGGCCACATCGAGGCCGCCCGCCGAGGGATGCACGCCCAGTCGCGTCGGGATCGGATTCGGCTCCCCTACGCGAACGCGCGTCGGGGAGGTGTCGAACACGAGCAGTTCACTCATCTCCTCGAGCCTTCCATATGCGGACAGCCATTACTTCTTTAACTCCGGCGCCCGTCATGCCCCGGCGGCGCACGGGCGCCACAGTGGACGGACGACCCGCCCAATTGTAGCGACATACCCGCCAGGCGCCACCGTACCCCCACAACGAAGCGGGAACAATCCTGCTCCGGCGCATGAGGAGATGCTCATATGGGAGGCGGACGGCGTTTGTGGCACGCTAGGGGCCATGAGAATTGTCGTGTGTGTGAAACATGTGCCCGACGCGGCCTCGCAGCGGCGCTTCGAGGACGGCCGCCTGGTGCGCGGTGAGGACGACGTCCTCAACGAGCTCGATGAGAACGCCATCGAGGCCGCCGTCCGCCTGGCGGAGGAAGAGAGGGGCGCCGGGCGCGAGGCGGAGGTCGTCGCGCTGACGATGGGGCCCGAGGACGCCGAGGACGCCATTATGCGCGCGCTGCAGATGGGCGCCGACCGCGGGGTCCTCGTCAGCGACGACCTGTTGGAGGGCTCCGACGTGGTGACGACCGCGTCCGTGCTGGCCGCGGCCATCGCCAGGATCGCCGACGAGGGCGGGGCCGTGGACCTGGTGGTCACGGGCATGGCGTCGCTGGACGCCATGACCTCGATGCTGCCCGCCGCCCTGGCCGCCAAGGCGGGGATGCCGCTGCTTGGCCTGGCCAGGCGGATGGACGTGGAGGGCCAGCGCGTCGAAATCAGCCGCACAGTGGACGGCTACGACGAGCGACTGAGCGCCCCGCTGCCCGCCGTCGTCTCGGTCACGGACCAGATCAACGAGCCGCGCTACCCGGCGTTCGCCGCCATGAGGGCGGCGCGCAAGAAGCCCATCGACCAGTGGGGCATCGACGACCTCGTCCAAACCCCCGGAGGGGGGGCGCCCACCCTGCGGCGCGCCCTGACGTCCGTGAGGCACAGCGAGGAGATCACGCGCTCGGGCGCGGGGACGATCATCCAGAACTCCGGCGACGCCGGGCGCGCGCTGGCCGCCTACATCCTCGAAGTGGTGAAGTGAAATGACAGAAACGATGTCCGCACCCGTACTGGTCCTCGCCGACCACGCCGCCGGTCAGGCGCGGCTGACGCCCGCCGCCGGGCAGCTGCTCACCCTGGCCCGCTCCCTCACCTCGGGCGGCGTGGACGCCCTGGTCCTCACCGACGCGATCGACATGGAGGCCCTGGGGGCCCTGGGCGCCGACCGGGTGCTCAGCGCGCCCCTGGGCGGGGCGGCCCGCGCCTCGGTGGCCGCCGCCGACGCGGTCGTCGCCGCCCTGGAGGCGGGCTCCTACGGCCTCGTACTGCTCCCCTCCGACTACCGGGGCCGCGAGATCGCCGGAGCCGTGGCCGCCACCACCGACGCCGGGGTCGTCTCCGGCGCCTCCTCCGTCTCCTACGACGGCGGCGTCCTGGAGATCGCCAAGACCGCGCTGGCCGGATCGTGGTCGCTGCGCATCGTCGTGGAGGGCCAGACCCCGGTCGTCGGCGTCGCTTCCGGGGCCGTCGACGAGGCGAGGGCCGCCTCGCCCACGACGCCCGCCGTGGAGGCCCTCGACGTGGCGCTCAGCCCCCGCGCCCAGGCGGTCGCGGTCCTCGCCTCAACGCCGGAGGACACCGGCGGGGTGTCCCTGGCCGACGCCTCGACCGTCGTCGTCGGCGGGCGCGGCGTGGACGGCGACTTCACGATGGTCAAGGAACTGGCCGACGCCCTGGGGGGCGCGGTCGGCGCCACCCGCGTGGCGTGCGACGAGGGCTGGGCCCCCCGCGGCGAGCAGATCGGCCAGACCGGCCTGTCCGTCTCGCCCAACCTCTACGTGGGCCTGGGCGTGTCCGGCGCCGTCCACCACACGGTGGGAATGCAGTCGAGCGCCCACATCGTCGCGGTCTGCGACGACCCGGACGCCCCCATCTTCGAACTCGCCGACTTCGGCGTGGTCGGCGACGTCGCGGAAGTCGTTCCCCAGGCCCTCGACGAGATCCGCAAGGCCCGCGCCGCCGAGTGAGCCACTACCTGGACCACGCGGCCACCTCGCCCCTCGACCCCGCGGCGCTCGAGGCGTGGGTGCGGGCACAGCGCGACCTCGGGGCCGCCCCCGGCAACCCCGCCGCCCTCCACTCAGGGGGACGGCGGGCCCGCCGCATGCTCGACGACGCCCGCGAGAGGGTCGCCCACCAGCTGGGCGCCGACATCCACGAGGTGCTCTTCACATCGGGCGCCACCGAGTCCGACGCCCTCGGGGTGATGGCGGCGGCGAGGGGGGCCCGCGCCTCGGACCCCGCGCGCACGCGGATCCTGGTCTCCTCCGTCGAGCACGACGCGGTCGCGAACCAGCGCGCGGTCGCCGACAGGGAGGGCTTCGCCTGGGAGGAACTGCCCGTCGCCCCCACCGGGACCACCCCCATTGACGAGGGGGCCCTGGCCGCACTGGCGCCGTCGGTGGCAGTGGCCTCGATGTGCCTCGTGTGCTCCGAGACGGGCGCGGTCCAACCCGTGGCGGCCCTGGCGCGGGCGGTGGCTCCAGGCGGGGCGCGCACCCACACGGACGCCGCCCAGGCCGTGCCCGTCGTCGAGGTGCGCTTCGACGAACTGGGCGTGGACCTCATGAGCATCGCCGGGCACAAGGCGGGGGCGCCAGTCGGAGTGGGGTGCTTGGTGGCCCGGCGCGGGATCCCGGTGCTCACGGACCGCCCCGGCGGCGGCCACGAGCGCGGGCTCCGCTCGGGGACCCCGGACGTGGCGGGCGCGCTCGCCCTCGCAGCCGCCCTGGAGGCCACTGCCGCCAGGCGCGAGGCGTTCGCCTCCCGGGCCGTTGCCCTGCGCCAGCGGCTCCTCGCGGCCCTGCCGCCCGGCTGCGCCCCCACCGTGGCCCCGGCCGACGCCGTCCCCTCGATCATCCACCTGTCGATCCCCACCTCGCGCCCCGAGGCCGTGCTCATGGCGATGGACATGGCGGGCGTCGTCGTGTCGGCGGGCAGCGCCTGCCACGCGGGCGTGGCGCGCCCCTCCCGGGTCGTCATGGCGATGGGGCGCGACGAGGCCGGCGCGCTGGGCGTCCTGCGCGTCTCCCTGGGCGCAGCCACCACCGAAGACGACATCGACGCCCTCGTCGCGGCGCTGCCGGCGGCGATCCGCGCAGGACAGGCCCTGGACGGGGTGCCCCGCGCGCGGAACACGAGGAACCAGGAGGCGGACTGATGCGGGTGCTCGCCGCGCTGTCGGGCGGAGTCGACTCCGCCGTCGCCGCAGCCAAAGCCGTCGAGGCGGGCCACGACGTGGTCGGCGTCCACATGGCGCTGTCCAGCCAGCCCGCCCAGTGCCGCATCGGGTCGCGGGGCTGCTGCTCCGTCGAGGACGCCGGGGACGCGGCCCGCGCCGCCGAGACCATCGGCATCCCCTTCTACGTGTGGGACCTGGCCGAGGAGTTCGAACAGACCGTCATCACCGACTTCATCGCCCAGTACCGGGCGGGGCGCACCCCCAACCCGTGCGTGCGCTGCAACGAGTTCGTGAAGTTCCGCGAATTGGCGGACCGGGCGCGCGCACTCGGCTTCGACGCCGTGTGCACAGGCCACTACGCGGCCATCGTCGAAGGGGAGCAGGGGCCCGAGCTCCACCGGGGCGCCGACGCCGCGAAGGACCAGTCCTACGTGCTCGCCGTCATGGGCCCCGACGAGCTGCGCCGCGTCGTCCTGCCCCTGGGGGAGGCCCCCTCCAAGGCGTGGGTGCGCGCCGAGGCGGAGCGCCTGGGCCTGGGAGTGTCCGACAAACCCGACTCCTACGACATCTGCTTCATCCCCGACGGGGACACCCAGGGGTTCCTCCGCGCCCACCTGGGGTCGGCCGAGGGGGAGATCGTCACCCCCGACGGGCGGATCCTTGGCCGCCACGGCGGCTACTGGAACTACACGGTCGGCCAGCGCAAGGGCCTCGGCATCGGGGTGCCCGCGCCCGATGGGCGCCCCCGCTACGTCCTGGAGACCAGGCCCGAGACGAACCAGGTGGTCGTCGGCGCCCGCGAACTGCTCACCGTCGACCGCATAGAGTGCTCCAACGCCGTGTGGCTGGCGCCCGACGACCCGGGCGACGCCGCCTCCGGCGGCCTCTTCGCCCAGTTCCGCGCCCACGGCCGCCCGGTGCCCGTGGCGTCCCTGGTCCGCGAGGCGCCTGGGGGCGCCGGCGCGCGGATCGTCGTCGGCCTCGCCGAGGCCGCCCGGGGCGTGGCCCGCGGGCAGTCCCTGGTCGTCTACCGGGGCGACCGCGTCCTGGGGGAGGGGACCATCGACGCCACGTCCCGGGCCGGGGCGGCGCTCGCCTCGTGAGGCGGGCGGCTTTGCGCCTACGAGAAGGCCGAGTGGGGGCGGGCGCGGCCCTCGCCTCGTCGGGAGCGCGGCTCTCCGCCCACGAGAAGGCCGACTGCTCCGCTACGCGTGCTCGGTGCCTCGTGAGGCGTGCGGGCGTTGGAGTACTGGCGGGGCTGCGGGCGCGGCCGGGCGTGGTCGGCCCTCGCAGTCGCCGGCTCCGGCGGGTCGGCTCTGGTGGCGGGCGGCGCTCGCCTCGTCAGGAGCGCGGGCGAATCGGATACACTGGGCGGGCGCGCGAGTGGCGGAATTGGCAGACGCGCTGGATTTAGGTTCCAGTGTCCTAGACGTGTGGGTTCGAGTCCCATCTCGCGCACCACGGGTTCGTCTTGCGAACCCTCACTCTGGGAAACAGACTCTGCGGCCGTCTCAGGCGGGGCAGGCCGCCGCCCTGCGGGGAGGCGGAGGTACGCGGCGGGAAGGGGCTGTTTTCACAGTGATAACTTCACGCTCGAAGGCCGATGGGGAACCGCACCCGCGCCACGTGGCACCCCTGTTTCGCTCCGCTGGTCCAAAATGCGTCTGAGTCCCGGGCGGGAACGGGGTCTTTCCGGGCATCTGGTCCAAAATGCGTCTGAGTCTACGCGAATTCGCCTGGATCCAGCCAAAACCGCGAGACTGAGACGCATTTTGGACCAACCTGCCGCAGTGACTCCCAGAAGCGGCGAAACCCAGACGCATTTCGGACCATCGCCCCGATCTGGAGGGGGGCTAATCTCGGCTCACACCCCACCCACCAGGAGAACACCCCACTCACACTCACCGCATAATCCCACCCGAAGGACACGAAACGATTACACCACTCCACTGGACTTGACCGCTTTCAAAGGGATGTCTCGCCCCTAGAACGGGCGCGGGGGTTTGTTTTGAAAGCGAAGTGGAGTTTTCAAAGGGATACCCTCACTTTGCAAGTGTTATAACGCTTGCAAAGTGTGGTATCGCTGTGAAAGTGGAGGTATCGCTGTGAAAACGGCCCTAGACGCCCGGAGTGCCCGTGACAATACCCGGGGCGCGGGCCAGTACTGAGAGCCCAGCGCGCGGCGGCGCACCAGGCCGCCGTATGGGAGTGAGTCCGATAACGTGTTGGTGGTTCCTTCGCTGGGTTCCCCAGTCCTTTCAAGGCGGACTATCGTCCCGAACTCGTCGTTCACGCTGCTCGGCGATGGGTTCCCGAGTCCTTTCAGGGCGGACTATCTTGGGAGGCCGAGCGATCGAGCATGATCCTAGCCGTGTCCCACGATGACCGATTCTCATTCGGCCGTATTCGTCTTGATCCGCAAAATGCTGGCCAACCCCGATGCGGTCCACGCGCCCGCAGTCCGACCGAGCCCTGCTTCGTTCCCTCGCCTTCTCGAGGGCCTGACGCAGACCACGCGCCCGCGATCCGGTCGGATCCCACTTCGTTTCGACCTAGTCGTCGGCACCCATCGGACCGTCCGTCGGTGTCCCGTTGCTCACGGCAGTATGCTCGTCAGATGGAGCGGAGTCCCGTGTACAACCACATCCCCGACCTGTGCCTCCTGGGCTTGGGCGCTGCGGCCGTCGCCTCGGCGTGGCTCTGGCCGTGGGCGGTGGTCCTGCCCGGTTGGCTCAGGCTGGTGGGCGGGGCATTCGTCGTCGCGGCGGCGCTCGTCATCGGCGCGGTGCTGGGCGCGTTGCGCCGCGCCGCCACATCGACCAACCCCGTCGACGAGCCGACCGCTTTGCTCGCCTCCGGGCCCTTCGGCCTCTCCCGCAACCCGCTCTACCTGGCCTACGTGCTTGCCGTGCTGGGCTGCGCGCTGGCGAGCGGGTCCTGGGTGGCCCTCCTGTGCCCTCTGGTCTGCTTCTCGGTGCTGAACTGGCTCATCATCCCCATCGAGGAGCGGGCCCTGCGCCGAGCCTTCGGCGACGAGTACGAGCGCTACCGCCGCAGTGCACGGCGCTGGCTGTAGGCGTGCGCGGGGCCGGGAACCACAGGCGCCGGCAACAACCGGGTACGCTGCCTGCACAGGCACACAGGCACACAGGCACACAGGCACACAGGCACACAGGCACACAGGCACACAGGCGCCGGCAACAACCGGGTACGCTGGCCGCCCGGCCGCCCGGCCGCCCGGGCGCCCGGGGGCGGGGATTCCTACACTGGGGGCATGACCCGGCTCGAAGCGGGGCAGCGCGCCCCCGGATTCACGCTCGAAACGACGAAGGGCAGCTTGTCGCTGGCCGATGCGCTGGAGCGCAGCGGCAAAGGCGTCGTCGTCTACTTCTACCCGAAGGCGTCCACGCCCGGATGCACGAAGGAGGCCTGCGACTTCCGCGACTCCCTGGAGGGCCTGGCGGGCGCCGGGTACTCCGTCATCGGCGTGTCCCCCGATCCGATCAGCGCCCTCGAGCGCTTCGCCGAGGCCCAGTCCCTGGTCTTCCCCCTCGCCTCCGACCCCTCCCACGGTGTCCTCGAGGCGTGGGGCGCGTGGGGCGAGAAGAAGAACTACGGGCGCACTGTCACCGGCGTCATCCGCTCCACCGTCGTCGTCGCAAAGGACGGCACGGTCGCCCTGGCCCAGTACAACGTGAAGGCGACCGGCCACGTCGCGAGGCTCCGCAAAGCCCTCGGCATCGACTGACGCGCAGGCGCCGGGCTATCGGCGCCGGCGCGCACTATATTCCTCTCGTGGCGTCGACGACCGCGTCCGTGTTCGCACCACAGCGGTTCCAGTGCGGCCTTCGAGGTCCCCGTCCGGGTTGCGCACACAAGGACCCCGATTTACGAAACACTCGCCGCACACAAGGGCGGAATAACGCCCTTGTGTGCGGCGTCGTGTTGCTTAATTCCCTCCCTTGTGTGCGGCATCAGGGGTGGGCACCGGAGTGTGTACTACTCCCGATTCTGCTCCTGACTGCCCCGCCTCCCAGATCAGGCCGCCCGGCCGGCCC
The DNA here is from genome assembly GCF_000429245.1 of Schaalia georgiae DSM 6843. Lineage (GTDB taxonomy): Bacteria > Actinomycetota > Actinomycetes > Actinomycetales > Actinomycetaceae > Pauljensenia > Pauljensenia georgiae. The sequence goes on from NZ_KE386870.1 coordinate 443,524, forward strand.
TGGTGCGCGCGGCGCAATGGTTGCGCGCGCACTGTCGGCTGAAAGGAGACCGGGGCTAGAATGCGGCGAAGTGTGTCCCCGGCAGAAAGGCCCATCGTGTCCCAGCCAGTGAATCCGAATGGCGCGGCGCCCGCAGAACCCGCGCTCGCCATCCGCGGCCTCGTCAAGGTCTACGGCAACCTCATCGCCGTCGCGGACCTGTCCCTCGACATCCCTGTCGGCAGTTTCTACGGGATCGTGGGGCCCAACGGAGCGGGCAAGACCACGACCCTCACCATGGCCACCGGCCTGCTGCGGCCCGACCGCGGCACCGCGTTCGTCTACGGGGTGGATGTGTGGAGGGAGACCGCCAAAGCCCGTTCCCTGATGGGTGTCATGCCCGACGGGATGCGCCTGCTCGACAAACTCTCAGGGCCTGACTTCCTCGTCCACATCGGGATGCTCCACGGCGTGGACCGCGCCACCGCCTCCGACAGGTCCAACCAGTTGCTCCAGGCGCTGGATCTGACCGAGGCCGGCAAAAAGCTCATCGCCGACTACTCGGCGGGCATGACGAAGAAGATCGCCCTGGCCGCCGCCATGATCCACTCGCCCAAGCTCCTCGTCCTCGACGAGCCCTTCGAGGCCGTGGACCCTGTCTCCGCCGCGAACATCCGCCAGATCCTCAAGGACTACACGAAGCGCGGCGGCACCGTCATCCTCTCCAGCCACGTGATGGCCACCGTCCAGCAATTGTGCACCCACGTCGCCGTCATCAACCACGGCCGAGTCCTGGCCGCCGGAACCACTGCGGAGGTCGCGCAGGGCGGCGACCTGGACGCCCGCTTCGCGCAACTGGTCGGCGGAGTCCACAACGAAGAGGGGCTGACGTGGTTGGGCAACTGATACGCCTCAAAGCCAAGATGGTGTGGAACACCCTGGTCAGGCAGACCGTGGTGCTCGTCCTGTCCATCATCGGCATCCTCTACTTCGGCGGCATGGGGGTTTTCGCCTACGTCGGGCTCACTTTCTCCGCGCAGACCGCGATGGCGCCCTCCTTGTCCTTCTACCTCACCCTGATCGGCCCCGTCGTCTTCATCGGGTGGGTCCTGCTGCCGGTCCTCTTCGGCGCCCTGGACAACACCCTCGCCCCGGACAGGCTCTCGCCCTATGTGGGCCCCACCCGCAGACTCGGCGTCGGCCTGGTCGCCGCGGGCGGCGTGGGCTTCGGCGGCGCTCTGTCCGTGCTGGTCCTCTTGATGCCCGCGTGGTTCAACGCATGGCGGGGTGTGCCCCTGCACGCCCTCGGATCCCTGGCGGCCGCGCTCACCACGCTCGCCCTCTCCCTCATCTGGGGCAGGGCGGTCGCCACCTGGTTCGCCGTTCGCATCAATTCCGCGGGCAGGCGCGACCTGGTCGCGATCATCGGCACGATGTCGTTCTTCATCATCGTCACGCCGATGGGCGTGTGGATCAACTACCTGGCGCGCAACTTCAGCGAGGCCACCATGAACTGGAGCACCGATGTCGCGCTGTGGAGCCCCTTCGGAGCCCCCTTCGGCTTCGTCGAGTCGCTCGCCGCGGCGCGCTACGCCGAGGCCGGTGCCCGACTGGTGATCGTCATCGCCACGGCCGTCGCGGGCTGGGCGCTGTGGATGAGGGTCCTCCAGCCCGTCATGAGCGGCTCCGCCCAGCCCATCGCCCCCGAGGCCCAAGGGGCGATCGAGGAGGGCCGCCACCTGGTCGACGAGTCGAAGGCCGTTGCCGAGAGGGACCAGCGCGTCAACGAGGCCAGGGGAGCGGGGCTGCCCGGGACCGGGCCCTACCTGGCCCTCGGCATGGGGCCGCGGTCGGCGACCCTGGCGGCGCGGACCCTGCACTACTGGTTCCGCGATCCGCGCATTATGATGAACCTGCCCCTGATGCTGATCTTCCCGCTGATGGCGTACCTGTTCAAAACACAGCTGCCGCCCGAGGCGGGGGCACTCAACGCGACCCTGTTCCTCTACCTGGTCCCCATCACCACGGGCCTGGTCGTGGGAGCGCTCATGCAGTACGACTCGACCGGGGCGTGGATCGTGATCTCCAGTGGGATGAAGGGGCGGGAGGAGCGCCTCGGGCGCCTGGCCGGATCCCTGCCCGTCCTCATCATCCAGATCGCGTCCTACCTGGTCTACGACGCGGTCGCCCGCTCCGACGCCTACTCCTTCGTCTTCCACCAGGTGATGGGATTCGTGCTCTTCTCGGGCGCGGCGGCGACGACCCTGTCCTTCGGCGCGTGGTGGGTCTACCCGGTCCAGCCGCCGGGCGCCTCGCCGTTGTCCACCAAAGGGACCGGGTCCTTCCTGACGACGATGCTCATACAGCTGGGGTCCTTCCTGGGCACAGCGGTCGTCCAGGCGCCTTCCTTCGTCCTCATCGTGCTGGGCGAACTGGGGACCGTGCCGGTCGCCGTCTCCATGGCGTTCTCACTGGTGTGGTCCGTCGTGGTCCTCACGGCGGGGGTCGTCATCGGCGGGAAGGTGTGGGACAGGCACGCGGTGGACGCCCTGACGACCATCCGTTCCTGGCCCGGGCACTGAGCGGAGGCCCGAACTGGGGCCCGGGGCGGTCGCCCGCCCCGGGCCCCATGGCCCTATCGGGTGGCCCTGCCCCGGCCCGGTGCTGGGCGCCCGGAGCAGCTGGTCCCGGGCGTTCCGGCCGTCGACAGCCGGAACGCGCGGCCTACGAGTCCGCCCGGGCGTCGTCCTCCACCTCGCACAGGCCCTTGAAGAAGGCCAGCGCGGTCGGCGCCTCGCCCGCGTTCGTCTCATCGAGGAAACGGCGGAAGTACTCGGCACGGCGGGCCTCGGCGCTGGGCTCGACGTTCGAGCCGTAGGCGGCGGGGGGCGTGGAACGGTCCCACCGCATGCCCTTCGTCGCTGTCGCGTCCTGCGACCAGCCGAAGCCCGTGCCCTTCTTGCCGGTGACGCGCACCAGCACCGACTCCGTGTGCTCCACGGCGCGCAGCATCAGGGTGGCGCCCGCGCCCTGGTCGGCGTCCAGCAGCCACGCTTCGGCGTACTCGCCCTGCAGGGCGGCCAGGTGGGCGACGATGATCGGATTCGTCCACCATCCCGCGCGGATGTAGTAGTCGCCGACGCCCCTGCTGTTGCGCAGCGCCCCCCACGTGGAGTTCAAGTACTCGACGAAGTCGTAGAGGCGCTCCCACGCCCGGCGCCTCGCCGCGGGGTCGGCGATGGCCTGGGGGTCGTACGCGCGCACGCGTCCCCCGGTGTTCGCGGCCCCGTCCGACAGGGCGGGGTCGTGCTCCACTCCGCCTTCGGGGCCGTACAGTGCTTCGGTTTCAGGCATGAACGGTTCGTCCATTGTGCGTCGCCTTCCTTCCATGGGCGCTCAGGGCGTTGTGCGCCCAATTGTATTGGTCGGAACCGGTGCGCACGTGAGGGGGCCGTGGCCGCGCTGCGGAACGGGCGCTCCCATCGGCCGTTGGAAAGCCGTTGGATGAAGAGAACCGGCGGCCCGTCGGGCGCCGGTCACTGGGTGCGTCATGGGGGACTTGAACCCTCAACCCGCTGATTAAGAGTCAGCTGCTCTGCCAATTGAGCTAATGACGCGGGACTGCGCCGACAGCAGTCGGGACAGTGGTGCGTCATGGGGGACTTGAACCCTCAACCCGCTGATTAAGAGTCAGCTGCTCTGCCAATTGAGCTAATGACGCGGGCGACCTCTCGGCCGGAAAAACACTATACAGGGGCCGCGGGTGCCCGCGCAAGTCCGTGGCCGTCCCGGCCCGGCCGATGTGACCAAGGCGCTAGAATCGTCGCGAGGCAACGGTGAGGGGAGCGGTAATGGGGGAGGCGCGGACGGGGCATTCGCCCGTCGTCGAGGATATCCTCAAGATCATCTGGAGCGCGCAGGAGCGCGGCGAGGACGGCGTCGCCGTCAACGAGGTGGCGGCCCGCATGGGTGTCGTGCCCTCGACGGCCTCCGAGAACGTAGCGCGGCTGACGGAACAGGGGCTCATCGACCACAAGCCCTATAGGAAGGCGCATCTGACGGCCGAGGGGCGCAGGGTCGCGATCGGCATCGTCCGCCGCCACCGTCTGCTCGAAACCTACTTGCACGAGGCGCTGGGGTTCGACTGGGTTGAGGTGCACGAGGAGGCCGAGGCCCTGGAGCACGCGGTTTCGGACAGGCTGCTCGAGCGCCTCGACCGGGTCCTGGGCCACCCCTCGCGCGATCCCCACGGGGACCCCATCCCCAGGCCCGACGGCTCGGTGGCCGACGAGGCGGGCGTCCTGCTCCCCCTGGTCGCCGAGGGCGCGGGGTGCGTGGTGGCGCGGGTGTCGGACCGCGATCCGCAGGCCCTGCGCGAGTTCGACGCGGCAGGACTGGTGCCCGGCGCCTCCCTCACAGTCGTGCGGAAGGAGGGCGGCGCCGTGGTCGTCGCCCTGGGGGGAGCCCCCGTGGTCCGCCTCGGAGCCGAGCAGGCGGGGGCGATCACGGTGCGGCTGGCCGAGGCGGACTGACGCCTGGGCCCGCGCCGGTCAGCCCAGGGCCGCTGACGACGGGTCGGCGGGGACGTTCTCCCCGTTGCCGCGCGCCACGAGCGCAGCGCGCAGGGCGGCCATCGCCTCGTCGAGTTCGGCAGGCGCTGCGGGCGCGGCCTTCGACAACAGGATGTCCGTGTGGTCGCGCAGGGGGATGACGTGCAAGTGCAGGTGGGGCACGTCGAAGCCCGCGATGGCCATGCCCGCACGGGGGACCCCGAAGGCGTCCTCCTGGGCGGCGCCGATCGTCTGGGCGACGGACGACAGGTGCGCGGCCACGGGAGCGGGGGCGTCCGTCCACTTCGGGTAGGGGCTGCGCGGCACGACCAGGACGTGCCCGGGGGAGGTGGGCTCGATGGTGGCGAAGGCGACGCACTGATCGTCGGCCCACACGAAACGGCCGGGGACGTCGCCGGCGATGATCGACTCGAATAGTGTTGCCATGCGGCTATTGTCACCCACGCGCGCCCGCGCCGCCCAGTGCTCCCACCCGTCCGCCCGGCGCGTCGTGGTCTACCCTTGGAGGCGGTTAACGCACGACCGCACTGATGACAAAGGGAACCGCCCATGACTGAGACCGCGCCCGCAGAACCCGCCCAGCGCTACACGGCAGCGCTGGCGGGGGAGATCGAACAGAAGTGGCAGGACCGCTGGGACGCGCTCGGCACGTTCCACGCCGACAACCCGGTGGGCGATCTGGCGGGCCCCCTGGCCGGGCGCGACCCGTACTTCATCCTCGACATGTTCCCCTACCCGTCGGGCAAGGGCCTGCACGTGGGCCACCCCTTGGGCTACATCGCCACGGACACGCTGGCGCGCTTCCGCCGCATGTTGGGCGACAACGTCCTGTACACCATGGGCTACGACGCTTTCGGCCTGCCCGCCGAGCAGTACGCCGTGCAGACGGGCCAGCACCCGGCGGTCACCACCGACCAGAACATCGCGAACATGCGCCGCCAGCTGCGCCGCATGGGGCTCTCCCACGACCCGCGCCGCTCCCTGGCGACCACGGACATCGACTACGTGCACTGGACGCAGTGGATCTTCTTGCAGATCTTCAACTCGTGGTTCGACCCGGGCGCCACCGCCCCGGACGGGTCGATGGGCGCCGCCAGGCCCATCGCCGAACTGGAGGAGGCGCTGGCCGACGATCGCGTGGCGACCCGCGACGGGCGCTCGTGGGCGGAGCTGTCGAAGAAGGAGCGCGCCGCCGAGGTCGACTCCCACCGCCTCGCCTACGTGTCCGAGGCGCCCGTGAACTGGTGCCCCGGCCTGGGGACGGTCCTGGCGAACGAGGAGGTCACCGCGGAGGGGCGCTCCGAGCGCGGCAACTACCCCGTGTTCAAGCGCAACCTGCGCCAGTGGATGATGCGCATCACCGCCTACGGCAAGCGCCTCGAGGACGACCTGGGCACCATCGACTGGCCGGAGAAGGTCCGTGCCATGCAGCGCAACTGGATCGGCCGCTCCGAGGGCGCCACGGTCCGCTTCGACGTGCCCGGCGCGCGCGAGGCGGGCTCCTCCCTGTCCGGCCTGGAGGTCTACACGACCCGCCCCGACACCCTCTTCGGCGCGACCTTCATGGTCGTGGCGCCCGAGCATCCGATCCTGGGCGGCACGGCCGGCGGCTCCGCGGACGACGAGGCCGCCCTCACCCTGCCCGCGGCGTGGCCCGAAGGAACGAAGGCCGCGTGGACGGGCGGCGCCGCGACCCCCCGTCAGGCAGTGGCCGCCTACCGCGCCCAGGCCTCGGCGAAGTCGGAGGCGGAGCGCGTCGACGAGGAACGCACGAAGACCGGCGTGTTCACCGGCCTGTTCGGCGTCAACCCGGTCAACGGACAGCCCATCCCCGTGTTCGTCGCCGACTACGTGCTGTGGGGCTACGGGACGGGCGCCATCATGGCCGTGCCCGCCCACGACGACCGCGACTGGGCATTCGCCCGCGCCTACGACCTCGGCGTCGTGCGCACCATCGGCCCCGCCGACGACCCCTACGGCCCCGACCTGGGCGAGGGCGCGTACACGGGGGACGGCGTCGCCGTCGACAGCGCCAACGACGGCGTCGACCTCAACGGGATGAGCAAGGACGAGGCGAAGGCCGCGATGACCGCATGGCTGGCCGCCAAGGGCCACGGCCGCGCGACGACCACGTACCGCCTGCGCGACTGGCTGTTCAGCCGCCAGCGCTACTGGGGCGAGCCCTTCCCCATCGTGTGGGACGAGGACGGCATCGCCCACGCCCTGCCCGAGGAGATGCTGCCCGTGGAGCTGCCCGAGGTGTCCGACTACAGCCCGCGCACCTTCGACGCCGACGACGCCTCCTCCGAGCCCGAGGCGCCGCTGGGGCGCGCCCAGGACTGGGTCAACGTCACCCTGGACCTGGGCGAGGGCCCCAAGCACTACCGCCGCGAGACCAACACGATGCCGCAGTGGGCGGGGTCGTGCTGGTACGAGATGCGCTACACGGATCCTGCGAACTCCGAGCGCTTCGCCGACCAGCGGAACCTCGACTACTGGATGGGCCCGCGCGAGGGCAAGGCCTCGGGTGGCACCGACATGTACGTCGGCGGCGTCGAGCACGCCGTCCTGCACCTGCTTTACGCCAGGTTCTGGCAGAAGGTCCTCTTCGACCTGGGCCACGTGCCCGACCCCGAGCCCTACCACAGGCTCTTCAACCAGGGCTACGTGCAGGCCTACGCCTTCAAGGACGCGCGGGGCCAGTACGTGCCCGCGGACGAGGTCGAGGGCGACGAGGACACTGGCTTCACGTGGCGCGGCGAGGCCGTCACCCGCGAGTACGGGAAGATGGGCAAGTCCCTGAAGAACATCGTCACCCCCGACGACATGTACGAGGCCTACGGCGCTGACGTGTTCCGCGTCTACGAGATGAGCATGGGGCCCCTGGACCTGTCCCGCCCGTGGGAGACGCGCGCCGTGGTCGGCTCGCAGCGCTTCTTGCAGCGCCTGTGGCGCAACGCCGTCGACGAGGGGACGGGCGCCGTCACCGTCACCGATGACCCCGCCGACACGGCCACCCGGCGCCTGGTGGCGCGCACGATCGCCGAAGTCACCACCGAGTACGAGAACCTGCGCGTCAACACCGCGATCTCGCGGCTCATCGTCCTCAACAACCACCTCACCTCCTTGGACGCGGTCCCCCGCGAGGCCATCGAGCCCCTGGTCCTCATGCTCAGCCCCGTCGCCCCGCACATCTGCGAGGAGCTGTGGAGCCGACTGGGGCACGGCGAGTCGCTGGCGCGCGAGCCCTTCCCCGTCGTCGCCGACGAGTCGCTGCTGGTCGAGGAGGCCGTCACCGCGGTCGTCCAGGTCAATGGCAAGGTGAAGGCCCGTATCCAGGTGGCGCCGTCGATCAGCGAGGAGGACCTGCGGGCCGCCGCCCTGGCCGAGGCCCCCATCGCTAGGATCCTCGGGGGACGCGACCCCCTCAAGGTGATCGTCCGCGCCCCTAAACTGGTCAACGTCGTCGCTCCGAAGAACTGAGGCCCCATGCCCGAAGGCGATGCGATCCGCCGACTCGCCGGCACCCTCGACGAGCTCTTCGTCGGGGGCACCGTCTCGGCCTCGTCCCCCCAGGGGCGCTTCGCCTCCTCCGCCGCCCGCCTGGACGGGTGGGTGGTGCAGAGGGTGCGCGTGCACGGCAAACACATGTTCATCGGCTTCGTCCCGCCCGTCCCCGGCCGGTCCTACGAGGCCGGGGTCGCCCTGCTGGAGGGCGCCGCGGCCGGCAGCGGGGAACCTATTCTGGGGGAGGGAGAGCCCTGGCCCGACCATTGGGTGCACATCCACCTGGGCCTGTACGGGTGGTGGCGCTTCAACGGCGACGAGACCGTCGTCGATGAGGGCCACGGTGTGGCCCACCGCATCCCCAACGTCCCCAAAGGGCAGTGGAACGGCCACTCGGAGACCCGGTGGGGCGACGGCTTCGGCGAGGCCAGGGCGGGGGAGTGGGAACCCCCGGAGCCGGTAGGGGCCGTGCGACTGCGCCTCTTCAACGACCACGCCGTGGCGGACCTGGTCGGGCCCAACCGCTGCGAGCTGATCAGCGACCAGGAGCGGGCCGCCGCCGAGGCCAGGCTCGGCCCGGATCCCCTCGACGCGGGGGCGCGCGCCGACGCGGAGGCCGCGGAGCGCTTCGCGCGGGTGGCGCACTCGAAGCGGCGCGCGATCGGCGAGATCGTCATGGACCAGTCGATCATCGCCGGGGTGGGCAACATCTACCGAGCGGACGCCCTGTTCCTGGCGGGGATCTCCCCCCACCGCAAGGGAGCTAACATCTCCCTCAAGCGGCTGCGCGGCCTGTGGGTCCTCATCTGCGACCTCATGAACCGGGGGCTGGCGGCAGGGCGCCTGGACACGATGGACCCCGACGAGGCCCCGAATCCTCCCATTGAGGGGGACGAGGAGGCGTCGCGCTGGTACGTGTACCACCGCACCGGGCGCCCCTGCCTGCGGTGCGGCACCCCCGTGCGCGAGGCCCTCATGCAGAACCGGCGCCTCTTCTGGTGCCCCGGCTGCCAGAAGTGAGCGAGCAGCCGCCGTTAGAACCGCCCTCGGGGGCTGCGCGGGTGGCGGGCTGCGGCCAAACCGATTTGCGGGAGCTTCACCTGCTCATATCCTGCGGAACTGCGTATGATCTTTCCCGCACTTGGAATCCCATCAACTGTTTGATGGGGCCGCGAAGGACCTGCTAACGTTGCACTGCTTTTGATGACGATGTTCGAAATAGGGAGGAAAAAGATGTGGGAAACGGAGTACAGCCAGGTGACTGATGTCGATGCTGGTCGTCTGTGGTCAGTGTTCGAGGGGGTGCACTCGGGTCGTATTGTGTTGCCGGGCGGTGATGTCTTCCGTCCGGAGGGGCCGCTGGGTGTTGGGACGAAGATCCAGCTCACCCCAGCGGGTCAGGACACCATGGTCTCGACGGTCGTGGAGTTCGTTCCGGGTTCGCGGTACGCTGATGAGACCGAGTTCAACGGTCTGGTTCTGCGGTTCGCCCATCGGTTCGAGGAGGTCGAGGGCGGCACCAAGATCACCCATCGGCTGACGATCTCCGGGGATGGCGCAGATCAGGTGGGGCCGGAGATCGGTCCGCAGATCAGTGCCGACTTCCCAGATCAGATGAATGCCCTGATCGCTGAGGCGCGCAGTGCGTGAGTCTGTCGCACTTCGAGGACCCGGAGCAGCAAAGCTCCGGGTTTCTCTTTTGGGAACTGTCACGGAGATATGAGCGACTAGTCTCTGATGCGCTCAAACCGCTAGTTGTGGGGCATACGGAGGTTTGTTGCCCCTGTCGGCTGTTGACGCTGGCTGGGTGCTGTCTCCTCCGCGGGCAGGGCGCTCCGATTTCAGCGCTCCGCCCAGGCCTCAGTCGACAACCTCCTTGGCAATGGGCGTGCCACACTGATGGCGGGCTTTCGGCTCGACAGTCCGACACTGCGTGCTGTGCCCGCGCGTGCTCCCCACGCTCGACGGAGGCTTCCGTTAGAGTCCGCCCGGTCGGGCTGCGGGCCTCAGTCGGCGCGGTCGAAGCCGAGCACCGAGTAGAGCTCCTTCGCCCCCGTGTGCCGCGAGTCGATGCGCAGCGACAGGGAGTCGAAGCCCCATTCGGAGCAGCGGCGCGCGGCCTCGGCGACCAGCGCGGTGGCGATCCCCCTGCGGCGGTACTCGGGCGCGACCATCAGGTCGACCACGAAGGGGCCGTCGGGCGGGTCGTCCCACGGGGACTCCCGGACGACCAGGATGGCGCCGACCAGGGTCCCCCCGTCCCACGCGCCCACGAAGGAGTCCTCCGTAGTGGCGCCGAAAGCGCCCTCGAAGGTGAGGCGCAGCTCCTCGGAAGACTCCATGATCGCCTCGGCGGTCAGGGGCTCCCCGTACGCCTCCAGTGAGAGGATCGCGAGCGTGGGAACGTCGTAGGGTGTGAGCGTAGCGATCTCGATGCCCTCCGGCCTCGGCGGCTCCGGCACGGCATCGAGCGGTGCTTGTAGAGTGTGAGCTTCCATAACCCAAGTGTAGGTGGCACCGCTCACGTTGTCAGGTCGTTCGCAGGGCGTTGTCCCAGGTGGCGCGACGCCGATGCGTGCCCGCTCAGATGTAGAGCGCGGGCTCGTCGAAGAAGTAGTTCGGATCGACGATGAGGTCGCGGTCCCTCGTGTCCCGCTCCGGCTTGGGCAGCAGGCGCGCGGGCACGCCGATGGCGACCGTCCCGCAGGGCACGTCCTTGACGACGACGGCGTTCGCCCCCACCTTCACGCCGTTGCCGATCGTGATGGGTCCCAGCACCTTCGCCCCCGCGCCGATCATCACATGGTCCCCGACCGTGGGGTGGCGCTTGCCCGGAGTCATGGACACCCCGCCCAGGGTGACCCCGTGGAAGATCACGACGTCGTTGCCGACCTCGGCGGTCTGCCCGATGACGACGCCCGTCGCGTGGTCGATGAAGACGCGCCTGCCGACGCGCGCCTCCGGATGGATGTCCACGCCCGTGAAGGCACGGGCAAGGGAGGAAAGGACGCGCGCCGGCGTGCGGGCGCCCCGGTTCCACAGCGCGTGGGCCACGCGGTGCGTCCACAGTGCGTGGACCCCCGGGTACGTGAGGGCGATCTCCAGGGCACTGGTCGCGGCGGGATCCCGCCTGCGGGCGGTCATGAGGTCCTCCTCGAAGAGCAGGAGGGCCTTGGTGGGCACCGCGCGGGCAATGGCGCGGGCGACGCGGGCGGCGAAGGGCATGGTGGTCGCTTCCTCTACGTGGGTGGCGGGTTGGCCCCGGATGAGCATCCGGGGCCAACACTATCGCCCCGCGGCCGGTCTTTCAGTCCTCGAACCCCTCGAACAGCGCGGTCGAGAGATAGCGCTCGCCCGTGTCGGGAAGCAGCGTGACGATCCTCTTGCCCGCGTACTCCGGCCGAGCGGCGACGGCGGCGGTCCCCGCCAGGGCCGCCCCCGAGGAGATGCCGACCAGCAGGCCCTCCTCGGCGGCGGCGCGGCGCGCGAACTCCAGCGCCTTGACGGACTCGACGGAGACCACCTCGTCGACGGCGCCGGCGTCGTAGGTGCCCGGCACGAAGTTCGGCATAAGGCCCTGGATGCCGTGGGGGGCGGGGGCCCCACCGGTCAGCAGGGGGGACTCGGCGGGCTGGACGGCGACGACCCTCACACCGGGGTTCTTGCCCTTGAGGTACCTGGCGACGCCCGAGATGGTGCCGCCCGTGCCCACGCCCGCGACGAACACGTCCACCCTACCGCCGGTGGCCTCCCAGATCTCAGGGCCGGTCGTGGCCTCGTGGACCGCCGGGTTCGCGGGGTTCGTGAACTGCGAGGCGATGATCGAGCCGGGGCGCTCGTCGCGGATGCGCTCCGCCTCGGCGACGGCCGCCGACACACCGCCCTTCGGGTCCGTGAGCACCAGCTCCGCCCCGAAAGCCCGCACGATGGCGCGGCGCTCCACGCTCATGGACGAGGGCATGACGATGACGACCTCGTAGCCGCGGGCCGCGCCCACCATCGACAGGGCGATGCCCGTGTTGCCGGAGGTCGCCTCGATGATCGTGCCACCCGGTTTGAGCGCCCCGGAGGACTCGGCGGCGTCGATGATCGCCCGGGCGATCCGGTCCTTGACCGAGGAGGCGGGGTTGAACGCCTCGACCTTGGCGACGACGTCGGCGCCTTCGCCCGCCACCCGGTGGATGCGCACCAGGGGGGTGCTGCCGATGAGCTCCGCGACGTTGTCAGCAATATGGGCCATGGTTGTCCTTCGCTTGGAGATGTGGAACGTTCCGATTCTGCGCTCAGCCGTCCGCCGCGTCCACTTCGGCCCTGCGGGTATCCACGTGGCGGAACTTTGCAACACCTTTCGAGGCGCGGGCCAGGACCGCGTCGAAGGACTCCCTGAGCGCGGGATCCACGCCGACGCGCAGGCAGAGCCGGTCCGCCCACTGCGCGTCCACGACGGATGCCCCGGCCCTGCGCAGCTCCGCTTCGATGCGGCCCGCGTCCGCGGGATCCAACTCGACCTCCAGGATGTCGCGGGGCGCCAGGAGGACGCGCGGCAGGGCGGCGAGCGCCTCGGACACCGACGAGGAGTAGGCGCGGACCAGGCCGCCCGTCCCCAGCAGGACGCCGCCGAAGTACCGGGTCACCACGGCCGTCACGTTCCACGTGCCCGAGGCGCGGATGGCCTCCAGCATGGGCGTGCCCGCCGTCCCCGCGGGCTCGCCGTCGTCGGAGGAGTGCTGCAGGGGTGCGGCGCCCTCGGGGGAGATCAGGTAGGCGCTGCAATTGTGGCGCGCCTGCGGGTGCTGCGCTTTGACGGCGTCGATGGCCTCCCGGGCGCTGCGGGCGCTGTCAGTGCGCGCCAGCGTCGTGATGAAGCGCGAGCGCTTGACTTCGATCTCGCTGGTGGCCAGTGTGCCGACGGGGACGGTGGCGATGGGGGAGGGCATGCGCCCAGTGTAGGGGGCGGGCGGGATACCAGCACCCACGCCTGGGCGGGCTGTGGAGCATGTGCCCAGTGCAGGGGGCGGGCGGGGCGGCTGTAAGCAGGATCGCAGCTAGGGCGGTGCTCGCGGCTTCGTGATCTTTGGGGTTCGTGATAGCCTTGCGGGGTTGTCGCCGTGCGCCCGCGTGGCGCAGCGGCATGGAATAGTCGTCGAGAATGAAGAGGAGCGGTAAGACATGGCAGTTCCCAAGCGCAAGATGTCCCGCGCAAACACCCGTACCCGCCGGTCCGCGTGGAAGGCCGATCTTACCGAGCTGAACACCATCAGGGTCTCCGGCCGTGAGGTCCGCGTCCCCCGCCGTCTGGCGAAGGCCTACAAGAGCGGCCTCCTGCACGCCGAGGACTGAGGTCCGCGCCCAGGGCCCCGGCACGGCGCGCGTGCCGGGGCCCTCGCGTACCCGGACGCGCCCGGGCACGGACAGCGGGGCGCTTGCGGCCTCACGGCGAGGGAGACGGGGGCGGAATAGCAACCGCACGCGATGCGCGCTTTCCGCTCCGCGCGAGTACTCACTGATCGTGTTCCGATTGTGGTATGGCGGGCAGAATCTCGTGTGCGCTCCCTGGGGCGGCAGCGTGCTCAAGATGGTGCGCCCATTGAGTGAACCGTGCTTGAACCGCCTTCAGGCGGGTAGCGTCGATGCCGTAGGCGCGAACCTCCGGCAGGGTGATCCGCGACGCCATCCGTAAGCATTCGGTGAAGTACTCGCAGTTGTAGCCGCTGTCGCGTGACGCGAGAAGTTCAATGAGGTTCTCATCGGTGTAGGCACCCGACAGCCGGATGGAATCGACATCGAGGTAGTCGCGGGGCAGACCACGCGAATACAGGGCCGCGAGTTTGTTCGCAACCGCGTCCTCGCGATCGAGAACAGGACCGATTGCGAGACGGGTGGGAGTGTGGGCACGCCAGTCCACACCGAGGTCGATGTCGTTAGTCGGGCGATCAGTGAGACCGTGCTCGCGGATCGCTCCCGACCCGGCCAGCGCGAAGTGGTCGCAGGCGACCACCTCAAGGGCCTGGGTAATTAGGAGGCGCTGCTCAGCCCGTGGATCCTGCCCCACTGGTTCCTTCCCCTCAGCGGGTCGAAGCGTTCCTCCCAGGCCGCAATGATGCCCACATCCAGCCGAAGAGCCGGCCATAGTGCCTCGAGGAGCCCCTTGTTGAGCAGGTCCCGTTGTTCGTCGGCGCTGCCCTCGGTGATGACACTCTGGTAGACCACCATCGCACCGCCGATCTCGTCCAGGTCGTAAACGCCGTCCCCAGGCGCCCAGCACAAGTGGTTGGGGAGCACGACCTTCCCCGAAGAAGGACCGACGAGGTCGTCAAGAGCGGTCGGCATGTCGAACGGCTTCACATCCCGGTACAGCACGCGGTTACCAGCGCTCATCGTTCCCTCCTTCCTGGGGCGCTCGCTTCCTGATTCTACCGTTCTCCATATCCGGCTCGCCGGAAGACGCCCGGGCGCCGCTGCCCGTAGCTGCGCGCCCTGGCCGGGTCCTGGCCGGGCCCGCTCCGCCGTCCCGCTTAGGTGAAGCGGGGCAGTTCCCGCTACGCTTGACCCGGTGCCCCTTGGGGCGCCACGCCTCCGTAGCTCAATGGATAGAGCAAGGGCCTTCTAATCCCGAGGTTGCAGGTTCGAGTCCTGTCGGGGGCGCCCATCCGGGCCCGCCGTGCCCGCGCCGACCGGGGCCCTCCGCGCATCCGGGTCCGCCGGGCGAGAGCCCGGGTCTGCTCGCGTCGGCGGCCAGTTGTCGCAGAAGCCCGGTGGCCGGTTATCACAGTAGCCCGTATGCCGGGCTCCCTGCCCGTCGGCGCCGACCTGTCGGACGTGGTGCTGGTGGTCGACGCCATCAACGGGCGCAACATCCGGCGCGCCGACCTGGCCGCCGCCCGCGACACGCTCGAGCGCGCCCGCGCCCTGGGCGCCAGGGCCGTCACGGTGACCACCACGAACTCCCTGCAGCACGTCCCCCACGACACCGCCCTGGAGCAGTGGGACGACGAGCGCCTCAACACCGACCTGCACTCCTGGCTCGCCTTCGCCGACCAGAAAGTCGAAGAGGTCGTCACCCTGGCCCGCGGGATCGGCACCGTCTCTCTCGGCGTCGCACACAAGGGACGGAATTAGGCAACACTGCGCCGCACACAAGGGCGGAATCAAGCCCTTGTGTGCGGCGCGCGTTCTGTGAATCAGGGTCCTTGTGTGCGCAATCCGGTGGGGAGCGCTTCTGGTGCCGTCCCGGTGCTCGGCGGCAACAGCGGTAACGGCTGTGGGCTCCCCTCCCGCAGCAGTGGGGGAGCCAACAGTCGTCAGAACGCCACGAAGACGTGCCATCCCGTCCCACAGCAGTGGGGGAGGAGGAGCCCACGGCCAGCGCACTGTCACAGTGTCTCGCATAGTGGACTCCGTTGGGCTGCTGCGGACGCCCTCCGCCAGACTGAAGCCATGACGACCTTCGCGAACCAGATGCGCTGCTCCACGGGCGGCTCCCTGTCGCGAATGTGTATGTGATTGACACTCCGAACCCCTGTCAATCACCGCCGCAGTGATATGCCCACGCCAGTAGTGGGAGTGCGGCCCCGAAGAATCGGATACACCCATGGCACTCGTCAACACCCCTGCCCCCTCCGTCCGCAACGCCGACGCCGACCGTCCCACCTCCTTCGAGGACTTCCTCGCCGTACTCAACGGCCTTCACCTCTCCTCCGGGCGCATCGACATCAACATCGACCGCGCCTCGGTCACCATCGATGGGCGCGATGCCGGTCTGTCCTCCAAGGAGTACGAGCTCCTCGCCTACTTGGCCGCGCGGGCCGACCGCCCGGTATCGCGCGAGGAGCTCTTCGCCACTGTGTGGAACGGCGCGGGCCTCGACCTGCAGTCCCGCACCGTTGACGCGCACGTGCGCAGGCTCCGCAAGAAGCTCGCCGCCGCCCCCGACCTGATCTCCACCGTCAGAGGCGCGGGCTACCGCTTCAACTCCGCCCCCGCCGTGCGGGTGCGCCTCACTCGCGCCCACACGCTGGCCGCCTGAGGCCCGGACTGCGCGCGGACAGTCCGCCCCGTGCGCATGGGGAAGTCCGGCTCGAACCGCATGCCGTGCGCTCCCGGCGCCCGCCTCGCGCGGCTGGTCGGTTCCCGGGGGGAGCAGCTGGCCCGGGCGATCGGCGCCCGCCTCGCGCCCAGGACCGCCCCGGGGCGTCAGATCACGAGACGCGTGATCTCGGAGTCCAGGGGCAGTTCCTCGACGTGCAGGGGAGATGCCTCCATGCGGCGCCTCAGACCCGTGATATCCGCCGGATCGGCCAAGTCGATGCCCACCAGGGCGGGTCCGAGCTCCCGGTTGTTCTTCTTCGTGTACTCGAAGTGGACGATGTCGTCCCCGCTGCCGAGCACGTCCTCCAAGAACATGCGCAGCATCCCCGGCTGCTGTGGGAATGTCACGAGGAAGTAGTGGCGCAGGCCCTCGTGGCGCAGTGAGCGCTCCATCACCTCCGCGTACCGCGTCAGGTCGTTGTTCCCCCCCGACACGACGCAGACAATGGCGCCGTCGCTGCGCCCCACGATCGCCTTGCGGTCCGACGGGTCGGACAGGCAGACGCGCGCCGCCGTCGACGCCAGTGCCCCGGCTGGCTCGGCGATCACCCCGTCGGACTGGTACAGCTCCAGCATCTCCGTGCACACGGCGCCCTCGGGGACCACCAGCACACGGTCGACGAAGCGCTTGGCCGCTTCGAAGGGCACGTCCCCCGTGCGGCCCACGGCAGTGCCATCGACGAAGGCATCCACCTTCGCCAGGGTCATGGGCTCTCCCGCCGCCAATGCCGCGTGCATTGAAGCGGCCCCCGCGGGCTCGACGCCGATGACGGCCACCTCGGGCCGCACGGCGCGCAGCCACGTCGCGATGCCCGCGATCAGGCCACCGCCTCCGACGGGCACCAGGACCGCGGCGGTGTCGCTGGGCATCTGCTCGACCAGTTCCACGCCAATGGTCCCTTGGCCCGCGATGGTCATCGGGTCGTCGTAGGGGTGGACGTAGACCCGCCCGGTCTGGGCCGCGGCCTCCTGGGCCAGGGCATTGGCCGCGTCGAAGGTCCCTTCCACGATGACCTGCTCGACCCAGTCCCCGCCGATCGTCGCAATGCGGCGGCGCTTCTGCAATGGTGTGTTCGACGGCAAGTAGATAGTGCCCGGAACTTCGAGGTGCGCGCACGAGTAGGCGACGCCCTGGGCGTGGTTGCCCGCGCTGGCGCAGACGACGCCGCGCTCCCGTTCCTCGGCTGTGAGCAACGACATGCGCGCGAAGGCTCCGCGGACCTTGAAGGACCGGCACTTCTGCTGGTCCTCCCGTTTGAGCAGGACATCGGTGCCCGTCTGGTCCGAGAGGCGCTCGGAGCGCTCCAACTTCGTGACCGTCGCGACGCCGCGCAGGGCGTCGGCCGCCGAACGGATGTCACTGGGCGTGGTCGAGCGCGGATCAGTGGGTGCCATGGGGACTCCTCGGGGTGGGAACGCACTGAAGAGTGTAACGGCCGGTGGCGCCCGATCGCGCGGAGCCACCGCCGGGAAGGCGCATTACACTACTGGCGTGACTACTGTGAAAGACCCCCTGGTGTGGATCGACTGCGAGATGACCGGACTCGACGTGGGCGCCGATGCGCTCATTGAAGTCGCGGTCGTCATCACCGACGCCGACCTGACGGTCGTCGATCCTGGAATCGATGTGCTCATTTCCCCGTCGGCCGCCGCCTTGGAGGGCATGAGCGACTTCGTGCGCGACATGCACACCAAATCCGGCCTCCTGGACGACCTCAAGGACGGCGTGACCATGGAGGAGGCCACCGAGCGGGTGCTCTCCTATATCAAGCGCTTCGTCCCCGACGCGGGCAAGGCACTGCTGGCGGGCAACTCCGTGGGCACGGACAAGGCGTTCCTCGAGGCGAACATGCCCGCGGTCATCGACCACCTCCACTACCGCCTCATCGACGTGTCCTCCATCAAGGAACTGGCGAAAAGGTGGTACCGATCCGCGTTCGCCGAGGCGCCCGAGAAGCACGGCGGGCACCGCGCGCTGGCGGACATCCTCGAATCCATCCAGGAACTCGAGTACTACCGGCGCGTGCTCTTCCCGTCCGCACCGGTCAGCAGGGCCGATGCGCGCCAGATCGCGCGCGACGTGGTGGCGCTGGGGATCGCCAAGAGCACCGGGTGATCTCCCGCCGGGAGGGGTTGCGGACCGTGGCGTCGCTACCGCCCGGGCGAGCCAGCGCCGAGTGATCTCCCGCCGGGAGGGGTTGCGCTTCCACGGGGGCGAACACTACGGAATGGGCTCGCAGTCGGCACTGGCGGCCGCCAAGAGCCTGCGCAGGGAGGTGTTGCGGTGCCGGGGTCGCGCGCGGTCGCTAGGGTCTGCCTCGGCGAGGTTCGTCTTGGGAGGTGGGCCGATCGGGGCTGTGCGGGTAGTTTTGCAAACGAAGTGGGACTCGGAGCGCGGCGGATGCGCGATCTCGCGCACGACGGGCCACATTGGGGCAGTTTAGCGCGCATTGGGGCAGGTTATTAACCTGCCCCAATGACCCGTTGCCTACCCCAATGGGCTGTTGGGCTGTGGCCTGCCCCAATTCCCTGCGGCCTATCCCAAGTCCCTGCGGCCTGCCCAATGACCCGTTGCCTGCCCCAATATGCCGGACCCCGCTCCGATAAAACCCCGAACCCGCCGCGCACCCGCGCGCAGGCGACCGCCGCGATGCGAAGGAGCGCGGATGGATCGGGGCACACTGTGCCTCCGACCGCGAAGCGCTGTGAACGGCCGCCGGTGTGCACAGGCGCGCGCTGGAGAGCCGCCGTATCCACAGGGGCGCGTCCCCCGTTTCCCCTCGGCTCCGCCTATGGGTTTCCCTGGAGTAACCGGGACCGCCGGAGCGACCGGAGGCGCCGGAGCAGACGCAGACAAGGAGACGATCATGCAGGACCAGATGATGTGCATTAGGGGGCGCGTGGGCTCCGACATCCGCATGCACTCGACCAGTGGCGGCAAACTCATAGCGAAGTTCAGGTTGGCGGTCCCCAGGTGGCGCTACGAGCGCTCGCAGGCCGAGGGGCCGGGCAGCTACGTGGAAGACGAGCCCACGTGGTGCACTGTCCAGGTGTGGGATTCCTTCGCCCACAACGTCGGCTACTCCATACAGAAGGGGCAACCGGTCATCGTCATGGGCCGCCCCCTCGCGAACGCCTGGGTGGGCAAGGACGGCGAGCTGCACAGCGAACTCGTTGTGGCGGCGAGTGCCCTGGGCCACGACTTGTCGAAGGGCTGTGCCTCGTTCTTCAGATCGCCCCAGCGCCCGCCAGCGGTGCCGCCACAGGTCGGAGCGGAGCGGCAGGGCCGGCCGCCGGCCTCGAACGGCGCAGGACAACGGGAGGCGGCAGTCGCCCCCAGCGGAGTCGCCTCCGGTGCAGCGGCCCCCGGCGCATCGGACCGTCCGGGCGCATCGGCAGAGCGGGGCGCTGCGCCCGTCCGGGGCGGTGCATCCCGGCCCGTAGGGCCCGGTGGCGCCGACAGGACGGACCCGCGCAGGAGTGAGGGCGTGCCCGACCAGCAGACACGGGACGGTGCGTCGAAGGCGCGAAACGGTGCGGGGCAGGCCGCTTCCGGCGAAGACCGGCGCCCGGGGGCGGCGGGCGCGCGGCTGGTCTACCCCGGTCCGGAGAATGCCGTCACTGGCTCGTCCGCTACGGGTCGTGGTGCTCCGGGCGGCGGCCCGGAGCACGCGCGGAACCCCGCGGACCCCGGCGGTCCAGCCGAGGACGGCCGCGCCGTCACAGCGGATCCCGAAGCCAAGGCGGTGGCCGTCGGCGCGCAATGAGAGCCGGCCGGAACGCGGGCGCCGCCCCGCATGACGGCGGACCGGAGCCGGTCCGGCGCGCGCGGAGGCGGCGGTGGGATCTGGAGCGGCGGCCACGGTATGCCCGGGCGCGTGCGGCTGGAGCCTTGCGGGTGCCCGAACGTCCCGTTCGCCTTCCGATCGGCACTCGCGCAGCGCAGCCCCGCCACCCCTTCACGCTGGGATCAGCTGATGAGGACTTCCGCGATCGCGTAGTCCCCGTCGTGGCTGATCGACACGAGGAGCCCGGGGCAGGGCCCGTCGAAGGAGGCCGCGTACTCCCGGTCGATCCGCCCGTGCAAGCGCAGGGCGGGCCGGTCCCAGGCATCGAAAACGACCTCGATCTCGCGCCAGTCCACATCCTGCGGATCCACTGGCGGAGGCGAGGCGTACAACGCGGCCGACCACGCCTTCACGAACGCCTCCTTGGCCGCCCACAGGCCCCCCGTATGACGGGCGAGTGCGGACGACGGGTCCGCCGGGCACGTGGCAGCGGCGCGCGCGCGGACACGGCGGGCCTCCCTGGGGGTGAGCACCCCCTGGAGGAAACGGGAGCCCGGCTGGTCCACCTGCTCCGCGAAAGCGGGCAGGTGGACCAGGTCGACGCCGAGTCCGCGCGCCACGGGCGCCCTACTGCTGGTCGGGCAGGTGGTAGTAGCCGTCGGCGCCCAGGCGCGCGCGCGGGTCGAGGAGCATCTGCGCCTCCACCTCGTGCGGGTCGCCCGCCGCGCCCAGGGCCGGGTCATCGGGCAGGCGCCGGGCATCAACGGGCTCGAAGAGCGGCGCGTGCCCGAGCATGCCCATCTCGAAGTGGCGTGAGCCCGCCCGCAGGCGCGCGTCGGAGGCCGAGCGCCACCGCGCCAGCGCCTCCGATCCCGTCTCGCGCTCGACGACGGCCTCGAAGGCACCCGGGTGCACCAGGGCGAGGAAGCCCGACACGTGCCCGAAGCCCAGTGAGGTCGCGAAAGCAGCGCGCACCGGCCCGCGGGCCGACAAGTCGAGCGGACTGCGCAGCCACACGAGCGGGGCGTACTGCTCCATCTTGTCGTCAACGCAGTCCAGCGCGATGTTCGC
The DNA here is from genome assembly GCF_000429245.1 of Schaalia georgiae DSM 6843. Taxonomy (GTDB): domain Bacteria; phylum Actinomycetota; class Actinomycetes; order Actinomycetales; family Actinomycetaceae; genus Pauljensenia; species Pauljensenia georgiae. Next base: position 464,528 of record NZ_KE386870.1, read on the forward strand.
CGGGATCACGCCGCAGCGGAAGGCATCGATGATACCGCCCACCTGGAAGACGCAGGCGCCGCCCTTGGCGTGGCCCGTCAGCGTCTTCTGGGACACGACCAGCAGCGGGTTGCCCGCGCTGCGCCCCAGAGCGCGCCCAACCCGCGTGTGCAGGTCCGACTCGTTCGGGTCGTTCGCATTCGTCGACGTGTCGTGCTTGGACACGAAGGCCACGTCGTCGACGCCCACGCCCAGGGCAGCCAGGGAGCGGGCGAGCGGCGAGGAGGCTCCGCCGCGCGCCACCGCGAGCGCGCCGAGGCCGGGGGCGGGGATGGACGTGTGGGCGCCGTCGGCGAAGGTCTGCGCGTGGGCGACCACCGCCAGGACCGGCAGGCCCATCTCCACGGCCACGGAGGCGCGGGTCAGCAGAACCGTGCCGCCGCCCTGGGCCTCCACGAAGCCGCCCCTGCGCCGGTCGTTCGCGCGGGACACGAAGCGCGGCGAGATGCCGCGGTCGAGCAGCTCCTGCGAGTTCGCGGTGGCGTTCATCGAACCGAAGCCGACGATCGACTCGACCTGGATGTCGTCGATCGCGCCCGCCACGACGAAGTCCGCCTTGTGGGCGGCGATCTTATCGACGCCCTCCTCGATGGACACCGCCGCGGTGGCGCACGCGCCCACGGGGTTGATCATTGAGCCGTAGCCGCCGATGTAGGACTGCATCGTGTGCGCGGCCACCACGTTGGGCAGGGTCTCCTGCAGGATGTCCTGCGGGTACTCCTCGCCCAGGAAGCGGTCGACGAACAGCTTGTGCATCGAGCGCATCCCGCCGAAGCCGGTGCCCTGCGTGCAGGCGAGGTCGGCGGGGTGGACGAAGCGCAGCAGTTCGGCGGGGCTGAAGCCGGCGGAGACGAAGGCGTCCACGGCGGACACCAGGTTCCACACGGCGATCGGGTCGATCGAGTCCAGCATCGAGGCGGGGATGCCCCAGCGCGCAGGGTCGAAGTCGGTGGGGAAGAGCCCGCCGATGCGCCGGTTGAGGGTCGCCCGGCGCGGCACCCGCACCTGGGCGCCCGCCTTGCGGGTCACCTGCCACTCGCCGAAGGCGGTCTGCGAGGCGATGGAGAACTGCGGGTCCTCATCCGCGTAGGAGCGGGCCTCGGCCTCGTCATCGACTGTGAAAGTGATGTCGCGGTCCAGGAAGACCACCGCCGCCTCGGGGGTGTGCCCGTCGTGCAGGGGACCGTCGTCGTGGAAGAAGCGCACGCCGGATCGGGCGACGACCTCATTGCGGTAGCGCTCGAAGATCTCCGACTCGGGGACCAGCTGGTCGTCCTTGTCGTACCAGCCGCCCACGGGCGTGTCGGACCAGGTGAGCAGGCCGGTCATCCACGCCAGCTCGAGCACCCCGGCCGGGGTGAGCTCGACGGTGCCGTCCGTGTGGATCCCGAGCTCGGCCTGCACGCGGGTGCGGGCGCTGCCCCACGGGCCGACCTCGCCGTGCCCGACGATGACGATCGTGTCGTCCAGGGAGGCAGTCGTGGCGCCCCACTGGGCGGGGTCCACGTGCGTGACGGAGGTCTGGGCGGGGGAGGGCAGTGCGGACACGGTCGCCACGGGCTCCGCGTCGTCGGCGGGCGTGGCCTGCGCCGCGGCCTGGGCGCGCAGGGCGCGCAGGTCGATGGAGGAGTCGAGGCCGCCGGTCAGGTCCGCGTCCACGGGCGCCTCAGCGGCCCGGGCGCGCACGTCCGCCGAGGAAAGGGCGAGCAGCTGCTCGGCCATCTCCTGGGTGGACCAGGTGCGCACTCCCGCGGCCTCGACGGCGGCGACCATCGGGTCGTTGCCGCCCATCAGGCCGGTGCCGCGCACCCAGCCGATGCGCGGGTGCGCGATCGAGACGCGCTGGCCCCACACCGGCTCCGACGCCCACCGCGTCGCAATGGCGTCGAAGGACGCCTTCGCCTCGGCGTAGGCCCCGTCCCCGCCGAAGATGCCGCGGTTGGGCGAGCCGGGCAGCACGACGTGCAACCGGTGGTCGGCGTGCGTGTCGGAGCCGATGCGCGCCAGGGCGGCGATGGAGCGCTCGACGCTCCACAGCAGCAGGCGGAACTGGTTCTCCGAGGCGGGGCCCGCGTCGGCGAGGGTGCCGGAGACGCGGGGAGCTGCGAAGGGGTAGAAGAGCGTGGGGACGAGCGCCTCCTTGGTGACCACCACGTCGGCGCCCACGGACTTGGTCTGCTCGGTGCCGATCCACTCCGCCAGGGCGTCCACGTCCCGGTAGGACGCCAGGTTGGCGGGCACCAGCCACAGCCTGGCCCCGGCAGCCGCGTGCTCGCGGTAGAGCCGCTTGGCGAAGTCGAGGCGCGCCGGGGACACCGACGAGGAGGTGGCCACCACGGTGGCGCCCCCGGCCAGCAGCCCCGCCACGACGGCGCCCCCGATGGAGGCGGGCGTCATACCGGTGACGACGGCGACGTCCGAGGCGTGGGGCAGCGCTGACGCGTCGGAGAGGGCCTCTTCGGCGATCCCGCGCATCCTGGCGGCGCGCGCGTCGCCCTCCTCTTCGAAGCGCGAGGCCCACCAGGCCGCCTGCTCGGCGACCGCGCGGCCCGCGCCCACGAAGGACGCCGTCTCGGTCAGGACCCCCTCGGCGCCGAAGCGCGCGACGTCCTCGCGGGCCGACGCCCACCGGTCGTCGAGGAGCACGGCGCGCTGGGCCTCGAAGCGGGGCTCGACCAGGTCCGCCCAGCCCGAGCCCAGTTCCGCGGCGACGGCGTCGAGGACCCGGGAGGCGTCCTCGTCCTCGTCTTCCACCTGAGCGGGGGCGTCCAGACCGAGGTCGGACAGGATGGTGCGCGCGACCTTCGCCAGGACGCCGGCGTCGCCGGTCACGGTCTCAGCGAAGGCGTCGAGCGCCGCGGAGTCCACGACTCCCCCGCCGGAGGCCCCGCCCGACGACGGCAGGGACACGGACACGCCGAGGCGCGCGGCGACGGACTGGACGGCGGCGTCGATCAGGGCGTCCACGCCGGCCGCGTTCGACGGGGCCTCCACCGGCAGGGTCGCCAGGTCGCCGTCGCGGGTCGAGGCGCCCTCGCGGGTGCCCAGGACGATCTCGATGGTCACGTGCGAGGCCCAGCCGCCGCCGAGCTGCCACGTGCCCGTGACGCGCTCGCCGATGCGCGACGCCTTGGCGCCCGCGGCGCCGAAGAGCTTGCGGGTGCGCTCCTTGACGGCCTCGGACAGGACCGCGCCGAAGGGCTTGTAGCCCTTCGCGGCCTTGTCGACCGTGGCGCACAGGGTCCGCACGTCGGCCTCGCCGGCGCCGTCGATGGAGTTCAGGCCCAGTTCGGCGCTCATGTCCATGAGCAGCTGGTTGCGCCGCGAGGACACGCCGTTGGTGAGGGACTCGGTGGTGTCCGAGTCGCCGACCTCGTCAAGGCGGATCTTCGCCGACAGGGCCAGCAGCGCGCGGATCGCGCTCGACGCCGTGAAGGGCTCGTCGGCGACGTCCGCGCCGCTGGCGCCGCCCGGGGCGGGCGCGGGAGCGGCGGCCTCGGCGGCCGGAGCCGCGGCGGGGGCCGGAGCGGGCTGGGCCGGGGCGGCGGGGGCAGCCGGGGGCGCCTCCACCTCCTCTTCCTCCTCGTCCTCAATGACCGCGACATCCGTGCGCAGCACCCGGGCCTCGTCGCGCTGGACGTTGAAGACCTCGGTCCGCGAGGCGGAGAACTCGGGCTGCCCCAGCGTGCGGGCCGCCAGGTTCGCCAGCGTCGGGGCGGCGCCGAGGCCGACCTCGACGACCTCGTCCACGGCCATGCCCTCGACGCCGGGTGCCGCTTCGCCCGAGGACAGCAGCACCCGCTGCGTCTCGATCCAACGGACCGGGGAGGCGAACTGCCAGCACAGCAGCTCGATGAGGAGCGTGCGGGCCAGGCGCCCGGGCTCGGCCACGGCAGCCTCCCACGCGCCGGGCTCCTCCAGCAGGCGGCGCACCTCCTCGGAGGGGACCACGTCCAGGATCGACTGGGCGAACTCGCGCGTCAGCTCGAAGGGGCGGGCCACCAGGTTCGGGATGTAACGGCCCACGAGCCTGCCCGGATCGACCTCGTCGGGGATGCGCTCATCGACCTTCTGGCGGAAGTCCGCCACGCCGTTGCGCAGCACGGTCGAGTGGAAGGGCACGTCGATGCCGGGCACGTACATGAACGGCCGCTTCCCGCCCGCCTCGCGGGCCCGGCGGCTTGAGTCCTCCTCCAGGGCCTTCAGGCCCGCGACCGTGCCCGCCACGGCGTACTGCTGGCCGGCCAGGTTGAAGTTGACGATCTGCAGGAACTCCCCCGAGGCCTCGGCGACCGACGCGACGTACTCGACGACGTGCGCGTCGTCCACGCCGAACTGGTTGGGCCGCAGGGCCCCCATCCGGTAGTTCGAGCGCCCCCGCTCGTCGCGGGGGACCAGGGAGTGCATGGTGGAGCCGCGCTGGAAGACCAGGTCGAGGACCGTCTCCAAGGGGAAGACCTCGGCGTAGGCGGCCAGGGCGTCGTACTCGCCCAACGAGTGGCCGGCGAAGGCCGACCCCGGGACCAGGACGCCCTCCTCGCGCAAACGGGCGGTCTGCCCGATCGCCAGGGTCGCCAGGGCGACCTGGGTGAACTGCGTGAGGTTGAGGACCCCCTCGGGGTGGCGGTAGGTCACGCCCCGCGCCACGATCTCAGTGGGGTTGTCGCGCACGATCGCCAGGATGGAGAAGCCCATCGCCGAGCGGGTGTGCGCGTCGGCCCGGCGCCACACCTCGTCCACGGCCTTCGACTTCGCGCGCTCGTCCAGGCCCATCCCGGGCGACTGGATGCCCTGGCCGGGATAGACGTAGGCGACCTTCGGGGCGAAGGTGCAGGCGGACGCGCGCGACACGACCTGCTTGTCGATGCGGCACGTCACCTCCAGGGACAGGCCGCCCCCCACGACGCGGCCCACCCGCTCCACGGTGATCTCCACCTGGTCGTTCAGGTCGACCGTGCCGTACATGGAGTACGTCCACCCCGCCAGGTGCGCGCCCGCGTCCCCGGCCACGGCGGCCTGGGCGGCGTGCTGGGCCGTGGCCGACAGCCACATGCCGTGCACCAGGGGCGCGTCCATGCCCGCGACCCTCGCGGCCGCGTAGGAGGTGTGGATCGGGTTGTAGTCGCCCGACACGATCGCGAAGGGCGTCATGTCATCGGGGGCCTGGACGCTCACGCGGCGCAGCACCGACCGCGGCGTGTCCACGACCTCGATGGAAGCTCCGCCGAAGGGGGCGGCCTCGGCCGGGGCGCGGTTGCCGGTGGCGCGCCCGCGGATCGCGAAGCGCTCCTGCGTGGTGCCGATGGGCTCGCCGCCGCTGGTGAGTTCCAGAGCGACAGTGACGATGCGCCCGGAGGAGGACTCGTCGACGGCGGCCACGTGGCTGACCACATCGATCGAGCGCACGCCGTCGGCCACGAGGCGCTCCGGCGGGGCCACCAGGGTCATCGAGTGGTCCAGGTGGACGGCGTTGAGCAGGCCCTCGATGACCGGGTAGTCGTCGTGGATGGCGCTGCCCAGAGCCGCGTAGATCGCCGGCCACGCGGGCCCGAGCAGGGCGTCGGGCGCCCACGCCGCCAACTCGTAGGACGCGGGCAGTGCGGCGCCCGTCGCCTCGGCGTGGTCGAAACCGAGCGCGGGCGCGAGCGTGAAGGAGTAGTGGGCCTCGCCGAACTCGGAGCGCTCGGAGGGGGCCATGACGGGCAGCGCCTCGACGCGGTCGCCGGCCACCGACGTGGAGCCCACGCCCGCGGTGGCGGCCAGCATCGCGTACATGTGCTCGGGCAGGCGCGCCTCGTCGATGACGGGCACGGCGCCGTCCTCCCCGGTCAGGGTCAGGGGGAAGACCAGCTCCCGCACCGCGTGCTTCTCAGCGCCGCGCGGATCGGAGTCCCACGCGGTGTCGAGGTGGATGACGAAGTCCACGCCCGCCTCGCTCCGGCGGATCTCGACCGTTTCCTCGTCGAGGACCGCGGCGGGGTTGGTCATGAGGTGCCCGGTCCACGAGATGAAGGGCACGTGGCGCAGCCACTCGTCCTCACTGGCGGCCGCGCGCCCGTTGCCCAGGCGCGAGGCGGCGGCGGCCGGTTCGGCGCCCCGCGAGGCCAGTCGCGAGGCGGCGGCGGCCGGTTCGGCGCCCCGCGAGGCCAGTCGCGAGGCGGCGGCCCCCTCGAAGCGCCCCAGCAGCTCGGCGACGGGCTCGTCGACGCGGTCGATGCCCGCGACCGACACGGGGCCGGGGATGATACGGACCTGGTCGGCGTCGTAGCGCTCGTCCTGGGCCTGCCACAGGCAGTCCTGCCCCCACCAGCGGATCAGGTCGTCATCGAGGACCGGCACGAAGGGCATCGGCTTGGGGTAGGAGCGGCACAGGGCCGGGAACCACGCGGAGTCGATGGGCGTGACGAAGGTCGTCTCGGCGTTCGGGTACGCCGCCAGGAGGCGGTCGACGGCCTCGTGGGCGTTCGCGGCGTCGTCCGCGGTGGGGAAGAGGGTGGGGACCTCGCCGTGGTCGACGGGCGCCAGGCGCGCCTCGACCCGCTGGAGGAGGTCGTGGAAGCGGATCTGCCACGTGGGGTCCACCCACGGGAACGACAGGTCGGCGAAACGGCGGACCCACTGCGCGTAGGTCATCTCCTCCAGGTCGCCGAAGTAGGGCTTGGCGGTGTGGGAGAGGATCTCGACGATCTCGTCCTTGCGGGCGCGCACCTGGGCGCCGTCGGAGCCGATCTCGGCGATGATGCGGGCGGCGGCCGCGGCCGCGTTCGCCACCTCGTGCATGTCGGCGCGCAGGTGGGACAGGCCCGAGGTCATGCCGCCGCGGCTGGCGCCCTCGCCGACCCAGCCGCGCGAGTCGTCGTCGGCGCCCACGCCCGGGGTCGCGACGAGCAGCTCCTTGACGGCGCGGGTCGTCTGGGCCTCCTTGGTCGTCATGGCGGCGGTGCCCACCAGGACGCCATCGACGGGCATGGGCGGGCGCCCGTGGCGCTTCGACCAGTCACCGGTGAGGAAGTCGGCTGCCCGCTCGGGCGTGCCGATGCCGCCCCCCACGGCCAGGACGATGTTGTCCTGGGCGCGCAGTTGGGCGTAGGTGGCCAGCAGCAGGTCGGACAGGTCCTCCCACGAGTGGTGGCCGCCGGAGTGGCCGTCCTCGACCTGCACGATGATCTTCGTCGGGGCGGCGTCGCGGGCGATGGCGATGACCTTGCGGATCTGGTCCACGGTGCCCGGCTTGAAGACGACGTAGGGGAAGCCGTCGGCGCGCAACTGCTCGATGAGGGCGAGGGCCTCGTCGTGCTCGGGGATGCCCGCGGAGATGACGACCCCGTCGATGGGGGCGCCGGAGGCCCGCGAGCGCGACACGATGCGCGCCTGCCCGAATTGGAGGTTCCACAGGTAGCGGTCCAGGAACATCGAGTTGAACTCGGCGGTGTGGCCGGGGCGCAGCTGGGCGCGCAGCCCGGCGAGGTTCTCGTTGTAGACCTCCTCGGTGACCTGGCCGCCGCCGGCCATCTCCGCCCAGAACCCGGCGTTCGCCGCGGCCGCGACGATCCCCGGGGCGACGGTGGTGGGGGTCATTCCCGCGAGGAGGACGGGGGAGCGGCCGGTCAGGCGCGAGAAGCGCGTGTCGACGACGGTGCGCCCGTCGGGCAGGGTGATCAGGCCGGGGCGCAGTGCCGACCAGTCGGCGGGGGCGGCGGGCTCCCACCCGGGGGTGGCGGCCCGGTCGCGGTCGGCCTGGGTGCCCAGGGCGAGCACGCCCACGCCGGTGCCGTCCACCAGGTTGCGGGTCATACGCACGGTCGTGGCGCCGGGGCCCAGGTCGAGGAGCCACTTGGCCCCGGCCTCGACGCCCTCGCCGACCTGGGCGGGCCAGTCCACGGTGCCCACGAGCACGGCGGAGGCCAGGGACTCGGCGAGCGCGGCGTCGATGCCGCACTGGGAGGCCCACTGGCGGACCTGGTCGAGGGCGGAGGAGAGCAGGGGGGAGTGGAAGGGGACGTGCACGGGCAGGAACTCGCACACGGGCTCCAGCGGGCGGCCGCCGACCTGGTGGGCGTCGTGGGCCGCCTTGTCTGCGGCTCCCGCGCGCTCGGCGGCGGCGACCAGGGCGGCGAGGTCCGCAGGTGCGCCGGAGACCACGTGGGCGTCCGTGTCGTTGCGCAGGGCGACGGACAGGGGGTACTGCGTCGTGGTCAACTGGGAGATCAGGGAGGCCAGGAGCGCGTCCGACACGCCCCGCACCGACACCATATAAGTGGCGCCGTCGGCGTGGGCGGCCCGCAGCCGGCGGGTCTGGCGCGCGGCGGCCGCGCCGATGAGGCGCGCGAGGGCGAAGACCGTGGCGGCCCGCGCCTCGTCGCCGTCGATCCACGCGCGCGCGGCCTCCACGCCGAGCACGCCCTGCGAGTGGCCCTCGAAGGCGACGGGCGGGTGCGAGGCGAAGTCCACGCCTGCGCGCGACAGGTCCATGAGCGCCCCCAGCTGGGACAGGACGATGCCCGGGACGGACAGGGCCGCCTCGTCGGGCCCGCCGCCGCGGCGCGCCACCGCCGGCTCGCCCGCGGCGGCGGGCAGCGAGAAGGGCAGGGAGGCCACGGACTGGGTCGCCAGCTCGCGGCGCACGGGCGAGAGCAGGTCGTCGGAGGCTGCGAGGACGCGCCCGAGGAGGGCGGCGATCTCCGGGTCGTGGGCGACCTCGTCAAGGCCCTCGCGCCACGGGGTGGCCTGTCCGGCGAAGACCATCGCGTAAGGGGTGGAAGACAGGGATGAGAGGAAGGACGGCATGTTCATTCTTTCAATCGGGGACGGGAAGACGGGTGGCGCGCGGGCCTCACAGGGGCCCGTTGTCGTGGCGCTTGACGTGGGGGGCGCTCTGGTCCTTCGACGCCAGCAGGTGCAGGGAGTCGATGATCACCTGGCGCGTGTCGGACGGGCGGATGATCGCGTCGAGCTGGCCCGAGCGCACGGAGACGTCGGGGTTGACCGTTTCGGCCTCGTAGGCGGCGACCAGGCGGGCCTTGACCTCGTCGAAGTCGCCCGCCTCCTTCGCGGCGGCGAGCTCGCGGCGGTACATGATGGACGCGGCGCCCTCGGCGCCCATGACGGCGATCTGGGCGTCGGGCCAGGCGTAGGCCAGGTCCGCGCCGATGGACTTCGAGCCCATGACGATGTAGGCGCCGCCGTAGGCCTTGCGCAGGATCACGGTCACCATGGGCACAGTGGCGTTGGCGTAGGCGACGATGACCTTGGCCCCGCGGCGGATGATGCCCGCCTGCTCCTGCTCGGTGCCGGGCCGGTAGCCGGGGACATCGACCAGGGTGACCACGGGCAGTCCGAAGGCGTCGCAGAAGCGGACGAAGCGCGCGGCCTTCTCGGAGGCGTCCACGTCCAGCGTCCCGGCGTCGTTCATGGGCTGGTTGGCGACGACGCCGATGGAGCACCCGTCCATGCAGGCGAAGCCGATCGTCACGTTCGGGGCGAAGAGCTCCTGGATCTCCACGTACTCGCCGTGGTCGACCAGGGCGCGGACCACGTCGCGCACGTCGTAGGGGACGCGGCCCGAGGCGGGGACCAGGTCGGCCACGGAGGCTGCGGCCGCCTCGTCCTCGGCGTTGGGCGCGTAGTCGTAGCGCGGCGGCTCGGCCCCGCAGGAGCTGGGCAGGTAGTCGAGCAGGGAGCGCACGTAGTCGATGGCCTCCTGCTCGGTGTCGGCCATGTGGTGGGCGACGCCCGACTGGAAGTTGTGGATGGCGGCGCCGCCGAGCTGCTCGAGCGTGACCTTCTCACCCGTGGTCGCCGCGACCACGTCCGGGCCGGTGACGAACATGTGGGAGTTCTCGCGCGTCATAATGATGAAGTCGGTGAGGGCCGGCTGGTAGACGGCGCCGCCCGCGCAGGGCCCCAGGATGATGGAGATCTGGGGGACCAGGCCCGAGGCTTCGCACGTCTTCTTGAAGATCCGGCCGTACTGGGCCAGGGCGACGACGCCCTCCTGGATGCGGGCGCCGCCCGAGTCCTGGATGCCGACGATCGGGATGCGCATGCGGATGCCGAGTTCGATGAGGTCGATGATCTTGTCGCCCTCGACCTTGCCCAGTGTGCCGCCGCGCACGGAGAAGTCCTGCGCGTATGCGGCCACCATGCGGCCCTGGACGCGCCCGTATCCGGCGGCCACGGCCGAGCCGATCTTCCCCGAGCGCACCGAGCCGCCGATGAACTGGCCGATCTCGTGCCATACGCCGTCGTCGAAGAACATGGCGAGGCGCTCGCGCGCGGTCATCTTGTTCTTCGCGTGCTGGCGGGAGACGGCGTTCGCCTCGGCGTCGGCGACGACCTTGTCCTGGGCGGCGATGAAGGCGTCGCGCCCTTGCGCGTTCTGCGTGCTCATTGGTCCTCCTGGCCGGCGGCCTCGATGTGGCAGATGAGGGCTCCCGCTCCGACGGTGTCGCCCTGGCGGACGCCCAGGCCCGTGACGACGCCGGAGCGCGTGGCCAGGAGCGGTTTCTCCATCTTCATCGCCTCCAGGACGGCCACCAGCTGGCCCTCCTCGACGCGGTCGCCGTTGGAGGCGGCCAAGGAGACGACGATGGCCTGCATGGGCGAGACGATGTCGCCGGGGTTCCCCTGGGCGGGGGCGGCGGGCGCGGACTGGGCGGGTGCGCGCCGGTGGGAGCGCAGGGGCTGGGACGGGCGGGGCGCCGGCGAGGGGGCCGAGAACATGCCCTCGGGCAGGGTGAGGGTCATGCGGCGACCGTCTAGCTCGATGACGTAGGTCTGGCGCGGCAGGTCCCGCGTGCCCTCTGCCTCCGCCGGGCCCGACAGGTGGGAGTAGTCGTGCTGGGGCGCGAAGACGGTCTCGAACCACCGGGTGGACACGGTGAACCCCCCGACCCCGCAGAAGTCGGGGTCGGTGATGATGTCGCGGTAGACGGGCACGGGCGTGGGGACGCCGTGGACGGAGAACTCGGCGAGGGCGCGGCGGGCCCGCGCCAGGGCGTGCTCGCGGTCGGAGCCGGTGACGATGATCTTGGCGATCATGGAGTCGAAGGCCGTTTGGACGGCGTCGCCGGCCTCGATGCCGAGTTCGAGGCGGATCCCGGGCCCGAGGGGCCAGTGCACCTCGTCGAGGCGCCCGGCGCTGGGGGTGAGGTCCGCGGCGGGGTCCTCGGAGGTGACGCGGAACTCGAAGGAGTGGCCGCGCGGGGGCGGGGGAGGGGTGAGGGTGAGGCCCTGGGCGACGCGGATCTGCTCGCGCACCAGGTCGATTCCGGTGACCTCCTCGGAGACGGGGTGCTCGACTTGGAGGCGGGGGTTGACCTCGAGGAACCAGATGGAGCCGTCGGGCTCGAGGAGGAACTCGCAGGTGCCCACGCCGACGTAGCCGACGTGCTCGAACAGGGCGCGGGACCATTCGACGAGGCGCTCGTGGGCGCCTTCGGGCAGGAAGGGCGCGGGCGCCTCCTCCACGAGCTTCTGGTTGCGGCGCTGCACGGAGCAGTCGCGCGTGGAGATGACGTGGAAGTTGCCGTGGGAGTCGCGGGCGCTCTGGGTCTCGACGTGGCGGGCGACCTCGACGAAGCGCTCGACGAAGTGGGCGCCGAGGTCGGCGGGGTCGGTGTGGCGGGCGAAGAACAGGTCGAGGTCGGCGTTCGAGCGCACGACGGTGATGCCGCGCCCGCCGCCGCCGTCGGCGCGCTTGAGGACCACGGGGTATCCGTGCTCGGCGATGAAGCCCTCGACTTCGGCGCGGGCGGTGACGGGCTCGGAGAGGCCGGGGACGGGGGCGACCCCGCACGCCTGGGCGACCCTGCGGGCGCTGATCTTGTCGCCGAGGGCCTCGATGACCCCGGGGGCGGGGCCGATCCACGCGATCCCGGTGTTCTCGATGGCGCGCGCGAACTCGGGGTTCTCGGAGAGGAAGCCGTACCCGGGGTGGATGGCGTCGGCACCGGACTCCACTGCGATCTGGAGGAGCTTGTCGGCGCTGAGGTAGGTGCTCGCCGCGTCGTCCCCGTCGAGGGCGAGGGCGAGGTCCGCCTCGCGGGTGTGGGGCGCCGTCATGTCCTGGTCGGCGTAGACGGCGACGGTGGAGATGCCCATGTCCTTCGCGGTGCGGATGACGCGCAGGGCGATTTCGCCGCGGTTGGCGACGAGGATTCTGTTGATCGTTCGCACGGTACTTTCGTTCCTTGTGGGTGGGCGCTACGCGCGGTGCTTGCCGTTGGCGATGGGGGTCACGTCCCCGGCGGACACATCGGTGGTGGTGCCGTCGTCGAGGAGCACCACGAGGGTGCCGATGGGGCTCAGCGCCGTCGCGGTGCCCTCCAGCTGCGGCGCGCCCGTGGGGTCGGTGGGGTCGGCGACGCCGATGCGCGAGCCGATGGTGGCGCAGCGGGTCGTGGCCTCGTGGGCGAGCCCGCTGGCGATGGGGTCGCCGTCGGCGTTGATGAGCCCGGTGATGCGCCGGTCGAGGCCGACGAGGATGTCGGCGAGCAGCGCCAGGGCGGTGCCCCGTGGCGAGGCGGCGGCCTCCTGGTCGCCCTCGAGGCTGAGGGCGGTGGCTTCTGGGGTGGGCCGCTCGCCGTCGGTCATGGAGATGTTGACGCCGTAGCCGATGACGAAGGTGTTGACGAAGGGGGACGAGGCGGGGGCGACTTCGCCCAGGATCCCGCAGATTTTGCGCTTGCCGTCGACGCACACGTCGTTGGGCCACTTGGTGTGGGTGGCGCGGCCCAGGGGCGCCAGGCGCGCGTCCACGGCGTCGCGGACCGCCAGGGCGCAGGCGTGGATGAGCCAGCCGGAGGAGGCCAGCGCCAGGGAGGTGGGCAGTGAGAGGATGGTGGAGGCGGTGAGCCCCTTGCCGGGCGCCGAGGTCCATGTGCGCGTCAGGCGCCCGCGCCCGGCCGTCTGCTCGGCGGCGACGACGGTCGTCATGTGCGGCGTGGGGGTGGCCGGGTCGGTGATGAGTTCGACGGCCAGGGAGTTCGTCGAGGGGGTCGAGGCGATGTGGTAGACCGGCGCGTTGACGCGGGGGTCGAGGGGGATGCGTTGGAGTCCGTCCATGTGCGCTCCTCTCGTTGGGGGTCTTCTGGCCGTGGGCACACTGCTGGCCACGGAATTGGTTCAAAGTTTGTCGGAAAGAGTGGACCTACGCTTCCGGAGGTTCAATAGTTGAACAGTTCGCGCCAAACCATTACGGTGCCGTAACCAGTGGCGATGCCAGTGCGGGAGCCGAATGCGCGAGCCGCCCCCGGTGGGGTGTGAGATCAGGATCACCGGGGCGGGTGTGGGATGACTCCCAACGGCATCCGGCGCCTCGTCGGTACCATTGACAGCGAAAGCGCGCCCGCCCAGGCCGGCGCACAGCAGCCAACCCCGAACGGAGAGACGTGGCGGAGTTTATCTATCAGATGATCAAGGCCCGCAAGGCCATCGGAGACAAAGTCATCCTCGACGACGTCACCATGGCCTTCTACCCCGGAGCCAAGATCGGCATGGTCGGCCCCAACGGCGCCGGCAAGTCCTCGATCCTCAAGATCATGGCCGGACTGGACGAGCCGAGCAACGGCGAGGCCCGCCTGACCCCCGGCTACAGCGTCGGCATCCTCATGCAGGAGCCCGTCCTGGACGAGGACAAGACCGTCATCGAGAACGTGCGCCTGGGCGCCTCCGGGATCTTCGGCAAGCTCGCCCGCTTCAACGAGATCTCCGAGGAGATGGCGGACCCGGACGCGGACTTCGACGCCCTTATGGAGGAGATGGGCAAGCTGCAGACGGAGATCGACGCCGCAGGCGCGTGGGACATCGACTCCCAGCTGGACCAGGCGATGGACGCGCTGCGCTGCCCGCCCCCGGACCAGCCCGTCTCCGTCCTGTCGGGCGGCGAGCGCCGCCGCGTGGCGCTGTGCAAGCTGCTCATCGAGGCGCCCGACCTGCTCCTGCTCGACGAGCCCACCAACCACCTCGACGCCGAGTCCGTCCTGTGGTTGGAGAAGCACCTGGCCTCCTACCCGGGCGCCGTCATCGCCGTCACCCACGACCGATACTTCCTGGACCACGTCGCCGGATGGATCGCCGAGGTCGACCGCGGCCACCTCTACCCCTACGAGGGCAACTACTCCACCTACCTGGAGACCAAGGAGAAGCGCCTTGCGGTCCAGGGGCAGAAGGACGCCAAACTGGCCAAGCGCCTCAAGGAGGAGCTGGAGTGGGTCCGCTCCAACGCCAAAGGCCGTCAGGCCAAGTCCAAGGCCCGTCTGGCCCGCTACGAGGAAATGGCCGCCGAGGCCGAGCGCACCCGCAAACTCGACTTCGAGGAGATCCAGATCCCGCCGGGCCCGCGCCTGGGCAGCGTCGTCATCGAGGCGAAGGATCTGAGCAAGGGCTTCGGCGACCGCTCGCTCATCTCGGGCCTGTCCTTCTCGCTGCCGCGTAACGGCATCGTCGGCGTCATCGGCCCCAACGGCGTCGGCAAGACCACGCTGTTCAAGACGATCGTCGGCATGGAGCCCCTGGACGGCGGCGAGCTCACCATCGGCGAGACTGTGAAGATCAGCTACGTCGACCAGAGCCGCGCGGGCATCGACCCCGACAAGACCCTGTGGCAGGTCGTCTCCGACGGGCTCGACTTCATCCAGGTGGGCAACGTCGAGATGCCCTCGCGCGCCTACGTGTCCGCTTTCGGCTTCAAGGGCCCGGACCAGCAGAAGCCCGCGGGCGTCCTGTCCGGCGGCGAGCGCAACCGCCTGAACCTGGCGCTCACCCTCAAGCAGGGCGGCAACTTGCTGCTGCTGGACGAGCCGACGAACGACCTGGACGTCGAGACCCTGGGGTCCCTGGAGAACGCCCTGCTGGCCTTCCCCGGCTGCGCGGTCGTGGTCACCCACGACCGGTGGTTCCTCGACCGCGTCGCCACGCACATCCTCGCGTGGGAGGGCACCGACGAGGAGCCCGACAAGTGGTACTGGTTCGAGGGCAACTTCGAGGCCTACGAGAAGAACAAGGTGGCCCGCCTCGGCGAGGCGGCGGCCAAGCCGCACCGCGTCACCCACCGCAGGCTCACCCGCGACTGAGTGCGGGAGGGGGGCGGGCCGCGGGGCCCGGCCCCCTCGGCGTCGACGGGGCTGTCCCGCCCGCTTCCCTCGGCGTCGATGGGGCTGGTGCGCCGGGCCCCTTCGGCGTCGACGGCGGCAGTCGTCCCCGCGCCCGCGCCGCTGTGCCGTCGTGCCGTCGCGCCCGGAGGGTATTGGGCGGAGGCCCCGAACCCACCACCGACCCCAGCACCGCGCCGCCGCGCCCGGAGGGTATTGGGGCGCGCCGGTTTCCCCATAGTGTTGCCTTTCTCGCAGTCCACACGTAGAGTGTGACTCGTGTCGCAGTCGAGAGCAGTGCGACGGAAGGGGAATCATGGAGACAGCACAAGAGCTCATCGAGGCGCTCGGAGGCAGGGAGAATATCGTTGACATCGAGCCGTGCCTCATGCGCATCCGCGTCGAGGTGAGGACCCAGCGCGCAGTCGCGGAGAACGGCCTGCGCCTGCCGGAGATCCTCGCAGTCGTGCGCTCGGGGGCCTACGTGCAGCTGGTCGCGGGTTTGAAGACGGAGGAGATCGCGGCCGACATGAAGAGCCGCGTCGCCAATGTGCCCCATGGCACACGCACGGGCCCCGTGGGGGAGTCGGTCTCCGCGTAGAATTAATACTGATCACATCACGACCCCGAAGGCTGAGGTTCGCAGTGGACACCAACGCACCAGCATCATCAGATCCCGGCCTCCTGCGACACGTCGCGGACCGCAATGGAGTGGCCACAGGCTACTGGGACTGGTACGGGAACTGGGTCGATGTCAGTGCCGAATCCCTCCTTGAGGTCCTCCACGCGCTCGGCGTCCCAGTGTCCCCGGAATCGACGATCGGCGACTTGCACGAAGCCGCGCGGCTCGTGGACGAGCGCGAGTGGCGCCAGACCCTGCCCCCCACGATCGTCGCCCGCCAAGGAGGGGGCTACGAGTTCCCCGTCCATGTGCCCGACGGCGCGTGGGTGTCGGTCCAGTGGATCCTCGAGGACGGGCGCAGCGGCCACTGCGAGCAGCTCGACCGCTATATCCCCCCCCGGATCATCGACGACCGGGCCGTCGGGCGCGCCACCTTCGACGTCCCCCACTGGCTGCCCCTGGGCTGGCATCGCCTGGTGGCCACGGTCGAGGGCGGCCTCGTCGCCTCCTCCGCCCTCATTATCGTGCCGTCCTCCTTGGATGCGCCCGCGCTGCGCGGCGGCAAGCGCGCGTGGGGCGTCGGAGCGCAGATGTACTCCACGCGCTCGCACGCCTCGTGGGGCATCGGCGACGCCGTGGACCTGGCCGACCTGGCAGCGATCACGGCCGACAAAGGCGCGGACTTCCTGCTCATCAACCCGGTCCACGCCCCCCAGCCCATCTCCCCGCAGGAGAACTCTCCCTACCTGCCCGTTTCGCGCCGCTGGCTCAACCCCATCTACATCCGCCCCGAGGCTATCGCCGAGTACGCGGCGCTCCCCCAGGAGTCCCGTGACGCCATCGAGCAGTTGCGCGCTCAGACCGTGGACTTCGCCGTCGACGAGGATCTCATCGACCGTGACCGCGTCTGGGAGGCGAAGCGCAAGGCCCTCGAGATCATCTTCGCCGCGGCGCGCCCCTACCGCCGCCAGTCCGACTTCGACCACTTCATCGAGCGGGGCGGGGCGGACCTGGCCAACTACGCCCTGTGGTGCGCCCTGGTGGAGAGGGAGGAGACGATCGAGCTGCCCGAGGCCCTGTCGCGCTCCAGCGCCCCCGCCGTCGAGATGGAGCGCCTAGAGGTCGCCGACCGCGTCGAGTTCTGGCAGTGGTGCCAGTGGATCGTCTCCCAGCAGCTCAGCGAGGCGCAGGCGTGCGCGCGCCGCGTCGGGATGAGCATGGGGATCATGGCTGACCTGGCCGTCGGCGTGCACTCCCACGGCTCGGAGCGGTGGAGCCATCCCACGCTCTTCGCCGACGACATCTTTGTGGGCTCCCCGCCGGACATGTACTCCCAGCAGGGCCAGAACTGGTCGCAGCCCCCGTGGTCGCCCAAGGCCCTCGCCGAGTCCGGGTACGCGCCGCTGCGCGACATGCTGCGCGCCGCCCTGGCGAACGCGGGTGCCATCCGCATCGACCACATCCTGGGGCTCTTCCGGCTGTGGTGGATCCCCGAGGGCCGCAGCGCCTCGGAGGGGACCTACGTGTACTACGACCACGAGGCGATGGTCGGCATCGTCCTGCTGGAGGCGCAGCGCGCCGGGGCCGTCGTCATCGGCGAGGACCTGGGCGTCGTGGAGCCGTGGGTGCGCGACTACCTGCGCGAGCGCGGGGTGCTGGGCACCAGCGTCGTCTGGTTCGAGAAGGACGGCGGGGGCTGGCCGCTGCGCCCCTGCGACTACCGCGAGCGCGCCCTGGCTGCCGTCAACATCCACGACCTGCCGCCCACGCAGGGGTACATCCGGGGCATCCAGACCACGCTGCGCTCCGAACTGGGACTGCTGGTGGACGACGTGGAGACCGTGCGCGCCCAGGACCGCCTCGAGTTGGAGCAGGTGGAGGCACGGCTGCGCGAGTACGGGCTCATCGACTCCGCCCAGCCCACCGAGCGCGAACTGGTCGAGGCACTGTACGCCTACGTCGCGCAAACGCCCTCGAAGCTCGTCGTCGCCTCCCTGGTCGACGCCGTGGGGGACCTGCGCCCGCAGAACATGCCGGGCACGGACGCCGACCTCTACCCGAACTGGTGCGTCCCCCTGTGCAACTCGGAGGGGGACGAGGTCGCCATCGAGGAGCTCCCGGCCAACGAGCGCCTCACTGCGCTCTTCTCGCTCCTGCGCGGTTCCATCGACTGACCCCTCTGCGCCCCCCGGGTGCGCCTGAAGAAGGGGCGCGGGCCCCGTGCGTGCAGGCGCGCGTGTCAACACCGCGAGGGGGTTGTCGACACCGCGAGGGGGTTATAACGCGCGTCGGTGTCGACAACGCGCGTCGGTGGCCGCAGTCGGCGCACCCCACCAGCCCCAGCAGGGCGCACCGGTCAGATGATGGTGAAAAGGGCGTCCCCCGCCCCGACGGCTGACGGGACGGGGATCGCGGGCTCGATGGCCGCTCCGACGGGTTCGAGGACGACGACGGGGGAGACCACGTCGAGGCCGGAGTCGAGCGCCCCGGAGGGGTCCCAGCGGCACACCACCTGCCCCGCGTCCACGCGTTCCCCTTGACGGGCGACCGCCTCGAAGCCCTGGCCCCGCAGTGCCACTGTGTCGATCCCCAGATGGACGAGCACGGCGGCGCCGTCGTCGGCGCGCACGACGAAGGCGTGGGGCGTCGTCTTCACGATGGTGCCCGTGACCGGCGCCAGGACGTCGAGGCGCCGTCCGGTCGGCGGGCGCAGGGCCAACCCCGGGCCGACGACACCCCCGGCGAAGACAGGGTCATCCACTGAGTCCAGCGCCGCGGCCTCGCCCGGCAGCGGCGAGCGCACGGCCGGGCTCATCGCAGCGCGTTCATCGCGTCGACGATCTCCTCGGAGTCGGGGCCCACCACCACCTGCACGGCATCGCCCACGATGATGACGTCGAAGGCCCCGGCGTCGCGCAGGGCCCGCTCGTCGATGATGTCGGCGTCGACGACGTCAAGGCGGATCCGTGTGATGCACGCGTCGAGGTCCTTGATATTGTCCCAGCCGCCCAGGGCGTCGATGATTGATTGCGCGTCGCTCATGGTTCCTCCCAGCCGCGTCGAAAAACCTGCCACGCATGCGCGTGATACTCCCTTCATGATAACCCGTCGCGCCGGGCGGGAGGCGGTGGCTCGGTGACAGAACAGGAACGAGTTCCGACAGATCGTGCTCCGGCGCTCCCCACCGTGGGGCGCGGCGCCCACAATGGTCGTGGGCCCGCGGACGCGGGCGCAGCAATGGAGCATAGGGAGCGACGATGACCACGAACCCCGGGCGCGCAAGGGCGGCGGCAGACCTCAGCCTCATCCAAGCCGCGGCGCTTCTATCCGGATCCAGCGAGTGGGATTCCCGCCCGGTCCCCGCCGCCTCCGTCCCCTCCTTCGTGATGAGCGACGGCCCCCACGGGGTGCGCCGCCAACTCGGGGACGGCGACCACCTGGGCATCGCCGCCTCGGAGAAGGCGACGTGCTTCCCCACGGCGGCCACGGTCGCGAACTCGTGGGACCCCGCACTGGCCGAACGGATGGGCGAGGCACTGGGCCGGGAGGCGCGGGCGCTCGGCGTGGACGTGCTGCTGGGCCCGGGCCTGAACATCAAGCGCTCCCCGCTGTGCGGGCGCAACTTCGAGTACTACTCGGAGGACCCCCTGCTGGCCGGGCGGATGGCCGCGGGCGTGGTGCGGGGCATCCAGTCGCAGGGGGTCGCGGCGTGCCCCAAGCACTTCGCCGTCAACTCCCAGGAGCTGCGGCGCATGGCCTCGGACTCGGTCGTCGATGAGAGGACCATGCGGGAGATCTACTTGACGGCCTTCGAGATCGTGGTGCGCGAGGCGTCCCCGCGCGCGCTCATGAGCTCCTACAACCGCGTCAACGGCACCTACGCCCACGAGAACGCGCACCTGCTCACTGAGATCCTGCGCTCCGAATGGGGTTTCGACGGCATGGTCGTGTCCGACTGGGGCGGCTCGAACAGCGCTGTCGACGCGGCACGGGCGGGAGGCTCGCTGGAGATGCCCGGCCCCGGCCTGTACGGGGCGCGCCAGATCGTGGCCGCCGCCCGGGCGGGGGAGCTGGACGAGGCGGCGGTGCGCGCCCGCGCCCAGGAGGTGCTCGACATGGCGGCCTCGGCCACCGCACTGGGCGAGGCGGATCCGGTGGACCTGGAGGCCCACCACGAGCTCGCGGTCCGCATCGCCCAGGACAGCGTCGTCCTGCTGCGCAACGAGGGCCGGACCCTGCCGTTGGCGGAGGGCGCCGTCGTCGGCGTGGTCGGCGACATGGCGCGAACGCCGCGCTACCAGGGTGCGGGATCCTCCCAGGTCAACCCCACGCGCCTCGAGTCCGCGCTCGACGTCCTCTCCGACGGGGCCGCGGGACTGGTCGTGGAGGGTTTCGCCCAAGGCTACGAGCGCCAGGGGGACACCGACGGCCGGCTCATCGCCGAGGCAGTGGAACTCGCCTCGCGCTGCGGGACCGTTCTCGTGTACGCCGGGCTCGACGAGCTGGCCGAGTCGGAGGGCCTCGACCGCCAGCACATGCGCCTGCCCGGCGCCCAGAACGCGCTCATCAGCGCCCTGGCGGCGACGGGAGCACGTGTCGTCGTGGTCCTCTCGGGCGGCGCCTCCGTGGAGATGCCGTGGGTGGACGGGGTCGACGCCATCGTCCACACCTACCTGGGCGGACAGGGTGGCGCGCGGGCGGCCGTCAACGTCCTGACCGGGCGGGCGAACCCGTCGGGCCGCCTGGCCGAGACCTACGCGCGCTCCTACGAGGACCACCCCACCTCGCAGTGGTACCCGGCGACGGGGCCGCTGTCCCACTACCGCGAGGGCCCCTACGTGGGCTACCGCTACTTCGAGGCGGCCTGTGTCCCCGTCGCCTTCCCCTTCGGCTTCGGGCTGAGCTACTCGGACTTCGAGTACTCGGGCCTCAGCGCGGACCGGCGGGGCGCCCGCTTCACGATCACGAACACCTCTGACGTGGACGGCGCCGAGGTGGCCCAGCTGTACGCGCGCGCCCCCGGCGGTGTCTTCGGCCCGGCCCGCCAGCTCCGGGGCTTCGCGAAGGTGCTGGTCCCCGCGGGGGCGAGCCGCGAGGTCGTCATTCCCTTCGACGACTACACCTTCCGCCACTGGGAGACGGGTCGGGGCCGCTGGGAGGAGGAGGCGGGCAGGTGGACCATCGAGGTCGGCCCCCACAGCCAGTCCGTGGCGCTGCGCGCCGAATTGGACGTGGAGGGCGGGGTGCCCTCGTCGATCGACCCGGCGCTGGGGCACTACCTGGACGCCGAGGTCAAGGCGGTGACGGACGAGGAGTTCGCGGCGCTGCTGGGCCGGCCCGTGCCCGTCGCCCGCGAGGCGGAGCTCCTCGAGTCGGGCGACCCGCTGTCGGCCATGTCCCGGGCGCGATCGCCTCTGGCCCGTTTCGCGGCGCGCAGGTTGGAGGCGGCGCGCAAACGCGCCGACGCGAAGGGGGCACCCGACCTCAACATCCTCTTCGTCCTCAACATGCCCTTCAGGGCGCTGGCGAAGATGACGCGCGGCGCGGTCAGCGCCGACATGGTCGACGCGGTCGTCCTCGCCGTCAACGGGCACGTCCTGCGCGGGGTGGCGCGCCTGGCCAGGGGCTACTTCGCCAACCGCAGGGCGGACAAGCGCACGCAACGTGAACTGGACGCTCCCCGCTGAGGCGCCCCCCAGGGCCCGGACCACAACACTGAGGCGCCCCCCGGGCCCGGACCACAACACTGGGGCGCCCCCCGGGCCCGGACCGCCGCGCTGAAGCACCCGCCCCGCCGAGGACCCCAACGCGGAGTGGAACCGCCCGCAGGACATGGACCGCCCAGCGGGCGCTCCCAACCGAATCCCATGCACACCCACGCACGACCGGAGGAACCCCCTTCATGAACGCCTTGAGAAAATGGTGGAAGGACTTCGAGGACAAGCACCAGACCCTCGCGCAGTTCATTGTCTTCTTCATCCTGTCCAACGGCATCACAGTGCTGCAACTGGTGCTGATGCCCGCCTTCAAAGCGGTGCTCGCGGGCACGTCCCTGGTGGGTACCGCCTTCCAGTTCCTGCCCGTGGGGGTCTCCAACGGGCAGACCATCTACCTCTTCGACTACCCCGCCGGCGCCATCCAATCCGGCGGCGGGGGCGGCCTGGCGTACTTCCTGGCGGTGGAGATCACATTGCTGATCGCCCAGGTGATCAACTTCTTCGCCCAGCGCTCCATCACTTTCAAGTCGAACTCGTCGGTCCTCAGGGCGGCGCTGTGGTACGCCGTGGCCTACGTGGTCATCACGGTCGTGGCCGCCGCCCTTCAGGTCCTGTACAAGGACCCGATCTACGCGTGGAGCATCGCCTCGATGGGCCCCGGGGGCGAGACCTTCGCCGATGTCGTCACTATGATCATCAACGCCGCGATCTCCTTCTGGGTGTTCTTCCCGATATTCAAGGTGATCTTCCGCGACGATCCGGCCCCCGACCAGGGCGGAACGGCGGATGAGGGGGCCGGCGCACAGTAGGATGTGAGGGCACCGCCCCATCAAGGAGACCCCCATATGCCAGCACCGCTGCTCACAGTCATCGTCCCCTCTTACAACTCCCAGGACTACCTGGACCGGGCGATGACCAGCCTGGTCGGCTACGGCGACGAGGTCGAGGTCATCGTCGTCGACGACGGGTCGAAGGACGCGACGGGCGGGATCGCCGACGACTGGGCCTCGCGCTACGACTCCGTCCGCGTCATCCACCAGGAGAACAAGGGCCACGGCGGCGCCGTCAACGCCGGCATCGCTGCGGCCACGGGCACGCACGTGCGGGTCGTCGACTCCGACGACTGGTTGGACCGCAAGGCCCTGGCGGCGGTGCTCGACGTGCTGCGCGAGGAGCGCGGGGCCGGGCGCGACCTGGACCTGCTGGTCACCAACTACGTGTACGAGAAACAGGGGAAGGCGCACAAGGCGGTCATCCGTTACCGCAACGTGCTGCCGCGCGGCCGCGTCTTCGGGTGGGAGCAGGTGCGGCGCTGCCGCTACGACCAGTACCTCATGATGCACGCGCTGACGCTGCGCACCGAGGTGGTGCGCGCCTCGGGCCTGTCCCTGCCCGAGCACACGTTCTACGTGGACTACCTGTACTCGCACGTGCCACTGCCCCACGTGCGCACCATCCGCTACCTGGACGTGGACCTGTACCGCTACTTCATCGGGCGCGACGACCAGTCCGTCAACGAGAAGGTCATGATCTCGCGCCTGGACCAGTTGGCCCGTGTCAACAGGCTGATGGCCCAGGCCATCCCCCCGCGGGGCTCGGTGGACGAGCGCCTGTGGCGGTACATGGTGCACTACCTGCGCATCAACGCCGTGGTGTGCTCGGTGATGGCGCAGCTGTCGGGCACATCCAAGCACTTGGCCCTCAAGGACTCGATCTGGCTGGACATGGAGATGGTGAACCCGCAGGCCACGGCCGCGATCGTCCGGGATCCGCTGGCCGCCCTGGTGCGCCACGGCTCGCCGCGCGTGATCCGCGCGGGCTACGCGGTCGTGCGGGCGGTCCTCGGATTCAACTGAGCGCGGCCGCCCCTGGCCGGGGCGCGGCGCTGCAAGCACCCGAGTCCGCCACGCGCAACCCGACCGCGCGGCGCGCTGCACGAGCGGGGCCTCCGACCCTGCGGCGCGCCGATGCGGGGGTCCCTCCGCCGGCCCGCCCGGGGGAGCGTCCGCGCCGCTCCAGGACCGCAATCGGAGCCACTGCGCGCCCACGGCCGTCACCGTTCCTGTATGGGGGAGGTCGAGGGCAGCAGGACCGTCAGGGTGAACCAGTGGTCCTCCGCCCTGGTGGCGGCCTGGCCGCCGTACTTGCGGGCCGTCCACTGTATCGACTTCACGCCCCAGCCGTGGCGCACCCCGTCGGCTTTGATCGTCGTGAGGCGCCCGCCCGCGTCGGTGCTCAGGCGCCCGTCGAACCAGTTGTCGACGCGTATGACGACCATCTCCCCCCGGCGGAAGAGGGCGAGTTCAATGAGGCGCTTGGCCGGGTCCGGCACCCTGCGGGAGGCCTCGATCGCGTTGTCCAGGGCGTTGCCGAAGAGGGTGGCGATGTCCATCGACGACACGCCCTCCAGGAGGGCCCCGTCCGCGACCGCCGTGAAATTGATGCCCTCGGCGCCGCACACCCGCCCCTTCGTCGTCAGGACCACATCCAGGACCGCGTTCCCACTGTGGTACTGCTGGCCGATCTGCGCGATCTGGGACTCGAGCTCCTCGAAGGAGGCGGCCGCCCGCCCCGGATCCAGTTCGGCGCGGATCGCGGCCACTTGGTGTTTGAGGTCGTGGTGGGCGCGGGCCACTTGCTCCATGTCGGCCCTGGCCGACAGGTACTGGTGGTGCTGGGCCTCCAAGGAGGACTGGATCGAGGCCAGCTCGCGTTCCGTGGCGCTGTGCTGGATGCGCTCGAACTGGGCGAAGAGGATCGCGTAGCCGCCCAGGTCGACGAGCGTGCGGATGTAGAAGACCTCGAGTCCTGCCCGCCCCGAGAAGGGGGTCTGCGTGGAGACGAAGCTGAGGTTCGACAGGGCGAAGACCGCCACGCCGATCACGAGTGCGGCGGCGAGGTCGCCGCGCCCGAGAGCGGGCAGCGCCCCCTGCCGCAGGACGCGCCGCTCGCAGTAGTAGACGCTGCCCAGGCACGCCGCGGCGATGGCGGTGAAGCCGCCGAGGGTCTCGGGCCGCCATATCGGCGCGGCGGCGTGGAAGTAGACGACGACCTGCCACGCGAGGGAGGCGGCCAGCTCGGCGACGACGAAGGCGCGCGCGCTCGTGTGCGTCACCCACCGCCAGTCCATCGCGGTGCCTACCCTGATCGTGCCCCACACCAGCGCGAAGGCGAGGACCATGCCGGGCACCCACAGGGACAGGGGGGCGCGGCCCAGGAGCTCCTGGGTGAAGGCGAAGGCGGGCAGTCCGCCCGCCCCGGCGAGCGCGAGGCGCCAGCGCGGGACCGGGCGCGCGGGGGAGAGCGCGTGGGAGCAGGCGCGTGCGACGGCACTCACGTAGACGAGGGACGCGCCCCACTCGGCCAGCGCTGTGAAGAGGCGGGGGATGTCGGGAAGCGACTCGAACATCTCAGCGGATCCCGCCGGCGTAAGCGGCCAGCGCGCTCATGAACGCCTTCTTGCGGGGGCGGGAGACGCGCAACCGGTCCCCGTTCGTCATGAGGCACTCCTGGTCGGCGACGCCGCGCACATGCCTGAGGGACACCAGGTAGCACGAGTTCGAGCGGAAGAAGTCCATGCCCTCCAGCCGGGCCTCCATCGCCTTGAGGGTGGAGACCATGGAGATGGCGGCGCCGCCTGCGGTGTGGACGGTGAGGCGGTGCTTGATGGACTCGACGTAGACGATGTCCGCCACGGGCACGCGGTGGGTGGCCGCGCCGGACTGGAGCAGCACGGAGGCCCCCTGCCGTTTCGCGAGCGCTTCGAGGCATCGGTCGAGTTCCTGGGAGAAGGCGAACCAGGGGAGGGGCTTGAGGAGGTAGGACAGCGCGCCGACCTGGTACCCGCTGATGGCGAACTGCGGGGCGGAGGTGATGAAAACGAGGATGGCCTCCTGGTCGACCTCGCGGATCGCCCGGGCGGCGCTCATCCCGTCCACGTGCTCCATCTGGATGTCCATCAGGATGATGTCGTACACGGGCTTGTAGTCGCCGATGAGCGCTGCGCCGTCCTCGAAGTGGGTCACGTCGAAGCGGAGGCCGTGCTCGTCGCCGTAGCGCCTGATGTAATCGGACAGGAGGGCGCGCGAGGCGGCCTCGTCCTCGACGACCGCGATCCGTACCATTGGAGAACCCCTCTCCGCGTTGCCTTCCACCCCAAGGGTATCCGAGCGCCGTCGGACGGGCCCGGCGCGCCTGGCGGGGGCGGATGGGATGTGCCAGCGCGCGGGCGGGCGGGGCCAGTAGGATTGGGGGAGGCAACCGGAAAGGGGAGCGGCGTGGATCTGCTCGTTGTTGGATCGGGCTTCTTCGGCCTGACAGTCGCCCGCGAGGCGGCGGAGCGCTTCGGCATGAACGTCACCGTCATCGAACGCCGTGACCACATCGGGGGCAACGCGTACTCGTCGATCGACCCCGCCACCGGCGTCGAGGTCCACCGCTACGGCACCCACCTCTTCCACACCTCGAACGAGCGCGTGTGGGACTACGCCAACCGCTTCACGGCCTTCAACTCCTACCAGCACCGCGTCTACGCGAACCACCGCGGCGTCGTCTACCCGCTGCCCATCAACCTGGGGACGATCAACCAGTTCTTCGGCAGCGCCATGGGGCCCCAGGAGGCGCGCCAGCTCATCGCCTCGCAGGCGGGGGAGGCCGGCGGCGAGCCGTCGAACCTGGAGGAGAAGGCCATCAGCCTGATCGGGCGTCCCCTTTACGAGGCGTTCATCAAGGGTTACACGGCCAAGCAGTGGCAGACCGACCCCACCGACCTGGACCCCTCGATCATCACGCGCCTGCCGGTGCGCTTCACCTACGAGAACCGGTACTTCGCGGACGCCCACGAGGGGCTGCCCGTGGGCGGCTACGGAGCCTGGTTCGAGAACATGGCGGACCACCCGCGCATCACGGTGCGCACGGGCACTGACTTCTTCGACCTGTCCCAGCCCTGCTCGAAGGCGGCCGTGGGCCAAGTGCCCGTCGTGTACACGGGCCCCATCGACCGCTACTTCGACTACGAGGCGGGGGAGTTGTCGTGGCGCACCCTCGACTTCGAGACCGAGGTCGTGGGCGTCCCCGACTACCAGGGCTGCTCGGTCATGAACTACTCGGACGAGTCGGTCCCCTTCACCCGGATCCACGAGTTCGCCCACCTGCACCCCGAAAGGGCGCGGCCCGGCGCGACGAACACCGTCATCATGCGGGAGTACTCGCGTTTCGCCACGCGCGGCGACGAGCCCTACTACCCGGTGGCGTCCCCGGCGGACCGGGAGGTCCTGGAAGCCTACCGGGAACTGGCCGCGGGGGAGGACCGGGTACTCTTCGGCGGGCGCCTGGGATCGTACAAGTACCTCGACATGCACATGGCGATCGCTTCCGCCCTGAACCGCGCGGACGAGGTCGTGGCGCAGTGGCGGTGACGCCCGTGCCGCGCGCGGCCCACTAGGCCAGGGAACAGCGGTGGCTTCGATCATCTGGTCGATCTGCGCGATCAGCGCGGTCATCGGCATAGGCTGGCTGGCCAGGCGCTTCGACCGCGTCGGCCAGGAGGCCGCCACCGCGCTCGCCCAGGTCACCTACTGGGTGGCGTCGCCCGCGATGGTCTTCCACGCGGAGGCGGGCACGGACGTGTCCTCCGTCTTCGGGCGCCCGCTGCTGGTGGCCGCCGCCTCGGGGGTGGTCGCCGCCCTCTTCTTCGTCGCCGTGGCCAGGGCGTGGCCGCGACTGCGGGGGCCGGATCTGGCACTGGGGGCCATGGCGGCGTCGCTGAACAACGGGGCGTACATCGGCATCCCCGTCGCGGTCTACGTCCTGGGGGACGCCTCCGCGGTCCTGCCCGTCATCGTGTTCCAACTGGGGTTCTTCACCCCCATGTTCTTCGTGCTCGCCGAGGTCAGCGCGGCCGGGCGGACGCCGTCGCCGTGCGCCGTGGCCCGCCTCGTCGTCACCAACCCGATGGTGGTCGCCGCAGTGGCGGGCCTGGTGTTCTCCGCGACGGGCGCGGCAATGCCGGTCCTGGTGGATGTGACGGCCTCGATGCTCGGCCAGGCGGCGCCGCCCATGATCCTGCTGGCCTTCGGCATCTCCCTGCGCGGCGGGGGCGCGCGGGTGCGCGGGGGAGCGGGCGCGGTTCTGGCATCGCTGACGAAACTGGTGGTCCAGCCGCTCGTCGCCCTCTCAGCGGGCATGGCCCTCGGGCTGAGGGGCCAGGCCCTGATGTCGGTGACGGTCATGGCGACGCTGCCCACCGCCCAGAACGCCTACATCGCGGCCACGCGGGCGGGCGGGGGCGTGGAGATCGCGCAGGGGACGGTCCTCATCACCACTTTCGCCTCCCTGCCCGTGACCATCGGGGTCGCCGCGCTCTTCCACGCCCTGTCGGCGGTGTGAGCGGCCCCGCCGCGCCGACTGTGGCGCCCATCCACGGCCCTTTCGGCAGTGCGGGCAGCCCTGCTGCGCTGACCGTGGGCGGACCGCCCATCAACGCCCTGTCGACGGCGCGGGCGGCCCCGCGACCAGCTGATTCGTCTGGTATATGGACCCCGTTCCCCTTGCGGCGCGGGACTCTCCTACGCTGGCCCATATCCCTCACACACCGACAGTCAGGAACCCCATGGAGGCCACTGCGCGCAGAACCACCAAACGCGAGTCCTGGAGCGGACAGACGGGCTTCCTGATGGCGGCGATCGGCTCCGCCATCGGACTGGGCAACATCTGGCGCTTCCCCGGCACCGCCTACGCCAACGGCGGGGGAGCGTTCCTGGTGCCCTACCTGGTGGCCCTCGTCCTCGTCGGCATCCCCATGCTGTGGCTCGACTACGCGATGGGGCACAAGCTCCGGGGGTCGCCGTCGTGGGCGCTGCGCAGGCTCGCGGCCGGGGGCGAGGTGCTGGGCTGGTTCCAGACCTTCGTCTGCTTCGTCATCCTGGTGTACTACGGCGCCGTCATCGCCTGGAGCGCCCAGTACATGGTGTACTCCGTGGACCAGAGCTGGGGCGAGGACCCCACGTCCTTCTTCACGGACACGTTCTTGAGGGTGGTGCCCGGCGACCAGTTCTCCTGGGAGCCCGTCGCGGCGGTCGCCGTTCCCCTGGTGCTCATCTGGGTGCTGGTCCTGGCGATCATCGGGCGCGGCATCGCCCGGGGCGTCGAGGCGGCGAACAAGGTGTTCCTGCCCCTGCTGGTTGTCCTCTTCCTCATCATGGTCGTGCGCGCCCTGTTCCTGCCGGGCGCGGTCGAGGGCCTGAACGCCTTCTTCTCACCGGACTGGGAGTCGCTTTCCAACCCGCGGGTGTGGTTGGCGGCCTTCGCGCAGATCTTCTTCTCGCTGTCGGTGGGCTTCGGCATCATGATGACCTACGCCTCGTACCTCAAGCGCAGGTCCAACCTGACGGGCACGGCCCTGGTCGCGGGATTCGCCAACTCGTCCTTCGAGATCCTGGCGGGCATCGGGGTGTTCTCCGCCATCGGCTTCATGGCGCACCAGCAGGGCGTCGGCGTGGGCGACGTGGAGGGCGTCTCCGGCCCCATCCTGTCCTTCGTGACCTTCCCGAAGATCATCTCGATGATGCCGGGGGGAGCGATCTTCGGCGTCCTCTTCTTCGCTTCGCTGACCCTGGCCGGGGTGACCTCGCTGCTGTCCCTGCTGCAAGTGGTCTCGGGGGGCCTGCAGGACAAGTTCGGGCTCTCGCCGGCCCGCGCCGCCCTCGTCTTCGGCGTCCCCGCCACCGTCGTCTCCGTGGCGCTCTTCGGCACCCGGTCCGGCCTGAACACACTCGACATCGTCGATAACTTCATCAACAACATCGGTGTGGTGTCCAGTGCGATCCTAGTGGCCGTCCTGGCCGCCGTGGCACCGCCGCGTCTGCGGGGCCTGCGCCGCCACCTCAACTCCGTGTCCTCGGTGAAGGTGCCGCGCCCGTGGGAGCCCCTGGTGGGCGTCGTCGTCCCCCTGGTCCTCCTCGTCATGATGGGGATCACCGCCGTGACCCTGGTCCAGGAGGGCTACGGCTCCTACGCCCCGGGCCTCGTCGCGGTCTTCGGCTGGGGGTCCGTCGCCCTCGCCGTGGTGGGCGCGGGGGCCTTCACGCTACTGCCGTGGCGCCACCGCCGCGCCGCGCGGTCGATCCGCGCGATCATCGACGCCGACGAGGCGGGGGCCGCCGTCCAGGACGGGTCGGGGGAGCCGCGTGCTCCGGGGGAATCCGGAGGCGGGAAAGCAGACGGGAACGCGGCGCCGGGCGATTGTGATGGCAGTGCTGCACCGGGCGGCTGTGACGGCCCCGGCGACGGGGAGACCGACGGGGAAGGAGCCCGGGCATGAGCGCCATCGCTGTCCTTATTATGGTACTGACGATCCTGCTGGTGTGGGGCGGCCTGGTCGCCTCCGTCGTGCTCCTCCAGGTCCTTCCGGTCCCGCCCGAGGATCCGGCGGAGTCCAGCGGCCACCACGACGGCGCCCCCGGCGATCCGGCAACCGACTAGGGCGGAGCGCCCGCTTCCCAAAGGAGTCCCGATGAAACTCGTCGCCTTCGACCTCGACGACACGCTGGCGCCCTCGAAGTCGCCGCTGCCCCCCCTCATGGACCAGCGGTTGCAGTCCCTGCTCGACCACGTGCCCGTGTGCATCATCTCCGGCGGGCAGATCGGGCAGTTCCGCGCCCAGGTCCTGTCCCAACTGCACGCCACGGACCGCCAGCTCTCCCGCCTGCACCTCATGCCCACGTGCGGCACCCGCTACTACCGCTACGAGGACGGCCAGTGGGTCATGAAGTACGCCCACGACCTCGACCCGCAGGTGCGCGACCGCGCGATCGCCTCCCTGGAGAGGCGCGCCAAAGAGCTGGGCCTGTGGGAGGAGGACACGTGGGGCCCCATCATCGAGGACCGGGGCTCCCAGATCACCTACTCCGCCCTGGGGCAGGAGGCTCCCCTGGACGCCAAGCGCGCGTGGGACCCCGACGGCGCGAAGAAGGCGATGCTGCGCGACGCCGTGGCCCCCGACGTGCCCGAGCTGGACGTGCGGGGCGGCGGCTCGACCTCGATCGACATCACGACCCGGGGCATCGACAAGGCCTACGGCATGGGCAAACTGGTGGAGGCCACGGGCATCGCCCCGCAGGACATGCTCTTCATCGGGGACCGGCTGGACGCCGAGGGCAACGACTACCCCGTCGAAGCCGCCGGGTACCCGACGCGCGCCGTCGCGGACTGGCACGAGTGCGCCGAGGCGATCGCCCAGATCGTGGGAGAGCTCGCCGCCCGGTAGGCCCGGGGAAGCCGGGGTGTCCGTCGCCCGTGTCCGGTGGGCGGACCGGGGTTCGCCATCCGCGGTGGACCGCATACGGTGGGCATGTGCCTGACGGCGTCGCGGGGACGGGTCCGGAGTATGCCGGGTCCTGGCTTCCGACGCGGCGCTGCGGTGCGAGGAACATCCGACGGCGGGGAGGGAGAATGCGGTGACGGACATCCATATTGTTGCGGGCGATCTGGAGACGCTCCATGAGCGCGTGGGGTATGTGGTCGAGGACCTGGGACCGGTGGTGGTCGAGGAGGCCGGGTCGTATATCCACGGGGGAATGCCCGGAGGGCAGAGCGCGGATCTGGGCGTTCAGGCCGCGGACGCCATTGACAAAAGAGTTGGCGGCGTTGTTTCCGGTTTGTCGGATTTCTGCGTGAACCTCGCGGATATGATCGCGCAGTTGGCCGCCACGGAGGACGCCAACACTGTGGTGTTCCAGAACATCGCTCACTCAGCGGGGGTGGACTGATGGTCGCGTGGAGTGAAGTCTTGAACTGGCGCGCCGACTATATCGAGGCCGCCAGGCAAGAGGCGGAGGACGCGTTGCGGACAGCGCGCGCCCAGGTCGCGGAGCTGGAGGACCACCAGCGCCACATCCAGTCCCAGGGCGATTCCGTCAGCGCGATGCGTGGTGCGCTGGGGAGCCAGCAGAATTGTTTGGATCACGGGGTGAACTGCCTCGCCGAGTACATGCTGGCGTGCGCCGAGGCCGTGGATGGCGTGCGCCGGGTGACGGCGAAAGTGGAAAGTGCTTTGGAGATCTCCGAGGAGATCGGCTACCCCATTCACGACGATGGCAGCGTTGACAGTTTTTCCCGCGAGTACGAAGGTGCCTGGACGTTCTCCGTTCAAACCGAGGGCAACGCGGTCGCCGAGGCGAAGCACGCGGAGCTGAAAGAATGCGTTGCTGATGCTCTGCGCATCGCCGACGAGGTGGACGCGGAGTTCGCTAGGCGGTTACGACGACTGGCAATGGGCACGTTTTTCAGAGCTGAGGGCAGGGCATCGATCTCTCCGGGCTTGCCGAACGACGCGGACGAGTCGTGGTCCCCATCGGAGGTGAGCGCGTGGTGGGCCGCCCTGACCGATGAGGAGCGCCAGGCGTGCATCGAGCGCGATCCTTTGAAGTACGGCAACTTGGACGGGATCGACATGGCGTCGCGGGACAAGGCGAACCGGCTCGCCCTGTACGGGCGCGAGGACGCCGACGGCAACCACGTTCCGGGTACTGGCCTGCTCGACCAGGCCCAGGCCAAGTTCGACGAGGCGAAAGCTCGCTATGACGAAGCCATGAACAGCGCGGCTAATGACCGGCAGAGGACGGCTGCGTATGGTTTAAGGGCTGCCCTGGACCGCGCTGAGCGGGATCTGAAGGATTTGCAGAAGATCGACGAGCAGTTGCGCACGAAGCAGGCGTCGGATGGGACGCCCTTGTCCTTGCTCGCCTTGGACACGTCGGGGGAGCAGGTGAAGGCGGCTGTGGCTGTGGGGGATGTGGACCACGCCCAGCACGTCGCGAACTTCACTCCGGGCATGGGCACCAATGTGCGCGACTCGTTGGACAACTACGTGGATGTCGCCGATCGCATGCGCGACAACACAGTCGATAAGGTCGGCATAGGAAAGTCTGATGTCGCTGTGGTGGCGTGGTTGAACTACGACGCCCCGACGGACGTCACGAAGACCTTCGATCCGAGTGTGGCCAGTACGGACAAGGCGCATGCGGGGGCCGACCGTTTGGCGGGGTTCCTCACGGGTGTGCGCTCGTGGCGCGATGAACAGGGAGGTTCGTTGCATTTGACCAGTGTGTCCCACTCCTACGGGTCCACCACTGCTGGGCTGGCGATGCGGCAGATGGGCGAGGGGGTTGTGGACGACCACGTCTACCTGGCTTCCCCGGGCAGTGGGGCGCACTCGGTGGGGGCGCTGGGGGTTGATCCCTCCCACGTGTGGGTCTCCGCTGTTCCTGAAGGGGACTCCACCGTGCAGGGCAGGGGCCCGGATTGGTCGGATTTCGCCAGGGATCCCCAGGAGTTGGAGGGAATCCAGCACCTGTCGGGGGACGCCACAGGAGCGCAGGGGTACGTGTCCGTCAACCCGTCGGGCATCGCGAATCACTCCTCCTACTTCGCCCCGCCCAAGCCGGGGGAGGAGAACGAGGCGTTCAACGACATCTGCCGGGTCGTGGGAGGCGCGAAGTGAGTGGCCGTGTGTTCGCCAGGGCCGCTGGTGTTCTCGTGTGTGGGGTTCTGTTGGCGTCGGGGTGTGGGTTGGTTCCTCGGTCGCAGACTCCGCAGGAGGCGTTGGGTTTGCCGCAGGCGGAGACGCCCTTCGCCCAGCGTGAGTCGATTGAGGAATATTTGCGGTCGGAGGAGCCTGTGCTGGCGGGTTTCGTCCGTGCTCTGGCGGAGAGGGGCGGTGGGACGATTGGTTTCCAACCGGCGCGGCAGCTTCAGATTTGTTCTGATCGGGGGCGTGGGGAGGAGTACGGGTGGCGGTTCCGCAGTGAGACTCTGTATGTGGTGTCGGTTACGGATGTGGATATTGATGAGATAGCGTCGCAGGAGTTGTCCGGTCTGCCGTACAAGGGGACACGGGGAAAGACACGGGAGGACGGGTCTTTCGTTCTGAGTAGTGGAGATGCCGATAATGGTGGGCAACTCCAGGTGACCTATTTCCCCGATCAGAGGTCTCCGGTTCAGTATGAGTCGGGGTGTCGTCCCTCGGACGGGTCGATGGGGGATCTTAGTCAGTACACGTTGCCTACGACTGAGGAGGTGTTCTCCGATTTGGTGGTCTACCCGGCCTTCGACAAGGACACCAAGCAGCCGAATCCGCCCCCGCCGTCCCGGGGCGACTCGGGTCAGTCGGGCGGGTCCGGCGATGAGTCGGGGGATGAGCAGTGAGTGCGCGCTGGATACGAGGGTGCGGTGGGCTGTTGCTAGCCGCCGCGCCGACTTCCGGCCGCCGTGCTTCCGCCCGCGCCGCGCGCTCCAGCCGCTGTGTTTTCGCCCGCGTCGTGGTGCTCCAGCAAGGGGAAGTCTGAGATGACGACCAGTCGTGTGTTCGCCAGGGCCGCTGGTGTTCTTGTGTGTGCGGTGTTTTTGGTGTCGGGGTGTGGGTTGGTTCCTCGGTCGCAGAGCCCGCAGGAGGCGTTGGGTTTGCCGCAGGCGGAGACGTCTTTTGCCGAGCGTGTGTCGATTGAGGAGTATTTGCGGTCGGAGGAGCCGGTGTTGGCGGGTTTTGTCCGTGCTCTGGCGGGGAGGGGGGTGGGAGCATCGGTTTCCAACCGCCTCGGCTCGTCCGTTATTGTTGGGATTGGGGTCCTGGTGAGGAGCGGGGGTGGTCGTTCCGCAGTGAGATCCTGTATGTGGTGTCGGTGACTGATGCGGATATTGATGAGATAGCGTCGCAGGAGTTGTCCGGTCTGCCGTACAAGGGGAC
>NZ_KE386870.1:499794-518851 GCF_000429245.1 Schaalia georgiae DSM 6843
CGAAGCAGCCGAACCCGCCCCCGTCTGCGCGGGGCGACTCCGGCCAGTCTGCTCAGTCGGGCGGGTCCGGTGATGAGTCGGGGGAGGACCAGTGACGACTGGTCGGCGGCCGCTGCCTCGGGCGTTAGCGGCAGGCTCCTGCCGATGGTCCTGATGCCCGCGCCCCCACGCCCCGCGTCGCCCAGAACACGACGGCGGAGGCTGCGGCGACGTTGAGGGAGTCCACGCCGTGCTCCATGGGGATGCGGACCGTGTAGTCGGATGCGGCGATGGTGCGGTGCCCCAGCCCGTCGCCTTCTGTGCCCATGACCATGGCGAGTTTGGCGTCCGGGATGGCCAGGGCGGGCAGTGCCGCGAAGGCGTCGAGGGGCACGGCCTCGTCGCTCAGCGCCAGGGCTGCGACCGTGAACCCGGCGCCGTGCAGCGCGCCCATATCGGGCCACGCCTCCAGGCGCGTCCACGGGACCTGGAACACCGTGCCCATCGAGACCCGCACGGACCTGCGGTACAGGGGGTCGGCGCACGAGGGCGTCACCAGGACCGCATCGACGCCCAGGGCAGCGGCCGAGCGGAAGACCGCGCCCACGTTCGTGTGGTCGACCAGGTCCTCCAGGACGACAACGCGGCGTGCGGGGGCGCCGTCCCGGGCGGCTGCCAGCAGTTCGTCGGCGCGGGGCAGGGCGGGCCTGTGCATCGCCGCGAGGGCACCGCGGTGCAGGTGGAAGCCCGTGAGCTGTTCGAGGACTTCCTCGGGCGCGGTGAAAATGGGGACGGGGCCGCCGTCGGCCGAGCCCGTGGCGGATTCGATGGCCCCGGCCAGGCCCGGCAGGTGCCGCTGGGCCATGAGGAAGGAGCGGGGGGAGTGCCCCGCGTCCAGGGCGCGCGTGATGACGCTGGAGGACTCGGCCATGTACAGGCCGCGCTCGGGCTCCAGGCGGGCGCGCAGCTTCACGTCCTTGAGGCGCGTGTAGTCGTCCAGGCGGGGGTCGGCGGACAAGTCCGGGCCAGTGAGGGGGATGAGCATGGCGTCCTCAGGGGCGCTGGAGGGCTCGGGCGAGGGTGCCGGGCCACGTCGGCCCCTCGTAGATGAAGGCGGTGAAGGCCTCGACCAGGTCCGCCCCCGCCCCCAACATGCGGCGGGCGTCGGCGGGCGAGGACACGCCCCCGGTGCCGATGAGCAGCTGGGAGTCGTCGAGGTTGGCGGCCACCAGGCGGATCACGTCGAGGGCGCGCTCACGCAGGGGGGCGCCGGAGACACCGCCCTGGCCGAGGTCGTGGTCGATGGTGGTGTTCGTGGCGACCACCCCGGCCAGGCGCATGCTGCGACTCAAGCCGCAGACTCCGACGATCTCCTGGTCGGACAAATCGGGGGCGATCTTGACGAAGAGCGGGATGTCGCGGTCGGGGCACCCCTGTCGGCTGCCGTCGCGCGCCGCCTCGACTATGGGGCGCAGGCGGTCCACGGACTGCAGGTCCCGCAGGCCGGGAGTGTTGGGGGAGGAGACGTTGATGACGATGAAGTCCACCCACGGCGCCAGGGCGCGCGCGCAGTAGGCGTAGTCCCGGGGGGCGTCCTCCTCGGGTGTGGTCTTGTTCTTCCCGATGTTCGCCCCCACGACGGCGCTGCGCCCGGCTTTGGTGGAGCGAAGCGCGCGCAGGCGCACGGCTGCGGCGTCGGCGCCGTCGTTGTTGAAGCCCATGCGGTTTCGCAGGCCCCGCTGGTCGACCAGGCGCCACAGGCGGGGCGCCTCGTTGCCGGGCTGGGGGCGCGGCGTGATCGTACCGACTTCGACGAAGGCGAAGCCGAGGGCGGCGAGCCCCAGGACAGCCTCGGCGTTCTTGTCCATGCCCGCTGCCAGGCCCATGCGGGAGGCGAGGGCGCGCGGACCGATCATGAGGGGCTGTTCGGCGCCGTCGACGACGCGCGTCGGCGCTGTGCGGGGGTCGAGGTGGCCGACGGTGGCCCGCATGAGGCCCCTCGTGGGCGCGAAGGCCCCCGCCAGGGCGATGGCCCCGAGGCCCAGGTGGTGGGCACGCTCGGGGTCGGACTTGGAGATGAAGTGCTGGAACGCCCAGCGGTACGCGCTGCCGATCATGCCCCAAGCGTATGCGATTAATCCCACCACGCCCACCAGGCGAGGGCGCCTCCGGGCCCCGCGCACGCGCACGAGAGCTCGTCGGGCGCGACGGTGTCGGCGGCCAGGCCCAGGAAACCGCGGATGCGGCGCCAGTGCTCCTCGCGCGGCGGCGCCCCTGTGGCGCGCGCCCCGTCCGGGACTCCGCTCTGGACGCCTCCTGCGCTGGCGGCCACCAGCGGAGCGCTCCCGTTGGGCGCGCTGATCGCGCCCGGTGCGCAAACCCCCTCGGTGGAGCTGCCCGCGTCCTGCGCCGCCGGGTCGGAGCGCCGATCCACGTCCAGCGGCCCTCTGGCGGGGCCCAGGTCCGAAGCCGGGACCAGGACCGCGTCGATGGTGAGCCGCTCGTCCCAGCGGGGCGGGGCGATCAGGTACCCGCACAACCGCACGCCGGGGCGGGCGACGGCCGCGGAGAGGAGGTCTCCCAGGGCAGGGGCGTTGTTCTGCCGGTCCTCCAGCTGCTCGGCGGGCAGCAGGGCGAGCAGGCGCTCGGCGACGGGGGCGCCGATCCCCTGGACGCGGGTGTAGTCGGAGCACTCGGAGCCGGCGTCGGTCAGGGGCGAGAGCAGGGCGCGGATCCCGGTGTCGTCCAGCCAGCCGGAGTGGCCGTAGAGTCCGGGGACGGGGTTCGCGATGACGGTTGGCATGGGGTGCCTCCTGATGGGTGGAGCGGGTGTTGCCCCAACCATCGCGCGCCGCCGTCGCACGCCGCACCCCCTCGGCCTCCGGGTGTGGATGCGCGCGCCCCGCGCTTCCCGGTTGTGGAAACGCGCCCCTTCGGCAGCCCTGTGGAACCACGCCTGGGCGGGGCCTGGGCCACGGCGCCCGCAACGCCGCCACCCGCTGGCCCGGGGTCTGCGCCAGTTAGACGCCCCCTGCACCATTTAGAACCGCTTTACACCACTTAGGTCCCCGACACGTCGGCAAAAAAGGGGATTGCATGGACCTAAGTGGTGCAAGCGGCGTCCAAGTGGTGCAGGAACATGCTAAGTGGTGCAGGGCATGCTGGTCGCTGCCCGGCCGCCCGTAGTGTGGCACCCCCGCGCGGCCGCCGGGCGGGGCTGTGAACGCTCCGGCCCCTACTTCTTCGTCTTCGGGAACTCGCCGCGGGCCACCTGCGGGCGCGGGGAGCGCCAGCGCCGCAGGAACAGCATGCGCGAGAAGCAGTAGTACCAGGTGCCGCGCGGGATCTCATCGCCCGGGTAGCGCTCGGCCAAGTGCTTGCGGATCCTGCGCCACACGATGGTCGACTCGAGGATGACGATCGCGAAGGACCCGTACATGAGGACGGTCGAGCCGATCAGAAGTGCGGACGCCACCTGTATGCTCAGGCGGTCGGCGAAGGCGGAGAGCACCATGACGAGTACCAGGGACAGCAGGATGATCGGCATGACGAACTCGCCGAAGGACCAGCGCGCGTCCACCCAGTCGCGCACGAAGCGCCTCACCCGCCCCTTGTCGCGGGCCGGCAGGTGCTGCTCGTCGCCCGTGATGAGGGCCTCCTGCTCGGCGCGGAAGCGGGCGTTGCGCGCCTGGCTGGCCCGGCGTTTCGCCTCTTTGCGGTCGGCGGGCACCAGGGGCCGGTTGTTGCGCGCCTGGGCCTGTTTGCGCGTCGGGGTCGGACGGCCCTTCTTCCCGGAGGCCATGGGGACTGCGGACTCCTCGGCGCCCGCGTGGGCGTCGTCGGCATGCTTCTTTCGGCTAAACACTCCCTCAGGCTAGCCGATGCGGGGACATTTGGCCGCTTCCATGGGCTAACCTGGGCGCTATGAGTGACACACACGCTTCTGGGACCACCGCCGCCACCGACGCGCTGCGCGCACGCCTCGACGAGGCGTTCCCCGCGCTGCTCGACGAGCTCAAGGCTCTCGTCGCGATCCCCTCCATCTCCTCCGACCCCGACCACCGCGCGGACGTGGATGCCAGCGCCGAGCACCTGCGCCAGCGCTTCGAGGCCCTGGGCATGAGCGCCCGCGTGCTCAGCGAGGACGCGCCCGACGGCACCGCCGGGATGCCCGCGGTCGTGGCCCGGGGTCCCCGCGTCGAGGGGGCGCCCACGGTCCTGCTCTACGCCCACCACGACGTGCAGCCCACGGGCGACGTGTCCCGCTGGTCCCTCAGCCCCTTCGAGGCGGAGGTGCGCGGGGACCGCATCTACGGGCGCGGCGCCTCCGACGACGGCGCCGGAGTGGTCGTCCACCTGGGCTGCATGGCACTGCTGGGCGAGTGCCCGCCGGTCAACGTCGTCGTCTACGTCGAGGGCGAGGAGGAGATCGGCTCCCCGTCGTTCACCGCCTTCCTGGATGCCCACCGCGACGAGTTGGCGGCCGATGTCATCGTGGTGGCCGACTCCAGCAACTGGAAGGCCGGGGAGCCCGCCGTCACCTCGACCCTGCGTGGGAACGCCATTGCCACGGTCGATGTCACGGTGGCCGACCACGCCGTCCACTCCGGGGCCTTCGGGGGGCCGCTCCTGGACTCCGTTGTGGTCTCCTCCATGCTCATCTCCTCCCTCTTCGACGCCGACGGCTCGGTCGCCGTCGAAGGACTGGGAGGGTGCGACGACGCCGATGTCGTGTGGGACGAGGCGGACTTCCGGGCCGCCGCGGGCGTCGTCGACGGCGTGCGCCTGGCGGGCACTGGTGACCTGGCCGCCCGCGTGTGGACGAAGCCGTCGATCACCGTCATCGGTTTCGACGCGCGCAGTGTGCGCGACGCCTCGAACACGATCTCCCCGCACACCCGTTTCCGCCTGTCGCTGCGCACGGTGCCGGGCGCCGACCCCGATGAGGCGCTCGATAAGCTGGCCGCCCACCTGCGCGCCCACGCCCCCTTCGGCGCCCGCGTGGAAGTGGAGAAGAACGACGGCGGCAATGGCTTCCAGGCGGACATGGACTCCCCGGTGTCATCCCTGCTCCACGAGTGCCTCACCGAGGCGTGGGGGACGCCGAGCGTCAATATCGGCGTGGGCGGCTCCATCCCCTTCATCGCGGACTTCCAGCGGATCTTCCCCGGCGCCCAGGTGGTCGTCACCGGCGTGGAGGACCCCCTCACGAACGCCCACTCCGAGGACGAGTCCCAGTCGATCCCCGACTTGAAGAACGCGATCCTGGCCGAGGCCCTGCTGCTCACCCGCCTGCCGCTCCTGTGAGCGGCCCCCGCGTCGTCGTCGCGGGCCGGTGGCTGGGGGAGGGGGCCGACGCGGCCCCGGGAACGCCGGAGGACGGGCCTTCCCCGCAGCGGCCAGGCGCGGATCCGGTGCTGAGGGCACCCGGGAACGGAGCCCCCGACCCGGGCAACGGGGATTCCCCGGCGTTCGAGGCTGTCGTGGGCAGCCAGCCGAACCCCGACCCGGGCAGCGGATCTTCCCCGGCGACCCTGAGGGCGCTGGGGGCCGTCGCCTCGGGCATCATGGGCGCGAGGCCCGGCGCGCGCTGCTCCCTGGTCCCCCTGGGCCCGGGTCCCGTGTTCGACGAGGCGGCCGCCGGCGCCGGCGCTTTCACCGCGATCCGCGTCCCCACGGGAGCCCCATCGACCGCGCCCGCCGGCGAAGCGGTGCGGGCCGCCCTTGCGGGCGGGGGGATGGTCGTCGTCGAGGGCGGGCACAATGCCGCAGTCGACTGCGGATTCGGCTTCCTCACGGCACTGACCGGCATCAGCGTGCGCGAGGGGGACGACCTGGCGCGCTCCCTGCCCGCCGCGCTCGACCGCGCCGAGCGGATCATCGCCGACTCCGGCGTGGACCTGGTGGCCGCCGCCTCGACGACGCGCCCCCTGGTGGGCCTCGACTCCGTGCTGGCCGTCGCCCCCGGCCTCGAGCCCCGCCCCGGCCAGGACCCGGGCCTGACGGCCCTCCTGTCGCGCGAACTCGCCCGCCGTCCGCGCTCGCGCACCCTGCTCGCCCAGGCGGCCCCCGGCCCGTCCACGGGGGCTGGCCCCGCGTCGGCGCGCGGGTCCGGCTCTGGCGGGGGAGCAGCGGCCGTCATCGCCGCCATCGGCGGCAGGATCGTGGACACGGGCGCGCTCCTAGTGGCCCTGGGGCCGCTGCGCCACCACCTGGAAGGGGCGGACCTGCTGGTCGCGTGCGAACCGGACCTGTCGTTCCCGGCGCTGGCGGAGTCGTGCCTCGACTCCATCACGGCCGCGGCCGCCCCCTGGGCCATCCCCGTGGTGGCTCTGGTCGCCCGCTCCACGCTCTCCGCCCACGAGAGGGCCCAGTGGGGGCTGCACGGCGTGTTCGCCACCGACGGGGTCTTGAACCTGGGCGCCGCAGGCGCCCGCATCGCGCGCACGTGGCTGCCCGCAGCCGACGGACCCGATAGCGCTGCCCGGCACAAACGCGTAGGGTGAACCCGAACGGGCACACGTATCTCTAAGGAGCACCATGTCTGATACTGCAACTCAGGCTCCCACGCACGAGGTCATCCTCACCGACGTGGCGGCCACGAAGGTCAAGAGCCTGCTGGCCCAGGAGGGCCGCGACGACCTGCGGCTGCGCATCGCCGTCCAGCCGGGCGGATGCTCCGGCCTCATCTACCAGCTCTACTTCGACGACCGGGTCCTCGACGGCGACGCCATCCGGGACTTCGACGGCGTGGAAGTCATCGTCGACCGCATGAGCGTGCCCTACCTGGCGGGCGCCACCATCGACTTCGCGGACTCCATCGAGCGCCAGGGCTTCACCATCGACAACCCGAACGCGCAGAACACCTGCGCCTGCGGCGAGTCCTTCCACTGAGACGGGGATTGCACTGACATGACGTCGACACTGCGAAAGATCGGCGCCGTGGCGTGCGCCGCCCTGACCGCCATCACGCTGGCCGCGTGCTCGCCCGCGTCCTCGGACTCGTCCCAGAGCGGGGTGCTGGAGTGCACCACCGACGACTCCGCCGCACAGGCCCAGGTGGACCGCTCGGGGGCCGGGTACTTCCCGAAGGTCACGGGCACTGAGACGCCCGTCATCGACCCCGCCACGGGCTCCGAGCCCACCGACAAGGTCCTGGTCAAGACGCTGACGAAGGGCAGTGGGCCCGAGGTGTGCCCGGGCGCCCAGGTGAAGGTGAACTACGTGGGCGCCCTGTGGGACGGGACGAAGTTCGACTCGTCCTACGACAAGGGCAAGCCCGTTTCCTTCAGCCTCAGCGGCGTCATCAAGGGATGGGGGTACGCCCTGGCGCACGCCCACGTCGGCGACCGCCTCGAGCTGGTGATCCCCTCGTCCCTGGGTTACGGGGAGTCCGGTTACGGCCAGGATATCCCCCCGAATGCGACCCTCGTCTTCGTCGTGGACATCCTGGAGCAGCAGGGCGTGTCCCGCCAGCATCTGGCCGACGAGGCCACTTTGACGAGCGCCGAGGCGACGGGCGAGGAATTGCCCGCGGGCATCACCGTGACCGGGGGGCCCGGCGTGGAGCCGACCCTGACGATCGACGAGTCCCAGCCCGTGCCCACCGAGCAGCAGGTGTACACGGTCTACAAGGGAACCGGCGAGGCACTGGCCGCCACCGACACAGCGCTTTTGAGGGGTGTTGGCAGTGGATGGGGCTACCAGGGCAAGACCGAGTCCTCGTGGAACTCCGAGCCCCTGCAACAGCCCGTCGCCCAAACGCCCTTCGTCGGGTACACGATCGGCTCGCGCGTCGTCGTCGTGAGCCCGGTCCCCGCACAGCAGGGCCAGTCCGGACAGTCGGGAACTGTGACCCAGGCCATCGTCCGCGTCTTCGACATCGTCGGGAAGACGGAGTACCTCGACTCCACCGGGAAACCCGCCACCCCGCCGCGGGG
The DNA here is from genome assembly GCF_000429245.1 of Schaalia georgiae DSM 6843. Classification (GTDB taxonomy): domain Bacteria; phylum Actinomycetota; class Actinomycetes; order Actinomycetales; family Actinomycetaceae; genus Pauljensenia; species Pauljensenia georgiae. Next base: position 507,714 of record NZ_KE386870.1, read on the forward strand.
CTAGCGGCAGCGGCCCGCGGGCCAGCGGTGCCCACTGGCCCGGGGGCAGGCGGTGCCGACCAGCCCGGGGGCCCAGCGGTTGCCGGCGCCCACCGGCCCGCTGTCCGGGGCGCGGTCCCGCCCGGGGCTTGGCTGTTGTCGGCGCCCGGCGGTCGGGTGGTGCCGACCGGCCCGCGGTCCCGCCCGGGGCTTGGCTGTTGTCGGCGCCCGGCGGTCGGGTGGTGCCGACCGGCCCGCTGTTCCGCCCGGGGCCCGGCGGTTGCCGGCGCCCACCGGCCCGGGGATGGCGCCGCCCAGCCGCGTTGCCCCCAAGAGGGGGCCTCCTGAACGTGGGAGGCCCCCTCTTGTCGCTAGAATGGGCCCGCACAACACGCGGCCGACGGCCGCGCCAGCACACCACGAGGGAGTAACCAAGTGAGCGGAGAAAACGTGAACATCCTCGTTTTCAGCGACGACATCACGCGGCGCCGGGCCGTGACCGAAGGGGTGGGACTGCGCGCCTCCGCGGACACCCCCCGGATCACGTGGACCGAGGCCGCCACGGCCTTCGGCGTGCGCGACGCCTTCGACCAGGGGAACTTCGCCCTGCTCGTCCTGGACGCCGAGGCGAAGAAGGAGGGCGGTATGTCCATCGCCCAGGATCTCATGGAGACCCGCGAGGACGTGCCCCCCGTCGTGCTGCTCACCGCCCGCCCCCAGGACGATTGGCTCGCCTCGTGGGCCGGGGCGTGCGCCACCGTGCCCGACCCGCTGGACCCCCTGGTCCTGCAGGAGACCATCGCCGAGGCGCTGCGGGGCGTGAAGTGACGGGCGCGCCCCAGTGGAGCGACGTCATTGCCCGGCTCAACGGCGGCCGCCCCCTGTCCTACCAGGACGCCTACTGGGTGATGGACCAGGTGATGACCGGTGAGCTCGGCGACGCGCGCCTGGCCTCGTTCCTCACGGCCATGGCCATCAAAGGGGCCACGGTGGACGAGATCCACGGCCTGGCGGACGCGATGCAGGACCACGCACTGGCCGTCGACCTGCCGTCGCGCGCTCTCGACGTAGTGGGAACCGGCGGTGACGGCTTCGGCACCGTCAACATCTCCACGATGTCGGCGATCGCCCTGGCGGCCGCAGGCGTCCCCATCATCAAGCACGGCAACCGCGCCTCCACGTCCAAATCGGGTTCCGCCGACGTGCTCGAGGCCATGGGAGTGTCCCTGGACGTGGACGCCGCGCGCCAGCGGGAGGTCTTCGAGCGGATCGGCATCGCCTTCCTCTTCGCCAACAAGGTCCACCCCTCGATGCGCTTCGCGGCGCCCGTGCGCAGGGCCCTGGGCTTCCCGACGGCCTTCAACGTGCTGGGACCGCTGACCAACCCGGCGCGCGTGCAGGCGTGCGCCATCGGTGCTGCGGACGAGGCCAACGCCCGCCTCATGGCCGGGGTGTACGCATCGCGCGGCCTGTCCGCCATCGTGTTCCGCGGCCGCGACACAGGTTTGGACGAGCTGTCGACCGTTGGCGTCAACCAGGCGTGGATCGTCAGCGGCGGGGCCGTCAGCGAAGTGGAGTTCGACGCCTCGGAACTGTTCGACATGGAACCGGCCCGCATCGAGGACCTGCGCGGCGGGGACGCGCACCAGAACGCGGAAGTCGCGCGTGAGGTCCTCTCCGGTGCAGGCACGCGCGCCGTGCGGGACGCGGTCTGCCTCAACGTCGCCGCCGGTGTGCTCGCGTGGGAGGGCCTCGACGAGGCCATCGACGCCGGCTCCTACGCGCGAAGGCTCGGCGAGGCAGTGGAGCGCGCCCACCGTGTCCTCGACTCCGGCGACGGGGCGGCGCTCGTGGAACGCTGGGAGGCCCTGTCGGCCTGATCGGATCCCTCACGCCAGGCGGGCGCTCCGTGCCCGAGCAGGGCGGGTGGGGGCGGCAGTCCCCGGGCCGGATGGGGCCAGCGGCGCTCCGGGGCGGACGGGGCCCGGCCACTGCCGGGCGTCCCTCCAGCCGGGAAGGGGCGGATCGGGCACGGGCAGGCGGTGCTCCGCCTTTGTTCACATGTGCGGGACCCTCGCCGAAGGGGCGGATCGGATGCGCGCAGGCGCTGCCCCGCCTCAGGGGCGCCGCGCCGCGTACCAGCGGCACACGGCCACCAGGTCCTCGACCTGACCGAACCCCGCCTCGGCGGCCAGGCCGACCAGGCCGCACAGGACCTCGCCGGTCGCCCTGGCGTCCCCGAGAGCACGGTGCCCGGGGGCGGTGGCAGTGCGGAAATAGCGGGCGACCGTGCCCAGCCGGTGGTCGGCCACAACCGGGCGGGGCAGGGCCAGGCGCGCCAGGCTCAGGGTGTCCACTGACGGCGGCGTCCGCCACGGCATCGAGCAGGCGCGCGAGGCCCGCGCCAGGAAACCCATGTCGAAGTCCACGTTGTGCGCGACCAACACCCTGCCCGGCGCTCCCGCTCCCGCCCACGCGGCGAAGCGCGGGTACACGGCCTGGACCGGGGCCGCCCCGGCGACCATGTCCGTGGTGATTCCTGTCATCTTCTCGATGAACGGCGGGATCGGAGCGCTGGGGCGCACCAGCTCCTCGAACTCGTCGACCACCTGGGTTCCGCGCATGCGCAGCGCCCCTATCTCGGTGATCTCGCATGCGCGGCCGAGCCCCGTGGTCTCCACGTCGACCACCAACCAGTCGGCGCGCTCCAAAGGCGTGCCCAGGCCCTCCAGGGCGGGGGTCAGGGCAGCCTCGAGGCGGCGGGCCAGGGCGCGCGCGAGTTCCGCGCGGACGCCAGGGTCGGGGGCGGGACCGGAATGAGACCGCTCTTCGGTCGAACTACCCATGCGCCCCCCGTTCGTCATAGAGTAGATGGTAATGCCCCGCGCGAGTTCCGTGCCCCGTCGACGATCGAGGAGTCACAGTGGCGTTCTATCAGGCTCTCAAGGCCACCGGCGGCCCCATTCTGAAGGCCGCTTACCGTCCGTGGATCCGCGGTAAGGAGAACATCCCCGCCGAGGGGCCCGCGATTCTGGCGTCGAACCACAACGCCGTGTGGGACTCCGTGTTCCTGCCGATGATGCTGGACCGCGAGGTCGTCTTCATGGGCAAGGCGGACTACTTCACGGGCACCGGTTTCAAGGGGTGGGTGACGAAGGAGTTCATGCGGGCCGTAGGCACCATCCCCGTGGACCGCTCCGGCGGGCGCGCCTCGGAGGCCGCCCTCAACGCGGGCCTCAAGCGCCTGAGGGAGGGAGAGCTCTTCGGCATCTACCCGGAGGGGACGCGCAGCCCCGACGGCCGGCTCTACCGCGGCAAGACGGGCGTGGCGCGCTTGGCGCTGCTGTCGGGCGCCCCCGTGATCCCCGTGGCGATGATCGGCACCCACGCCGCCCAGCCCATCGGGCAGCGGATCCCCTCCCGCACGAACATCGGCATGGTCATCGGCGAGCCCCTGGACTTCTCCCGCTACAAGGGCCTGCACAAGGACCGCTACGTGCTGCGGGCCATCACCGACGAGATCATGTACAACCTGATGCTGCTGTCCGGGCAGGAGTACGTCGACCTCTACGCGGCCGACGTGAAAGCCAAGATGGCCGAGGAGGGCGAGTTCGACGGCCCCGTTCCCTCCAACGGGCGCGCCGCTCCCGGCGGGCGCATCGCCCCCGAGGTCGAGGTGCCCGGGCCGCCCGAGGACGACGCCGACTCCGATTCCGCAGACGACCAGGAAACTCCCGAGGCGGCAGAGGGCTCGGAGGCTCCGGCCTCGGACGCCGCACCGGTCGAGAAGGCTCCGGCCGAGGCGGAGGCTCCTGCTGAGGAGAAGGCTCCCGCTCCCAAGGTGAAAGCCGATTCCGAGTCCGTGGCTCCAGCCTCGGATGCCGAGCCGGTTGAGGAGAAGGCCAGCGCTAAGAAGGCGACTCCGACTAAGGAGACGGCTCCCGTTAAGGGGGAGGCCCCCGCGGCTGAGGCGGAGGCTGATTCCGAGTCCCCGGCCCCGGCCTCGGATGCTGCGCCGGTTGAGGAGGCGGTTTCCGTAGAGGAGAAGGCAGCCCCCGATAAGAAGGCAGCTCCCGCTAAGAAGGCTCCGGCTAAGAAGGATCCCGCTAAGGAGGAGGCTGATTCCGAGTCCCCGGCCCCGGGCATCGGGGAGAAGGCCAGTGGGGCGAAGCGGAAGAAGAGCGCCAAGCGGAAGAAGCGCTGACGGCCATGATCGGCGTCCTCTTCCAGGGCGGTGTCGCGCGCTTCGCCAACCGCACCGACCGTCCCGAACCGGGGCAGGGCTAGGGTAGGGGGCCGCGCAGCCCCGTTCTACGCACACAAGGACCGGAATTACGCAACATGCGACCGCACACAAGGGCGGAGTCAAGCCGTTGTGTGCGCAGCGTGTTTCGTAAATCAGCCCCCTTGTGTGCGTGGTTGTGAGAGGGGCTGTGTGTGCGGCTCGTTGTCGGTGCTTTGGGCGGCTTCGTGCACCGCGCTGCGGGATCCGCCCTCCGCTGCACTACTTAGCCCTCCGTTGCGCCACTTAGCGTGCTGTTGCGCCACTTAGCCCTCCGTTGCACCACTTGGGCCGACGTGGGTCCTGGTTCTCCCGGCGTGTCGGGGGCCTAAGTGGTGCGGGCGGTGTCTAAGTGGTGCGGGCGCGGGCTCGGGGTGTGTTGTGCGAGTCGTTCGAGCCGGTGGCCGGTGCCGGCTGTGCGGATGGTGGCTCAGTGCCGGGCGGCCAGTGCGCCCGTGACGGGCAGTGGGAGCGCGGTGGCGCTTGGGGTGGTTGGAGCGCCGCCCGGTGGGACGGGCGTCCCTGCGGTGCTCCGCGCCTTACGGCTAGACTGGGGCCGTTGCCCCGCGCCCGGGCGGGCCGTGGCACCCAATCGTCCACACAAGCCTGAGAAAGGTGACATACATGTCAGTCCGTCGCGTCGCCCTGCTGACCGCAGGCGGCTTCGCCCCCTGCCTGTCCTCCGCCGTGGGCGGCCTCATCGAGCGCTACACCGAGATCGATCCCACCGTCGAGATCATCGCCTACCAGAACGGCTACCACGGCCTGCTCACCGGCAACTACGTCGTCGTCGATGAGGACGCCCGCGCTCGCGCCGCCGTGCTCCACCGCTACGGCGGCTCGCCCATCGGCAATTCCCGCGTCAAGCTGACGAACAAGAAGAACCTCGTCGAACGCGGCCTGGTCGCCGAGGACGAGAACCCCCTGGAGAAGGCCGCCGAGCAGCTGCGCAAGGACGGCGTCGATGTCCTGCACACCATCGGCGGCGACGACACGAACACCACGGCCGCCGACCTGGCCGCCTACCTGGAGGAGCACGACTACCACCTCACCGTGGTCGGCCTGCCCAAGACCATCGACAACGACGTGGTGCCGATCCGCCAGTCCCTGGGCGCATGGACCGCCGCCGAGGAGGTCTCCAACTACGCCCAGCACGTCATCGGCGAGCACCGCTCCAACCCCCGTATGCTCATTATCCACGAGATCATGGGCCGCCACTGCGGGTGGCTGGCCGCCGCCGGGTCGCGGCGCTACCACGAGTGGCTCAAGACCCAGGAGTGGGTGCCCTCCATCGGCCTGACCAAGGAGCGCTGGGACGTCCACGCCGTCTTCCTGCCCGAGCTGGCCATCGACATCGAGGGCGAGGCCAAGCGCCTGAAGGCCATCATGGACGAGCAGGGCAACGTCAACATCTTCCTCTCCGAGGGCGCGGGCGTCCCCGAGATCATCAAGGAGATGGAGGCCGCGGGCGTCGAGGTCAAGCGCGACCCCTTCGGCCACGTCCAGCTCGACACCATCAACCCCGGCCAGTGGTTCGCCAAGCAGTTCGCCGCCAAGCTCGGCGCCGAGAAGGTCATGGTCCAGAAGTCCGGCTACTTCTCGCGCGCGGCCCACGCGAACGCCGACGACCTGCGCCTTATCAAATCGATGACGGACCTGGCCGTCGAGTGCGCCTTCAAGGGCGAGTCCGGCGTCATCGGCCACGACGAGGAGGACGGCGACCGCCTCAAGGCCATCGCCTTCCCGCGCATCGCCGGGGGCAAGCACTTCGACGTGACCCAGAAGTGGTTCACCGACCTGATGGCCGAGATCGGCCAGGACGTCGTCCCCGCGAAGTGAGCCGGACGGCGTGATCCCCTCCCTCACCCCTGGACGCGGCGGTCAGCCCGAGCGCAAGCCCGGCTACCGCCGCGTCCCCGAGAGCCTGTGGTCCCCGTCGTCGGGGGAGCCCGCCCCCTGGGACACGTGGCGCCGGCTCGAGGCGCTCCAGCAGCCCGCCTACCCCGACAGTGCGCGCGTCGGCTCGGTGACCGCGAGCCTGAGGCTCCAGCCCCCGCTCGTCTTCGCCGGCGAGGTCGACGACCTGCGCACGTGGATGGGCGCGGCCTCGCGGGGCGAGGCGTTCGTCCTGATGGGCGGCGACTGCGCGGAGACATTCGCCGAGGCCACGGCCGACCACCTGCGCCTGAAGATTCAGACGCTGCTGCAGATGGCCGTGGTGCTGACCTACGGCGCGTCGCTGCCGGTCATCAAAGTGGGGCGCATCGCCGGGCAGTACGCCAAGCCCCGCTCGTCCGACGTGGAGACCCGCGACGGCGTGACACTGCCCAGCTACCGGGGCGACGCCGTCAACTCCCACGAGTTCACGCCCGAAGCCCGCGTCCCCGACCCGGCGCGCCTGCTCGACCTGTACCACCACGCGGCCTCCACCCTCAACCTGATCCGCGCCTTCACGAAGGGCGGCTACGCGGACCTGCGCCAGGTCCACCACTGGAACCGCGGCTTCATGACGAACCCCGCCTACGCGCGCTACGAGTCCCTGGCAGAGGACATCCACCGCGCCATCAAGTTCATGGGCGCCGCCGGCGTGGACTTCGACTCCCTGCGCGACGTGGACCTCTACTCGTCGCACGAGGCGCTGCTGCTGGAGTACGAATCCGCGATGACGCGCATCGACTCGCGCACGGGCGAGCCGTACAACACGTCCGCCCACTTCCTGTGGGCGGGGGAGCGCACCCGCGGCCCCGACGGCGCGCACATCGAACTGCTGTCCCGCGTGCGCAACCCCGTCGGCGTGAAACTGGGGCCCACGACCACGCCCGCGGAGATGACCGGCCTCATCGACCGCCTCAACCCCGACGGGGAGGACGGCCGCCTCACCTTCATCACCCGCATGGGCGCCGACCGCATCCGCGAGTCCCTGCCGCCCCTTCTGGAGGCGGCGCGCGCCGACGGCCGCCCCGTCACGTGGATGACGGACCCGATGCACGGCAACACGATCACCGCCTCCACGGGCCACAAGACCCGGCGCTTCGAGACCGTGATGGACGAGGTCCGCGGCTTCTTCGAGGCCCACGACCAGGCGGGCACCGTGCCCGGCGGGCTGCACGTGGAGCTCACGGGCGACGACGTCACCGAGGTCATCGGCGGCAGTGAGCACATCGACGAGGAGTCCCTGCGCAAGCGCTACGAGACCCTGGTCGACCCGCGCCTCAACCACCAGCAGTCCCTGGAGATGGCCTTCCAGGTGGCCCAGTACCTGGCGAAGGGGTAGGCGGGCCGCAGGCGGAACAGGCTGCGCTCGGTTTGTGGGCAAGCAGCGGCGTGCCGGTACGCGAGGGGAGAGCCGTGCCCGCTGTTCGATCGGGTCGATTCCGCTGTCGGGGCTTCCGCCGCCCCTGGTTTTCTTTTCCGCATTATGCGCTTCCGTGTGTGGTGGGTCACGTGTAGGATGCGGGTATGGTGGATCCGGTGCTTGTTTCGGTGGCTGGCGTTGGCGCGTCGGTGGTGAAGTTCCTTTTGCGCGCGTCGGGCCAGGATGCGGTTGCGGGCCTTGTCGGTGATGCGCAGGAGGGGTTGGGGTTGTTGGCCGGGCTGAGGGGGCGGGTCAACGATAGGGGCGGCGCTGTTGCCAAGTGTATTGAGAAGACCGTGGCCGACAGGGTGCGCGGCATGTACCAGAAGTGCCAGGACCGGGGTGTTGGCACCGAGCGCCTGGACGGCGTTGCCACTGGGGTTGGCGGGCTTCTTGACCGGGTCGGGAACGATGATCGTTTCATTGTTGAGGCCGTGCGCTCTCCCGATAGGTTCGCCGCCATGCTCCATCGGCGCGGCGAGCCGATCCGGGCGCAGCTTTTCGCGCGCTCTGAGCCGTATTTCGATGAGCTCGTCGATGCTGTGGCCGCGGAGTATGTGAGGCTGGCGCCGTGGTCGGAGAAGTTCCAGATCGAGGCGCTCAAGTACGTCATGGGCGCGCTCGACCGCATTGAGGAGGGCGTGGGCAAGATCCAGGAGGACGTGGGCAAGGGACTCGAGAACGATGCTCTCATCCTTGAGAGCTTAGAAATAGTCAAGGAAAACCAAAATGCAACCATCGGTGGTCTGCCACGGCCAGGTCGGGTTGTTTTCGGGGCTCGTCCTGATGTGGCTGCGGGGTTCCGGGAGCGCGTAGAACAGGGGACGCTGCGCGGCTTGGTGGTCGACGGTGTGCAGGAGCGCGTGGTTCTTGTGGGGATGGCGGGGTGTGGGAAATCGCAGTTGGCCTCAAGCCTGGCGCGGGAGTGCGGGGCTGCGGGGTGGGGCCTGGTGGCGTGGCTCAACGCCTCATCGGCGGACTCCGTCAGGAGCGATCTGGTGGAGCTCGCCCGCCGGTTGGGCGTCGACACGAGCGACAACCCCACGCAGGACCAGGTGATCGAGCGGTGCCTTGGCCACTTGCAGTCGGCCGATGCGGGTGACCGGTTGGTGGTGTTCGACAATGTCGAGGACTTCAACGACTTGACGGGGGTGGTTCCGCGCGGTGGTAGTTTGCGGGTGGTGGCCACGAGCAGGCGCCGTGACGTGTCGTCGGCGTGGGAGGCGGTGGAGGTGGGTGTGTTTCCCCGCGCGGATTCGATCGCTTTCGTCCAGTCGATCACGGGTTCCCAGGACAGCGGGGCCGCTGATGCTCTGGCTGCGCGGCTCGGGGACCTGCCTCTTGCCCTTGCCCAGGCCACTGAGACGGCGCGGATCGAGCGGTGGTCTCTGGCGGAGTACCTCGACCAGTTGGACGCTTACTCCAGTGACCGGGTGATCCATCGTATTCCTGGGGATTCCTACCCCGATGACGTGTCCTGGGCGCTGTTGCTGGCCGTGGACTCCGCCCTCAGTCGCATCAAAGACGGGTCGCATGAGGCGGCCGGCCTCCAGGTCGGGGCGCTCGCTGTGCTCGCCGAGTCGGGTGTGCCCACCCGGTGGATTGCCCCCGGGGCGAGGAAAGCGCAGACGGATGGGAACGCGGATGGGGCGGGTGAGGGCACAAACGCGGATGCGGGTCCAGTGGGTGAGACAACCAAGGTCCGCGCTGCTGCTGCCGAGAACGCGCGCCGCGCACTAGCCGCACTCCTCAACGCGTCGGTGGTCCAGCAGTCCACCGACAGGGGCGTGACCATGGTGCACCGTTTTCAGGGGCAAGTGCTGCGTGAGAACTGGAACCCGGGGGAATGGGCTGGGGCGTTCGGCGCGGCGACGGACTTGCTCGACCGGATTGACATTGACAGCCTGCCCCGTGAGGACGCGGAGGGGCGGCGGCGGGAGGCCCGTGATCTCATCGAGCAGCTCCGCGCCATCGCCGCCCAGGACTACTCCCATCCCTTGTTCGAGCGCGAACGGGTTCGTGCTTGCCTTCATCATGCTTTCGTTCACGCGGATGACCTAGGCTTCGCCAATGAGGCCCTTACACTGCATAACGCTGTGGACGCTGTTCAAAATGCGCTGGGGCCCGACCATCCCGACACGCTCGCCCTCGGTAACGCCCTCGCAGCTGCCTATCAGAGAGCGGGGCGCCTCAGTGAAGCAATCCCCTTGTTCGAGAAGGTGGTCGCTGACTGTGAACGGATCCTGGGCGTCAACCACCGTAATACACTCGCCTCTCGCCACAACCTTGCAAACGCTTACCAAGAGACAGGCCGTCTCGACGAGGCGATTGCTCTTTTGGAGGAGGTGGTTACCGACAGGGTGCGCGTCCTAGGGGCCGACCACGCCGACACACTCGCCTCCCAGAATTGCCTTGCTATCGTCTATCAAGCGATGGGAACGAATGATAAGGCGATCGCCCTATTCGAGGAGACCTACGTCCAACGCAGCGAAACCCTCGGTATTACACACCCTGACACGCTCAAGTCTCAGAATAGTCTTGCCATCGCGTACCGAGCGGCAGGCAGGGACGATGACGCGGTCTCCCTGCTCGAAGACACGCTAGCCGACCGTGTGCGCGTCCTGGGCGCAGACCACCCCCAAACCCTCACCTCCCGCAACAACCTCGCGGGTGCCTACCAAGCGGCGGGGCGCCTGGGCGAGGCGATCCCCCTGTACGAGCAGGTGCTAGCCGACCGTGTGCGCGTGCTGGGAGATGACCACCCCAACACCCTCACCTCCCGGGGCAACCTCGCGGCCGCCTACTATGAGGTGGGTCGCCTCAGTGAAGCGATCCCCCTGCTCGAGGGGGTGCTCACCGACCGTTTGCGGGTCCTGGGTAGCGACCACCCCCACACACTCACTTCCCGCAACAACCTCGCAGTCGCCTACCAGGCGGCGGACCGTATCGGCGAGGCGATCGCCCTGTTCGAGGAGGTGCTCGCCGACCGGGTGCGCGTCCTGGGAGACGGCCACCCTGACACACTCGTCTCCCGCCGCAACCTTGAAGCCGCGAGGCGCGCCCGCGACTCGGGCAATGCCTCGGTTCGTGCGCCGAAGAAGGAAGCACCACCATCCTCAGGCAAACGGCTGTGCCCGTAAGCGGGGGAGGCGTGACAACCGCGTATCCGTCGGACTAAACGGCCCCGCCCTTGGACGGAGTCGGAGCCGACGAGCGGAGGTGGTGGGCGGAGGCGGTTGGCCGCAGTCGTTGCACTATTCAAGATATGCGAGGAAGCTGTGAGTCCCGACCACCTCACCGTTAAGGTCTGCAATCTCCTCGAGTCCTTTGAGCGCAAAATGAACATGTTCCCCGCCCCGTCCCCTGAATCGAGTGAAGAATGAACGCCATCGACCCCATCGCCGAACGGAACGCCCGCGCCCTCCAGTACTCGCAGGAGGGCAGGGGCGATCTCGCGATTCCGCTGTTCGAGGAGGTGCTCGCCGGTCGGGTGCGCGTCCTTGGTACTGACCATCCCGACAC
>NZ_AUBM01000006.1:0-69040 GCF_000429245.1 Schaalia georgiae DSM 6843
CGTGGAGGAGGGGCAACAAGGAAGCCCGCCTGACCCACCACTACGAGCAGACCACCCACGGGGACGAAAGACGGGTGATCACGTTGACGACCACGTGGGACGCCACCACCACCAACCCCTTCACAGGCCAAACCCTCACCCTCCCAGCAGCAGTGACCACCACCGAGAAATCCGACCCCTTCCCCATCTCCCACCTACGCATCGACCTGACCGACACCGCCGACGAACAAGACGGCCACTAACCCCACAACACACACAACACAACACGACCAGCCCACCGGGCAAGCGCACTCCCAGACCCCAGCAGCCCCGGCGAACCCGCCCGCACTGGCGCAGCCCCCAAGCGGCACCAGCCGCCGACTGCGGTCCCCGCAACCCGTGCCCGGCGGCCTCGGGAACCGGCTGCGGCCCCGCAACCCGCGGAAAGATAAAGATCACTGGGCGGAGTAGGGACTGACCACCACCTGTGCCTTCTGCAGGTCCTTGACCTCGGAGTACCCCGTGGAGGCCATCGTCCGTTTGAGAGCCCCCACGAAGTTCAACGACCCGTCCGCCCTGGTCGAGGGGCCGTAGAGAATCTGTTCCAGCGTGCCCGTGGTCCCCACGTGCACGCGCTGGCCGCGCGGCATGTCGGGGTGGGTCGCCTCGGAGCCCCAGTGCCAGCCCCGCCCCGGGGCCTCCTCCGCCCTGGCCAGCGCTGCGCCCAGCATCACGGCGTCCGCCCCGCAGGCGATAGCGCGCGACAGGTCGCCCGAGCGCCCGATCCCCCCGTCCGCAATGACGTGCACGTAGCGCCCGCCGGACTCGTCCATGTAGTCGCGCCGGGCGGCCGCCACATCCGCGATAGCGGTCGCCATCGGCGCGTGGACCCCCAGGGACCGCCGCGTCGAGTGCGCCGCTCCCCCACCGAAACCGACCAGCACCCCCGCGGCTCCCGTGCGCATGAGGTGGAGCGCCGCGGTGTCCGTGCACACGCCGCCCACAATGACAGGAACATCGAGCTCGTAGATGAAGCGCTTGAGATTGAGGGGCTCGTGGTGGCTGGACACGTGCTCCGCCGACACCGTGGATCCCCGGATGATGAACAGGTCCACCCCCGCGTCCACCACGTACCGCCAGTACTTCTGGGTCCGCTGGGGTGAGAGTTTCGCCGCGACCACCACCCCCGCCTCGCGCAGTTGGCGCAGGCGCGCAGTGATGAGCGAGGGTTTGATCGGCTCGGAGTAGATCTGTTGCAGCCGTGCGATCGACTCGTCCGCGCCCAAACGCGCGATCTCGGCGAGGAGCGGCCCGGGATCCTCGTAACGGGTCCACAGGCCGTCCAGGTCCAGAACCCCGATGCCACCCAGGCGCCCGAAGCGGATGGCAGTGGCGGGGCTCATCACCGAGTCCATGGGCGCGGCCATCAGGGGGATGTCCACGTGGTACGCGTCGATCTGCCAGCCGACGTTGACATCCTCGGGGTCCCGGGTGCGCCGCGAGGGGACCAGCGCGATGTCGTCGAGCGTGTAGGCGCGGCGGCCCCGTTTGCCCCTTCCGATCTCCACTTCGTGACTCATTCTCCGATTCTACTGCACGACAGGACGCGGATGCGCCCCCGTGTCGCACCGGAGCTAATGGCCAAGATTACGCTCGGCATGCCCTCGCGACCGTCGGGAAAGCCACTGGGAATGACGTGCAGATGCAGACGGGAGAAAAAACGCGCGAGTCGGCCGCGCCCCACCTATACTGACTCTCATGGGATCGCCTCTCAGATCACCACCGAGGGCGATCGCAATACAGGGGGAATAAACGAACCTCCTTCCGCAACATCATGAACATGGGGGAGCGCGTCATGGCTGGCAAAAGCAGAAAACACAAAAAGCGAAACGGAAATCACGCCAAGGATTCCAATCCGAGGAGCGGGGAACAACAGGAAAATCGCGATGCGGGATCCAGCCCACAACAAGAGTTGCTCACAGTCGAGAAAGCGCAATTCAACTTGCTGATCAAACTGACGGGGCTCTCCCTGGCCCTCAGCAACTTCCCCCTGCTGCGAGACGAATTAGCAATAATGCTCTCCACAGAATTGTCACTCTTTGCCTACGGCACCGCGCAAGCAGTGATACTGGTCCTGATCGTGCTCTGCGCATGCAAGAATCGTCGCATCAATCAGATCCAAAAGGGAATGCAAAGCGACATAAACGATTTCTACGCCAAGAGCAGGACTCGTAGGCTGTTCAAAAGATTCGCTGGCCCCGGAAAACATGAGGACGGCATTATTCTCACCGACTGGCAGAGGCGGCTCAAAAAGAGGGGAAAACGGGAAGGCATTCGCAACCCGGAAGTTCTCAGCGACATTCTCGGCAGATTCAGCGATGTCCTCGGGCTCTTGATCTCATTCTTCGCACTATCCTTCACCGCGGCCCCAATTCCAACGCTTAACACGATTGCCGCGTTTATCTTCCTCATATCACCATTTGTCTTTTCCGCCTATACGTGGGTCTATTTCAAAGCTTCCAATCAGCACCTGGTCAACCGGATCTTGAGCAACGAAACACAGCACCGTTAGCTCATCGCAACCATTCCTTGGAGACGCAGATGTGCCCGTCCTCTGCCACACTGGAGCCACCAGCGACGACAGGAGCAATCATGACCTGGACCAGCGACCCATGGTTGGGCTTCGACACTGAGACGACGGGGACCTCGCCCTTCAAGGACCGCCTCGTGACGGCGGCGCTCGTGCTCCGCGTCGAGGGGCACGACGACCAGGTGGCCACGTGGCTGGCCGACCCCGGTGTGGAGATCCCCGAGCAGGCGAGCGCCGTCCACGGCATCACGACGGAGTACGCGCGCGAGCACGGCCGCCCGGTCGAGGAGGTCCTCGATGAGGTGGCGGGATGCCTGACCGAGCACTGGTTCCGGGGCTTCCCCGTGGTCGCGTTCAACGCCTCCTACGACATCACCCTGGTGGACCGCGAGCTCTCCCGCCATGGACTGGCCACCTTCGCCGAGCGCCTCGACGGGGAACCGATGCTGGTCATCGACCCACTGGTGCTCGACCGCAAACTCGACCGCTTCCGCAAGGGGAAGAAGACGCTGACGGGCATGGCCCCCGTGTACGGGGTGGAGGCGTCGCCGGACGCCCACACCGCCGAGGTGGACGTGGCGATGACCCTCGACGTGCTGGCGGGGATCGCGCAGAAGTTCCCCGAGCTGGAGGAACACGACGCCGCCTCTCTCACCGACTACCAGACCAGGGCGCACCGGGAGTGGGCGGAGGACTTCGAGAAGTACCTGCGCCGCCAGGGCCGCGAGGCGTCCATCGAGCGCGATTGGCCGCAGATCATGCCCCGCCCGCGCGACTGAGGGCAGCACGGGGCACACACGGCAGGGGCCGACCCGGGAGGCCCGCGACGGAGAGCAGCCCGGCCCCGCCCGGCGGACAGCGGACCGGCCCGGGCGCGCGGGCAGGGGCCGGGAGTCGCCGCCGCGCGGGCTCCGTCACTTCTCCTTGATGAGGTCGAGCCACGTGCGCTGCTCGCCGATGAGGTACGCGAAGTCGCGGTTCTGATCCGCGATGGCAGCGTCAGTGGCCGGGTTCTTGATGAGGGCGGCCAGAACGTCAGGGGCGGCGGTGATGGCGCCGACTCCTTGGCGGACCAGCTCGAGCACCTGCTCGGAGTTCTTGAAGGAGGCGGCCAGCACGTCCGCCCCCAGCTCGTAACTGCGCAGCGTGCGGTGGATCTCCGAGGCGACGCGCACGCCGTCGATGCCGTAGTTGTCCATGCGGTTGACGTAGGGGGCGACGTAGCGGGCCCCGGCCTTCGCGGCCATGAAGCCCTGCATGGAGGAGTGGATCCCGGTCGCGGTCACCTGCATCCCCTCACGGACGATCCGGGGGATCGCGGCGAATCCCTCGCGCGTCACAGGCAGTTTGATGAAGAGGTTGCCCCCGATCTCCCCCCGCAGGGCCCTCGCCTCGGCGACCATGTCGTCGGCGCGCTCGGAGACGATCTGCACATGCAGCTGGGCGCCGTCGGGCAGGATCCCCTTGATCTGGTGGAGGACCTCGAGGGGTTCCTTGCCCTCGCGGAAGAGGATCGTGGGGTTGGTGGTGACACCGTCGATCGGCAGGTAGGTGAGGGTCTGCGCAATCGCATCGACGTTGGCGTGATCAATGAGGATGAGCATACGTGCAGCTCCTTGACTCAACAGGAAAATACGTTCAGCAGGTCAAGGGTACTCCGACTGGACCGATGAGGAGTAACCCACGCCACGCCCGAATCCCACGGGCGCCACGCTGATGGCACGCAGCAGCCGGGCGGAAAAGGCGCCCACCCCAAGGAAGCCACGCCCCCAGCTGGGCGCTCCCCGCGCGCCGGGGAGAAAACAACCGGGCTCGTCAAAAATGGGAACTGAGCCCGCCCCCCGGTACCGGGCGGGAGAAGTGGCGTCTCGACCCCGCTGGACGGCAGAAGCGACCCCCGACCTCCCCGGGCGGCAGAAGCGGCGCCTCGACCTCGCCGGGCACGGGAAGCGGGCGGGAGCAACCCACCGGCCGGCCCCGCCCGCGATCCGCGCCCGATCTGCGACTACTTCGCGGAGGAGGAGTGGTAGTTCGGGGCCTCCGTGGTCATCTGCACGTCGTGCGGGTGCGACTCGCGCAGCCCCGCGCTCGTGATGCGCACGAAGCGGCCGTTCGCCTTGATTTGAGCAACCGTGGAGGCACCCAGATAGAACATGGTCTGGTGCAGCCCGCCCACGAGCTGGTAGATGACCGAGGCCAGGGAGCCCGTGTAGGGGACCTGCCCCTCGATGCCCTCGGGGACGATCTTGTCGTCGCTGGACACGTCGGCCTGGAAGTAGCGGTCCTTGGAGTAGGACTTGCGCCCGCGCGAACTCATGGCGCCCAGGGACCCCATGCCCCGGTAGCGTTTGAACTGCTTGCCGTTCGTGAACACGACCTCGCCCGGGGACTCCTCGCAGCCAGCCAGCAGGGAGCCCAGCATCACCGTGTCCGCCCCCGCCACCAGTGCCTTGCCGATGTCGCCCGAGTACTGCAGTCCACCGTCCGCGATGAGTGGCACGCCGGCGGGCCCGCACGCCTGGGCGGCCAGGTGAATGGCCGTGATCTGCGGAACGCCGACGCCCGCGACCACTCGGGTCGTGCAAATGGAACCGGGGCCGACGCCGACCTTCACGGCGTCGACGCCCGCGTCGATGAGGGCGCGGGCGCCCTCCGTCGTCGCGACATTGCCACCGATGATATCGATCCCCTCGAACGTGGGATCGGCCTTGATGCGGCGGATCATGTCGAGGGCCAGCTGCGCGCCGCCGTTCGCGGTGTCGACGACCAACACGTCCACCCCGGCCTCGGCCAGCGCCGTGGCGCGCTCCCACGTGTCGCCCCAGTAGCCCACGGCCGCTCCGACGACGAGCCGCCCGCGCGAGTCCTTCGTGGCGTTGGGGTACTGCTCGGTCTTGACGAAGTCCTTGACGGTGATCAGGCCCGTCAACCGGTCGTCCTCATCGACGATGGGGAGCTTCTCGACGCGGTGCTCGGCCAGCAGGTGCTTGGCGTGCTCGCGGGAAATACCCACCTGGCCCACGACCAGCCGGTCCCGCGGGGTCATGCACTCGCGCACGTGCAGGCGCGACCAGCTGCTCTCGGGCACGAAGCGCAGGTCGCGGTTCGTGATGATGCCCAGTAGAGTCCTGTCCTCGGACACCACGGGCAGGCCCGACACGCGGTAGTGGCCGCACAGGCGGTCGAGGTCGTCGATGGTGGCGTCGGGGCCGACGGTGACGGGGTCCTCGACCATTCCGGACTCGCTGCGCTTGACCTGGCGGACCTGCGCGGCCTGCTCCTCGATGGAGAGGTTGCGGTGCAGGATGCCGATGCCGCCCTGGCGCGACATGGCGATGGCCATGCGGGCCTCCGTGACAGTGTCCATCGCGGCGGACAGCAGCGGCACGCGCAGCGAGATGTTCTTCGTCAGGCGGCTGGTCGTGTCAACGGACGAAGGAACGACGTCCGTGAGCTCGGGCAGGAGGAGCACGTCGTCGTAGGTGAGGCCGGTCAGGCCGAAAGGATCGTGTGTTGTCAGTTCTCCCATGGGCCAAGTTTAGGCGTCGGCGGCGCAGCCCCTCGAATCGTGCGCCTGGGACCGCTCGGCCGTGGGGGAACTCACGGGCGGGCGGGACGGGGGCACTCCCATGCCGCGCCCGCCCCGGGCAGCCAGGCTTTTCGGGTCCAATGTGTTCAGGGTATGGCGCTCCCGTGCCGCGCCCCCTGGCGTCCCTGGGCGGGGGCGCTCACACGTCGAGGCGCAGCAGGGCAGCGGCTGCGGCGTAGGCGTCCGGGCGCCCCTCCCACACGCGGGTGGACACCGATCCGTCGGGCGCGAGCTCGTGGATCCACCGCCCCTGCCCCGCCCGCAAGCGCTCGTCGATCCACGCGACGGTGCGCGCGTAGTCGGTCGCCAGGCGGGCCGCAGTGGCGCGGTCGCCTCGCGAGGCCGCCCACTGGCCGAGGCCGTGGGCGGCCCGCAGCGCCTCACAGGCGACCCACCACATGCGCGACTCGACGGAGGGACGGCCCGCGCCGTCCACACTGAGCAGGAAGCCGCCCCCCTGCGCCCATCCGTCGGACTGCGAGCGGTCGTAGACGGCCACGGCCGTGTCGTACATCCACGGGCTGGGGGGCTCGCCGAGGCCGTTGAGGACTCGCGCGAGGCGGGCGATGAGGCGCACCGCCCGCAGGCCGAGGCCGGGCAGGGAGTCCCCGGGGACCACGAGGTCCCACGTGCGGGCGGCGACCGCTCCCCCATCGGACGCGACGAGGGAACCGGCCCGCGCCTCGTCGGTGTCGAGGGCGGCCCCGGGGGGCAGTGGGCGCCAGTGGGCGTCGAACAGGTCCGGCAGCACCCAGCCGCTGCGGGCCGCCGCTTCGCCGGTGAAACGCATGATCGAGCGCGCCCGGTCCAACCACGCGCGGTCGTCGCACAGCCGCCACGCGCTCATGTAGGCGTCGGCCGTGCTCAGCGCGTCGCCGAGGCGGCGCAGGGCGCCCGGGCGCGAGTAGTCGGGGTCCCAGGAATGGCGGGGCATTCCGAAACCCGGGTCCCACCAGTGGGCCTCCTGGTCCGCGAGCGCCCGCGCGAGCAACTCCCGCCCCTGGTCGTGGCCGGCGCGCGCGGCCCCGCATGCCGCGACGATGAGGGCGGCCAGTGAGCCCTGGTCCGTGCGCGCGCCCGGCAGGGGCGCCGGGCCAGACTCCGGGGCCGGGGCGAGGGCGCCGTACCAGCCTCCCCCGGCCCTGGCGAAGGGGCCGGACAGGGCCTCGAGGCCGTGTTGGACCAAGTGGGCAGCGCCCTCCGTGCCGCGTTCCTGGGCGAGGGCGAAGGTGGCCGTCATGCGCGCGTTGATCCACAAGGAGGCGGGCCGCCCCATATCGACGCTGCCGTCGGCGCGCAAGAAGCCGTAGCCGAGGGGGGCCTTCGCGCGTGAGGCGAAGGCGACGAGTGCGTCGAAGTCTTGTCCGAACGCGCTTGCCAGCGCTGCGTCGTTCCACGGGGCGTCCATCGAGTGCTCCTGGATGATGGGATCTGTGCATGGCCACGGTATCCCATCGGCTCCCCTCCCGCAGGAGGTCGCACCGCATTTCCGGCCGCAGGTACCGGGAGGGCGGGTGGCGCGGGAGCGGGGCGCCGGGCGGCCCCTCCTGCCAGCCCGGGTGTCAGAGGCGCCCGACCGCGCCGGGTTCGGCGCCCGGCGCGAGCATCGCGATGGCCTCCTCGACGCACGCCGCCGGAGTGCGCACGCGCTGGATGTTCTGGGAGAGGATCTCCGGGGTGTCCGCCCCGACCAGGAGGATGTTCACATCGGACCGGTCTGCGATGGTGGTGACGAACTCCTCGCAGGTGCCGCCCCTGCCCATGACGACGACCAGATCGACCTCGTGGGAGGCGGAGTGCGCGGTGAAGCGCTCGGCGGCGCACACCCCGCCGTACCGCTCGGAGCTGAGGATCCGCACGTCGAAGCCGTACCAGGTCAGCGCGACACCGACCACTTGCGCCCCCATCTCGTGGATGGCGTCGCACATCACCACGATCCGGGCGGGGACCTGCGCAGGGCGGCGCGGGCGCGACCGGTGAACCGCTTGGAGGACGTGCTCGAAGGCGCACATCAGGACACGGGACGGGGAGCCGCCGGGGACCTCGCCGTCCGAGCCGGAGCGGATCTCCTGCAGCGCCGGGGCGACGAAACGGCTCCACGTGTGGACGAGACCGTACTCGGACACCGCTGACTCGAGAAGCTCCTGGAGGGCGTGCGCCTCCCCGGACTCGGCCATGACCCGCAGCTCCGCGGGGCGCACGGGCGCACTGCGGTCCGGGCGCGCCCGGTCCGCATGGACGGCGGCGGCCGCCTGCCCGGTCGGCATCCCGCTGCGCACCAGGCCGATCATCGCGCGCAGCCGCTCGACATCGTCGGGCAGGTAGCGCCGGTGCGCCCCCGCGGCGCGCTCCTCGGGGCCGACGCCGTACCTGCGCTCCCAGGTCCGCAGGGTCGAGGCGGACACCCCGAGGCGCTTCGACACCTCGGTGACGGAGAGGGCGGCTTCGGGCACGGACTGCGCGCCGAGCACTGCACGTGGCATGGCCCCTCCTCGGCTGTCGTTCACTGTTCCTGCTTCGATTCTCACGCTCGCCGCGGGGGCGCGCCACTCGAAACGGGAGCGGGTGCCCAACACCCCAACTTATTCACCCACTTATTCACCACTTATCCATTCAGGAATCGCAATACTTTTCAGACTTTTCTCAGGTAAAGCCGGGTATCCTGAGAACTGGCTCATAATTTGCGAAGGGTCCTTGAATAACTACCGCGCAAGTGTCTATCCTTTTCACGTTCACGCGCGCAGGGGCTCCCCCGCGCGACCGCACCAAGACACCGAGGAGGCACTCCATGACCGACGTCTCCCGTCTGCCCGGACCCATGATCGACGCATGGGAGTGGCAGTACAGGGCCGCTTGCCGCGACCTCGACACGGAGCTCTTCTTCCACCCGGAGGGGGAGCGCGGCTCCACGCGCCGGCGCCGCGCCGCCAATGCCAAGGCCATCTGCGCCTCGTGCCCGGTCATCGAGCAGTGCCGCGCTTACGCGCTCGCCTCCCAGGAGCCCTACGGCATCTGGGGCGGCATGACCGAGGAGGAACGGCGGGAGGAGATCCGCGCCTCGGGGCGAACCCGGCGCGCCTCGTAGCGCACTCCGCTAGTCGACCGCGGTGGCAGCATCACACGATGTTGCCACCGTTTTCCACGCCGCCCACGGCTCCGCCCCGCCCCGCCCACGGGATAGCAGCACCGGGGCGTGAGACAATACGCGCATCCACCACCGCCCCCAGGGGCCGCACATGAGGAACACATATGAGCGACACCGACAAGGAACCAACCACCACCGCCCCCCAGGGGCGCGCCCCCTCGGGCTCCCCCCTGGTCATCGTGCTCGTCGCGGTCATCGCGGTACTCGCCGTCGTCGTCGCGTACCTGGTGTGGGAACGCGACGACTCCCCCGCCGAGTCCGGGGCCTCCCCGGCCACCTCGGCCCCCGCTTCGGAGTCGGCCAGCCCCGAACCCACCTCCGCCCCCGCTGTGACGGACCCGAAGGCCCTCGAGCTCATCCGCTCACTGCCCAAGCGCGACTCCTCGGACGCCCAGGCCAAGGGGCGCACGGACGCCACCGTCGTCATGGTGCTCTACTCCGATTTCGCGTGCCCGTACTGCACGCTCCTCGCACAGCAGGTCGAGCCCCAGTTGGCCGACCTGGTCGAGGACGGGACCCTGCGGATCGAGTGGCGGGATCTCGCCCAGATCAGCGAGACCTCGCCACTGGCCGCGCAGGCCGGCCTCGCCGCGGCGGAGCAGGGCAGGTTCTGGGAGTTCCACGACGCCGTCTACGCGGCGGCGGACCCCTCCGACCACCCCACGTACACGACCGATTCACTCGTGGAGTTCGCCAAGACCGCGGGCGTGCCTGACATCGACCAGTTCACTGCGACGATGAACGACGCCCACACCGCGGAGAAGGTCACCAAGGCGGCGGACGACGCCCACGGCATGGGGATCTCCTCAACGCCCTTCATGATCATCGGGAACGCCGTGATCCCCGGATACCGCGACGCCGCGTTCGTGCGCCAAACGGTCATCGACCAGGCGGCGGAGTCCGCCCAGTAGGCGCCCCCGCCCCCACGCGCAACGCACTGCGGGCCCGGACCCCGGGGAGGGATTCGGGCCCGCAGGCTCCCGCGGCCCGTCCGGGCGCGCGGACGGCCCCGCGAAGCGGGACCGTCTGGGCTCAGCGCTCGACGACGGCCAGGACGTCGCGCGAGGAGAGGATCTGGTACTCCTGACCCTCGTACTTGACCTCGGTGCCGCCGTAGCGGGAGTAGATCACGGTGTCGCCGACCTTGACGTCGACGGGCACACGGTTGCCGTTGTCGTCAACGCGACCGGGGCCCACGGCGATGACCTCGCCCTCCTGGGGCTTCTCCTTGGCGGTGTCAGGGATGACCAGGCCGGAAGCGGTGGTCTGCTCGGCCTCGACCTGACGGATGACGATACGGTCCTCGAGGGGCTTGATGGAGATCGACACTGTCGTTCCTTTTCTCTTGCGAAGAACTCTTTCGTCCCTTCCCTGCCGTCGCGGGGGCCAGGTGCGGGACCGGTGGCGGCCTTGGCCGCTATCCGTGTAAGAGTCTAGGCACGCCCCTGGCACTCGGGCAAGCCGAGTGCCAATCCGGGCGGGGCGTTCAGCCCTGAGCGCACCGCCCGCGCCGCCTCGCCGCCCCCGCCCCTCCCCCATGGCACAATCGGGCGTGTGAACAGCGCGCTCGCCCCCGTACTCACCTCGCCCGGCTGGGACATCCTGCGCTCCTTGGGCGAGCGCACATCCCCGGGCACGGACCTCGACCTCCTCGGCGCCTCCCTGCGCAGGGCGGGGACGCCCGCCGATATCGTCTCGGCGGTGCTCACACAACTGGAACTGCGTTCCGCCGCCCACGCCAAGTTCGGCCCCTACGCGGACTCCATGGTCTTCACGCGCGATGGCCTCGAGCAGGCGACCCGCCTGGTGGTCGCCGCCCACCACGCCCGCCGTTTCCGCGAGGCGGGGGCCTCGTTCGTCGCGGACCTGGGCTGCGGCATCGGCGGGGACGCGCTCGCCATCGCGGGCCTGGGCCTGCGGATCCTGGCGGTCGACCGCGACCAGGACGCCGCGGCCGCCGCCGCCATCAACCTGCGGCACTTCGATGAGGCGGGCGTCCTGCGCGGGGACGTGACCGAACTGGACATGGCGGACCTGCGGGGCCAGGGGGTCGACGCCATCTTCGCCGACCCTGCGCGGCGCACGGGAGCTGGGGGCGGGTCGCGGCGCATCGCCGACCCCGAGCAGTGGTCCCCTCCCCTGTCCGCCGTGTGGCGGTGGCGGAGCAGCTTCGAGCGCGTCGGCGTGAAACTCGCGCCCGGGATCGCCCACAGCGCACTGCCCGCCGACTGCCACGCCCAGTGGGCGAGCGTGGACGGGGACCTGGTGGAGGCGTCCGTGTGGACCCCGGCCCTGGCGCCGGAGGGCCCAGGGCGCAGTGCCCTCGTCATCACGGGGGCGGGCGCGCGCGTCCTCGCCGACCCGGCGACCGCCTCCGCCGACGCGCCCGTGCGCCAGGCCCCCTCCGGGGAGCTCGGCGCCGTCCTGGCCGAGCCCGACCCGGCGGTCATCCGGTCGGGCGGGCTGGCCCACCTGGCAGACTCCATTGGCGCCCGCCTGATCGACCCGCGCATCGCCTACCTCACGGCGGACGACATCGCCGCCAGCCCACTGCTGAGCCGTTTCGAGGTGGTCGCCCGCACCGCGCTGCGCGCCAAGGCGGTGTCCGCTGCCCTGCGGCCCCTGGGAGTCGGCTCCGTGGAAGTCAAGAAGCGCGGGGCGGACATCGACCCGGCCGCGCTGCGCAAGAGACTGGACCTGACCCCGGGCGGCCCGGGCGCCACCGTCTTCGCGACCCGCGTCGGCGGACGCCACTGCGCCATTATCGCGAGGCGCCTGGCGGACTGAGGGGCCGGTTGATCGAGGGCGGGGGTTGGGTTCTGGAAGCGGGCGTATGGCCCAGAGCGCCAAGCGCCCGGCCCTGCGGGAGGCATGCTGGTCGCCCCGCCCGCCCGGGCACGCCAACGGGGGCGATCCAAAATGCGTCTGGGTTTCGCTGTTTTCGGCGGGCTCTGCACGGGAGTGGTCCAAAATGCGTCTGGGTTTCACGGTTTGAGTCGGAAATGGGCGGATCCGGTCAGACTCAGACGCATTTTGGACCACATGCCCGCCAAGCCCCCATTTCCGCCCGAGACTCAGACGCATTTTGGACCACCGACCCCTCGCGCACTCCAGTATCCGCGCTACCGGTGGACTCCAACGCTCAACTCGTCGTTGACGGCCCGGGCCAGAGGCACTGGTTCAGCTCGAACAACGGCGACGAGTTGTCCTTTGACGGCCCCTCCCCGCCACACCCCGACGGCGGCTGCCGCCTCGTGCCGGAGAACCCCGTAGACAAGGCTGCCCCACTCGCGACGCACGGCGAGACGCATGTCAACCGCGCAAATCCTGCCGTCCGGCCCCGCGGCTGGGAGACTAGGGGACGCAGGCACGAGAAGGAGGCCCCGATGCCCCTGCCATTCGGCCGGTCCGCCCGGTCCACCCTCGGAGTCGAATGGGAACTCCAACTGGTCGACCAGGACTCCCACGACCTGCGCCAGAGCGCGGACGCCGTCATCGACCAAGCCACCGTCGACGGTGAGCTCTTCACGGGAATCCACCGCGAGATGCTGCTCAACACCATCGAGGTCACCTCCAAGCCCCGGGCCACCGTGGCCGACTGCTTGGCCGACATCACCTCGTGCGTCGACTTCCTCTCCCCCATCGCCCGTCGGCTGCGCATCGCCCTCGCCGCCGCGGGCACCCACCCCTTCGCGCGCCCCGGGCGCCAGCGCGTCACCAACAGTCGGCGCTACGCCCAACTGGTCGAGCGCACCCAGTACTGGGGCCGCCAGATGCTCCTGTACGGCGTCCACGTCCACGTGGGGGTGGAGGACCGCGACAAGGTCCTGCCCATCCAAGCGGCGCTGTCGACCCACCTGGGGCACCTGCAGGCCATCGCCGCCTCCTCCCCCTACTGGGCGGGCGTCGACACCGGCTACGCCTCGAACCGCGCGATGGTCTTCCAGCAGCTGCCCACAGCCGGGATCCCCCGCCACTTCGACACGTGGGACGCCCTGGAGAGCTACACGGAAGACATGATCCGCACCGGCGTCATCAAGGGCTTCGACGAGGTGCGCTGGGACATCCGCCCCTCTCCCGCTTTCGGGACCGTTGAGAACCGGGTGTTCGACGCGGCGACCAACATCCTCGAAGTGGGGGTCTTCGCCGCCCTCACCCACGTCCTCGTCGAGCACTTCTCCCGCATGTACGACGCGGGCGAAGCCCTGCCCGTCCTGCCGGACTGGTTCATCGCCGAGAACAAGTGGCGCTCCGCGCGCTACGGCATGGACGCCGAACTGATCCTGGACCCGCAGGGCACCACCGAGCCCGCGCGCGACACCTTCGCGCGCCTGGCCGAGGAGCTGGCGCCCATCGCCTCGGACCTGGGGTGCGCGCAGGAGTTCGACGGGATCGGGACGATCCTGGGCGTCGGAGCCGCCTACGAGCGCCAGCGCGCCGCCTTCGCGGCCGCCCGACCGGGCGAGGGCCTGGACGCGGTTGTCTCCCTCATGTGCGCCGAGATGGAGGCGGGCCGCCCCCTCAGTCTTGCGGAGTTCGCGACATTGCAGGTCCCCGACCTGGGATAATGGGGTAACTCTTTCCTGAAAACCGACACTCAGGGAGCCGCGTTAGAATACGCTTGCAGTCGCGCGGCCCCGCAGGGCCCGACACGGGCGCCCCCAGCTCCGCGCAGCCACGGCCAAACGCCACCCAAGGCCCGACGTCAAAAGGAACACATGCCGACCAATGAGGGCGCCCAACTGCGCCGCGCGAACGAGGAACAGCGCACGCCCAACACTAACGGGGAACAGCGCGACCCCGGTGCCAACGAGGAACAGCGCCAACCCTGCGAGCAGGCGCCCTCCGGTGTCGCGCGCCTGGGCAGGAGTGCCCGCAGATGGGCGGCGACCGTGGGGCAGTGGTCCGCCACGGCGGTCCGGTTGGGCATGAGGTGGCTCCGCTCCGTCCCCGCCACGCGCGCCGTCGCGGCAGCCCTGCTGGTCGGAGTGGCAGTCTGCCTGACCTGGTCCGACGCTTTCCCTCTGGGGTCCGCTTCCGCTGACCCCGCCCACTGGTGGAGCCTGGTCACTGCGCCCTTCGTGTTCCCCCGCACATCGATGGAGACGGTGCTACTCATCGTGCTGGCGCTCGTCGTCCTGGGCGGCATGGCGGAGCACCGCGTCGGCTCCCGGCGGTGGCTGGCCGCCGCCCTGATCGCCCCCGCCGCCGCCATTGCCACCACATGGCTGCTGGCGCCCCTCATCCAGGAATGCCTGCCCGAGTGGGGCGCCTCCCTGGACCGCGGCACCATCTGGGGCGCGGGCCCCATGATCGTGGGCCTGACGGGCCCGGTCATCGAGAGCCTCGGCCGCGGATGGCGGTGGCGCGCCCGCTTCCTGCTCATCGGCGTCCTCGCCCTCTCCGCGAGCATCATCGGCTCCATGGACACCTTCACGCGCCTGTGGGCGGGGGTGTACGGCCTGGTCATCGGCAGGATCGCCTACCGCGGCAGGCGCGAGGAGGACGCCTCCACGCACGACATCGTCATCCACCGCCAGATCGTGTCCCTGACCGTCGTGTGCTGGACGGTCGCAGCCGCCCTCACCATCTTCTCGACGACGCTGCGCGGCCCCCTGGCAGAGATGCGCTGGTCCGTGGCACCCGGGTGGTGGATGCTCGGGCGCGCCAGCGTCGGCTCCACCCTGCTGGCGCTCATGCCCGTCCTCCTCCAGCTCGTCCTCGCCTACGGGCTGCGCCGGGGACGGCGCTTCGCGATGATCGGCACCCTGGTACTCCAAGGGTGCCTGGCCCTCAGCTCCGCCGTCGGCGCGCTCGTCATGGAGATCGCCGCCACCCGGGAGCTGCGGTACCTCGCCGACGACGCCTCGGCGAGCGTCATCACCAACACCACGCAGTTCCTACTGGTCCCCGTCACCCTCAACCTGCTGCTCTGCGCCATCGTCGCCTGGTCACGCAAGGCGTTCACCCTTCGCTCGCGCCCGGGCACCGTGCGCGCCATGGCGGCGCGGTGGGCCACCATGATGGGCGTGGTCGCCGCGATCAGCATCGGCCTGGGCCTGCTGGCCGCCGACTCCTACCTGCCCCTGGTCCTCGACCAGGCCGTCCCCGACATCGAGATCCCCCGCGCCAGCGTCCTCGCAATACTGCACGACTACCTGCTGGCCCTGCTGCCCACTTCCACGGTCTCCATCTTCGAGCCCTCCCTGGAGCCCTTCACCCTGTTGGCCGAGGTCCCCGTCGTCTGGATGCCGCTGGTTGCGTGGGCGCTCAGCCTCGCCCTGGTGGGGCGCACCCTCGTCACACCCGCGCACACGCGCCAG
The DNA here is from genome assembly GCF_000429245.1 of Schaalia georgiae DSM 6843. GTDB lineage: Bacteria > Actinomycetota > Actinomycetes > Actinomycetales > Actinomycetaceae > Pauljensenia > Pauljensenia georgiae. The sequence continues at coordinate 15,627 of NZ_AUBM01000006.1, forward strand.
GGGTCCGCCTCCCGCCTCGTCGAACTCATCCGCGCCGGCGGGGGCGGGACCCTCGCGTGGATGATGACGTGGCAGGGCAACTCAGTGTGGATCCGCGAGGATGACCGCGCGGGCGTGGCCTACCGCCCCGGCGGCGGCACCGCCCTGACGGTGACCGACCCCGTGTGCCCCTCCTCGCAGGTCTCCGCGACCATTGAGGAGTTCGCCGACTTCGCGTCGCACTCGGGGCTGACGCCGGCCATGTACTCCATCCACGAGCCCGTTGCCGAGGCCGCGCGGGGACTGGGGTGGACGGTCATGCAGGTGGCGGAGGAGTCCCTGCTGGACCTGCCCGGACTGGCTTTCAAGGGCAAGGTGTACCAGGACGTGCGCACGGCCATGAACCACGCCAAGCGCGAGGGCGTGGAGGCCGTGTGGACCACGTGGGAGGAATGCCCGCAGGGGCGGCGCGACCAGATCGAGTCGATCAGCCGCGCGTGGAGCGCGGACAAGGCGCTGCCCGAGATGGGGTTCACCCTGGGCGGCCTCGACGAGCTGCGCGACCCGAGCACCCGCCTGCTCCTGGCCATCGACTCCGACGGCACCGTCCAGGCCGTCACCTCGTGGCTGCCCATCCACCGCCAAGGCGCGGTCGTCGGCCTCACCCTCGACGTCATGCGGCGACGCAAGGACGGGTGGCGTCCCGCCATCGACTTCCTGATCGCCCGCGCTGCCCTGTCCGCCCAGGAGGAGGGGCTCGAGGTCCTTTCGCTGTCAGGCGCCCCCCTTGCCCGCTCCCAGGAGGACGAATCCGGCTTCGGCCCCATGCTGGACGTCCTGGCTTCCATCCTGGAGCCCTTGTACGGCTTCTCCTCCCTCCACTCCTTCAAACGCAAGTTCAAACCCCGCCGCGAGCCCCTGTACTTGGCCGTCCCCGACGTCTCATCCCTGGGCACCGTCGGCGCGGCCATCGGCCACGCCTACGTGCCGAACATGACGGCCGCTCAGACGGCGCGCCTGGCGGGTTCCGTGGCGGGCGGCGTGGCGGCAGCCGCAATCAAGGACAACTAGTAAACGGTCGAACCAGAATCGAGATAACGCATTGATGGGCTTCCTGCTTTCAGTGGACCTCACAACCCACAGGGCCATGATCACCGCCCTGCTCCTCACCATCGCAGTCCTGGTCGTCAGCGCGCTGGTGCTCCCCCTCACCCGCCGGGGCCGGGCCGGCTCTCCGCTCGGAGCAGTTCTGCCCAGGCGCGCGCACCCGTGGCGCACCGCCGGAAGGTGGTCCGTGCGGGCACTGGCGATGCTGCTCCCCGTCATCATGATCCTGGCAACGGGGGCCATGGCCTACAACCGCACGCTCAAGCTCGTCACCACTCCTCGCGACCTCTTCGGCATCATATCCGCGGGCCTGTCGGGCCCCCAGACTGACGATGTGCAGTCGGCGGACGGGCAATCCGACGGCGAACAATCCGCGCACGAGCAGACCCAATCCGGGGATCCCGCCCTGCTCACGGACTTCGAGCCCACCGAGGAGTCCGGGATGCTCAAGACCACGTGGACCGGACCGATCAGCGGCATCACCCAGCCCGTGTACGCCATCACCCCAGCGGGCTACAGGCCCAACGACGGCAAGAAGTACGGGGTCATCATGACGCTCCACGGCTACCCGGGCGACCCCGAGGGCACCATGTGGGGCGCACAGGTCTCCGAGGCCCTGCAAAGCGCCATCGACCAGGGGCTCATCCCGCCGACGATCGTCATCGGCCCCGAGGTCAACGTCGATGACTCCGAGCACGACTGCGCCGACCTGCCCGGGCGCCCGCCCGTGTTCACGTGGGTCACGAAGGACGTGCCCGCGATGATCAAAGCGAACTTCCCGAACGTGTCCACAGAGCGGGCCGCATGGATGATCGCGGGGTTCTCCTCCGGAGCCTACTGCTCTGTGTGGACCGCGATGCGCGCGCCCGACGTCTTCGGCTCAGCGGCCTTCCTTTCGGGCTACGACACACAGATCGAGGGCGAGATGAAGAGGCAGGGGCAGCAGTACCTGGCGGAAAACACGCTGTCGACCATGCTGGCCAACCGCACGCCCGACGGACTGCGCATCTACGCGATGGCCGCCCAGGACGACGCCGTCGGCGGAGCGCCCACCGCGGTTGCCATGGCGAACGCCGCCAAGGCCCCCGATTCGGTCACACCGGACACACCGGAGACGGGAGGACACGCCGGACCGTTGTGGAGGGAGCACATCCCCACGATGCTGGCGTGGTGGGGCTCGGACAACTCCGTCGCGCACGCCGTGGGCACGCCTCCCACCGCCGAGGCCGCGCAGTCGTCCAACGACTTCGGGCAGATCGTGACCTCGCAGACCGTCACCCACAGGACGCGCCCCTTCGGCGTGAACGGAGTCGGCTCACTGGTCGTCGTAGGGCTGCTCGCGCTTCTGAGCGCTGTGTTCTGCGCGCTGCTCGTGCCGCGATGGGTCGCGGCGGCCGGGGGCGGGAGTTCGCCGTCCCCCTCCCAGTCGGCCGATCCGGACGAGGCGGGAGCCGTGACTGCCGACCGGGCCACCGCCGCCGGGAGCGCCAACAGCGCCATCGCCTCGGGGCCGGACGAGGCGGCGGACACCGGAACCTCCCAGGCCACGGGCGGAGGAGCATTGGCGGCGCTACGCAGTCGCCTGGCGGGAGTGCGCGCACGCGCGTCCCGCCTGCCGCGGGGGCTTCGCCGCGCGTGGTTCTTCACCGCGCGCCTGGTCGCCGTCTCCGCGACGATGGGAATGGTCGCCCTGCTGTTCGGAATGCTCGGCAACGCCACTGGCGGTTTCTACACGTCGTGGCGGACCGCGCTCTCCTCCCTGATCGAAGCGTTCATGTAGGCAGGGTCACTGGTCGGCCTGCGATCGGCCCGGGGCGCGTTCTTGTGCCGCGGATTGCCCGAAGCGGCCGCCACTGCACTGCCGCCGTTCTGGTGCGCGTTCGAACACTATGAGCAGAATCGGGACGGAGAACGCTCCCCGTGCCCTCACCCCATCGGAGCCGCGTAGGTCCTGGTGAGCGGCATTCCCGACTCCGGTGAGAACCCCCAGTCGGAGGCGGGCAAGCCCGCGCGCACCAGTTCAGAGCCGAGAGCGGCGATCTGCGCGCCGTTGTCCGTGCAGAAACGCAGCGGGGGCATGCGCACCGCGACTCCCGCCCCGTCGGCGCGCGCGACCAGCAGCTCCCTCAGGCGCGAGTTCGCCGAGAAGCCACCGCCGACGACGATCGTCGAGCACCCCGTGTCCACCGCAGCGCGCACGGCCTTCGCGGTCAGCGAGTCGTTGACCGCCTCGGAGAATGCGGCGCACACGTCCGGCGCGCTCACCTGCTCCCCCCGGGCCTGGGCGCCCTCGACGTAACGGGCGACGGCGGTTTTGAGACCGGAGAACGAGAAGTCGTACTTGTGGCGCTCCTTGTCCTTGCCCGCCGCCAAGCCCCGGGGGAAGCGGATCGCCCCGCGGTCGCCCTCGCGCGACAGGCGGTCCACGTGGGGCCCGCCCGGGTACGGGAGCCCCAGGAGCCTGCCCACCTTGTCGAAGGCCTCTCCCGCCGCGTCGTCGAGGGTGCCGCCCAGTTCCTGGACGCCTGTCGCGATGTCGTCGACCAGGAGGACGCTCGAGTGCCCGCCGGAGACAACGAGTCCGATGAAGCGCTCCGGCAGGGGGCCCTCGGCCAGTTTGTCGACCGCGAGGTGCCCGATGACGTGGTTGACGCCGTACAGCGGCTTTCCCAACGACGAGGCGAGGGCCTTCGCCGCGCAGATGCCGACCGTCAGCGAGCCCACCAGCCCCGGGCCCGCCGCGACCGCCACAGCGTCCACGTCGGACAGGCCTGCCCCGGCCTCGGACAGGGCGCTGCGCAGCGCGGGCAGGAAGGACTCCAAGTGCGCGCGGGACGCGATCTCGGGGATGATGCCGCCGTAGCGCGCGTACTCGTCCATTGACGTGGCCGTCCGGTCCGCCAGCAGGTCGCATCCGCGCACCAGGCCGACTCCGGTCTCGTCGCACGTCGATTCAATTCCAAGCACCAGGGGTTCACTCACGCCCCCAAGTGTAGTTGCCACGGCTCAGGGCGGCCCCGGCCGCCGCGCCCGCCTGCCGTAGGAGCCCGAGTCAGGGGGCGGAGATCATCGGCGCCCCGCATCCGGAGCAGAACTTGGCGTCCTCGGTCTCCAGGTAGCCGCACTTCGTGCAGCGCACGCGGATCTGCTGCTCCCCTCCCCCGACGCGGGCCATCGCGTCGCGGATGATCGGCACCTCCTCCAGGGCGTCCTGCATCTGGGCGCCCTTGGAGCGCTGCCACGGCTCGGCGTCGCGGGCCTCGCCCTCGGGCGAGAGGACGACACCCGATCCGGCCAGTCCCTTGCGGCCCAAGGAACGCAGTCCCTGGCCCGCACTGATGAGAAAGAACCCGACAAAGGCCAGGGGGAACGCCCGGAAGATTCCGAAGAAGTTGTCGCCCGGACCCGCAGCACTGAAGCGCATCGAGCCGAAGAAGGCGAAAGTCATCACGAACGGGACGAAAAACAGGATGATGCCGACTGCGATCAGAACGGCCCCGCCGTAGTACGCGACCTTGCGCCACGTCTGCACGTCGTAGCGGCGCTCCTTGTCCCGCTCGTAGGGGGACTGGCCCTGGCTGGATTGGCCCGTCCATCCTTCCTGGGGCCGGCCGTAGGGCCGTCCTTGTCCGTACCCGCCCTGATCAGGACCAGCGGATCGCTGTGGTGCGCTCATGACAACCTCCCATGAAAGCGTCCAACAGGTCAGTATAGTCCAGAAGGGTATCCGGAAGGACCTCGGAGGGGTCCGTCATGTGACCGGGGCCCACTCCCTGACGGCAGGCAGGACCTACCGGATGCGCTAACCAGAACACCCCGGGCGCGCGCAGCCGCCGACGGGGCCCGTCCGCAAATGCGCAGCACTCAGATCAGGGCCGCACGGGCACCGCTACAGGCCCCTGAACAGGGCGAACACCGTGGAACACGCGTGAAACACGAGCCGCCCAACCCCACTCAGCGCGCGGCCCCCACAACTCAGCGCGCGGCCCCGCAATGACCCGTGGAACACGACGCGGCCCCGCCCCCATGAGGGGACGGGGCCGCTGGCCACTGCTCGCACCCGTGAGGGATCACACGCCCTTCAAGGCCGCTTTGCCCAGCTGGCGGTTGAGGTTGGCGATGACATCCAGCGGGATCTGCTTGGGGCAGACCGCGGCGCACTCGCCGATGTTCGAGCAGGAGCCGAAGCCCTCCTCGTCCATCTGATTGAGCATGGAGACCACGCGGCGGTAGTTCTCCGGCTTGCCCTGCGGCAGCAGACCCAGGTGCGTCACCTTCGCAGAGGTGAAGAGCATGGCCGAGGCGTTGGGGCACGCCGCCACGCAGGCGCCGCAGCCGATGCACGCCGCCGCCTCGAACGCCCGCTCGGCGTCCTGCTTGGGAACGGGGGTCGCGTCCGCGGCCGCCGCGCCGCCGGTGTTGACGGAGATGTAACCGCCGGCCTGGATGATGCGGTCAAGAGCGGACCGGTTGACCACGAGGTCCTTGATGATCGGGAAGCCCTGGGCGCGCCACGGCTCGATCGTGATGACGTCGCCGTCGTTGAAGGACCGCATGTGCAGCTGGCAGGTCGTGGTCACCTCCGGGCCGTGCGCGATGCCATTGATGACGACGCCGCACTGGCCGCAGATGCCCTCGCGGCAGTCCGAGTCGAAGGCGATGGGCTCCTCGCCCCGTTCGAAGAGCTCTTCGTTCAGCACGTCGAGCATCTCCAGGAACGAGGACTCTTCCGAGATTCCCTTCACCTGGTATTCATGAATTGCGCCCTTGTCTTCGGGACCGTTCTGGCGCCAGATCCTCAGTGTCAGGTTCACTTGTAGCTCCGCTGCTTCAACTCGATGTCGTTGTAAATCAGGTCTTCCTTGTGGAGGACCGGGGGTTGGTCGTCACCGGCGAACTCCCAGGCCGCCACGTAGAGGAACTTGTCGTCGTGGCGCAGGGCCTCGCCCTCGGGGGTCTGGGACTCGGCGCGGAAGTGCCCGCCGCAGGACTCCTCGCGGTGGAGGGCGTCGATGCACATGAGTTCGCCCAGCTCCATGAAGTCCGCGACGCGGCCCGCCTTCTCGAGGGACTGGTTGAGCTCGCCGATCGACTTGCCGGGCACCCGGACATGGCGCCAGTAGTCGGCGCGCAGCTCGCGGATCATCCCGATCGCCTTCTTCAGACCGGCCTCGGTGCGCTCCATGCCGCAGTACTCCCACATGATCTTGCCCAGCTCCTTGTGGAAGGAGTCCACGGAGCGGGTGCCGCCCACCGACATGAGGGTGTCGATGCGCCCCTGGGCCGCCTCGAGGGCCTCCTTGACGGAGGGCGAGTCCTCGTTCAGCTCGGGCAGGTGGAAGCAGTGCGCCAGGTAGTCGTTGATCGTGTTGGGCAGGACGAAGTACCCGTCCGACAGGCCCTGCATGAGCGCCGAGGCGCCCAGGCGGTTCGCGCCGTGGTCGGAGAAGTTCGCCTCGCCTGTCACGTACAGGCCCGGCAGGTTGGACTCGAGGTCGTAATCGACCCACAGCCCGCCCATCGTGTAGTGCACGGCGGGGTAGATGCGCATCGGCACCTCGTAGGGGTTGTCGCCCGTGATCCGCTCGTACATGTCGAAGAGGTTGCCGTACTTGGCGGAGACGGCGGCCTTGCCGAGGCGCTGGATGGCGTCGGCGAAGTCGAGGTAGACGCCGCGGGCGACGCCGTCGATCTTCGGGCCGACGCCGCGGCCCTCGTCGCACATGTTCTTGGCCTGGCGGCTCGCGATGTCACGGGGCACCAGGTTGCCGAAGGAGGGGTAGATGCGCTCCAGGTAGTAGTCGCGGTCCTCCTCGGGGATCTTGCGCGGATCCTTCTCGCAGTCCTCGGCGCGCTTGGGCACCCAGATGCGCCCGTCGTTGCGCAGCGACTCGGACATGAGGGTCAGCTTGGACTGCTGGTCGCCGTGCTGGGGGATGCACGTGGGGTGGATCTGCGTGAAGCAGGGGTTGCCGAAGTAGGCGCCCTTGCGGTAGGCGCGCCAGATGGCGGTGCCATTGCAGCCCATCGCGTTCGTCGACAGGAAGAACACGTTCCCGTAGCCGCCAGTGGCCAGGACGACCGCGTCCGCGATGTGGGTGCGCAGCTCGCCGGTGGACATGTCTCGGGAGACGATGCCCCGTGCTTTGCCCTCGTCGACGATGAGCTCGACCATCTCGTGGCGCGGGTACTCGGTGACGGTGCCCGCCGCGACCTGGCGCTCCATGGCCTGGTAGGCGCCGATGAGGAGCTGCTGGCCGGTCTGGCCCCTCGCGTAGAAGGTGCGCGAGACCTGGACGCCGCCGAAGGAGCGGTTGTCCAACTGGCCGCCGTACTCGCGGGCGAAGGGGACGCCCTGGGCGACGCACTGGTCGATGATGTTGCCGCTGACCTCGGCCAGGCGGTACACGTTGTCCTCGCGGGCGCGGTAGTCGCCGCCCTTGACCGTGTCGTAGAAGAGGCGGTACACGGAGTCGTTGTCGTTGCGGTAGTTCTTCGCGGCGTTGATGCCGCCCTGCGCGGCGATGGAGTGCGCGCGGCGGGCGGAGTCCTGGTAGAAGAACACGTCGACGTGGTAGCCCATCTCGCCCAGGGAAGCTGCCGCGGCTCCGCCCGCCAGGCCGGAGCCGACGATGATGACGCGCAGTTTGCGGCGGTTCGCGGGGTTGACCAGGGCGGCCTCGAACTGGCGGCGCGCCCACCGCTCGGAGATGGGGACGTCGTGGGGCGCCTTCGTGTCGGCGATCTTCTCGCCCTCGCGGTACAGGCCGTGAATGAGTGTCTCTGTCATGGTTCCTTGGCCTTCCTCAGTGGATGATCCCGGTGGCGATGGCTGCGGGCGGGGCCAGGAACATCACGAAGATGATGACGCCGACCAGCCCGGAGAGCACGACGAGCGGCTTGCGGGTCGCGGGGCGCACCCAGCCGAGCGACTGGAACATGGACCAGAAGCCGTGGGAGACGTGGAAGCAGGCCACGCCGACGAAGACCGCGTAGAAGAGCACCAGCCACGGGGACTGGAAGGCGGCGATCATGCGGGAGTAGGGGGCCGTGGTCTCGGAGCCGAAGTTCGCCAGTTGGCGGGGCAGGCTGGCCGTGGTGAAGTGCAGTAGGTGGAAGACGATGCCGAGGATCAGGAGGACGCCGGTCATGCGCATCGTGCGGGCCGCGTAGGAGTCGGACACCGACTTGACGACGACGTAGCGGGTGCTGCGCGCCCGGCGGGAGCGCAGCCACGTGTAGGCGGCGGCGTAGAGGTGGATGATCAGCATGAGCGCCATCGCGGCCCTGAAAACCCAGATGAAGCCGCCGTGCGGGAAGATCGGTACGAAGGCCTCCTCGTGGAGCCAGTGGGCGTAGTCGTTGTAGACCTGCTCGCCCAGGAACATCTTGAGGTTGCCGTATGAGTGGAAAAGGAGGAAGAACACGAAGACGAAGCCCGAGATGGCCATCAGCTGCTTGATGAAAACACTGGTGGTCCATGCGCGGCGCTTTTTCGTTGCGACGGTTGTTGTGGCCATGTGATGAGGATATCCACCCCCGGCTCCCCCGATGTGGGACCATTGCCGTGACCCGCCCGCCCCTGTTGCAACGCACTGTCGTTTTCGGCGGTTTCACGCGGTTTCCTCACCCCGTTCCTCTCCGGGGAGGAGCGGGCCCGGCCTCGTCGGGGGCGCCCTCGGAGGGCGCGTCCGGAGGGGATTTTAGAAAATGCTGCCTTGCTAATTCGATGGGTGTGCCGCCGGGCCCCCGGCCAAGCCCGCCAAGCGCATGACGAGGGCGTCCTCGACGGGGTTGCGGAAGTAGCGGCGTCGGCGCCCGACCGCCTCGAAACCGCGCGACAGGTACAGGCCGATGGCGGCGGCGTTCGAGGCGCGCACGTCGAGGAAGAGCTCGTCTGCGCCCGCCCGCCGCGCCCACGCGATCAGGCCGTCGAGGAGGCGCGAGCCCACGGACCGCCCGCGCGCGCCGGGAACCACCCCGATCGTCATGATGTCCCCCTGGTCGCCGAGCACTTTGACTCCGCCGTAACCGCACGCCGTCCCGTCGGCGCGGGCGATGAGGTAGTGGGACGAGGCGGACGCCAGTTCCTCGCGGAGCATCCCCTCGGTCCAGGGGTCCTCGGGGAAGAGCAGCCCCTCCAGGCGCACCAGCTCGCGGAGGTCCCCCGCCCGGGCGGGAACGACGTCGACGGCGGGGCACTGCCCGCGTCCGGGGTCCGGAATGTCGCGCTCCCCGGGGGCGCCGGGTGCGCGCTGGGGATCCGGGCCGTCGCTCATAGGCGCGCGGGCGCCCGGCCCTGGATGTCGGGGCGGCGCAGGTAAAGGGGCTGGGTGCCCAGGCGTTCCTCCTGCCCCCGGGCCAGGCGCGCTGCCACTACGCGGGACATGACTGCGGGGTCCAGGTCGATGACGGGCCCTTGGCTCGCGTCGGCGAGGAGCTGCGCGGAGTGGGCGGGCAGGGGGCCGGCTGCGACGATGAGCCCGTCAGCCCCCCGCATCGCGCCCAGCAGGGCGTGCGCGGCCCCCACTTCCAGGCGCCCGACGAGCCGCACGTCGTCAGGGCCGTCGGCCTCGTAGCACCCCCAGTAGAGCTCGCGCCTGCGCGCGTCCGAGACCGCGAAGACCGTCATGTCGGGGGGCAGCAGGTCCAGTCCCTGGCGGGCGACGACATCCAGGGAGGCGACACCGAGGACGGGGGCGCCCACCGCCTCGCCGATGACGCGGGCGGAGACGAGGCCGGCGCGCAGTCCCGTGAAGGGGGCGGGCCCCGTGCCCACCAGCACCCTGTCCAGCCCTGCACCGACCGCGTCCGGTCCCAGCCCCGCGTCCTGGAGGACCCGGCGGACCAGGGGGGTGAGGGACTCCGCATGGTGGCGGGCGGATCCGGCTGTGGCGCGTGCGACGGCCTCCCCATCGCGCACGAGGGCAACGGATGTCGCGTTCAGCGTGTCCAGGGCGAGTTCAAGCACGGGTCGATCCTACTGCGTCCACGGAGTCGGACGGCGCGGCCCGCCGGAACGCCGCGACGACGGCTTCCAGGACCCCGTCCCACCGCTGCCCGAACGGGCGCATCACAATGTCGCGGCGCCCGTCGTCCACGGCCGCCAGGTCGATGGCACCGCCCAGGGCGGGCGCCGCGCCCCCTTGGGCACGGTGGACCCCGATCTCCAGGCGGGAGTCGGAAAGCGCCTCGGTCTTGCCCTCGCCCCATTCGACGACGGTCACCGCCTCGTCCAGGGAGGAGTCGAGGTCCAGGGTCTCCAGGTCCTCCAGGTCGCGGATCCTGTAGGCGTCGGCGTGGACGAGGTCGGGCCCTCCCCGCCCGGAGGGGTGGACGCGCGCGATGATGAAGGTGGGCGAGGCGACGCGCCCGAGCACGCCCATGCCCTCGCCGATCCCCTGGGCCAGGGTCGTCTTCCCGGCGCCGAGGCCGCCGCTGAGCATCACGAGGTCCCCGGCGGCCAGGACTGCCCCGAGGGCGGCCCCGAGGGCGCGGGTCTCCTCCGCCGAGCCGGTGGCGATGGTCGTCTCCCCTGCCATCTACTGGCTCCTTCCCGCCCGGACGTGGATCCGGGGGATGTGGTCGCCCAAGCGGGTGACGACCTCGTAGTTGATGGTTCCGGCGGCCACTGCCCACTGGTCGGCGGTGGGGGCGCCGGTCGTGGGGTCGCCGAAGAGCACGGCGCAGTCCCCTACGCGGGCGGGCGGGGCACCCGATTGGGAGCTCGGCGTCCCGCCCGCCCCGTCGGCCGGGCCGAGGTCGATGACGAACTGGTCCATGCACACCCGGCCCACGCAGCGCGCGGGCACGTCGCCGCCGGGGCCGCGCACCACCACGGGGGCGGCGTTGGAGGCGGAGCGCAGGACGCCGTCCCCGTACCCCAGGGGGACCAGGCCCGCCCAGCGCCGGGTCGGCGCCTCCCACGTCCCCCCGTACGAGACGGGCGCCCCGCGCTCGATGACCTTGACGGAGGTGAGGGGGGCGCGCAGCGTCATGACGGGCCGCAGTCCCAGTTCCCTCGCGTCCGCGACGGCGGGGTCGGGGGACAGGCCGTAGAGCCCGATCCCGGCGCGGACCATGTCGTAATGGGTTTCCGGGTGCCACAGGATGCCCGAGGTGGCCGCCAGGTGGCGGATCGCAGGGCGGACGCCAGCATTCTGGAGGATCCGCAGGCCCCGTTCGAAGTTCTCGACGTGCGAGGCGGTCGAGGCCAGCCCGCCCTCGCTGGGGTCGTCCCCGCGGGACAGGTGGCTCCACGCGCCGACGACCTCGACTAGCCCATCGGCCTGCGCCGCCGCGAGCGCCGAGGCCAGGGCGGGTAGGTCCGCCAGCGTGGATCCCGCCCTGCTCATCCCTGTGTCGATCTTGACGTGGACGCGGGCGGGGCGGCCCACGGCGCGCGCCGCCACGCTGATGGCGTCGAGCACCCACGTCCACGACACCGACAGGTCGATACCGGCGCGGATGGCCCCCGCGAAGTCGGAGCCGGGGGTCGTGATCCACGCGAGCACGGGGGCGTCCGCCCGGTCGATGCCCGCGCGGTCGAGGCCCTCCCTCAATTCCACGGCCTCGGGCAGTTGGGCGACGCCCAGCCAGTCGCTGCCGGAGGCGAGCGCCGTGAGGGCGACGGGCAGCAGGCCGTGCCCGTAGGCGTTGGCTTTGACGACCGCCATCTGCTGGGCGGCGGGAGCCGCCGCGCGGAGGACCCGGAGGTTGTGGGCGATGGCGCCGTGGTCGATGAGCGCCTCGCCGGGGTATGCGTCCGCCTGTGGCGCGTGGGTGTCAGTCACGCTCCCAGTATCCCACCGATGACTGGGGGAATCGCGTCGGCGATCTGGCGGGCCTGGATCGGATGGCCGGGCGCGTGGCGGGCGCGGGAGGCCAAGCGCGCGGCCTCGCCGTGGACCCACACGGCGGCGGCGGCCTCGGCGACCGGGTCGTGGACGTTGGCGCCGTCCCGCTCCCTGCGGGCCCGAGCGCCCGCGTGCGTCCCAGCGACGAGGCCCGCCAGTACGTCGCCAGATCCCGCCACGGACGCCCAGCCGCAGCCCAGGGGCGCCACGATGGCGCGGGCGGAGTCCCAGCCCCGCGGTTCCTCTGGACTGCACGGGGCCCCCAGCCCGTCCCCCTGTTCGGGTCCGAGGGCGCCCTCCCGCCCTGGCGCGCTCCCGTCGACGAGGGTGGCGCGGGCAGCGCCGTAGACGATGGTCGCCGCCCCTTTGAGGACCACAGTCGCGCCCGTCAGCTCGTGGAGGCTCCGTGCGGCCCGCAGGGGGGCCTCCACGACCCGCGCGCGCGTTGTCGGGCTGCCGAGTGCGGTGAGCAGGCGCGCCGCCTCCCCGTAGTGGGGGGTGATCGTCAGCGCCGCATTCCGCGTCCGACCGGCGAGGCCGGGGACCAGGTCCAGCGCCCACGCGTCGATCACCAAGGGCAGGCGCGCGTCGAGGCAGAACTCGGCGAGCTCGAGGGCCTCGGCGCGGCGCGCCTCGTCGAGTCCGGGGCCGATGAGGCCCGCCTGTATGCGCCCTCCGGCGGTGACCACACCGGGTTCGGCGGCCAGGACCAGGTCCTCGACGCGTCTTGTCGAGTTGAGCCGCACCATTCCGACCCCGCTGGCGAGCGCGCCGCGCACGGCGAGCACTCCGGCGCCCGGGTAAGTGTCGGATCCGGCGACGACGCCAACCACTCCGCGCGTGTACTTGTGGTCCTCGAAGGTCGGGGCATGGTAGTGGGCCGCCGCGCTTGCGGCGGTGTGGAGGGCGACGGGCGGGGTCTGCTCCGCCTCGGCGGGCACGGGTAGTCCCAGGTCCACGCGTTCGATCCGCCCGGCGTACCCCGCGGCGGGGGGCAGGACCAGCGCCTCCTTGTGCGCCCCCATCGTGACGGTCACCTCCGCCGGGAGGAGCGGACCGGACACCTCACCGCACGAGTCCATCAGGCCGGAGGGCACGTCGACGGCGACGACGGCGGGGTCCGCCGAGCGCTTGAGGGCCGCCAGTGTCTTGACCGCGTCCGCCAGCGAGCCCTCCAGGGGGCCGCGAACCCCGGTTCCCACGATCCCGTCGATCCAGACGCGGGCGCCCGCGAGGCGCGCGGCCTCCCGCTCGTCCAGCCGAGACAGGGGGCGGTCCGCCAGGTCGATGACGGCGACCCCTGCGGCCCGCGCGCGGCCCAGGGCGCGCTCGTGCGCTCCGGGTTTGAGCAGGACCGCCATGCAGGCGGTGCCCGCGTCTTGCAGGATGGCGCACGCGTAGAGCGCGTCGCCCCCGTTGTCGCCGGAGCCGACCAGGGCGACGACCTGGGGTGCGGTGTCCTCCGGCGTTCCGACCTCATGGGCGGCGCTGTGGGGGGAGGGGGCCAGGGAGGGCCCATGCGATGCGACGGAGGACAGGGCGGCCGAGGGCGCTGGGATGTCGGGTGGGAGGGCGGTCGGCTCCGCCCCGGAGGCGTGGGCATGGCCCCGGGGATCGTCTTGGGGATCAAGGCCCGGGCACCATGGATCGACTGCGGATGACCGCAGCCCACCGCGGGGCCGTTCGAGCAGGCCCCACGCCGCGTCCGCCACCCCTGTGGCAGCCCGCTCCATGAGGGCGTCGGGATGCCCCTGGGCGCGCGCCTCGGCGATCAGAGGCGCCTCCAGCTTCCTCACAGTGGCGAAAGTGTGGGCGGGAGTCGGTTCTGCGGCGCTCATGCCCTCCATGCTCGCACACCCGGGGCGGAGCGGGCGCTTGCCAGGGAGCGGCCCTGGCTACTGACCAGCCCCACCGGCCCAAAGGGAGGATTCGCGCCAATCCTCCGGAAAACCCATCTCACTAATTGAACGCATCTTCGTAGGAAACTCACCAACGATGAGACTGCCCACTTTTGCGGGCCAAGAAGTTCCAGGGGAAATGTTCTTAAGGAGGAAAGCCATCATCGCTAACGCCCCGTACAGCTGATCGCTTTGCCCTTCCGGGAGCGACGACAACGCGGCGATAGTCCGAAACGCGTTGGTCGATACCGGTATCAGGCGCCGGTTCCACAGGCGACCATGATGGGCGCAGACATTGCGGAGCACAGTGAGTTGCTCGCACCACCGAGCCAGCGGATCCGAGTTTTCGAAATATCTTCTCCTCTGTTTGGAGTTCAAACGCTGGACATCGACGTTCAGCCCGAAACTGGCGGCTATGGTCCGCTGGTCATCGATCAGCAAACCATCAAGGAGACGGGACACGTCGGAGAAGTCGAGGACATCGGCGAGCACCCAGAATGGAATATCCTCATATTTTGCCAAGTAATGCTGAATAGCCCGGTCACGGCCTTTGGCGCGTTCGACGCGTTGACGAACTCTGCTCAGCCATGCGGAATGGTCAAACGCTTGACGGAACAGTGACGGATTCCGGTATGAGGTCCCATCCCCGTTCGCGACAAGCAGCTCTCCAATTCGAGCGCGCAGCGCGACCTCGACTCTCTCCATCCCGTCATTGATGAGGGTGCGCAGTTTACGGTCGAACTCGTAGAGCGCCGCTACGTCGACAAATGTCGTCCCTGGTTCGAATTCGTCGATGCGCTGGGGGTTCCCCGAGTCCTCGGATGCGGACAACCGGCGGTAGGGGTACCAGTAGCCGGAAAGCCGGTAGTACGACACACTCGCTAGCCACTGCCGAGCGAGCCGTTCGTCAACGCACATCCCCCGCGCCCGGAGGATGCCAAGCTGTTCGTCCACCGTCGTCGGACGTTTCACAGCCTCGCTCATAGCCCTCCTGCGCATGAATAGAAATCCAGCCCGTCTGCGACCAGAAGGAGGCAGCGGGCTGAACGATTGCGTTCAGTGTACCCCGTTCAACTCCACAACCGCAAATCCAAGAAGCACCCCGCCTCGTGGCGGACGCACCGGCTTCAGGCGCGGGGGCCTCCCCCGAACAACACACCGCCCACCGCCGAACCGCCCCCGCGCTCAGGCGGCGTCGAGGGACTTGGCGATCCCCGCCAGCACAGCCCCGGCGATCACCAGGAAAACGCCGATGCCCGTCCAGCGCAGCTCCTTCCTGCTACGGGTCTCGTGCAGCCACAGGATGCCCAGCGGGGTGGAGATCAGGATCCCCAGCTGCGAGAGCGTGAATCCGGTGCCCGCCCCGAGGTTGTTCGAGTTGAGTTGCAACAGCAGGATCGCGATGCCCCACAGGACGCCGTTGAATACGGAGGGGAACATGCGCCGGTGGCGCAACGACGCCTCGGGGTCGACGCCGCCGCGCCCCTGGATGGCGAAGAACACGGCGGCATACGCGGTGTAGCCGACGGCCTGCGGCGCCAGGAACTCCTTCGGCGCGATGCCGAAGTACTTGATGATCAGGGGGAAGGCGACCAGGCCCAGCGTCGAGGAGGTGAGCAGTACCGCTCCCCTCCCCCAGTCCAGGCCGGCCGCGTCCGAACCCGCCTCGGAGCGCGAGAGGAACCAGATCCCCACGATCAGCACCGCGATCGCCGCAATGCCGTAGGGCAGGGCGCCGCCGTGCAGCCACTCGCCGAACACGGCGATGCCCGCCACCGACATGAGGACCAACTGCCCTCCGGTGGACAGTGGCATCGTGCGCGACATGCCGAGCACAGTGTAGGAGCGCAACTGGTCGCATACGCCCAGCCCCAGCAGCAGGCCCGTGCCGAAGGACACCGCGAGGTTGAGCGGCGTCCACTGGGGGTGCAGGAACGGCGTGGCCACGGCGGCCATGAGGAGGCCACCCAGGACCGTGCCCATGACGCGCTGGCGGTCCGACCCCCCGGTCTTGCCCATGAGGGTCGTGGCGACGCCGAAGAACACGGACGGCAGAACGCCGATGAGAATGGTAGTGGGACTCATGATGGCTCCTCCTCGCTAACGGGATCCGTTGTCAATCATCCGCCTCCACCGGGGAGAAGGGCGCCCAGTGACCGCTAATTCACATGCGTCCTGACTACTCGACGGTCACCGACTTCGCGAGGTTCCTGGGCTGGTCGACGTCGAGCCCCTTCACGCCCGCCAACTCGCACGCGAAGATCTGCAGGGGAACGACCGTGAGCAGCGGCGCGTAGAGCGTCGGCACCGGCGGCACCCGGAAGACCACGTCGGCGAAGGCGTCCACGGAGGAGTCCCCCTCCTCGGCGACCACGATCGTGCGCGCGCCCCGGGCGCGGACCTCCTCGATGTTGGCCAGGACCTTGTTGTGCAACTCGGGGCGGCGGGGGGTGGGCACGATGACGATGACGGGCTGTCCCTCGTCGACCAGGGCGATGGGCCCGTGCTTGAGCTCGCCCGCGGCGAAGCCCTCCGCATGGATGTAGCAGATCTCCTTGAGCTTGAGGGCCCCCTCCATCGCAACGGGGAAGCCCACGTGGCGGCCGAGGTAGATGACGGACGTGGCGCCGGCCATGGTACGGGCGAATTGGCGCACCGTCTCCCCCTGCTCCAGGACGCGCTCGATCTTGGCGGGCACCTCGGCCAGTTTGTCCATGTAGTCGGCGATCTCGTCGGCGTACTTGTTGCCCCGCACCTGGGCCAGGTACAGGCCCAGGATGTAGCAGGCGGCCACCTGAGCGGTGAACGCCTTCGTCGAGGCGACCGCGATCTCGGGCCCGGCGTGCGTGAGGACCACCGCATCGGACTCGCGCGAGATCGTCGAGCCGGGCGTGTTGACGACCGCGACCACCTTCGCTCCCTGCTCGCGGGCGTGGCGGATCGCCTGAATGGTGTCCATGGTCTCCCCCGACTGGGAGATCGCCACCACCAGGGTCTTCTCGGTGACCACGGGATCGCGGTAGCGGAACTCGCTGGACAGCTCGACCTCGACGGGGATCCGGCACCAGTGCTCGATGGCGTAGCGGGCGACCTGTCCCGCGTAGGAGGCGGTTCCGCAGCCGATCATGATGACCTTGTCGACGCTGCGCAGCACGTGCTCGGGGATGCGCACCTCGTCGAGGGCCAAGTGCCCGTGGGAGTCGACGCGGTCCGCCAGGGTGGCTCCCACCGCCTCAGGCTGCTCGTGGATCTCCTTCTCCATGAAGGTGGGCCACCCGTTCTTCGTGGCGCGGTCCGACGAGAAGTCGACCTCGTACTCCTTCGGGGCGACCACCTGGCCGTCGGTGCCCACCACGGTCACACCCCCGGCCGCGACCACGACGATCTGGTCCTGCTCGACCTCCACCGCGCGCCTCGTGTGCTCGACGAAGGCCAGCGCGTCGGAACCGAGGAAGTTCTCCCCGTCGCCCAGGCCCACGACCAGGGGCGATGAGCGGCGCGCCGCGATGATCACGTTCGGGGACTCGGTCGAGACCACCAGCAGGGTGAAGGTGCCCTCCAGCTGCTCCGTCACCGCCCGCATGGCGGCGACCAACCGGCGGGCCGCGTCCCCATCGGCCCCGGTAAGGCCAGCGACCTCGCCCTGGTACGAGGCCGGGGACGCCTCGTCGTAGCCGCGGGCGATCATATGGACGACGACCTCCGTGTCCGTCTCCGAGGCGAAGACCGCGCCGTCGGCGATCAGCTGGGCGCGCAGGGCGTCCGCGTTCTCGATGATGCCGTTGTGGACCAGGGCGAAGCGCCCGTCGGGTGTGCAGTGCGGGTGGGCGTTGGCCACCGTGGGGCGCCCGTGGGTCGCCCAGCGCGTGTGCCCGATTCCGGCGGTGGCGTCGTCGGGGCGCGCCTGGTCGACGGCGGCCCTCAGATTGGCGAGTTTGCCGACCTCGCGGACGACCTCGAGGCCCCCGGGGGCGGCCAGGGCGATGCCCGCCGAGTCGTAGCCCCTGTACTCCAGGCGCGCCAGGCCGTCCATGACGACGCGGCACGACCGCTGCGACGGGCTGCTTGCAATATGACCAACGATTCCGCACATGGACTCAATTGGACCACACCAGGGGGCCAGGAGCACCGGCGAGTGCCCTTCGCCATAGGGGCGCGCTCAGTTACTCCTTGCGGATCTTCAGCGATTCCACCCTGTGGTCCGCGCCCTTGGTGAACACCAGTTCCGCGCGTTCGCGGGTGGGGCGGATGTTCTCACGCAGGTTCGGCAGGTTGATCGCGCGCCACACCATGCGCGCCGTGCTCTCCGCCTCGGCGTCGGACAGGCCCGCGTAGGTCCGGAAGAACGAGTCCTCGCGGGCGAACGCGGTCGCCCGGAGCTTGAGGAAGCGGTCGACGTACCACTGCTCGATGTGCGACTCGTCGGCATCGACGTAGATGGAGAAGTCGAAGTAGTCGGACACTGCGATGGAGACGGAGCCCGGCAGCGCGCGCGGGGGTTGCAGGACGTTGAGTCCCTCGACGATGAGGATGTCCGGGCGGGAGACGACGGTCTCCTTGCCGGGGATGATGTCGTAGACGACGTGGGAGTACACGGGCGCGCTCACCGAGTGGGCACCCGCTTTCACGGCGGCGAGGAACGCGACCAGGGCGGCGCGGTCGTAGGACTCGGGGAAGCCCTTCCTGGCGATGATGCCGCGCTCCTCCAGCACTTTGTTCGGGTGGAGGAAGCCGTCGGTGGTGACCAGGTCGACCCTGGGCGTGGAGTCCCACCGCTGCAGAAGCAGTTGGAGCAGGCGCGCCACGGTGGATTTGCCGACGGCCACGGAACCGGCGATCCCAATGACGAAGGGCGTTGAGAGGGGGGCGGGCTCGCCCAGGAAGGCGTGGCGCTCCGCCGCTGTGCGCCTTCGCCCGTCGACGTAGAGGTGCAGCAGTGCCGACAGCGGCCTGTAGATCGCGTCGACCTCCTGCATGTCGATGGGGTCGCCCAATGACGCGATGCGGTCGATGTCGTCCTGGGTGAGGGGCAGCGGCGTCCGGTCCGCGAGGCTGGCCCACGCTGCGCGGTCGAAGCTGGCGTAGGGGCTCGCCGGGAACGGGGATGGTGCGTCGAGGGAATCCACACCCGCATTGTGCCCCACTGCCCACCGGTTCGGCGCCCTCTTGGTCCGTCCTCCGCCCACCTGGCGCCCTGTGCGCGCCGTGGCCGTGGCGGGCGTGGGCCGCAAGTCCCAGGCACCCGGTCTGTGAGCGCTGGGAGCCTCACGCGCCCCACCAGAGCGCCAGCGGCGCCTTGTCCGCAACGGGCGGCGCCCCGGGGGAACCCCGGGGCGCCGCTGGGAGGCAGGGCTCAGCCGAGCCAGACCCCCGAGGGGGCGAACCTGTGTGTGACCCCGTCGATCGTCCGGGTCCCGGTCGCCATCTGACCACTGGGATCCAGGTAGTACCAGTGGCCGCCGTCCTCCAGCCAACCGGTGCGCATCGCGCCAGTCCCCGGATCCAGGTAGTACCAGTGACCGGACTCGCTCAGCCAGCCCGTGTCCATGGCGCCAGAAGCGCCCAGGTGGTACCAGGTCCCCGACACCTCGACCCAGCCGATCAGCATCGCGCCGGTTCCCGGATCCAGGTAGTACCAGTGGCCGCCCGACTGCACCCAACCGGTGCGCATCGCGCCAGTCCCCGGATCCAGGTAGTACCAGTGACCGGACTCGCTCAGCCAGCCCGTGTCCATGGCGCCAGAAGCGCCCAGGTGGTACCAGGTCCCCGACACCTCGACCCAGCCGATCAGCATCGCGCCGGTTCCCGGATCCAGGTAGTACCAGGTCCCCGAGACCAGCGTCCAGCCGCTCGCCTGCGCGCCGGAGGGGGAGTAGTAGTACCAGGCCCCGTTGTCCTTGTGCCAGCCGGTCACCATGTACCCGCGCGCGTCGAACCTGTAGGTCCGCCCGTCAATGACCAGCGTCGTGGACACCGGGTAGGTGCCATCGTCATAGCGGTACCACCAGCCGAAGAACCCCTGCACCCACTTGCCCGTCTTGGGCCCGGGCGCGGGCGGGTTGGTCGGATCCGCAGTGGGCGTCGCAGTGGGGTCCGAGGTGGGCGTCGGAGTCGGCGCGGAAGTCGGATCCGCGGTCGGCGTTGGAGTCGGCGCGGGGGTCGGATCCGCGGTCGGCGTCGGAGTGGGCGTGGGGCCGGGGGTCGGATTGTCCCGGGTCACCCAGTAGAGCAGGCGCGAGTCGCCGCCGCCGACGGCCTTGAGGGTGACGGTCGAGGTCTCCCCGTCGCCGAGGGCGACCTCGGTGGTGGTCGCGGTGGAGGGATCAACCAGCATGAGGTGCGAGTTGGCGGACGGCTTCTTCACCGTGAGGGTGATGTCCTGGGCGGTCTCGGCGAAGGAGCCGTCGTCGGTGCGCGGGTCGAGCAGCATCGAGGGGAACTTGGTGGTCCCGGTCAGCGCGTTGACGACCATGAACCCCTTGGGGACGGTGGTCGACTCGCCGAAGATCTCCGCGGACTTGGCGGCCTCGAGGCCCCCGAGCTGGTCGAAGTAGCCGACCACCACGTCGCCCGGCTTGCCGCCGTTGACGGAACCGGTGTTCGTGACGCTCATGTCCACCAGGCCGGCGCCCTGGTTCGCGGCCACGGCCTCGTCACCGGAGGCGAAGTTGCCGTAGCGGTAGCCGCTCAGGACCGGGGCCTCGCCGCGGCCGTCGTACTGGCCGGGTTTAAGGGCGACGAAGGTCGAGTCCAAGGCCTTCGTGTACTCGCCGATGTAGCGCACGGAGCGGAAGATCCTCGTGAACTCGTAGAAGGAGCGGGTGGGAGCGCCGTCGTGGTCGATGATCGAGGAGCGGTCGTAGCCGTTGTACTCCATGCGGAACAGGCCGAACCACTTCTGCCCGGTCGCCAGGCCCAGGGAGGGCACGATCGCCTTCTGCGATGCGGAGACGTTGGCGTCCCAGTTGTAGTCCAGGTACTGGCCGTACAGGATCGGGCTGGAGCCGTCGCCGGTCAGGCCCTTGAGGGCGTACTCGCGCTGGGCCTGCCACGTCTGGTTGTTCAGCAAAGAGGTGACGACCTTGTCGGGGCTCGGCCCGCTGGTCGTGGAGTAGTAGTAGGTGTCCCAGCTGAGCAGGTCGGGCTTGACGTCGCGCACGTAGTGGTCGAGCACCTGCGGCCTGCGCCACGTGTAGTCGTCGTACTGGTTGGAGTGGACGACCGCACCGGGGTAGGTCGTCTTGGACCACTCGAACCACTTCTGGTAGTAGTCGCCCTCCGTGCTGTCCCACTGCTTCTCGTCGCCGTACTGGATGTCGACGAGGCTGTTCGCGTAGGGCTTCTGCGCCTCGCTCAGGAAGTCGCGGGGCTCGCCGGCCGAAGCGATCCCGTTCTTCCCGAAGGGGGCCTTCGCGAGCGCCCACGGAGTGCCCTTGCCCAGGGACTCCATCATCGCGGTGTTGAACAAGGGCAGGTCGTAGAACATGGGGAAGGCGCCGCCGGTGAGGCTGCGCTCGTTGGCGTCGAATCCGCCGCGTCCGTAGCCCTCGGAGGGCACCCAGGCGGGCATCATGACGCCGTACTGCAGGGCGAGGGCCTGGGCGCGGTTGACGCCCCACTTGCCGTCGCCCGGGTCGAACCCGGAGTAGCGGGCGTCCGCGGAGTTATCGACCTCGGGGGCCTTGGGGGTGCTGCCCGCGGGCAGGCCCCACACCTCGACGTCGTCGAAGCGCACGGCCGTGGCGATGTTCTTGGGAGTCTGGGGCTCGGTCTCGGTGTTCATCCACACGCGGATCTTGTGGGCCAGGTGGTAGGCGTTGAAGTCCCAGTACCACAGGCCGCGCGCGTCGCGGGTGAGAGAGGCGTGGGTGACGATGGTCTTCCACTCGCCGCCGTCGGCCTCCTGGATGGCGATGGCGACGGAGTTGCCCCCGTGCCAGCCCTTGGCGTCGCCGGGCAGCGATGGCCAGCCGAAGCCGTTGACGCGGTGGACGTAGCGCTGTCCGTCGAGCGTGAGCTCGAATCCGGTGGTGGCCCCGTCCCACTGCTCGGAGCGGACCAGCGGGTCGACGGTGACGGTGGTGTTGCGGTCCCCGTCCACCAGGGCGCGGTTGTCGGCCTCGCTGCCGCCGTTGAGGGCGGCCGTGGCGGGCACCAGGACGTTGCCGCGGAAGTCGGTGTCGGTCTTGGTGATGTTGACGACGTAGGTGGCGCTTTCCCCGCCCTTCGTGACGGTGGCGGTGATGGCGTTGATCCCCTTGGTGAGGTCGAGGTTCTTCACCCGCCCGTCGCCGTCGGGCTTGGCGCCGTTGATGGTGACCTCCGCGCCCGGCACAGTGCGGATCCGCGCGGAGACGGTGGCCGCGTGGTAGTAGCCGGTGGCGGAGTAGGTGTGGGTGCCCGGGGTGAACTCGACGGGGGCGCCGGGGTCGCCGTAGGGCAGCTGGTCGATGACGAAGTCGGTGACCAGGGAGTCGGATCCACTGCCCTGGAGGGGCGCGGGGACGTTGGGGACCTTGGGCCGGGGCTCGGCGCCGGGGCCGGGCTCGGCCGGGTAGGTGGTGATCGCGTTGCCGTCCGAGTCACAGGGCAGCAGTTTGATGTCGGACAGGGCCATGTCGTTCTTGGAGGCGACCAGGGCGGACAGGCCAGTGAGGGAGAAAACGGGCGCGGTGGTCTTCGGGAAGGTGATGTACTGCTCGTCGTTGGTCTTAGTCAGTTTTCCCGAGGCGTGGGCCAGTTCCGTCCCGCCCTGCCATTGGCCGCCCCGCACAGACTCCTTCCACGCGGCGAGCTTGTCCGCGTCCGAAGCCGGGTTGCCCGGATCCGTGTCGAAGGCGTGGATCCTGTACTCGGCTGGCAGGTGGTCGTTGCCCATCGTGGTGTCGTAGGTGGGCCTGGCGGTGACCCCTATGCCGCAGGTGCCGTCCTGCGCGTTGGGGTTGCGCATGGCGACGGCGTGCGGGAAGGAGTCCCCGCCGTCTTTCCATTTGGTGGTCCAGAACGTGACGGCGGCGCCGCTACGGCCCTTGTCGTCGTCGGTGAGGGCTTCGATGTGCCCGTTGACGCCGGATTCGCCGACGAGTTCTTCGGACGTGGCCCACAGGACCTCGGGATGGAAGGGTGCTGGCTGGGCCGGTTCGGCCAGCGCGGCCTGCGCGGCGCTGAGCGTCCCGAACGCGAGTGCTGGTGCGAGGAGCGCACCGATTATGGGTCTTCTCCTCATTCGTCTACTCCTTCGTGGATGTTGGGTGGTGGTGTGATGTCGTCGCAGTGTTCGTATTCCGCATTGCTGTCACGTGTTAGTCTTTGCTGCTGCCCGCCTGCGCGGCGCCATTGTCCGACGCGGCGGTCGAGGGGCCGCCTCGCGCGGGCGCTCCTGCGCCCGCAGCACTCCGTGGATCGCCGCGCCCTAGGGCGCGGGGCGGACCGCGGGCATGCCCGCCCGCCTAGTCACGGCCTTCCAAGGCACTCGGCCCGTCCGCCAGGCGCGCTTCGATCCCGACCGCGTAGGCCAGGCCCGTGGCGGGCACGCGCAGTCTCGAGCCCTCCCCGTGCGCCTCGACCCCGACGGGCTCCTCGGAGCCGAGCAGGCGCGCCTCGACCACCGGGGCGGGAACCTCGACCCAGGTGGCACTGGTGCCCGGCGCCGCGAAGGTCCTCTCCTCCAGGGATTGCGCGCCCGCCTCGTCGGCCGGGCCCATCCCGAAGAGGTAGACGGTGCCCTGGCCACCGGGAGCGGAGGGGGCAGCGCGGGTCGTCCACCACGACCAGTCGTCGGCACCGCGCACCCGCTCCCCGTGCTCCCACGGGCGGGTCGCGAAGATCCCGGGTCCGTTGACCTCGAGGAATCCGCCGAGCTCGTCGAGCCCGCGGCGCACCCACGTCGACATGCGCCCGGAGCCGTCGGGCCCGATGCCGATGAGGTAGTTGCCGCCGCGCGAGACGATCGCCAGCAGGTTGGAGACGATGTGGCGCATCGGTTTGATCGCCTCGTCGGGCCGCATCGAGCACCAGCCGCGCGTCATCGTGATGCAGGACTCCCACGGGTGGTCCAAGACGGAGTCGGGGATCTCCTGTTCGGGGGTCCTGTAGTTCTCGTTGGGCCCGTGGACCTCGCGGTCGACGACCAGGATCGAGGGCTGCAGGCGGCGCGCGCCCTCGGCGATCGCGTCCATGCCGATGGGCTCCTCCGGGGAGCGCACCCACCCGGCGTCCAGCCACAGGACGTTGACCTCGCCGTAGCCGGTGAGGAGCTCCTCGATCTGGTTCTTCGTGTAGGTGACGAAGGACTCCCATTTGGCTTCGTGGGAGGCGATGTCGTAGTTGTGGTAGCGGTCCGTGATCGGGCGGGAGCGGTCCCAGTAGCCCGGGTGGTTCCAGTCCGCCTTCGAGAAGTACACGCCGGTCTCCATGCCCGCGCCGCGGAAGGCGTCGAAGACCTCGCGGACGATGTCGCGCCCCAGGCCCGACTCCTCCGACGTGGATTTGAAGTTCGAGTAGGCGGTGTCGTACATGGCGAAGCCGTCGTGGTGCTTCGTGGTGAAGACGACGTAGCGCATCCCCGCGCGGGCGCAGGCGCGCGCCCACTCGTCGGCGTCGAAGTCCTCGCCGGTGAAGGAGCGCGCCTGGTCGCAGTACCACGTGTGGTACTGGGCGTCCGTGCCCTGCCACCCCTGGGGGGCGTCCGTGAAGCCGCCCAGTCGGGTGCGGTGCAGGGACCAGGATCCGTCCTGGCCGATGTGGGAGAAGACCCCCCAGTGGATGATGACCCCCACCTTGAGATCGCGCCAGTGCTCGAGGGCGCGCGCGGTGCGGGGGTCATCAGGGTAGGTGTAGCCGGGGTCCTCGGCTCCCCCCAGCGCCCCTGCGGCCTCGAGGGCGTCGGGGGCGAATTCGTCGGTGAGTCGGTCGGTCATGTGCGCTCCCTGGGGATGGTCGGGGAAGGGGCTTGGCCAGCGGCCGGGTGGGGTGGGCACTGTGGCCGGCCGGGCCCGGCCGGCCACGGTTCAGAACTTCAGGCCGCCGTCCTCGATGCCCCGGAAGAAGTACTTCTGGCTGAGGGCGAAGACGATGACGACCGGTGTCATGGCGACGACCGCGCCAGCGAGCACCAGTTGGTAGGTGGTGCCCTGCGGCGAGTTCTGGATCGCCGTGAGGGTGAGCATGAGGGTCTGCTTCTTCGGGTCGGGCAGCATCAGCAGGGGGAAGATGAAGTCCGACCACGCGGCGATGAAGGAGGTCAGCCCCACGACCGTGAGGGTTCCGCGCACCTGGGGCAAGAAGATCTCCCAGAATCGCCTCCACTCCCCCGCGCCGTCGATGAGGGCGGCGTCCTCGATCTCGTCGGGGATCCCCATGAACGCGGCGCGCATCATGAGGATCTGGAAGGGCCCGATCATGGTGACCAGCCACACGCCCGTGAGGGTGTTGTAGAGGTTGACCTGCACCATCATGGAGAACAGGGAGAGCATGATCGACTCGAAGGGGAAGATCATCGCCGACAGCACGACGAAGTACATGACGGTGCGCCCGCTCCACCCGCGCCTGGACAGCATGTACCCGCCCACGCACGACAGGACGACGTTCGAGGTGACGGCCAGGAGCGCCACCAGCGCGGAGTTGCCGATGGATCCGAGGATGTCGGTGCGCTCGAAGAGCCTGGCGAAGGACTCGAGGGACCACTGCTGGGGGAGCAGCGTGGCCCCCTGGCCGAAGACGGACTCGCCGGGCGCTTTGAAGGCCGCCATGAGGGGCAGCACGAGGGGGCCGACCAGCAGGATCGCGACGACGACGAGCACCGTGTAGCGGATGAACAGCTGACTGCCGCGCATCTGGCGGCTGGCGACGGTGCGGGACTGGCGCTCGAGCCTGCGCGCTTTGCACCACTGCGCGAAGCGGGAGGGGTTCTTCTGGGCGGGTGCTTGGGCGCTCATGCGTCTTCAGCCTTCCTCTGCAGCGCCTGGGAGGCGATGATGAATCCGAAGGTCAGCAGGAACAGGCACACCGATGCCGCGTCCCCCTGCCCCAGCGACCCGAAGGTCGGATCGACGATCCGGTCGCGGATGTACATGGTGAGGGTCTTGGTGGGCGAGGCGGCACCCCCCAGCAGGTAGACCTCGGTGAAGATCTTCAGGCAGCCGATCGTGGTGAGGGTGGCGACCAGGAACATCATGACCCGCACGCCGGGCACTGTGACCGTGAAGAAACGGCGCACCGGGCCCGCCCCGTCGAGCTCCGCCGCCTCGTACAGGGACTTATCGACATTGGCCAGCGCGGACAAGTACAGGATCATGTAATAGGGCAGGCCCTGCCACAGGGTGATCAGCATCGCGCAGAAGAGGATGAGCCACTGGTTGGACAAGAAGGGCACGGGCTCACTGGCCAGGCCCCACGACGCGAGGAGGTTGTTGACCGGGCCGCGCTGGTCCAGCAGGTAGCGCCAGGCCAGGGAGATGACGACCAGCGAGGAGATGGCCGGCAGGTAGTAGAGGGCGCGGAAGAAGCCGATGCCGGGGACGTGGCTCTTCACCAGCAGGGCGAGCAGCAGCGGGAGCAGGACCATGAGGGGGACGACGCACACCGCGTACAGCAGGGAGTTGCGCAGCGATTCCCAGAACTCGCCGTCGGAGAGGACCTTCGCGAAGTTGTCGAAGCCGACGAGCCGCCCGATCCTTCCCAACGGCTTGGTCTTGGTGAAGGACACGTAGACCGTGGTGATGAAGGGGTAGATGTAGAAGGAGATGATCGCCAGAACCGGCAGCGTGATCCATATCCAGGGCATCCACTTGGGGCGGAAACGCGCGGCGCCGTTGAGGGAGCGCCCTGGAGCTCGGCGTTTTGTGATGGCCATGCTGTCCTCGTTTTCTGTACTGCTGTGAACAGGGGGCCCGCAGCTCGCGGGCGCGCGGGCGGCGCCGGCCGGGGCGGGCGCCGCAGGCGGGTGGGCCGGGGCCAGTAGTCGGCCCCGGCCCACCCCGGGATCATTCGGTGAGGGCGGAGAGCTTGGCGTTCATCGCGTCCTGGGCGGCCTTGAGGGCGGCCTTGGGCTCGACCTCCCCGCGGATGGCCTTGTTGACGTTCTCGACGAGGATGTCGGAGACGCCCCCGGTCATGTAGAACACGTCGGTGTACGCCTCGGCGTCCTTCGCGGACTTCGCGGCCTGCTCGTAGGCGGCCTTGAAGACCGGGTCGTCAGCGATCTCCGGCGGGTTGGCGACCAGCTTGTCGAGGGCCTCGGTGGCGGCCGGGAAGATGATCGCCCCGCCGTCGTGGGTCCACGCGTACTCGTTCTCGGCGTTGGTGACCCACTCGGCGAACTTCATCGCCAGGGGCGCGTTCTTCGTGGTGACGGAGACGCCGATGTACTGGCCCTCGAAGACGGGCTTGATCCCCGCGTTCGTGGGGAAGGCGCCGACCCCGGTGTTCTCGTAGACCGCGGGGTTGTTGCTCTTGACGGATTTGAGGAAGGAGGCGTTGGGGGTGCCGAAGGCGAGGTTGCCGTCGGTGTAGGCCTTGCCGGGGTCGGGCTCGCCGGTGAGGGAGTCCTTCGGGATGGCGCCCGACGCGTAGAGCTCGGCGAACTTGGTGACGTAGGTGACGGCCGCCTCGTTGTCCGCGAAGTCGAAGGCGGTTTTGTCATCGTTGAGCAGTTTGACGCCCATCCCGTGCAACTGCGCGGTCATGTACCACTGGGGGGAGCCGTAGATGCCGAAGTCGTCGGGGCTGTTGGCGTGGACCTTCTCGGCGTAGTCGAACATCTCCTCCATGGTGGCGGGTGGCTTGTTCTCGTCCAGGCCCGCGCGCTTGAAGACGTCCTTGTTGTAGGTGGTGATGTAGGGGCCGAAGTACCAGGGAAGGGCGGTGTGGTGCCCGTTGGCCCCCATGGCGGTGGAGTCCCAGATGCTCTTGACGAACTTGTCGCCGACGGCGGGCGCCTTGACGTCGTAGTCCATGAGCAGGTTGGCCTTGGACAGGGCGAGGATGGCCGAGGAGGGGGTGTTGACGACGTCCGCCATCTGGCAGTTGGTGGCCTGCGCGGTGATCGCCTGGTCGAACTCGGCGCCGCCGCCCTGGTCGGTCCAGTTGATCTTGGTGCCGGGGTTGGCCGCCTCGAACTCGGCGATCTTCTCCTCGAAGAACTTGGCGAAATCGGCTTGGAGGCCCTGGGTCTGGAAAGTGATCTCGCCCTCAACCTTCGAGGTGTCGATGGCCTTGCCGTCGACGTTGCCCTCTGGGATGTCGCAGGCGACATCAGGTTTGGGGATCGCGGAGCCGCTGCCGGCCCCCGAGGAGCTGGATCCGCCTCCGCAGGCAGTGAGCCCGATGGTGGCGAACATGGCGAGGGCGAGTCCACCCGCTGCCATCTTCTTGTTCAACATGCGAAACCTCCGTTGGTCCGTGTATTCCGGGTGGGATTCCCCGAATGACTGACTATCTCGTGTTAGTCACTGATAGTAGGATAGCGCGCACATCTGGGAAATGCACTACCAGGACGCGGATCGGCAAAACGTTACCCGACTGTTACACACGAACCATCAGCCCCCGCCTCGTGGGCACGGGCGCACACGAAGGCGATGCGCCGGGGGCCGGACACCGCCGCGAACCGCGGACGCGAGTCCGGGCCGCACGAGCGCGACCCGATCCCGTCTTGAACAGCGTCCAGCCACAGGAACGTCCGATCCGACGCCGCCAGGTCCCCCCAGTGGGCGGCGGCGGCCAGTTCCCGTTCGTCCCACGGGCACACGGACCAGCCGAGCGCGCCGAGGGGGACGAAGTAGAGGGCATCGGCCCCCCTTCCCAGGCGCAGGGCCTTGAGGCCCGGCCTGTGGCCGCCCTCCTGGGGCCGCACGCACACGTCCCACAACGCGTCGGTGGCGCCCGAGCCGTAGCCGTCGGGGTCGTCGCCGGGCACATCCGCGTAGGCGATGGACACCTCCCCCACCCACGACGCCTCCCAGGGGCCGCCCGGCAGCTCCAGGCGGAGGCCCATGCGCGGCAGCCTCCGGGGCAACCCGCCGTAGGGCTCCAGGTCGACGACAACGCGCTCGCCGTCCAGGAACGGCCCCCACGGCCCGGCCATCCCGATCCGCACGGGGCGGGACTCGGAGAGCGCGTCCACGCCGAACTGCCGGGACGCCACGCCCCAGCGCTCGCGCACCAGGCGCGCGCCGTCGGGGCGCTCGAAGAGGGAGCGGGGACTCCGGCGCACGAAGGGCAGGCGCGCCCCCTCCCACCGGTCCGCGTGGGAGACCCCAAACCGGTTGAGCCCCTCCCCCATGGGCCCTACCCCGTCTTCTTCCAGGCCCCAGTAGTCCAGGGGCCCGCGACCGCGGTCGTTGTCGGTGGGGGCCCTGTACAGGCTCACGGAGGCCCGCACCGGCAGGCCGCCCAACGCCCTCCACGCGCCCGTGGCATCGACGTCCACGGCGTGCGGTGCCCCTTCGGGCGCCTCCGCGCCCCCCTCCCTGTGGGAGGCGCCCCACCGGGCGAGGCCGCGCAGGGCGCGCGCCCTGTCCGCGTCCCGTTCCTCCACCCGCGCCCGCTGGGCAGCGAGCGCGCGCAGGGCCGGGGCGCCGGGGGCCATCGCCCGCGCCCACGCCCACGTCCCCGCGTAGACCCTGGAATGGGCGTCCACCAGTCCGTCGCACACGAAGGTGCCGTCGTGGATGGGCTCCCCGAAGTCGCCGCCGTAGGCCAGGCGCACGGCTCCGCCGTGGCGCTGGTCCAGGGCGTGGTCGCGCCACTCCCACACGAAGCCGCCCGCGTGGCGGGGGTGGTCCATCTGGGCCGCGTAGAGCGCGGCGCCGCCGGGCCCCGTTCCCATGGCGTGCAGGTACTCGCACATCAGGTAGGGGGCGCGCCGGGCGCGCGCCCGGGCCTCCCCGTCCACTCCGGCGCTGGGGTGGCCGGGCACGGCGATGGGCGCCTGCGGGTCGGAGTCGTCCAGGGCGGCCGCGACCTCCTCCAGCGCCGGGTACATCCGCGAGTACACGTCGGCGTACTCCATGGCGTGGTCGCCCTCGTAGTGGACCAGGGCACCCTCGGCGCGCTCGTGGATCCAACGGGCGGCCGCGGCTAGGTTCGCCCCCGTGCCGGACTCGTTGCCCAGCGACCACAGGGCGATGGAGGGGTGGTTCTTGTCGCGCTCGAAAGCGCGCCTCGTGCGCTCGTCGAAGGCGTCCGCCCAGCGCGGGTCGTCCGACGGGTTGTCCGCCCACGCCCTGTCGGCGCCCTCGAAGCCGTGGGTCTCGATATCGCCCTCGAGCACCACCCACAGGCCGATCTCGTCGGCCAGATCCAGGACGCGCGGGTGGGGCGGGTAGTGGGAGGTGCGGATGGCGTTGACGCCCAGGGACTTCATGAGCGCGAGGTCGTCGCGGACCCACGCCTCGTCGAAGACGCGGCCGCGGTCGTGGCGGATCTCGTGGCGGTTGACGCCGTTGAAGACCAGGGGCGCCCCGTTGGCGCGCAACTGCCCCCCCACGACCTCGACGCGCGTGAAACCGGTCCGCAGCTCCCGGGGCGCCGCCCCCTCCACGGCGAGCTCGGCGCGGTAGAGCACCGGCTGGTCGGGCGACCAGGGGTGGACGCGGCCGCAGTCGATCCACCCGCTGCGGTGGCGCCCGTCGGGCCCGGGCTCGAGCCGCACGGGCAGGGCCGTCCCCTCCCCTTCCGCTCCGACGAGGCGGAGGACCCCTTCCAGGGCGCTGCCTCCCCCGCCTGGCGCCAGCGCCTCGACGCGCACGCGCCCCTCGCCGTCCCGGTAGTCGGTGGAGAGCCACACGTCGTGGACCGAGGCGGCGCCCAGGTGCCGCAGTTCGACATCGCGGAAGATCCCGGGAAGCCACCACTGGTCCTGGTCCTCCAGGTAGGACCCGGAGGAGAACTGGCTGACCCGCACGACCACCTCGTTCCCACCGGGGCGCACGGCGCTGGTGATGTCGAGTTCGTGGGCGAGGCGGGAGCCGGTGAACATACCGATCCACGTCCCGTTCACCCACACGCGGGCCTGGGACTCCACGCCGTCGAAGCGCAAGCGGATCTGCCCGTCCCCCACCCATTCGGCGGGGACGTCGAAGGCGCGGCGGTAGTCGCCGGCGGGGTTGTCGGCCGGGGGGTGGGGCGGGTCGACGGGGAAGGGGAAGTCGACGTTCGTGTACGCCGGGCGGCCCCAACGCCCGTGCGGCGCCATGACCCAGTGGGAGGGCACGTCGATCTGCTCGGCGGAGGGGCCCAGGAGGGGGCACGGCGAGGGCCGTTCCGGATCGTCGAAGGGGTCGGGCACGCGCGGGTGGTAGACGAAGTCCCAGGAGCCGTTGAGGCTGATCGTGGGCTCGTCGGTCAGCCACGAGCGCGGTGGGCACAGGGCGCCCGCCGACGGGGAATAC
This sequence comes from Schaalia georgiae DSM 6843, assembly GCF_000429245.1. GTDB lineage: Bacteria > Actinomycetota > Actinomycetes > Actinomycetales > Actinomycetaceae > Pauljensenia > Pauljensenia georgiae. Next base: position 46,857 of record NZ_AUBM01000006.1, read on the forward strand.
GATTGGGGAGTGACGCGCGCGTCCATTTCGACACCTCCATTGGGTCCATAGCCCCACTCCAGGCGGGGCCAGGCAGTAGACTAACACGTAATAGTCCCCTTGAGAGAACGAATCCACCGAACCAGCCGAAGGAGCCGCCGTGGAACGCGTGACCCGAGCCGACGTCGCCAGGGAAGCGGGCCTCGCACCGTCGACCGTATCCCTCATCCTCAACGGGCGCGGGCGCCAGGTGAAGATCTCCGAGGCGACGATCGCCCGGGTCGAGCGCATCGCCCGCGAGCTCAACTACATCCCCAACGCCGCCGCGCGCTCCCTGCGCTCGGGCAACTCCCACCTCATCGCGCTGCTCATGGCCGAACTGCCCGATGACCCCTTCGTCCCGGTCGTCCACACGGTGCTCACCACGGCGATGATCGAGATACAACGGCGCGGGTACCTGCTGGTCCCCCTCTTCCAGTCCAGCGACGACCCCTCGGACGCGGAGGTCATCCGTTCGGTCATGGGCGACACCCAGCTGGCCGGGGTCATCCGCGAGACCACGTCCGGCGAGCGCTTCTCCTCCACCCTCCTGTGGAACATGGGCATCCCCGTCGTCGGAATGTCCATGATCGAGGCCGGCGACTGCGCCGACGGGGCCGCGCTGGTGCGCATCGACGAGTCGGCCGGGGTCGCGGCCGTCATAGCCAGGACCGACCTGCCCTCGGGCGACGGCGCCCACGCAGTCTTCATCGCCGGCCCCAACACGAACCACTCGCGCCAGAACCCCGTCCTCGCCCGGTTCGGCGACCGCGCCCGCATGATCTCGCTGCCCGACTGGGACGAGGCCACCGCCTACCAGGCCGCCTTCACCCTGCTGTCCCAGGACCCGCAGCTGGAACTCGTCTGCGTCGCCGACGACTCCCAGGCCCCCGGCGTCATCGCAGCGGCGCGCGACCTGGACATCCCCGTCCCCGAGAGGCTCTCCGTCCTCGGGTTCGGCAACCAGGAGCCCCGCTCGGGCGAACGCCTGGGGCTGACCACTGTGGAGTGGCCACTGCGCGAGATGACACGCCTTGCGGTCCAGGAAGTGATCGCCGCCGTCGAGTCCCCCTCAGACGAAACCGCCGACCGCGTCCGCACCCTCCCGACCGCCCCCGTCTGGAGGACGTCGGTGCGCGCCCGCTGAGGCGCCGCGGCCGGACCCAGTCACCGGGGCGCGCCGCCGAAGGAGTACGGGCACGCGGCGCCAGCACCCGGCCACTCGCCGGTATCCCCTAAGGGCCGCGGGCACGAACGCAGGCGCGCGTTGTCGACACCGCGAGGGGGTTGTCGACACTGTGATGGGGTTGTCGACACCGCGAGGGGGTTATAACGCGCGTCGGTGTCGACAACGCGCGCTGGTGTCGACAACGCGCGTCGGCGTAGCAGCACCCGTTGGCCCGCTCCGCCCCGCAGCTCCTCAGAGCGCCAGGTTCCGCTTCACCACATCGGCCAGGGACTCGGCGACCGCGTCCGCCTCCTCCTGGGTGGCCGCCTCCACCATGACTCGCACGAGCGGCTCGGTGCCCGAGGGGCGCAGCAGGACACGGCCGGACTCCCCCAGTCGCGCCTCGGCGGCTGCGACGGCCTCAGCGACTGCCCCGTTCGACGAGGCGCCCGCGCGGTCGACGCCCGCGACGTTGATGAGGGTCTGGGGCAACCGGTGGACGAAGGAAGTGAGGTCGGCCAGGGACCGTCCGGACTCCTTGACCATGCGGGACACCAGCAGGGACGAGAGGATCCCGTCCCCCGTAGTGGCGTGGTCGGTGGCGATGATGTGCCCGGACTGCTCGCCGCCCAGGCAGTAGCCGGAGGCGAGCATCTCCTCCAGCACGTAGCGGTCGCCCACCCCCGTCTGGACGGTCGCGATGCCCGCCTCGCGCATCGCGAGGATGAGTCCCAGGTTGCTCATGACGGTGACGACCAGCGTGTCCTTGGCGAGGGCGCCGCGCCGGTGCGCGTCCACGGCCAGGGCGCCCATGATCTTGTCGCCGTCGACCAGCGCCCCCGTGTGATCGACCGCCAGGCAGCGGTCGGCGTCCCCGTCGTAGGCGACTCCGAAGTCCGCCCCCGCCTCGACGACTGCGGCCATCAGGGACTCGGGGTGGGTGGATCCGCCGTTCAGGTTGATATTGCGCCCGTCGGGCGAGGCGTTGATGACGGTGGCATCGGCTCCCAGCTCCCGGAAGACCGCCGGGCCGAACTCGGAAGCGCCGCCGTTGGCGCAGTCGATGACGATCTTCAGGCCCCGCAGGTCCGTGCCGACCGCCCCAACCAGGTGGCGGATGTACGATTCGCGCGCCCACGCGTGGTCCGCGTCGATCTCGCCGACGCCCTCACCCGTGGGCCGGTCCCAGTCGGTCCCCACGAGCGCCTCGATCTGGTCCTCGACGGCGTCGGCCAACTTGTAGCCGCCGTGGGCGAAGAACTTGATGCCGTTGTCAGGCATGGGGTTGTGGGAGGCGGAGATCATGACGCCCAGGTCCACGCCGTCCTCGGTGGCGGTCAGGTGGGCGACGGTGGGCGTGGTGACGACGCCGATGCGCGTCACGTCCATCCCCGCGCTCGCCAGTCCCGCGGCTAGGGCGTGGTCGAGGAACTGGCCGGAGATGCGCGTGTCCCTGCCGATGATCGCGCGGGGCTTGGACCCGTCGGCGCGGGGCTGGCACCCGAACTGGCGGGCGGCCGCCTCGCCGAGCTTCAGCGCCAGATCCGCTGTGATGTCCACGTTGGCCAGACCGCGCACCCCGTCGGTGCCGAACATCCTTGGCATTGTCTCTCCGTTCATGAAAAATATGGTCGGCAACAAGGCTACCGCGCGACTCCCATAACGCGGTACCCCGCTCCGGCAAGTGGAGCGGGGTACCGTTTCACAGCTGCGGCGCGGCTTCAGCGCTTCGAGAACTGCGAAGCCTTGCGGGCCTTCTTCAGGCCGGCCTTCTTGCGCTCGGTGACGCGGGCGTCGCGGGTCAGGAAACCGGCCTTCTTCAGGGCGGGACGGTTCGCGTCGCGGTCGATCTCGTTGAGCGCGCGCGAGATCCCCAGGCGCAGGGCGCCAGCCTGGCCGGAGACGCCGCCGCCGTTGATGCGGGCGACGACATCGAAACGGCCGTCAATGTCGAGCAGCACGAAGGGGGACTTCACCAGCTGCTGGTGCAGCTTGTTGGGGAAGTAGTCCTCCAGGGTGCGGCCGTTGATGGTCCACTGGCCGGAGCCGGGGACCAGGCGGACACGGGCGACGGCCTCCTTGCGGCGGCCAAGGCCCGCGCCGGGTGCGGTAATGGACTGACCGGCCCCGACGGGGGCGGATTCGGTCTCGGTCGTGTACGAGCCTGTGACGATCTCCTCGTCCAGCTCGACGGATGCAGTGGTCTCGGCCACGGTTCTCCTCAGTGCGTTGTCGGTGCCAGTGGCGCGGGGCTCACTGGGCCACCTGGGTCAGTTCGTAGGGAACCGGCGACTGGCCGGCGTGGGGGTGCTCCGCACCGGCGTACACGTGCAGCTTCTTGAACTGCGCGCGGCCGAGGGAGGTGTGGGGAAGCATGCCCTTGACGGCCTTCTCGATGACGCGCTCGGGGGCGGTCGCCATGAAGTCGCGGTAGGCGGTGGCGGTGAGGCCGCCGGGGCGCCCGGAGTGGCGGTAGGCCATCTTCTGCTCGAGCTTCTTGCCAGTCAGCGCGACCTTGTCCGCGTTGATGATGATGACGTAGTCGCCCATGTCCATGTGAGGGGCGAACGTCGGCTTGTGCTTCCCACGAAGGAGGTTGGCGGCGTGTGCCGCCAGACGGCCGAGGACGACATCGGTGGCGTCGATGACGAACCACTTCTTGTCGGCGTCCCCGGGCTTGGGTGAATAGGTGCGCACGGGCGTAACCTTCAATTCTTGTCAGTCATGGGGCGCCCCCTCCCGCTGGGAGCGGGGCCCGCGATGAAACAGTTCCGCGAGGCGCCAGCGAGTCTGCTCGGCGAGTGGGAGGCACCGGGCGCTCTGCTGACGCGCAGCGTTAGCCAGTTTATCGGCGCTCCACGGCCCGGTCAAAGCACGGCGCCCAGTGTGGGCGATTCCTCAGAGGCTCATGATTCCGCGTCGCAGCAGGCGTCCCGCCTCCTGCGGGCCAGGCTGGCGCGCAGCGCCCACTCCTCGGGTCCGGGGTAGTCGACGCGCTCCAGGGTGAGGCCGCGGGCGGGGGCTATGGGGGCGGCACTCGCGCGGGACCGGGCGTCCAGGAGGGCCCTGGGCCACGGGGCGGGCCTCGCCCCCCTGCCGACCATGGCGAGCGCGCCGACCAGGGAGCGCACCATCGAGTGGCAGAAGGCATCGGCCTCGACGTGGAACTCGACGAGGCCGTCCGGCGCCCGCGCGGCCTCGAGGCGCGTGAGCGTGCGGATGGTGGTCGCGCCCTCGCGGGGGCGGCAGAAGGAGAGGAAGTCGTGCTCGCCCAGCAGGGCGGCGGCGGCCCTGTTCACCGCCGCCAGGTCGAACGGGCGGTCGTCCCACACGCAGTCCCAGCGGCGCAGGGGCGTGGGGCGGTCCGCGATCCGGTACGCGTAGGAGCGCCCAGTCGCGCTGAAGCGGGCGTCGAAGTCCGCGCTGACGGGGGAGGCGGAGAGCACGAGCGCGTCGGAGACCCCCCTGGGCGGGCGCCCCCCGCGCCCCCGCTCCCGCTGCGCCCACGCCCTGGCGAGCAGCGCGTTGGCGCGGCGCACCAGTGCGTCCGCGCACGCGCCCTGTGGCGCTGGGCCGCCGACGGGGGCCGACCGGGGGGCGAGGGCGCGCCACGCGGACCCGGGCAGGTCCACGTGGGCGACCTGGTGCCGGGCGTGCACTCCGGCGTCCGTGCGCCCCGCGACCGTGGTCGCCACCGGTTGGCGCACCAGGGTGGACAGCGCGGCCTCGAGCTCGCCCTGGACGGTGCGCAGTCCCGGCTGGGCCGCCCAGCCGTGGAAGCACGTGCCGTCGTAGGCGAGGTCGAGGCGGACCCGCACCCGCTCCTCCCCCGCGGCGCCGGGGTCGGACGCCGGGGGCGGCGTGCTCACAGCTCCCACGCGCGCACCCCGCCGATAATGCCCGCGTCATTGGGGACGATGATGATGTCGTCACCCATCTTCGCGCGGTTCGCGGCGGTGATCCGTTTCGAGTTGCCGCCCCCCATGTAGAGGCGGTCCCACATGTACATGGCGCGCAGGCCGTCCACAACGCGCCGCACCCGGCGCGACCAGTGCGTGTCGCCCAGGCGCAGCCGCTCGTGCTCGCCGATGTAGTCGTCGTAGGTGAGCCCCCAGCGCACGAAGCCCTGGGACACCTCGACGTGGGGCGCCAGCACCCCGCCGTCGAAGACCGCGTTGCCCAGGCCGGTGCCCAGGGTGATGATCATCTCGAGGCCGCGGCCGGTGACCGCCCCCGCCCCCGCGACCTCCGCGTCGTTGAGGACCTTCGTCGGCAGGGACAGGGCGGCCGCGATGGCGCGCCCCATGTCGAAGTGGTCCCACTGCTCGACGAGTTCGGGCAGGACCCTGGACCTGGGCCCGTCCTTGGTGATGTAGTGCGGCGTGGCGACGACGACGCCGTGGCGGATCATGCCGGGCATGCCCATAGTGACCCGGGTGGCGCGGGGAAGGCCCGCAGCCAGGTCGCATACCGTACGGACGAGGAGTCCGGGGGGCAGGGGGTAGGGCGTGGGGACCCGTCGGGCGGGGGCCACCATGGTCCCCTTGTCATCGACGACGGAGCCTTTGATGCCGCCGCCTCCGCAGTCGATCGCCAGAGTCATTTCATGGGACATGCACCAAGGCTACCGGCCCGGCCCAGATATGCGAAGGCCCGGGCGCCTTGCGGCGCCCGGGCCCCACGCGGGTCAGCGGCCCATGCCGGGGGTGCTCATTCCTCCTCGGCGACCTGCTCGGCGGCGTCGGCCGCCGTGCCGGCCTCGACGGCGATGCGCTCGGCCTCCTCGGCCTTCGCGGCGTCGCCCTCCTCACGCGCCTCCTCGGCGCGCTCGGCGGCGGCGTCGGCCGCCTCTTCGGCCTCCTTCGCGACCTCCGCGGCCGCGGACTTCTCGGCGGCTTTGGCGGCAGTGCGCTCGGCGGAGGAGACGACGGCCTTCTTCTCGACCTTCTCCATGACGAGCTCGATGCGCATCAGGGGGGCGTTGTCGCCCTTGCGGTTGCCGACTCGGACGAGGCGGGTGTAGCCGCCCTGGCGCTCGGGGTCCATCGCGGGCACGATCTCGTCGAAGAGCATGTAAACGGCGTCCTTGGAGGGGACCTTCTTGAGGACCGTGCGCCGGGCGTGCATGTCGCCGCGCTTGGCCTTGGTGATGAGCTTCTCCACGTAGGGGCGCAGGACCTTGGCCTTGGCCTCGGTCGTGGTCACAGCGCGGTGCTCGATGAGCTGCTTGGCCAGGTTGGACAGGATCAGCTTCTGGTGTGCCGGGCTTCCGCCCAGGCGGGCACCCTTCTTGGGGGTGGGCATGTTGTCTCCTACGGATTGAATGCGTCCAACGGACGCGGTCAGCTGGACTGGTCGTCCGAAAAGATCGACGGCGATTCGCCCTCGCCGAAGCTCGGCATGACCGAGTCCTTCAGCGTCATCCCGAGGGTGGCCAGGGATTCCTTGATCTCCTCGATCGACTTGGTGCCGAAGTTGCGGATGTCGAGCAGGTCGGCCTCGGAGTGGGCGACCAGTTCGCCGACGGTGAGGATGCCGCGACGGCGCAGGGCGTTGTAGGAACGCGACTGCAGGTTGAGGTTCTCGATGGGCAGGGCCAGGTCGGCAGCCAGGGTGGCGTCGGTGGTGGAGGGGCCCACCTCGATGCCCTCGGCCTCCTCGTTGAGCTCGCGCATGAGGCCGAAGAGCTCGACCAGCGTCTTGCCCGCCGAGGCGATGGCGTCGCGCGGGGTGATCGCGGGCTTGGTCTCCACATCGATGACGAGGCGGTCGAAGTCGGTGCGCTGCTCGACGCGCGTCGCCTCGACCTTGTAGGTCACCTTGACGACCGGCGAGTAGATCGAGTCGATCGGGATGCGCGAGATCTCGGCCTGCGGATCCTTGTTCTGAGCTGCGGAGACGTAGCCGCGACCGCGTTCGACGGTCAGCTCGATCTCCAGCTTGCCCTTCTCGTTGAGGGTGGCCAGGTGGAGGTCGGGGTTGTGGATCTCAACCCCGGCGGGCGGCGTGATGTCGCCCGCGACGACCGGACCGGGGCCGGCCTTGCGCAGGTACATCACGACGGGCTCGTCGTTCTCCGAAGAGAGCACGATCTGCTTGATGTTGAGGATGATCTCGGCGACATCCTCCTTCACACCTTCGATCGTGCGGAACTCGTGGGGAACCCCGTCGATGCGGATGGAGGTGACCGCCGCGCCCGGGATCGAGGACAGCAGGGTACGGCGCAGCGAGTTGCCGAGCGTGTACCCGAAGCCGGGCTCGAGGGGCTCCAGCGTGAAACGGGAGCGCAGGTCGCTGACCTTTTCTTCGGTCAGGATGGGTCGCTCTGCAATGAGCACGTCTTGTTCCTTTCTTACCGGTGCCCGCTATATGACACCGGAACTGGTTTCCCGCAGGCGCGGGACAGGGAGGGTGGATGCGCGCGCATCCAGACGTGGGGACTGCCCCGTGGGGCGTCCCGGCGGGTCGCGCTCAGCCGCGGCGGCGCTTGGGAGGACGGGTGCCGTTGAAGGCCTGGGGCGTGACGTCCTGGATCGAGCCGATCTCGAGGCCGGCGGCCTGCAGGGAGCGGATCGCGGTCTCGCGGCCGGAGCCGGGGCCCTTGACGAAGACATCGACCTTCTTCATGCCGTGCTCCTGGGCGCGGCGCGCGGCAGCCTCGGCGGCGAGCTGGGCGGCGAAGGGCGTCGACTTGCGGGAGCCCTTGAAACCGACCTGGCCGGAGGAGGCCCAGGCGACAACGGCGCCCGTGGTATCCGTGAGTGAGACGATGGTGTTGTTGAACGTCGACTTGATGTAGGCGTGGCCGTGGGTGACGTTCTTGGAGATCTTGCGGCGCGGCTTGCGCCCCGCGCCGGAGCGGGCGTTCTTGGTTGCCATTGTGGTTCAGTTCCTTCTAGTCGCGGAATCATCCACCCGGGGGTGGCGGCGCCTTACTTGGCCTTCTTCTTGCCTGCAACGGTGCGCTTGGGGCCCTTGCGGGTGCGCGCGTTGGTCTTGGTGCGCTGGCCGTGGACGGGCAGGCCCCGGCGGTGGCGCAGGCCCTGGTAGGAGCCGATCTCGATCTTGCGACGGATGTCGGCCTGAACCTCGCGGCGGAGGTCGCCCTCAACCTTGAAGTTGGCTTCGATGTAGTCACGGAGCTTGACGAGTTCCTCTTCCGTCGCGTCCTTGACGCGGGTGTCCGGGCTGACGCCGGTGGCGGCGAGGGTCTCGGCGGCGCGGGTGCGGCCGACTCCGTAGATGTAGGTGAGCGCGATCTCGAGCCGCTTCTCGCGGGGGAGGTCGACGCCGGCGATACGTGCCATTGCTGTGGTGCTCCAGTTGTTCCTCGGAGGTCGTCACCGCTCAGTCCGGGCGAGCGGCCCGGCCCCGGCCTCCGAACCGGGGGTCGCCCCGCGAGGGGCGCTTAGAGCGGTGCTGTGGGGCGTGGCGCCCCGCGAGTCGCAGCGGGCCTCAGCCCTGGCGCTGCTTGTGCCTGGGGTTGTCGCAGATGACCATGACATTGCCGTGGCGACGAATCACCTTGCACTTGTCACAGATCTTCTTGACACTCGGCTTGACCTTCATGGTTGTTACCTCCACTGCCCTCGGGCAGTCAGTGTCGTGTCACTTGTAGCGGTAGACGATACGGCCCCGGGAGAGGTCGTAGGGGCTGAGCTCGACGACGACTCGGTCCTCGGGCAGGATGCGGATGTAATGCTGGCGCATTTTCCCCGCGATGTGGCCGAGGACCACGTGGCCGTTCTTGAGCTCCACCCGGAACATGGCATTGGGCAGGGCCTCGACGACCGTGCCCTCCATCTCGATGACGCCGTCTTTCTTTGCCATATCCTCCGTCTGTCCTCTACATGTCTCGGATAGGGGTGCGGCGGATGCCGCTGGGCGGGCGCGGCGACACCCGCCGGATGCGACACGCCCAAGCGTCCACCTTACGGCATCGGCGCCGTGATCTGGTAGTCGACTGCCTGTCGACTACCTCACGTTAATTCACTCACATTCTGCCCGGGGCGGATCCTGCGTCAGTCGAGGCTGACGGGCACCACTCCGTAGGGGGCCAGTCCCGCTGCTCCGCCGTCGCGGGCGGTGAGCACGCACACTCCCCCTTCGGCGATAGCGATCGTGTGCTCCCAGTGGGCCGCGTCCCCGCCGTCCTCGGTGCGCACCGTCCACTCGTCGTCCTCGGTGCGCGTGGCGATGCCCCCGCTGACCAGCATCGGCTCTACCGCCAGTACCATGCCCTTCTTGAGGCGCGGGCTGCGCCCGCGGGCGTTGAAGTTGAGCACCTCGGGCTCCATGTGCATCTTCGTGCCGATGCCGTGGCCCGTGTACTCCTCGATGATCCCGGCTTCCCAGCCGAGTTCCTGGGCGCGCGCGGCGACGACGTCCTCCACTGCCGCGCCCACTGCGCTCACCCTCCTGCCGGTGGCGAGCGCCGCCAGGGCCGCCCACAGGCACTCCCGGGTCACGGCGTCCAGCTCGCGGCGGCGCCGCAGCGCCGCACTCTCCGGGCCCTGCCCGCCGCCCGCAGGTTCCGCGGCCGCCCGCTCCCCCGCCGCGAAGGCCGCGTCGTCGATCCACGGGTCGGACACGACCACCGAGAAGGCCGCGTCCCCGTGCCACTGCCTGCCCCGCCGCGTCAACCAGGCGCCGCAGTCGAAGCTCACGAGGTCGCCGGCGCGCAGCCGGTAGTCCCCGGGGATCCCGTGGACGACTACGTTGTTGACCGAGACGCACACGGTCGCGGGATAGCCGTAGTAGCCCAGGAAGTTCGAGGTCGCCCCTGCCCCGGCGATCGCGTCGGAGCTGACGGCGTCCAGCTCCGCGGTGGTCACGCCCGGGCGCACCGCCTCGCGCAGCTTCTCGTGGATGGTCGCCACAACGAGGCCGGCCTCGCGCATGAAGCGGAGCTCCTCGGCGGTTTTGAGCTCGATCCGCCCCATCAGCGCTGAGCCACGGAGTCCAGGACCGTGTTAATGCGGGCGGTGACCTCGTCGATGGTGCCCTTGCCGTCGACGACCTCCAGCAGGTCCTGGTCGACGTAGTAGGTGGCCACGGGCTCCGTCTGCTGCCGGTAGACCTCGAGGCGACGGCGCATCACCGGCTCCGTGTCATCCGAGCGGTGCTGCTCCTGGGCGCGCTTGAGCATACGGGCGACGACCTCGTCCTCGTCGACCTGGATCTCGACGACCACGTCGATCTGCTTGCCCAGGTCGAGCAGCATGTCCCGCAGCGCGTGCGCCTGCTCGACGCTGCGCGGGTAGCCGTCCAGCAGGAAGCCGTCGGCAGTGTCGGGGGCGGCCAGGCGCGCCCGGACCATCGTGTTGGTCACCGAGTCCGGCACGAACTCGCCGCGGTCCATGTACGCCTTGGCCTGTTTGCCTATCTCGGTGCCCTCCGCCATGTTCGCGCGGAAGATGTCGCCCGTCGAGATGGCCGGAATGGAGAGGCGCTGCGCGATGTGCGCTGCCTGCGTCCCCTTCCCGGCTCCGGGGGGGCCGAGCAGAATGACAACGGTCATAGGAGGAACCCTTCGTAGTGGTGCTGCTGCAGTTGCGTGTTGATCTCCTTGACGGTCTGCAGGCCGACGCCGATGATGATCAGCAGGGTCGTGCCACCGAACGGCAGGTCGCCGCTGGCGAGCTTGAGCGGGATGATCAGCAACGACGGCAGAAGCGCGATGATCACCAGGTAGAGCGCCCCGGCCGAGGTGATGCGGTTGATGACGTAGCGCAGGTACTCCGCAGTCGGGCGGCCCGCCCGGTAGCCCGGGATGAAGCCCCCGTAGCGCTTCATGTTGTCGGCGACCTCGTCGGGGTTGAAGGTGATGGCCGTGTAGAAGAACGCGAAGAACAGCGTCATGAGGGCGTACAGGGTCAGGTAGAAGCCCGAGGACTGCGTGAAGTGCCCGGAGATCCACTGCACCCAGCCGTCCGTCGTCTGGCCGAACTGCGCGACCATCGGCGGCAGCGCCAGGATGGACGAGGCGAAGATGACGGGGATGACGCCCGACATGTTGATCTTGAGGGGGATGTAGGTGGTCGTCCCCCCGTACTGGCGCCGCCCGATCATCCGCTTGGCGTACTGGACGGGGATGCGGCGCTGCGCCTGCTCGACGTAGACGACCGCCAGTGCGACGACGAGCAGCAGGACGAGGATCACCAGGACCGAGCCCCACTTGCCCGCGCGCCCGATGCCGAGCATCTGCGAGGGGAGCCGGGCGGCGATGGAGGTGAAGATCAGCAGCGACATGCCGTTGCCGATGCCCCTCTCCGTGACGAGTTCGCCGAGCCACATGATCACGCCCGTGCCCGCCATCATGACGACGATCATCATGAGGAAGGTCAGCACCGAGCGGTCCTTGATGACGTCCTGGTTGCAGCCCGCGAAGAGCTGCCCGGAGCGGGCCAGGGAGATCGTGGTCGTGGACTGGAGGACGCCCAGGAAGATCGTGAGGTAGCGGGTGTACTGGGTGAGCGTGGCCTGCCCGGACTGGCCCTCCTTGTGGAGGTCGTCGAAGCGGGGGATCACGACCCGCAGCAACTGGATGATGATCGACGCGGTGATGTACGGCATGATGCCGAGGGCGAAGACCGACAGCTGGAGCAGGGCACCGCCGGAGAAGATGTTCACCAGGTCGAGCAGCGACGCCTCGTTCTGCTGGGCGATGCACGCCTGGACGGCCGTCGAGTTGACTCCTGGCGTCGGGATGAACGATCCCAAGCGGAACACGGCCATGATGAACAGCGTGAACAGCAGCTTCCGACGAAGGTCGGGGGTACGGAACGCCTGTGCGAATGCACTGAGCAAGGCTTCCTCCTACGGTGATGGGCGTGCGGGCGCAACGCCCGAGACTCGGACAGCTTACCCGACAGGGGTCGGGGAGCGCGAGATCCGAGCACGAGAGCTAGTAACAATATGGTCCGCCCGTCCGCGTTCACGCTGGTCGGGCAGACGGAACGGGGGCGGTCCGTGACTCCGGACCACCCCCGTCGGCCTCAGCGCGCGGAAATGGTCCCGCCCGCTGCCGTGATCTTCGCCTCAGCCGATGAGGACCAGGAGTCGGCCTCGACCTGGAGCTTCACGCTCAACTCGCCTCCGCCGAGGACCTTGACGGGAGCGGAGTCCCGGACCGCGTGCTTGGCGATCAGGTCCTCGACCGTCACCTTGCCGCCCTCGGGGAAGAGCTCCCCGAGCTTGCCGACGTTGACGACCTGGTACTCGACCCGGAACGGGTTCTTGAAGCCGCGGAGCTTGGGCAGGCGCATGTGGATCGGCATCTGCCCGCCCTCGAAACCGGCTGCGACCTGGTAGCGGGCTTTCGTGCCCTTGGTGCCACGGCCGGCGGTCTTGCCCTTCGAGCCCTCGCCGCGGCCCACGCGGGTCTTGGCGGTTTTGGCGCCGGGCGCGGGGCGCAGGTGGTGCAGCTTGACGATCTGCGCGTCCTTCTTCGTGGAGTCAGCCATTGTCAGTCGACCTCCTCAGCGGTCACCAGGTGGCGCACGGTGCGGATGGCGCCCAGAACGGCGTCCGACTCCTCGCGCACGACACTCTGGCCGATCTTGCGCAGCCCGAGGGTGCGCAGCGTGTCCTTCATGTTCTGCCTGGAGTGGGCAGACGACTTCACCTGTGTGATTTTGATCTTCTTCGCCATCACTTGGCCTCCCCTGCAACGGCGCTGGCGTTCTCCGCCGCCTCTTTGGCCGCCCGCTTGTCGGCCTCGCCCTCCGCGCGGGCGCGGAGCATGGAGGCGGGCGCGACGCGCTCGAGGGGCAGGCCGCGGCGCGCAGCAACGGCCTCGGGCTGCTCGAGCCGCTTGAGGGCATCAACGGTCGCGTGCACGATGTTGATGGCGTTGGAGGAGCCGAGGGACTTGGTGAGCACGTCGTGGACGCCGGCCGCCTCGAGGACGGCGCGCACCGGGCCGCCGGCGATGACGCCGGTACCGGGGGCGGCCGGGCGCAGCAGGACGATGCCCGCGGTGTCGCGCCCCTGGACGACGTGGGTGATCGTCCGCCGGATCATCGGGACGCGGAAGAAGTTCTTCTTCGCCTCCTCGACGCCCTTCGAGATGGCCTGGGGGACCTCCTTGGCCTTCCCGTAGCCGACGCCCACTGTGCCCTCGCCGTCACCGACCACGACCAGGGCCGTGAAGGAGAAGCGGCGCCCGCCCTTGACGACCTTGGAGACGCGGTTGATGGTGACGACGCGCTCGATGTACTCGTTCTTGTTCTCGTTGTTGCGGCGCCCGTCGCGGTCCGAACGACCCGAGCGGCGCTCACGGCGGTCGCCGTCGCCGGCCTGACCGTTCCTGTCTCGCTGCTGTGCAGCCATCAGATGATCTCTCTTTCTTTCGGCCCGTTCACAGCTCGAGTCCGCCCTCGCGGGCGGCCTCGGCGACGGCCGCGACACGGCCGAAGTACTTGTTGCCACCGCGGTCGAAGACGACGGCGCTGATCCCCGCGGCCTTCGCGCGCTCGGCGACGGCTTCGCCGACCTTGCGGGCCCGTTCGGTCTTGGTGCCACCGGCAGCGGCGATATCGGCCTCGATGTCCGAGGCGGACACCAGGGTGTGGCCGATGGTGTCGTCGATCACCTGCACCACCATATGGCGGTTGGAGCGGGTGACGACCATGCGGGGGCGCTCGGGCGTGCCGTTGATCTTCTTGCGGAGGCGCAGGTGGCGGCGCTTGCGCGCGACGGCCTTGCCCTTGCCCTTGATCGAGTAAGCCATCACTTACCAGCCTTTCCGACCTTGCGACGGATGGTCTCGCCCACGTAGTGGATGCCCTTACCCTTGTAGGGCTCCGGCTTCTTCAGCTTGCGGATGCGGGCAGCGGTCTCGCCGACGAGCTGCTTGTCGATGCCGGACACCGTGAACAGCGTCTGGGACTTCGGCTCGATCGTGAACTCGATGCCGTCGGGCGGGGTGACGGTGATCGTGTGCGAGAACCCGAGGGAGAACTCGAGGTCCTTGCCCTTGGCCACGACGCGGTAGCCGGTGCCGGTGATCTCCAGCTGCTTCTTGTAGCCCTCGGTGACGCCGATGATCATGTTGGCGATCAGGGTGCGGGACAGTCCGTGCAGCGAGCGCGCGGTGCGCTCGTCATTGGGACGGGACACGACGACCTGGCCGCCGTCGACCTTCGCGGTGATCGGCTCGGCCACGACGTGGCTGAGGGTGCCCTTGGGGCCCTTGACCGTCACCTTCTGGCCGTCGATCGCGACGTCGACGCCTGCGGGGATTGCGATGGGGTTCTTACCAATTCGCGACATTGTTCAGCCTCCTCATCACCAGACGTAGGCGAGGACTTCCCCGCCCACGCCCTTCTCGGCCGCCTGGCGGTCGGTGAGCAGGCCGGAGGACGTGGACAGGATCGCCACGCCCAGGCCGCCGCGGACCTTGGGCAGGTTGGTGGACTTGGCGTACACGCGCAGACCGGGCTTGGAAACGCGCTGCAGGCCCTGGATGGCGGCCTCGCGGTGCGAGCCGTACTTCAGGGAGATCGTCAGGGTCTTGCCCACCCGGGCGTCCTCGACGGAGGTCGAGGCGATGTAGCCCTCCTCGACCAGGATGTTCGCGATCGCGTTCTTGAGCTTCGAGTACGGCATGGAGACCGAGTCGTGGTGCGCGCGGTTCGCGTTGCGCAGACGCGTGAGCATGTCTGCGATCGGGTCTGTCATTGTCATGGGGTTGTACTCCCCTTCCTCGTCGCGGTTTCTCCGGCGCACCGGGACCTGCGACGTTCGTATTACCAGCTGCTCTTGGTGACGCCGGGCAGTTCGCCGCGCAGGGCGAGCTCGCGCAGGCACACGCGGCACAGTCCGAACTTGCGGTACACCGAGTGCGGACGACCGCAACGGTTGCACCTGGTGTAGGCGCGCACGCCGAACTTCGGCTTGCGCGCGGCCTTGACCTTGAGGGACGTCTTGGCCATGGGTCAGTCCTCCTTGAACGGGAAGCCGAGGTGGCGGAGCAGAGCGCGCCCTTCCTCGTCGGTGGTGGCCGAGGTGACAACCGTGATGTCCATACCGCGCACCCGGTCGATCGAGTCCTGGTCGATCTCGTGGAACATCGACTGCTCCGTCAGACCGAAGGTGTAGTTGCCGTGCCCGTCGAACTGCTTGGGCGAGAGCCCGCGGAAGTCGCGGATACGGGGCAGTGCCGTGGAGAGGAGGCGGTCGAGGAACTCCCACATGCGGTCGCCGCGCAGGGTCACGTGCGCGCCGATCGCCTGGCCCTCGCGCAGTTTGAACTGGGCGATGGACTTCTTGGCGCGGGTCGTCACAGGCTTCTGCCCCGTGATGGTGGCGAGGTCGCGGATCGCGCCCTCCAGCGCCTTGGAATCGCGCGCTGCCTCGCCGACGCCCATGTTGACGACGATCTTCGTCAGCCCACCGACCTGCATGATGTTCTCGTGCTTGAACTCGGTGCGCAGAGCCTCGCGGATCTCGGAGGCGTACTTCTCTTTCAGACGCGGGGCCATGCTCAGATCTCCTTGCCCTGCTCGATGCCGCGCTTGGCGCCGCCGCGGGTCACGCGGACGCGGACGGTGCGGGTGCGGCCGTCGCGCTCAACGGTGTCCTCGCGGAAACCGACGCGCACGCGCTTCTTGGTGTCGGGGTCGACCAGGGCGACCTTCGACAGGGAGATCGGCGCCTCGACGGTCTCGATACCGCCGGTCGAGCCCTGCGTCTGCCCCTGGCGGACGTGGCGCGTCTTGAGGTTGACGCCCTCGACCAGGACCTTCTGCTCGGCGGGGAACACCTTGATGACGCGCCCCTGCTTGCCCTTGTCGCCGGGCTTGAGGGGCTCGAGCCCCTCAGCTACGCGGCGCTCGTTGCGCTTGGCCAGGGCCTTCTCGTCGGAGGTGCGTCCTCGGACGACCTCGACCAGGTCGCCCTTGCGGATCTTTGCGGCCATGGATCAGATCACCTCCTGTGCGAGGGAGACGATGCGCATGAACTTCTTATCGCGCAGCTCCCGGCCCACGGGGCCGAAGATGCGGGTTCCGCGCGGATCGCCGTTGTTGTTGATGATGACGGCCGCGTTCTCGTCGAAGCGGATGTAGGAACCGTCGGGGCGGCGGATCTCCTTGCGCGTGCGCACGACCACTGCCTTGACGACCTCGCCCTTCTTGACGTTGCCGCCGGGGATGGCGTCCTTCACGGTTGCGACGATCGTGTCGCCGATTCCCGCGTAGCGCCGACCCGAGCCGCCGAGAACACGGATGGTCAGGATCTCCTTGGCCCCTGTGTTGTCGGCGACCTTCAGTCGCGACTCCTGCTGGATCATTTTCTATTGACTCCTGTCGTCGTGCCGGTTCTCTTCCGGTTGGGGCCGGTCGAGCCTTGCCGAACGGATTTCGGTCTGTGAGCGAAGGTCACTTCGCCTTTTCGAGGATCTCCACGACGCGCCAGCGCTTGGTGGCCGACAGCGGACGGGTCTCCATGATGAGGACGAGATCGCCGACACCGCACTCGTTGTGCTCGTCGTGAACCTTGACCTTGGTGTTCTTGCGCATGACCTTGCCGTAGAGGGCGTGCTTGACGCGGTCCTCGATTCGCACGACAACGGTCTTGTCCATCTTGTCGCTGACGACGTAGCCGCGACGGACCTTTCGCTCATTGCGAGCGGTGGTTTCTGCCATCAGGCTCACTCCTCAGTGCTAGGGGCGGTGCGGTAGCCGAGCTCCCGCTCACGCGCGATGGTGTAGATCCGGGCGATGTCCCGGCGCACGGTCTTCATGCGCCCGTGGTCCTCGAGGTTGCCGACGGCCTGCGCGAAACGCAGGTTGAACAGCTCGGCCTTCGCCTTCTCGAGCTCCTTGGACAGCTGCGCGTCGTCCATCGCATCGAGGTCAGCGGCGGTCAAACCCTTTTCTGCCATCAGATGTCACCACCCTCACGAACCACGAAACGGCTCTTGATCGGAAGCTTGTGCTGCGCGCGGCTGAGGGCCTCGCGGGCGAGTTCCTCGGGGACGCCGGACAGCTCGAACAGGATTCGTCCCGGCTTGACGGGGGCGACCCACCATTCGGGGGCGCCCTTGCCCGAGCCCATGCGGGTCTCGGCGGGCTTCTTGGTCAACGGGCGGTCCGGGAAGATGTTGATCCAGACCTTGCCGCCGCGCTTGATGTGGCGGGTCACGGCGATACGCGCCGCCTCGATCTGGCGGTTGGTGATGTACGCGCCCTCCAGTGCCTGGATGCCGTAGTCGCCGAACGCCAGTTCGGTGCCGCCCGTGGCGAAGCCGGTGCGGTGCGGGCGGTGCTGCTTGCGGTACTTAGTCCGACGGGGAATGAGCATCGGGCTCAGGCCTCCGATCCGGTCTTGGTCGCAGCGGCGCCGGGGGCCTCGGCCTCACGGGGGGCCTGCTGCGAAGCGGTCTCCTGGTTGGGGCGCCCACCGCGGCGGGGGCCTCCGCGACGGCCGTCGCGGCGACCGCCGCGACCGCCCTGCTCGGCCTGCTGGCGCGCGAACTCGCGCTCGGTGATGTCGCCCTTGTAGATCCACACCTTGACGCCGATGCGACCGAAGGTCGTGCGGGCCTCGTGGAATCCGTAGTCGATGTTGGCGCGCAGGGTGTGCAGGGGCACACGGCCCTCGCGGTAGAACTCCGAGCGGCTCATCTCGGCCCCGCCGAGACGGCCCGAGACCTGCACGCGGATGCCCTTGGCGCCGGCGCGCTGGGCGGACTGGATGCCCTTGCGCATGGCACGGCGGAACGAAACGCGGGCGGCCAACTGCTCGGCGATGCCCTGGGCGACCAGCTGCGCGTCGAGGTCGGGGTTCTTGACCTCGAGGATGTTGAGCTGGACCTGCTTGCCGGTCAGCTTCTCCAGCGACTGGCGCAAGCGGTCGGCCTCCGCGCCGCGGCGCCCGATGACGATGCCCGGGCGGGCGGTGTGCAGATCGACGCGCACGCGGTCGCGGGTGCGCTCGATGTCGACCTTCGCGATACCGGCGCGCTCGAGGTTATCGGTGAGTGCCTTGCGGATGGCGACGTCCTCGGCGACGTAGTCCGAGTAGCGCTGCCCCTTGGTGGTGGAGTCGGAGAACCAGCGGGACCGGTGGTCGGTGGTGATTCCCAGACGGAACCCGGTGGGGTTGACCTTCTGGCCCATCTCAGCGGTCTCCCTTCTTCTTGTCTTCCTTGGTCCCCACCACAATGGTGATGTGGGATGTGCGCTTGAGGATGCGGCCCGCGCGCCCCTGGGCGCGGGGGCGGATCCGCTTCATGGTCGGCCCCTCGTCCACGTACGCCTCCAGCACGAGCAGGTCCGCCTCGTTGAAGGTCTCGCCGGCGTTCTCGGCCTTGACCCGGGAGTTGGCGATGGCGCTCATGAGCACCTTGCGGACATCGGTGGCGACGGCCTGCGGGGCGAACCGCAGAATGTCGGCGGCCTCCAGCGCTCGCTTGCCGCGAACCTCGTTCACGACTCGGCGGGACTTCTGGGGCGTGACGCGGATGTAACGCGCCTGCGCCTTGGCTTCCATGTATCTGCCTCTTCTTCCTCGGGCCGGCTCAGCGCCGACGTCCCTTGCGGTCGTCCTTGTCGTGGCTGCGGAAAGTGCGCGTGGGAGCGAACTCGCCCAGCTTGTGGCCCACCATCGACTCGGTGACGAAAACGGGCACGTGCTTGCGGCCGTCGTGGACGGCGATGGTCAGTCCCAGGAAGTCCGGGGTGATGACCGAACGGCGCGACCAGGTCTTGATGACGGCCTTCGAACCGGACTCGTTCGCTGCGTCGACCTTCTTGAGCAGGTGGTCGTCGACGAACGGGCCCTTCTTCAAACTACGCGGCATTTCAATCGACTCCTACTCAGCGGTTCTTGCCGGTCTTGCGGCGGCGGACGATCAGGCGGTCCGACGCCTTCTTCGGACGGCGGGTGCGGCCCTCGGGCTTGCCCCACGGCGACACCGGGTGGCGGCCGCCGGAGGTGCGGCCCTCGCCGCCTCCGTGCGGGTGGTCCACCGGGTTCATGACAACGCCTCGCACGTGGGGGCGCTTGCCCTTCCAGCGCATGCGGCCGGCCTTGCCCCAGTTGATGTTCGACTGCTCGGCGTTGCCGACCTCGCCGATGGTGGCGCGGCAGGTGGCCTCGACGTTGCGGATCTCGCCCGAGGGCATGCGCAGCTGGGCGAAGCGCCCTTCCTTGGCGACCAGCTGGACGGAGGTTCCGGCGCTGCGGGCGATCTTGGCGCCGCCGCCGGGGTAGAGCTCGACGGCGTGCACGACGGTGCCCAGGGGGATGTTGCGCAGCTGCAGGCTGTTGCCGGGCTTGATGTCGGCCGAGGGGCCGGCCTCGATGCGGTCGCCCTGCTTGAGCCCGGCGGGGGCCAGGATGTAGCGCTTGGCGCCGTCGGCGTAGTGCAGCAGCGCGATGCGGGCCGTGCGGTTGGGGTCGTACTCGATGTGCGCGACTTTCGCCGGCACGCCGTCCTTGTCGGACCGGCGGAAGTCGATGACCCGGTACTGGCGCTTGTGCCCGCCGCCGCGGTGGCGCGAGGTCACGCGGCCGCTGTTGTTACGGCCGCCGGTCTTGTGCAGGGGGCGCACCAGCGACTTCTCGGGGGTGTCCCGGGTGATCTCGACGAAGTCGGAGACGCTGGAGAAGCGCCGACCCGGAGTCGTGGGCTTGTAATTGCGGATTCCCATGTTTCTCAGTCCTTCTCCGGTTCTCAGGCCTGATCGCCGAAGA
Organism: Schaalia georgiae DSM 6843; assembly: GCF_000429245.1. Classification (GTDB taxonomy): domain Bacteria; phylum Actinomycetota; class Actinomycetes; order Actinomycetales; family Actinomycetaceae; genus Pauljensenia; species Pauljensenia georgiae. The sequence goes on from NZ_AUBM01000006.1 coordinate 66,748, forward strand.
TGTCGATGGTGCCCTCGCGCACGGTGACGATGGCACGCTTGACGTCCTTGCGCTTACCGATCCCGCCTCGGGTGCGGTAGGTCTTGCCCTTGCGGTTCTGGGTGGCGATGGAACCGATCTTCACGCCGAAGATGCGCTCGATGGCGATCTTGATCTCGGTCTTGTTCGCGCGGGGGTCGACCTCGAAGGTGTACTTGCCCTGGTCCATCAGGGCCAGCGACTTCTCCGTGGTGACGGGCTTGAAGATGATGTCGCGGGGGTTCTTGCCCGCTTCGATCGTGCTCACTTGGTCTCCTCCTTGGTACCGAGGAAGGACTCCAGGGCGGCCTGGGTGAACACGATGTCATCGGCGTCCAGGACGTCGTAGGTGTTCAACTGGTCGACCCACAGGACGTGGACCTCGGGGACGTTGCGCAGGGACAGCGCGGTCAGCTCGTCGCCGCGCTCGAGGACGACGAGCGCCTGGCGGTCATCGACGATGGCGCGCAGCGAGGCCAGCGCGGCCTTCGTGGAGGGCTTGTCGCCCTCGAAGAGCGCGGTGACGACGTGGATGCGGTCGGCGCGGGCGCGGTCGGACAGGGCCGAGCGCAGGGCACCGCGCTTCATCTTCTTGGGGGTGCGCTGGTCGTAGTCCCGGGGCTGGGGGCCGTGGACCACGCCGCCGCCGGTGAACTGGGGGGCGCGGATGGAGCCCTGGCGGGCGTTGCCGGTGCCCTTCTGGCGGAACGGCTTCCTGCCGCCGCCGGAGACCTGGCCGCGGGTCTTCGTGGAGTGGGTGCCCTGACGGGCGGCGGCCAGCTGGGCCACGACGACCTGGTGCATGAGCGGGATATTGGTGGGGACGTCGAAGATCTCGGCGGGAAGGTCGACGGTGGCGGCCTTCTTGCCCTTGAGGTCGACGACGTCGACGGAGCGAACCTCAGACATGATCACGCACCCTTCACAGCGGAGCGAACCAGGACGATGCCGTTCTTGGGGCCGGGGATGGCGCCGCTGATGAGCAGCAGGCCCTTCTCGGTGTCGACGGCCTGGATACGCAGGTTCTGGACAGTACGGCGGTTGCCGCCCATGCGGCCGGCCATGCGCAGGCCCTTGAAGATGCGGCCGGGGGTGGCGCACGCGCCGATGGAGCCGGGCTTGCGGTGGTTGCGGTGGGCGCCGTGGGAGGCGGAGACGCCGGCGAAGCCGTGGCGCTTCATCACACCCGCAAAGCCCTTGCCCTTGGTGTTGCCGGACACGTCCACGCTCTGGCCCGCCTCGAAGGTGGACGCGTCGAGCTCTTGGCCGACCTCGTAGGAGTCGTGCTCGGAGGTGCGCACCTCGGCGAGGTGGCGGCGGGGGGCGACACCCGCTTTGGCGAAGTGGCCCTGGAGGGGCTTGGTGACCTTGCGGGGGTCGATCTCGCCGAAACCAAGCTGGATGGCGGAGTAGCCGTCGACCTCTTCGGTTCGAACCTGGGTGACGACGTTGGTGCCGACCTGCACGACAGTCAGGGGCACGAGGCGGCCGTCGGCGTCCCAGACCTGGGTCATGCCGATCTTGCGGCCGAGCAGCGCCTGGATCGGCGCGGCAGCGTGCTGCTTGTTGTTAGTCATTGCAGAAGTCCTCAGAGCTTGATCTCGATGTTGACATCCGCGGGCAGATCGATGCGCATGAGCGAGTCGACGGCCTTGGGAGTCGGGTCGATGATGTCGATGAGCCGCTTGTGCGTGCGCATTTCAAAGTGCTCGCGGCTGTCCTTGTACTTGTGGGGCGACCGGATAACGACGAAAACGTTCTTCTCGGTCGGCAGCGGCACCGGGCCCACGACTGTGGCGCCCGCACGCTGTACGGTTTCCACGATCTTGCGCGCGGAGCTGTCGATGACCTCGTGGTCATACGACTTGAGCCGGATGCGGATCTTCTGTCCCGCCATGCCGTCCTACCTCTTCTCGTACAGATTCGGCGCCGGTACACGCACCCGGGCGTGTCGCCCGGGTGATTCCGCGGGGGCCGCGGCTGTCCGGCGTCGTGTCCAAAGATCTTGGGCATATTGCCCGGTCCGGGCGCGATGGCGCGCGCGAACCACCCCAGAGCCGCTGGGGCAACCGTGCCATTCTGTCAGAGTTCCACCCACGAGGACAAACCGTGCTGGCGCTCTCGCATGTGAAACCACCGACAGAGTGGCGCGGCCCGCAGGGCCAACCCCTGCGAACCGCGAACCACTCTACCCCGCACTCGGGCGTGTCGTCAACTGTGATGATTACCGCACAAGGTGCTCGTTACCTGCGGAAGCGCCCACCGCAGCCCACGC
>NZ_AUBM01000006.1:69050-473793 GCF_000429245.1 Schaalia georgiae DSM 6843
AAGCCGCTGGATCAGCGAACAGAATCCGAGTAGGCCCTCAGTGGGCTCACTTGAGGATCTCGGTGACCCGGCCGGAGCCGACCGTGCGGCCGCCCTCGCGGATCGCGAAGCCGAGGCCCGGCTCCATGGCGATGGGCTGGATCAGCTCGACGGAGATCTCGGTGGTGTCACCGGGCATGACCATGTCGGTGCCCTCGGGGAGGGTGATGACGCCGGTCACGTCCGTGGTGCGGAAGTAGAACTGCGGGCGGTAGTTCGAGAAGAACGGGTTGTGACGGCCGCCCTCCTCCTTCTTGAGGATGTAGACCTGGCCCTTGAACTCGGTGTGGGGCGTGATGGAGCCGGGAACGGCCACGACCTGGCCGCGCTCGACCTCGTCGCGCTTGGTGCCGCGCAGCAGCAGGCCGCAGTTCTCGCCGGCCCACGCCTCGTCCATCGACTTGTGGAACATCTCGATGCCGGTGACCGTGGTCTTCTGCGGCTCGCGGATGCCGAGGATCTCGACCTCGGAGTTGATGGGCAGCTTGCCGCGCTCCACACGACCGGTGACGACGGTGCCACGACCGGTGATCGTGAAGACGTCCTCGATCGGCATGAGGAAGGGCTTGTCCATGTCGCGCTCGGGCGTGGGGATGTAGGTGTCCACGGCCTCCATGAGCTCCTCGACCTTGGCGACCCACTCGGCGTCGCCCTCGAGGGCCTTCAGAGCGGACACCTGGATGATCGGGGCGTCGCGGTCGAAGTCCTGGGACTCCAGCAGGTCGCGGCACTCCTCCTCGACCAGCTCGAGCATCTCCTCGTCGTCGACCATGTCGGCCTTGTTCAGGGCGATGAGGATCGTGGGGACGCCGACCTGGCGGGCGAGCAGGACGTGCTCGCGGGTCTGGGCCATGGGGCCGTCGGTGGCGGCGACGACCAGGATCGCACCGTCCATCTGGGCGGCGCCCGTGATCATGTTCTTGACGTAGTCGGCGTGGCCGGGGGCATCGACGTGCGCGTAGTGGCGCGCCTCGGTCTGGTACTCAACGTGGGAGACGTTGATGGTGATGCCGCGGTCGCGCTCCTCGGGGGCGTTGTCGACCTGGTCGAAGGGGGTGAACTCGTTGAGTTCGGGGTACTTGTCGTGCAGCACCTTCGTGATGGCTGCCGTCAGCGTCGTCTTGCCGTGGTCGACGTGACCAATCGTGCCGATGTTGACGTGCGGCTTGGTGCGCTCAAACTTGGCCTTCGCCACTTGTGTCCTCCTGGACTCGGGTAGATGTTCTCAGCCTACGGCTAGGTGTCACTCTAACACCAAGGGGGCATGAGACCTACTGGGTTTTACTTGTGTGTGAGGCGGCTCGCTTGGGCTGGGTCACTGCGCGCTCCCAGCCCGAAGCGGCCCCCGGTGGGACTCAGTTGCCCCGAGATTTGCCGATGACCTCGTCCGCGACGGCGCGCGGGACCTCGGCGTAGCTGTCGAACTCCATGGAGTAGACGGCACGGCCCTGCGTCTTGGAGCGCAGGTCGCCGACGTAGCCGAACATCTCGGACAGCGGCACCTGGGCCTTGACGACGCGGACGCCGTGCTGCTCGTCCATCGACGAGATCGCGCCGCGGCGGGAGTTGAGGTCACCGATGACGTCGCCCATGTACTCCTCGGGAGTACGCACCTCGACGGCCATGATCGGCTCGAGGAGGACGGGGCTCGCCTTCTTGGCGGCCTCCTTCAGGGCCATGGAGCCGGCCACCTTGAACGCCATCTCGGAGGAGTCGACCTCGTGGTAGGCGCCGTCGAGCAGCGTGGCCTTGATGTCCACCATCGGGTAGCCCGCGAGCACGCCGGACTGCATGGCGTCGCGGATGCCGTGGTCGACCGAGGGGATGTACTCGCGCGGGACGCGGCCACCGGTGACCTTGTCCTCGAACTCGTACTCCTCCTCGGAGCCCGCCGGAAGCGGCTCGAGCGCGATGATGACGCGCGCGAACTGACCGGAGCCGCCGGTCTGCTTCTTGTGGGTGTACTCGTACTTGTCGACCTTCTTGCGGATGGTCTCGCGGTAGGCGACCATCGGGTTGCCGACGTTCGCCTCGACCTTGAACTCGCGGCGCATGCGGTCCACGATGATGTCGAGGTGCAGCTCGCCCATGCCGCCGATGATGGTCTGGCCGGTCTCCGGGTCCAGCTCGACGGTGAAGGTCGGGTCCTCCTCGGCGAGCTTCTGGATGGCCACGCCCATCTTCTCCTGGTCGGCCTTCGACTTGGGCTCGACGGCGACCTGGATGACGGGGGCCGGGAAGGTCATCGACTCCAGGACGATCGGCTTGTCCATGGCGCACAGCGTATCGCCGGTCGTCGTGTCCTTGAGGCCGATGACAGCGTAGATGTGCCCGGCGTGCGCCTGCTCGACGGGGTTCTCCTTGTTGGAGTGCATCTGGAAGATCTTCCCGATGCGCTCCTTCTTGCCCTTCGTCGAGTTCATCACCTGGGCGCCGGCGTCGACCTTGCCCGAGTAGACGCGCACGAAGGTGAGCTTGCCGTAGAAGGGGTGGGCCGCGATCTTGAAGGCCAGGGCGGCGAAGGGCTCGGACTCGGAGGGCTTGCGGGCCTCCGTCTCCTCCTCGGTGTCGCTTCCGGGCTTGAAGCCGCGGACCTCGCCGATGTCGAGCGGGGACGGCAGGAAGTCCACGACGGCGTCGAGGACGGGCTGGACGCCCATGTTGCGCAGCGCCGTGCCGCAGTAGACGGGGAAGGCCCGTCCGGCGACCGTCAGGGCCCGGATGCCCTCTTTGATCTGCTCGACGGTCAGCTCGCCGTTCTCCAGGTAGAGCTCGGTGAGCTCATCAGTGCCCTCGGCGGCGGCCTCGACGAGCGCCTCGCGGTACTCCTCGGCCTTCTCCTGGTACTCGGCGGGGATGGGGCCGCGCACGATGACGGAGCCGAGGGTGTCGTTGCCCTTGTCGTCCTTGGCCGGGTAGGTCAGCGCCTCCATGGTCAGCAGGTCGATGTTCCCGACGAAATCGGACTCGGCGCCCATGGGCAGCTGCATGACGATGGGGGTCGCGTGGAGGCGGTCCTTGATGGTGGAGACGGAGAAGTAGAAGTCGGCGCCCATCTTGTCCATCTTGTTGATGAAGCAGATGCGGGGGACCTCGTACTTGTCGGCCTGGCGCCACACGGTCTCGGACTGGGGCTCAACACCCTCCTTGCCGTCGAAGACCGCGACGGCGCCGTCGAGGACGCGCAGCGAGCGCTCCACCTCGACCGTGAAGTCGACGTGGCCGGGGGTGTCGATGATGTTGATCTGGTTGCCGTTCCAGAAGGAGGTGACAGCGGCGGAGGTGATGGTGATGCCGCGCTCCTTCTCCTGTTCCATCCAGTCGGTCGTCGAGGCGCCGTCGTGCGTCTCGCCGATCTTGTAGTTGATGCCCGTGTAGAACAGGATTCGTTCCGTCACGGTCGTCTTGCCGGCATCGATGTGAGCCATGATGCCAATGTTGCGGACCTTGTTGAGGTCCGTCAGCACCTCTAGTGCCACGAGTGCAGTTCCTTCGTTCGAAGTTATGGGTGACTATGGCGCTGGCGCCAGCGACGGGGCCGGTCAGCCCCGGCCCCGTCAGTGGTTCACCAGCGGTAGTGCGCGAAGGCGCGGTTGGACTCGGCCATCTTGTGCATGTCCTCGCGGCGCTTGACAGCGGCCCCCAGGCCGTTGGAGGCGTCGAGGATCTCGTTGGCGAGGCGCTCGGTCATGGTCTTCTCGCGGCGCTGCCGGGAGAAGTCGACCAACCAGCGCAGGGCGAGCGTCGTGGCGCGGGCGGGGCGGACCTCGACGGGGACCTGGTAGGTGGCGCCGCCGACCCTGCGGGAGCGGACCTCCAGGGCGGGGCGGATGTTGTCGAGGGCGCGCTTGAGCACGGAGACGGGCTCCTGCTCGGTGCGCTCGCGCACGGACTCGAGCGCGCCGTAGACGATGCGCTCGGCGACGGTCTTCTTCCCGTCGAGCAGGACGCGGTTCACCAGCTGGGTGACCACCTTGGACCCGTAAACCGGGTCATCGACCAGGGGGCGCTTGGGAGCGGGGCCTTTACGGGGCATTACTTCTTCTCCTTCTTCGCGCCGTAGCGGGAGCGGGCCTGCTGGCGGCCGCGCACGCCCTGCGTGTCCAGCGAACCGCGGACGATGCGGTAGCGCACGCCCGGGAGGTCCCTAACGCGGCCACCGCGCACGAGCACGATCGAGTGCTCCTGCAGGTTGTGGCCCTCACCGGGGATGTAGGCGGTGACCTCGATGCCCGACGAGAGGCGCACGCGGGCGACCTTTCGCAGGGCCGAGTTCGGCTTCTTGGGCGTGGTCGTGTACACGCGGGTGCACACGCCGCGGCGCTGGGGCGACCCCTTGAGCGCACGGGTCTTCACCTTCGCGCGCTTCGACACACGCCCCTTGCGGACGAGCTGCTGAATGGTAGGCACTGGGACTCCAGTTTCTTTCCGTCGGAGGCCCCTTGGCGGGGCACTGGTGGTGAGTCTGCCGTGACTGCGATTCCCCTTCGGGCGCGCGGAAGTCCGTCAGGGGCCGGTGCGCCATGATGACGGGGCCGTGGCCGGGTCAGAGGATGACGCCCGGAGCTCCGACGGACGGAGCCCGCTGCCAGCGCGGAGCTGGCACAGGGAACCCGCAGGCGCGGGAACCGCCCTCTAGAATACGGCGTCGGCCGCTTACCCGTCAAAGGTTCCCCGTGTGCTCTCGCCCTCAGCGCACGAGGCGGGGGCTGGGCCGCGCGGCCCGCTGCGGGGCGGCTACTCGGTGCCACCCCCTCGCGCCCCGTCCCCGTCGTCCGTGTCACCGGTGGGCGGCGTGGGCTCCGCTCCCCCGGCCGAGCGCGCCCGGTAGCGGCGGAGGGCCATCACCTCCAGGCCCAGCAGCGCCAGGATCAGCGCTCCGGCGACAACCCACGTGATGTACTCCCACGCGTTGCGCTCCACCTCGGGCTGCCCGTTCTCGTACATCCACGAGTTCGCCACCGTGTAGAGGATGTTGTGCGAGGCGCGGCGCATCTGGACCAGCCCAGCGTCGGACTGGGTGTTGACCTTCGCGATGGGCATGTCGAGCGTGGCGAGCATGAAGTCGCCGCCGTTGCGCACGATCTGGTCGGCGTTCTGATAGCCGTACCCGGCGAAGTAGTCGGTCAGGACCATGCCCCGGAATCCCCATTCCTGGCGGAGCACCGTGTTGAGCAGCTCCGGGTGGGCGCCGGCGTAGGTGGTGCCGATGTAGTTGAAGGCGCTCATCACGGCGCGGGCACCCCCCTGCTTGACTCCGATCTCGAAGGGCCGCAGGTACACCTCGCGCAGGGCCTGCTCGTTCGTCCACGTCGCCAGCATGTGCGTGCGGTTCGTCTCCTGGTCGTTGAGGGCGAAGTGCTTGATGAAGGCGTACACGCCCTTGGCCTGCGCGCCCTGGATCTCCTCGGCGACCTGCGCCCCGGCCAGCAGCGGGTCCTCCGAGAAGTACTCGAAGTTGCGGCCCGCGTACGCGTAGCGGTGGGTGTTCGTCGCGGGGGCGTACCAGCCGGAGACCTGCATGTCGTGCGCCATGGTGCCGATGGCGTCGCCGAAGGAGCGCGCGAGCTCCTTGTTGAAGGTCGCCGCGACCGACACGGCCGACGGAAGGCCGATGGATCCCACGCCCGTGAAATTGTTGTTCAACGAGGCGGGGCCGTCCACGTCGGAGACGCGCAGTTTGCCCACTGATGACACCGCCGGGGAGCCGTAGCCGCCCTTGGAGATCAGGGAGTTCATGTCATCGACCGAGAGCTGGTCGAGCAACTGGTCCCACTTCGGGTCGTCGTAGGCGAGTCCGTGCAGATCCCCCAGCACCAGGCCGTTGCGGGCGTCCGTCGTCGGGCGGCGCACCGACAGTCCGGCCTCGTCGGAGTCGGGGTCGTAGTTCGATGTGGCCAGGAACGCGGCCTTGTGCTCGGCGGACATCTCGAAGTCGGTGGGGGCGGCCGTCGCCTCGGCGAGGTTGGCGAAACGCCCGGCGCGCGACAAGTACGTGGCGCCGCCGGCCGCCTCGTCGAAGTGGTTCGTCGCGACGACGCGGTCACCGTCGTGGGTGTCCGCCGCAGAGTCGTAGACGGTGGTCTGCGCGACCGGGAAGGACTGCTCGGCCAGGACCTCGTGGGAGTTCGACCGGATCGAGATGCGGTAGTCGCCCGCCTCGAGGACGTAGGCCTTGGCGTCCCCGGCGTCGTAGGAGGCCAGGGAGTCCCGCGACCACGTCACCGGCACGGTCTGCGACTCGCCGGGCTGGAGTGCCCTCGTCTTCTCGTAGGCGATCAGGTTCGCCGCCGACTTCTCAATGCCGCCGTCGGTGTAGGGCGGGTTCGAGTAGACCTGGACGACGTCCTTGCCCGCCACCTGGCCGGTGTTCGTCACCGTCACCTCTGCGCTCAGCACTCCGTCGGCGCTCTCGCGCAGTTCTGACATCTCCTGGGCGAAACTCGTGTAGGACAGGCCGTGGCCGAAGGGGTAGACGACTTCGCTGGAGTACTCGATGACGCCCTCAGCCGCAGCGGTCTCGTACCAGCGGTAGCCCACGTAGACGGAGTCCGTGTAGTTGACGAACGACGGCTGGGTGAATGTGCCCTTGTTGAAAGGGTCCTCCTGGGCGAACTCCGTCATGTTCGTGTACTGGAAGTCGCCGAAGTTGTTGGCGGCGGGACCCGCCTTGAGGATCCGGGGGAAGGTGTCGGGGGTCTTGGCCGACGGGTTGACCTCGCCGTCCAGGATGCGGCCCAGGGCGTTGAAACCCACCTGCCCGCCCGGGATCGCCCAGACGATCGCGTCGATGTCCGGGTCGTCCTGCAGCTCGCCCAGCTGGAACACGTTCGCGGCGTTGACGACGACGATGGTCTTCTTGGAGTTCTGCTTGGCCAGCGCGATCATCTCCCGCTCGGGGCGGGTGAGCTCCAAGTAGCCCTGCCCATCCAGGAAGTCCGGGTACTCGGTGGAGTTGTCCGTGTACGAGAAGTAGGGGTTCTCGCGCATCTCCTTGTTGACATCGCGGGGCAGGTCGAAGCCCTCGCCGCCACTGCGGGCGATGGTCACGACCGAGGTGTCGGAGAAGGTTCTCACGCCGCGGAGCAGGTCGTCGGAGTACATGTCCTCGGTCGGCTCGGGCAGCGACCAGTCGGCCTTGAACATGCCGACCTCGGGGCGCTCGGCGCGGTAGCCGGTGTAGAGGGCCGACAGGTCGGTGTTCGTCGAGAAGCCCGCGTTCGCCAGGCCGTCGAGCAGGGAGGTCGTCGGGTTGTCGGCCGACAGGGAGCCCGAGCCCGTCCCGCCGTAGATGGGGTTCGTCGAGGCCCACCCCCACACGTTGACCGCGGACCCCTTCTGCAGGGGCAGCGCGCCGTCCGTGTTCTTCAGCAGGACCATCCCCTCGTCGGAGATGTCGTTGCCCAGTCCCTCCACCTGGGCCTTCGAGGCGTCGGTGAGAGCCCCTTTCCCGGAGGCGAGGTCGAGGACGGTGCGGAAACCGCCGTACATCATCGACACGACGGCGACGACGACGGCCGCGAAGGCGGCGACCCACACGGTCGATCGCGCGAGTTTGCGGGCGGGACGGTTCATTCTGATGACGGCGATGGAGACGACGGCGGCGAGCGCCAGCGCGACGCCGATGACGATCAAGGAGATCTTGATCGTCTCAACCATCTTCCACACGTCATCCCAGTTGATGGAAAGCATGTCAGGTGTTCCTCTTTCAGACTCCACGGCACTATGGCAGGAAATGGGAAGCGCCTCGTCATCGCGGCCCCGCCCGGGCGGTGTCACCTTCGACGTGGATGAACGACCGGGCGACCGGGTGCCGAAACCCTCCACCACCCATTGAACCGCCCCCGCGCCACGGATCCAACGGTCAGCCACAATCTGTAACCAGAGGCGCACAATCTGCCTCCGCGCGGCGCGAGACGGCGCCCTTCAACGGGGCGCGCGAGCGCATCCGTCCGGTGCGCTCACGCGGTCGACGGCCTGGGCCCGGCCCCCGTGCGGGGGCCGGGCCCAGGTTCCCGGATCAGCCGATCAGGCGCTCACTCGTGGAAGCTCATGCCGAAATCAATCGAGCCGAGCGTGTCGAGGAAGTCCTCGGACACCTGCCCGTCCTGGAAGTCCACCTCCGAGTAGTTGGAGTTGGCCAGGGCCTCCGGCGTGGGCTCGACGATGACGTCGTTGTAACGGGCCAGGCCCGTGCCCGCCGGGATGAGCTTTCCGAGGATCACGTTCTCCTTCAGGCCGACCAGTGCGTCCGACTTGCCGTTCATGGCGGCCTCGGTCAGGACCTTCGTCGTCTCCTGGAAGGACGCGGCGGACAGCCACGAGTCCGTGGCCAGCGACGCCTTCGTGATACCCATGAGCATCTGGCGGCCCGAGGCCGGCTGCCCGCCCTCGGCCGCGACGCGGCGGTTCTGCGTCAGGTACGCCATGCGGTCCACCAGCTCGCCGGGCATGAACGAGGTGTCCCCCGGCTCCAGGATGGTCACGCGGCGCAGCATCTGGCGGACGATGACCTCGATGTGCTTCGCGTGGATGCCCACGCCCTGGTCGCGGTACACCTTCTGGACCTCGTCCACCAGCATCTTCTGGGCCACGTTGCGGCCCATGATGCGCAGGATCTCCTTGGGGTCCAGCTGCCCCTCGGTCAGGGGCGTCCCCGCGTCGATGTGCTGGCCCTCGGCCACCAGCAGCTTCTGGCGGCGCGACACCTCGACGACCAAGTCCTCCTTGGCGTCATCGCGGGTGATGACCACGCGGCGCACCGAGGGATCCTCGTCGTCGATGTGGACGCGGCCGGCGGCCTCGTTCATCTTCGCTTCGACCTTCGGGCTGCGCGCCTCGAAGAGCTCCTGCACGCGGGGCAGGCCCTGCGTGATGTCCGCCGCCGAGGCGGCGCCACCGGTGTGGAAGGTGCGCATCGTCAGCTGCGTGCCGGGCTCGCCGATGGACTGGGCGGCGATAATGCCGACGGCCTCGCCGATGTCCACCTGCTTGCCGGTCGCCAGGGAGCGCCCGTAGCAGGCAGCGCAGGTGCCGACCTGCGACTCGCAGGTGAGCACGGAACGGCACGTGATCTCGCCGACGCCGGCGGCCACCAGCTCGGCGAGCTGGTCATCGCCCAGGTCGGTGCCAGCCTGCATGACGACCTCCCCGGCCTCGTTCACCGCGTCGCGGGCGAGGTTTCGGGCGTAGGCGGTCGTCTCGATGAGCTCCGAGGGCTCCCACTGGCCGGCGTCGTTCTTCTGGGCGATGCGGATCTTCAGGCCCGCGCGCGTGCCGCAGTCCGCCTCGCGAACGATGACGTCCTGGGAGACGTCGACGAGGCGCCGCGTCAGGTACCCGGACTCGGCGGTGCGCAGAGCCGTATCGACCAGGCCCTTACGGGCGCCGTGCGTGGCGATGAAGTACTCGAGGACGGTGAGGCCCTCACGGTAGTTCGCCTTGATGGGCTGCTCGATGAGCTTCTGCTTCGGGTCGGACACGAGGCCGCGCATGCCGGCGATCTGCTGCACCTGGGACCAGTTGCCGCGGGCCCCCGAGTTCACCATCCGGTACACGGTGTTGCGCTCGGAGAAGTTGTCGCGCATGTCCTGGGCGACCTCCTCGGTGCACTGCAGCCACAGCTTCACGAGCTCCTCGTAGCGGGTCTCCTCCAAGATGATGCCCGTCTCGAACTGCTCGACGATCTCCGCCGCCTTGGCCTCGTAACTCGCCAGGATCTCGCGCTTGCGCGGGGACGCCTGGATGTCGGAGAAGGCGATCGTGATGCCCGACCACGTCGACCAGTGGAACCCAGCGGACTTGAGGGCGTCCAGGCAGTCGGCGACCAGCACGTTCGGGTAGCGCTGGGTGAGCGTGTTGACGATGTCGCCCAGCTGCTTCTTGCCGACGACCTCGTTGACGAACGGGTAGTCGGTGGGCAGCTGCTCGTTGAAGATCGCCCGCCCCAGGGAGGTCTCGAGGATGATGCCGTCCCCGGGCTGCCATCCCTCGGGGGCTTCCCAGCCCTCGGGCGGCACGGTGCCGTCGGCGAAGCGGATGCGCGCGGTCGCGTTCAGGTCCAGGTTGCCGGCGTCGAAGGCCATCTGGGCCTCCGCCTGGCTGGAGAAGTACGGGACCACGGCCTTGCCGTCCTCGTCCGTGTCGACGGGCACCGACGGGTCGGGCGCCGAGGTCAGGTGGAACAGGCCGATGATCATGTCCTGCGACGGCATGGCCACGGGACGGCCGTCGGAGGGCTTGAGGATGTTGTTGGTCGACAGCATCAGGATGCGGGCCTCGGCTTGCGCCTCGGCTCCCAGCGGCAGGTGCACGGCCATCTGGTCGCCGTCGAAGTCGGCGTTGAAGGCGCCGCAGGCCAGGGGGTGCAGCTGGATGGCCTTGCCCTCGATCAGCTGGGGCTCGAACGCCTGGATGCCGAGGCGGTGCAGCGTGGGCGCGCGGTTGAGCAGCACCGGGTGCTCGCGGATGACATCGTCGAGGACGTCCCACACCTCGGGTCGCTGGCGCTCGACCTTGCGCTTGGCCGCCTTGACGTTCTGCGCGTAGTTCTTCTCGACCAGGCGCTTCATGACGAAGGGCTTGAAGAGCTCCAGGGCCATCTGCTTGGGCAGGCCGCACTGGTGCAGTTGCAGCTGCGGGCCCACGACGATGACGCTCCGGCCCGAGTAGTCGACGCGCTTGCCCAGCAGGTTCTGGCGGAAACGGCCCTGCTTGCCCTTGAGCATGTCCGAAATGGACTTCAGGGGGCGGTTGCCCGGGCCAGCGACGGGGCGCCCGCGGCGGCCGTTGTCGAAGAGGGCGTCAACGGACTCCTGGAGCATGCGCTTCTCGTTGTTGACGATGATCTCCGGGGCGCCCAGCTCCAGCAGGCGCTTGAGGCGCGTGTTGCGGTTGATGACGCGGCGGTACAGGTCGTTGAGATCCGAGGTCGCGAAGCGACCGCCGTCGAGCTGCACCATGGGGCGCAGGTCCGGGGGGATCACCGGGATCTTCGTGAGCACCATGGACGCCGGGGAGTTCCCGGTGACCACGAAGGCGTTGATGACCTTGAGGCGCTTGATGGCGCGGGCCTTGCGGGGGCCGGAGTCCGAGGCGATGGTCTGGCGCAGCGCCTCCACCTCGGCGGCCAGGTCGAAGGTCTCCAGTCGCTTCTGGATGGCCGAGGCGCCCATGTCGCCCTTGAAGTAGGTCCCGTAGCGGGCGACCATGGAGCGGTAGAGGCGCTCATTGCCCTCGAGATCGCCGACCTTGAGGTTCTTGAAGCGCTCCCACGTCTCCTCGAGGCCGTCGATGTCGGCGTCGAAGCGGCGGCGGACCTTCGCCATGTCGCGCTCGCCCTGCTTGCGGGCGCGGTCGCGCTCGGCAGCGGAGGCCCCCGAGGCCTCCATCTGGGCGATATCGGCCTCGAGCTTCTCGGCGAAGTCGTTGATGGCCGCGTCGCGGTTGTTCTCCATCTGCTTCTTCTGGACCTCCAGCTCCGAGCGCAGCTCGGCCAGGTCCTCGTGGCGGCCCTTCTCGTCGACCTCGGTGATCATGTAGGCCGCGAAGTAGATGACCTTCTCCAGGTCCTTCGGCGCCAGGTTGAGCACGTAGCCCAGGCGGGAGGGAACTCCCTTGAAGTACCAGATGTGGGTGACGGGGGCCGCCAGGTCGATGTGGCCCATCCGCTCGCGGCGAACCTTGGAGCGGGTGACCTCCACGCCGCACTTCTCGCAGATGATCCCCTTGTAGCGCACGCGCTTGTACTTCCCGCACGCGCACTCCCAGTCGCGCGTGGGCCCGAAGATCTGCTCACCGAACAGGCCGTCGCGCTCAGGCTTGAGCGTGCGGTAGTTGATGGTCTCCGGCTTCTTGACCTCACCGTGGCTCCACGTGGCGATGTCGTCGCCCGTTGCCAGGGTGATCTTCAGGCTGTCGAACGTTTTGGCGTCCAGCAAAGTTGTCTCTCCCTATCAGATCGCATCGATGGTCGCCGCGGCGTTGGGACGGGCATCAAGGGTGATGCCCAGGTCCTCGCGCGCATTGAAGTCCTCGTCCTGGTCGCGCAGGTCGATGACGTTGCCGGCCGCGTCGAGGGCTTCGACGTTCAAGCACAGCGAGCGCATCTCCTGGATGAGGACCCGGAAGGACTCGGGGATGCCGGGCTCGGGGATGTCCTCGCCCTTGACGATGGCCTCGTAGACCTTGACGCGGCCCGTGGTGTCGTCGGACTTGATGGTCAGCAGCTCCTGGAGGGCGTAGGCGGCGCCGTAGGCCTCCAGCGCCCACACCTCCATCTCGCCGAAGCGCTGTCCGCCGAACTGGGCCTTGCCGCCCAGCGGCTGCTGCGTGATCATCGAGTACGGACCCGTGGAGCGGGCGTGGATCTTGTCGTCGACCAGGTGGTGGAGCTTGAGCATGTACGTGTAGCCCACCGAGATCGGGTACGGGAAGGGCTCGCCGGAGCGCCCGTCGAAGAGGCGCGCCTTGCCGTCGGAGTTGGTGAGCACGTCGCCGTCGCGGTTGGGGTTGACGTTGCGCAGCAGGCCCGCCAGCTCGTCCGCCTCCAGGCCGTCGAAGACGGGGGTGGCGACGCGGGTGCCGGGGGCGGTGGCGATCCCGTCGGAGGGCAGTTGGCGGGTCCACTCCTCGCCGGCCTCAACGGCGCCCGAGGCGTCCCACCCCTGGTGGGCGAGCCAGCCCAGGTGGTACTCGAGCACCTGCCCGACGTTCATTCGGCCGGGCACGCCCAGCGGGTTGAGGATGATGTCGACGGGGGTGCCGTCGGCCAGGAAGGGCATGTCCTCGACGGGGAGGATCTTGGAGACGACGCCCTTGTTCCCGTGGCGGCCGGCCATCTTGTCGCCGATGGTGATCTTGCGCCGCTGGGCGACGTAGACGCGCACGGTCTGGCGGACACCGGGGTTGAGGTCGTCCTCGTCGTCGTTGAACTCGCGCACGCCGATGACGATGCCCTCCTCGCCGTGGGGCACGCGCAGGGAGGTGTCCCGCACCTCGCGGGCCTTCTCGCCGAAGATGGCGCGCAGCAGGCGCTCCTCGCTGGTCAGCTCGGTCTCGCCCTTGGGCGTGACCTTCCCGACCAGGACATCGCCGGCGGTGACCTCGGCGCCGATGCGGATAATGCCGCGCTCGTCCAGATCGGCCAGGGATTCCTCGGAGACGTTGGGGATGTCCCGGGTGATCTCCTCCTCGCCGAGCTTCGTCTCGCGGGCATCGACCTCGTACTCCTCGATGTGGATGGAGGTCAGGATGTCCTCTTCGACGACGCGGCGGGACAGGATGATGGCGTCCTCGTAGTTGAGGCCCTCCCACGACATGTAGGCGACCAGCAGGTTCTTGCCGAGCGCCACCTCGCCGTTGGAGGTCGCCGGGCCGTCGGCCAGGACGTCTCCGGCCTCGACGCGGTCGCCCTCATCGACGATGACGCGCTGGTTGGTGCAGTTGCCGGGGTTGGAGCGCTCGAACTTCTCGAGGCGGTAGCTGTCGCGTCCCCCGGCGTCCGTGGACACAACGATGAGGTCGGCGCTCACCTCGGTAACGACGCCCGAGTGGGCGGCGAGGACCATCTCGCCGGAGTCGTGGGCGGCGCGCTCCTCCATGCCGGTGCCGACCAGCGGCGCCTCGGTGGTGAGCAGCGGCACCGCCTGGCGCTGCATGTTCGCGCCCATGAGGGCGCGGTTCGCGTCGTCGTGCTCCAGGAAGGGGATGAAGGCGGCAGCCACGGAAACCATCTGGCGCGCGGAGACGTCCATGTAGTCGACGCGCTCGCGCGCGATCAGCGTGGGCTCCTCGCCCGCGACGCGGCACAGGACATCGCGCTCGGCGAAGGTCCCGTCCTCGGTGAGCGGCGAGGACGCCTGGGCGATGAAGTGGGCCTTCTCGTCGTCGGCGGTCATGTAGCGGATCTCATCGGTGACCTTGCCGTCGCGCACGATGCGGTAGGGCGTCTCGATGAAGCCGAAGGGGTTGATGCGGGCGAAGGTCGCCAGCGACCCGATGAGGCCGATGTTCGGGCCCTCAGGGGACTCGATGGGGCACATGCGCCCGTAGTGCGAGGGGTGGACGTCGCGCACCTCCATGGAGGCGCGGTCGCGCGACAGGCCCCCGGGGCCCAGGGCCGACAGGCGGCGCTTGTGGGTCAGGCCGGCCAGCGGGTTGTTCTGGTCCATGAACTGGGAGAGCTGGGAGGTCCCGAAGAACTCCTTGATGGCGGCCACGACGGGGCGGATGTTGATCAGCGACTGCGGCGTGATCGAATCGGTCTCCTGCGTGGTCATGCGCTCGCGAACGGTGCGCTCCATGCGCGCCAGACCGGTGCGGACCTGGCCCTGGATGAGCTCGCCGACGGCGCGGATGCGGCGGTTCGCGAAGTTGTCGATGTCGTCGGTCTCGACGCGCACCTGGACGGCTTCACCGCCGCGGGTCCCCGCGAAGGACGCCTCGCCCTGGTGGAGGGCGAGCAGGTACTTGACGGTGGCGACGATGTCCTCCAGGGACAGGGTCGACGCCTTGGGATCGGCTTCGATGGCCAGCTTCTTGTTGATCTTGTAGCGGCCGACCTTCGCCAGGTCGTAGCGGCGCGAGTCGAAGTAGAAGTTGTTGAGCAGGGTCTGGGCGGCATCGACGTTGGCGGGCTCGCCGGGGCGCAGCTTGCGGTAGATGTCGAGCAGCGCCTCCTCCTGGGTGTTGACGGTGTCCTTCTCCAGGGTCTCCAGCAGCACGGGGTAGTCGGCGAAGGAGTCGCGGATCTCGGACTCCGTCATGCCGATGGCCTTGAGGAAGTGGGTGACCGACTGCTTGCGCTTGCGGTCGATGCGCACGCCGACCGCGTCGCGCTTGTCGATCTCGAACTCCAGCCACGCGCCGCGGCTGGGGATGACCTTCGCGCCGAAGGTGTCCTTGTCGGTGGAGCGGTCCGAGAGCTTCTCGAAGTAGACGCCCGGGGAGCGCACCAGCTGCGAGACGACGACGCGCTCGGTACCGTTGATGATGAAGGTGCCGCGGGGCGTCATCAGGGGGAAGTCCCCCATGAAGACGGTCTGGGACTTGATCTCGCCGGTCTCGTAGTTCATGAACTCGGCGGTCACGTACATCGGGGCGGAGTACGTGTAGTCCTTGGTCTTGGCCTCCTCCATCGAGTACTTGGGGGACTCGAGGCGGTGGTCGCGGAATGACAGGCTCATGGTGCCTGCCACGTCCTCGATGGGCGAGATCTCGTGGAAGATCTCCTCAAGGCCCGAGACGTCGGGCACGTCGGTGCGGCCGTTCTCCTTCGCGGCCTCGACGCGGGCTTTCCACGCGTCGTTGCCCAGCAGCCAGTCGAAGCTCTCGACTTGCAGTCCCAGGAGGTTGGGGGCCTGGAGGGGTTCGCGGAGCTTGGCGAATGAGACGCGGGGCGTATGCTGTTTGGCGGTGCTGTTGGCAGCCAAAGGGGGTCCTTCCCTGCTTTTCCGTTGCGCGCATGCGCCTTCGGCCCATTACCTGACACCGCCGCCGCCCGCCAAGCGCCTGTTACGGCGGGTGGGTACGGGTCACCTCGGACACAATAAGGCGCAACCACTCATAATAGGCACAACCCGGGGGCCTCTCAACAAGGAGGGCCGCCTGTGTTAAAATTCACCCTCCGCGAGCGCGCTGCGCACACGCCACGCCCGGAATGCCTCGCGCAGCAGCCACGCGGACACCGCCGCGCACAGCTGGGCGACGACCACGGCCGCCAGCACCGCAGCGCCCCCGAGGACCGGGGATGTCCCAGCGCCGCCCCTCCCCGCGACGAGGCCGACCACGATGGCGACGGGCACGAACACCAGCACCGGCGAGACCACCACGAGCGCCTTGACCCGGGTCGGCCGTGCGAGCAGCGCCGACGGGATCGACACGAGGACCTGGACGAAGGTGAAGAAGCCGAAGGTGCCGTAGGCGTACACCGCGAACAGGTCCGCATCCGCCCAGTACAGCACGAGCCCGCCGACGCAGGCCGCGAGGAAGGCCACCAGGGCTCGGACCAGGAACACCAGGACCGGTCGGGGGGCTGCTTCATCGTCCATTGTCTGATGATACAGATGCGAGCGGGCGACGGCCAGGGGGCGGTGCGGAATAGGGATGACCGGCGCCCGCCCCTTCGCCCTGCCGCGCCCCGACGGCCGCGGGCAACCCGCGCTGTTCGTGGTCCAGTCGTCTGGTGGCCTTATAGTCTGGCGCCTCAGTGGTTCGGTGGTCCAAAAAGCGTCTGAGTCTCGGGCGAGAACGAGGGCTTGGCAGGCATTTGGTCCAAAAAGCGTCTGAGTGTCACCGAATCCACCCGAATCCGGCCAAAACCACCAAACCCAGACGCATTTCGGACCACCCACGCGCGGAGCCCGCCGAAAACAGCGAAACCCAGACGCATTTTGGACCACTCCCGCCCACCGCCACCCGGATTCCCGGCGAAGCCAGCAGAAACCGGAGCACCGAAAGCGCCGCAGGCAGGCAGGCGTCCGCATTGGGGCAGGTTACGGTGCATTGGGGTAGGTTACAGTGCATTGGGGCAGGTTAATAACCTGCCCCAATGGGGGCTAACCTGCCCCAGTAGGTGGCTTCCTGCCCCAATGCGCCCCGCCGGGCGACGCGGGGCGCGCAGTGGTACCACGGCCGTGGTGCCCCAAGCCGGGCTTGAACCGGCGACCGGCGGATTATGAGTCCGCTGCTCTAACCGACTGAGCTATTGGGGCACTGACAGTCTAGCGGCTCACCCGGCCCCGCTCATAGCGGTGGCTCACCGGCACGGCGGCGCGCGTCCGATGTTCATCGAGCGGAGCGCGCCGTCGCGGCACCGCTCCTGCGGGCACCGGCGCACAATGGTCGGACACGGCCCATGCGCACGACCCGGCCCCGGCCCCAGGCGCAGTGGCGCGCCAGTGCGCAAGGGCGACCGCAACCGCGCGAGCGCCCCCTGCGCGCGACCGGCCCCGTCCGACCACCTACGCGTAGCGGCGGGCGACAGCCGTGGCCTCGGGCACGTAGGAGCGTCCGAAGAGGAAGCAGTGGACCATGATGATGTGCATCTGGTGGAGGCCCGTGCGCTCGCGCCACCCGTCGGCCAGGGGGGACGCCTCGTGGTACGCGGCTGTGATGCGCTCCAGGTGCGGGCAGCCGAAGACGGCGAGGGCGGCCAGGTCCTCCTCGGCGTGGCCCCCCTGGGCGGCGGGGTCGATGAGCACCGCGCCGTCGGGCGTCCACATGACGTTCCCGCTCCACAGGTCCCCGTGGGTGCGGGCCGCGCCGACCTGCCCGGACGCGACGGCAGCCTCGGCGACCAGGCGGGGCTGGTCGTGGTTGAGCGCCCCCGATTCCAAGCGCCCGCACAAGCGCTCGATGAGGGCGCGCTCCGCCGCCGTGAAGGCGGGCGCCCCCAGGTAGGGCGCGATGCGCTCGCGCGCGTAGAAGCTCCCCCACGATGCGGTGGGCGCCGGGGAGTCCGCGCCTTCGGGGATGCTCCCCCGTCCTGTTGCCGACGCCTTCCCCGCGGCCGGTCCGCTCCGCGGCGCGGGTTCTGGGCGCGCGGGCAGGGTCAGGGGGGCCTGGCCCATCCACCCATCGCCACTGTGCCCGGGCGGCGGGGCGCCGAGGTGGGCAGCGCCCGCGGCGTGGGTGCGGGCGAGCGCCCTGCCGAACTCCTCCGCGGCCCCCGCGGTGGGCGCGGCGGCACGCAGTCGCGGCTCCTCCAGCCAAGTGGGGCCGTGGGCGAGGACGGGCACGACCGGCGCCCCCGACGGCCCGGCTGCAGCCAGCCAGGCGAGCCCCGCCACCTCGTAGGCGATCCTGCCGGGGCGGCTGTCCGTTTTCCTGAAGGCGCTCACCCGGGCACTCCCTCGTGTTCGGCCGCCCCCGATCGGGAGCCGGCGGGCGCCCCGCAGTCCCCCGCCGCCGTGGCGGGCCTTTCCGCGCCGCCCCTCATTTGCTGAAGCGGCGGCGGTAGGTGTCCCACAGCTCCCGCATTTTCTTGCCGTCCGATTCGCGGACGAACACGTCGAAGGCGGCCGCCGAGGTGCCGGTCAGCGCGCGGACGGCGGCCGACGGCGAGGCCACCGAGGTCCCGTCGGAGAGCTCGAGCCTGCCCGAGTCGGTCACGGTGACTGAGTACTCGTCACCGATATTGGGACGGCGCCACACGAACACGTCCCCGGGGGCGATGATCCCCGAGTCCACCACGTCAGCCAGGCGCACCAGCTTGGTGCGGCCTCCGGACTTCCCCTCCATGTTGCGGCCCAGCTCCTCCTCGGTCATCCGCGTCAAGTCGACATGGTCGGAGTCGCGGCGGATGTCCCAGTAGTCGGCGACGAGTTCCACGAGCCTGCCGTGGCGCTCCTGGAGTGCCCGGTCGTCCAGGGTGTCGGCCCCGGGGAACGAGGCGACGACCGTTTTCCCGATCCCCCTCGTGCTCCGCAACTTGTCGTTGATGGCGGACCAGTTGCCCGCCGTCCTCACGTCGCGGGGCTTCATGGCGCTCAGCGCGAGTCCGCCCAGGCGCATCGACCACGCCTCGAGCGGCGTCTTCGGGTCGATGCCGTCGATGGGGGCGGGCGGCAGCGCTTGGATGGCCGTGGTCGCGCGGGGGAGGGTGGGGATCCTCCCGTCGAGCGCCATGAGGGCGCGGTAGAGCAGGATCTTCCCGTCGGCCTTCTTCGTCAGGGAGGACTTGAGGCGGGCGACCACGCGCAGGCGCACGTCGTCGCCGACGGAGAAGATGCGGTCGGCGTGCTCCACGGGGCGCACGTCGTCGTCGAGGGCCCTCATCGCCCGCACGAGCCGCTTCTCGCGTTTGCCTGGCGAAACCTTGGCCATGTAGTTGGCGCCGTACATGCGCTCCAGGCGTTTGAGCAGGTCCGCTTTGCCCTCCTGCGGCACGTCGAGGCGCAGGACGCTCATCGCCGCGGGCTTCCAGTCGGAGGCCGGGTACTGGCGGAGCAGTTCGAGCCACACGCCCCCGGGCATGGTGGCCTCCGTGGCCGAGGCGATCTCCCGGTACGCCCTGGCCGCGGGGACCAGCAGGTCGTCGATGAACTCCTTGCCGGTGTGCTCGCGCAAGTAGGGGGACAGCACCTTCGCCTCGAACTCGTCAATGAGGGCCCTGCTGGCGAAGTCGTGCGTGTAGAGGACCAGCAGGTGCGAGAAGAACTGGTCCGCGCTGTCGGGGCTGGCCTCGTCGAGGGTACGGTCCCACAGGTCGCCGTAGGAGTCTCGGCTGGAGGGGCTGACGGCGGCCAGGACCCTCGCTTTGAAGATGTCGGCGGCCGTCAGCGAGACCCCCCGGGTGTTGAGGACTCCGAAGATCCTGTGGGCGCTCTGGTAGGTGTCGGTCTTGACCTTGACGATGGACACGCGCTCGCTGAGGAACTGGAGGAAGGACCAGAGGTTGTCCTCGTTGATCACGTCCTCGAGCGCGTCGAGGATCACGAGGGTGTTGGCGTGCATGTTGCGCTGGCCCTTGGTGGCCAGGGCGGTGGGATCGCAGTCCCGCAGGGAGTCGAGGTCCCCGTCGATGATGTAGTCCTCGAAGAAGTCGACGTCGCGGTTGCGCATCTTCAGGCGGGGGCGCTCCTCCAGGCCCCTGATGAGCCTTCGTGGGATCTTGAGGAGCTCCGTGATCTCGCCGCGCTGGGTCTCGTCGAGGATGAGGTAGCGGATGACGGCGAGCAGGAGGCATATGGTGGTGAGCCTCTGCTGGCCGTCGATGATGTCCTCGTCGATAGAGCCCGGGGAGGAGACGACGACGATGGATCCCAGGAAGTAGTCCTCCTCACCCTCGCGGTGCCACGCCTCCAGGAGGTCCGCCATGAGGGTCTCGACCTGCTCCGACTCCCACACGTAGGGCCGCTGGAAGTCCGGGATGCGGTACTGGCGGTCCCCACTGAGCAGGCCGTGCTCGCCCAGCTTGCCGCCAATCGTCGTCTGCTCAACCTCGATCGACACTGCTGCGTCCTCCTGTGTTCCGCGCTCCCGCCGGGCCAACGGGAGCTGTGCTCGCATGGGGCGCCGTGGCCCCGCTCCCATAGTAGGGCGAACCGCAGCGGCGGCGCACCCCCCTCCGACGGGCGGGATCCAGCAGCCGACAGGAACCACTAAGTGACCAGTGCCATATGCCGCACAGCGAACCAAATTACTTTTCCATCATGGAAACTTTCGTATATGCTTTCCATTATGGAAACACACTTCGAGGGCGGTCGGGACGAGGCCGCAGAAATGCTCACCGCACTGTCAGCGGACCGCCAGAGGCTCGCACAACAGGTCACCGTGCCGTGGACGCTGATGGCGGCGTTCGGCGCACTGGGCGCCTGGTGGGTCGGCTCGGCCGCTTCCACCGCGCCCGGAGCGCACTACGAACCGCCACTGTCAGGCTGGATGGCGCTCGTCGGCGTTCTGGTCGTCGTCCACCTGGTGCAGCGCGAGACGGGGATCCGCTTCCGGTCGCTCGGGGCGCGCGCGAATTGGATGGTCGCGGCGATCGTGATGACCTGCCTCGTGCTGTTCAGCGTCTCGCTGGGCCTCGTGTCGCTCCAGCTCCCGTGGGCCGTCGTCGCGACCAGCCTCGCAGCCTTCGCCATCACGACCTGCCTGTCCGGCCTCGCCCTGCGCAGCGCCGTGGAGAGAGCGCGCCGTGGCTGAGGCGCGCTTCGACGAGCTCGTCCACGCGCCGCTGCGCCTGCGCATCTGCGGACTGCTGCGCCACGTCGCCGGCCTGAGCTTCGCGCGCCTGCGCGATTCCCTCGAGGTCTCGGACGCCACCTTGTCCAAGCACGTCAAAGCACTCGCTGGCGCCGGTTACCTCGAATCGCGCAAGAGCGCGTCCCCGACGCGCGACGACTCACGGCGCATCATGTGGCTCTCGCTGACCGAGGAGGGGCGGAGGGCCTTCGACGGCCACGTGCGCGCCCTCAAGGAGATCGTGGGCCCCGGGTCGTGAGCGCCCCGGCGCGAACGGCCCCTACCCGCTAAGGCCCGCCCATCCGCGCGGCAAGACCCGGCACCGTTGAGCCCCTTCCCTCCGGCCGGGTACCACCCCCGCGCAGCAGCCGACCACGCGCGCAGTGGCCGGGCCGCCCTTCACTCCGACGAGTCCAGGAGCTCCCACGCCGTCCAGATGATGTCGATGACGTACGCAGTCGTCCAGACGCGCATTCCGACTTGCACCGCAGGAGCCAGTTCGACGCCCAGAACATTGGGCAGGGCCCAGACCACCAGTCGGGCGGCTCCGAATATTCCGGTGCGCCAGAGGAACTCACTGAGGATCGTTGTACGGGATTTGGGCCGAGTGCGCCCCCCACCGCCCGCGGCCGGAGCGCCCCCGTCGGGCTCGGCACTGGTCGGCCCCAGCTGTTCCGACGACCGATCAGGGCGACTGCGCCTTGGCCGGGGCGCGGGACGGTCCGCGACGCCGAGGCGTCCCAGCGCGAGGGGCACCAGGAGCCCGCCCGAGGCGATGACGGCCGCGCAGACGACGCAGGCCAGCATCCAGCTCCCCTTCCCGTACAGGAAGCCCGCCGCAGCGGAGCCGGCGAACTGGCCGACCAGGCACGCGGCCTCGTACATGCCCAGCCCCCTGCCAAGGCGCTCCGGGCCAACGGACTCGGTGATCGCGGACTGCTGCACCGGGACCACCAGGGACCAAGCAGTCGCTGAGAGCACCCACGCCGCGCCGATCCACAGGGGACTGGGGGCCAAGGCGAGGGCGAGGGCGAAGACCGCGCTCAACGCCGATCCGAGCGCCAGTGCCCGTCGGCGCCCGAGCGCGACGACCAGGCGGTGCAGGTACGGGGGGAGCGCACTCATCATGACGGCGCCGGGCAGGAACACGTACGCGATCTGGGTGATCTCGAGCTCGAAGCCGCGCTGCAGGTGGAGTATCAGCAGCAGGCCGATCGCCGATTCCGCGCTCATCGTCACCGCGACGGCCACGAGCATGGGGCGCAGAGACACCGCGGCCTCCCGGCGCTCTTCGCGCACGGGCGCGGCGGCGGGAGAGGACGCGCTCATCCGGGCACCCCCTTCGCGGCGCCCGGACAGCAGGTTCCACGAGGCCAGGACGCAGCACGCGGCGACCCCCGCGAACACCCACTGGTATCCGACGACGGGCACTAGGACGACCGCTGGGACGAGGACGATCCAACCTCCCGCCTCCTCCGCGGCCATCAATTCGGCGAACGCCCCCGAGTCCACGCGGAGCCGTTCCCCCACGATGGCGCGGATGCCGATCCACACGAACGCCCCGGCCGCACCGGTGACAAGCGCAGCGCATGCCGCCAGCAGCAGGCTGGTCGATAGGGCGTAGAGCCCGCATCCGACCGCCCACGCCGCCGCGCCGACACCGGCCACAGTCGAGCGGTCCGCCCGGTCGACCACCGCTGCGGCGACAGGGCGCGCCAGGAAGGCGACGAGCTGCTCGACGGCGACCAGCACTCCCGTCTGCCCCGGGGAGAGCCCGAGGTGCGCGCCCGCGAACAGGGGCAAGACGAAGTCGACGACTTGCTCGGCGCCGCTGGCCAGGGCTGCGCTGTCGAGGACCCTGCGGCCCCAGCTCTTCTCCCCCAACGGAACCGCATTCGAAGGCATGTGTCCCCCACCTTTTGATAGCACGACTGTGTTACCAAATTATGGTAGCACAGTCACGATACGATAAGCGCATGCCCAAACTCATCAACCACGGTAGGCGCCGCGAGGAGATTGCCGAAGCGACATGGCGGGTGATCCACTCCTCGGGCATATCGGGCGTCTCCATCCGCACAGTCGCAGCGGAAGCAGGGCTCTCAACCGGCTCCATCCGGCACGTGTTCCCCAGCAGGGCCGACCTGATCACGCACGCGATGGAACTGGTGGGACTGCGCGCGTGGGATCGGATCTCCCGCCATTTCGAAGAAGCCGATCCGCGCGCCCGCGCCACACGGGTGATCCACGAGCTGCTGCCCCTCGACCCCGAGCGGCGCATCGAGATGGAGGCGAACATCGCACTGATCGCCGAGGCCCCGGCTAGCGACCAAGTGCGGGAAGCCCGCGACGCTTCCTACGCCGCCGTCAGGTTCGCATGCCGACGAGTGGTTGAGAACCTGCGCGGCGCCGCCCCCGCGCCCCCGGGCACCGACCTCGACAAGGACGCCTCGGCCCTGCACGCCCTCGTGGACGGACTGGCCCTCCACCTGCTCATCAACCCCGATCCGAAGTTCCGCGAGAACGCCCTTCGCGCGCTCGAGGACGCCCTTGACGCCCTGTGCGAACACCCCCTGCCGACGCCCGAACACGAGCGGATCGCCGCCCCACCGCCCCAGACCCGCCGACACGAGAGAGTTGACGGGGCCGCCGGAGCGGTTCGCGGAACACGACTCAGGAACAACACTGGCCCTTCGCGCTCGAAGGGGGCCTCCTGCTGAGCGCGAGAACCCGGTCCCCAGTCAGAGGCACTCGCCGCACAGGAGGAGCCCGACCACTGCCACAACCAGTCCCAGATGCCCGGCACGGTGAGCACCGCGACGATGAACGCGATGATCGACGTGGCGAACGCAGCGGCAAGGGCCCTATCGCGCCTCCCCCTCGCTGCGAGCACTCCCCCGCACGAGCACCCTATCGCGCGGCCGAGCACGCCTGCGATGCGCAACCCCACCCCGGAAAGCAGGAACTCCCCCGGCGCGCCGAGGGAGTCCGATCAGTATTCACTTCGAGACCGGGCCCGGAAGACCCTGGTGGTGGAGCTAGGGGGATTCGAACCCCCGACCTTCTCATTGCGAACGAGACGCGCTACCAACTGCGCCATAGCCCCAAGGACGGAGATAAGCATAGCATCTCCGCCCACTGAGCGCGAACCGGGAGGGCGGGGCCCGTCCTGCCAAGCCTGCCGACCATGGGGAGGATCTGGGCGTCGCGCAGGAGCAGCAGACCGCACCACCAGTGGGATGGGGCGGACTCTCCCAGCCGCGTCGTGGCGGGGCATCCCACCAATCCACGAAGATGGTGGACAGACACTGCCGCCCCGGGGCCGCGCGAGTTGCGCGCCCGGGGCGGCTTCGTCAGTCAGCAGTCCCCCGCATCACTGGGCGCGCTTGGCGTCCAGGACGGCGTCAAGGTTGAGGGCGACAGCCTGGTCGGCGACGACCTCCTCGGTGGAGCGCTTGCCGCCCTCGTAGGTGGCGGCAACGGGGCGCGCGGGCACGGATGCAGCAACCTTCGGGATGCCGCGCAGGTCCGTGTCGGCGTGGACCATGCGGCCCGAGATGCGCTCGCGCATCACATAGGTGGGCGCGGGAACGGGGACGACCGTCCACGTGCGCGACTGGGCGAGGGAGCGCGCGGCGCGCGCGGTCTCCTCCTCGGAGACTGGCACGACCTCCGCGGCATCGACGTCCGTGTTGAAGACGAGGCCGGGGGAGTCCCCACCGGCGGCCCCGGATCCGGCGGTGGGACCCTCCGCGTCGGACCCGCTGGGAAGTACGGTGCCAGCCGCCCCGGCGGCGGACGCCGCTTCGGACCCGGTGTCCGCCTCGTCAACCAAGGAGGGACGGGCGGAGGAACGCCCGGAGGCGGGCGGATACGAGGGCGGCGCGGCGTCGCGGGCACGGGGGGAGTCAGACTCCGCCCTGGCCCCGGAGGCGTGCTGGGCGCCGACCTTGGGAGCGCCCGGATCGGAGGACCGGCGCCGTTCCCCATCGCCAACGGCGCCCGACGCCCGCACGCCGGAAGAGGCCCTGCGCAGGGCGCGCGCGAAAGCGGAACCACTGGACGCCCCCTCGGCCTCGGCGGTGGGGGACGAGGCACGGGGAGCACCCCCGCGCAGCTCGCGCAGCAGTTCGACCTCGCGCTCGTTCTCGCGCTGGGAGCGGATGGCGGCGAAGCGGGAGGCGCCCAGGGAGGCCGCCAGCGCGACACCGGGAACGGCCGCCCACGCCCACGCCAGGCCAGCGGCCCACACTCCGACGCCGAGGAGGACGGTAGCCAGTGCGAACACGGCGGAAGCGACCATCCGGCGCTTGGCGGCGGCCGCCTCGCTGGCCAGGCGGGCGGCCCGCTTGGCGCGCAGCCGCGCGATGTCGCGGACCGCGCGCGGACTCACGCGCTCAGTCGACCGGGGCGCTGCGCCGGTGCGTTCCATGGTGCCTCCACCTCGTCCTGTTTCCTTCGAGGGCGCCAGCAGCGGGCCGGTAGCCCGCCCGCGCGGCTCGTTCTTTTCCTCGGGGGCCCGGATCATCCTCAGCCCCGGCGAGAACCGGTCGAGTTCACGGGACTGGGTTATCGCGCTCCGGCGTGCGACCAGCGCCGGCACAGCCGCCACCAGGACGACGCACACCGCTGCGAAAACAAGTCCACCGATCTCCACTCCTCCAAAGGTAGGCAAATCGGCTGGCCACGCGCGCGGCGGGCGGGCGCGTGTCGAGGATTGGACCCCACTTAACTTTTCGGATAATTGACAAACGCCACATTCACAACACATGCATCCCGTGCATCATTCATGAATGTGAGCGATCACTCATCAATCCCTTTGCCCCACTTGGCGACCACCAGCCCCCCCTCGGGCAGGGACTCCCGGTCGATGGAGAAGGCGACGTGGTCCGCCCACTTCCCCGCGATGTGCATGAAACGCCTGCGCAGGCCCTCCTCGTGCAGGCCCAGGCGCCTGCACAGCGCCAACGAGCGCTCGTTCTCAGGCCGAACGCACACCTCGACCCTGTGCAGGCCCAGTTCCCCGATGGCCAAATCGATCACCATCGCGGCGACCAGGGCGCCCAGGCCCCGCCCCGACCACGACGAGGCGAGCCAGTAGCCCAACATCCCCTGGCTCATCGCCCCGCGCTGCACATTCGACAGGGAGTACTGGCCGGCCACCTTCCCATCCGCCTCGACCACCAGCATCAGGGTGCGCCCCTCGCGCTGCTCGCGGTCGATGCGGTTGCAGTACTCGGCGATGGCGGGGACGGGCTCGTCCGCCTCCGGCGGCATCGTCGCCTCCCACGGCGCCAGCCACTCGCGGTCCCCCCGCCTCACGGCGTCGATGCGCAGGTGGTCGCGGCCCAGCGCCGGGCGCACCACCAGCTCGCGGGGATCCCCCGTGCGAGCCGAGGGGGAGGCGGGCCCCATGAACCCCCTCCCCACGGGGTCGGGCACCCTCAGCGCCAGGCGCGCCGGACTGCCCCCCCACACTCTGCGCAGCAGGGGCATCAGTCCAGGACCAGGCACTGCAGGCGGTCGCCCGCACGGACGTTCGTCACTTCCTCGGGAACGACCGCGAGGGCGTTCGACTCCGCCAGGGCCGACAGCAGCAGGGCGGTCGGCGAGCCCATGACTTTCGCCTGGTAGCCCGAGCGGGGGTCCCCCGCCAAGCGGACGCGCACGAACTCGCGCCTGCCCTTGGGCGAGTACCACGTGCGGTCCACGGCGGCGCGCACGACCGGGCGGTTCAGCGACTTCCACCCCTGCATGTGGCGCAGGGCCGGGCGGACGAACACCTCGAAGCACACCTGGGCCGACACCGGGTCGCCCGGCAGGCAGAAGATCGGCGTCGCCGCTCCCCCGTCCTCGCCGCCGACGGTGCCGACCCCCAGGATGTGGCCCGGCCACGCCGCCACATTGTCGAAGCGCACAGTCCCCAGGGAACCGAGCACCTCGCGCACCGTGTCGCCGCTGCCATAGGAGATGCCGCCCGTCGTGAGCACGAGGTCGGCGCGCACCAGCTGGTCCTCGATCGTCTCGCGGAGCTTCGCCCTCTCGTCGGGAACAGCCGCGACACGGAAGGTCTGCGCGCCCGCGTCCGTGATCGCGGTGGACAGTGCGTGCCCGTTGGCGTCGAAGACGGTGCCGGGGCGCGCCTTGCGGCCGGGCTCCACCAGTTCGTCCCCGATGGACAGGACCACGACGCGCGGACGCGGGTGTACGAGCAGCCGCGAGCGCCCCACCCCTGCCAGCAGCGCCACCTGCCGGGCGCCCACACGGGCGCCGGAGCGCAGGACGATCTGCCCCTCGGCCACGTCCTCGGCGCAACGGCGGATGTTCTCGCCCACGGCGGGCGCGGAGCGCACGCCCACCTCGGCGACGCCGTGGTCCGTGAACTCCAGGTCCACGACGGCGTCGGCGCCCGCCGGAACGGGCGCGCCCGACGCGATGCGGATCGCAGTGCCCGGCACCAGGGCCGCGGGGTCGACGACGCCCGCGCGGATCTCCTCCGTGACGGGCAGGGAGACGGGCGCGTCCAGAGCCGCACGCGAGCAGTCCGAGGCGCGGACCGCGTACCCGTCGCAGGCGGCCAGGTCGGCCACGGGCAGGTTGAAGGGGGCGTGGACGTCCTCGGCGAGCACGCAGGACACGGCGTCCGCCAGTTGGACATCCAGGGGCGGCTGCTGGTCGACCGCTGCGATGCAGTCCTGGTAGAAGTCGGCGACACTGCGCATGGGCTCAGTCCCCGACCTTGGTCTTGAGGAACTCCTTGAGGGCGGGGCCGAGCGCCGGATCCTCGAGCGCGAGGGCGACATTGGCCTCCAGGTAGCCCAGCTTGTCGCCGGTGTCGAAGCGCCGCTCGTCAATGACGACGCCGTACAGGCCGCCGCCCTGCTCGGCGGGCAGGTCGATCATGCGCGCGTAGCCGTCGGTGAGCTGGTACTCGCCGCCGGCACCGGGCTCGATCTCCTCCAGCGCGGTGAAGACGGCGGGGTCCAGCACGTAGCGGCCGACGACCGCGTACTCGGACTTGACCTCCTCGAGCGGGGGCTTCTCGGTGACGGCGGTGATGCGCATGAGGCTGCCCTCGGCCAGGTCCACGCCCTCGGGGATGGGGAGCGGCTCGACGGCGGTGGAGGCGTAGGCGGTGGCCTGCTCGGGGGTGACCCGCAGCAGGGCGACGACGGTACCGCCCAGCGCCTGGCGCACCTGGATCATCTTCGACAGGAGCGTCGAGCCCGGCTCCATGAGGTCGTCGGGCAGAAGCACCGCGCAGGGCGCGTCGCCCACGTGCTGCTTCGCCTGGGCGATGGCGTGGCCCAGGCCCAGGGGGTGGCCCTGGCGGACCGAGTGGACGCGGGCGTACTGCTTGTACTCGTTGACGGAGTCGAGCGCGTCCCGTTTTCCGGCCCTGGCCAGGTCGGCCTCCAGGCCCGGCTCGGCGTCGAAGTAGTCCTCAATGGACTGTTTGCCCGCGCGTGTGACGAAGAGGATGTCCTCAATGCCTGCGTCAGTGGCCTCCCTCACGATGTACTCGATGGAGGGCCTGTCGACGACTGGCAGCATCTCCTTGGGAACGGACTTCGTGATCGGCAGGAAACGGGTTCCCCGCCCGGCCGAAGGGACAACTGCGTGGATTACGGTCTGTTTTTTGTCTGCCATACCCGCTAGAGTAGCGAATATGGGGGCAAAAGTGGATACGATCACAGCTAAGCAGGAACTTCGGAGCCAGATCCGGGCGACCCGGCTCACGCGGAGGCGCACCGGCGCTGACATCCCGGGCAGCCTGGAGACTGAGCGCGCCGGAATGGTGCGCTCGTTCGACGAGGCGTGGGCGCGCCTGGGCGGGCCGCGCCTGCCCGCCCTCTTCCTCCCGCTGCCGACCGAGCCGGACCTGACGTGGGTCGTCGAGGCGGTGCCCGAGTGCCTGCTGCCCGTCGTCACGATCGCGGGCGTGCCCATTGAGGATCCCGAGTGGGGGCTGCACCGCGCGGGCGAGGCGCTGGCCGCCCCCTCGCAGTGGCGCCCGACCGATGGCAGCAACCCGCGCCGGCTCGCCGGGCCCGAGGGGATAGCGAGGGCCGATGTCGTCGTCATCCCCGCGCTGGCCGTCGACGAGTCGGGCACGCGCCTCGGGCAGGGGGGCGGATGGTACGACCGCACCCTGCCCCACCGCCGCGACGGCGTGCCCGTCCTGGCGTGCGTCTTCGACGACGAGGTGCGCGAGGCCGACACCCTGCCCCGCGAGGCCCACGACGTGCGCGTGGACGGCGTGATCACGCCGTCCACGTTCCGCCTCTTCGACCCCGTATAAGGGCTCGAACGCGTATATCACCTGGTCACAATGTGAGGAAGATACCTTCGGTCCACCTTTCCCCGGCTCGAAAGTCCTTATACGCTCATTGGTGGTTCTTGAGTCCTCCGTCGGTGGCCTCAGGGGCCCGTAACGCCCGCGGGCGCCGCACTCCCGGCGAGCGCCCGCCGCGGCCATCCCGCCCCGGCGGCCCCCGCCGCCCGAACACGACTAGGAGTTTCCCAATGATCAAGGGCTTCAAGGACTTCATCTCCCGCGGCAACGTCGTCGACCTGGCCGTCGGCGTCGTCATCGGCGCCGCCTTCGGAAAGATCGTCGACGCGCTCGTCGACGGCATCATCAACCCCCTCATCGCCGGAATGATCGGCAAGCCCGATTTCTCCGACGTCCTGGCCTTCACCATCGGCAATTCCACGGTGAAGCCCGGCCTCCTCATCACCGCCGTCGTCAACTTCCTGCTCATGGCCTTCGCCATCTACCTGTGCATCGTCGTGCCGATGAACAAGCTCGCCGAGCTGCGCACCGCGAAGGAGAAGGCGGACAAGGACGCGGCCCCCAAGGTCTCCGACGAAGTCCAGCTGCTCACCGAGATCCGCGACGCCCTCAAGTCCTCCGGTTCCACCACCGTGTGAGCCGACATTCTCCCGTAGGAGGCGCGCGGGGCCAGCCGAAGGGCTGGCCCCGCGCGCTATCGCATCCGGTGCCCGGCCGCTGCCTGCGGGAACTGGGAGTGCCGGGGGCCCGGGCGCACTCCCACGGCCCCAGCGACTGCCGCAGCTACGGGCCCCACTCCCACGGCCCCAGCGGGGGACGCGGGAAACAGGAGCGCGCCCAGAACATCCTCTGGGCACGGCCTCACACGCGAGGCTGGGCGTGGGGCGGGACGTTCTCCAGCAGGCGCCTGTCGTTCGCGCCATCGCCCCTGTCGGGGCTGTCGGCCATAGATCCTGGCCGCGTGTCCTCCGGGCGGACCAGGTCCTCCCACGAGGGCGGGATGCCCCGGTCGATGAGCCTGCGGTCCACGTCGGACACGTGGCGCGCCACCCTGCGGCGCCCCGGTGCGCGCCCGGAGGCGCTCCGCTCACTCATCGGCACCGTCGTCGTAGTCGTCGTCGAAGAACGCGCCCACGTCGACAGCAGCCGGATCCTGGCCCCCCGGGCCCCCGGGAGGCACGGAGCCTACACCCGCCCCCGGAGCTGAAACGGGCTTCGTGCGGCGCACGACGTTGCCCAGAACGGCGTCCGACTGGAAGCCCCGCCGCGTGATGCCCAGAGCCAGGCGCAGTTCCTCGGCCGTTTCGATGTCGGAGCGCTCCACGCCGTCCGAGCGCACCCACGCGGCCATCTCGTCGAGTTGGTCGTCGGAGTACGCGGCCAGGGGCAGGCCCTTGGCGATGGCGGGACGGGGGCCGCGGTTCTCCTCCGAGGCGCGCTCCTTCTTCTGGATGGCGAGGAGCATGCCCGTGGTCACCTCGTCGACGTTCCTACGGCGTTTGCTCGCCTCGTCCAGCTCCTCGTCGAGGACGGGAACGGACCGGGGGGAGCCGCCTTGGGCGACCGCGTCCTCCGCCTCGGGGGCGGCCGCGTCGCCCCAGGGGCCGTCGACGGGGCCCGCAGCGCCATCGTCAGCGGCCGGAGCGGACTGCGCTGCGCCGTCGGCCGGAACCGGCGCGGGCCTGGGGACCTCCAGTACCGGCTCCGCGTCGTGCGCGCCGGAGTCGGCGACCATCGCATCGACGAGCGCCCCGATGGAGTCCGCCTCGTGGTCGGGGTCGATGAACAAGGGCATCGACAGCGCCGTGACGACCCTCCACCCCTGGTCCTCGAGCATCGCGGGGCGCACCCGGTCGCGCACGCGCACGCTCGGCTCGTCGCAGTACGCCTCGTCGTCGGTCATGACGGCGACCAGCAGGCGGCCCGGCACATCCGGGTGCCCCACGGCCAACGGGATGCGCATACCACCGGGGATGCCGATATTGGCGATCGCCTCGTAGCCCCGCTCGTAGAGCTTGTCCGCCAGGTCGATGAGGAGCCGGTCGGGCTCCCCCTCCAGTACGGGCCACGCGTCCGCGCCCTCGCCGGAGTGCCCCTCGGCGATCTCCAGGAGGTCCACGAGCATGTGCACGCCCTCGCGGTGGATCCGGGAGCGGTCGATGTCGGCACTGCGCAGGGACGACACCAGGGTGAGCTCCCCGCGCACGCTGCGCAGGACATCGGCCATGACCCGTGCCCCGTCGTCCGTCGAGAGCACCCCGAAGTCGTGGATGACGCGCCCGTGCGGCGTCTTGGCGAAGCCGACGGAGATGATGACCCGGTCACGGACGATCCCCTGCGCATGCCCAGGGCCTACGACGACGAAGGGCTGCACGGAGGTGGAGTCGAAGAACCTCGACAGCCCCGGCTCATTGGCGCGCAGCTTGTCCACGGCGGCCCGGATTCGCGCGGCGTGGCGCTCCGAGAGGGCGATGACGGCGAGGGAACGCTCGGGAGCCTCCACCCCGTGGGCGAGGACCAGGTCGACGACCGTTTCGACCTCCGCAGAAGTCGTCTCGATCGCGTTGCCCCCGAGGGCGGGCATGCCCGTCCCCTCACACCACACAGCGCCGACGGGGGCGTTCGAGGCGGTCCACGGCACCGGGACGCCGCTGTGGCCCAGCGCGTACCGGGCGAGCAGCAGGGCGACTTGGTCGTTGAGCCGGCTCGGCCTCTGCTCGAGGCGGACGGAGGGCAGGACCCGCGCGAGGCTCGCGATCGCTCCGCCCTCGGCGCCCCCCGCCACGTCAGCGACGACGACTACCTGGCGCGCCCTGGCGATCACCGGGATGAGCTCGCCCAGGGGCACCGAATCGGCGCCGTCGATGACCGCCAGGTCCACGTGGTGGCCGGGCCGCACGCATTCGGGCACCAGTGCGGGTGACGTGAGGACCACGGGGATGAGGCGGCGCACCAGCGGGTAGGAGCAGATCAGATCCGCGTCGGAGGGTGCCGGGACGTCCCCGGTGACGGCGTCGCGGAGCTCCTCGTGCTGGGTCGCGCGGGTCGCGAGCGCCGACGTGCGCAGGCGGCGCAGCGACGAGACGGCCTGGGGGGCCAGGCTGGCCACCTGGCGCCTGTCGAGATCGCGCCCCTCGGCGAGTCGCGCGGACACCCGGGAGGGCTCGAGGCCCCCCAGGCTCGGGTCCGCCGCGAGCATGAGTGAGAGCAGGGAGGCCCACCACGCCAGGTCCAGCTCCGCGTCGATCATGGGAGCGCCGACGCCCCGCGCGGCGAAGTCCTCGGCCAGCGCCCGCAGGCCGAGCCCGTCGATCTTCGCCCAC
The DNA here is from genome assembly GCF_000429245.1 of Schaalia georgiae DSM 6843. Classification (GTDB taxonomy): domain Bacteria; phylum Actinomycetota; class Actinomycetes; order Actinomycetales; family Actinomycetaceae; genus Pauljensenia; species Pauljensenia georgiae. The sequence goes on from NZ_AUBM01000006.1 coordinate 101,391, forward strand.
AGGGCCACCCGCCCGGGCAGTTCCCGTGCGCCAGCCTTGTCTGCCGCCCACTCCTGGACCAGTTCGGTGAGCTTGGCGACGTGAGTGCCCACGAGATTGGGCTGCTCGGCGGCGAAAACGGGGGCGATGGCCTCCAGGTCGGCGCGGACCCGGGCCGTGAGCTCCTCGCACTCGCTGAGCTGGGCGGGGACCACCGGCCAGCCGTCGTCGCCGCAGATCTTGCGCCACGCGTCGCGCCGCTCTTGGACGCGGATGAGAGCGCGGTGCAGGTCGGGCACGTGGATCCCGGGGCGCACGTAGTCGCGCGCCTGCTTGACCAAGCGGTTGCGCTCACGGCGCTTCATGGTGATGCCGTGGTCCGAGCGCCACTGCTTCGAGGCTGTGGCGATCACCATGTCCGCCGCAGATCTCTCGAAAATCTGGGGCTGGAAGATGTCGACGGCCTCGGCGACCCCTTCGAACATGGCGAGTTGGAGCTCCCACTGCTCGAGCGTGTGGGCGTCGCGCGCGCCCGTCTCCCCCGCGACGGCGCTCATGTGGACCCGCAAGCGGGGCAACGACTCGGCGAGGCGCACGACGCGCTCGAGGACGTCGGCCACCTCCTCCTCGGAGGAGACGACGGCGCCCTTCCACACCGAGTCGGGGTCGTCGCGCAGGTACCCCCGCTCGGAGGCGGTGTGCAGCACGGCACGGGCGCGCTCCCCCTGGTCGAGGGCGATCTCGTACAGGGTGTCCTCGTCAAGGCGCACCCGTGTTGAGGGCGCGTCCTCCTCCTCGGTGAGGTCGGTGAGGACCCGCAGGGCGTGGGCGGCACTGACGCCGAAGTTCTTGTACGGGCGGCGCAGCGCGTCCGTGTAGGCCAGCAGGCTGGCGCGGGCCTCGCGCAGACGGGTCCGCATGTCGTCGACCTCGCGCTGGTCCATCACCGGCGACGTGTCCGCCATAGCGGCGCGCACCTTGTCCGCCAGGCCGTGGGACTCGCGGCTGCGCCCGTCGAAGTCGGCGAAGATCTCCTCCACGCCCAGTTCCATGAGGCGCGCGCGGGCCCGGACGGTGTGCGAGGGGGACGCGCCGACGTGGAGCACCGAGCGCCCCGACGCGGCGGCGTCCGCCAAGACCGCGGCGATGACGCTCGTCGCGTCCGAGTCAATGGGGGCGTCCACCACCAGCGAGTCGCCGGCGGCCACCGCCTCGACGGCGTCCTGCTGGGCGGGCGTGAGGTCGCCGATCCCGCGCTCCTTCCACGGGTCGCGGTCCCGGGGGTTGGGCGGGGCCAGGGAGACCGCGAGGGAGCCCACGGCGTCCTCGTCCCCGGCGAGGGCCCGCACGAGGGGCGAGTCCGCGAGGCGGTCGAGGTCCTCGAGGTCCCGCAGCAGCGGCGTCGCGGGGTGCTCGAAGATGCCGAGGATGAGTTCGTCGCGCACCTCGACGCCGTCGAGGACTCCGACCCGTTCGCGCAGCAGCGCGAGCGCCACCGACGCGGAGAAGCCATGGGAGGAGCGCGCTCCGTCGAGGAGGGCCTCCGCGTCGCAGTGCTCGCCCTTCTCGCGCAGAGCCGCCTCCAAGTCCGGGTCCATCAGGGCGCCCGGCTCGAGGGTGATCATGACGTCGCCGCCGACGTCGTCGAGGCGCACGGGCTTGAGCAGGGCCGCGGAGCGGACCACGTGGCCGTCGCGGCGCCACTGCACCTGCCCGATGGACAGGTGGACGCGACCCACCCCGTGGCGGGTGGAGAGCTGGAGCGAGCGGGCCATCATCGCGCGGGCGCGCTCCATCGCGCGGGCGAGGCTGGCCTTCTCCCGGATGAGTGAGGACAGGCGCGTGGGCGCCTCCGTGTAGAGGCGGGCGAGGCCCCCCGGGTGCGCTTGGGTGATGGTCAGCTGCGGGACGTTTTGGCCCTCGGCGTCGGTGACCTCTACGACTTGCGCTCGCCAGCGCTCGACCGCCGCGGCGAGTGCGCTGGCGGCGGGGGAGGCTTGGACGGGCGTTTCCCGCGGGGGCGCCTGACGGTCCGCCCCACGGGAATTCCGGCGCGAGAAGAAACTAGTAGCCACCCTTTCACCCTACGCGTCCCGCGCATCGGGCGCGCGCAGGCACCGCCGCAGTGCCCCACTTTGGGAGGCGACACGCCGGAGCGGGAGCCGGCACCGCCGGCTCCCGCTCCATGTGTGCCCCCGAGACGATTCGAACGTCCGACACCCGCTTTAGGAGAGCGGTGCTCTATCCCCTGAGCTACGAGGGCGCGCAGGCAGCGCCTGCCCGCCCACTGTAGCAAAGACCCGGGGGCGTGCGCGCATCGGCCCGTCCGGCGGGCGCGGTGCCCGCGCGCGGCGAGCAGGGTAGTCGTGCGACGGCCAGAGCCGCCTCAGCGGCGCTCCCATGAGGGGCGGATCTGCTCGGCCTTGCCCAAGTGGGTGGAGGGCACCACCATCACCGGGCAGGTGGAGTGCCCCAGGACGGTCTGGGCGGTGGAGCCCATGAGCACGCCCGCCAGTCCGCCACGGCCGCGGGTCCCCACCACCACTAGGTCCACGGCCGTGGAGAACTCGATGAGCAACGAGGCGGGCGAGCCGTCCAGGGCGTGCCGGGCGACGTTGATGCCCCGGTCCCCCACCGCCTCGGCGATCGCCTTGTCCATTCCCTCGCGCACTTGGGCGAGCAGCGCCGAGTGGTCGATGCCGGTCGGCGTCCACGCCATGACCGCGGGGCCGACGGCGATGGGCACGGCCGAGATCGCGGTGAGGCGCGCGCCCCAGGTCTGCGCCTCCTCGACTGAGCGGCGCAGGGCACTGGAGGGGGCCTCCGTGCCGTCGATGCCGACGACGATCCGTTCCACCGGCGTGAACTTCTTGCCCGAGGTGTGCCTGGGGACGACGACGACCGGGCATTTGGCGTACGCGGGCAGGGCGGAGGACACCGTGCCGAGCAGCCGGTCCGCGAAACCGCCCGAGCCCCTGGACCCGACGACGACCAGGTCCGCCTCCTTGGAGAAGTCGATGAGGACTCCCGCTGGATCCCCGGGTTGGGTGGATCCGGCCGCGTTCTTCGCGCCGTGCTTCGTCGCGTGGGCGACAGCCTCGTCGACCACCTGCTGCGCGCCCTTCTGCAGCGCCTCGTCGTCGAGTACCGCGTATCCGCCGTCGAGGGCGGCCGCGGAGTAGGACGCGAGGGCGTAGGTGCACACGCAGTGGATGCGCGCCCCTGTGCGCACCGAGCGGTGGGACGCCCAGGTCACGGCCGCGATGCTCTCCGTCGAGCCGTCGACCCCGACCACGATGACTTCGGTGGAACCCATGATGTCCTCCTCGTGATTCCAGTCACTGATAATTGTGCCTCATCGCAGTGATTTCCGAAAGGGGACACAAGGCGGCGCCTTCCCATCCCCGACCGGACCGGGGCAGCCCCGTCCGGGGGAGGGGATACGACGGGGCCCGCCGGCTATGCCGACGGGCCCGCGGATCAGTGGTCCGGATCAGTAGCGCACGTAGGTTGCGCCCGGGCGCACGTCGGAGATCTTCGACAGGGCGCCGGGGACCGTTGCCTCGACCATCTTGCCGTTGCCGATGTAGATGGCGACGTGCCCGGGGTAGGACACGATGTCACCGGGCTGGGGGTCGGAGACGATCCTGCCGCCGGCGGTCTGCGCCGAGGAGGAGTGCGGCAGGTTGATGCCCGCGGCCGCGTAGGCGTACTTCACCAGCCCGGAGCAGTCGAGTCCCGCCAGGGTCTCCCCGCCGTAAACGTAGGGGATACCGGTGAGGGACAGCGCCACGGCGGCGATGTCCGAGCCCGCGGCGTTGAGAGCGGCCTGGCGGGAGCGCGAGGCCGACTCGGAGGCGTCGTCACGGGCCTCGGAGCGCGAGGCGGCGGCGGTGGCGTTCGTAGTCTCCTCCTCCGCAGCGGGAGGAGGGGTCTGGACGGGGGCCTCGGCGGTCGCCGAGTCCTGATCGGCCGACCATGCGATATCGGGGACCTCGACGGTGGTGACATCGTCAATGGCGACGGTGGTGGCGTTCTGATCGGCGCTCTGCGTGTCGGACTGCCCCTGGACCGGGGCGGCGTTCGCGATGCCAGCGGCAACCGCGGTGAGGGCAACACCCGTCACGGACGCGAAGGCAACCGCGCGGCTGGGATCGAATTGACGGGCTGCGTCAGCCAGATTGGTGACGGGGGCCAATGGGCGCCGCTCCATGCGGTGGCGCGCAACGTGCTTAGCAGTCTTCACTCATGTTCTCCCTGTTATTCCTGCGAGGTCAGCTGTCGGATTCGGGCGGGACGCCCGGCTCGGTTCCCCGAGCTTCACCCCAAGGTTCGTGTGAACCGAATGTGGTTCCCCCGCGTTGGACCGAGGTGTACCGCGCCTCCCGCGGTCCAACTTCGGTTTCCGGAAGACGGGCTGGTCGTATCGACCAAGTGACACTCTACCCTGTCCACCTGGAAAATGTCACATGGCGATAACGGAAGATAGGACACACCGCCCCACCCGCCTGCCCACGGTGAGCCCAACCCGCGCCCATGGGCACCCAAAAGCCCAGGATTCCGCCATTTTCCAGCAGGCAGCGCCGCCGCCCGCGACCACGGGGGCTGCGGGCGGCGGCGCCCGGCGGACGGCCTGGAGGGGGGCGGGCAGGGCCTCAGTCGCCCCTGACGAACAGATGGGGGGACAAAGCCACAGGTATGGTCAGATATCCGACAACCGCGCCCGCCTCGTCGAGCGCACTGATCCGAACCAGATCGCCATGGACGGAAAGGGCGACGCGGGCGCCCGGAGCGAGGCCCAACTCAGCAAACGATGTGAGCAATTCCTCATCGGCTTGAATGGGCTCGCCGATGCGGACGATCCGCACGGCGCGCTCCTCGGGGTTGCGCACTGCGAGCTCCACAGACTCGCCCGCCACCTCGAGGCCCGATCCGGGGACCGGATTGCCGTAGGGATCCACCACCGGCTCGTGCAGCAGTTCCGCCAGGCGGTCCTCGACGCGGTCGCTCATCACGTGCTCCCAGCGGCACGCCTCCGCGTGAACCGCGTCCCATTCCAGGCCGATGACGTCGAGCAGCAGGCGCTCGGCCAAGCGGTGCTTGCGCAGCACCTCCACCGCGCGCGCCCGGCCCTCCTGGGTCAACTCGAGGCGCCTGTCCCCCATCACGTGCAGCAGGCCGTCGCGCTCCATGCGCGCCACCGTCTGGGACACCGTGGGACCGGAATGGCCGAGGCGGTCGACGATGCGCGCCCGCAGCGGAGTGACGGAATCCTCCTCCATCTCGAGGATCGTCTTGAGGTACATCTCAGTCGTATCGATCAAGTCGGCCACCATGGGCTCCTTCAAGAATCGCGGGGATTTGCTACAGAATAGGGCGTCCCCGCCCGGGGCGGGCACAACGGCGCCATAACGCTGAAGACACGGCGCCCCGACCGTCCCCCGCCGCCCACAATTCGCCAAACACGTGTCATAAAAATCAGTGCGCGTTAGACTCGGCACATGCAGGCCCTCCCCCCGATCCCCCCCGAACTCCTCCCCTCGGACGGGCGTTTCGGCGCGGGCCCCTCACGGGTGCGCACGGAGCAGTTGGACGCCCTCAGCGCACCCCTCGTCATGGGGACCTCGCACCGCCAGGCGCCCGTGCGAGAGGTCGTCGCCTCCCTGCGCACAGGGCTCGCCGACCTCTTCGGCCTGCCCGACGGCTACGAGGTCGTCCTGGGCAACGGCGGCGCCACCGCATTCTGGTCGGCGGCCTGCGCGAGCCTCATCATCGACCGCGCCGCTTTCGCGGTATTCGGGGAGTTCGGGAAGAAGTTCGCCGCCGAGGCCGCTGGAGCCCCCCACCTGGCCGCCGCCGTCGACGAAGCGCCCGCCGGCCGCTTGGCCACCGTCGCCCCGCACGAGGGCGTGGACGCCTACGCGTACCCGCACAACGAGACCTCCACGGGCGTCCTCTCCCCGCTCTACCGGCCCGCCGCCGACGCTCTCACGCTGGTGGACGCCACCTCCATCGCCGGAGCCGCCCCCGTCGACCTCGCGGACGTCGACGCCTACTACTTCTCGCTGCAGAAGGCCTTCGGCGCCGACGGCGGCCTGTGGGTGGCCGTCCTATCCCCCGCCGCCGTCGCGAGGACCTCCATCTGCACGGGGATGCCCGGCCGGTGGGTGCCCTCCTTCCTCGACCTCGGCGCCGCCATCGCGAACTCGCGGAAGGACCAGACCCTCAACACTCCGGCGGTGGCGACGCTCGTCATGGCGGCCGACCAGGTGCGGTGGATGAATGAGTCGGGCGGCCTGGAGGGCATGAGCGCCCACGTGCGGGCATCATCGGACCTCGTCTACCGGTGGGCGGAGGACAGCCTGGTGGCCCGCCCATTCGTCGAGGACGCGCGCCTGCGCTCCCCCGTAGTGGCCACCATCGAGTTCGACCCCGCCGTGGACGCCGCCGCCCTGGCCGCCCACCTGCGCTCCCACGGCGTCGTCGATGTCAACCCCTACAGGGGGGTCGGCGAGAACCAGCTGCGGATCGCCACGTGGCCGTCGATCCCCACCCGCGATGTCGAGGCCCTGCTGGCCTGCATCGACTACTGCCTGGAGCGGGCTCTCTGAGAGCGGCGCCGCGCCCGCCCGGCGCGCCCCACGCGCCACAGTGCCGCGCACTTCGTCAGCGCACCGTCCCGGGCCCGCCCGGCGCGCCCTACCGGGAGCGCTCGATCCTGGGCCTCCACCCCTCGAAGCGCAGGCGGACCCCCCAGTGGGCCACCGCCCACAGCCCGCACACGACGGCGATCCCCAGCGACGCCATGCCGCCCACCAGGATCGACCACCGGGCCCCCAGGACCTGGCCGACCCATCCGATCAGCGGCGAGCCCACGGGCGTGGCCCCCAGGAACACCAGCGAGTACAGGGACATGACGCGCCCGCGTTTCTCCTCGTCCGTGTGGATCTGGATGTACGCATTGGCACTGGTGCTCGTCGTCAGCATGAAAAGACCAGTCGGGACCGAGAGCGCGGCGAACCACCAGTAAGTGGGGGCGAGGCCCAGGCCGATCTCCACAAGGCCGTACAGGGCGGCTCCACACAAGATCGTTCGTATGCGCGGTGCGCGGGCGGCCGCAGCCACCGCTCCCAGGATCGATCCGACGGCCATGAACGAGGAGAGGACGCCGAACTGCCCAGCGCTCTTGCCGAAGACGTCGGTCGCCATCAGGGCACTGGTCATTTGGAAGTTCATCCCCAGGGCGGAGACCACGAAAACGAGCAGCAGGATAACGCGGATGTCCGTGCGCCCGCGCACGTAGGCGAGGGCCTCGCGCACCTGGCCCGGGGCGCGGGGGACGAACGGGCGCTGGACCAGCTCCCCTGCGCGCATGAGCGCCATTGTGAGGATCGGGATGAGGAAGAGGACGGCGGTGGCCAGACTGACCGGCCCCACCCCGTACCATTCGATGAGGAGACCCGCGATCGCCGGACCGATGAGGCGCGCGGCGTGGAACGCGGTCGCGTTCAGGGCGATGGCGTTGGCCATATGGGTGCGCGGAACCAGTTCGCCAACGAAAGCCTGACGCGCGGGGGTGTCGATGGCGATGATGATGCCCGACGCCACCGCCAAGGCGTACATGTGCCACATATTGCACACGCCTGTCTGGATCAGCACGCCCATGCACAGCGAGACGAGGCACACCCCCAACAGGGAGATCTGAAGGATCTTACGGCCTTTGACGCGGTCGGCCAATGCGCCCGCGAATCCGGACAAACCCAGAATCGGCAGGAACTGGAGGGCCGTGACGATGCCGACCTGTGAGGAGTCGTGGTCGGTGAGGACGGTGAGGACGTACCAGTCCTGCGCGACCCGTTGGAGCCACACCGCCGTGGAGGACACCAACGACCCGCCGAACCACAGCCGGTAGTTGAAGAACCGCATAGACGCGAAGGGGGATGCCACGGACGCTCCTTCTGCCGGCACACGCACTCATTCCCCGCTGCGGGACCACGGCCCGCCGTGTCATCCAGACCCCCGGGCCCGGGCGGGTCCCGTCTACGATACGACCATCAACGGACGACCGCCCCACGGGCAGGCGGCCAACGGGCCGGCGTCCCACGATGCGACCCCATGGGCGCGTGACGGACGGGGCCGTGGGGCGGGCTCCGTGGCGGAGGCCGTCAGCCGACTCCGAGGAGCCGCTGGATGGGGCCGATCAGGAAGTAGACGACGAAGAGGGCGGAGACGACCCACAGGAGCGGGTGGACGCGCTTGGCCCTCCCCGTCGCCAACTGGATGAGGGCGTGGGTGACGAAGCCGACTCCGATGCCCACGGACACCGAGTAGCCGAAGGGCATGAGGGCGATCGTCATGAACGAGGGGATCGCGATCTCGGGGGACTTCCAGTCGATGTCGGTGACCTGGGTCATCATCAGGAAGCCGACGAAGACGAGCGCGGTGGATGCGGCCTCGGTGGGGACCAGCTCGACCAGCGGCGCCAGGAAGGTCGACAGCAGGAAGAGGACGCCCGTCACCACGGAGGCGAGGCCCGTGCGGGCACCCTCGGCCACGCCGGACGCGGACTCGACGTAGGACGTGTTCGAGGAGACCCCGCCCAGGCCGCCCGCGACGGCGGCGAGCGAGTCGATGACGAGGATCTGGCGCGTGCGGGGAGGGTTGCCGTCCGGGTCGAGCAGACCGCCCTCGGCGCCGACCGCGACCATCGTCCCCATGGTGTCGAAGAAATCGGCGAGCATGAGGGAGAAGATCAGGAGGACCACGGACACGGCCCCGAGTTTGCCGAAGCCGCCGAGCATGTCCACCTTGCCGAGGGTGTTGAAGACGGGCACGGCCACCGGGGAGCCCTTGAGCTCGGGAACGGTCTGCCCCCATCCGGTCGGGTTGGACTCCGAGATGCGGTCCAGGTGGGCGAGGGCCTGGACGAGGACCGCCAGGACCGTGGCGGACACGATGGAGATGAGGACGGCGCCTTTCACCCCGCGCACGTACAGGACGATCATGAGGAACAGGCCGAACACGAACACCATCGCCGGCCAGCCGTCCAGGGAGCCGGAGACGCCGAATTGGACCGGGGTCGCCCCGGTGCGCACGATGCCCGCGTTGACCAGTCCGATGAGGGAGACGAAGAGGCCCAGGCCAACCGTGATCGCGGTCTTCAGGGCGGCGGGGACAGCCCGGAAGACCGCCTCGCGGAAGCCCGTGAGGACGAGCAGGAGGATGAGCAGGCCCTCCCACGCGATGACGCCCATGGCCTCGCCGTAGCTCAGGCCGGAGCCGAGGACCAGGGTGAAGGCGACGACCGCGTTGAGGCCCAGGCCCGCAGCCAGGGCGAGGGGGTAGTTCGCGACGGCGCCCATGAGGATGGTGACGGCGCCCGCGACCAGCGCCGTGCCCGCGGCGATCCCCTGGGTCGTGATCGAGCCGTCGTCGGGGACCGCGTTGCCCAGGATCGCCGGGTTGACCACGAGGATGTACGCCATGGCGAAGAAGGTGACGAAACCGCCACGGATCTCGCGGCCGATGCTCGAGCCCCTGGCGGTGATCTGGAAGAAACTGTCTAGTGCCTGTGCGACCGCGCTCCGGGATGGGGTGGTCCTGTTCTGTGTGCTCACAGGCTAATCGTGCCCGTAATTGAAGTCACACCGCAAACATGACGCGCGTGATCTTCAATACCAGGTAACGTTATGCCTCCGGGGTTTGCTCCACGTCGATCGCCGAGTCGTTGACGCGCGGTGGGCGCACCGGCCACGCGGTGGCCCCCTTGGGCAGGTCCGTCTCCGAATGGGATCCGCAGGTGTGGTCGAGGCTGACGACGCTTCCGTCGTCCGTTGCCCACTCGTTCGCGCACACGCCGAACGCCGTGCGCATCTCGCCGCTCATCTTGATGAGGAAACCGCAGTTGGAGCACGTGTTCTTGGGGCGCCTGCCCGATTTCGGGCCGCGCTCGGAGGCGTACCAGCGGTTCGCCGCGTCCCAGCGCCCCTGTGGGGAGAGCACGCGGGGCCGCCCGAGGCCGAGATCGCGGACGATCGGCAGATCCGCGTCGTCGCTGGTGTCCTCCAGGCCCGGCTCGAGGCGCGCGTCCTCGTCCCGGTAGGCCAGGACGTCGTCGCGCGACACATCCGAGGGGCGCAGGCGCTCCTCCCACGGCACCCACCGGGGCGCCAGGAGCGCCCCCTCGCGCGGAGCCATGTCGACTTCGCAGACGGTGGCGGTGCGCCCACGGGGCACGCGGGCGAGCGTCACCGCCCAGCACCAGCCGGCGTAACCGGGGTCCGTCGAGACGAAGTAGTGGGTTCCGAGTCGGTCCGCCTCCATCGTGAAACCGACGTGGTCGCCGACGGGGCGGGGGCTGGCGACGGCCTCGGCCGCCTCCCTGGCCAACGCGACGGAGTCCGCCAGGATCGCGTCGGTCTTCGGGGTCCGCGTGCGCGGAGTGGTTCTAGGCATCGAAATCCTCTGCGACGGCGCGGAGCACCTTCGCGATCTTGTCAGCGTTGTCTGGGTACTTGCCCCGGCGCAGCGATGCGGACGAGGCGTCGAGGAGTTTGATCAGGTCCTCCACGACCGGGACCATCGCCCGGGGCTTGCGCCGCTTGGCATGGGCGACTGAGGGGGCCTCGGCCACGACCCGCGCCGACAGCGCCTGGGGGCCCTTGCGCCCGTCGGCCACCGAGTACTCGACGCGCGCGCCCGCGCGGGGGTGCGCGCCGCCCTCGGGGAGCGCCGAGGAGTGGAGGAAGACCTGGGAGCCGTCGTCGCCGGTGATGAAACCGAAGCCTCGTTCGGGGTCGAAGAACTTGACCCTACCGATGGGCATGACGTCCCCCTCCTCTCATCCGTGGGGCGCGCGGCGCGCGGCCCCTCCCATCATAGGGCGGGCGGCACGGGGGCGCTCCACAGCACCCGGCTCCTGTAGCGAAACCCACCGGATCCCAGACTATTCGCCCGTTCGCAAGACTGTTGTGCGCTCCGCCGCATATCGTGTACCGTGACATGTTCGCCCGCGACTCCTTGGAGGAAACGTGAAGCACCGGTTCCGCGCCGCCGCCGTCGGCGTGTGCGTTCTACTCATGGCACTGAGCGGCGCGACCGCCTTCGCCGCCTCCCCCGTCACCATCTCCGACACGGTCACCGACCCGGACGGGTGGCTGAGCGCCGACCAGAGCGCGCGCATCTCCTCCGCGGCGTCCAGCGCCCGCGCCAAGGGCCTCGACATCTACTTCGTGGCGGTCCCGGACTTCTCGGGGAAGAACATGGGCGACTGGTGCAAGCAGTCGATCAAGCAGTCCGGCCTGTCCACCGCGTCGATCGCCTACGTCATCGCGTACAAGGAGCGCAAGCACGTGTCGTGCGGGAACGCCGGAGAACCGGTGGTCTCCGACAGCCAGCTCACGACGGCGCGCTCCGCCGCTGAAACGGCGCTGCGGGCAGCCGATCCGCTCACCGCCGAGGCCACCACCGACGCAGCGCTCGCCTTCTACTCCTCAGTGGAGGCGAGCGCGTCCGGGGCGGGTTCTTCCGCTTCTCCATCACCCGCCCGCACTTCTGCGGCCTCCTCCGGCAAAGACACGGCGACGACGATCACGCTCCGCTACGTGGCCTTCTTCGTGGGTGTGACCATGGTCTACCTCATCGCCCGGAGAACGCTTGGCCGCGGGAAGAAGAGCGTCGCCAACGCCACCACCAGGGACGCCGAGCGCGCGCGCCGACTGGTCGACGAGGCGAACCGCCAATTGCTGTCCGCCGACGAGCAGGTGCGCAGCGCCGACGACGAGCTCTCCTTCGCCCAGGCGCAGTTCGGCGCGCTCAAAACCCAAGAGTACGGGGCCGCCCTGCAAGCCGCCCGCAACGCCGTCGCCCAGTGCTTCGTGCTCCAGCAGCAAATGAACGCCGCCGCCTCCGACGCGCACAGGGCCAGCCTGGCCACCCGGATCATGGACGCCCTCGGCGCCGCTATGAACGACCTGATTGAGAAACAACGCGCCTTCGCCTCCATGCGGGACGAGCGCGCGGACCTGCCCCGCCAGATCCGCGAGGCCCGCGAGCAACTGGCGGAGTTCGAGGGGCGCCTCACCGACGCGAAAGCGGAGCTCGCCTCAGTCAGCGCCCTCTACCCGAAGCAGATGGTCGCATCCCTGCTCGACAACCCCGATCAGGCGCGCGCCCTCCTCGACTCCGCCCGGGACGCCCTCGACAACGCGGAGCCGGCGGCCGCCTCCTCCCCCGACGCCGCCGCCAACGCCCTGGACACCGCACGGCGCGCGATGGCAATGGCGAGCCACCAGATGGACGCCATCTTCGCCGCGAAGAACGACCTCAGCGCCATCGAGGACACGCTGACCAGGGCCATCGCCTCGATCACCTCCGACCTGTCGGACGTCACCCGCCTCGGCGCGGACCAGGTCGCCTTCGCCCCACTGGTCGCGGACGCGCACACAGCGGTCGACAAGGCCCAGAGCGCCCGGAGCGGCATCGGCGACCCCCTGATCGCACTCGAGGAGCTGCGCACGGCAGAGGCGACCCTCGACGCCGCCCTCGAACCTTTGCGCAGTGAGGAGGACGCCGAGAAGCGCCGCAGGACATCAGCGTCCGAACGCATCGCCGAGGCCGAGACCCTGCTCGAGCAGGCTGACCGTTACGTGCAGGGACGGCGCGGAGCCATCGACCTCGACACACGCTCCCAGCTGTCCCAAGCGCACTCGGCCCTGGCGCAGGCCCGGGCGGCGACGGAGTCCGCCGAGGCCGCCTCGCACGCCGCCACCGCCGCAGCGCTGGCCCGCCAGGTCCTCGCCGCGCCCGCCACCCCCTCCGCCCCCGCCTTCAACACTGGGACGGCCCCCACTTTCAATACCGGGACGCCCCGCAGCCGCGGCAACGGAAGTTTCACCGGCTCTACGCTGGGCGACTTCCTCATGTGGATGACGGCCTACGGCGTCAGCCAACACGGCTGGGGCGGGGGCCACGGAACACGGGACCGCTACGACTCCGATTCCTCATGGGACAGGGACTCGTACAGCGATTCTTCCGGGAGCAGCGATTCGAGCAGCAGCTCCTCGGACTCCGATATGGGATGGGGCGGGAGCTCCTTCTAACCGCATCCCGGCCCGCCCGAGCAGAAGCGGACGCCCATCCGAGCACCCCGGCCTCCAGGCCACCGCGCCCCTCCTGCGGGCACGGGCCACTGACCACTGACAGATCCGACCCCGTCGCCCGCGGCCGCGGGCGCACGGACCACCTCGGCCCAACCGGCCGCACACGCCCTACAGGCACACAACCAAGGAGAGAACCATGGCAGAGAAGCAGTCCATCCTGGGACGCATCACGCAACTGGCGAAGGCCAACATCAACGCCCTCATCGACCGCGCCGAGGATCCGCAGAAGATGCTCGACCAACTGATCCGCGACTACACGAACTCCATCGCGGACGCCGAGTCCGCAGTGGCCCAGACCATCGGGAACCTGCGCCTGGCCGAGAAGGACCACGCGGAGGACGTCGCCGCCGCCGAGGACTGGGGCCGCAAGGCCCAGGCCGCCTCCACGAAGGCCGACCAGCTCCGCGCCGCGGGCGACACCGCCGGGGCCGACAAGTGGGACAACCTGGCGAAGGTCGCGATCGGCAAGCAGATCCAGTTCGAGGGCGAGGCCAAGGAGTCCGCCCCCATGATCGCCTCCCAGACGGAGGTCGTTGAGAAGCTCAAGGCCGGTCTGAACCAGATGAAGGAGAAGCTCAGCGACCTCAAAGTCCGTCGCGACCAACTGGTGGCGCGCCAGAAGTCCGCGCAGGCCCAGGCGCAGGTGACCGACGCGATCTCGTCGATCAACGTCCTGGATCCCACTTCGGAGCTCTCCCGCTTCGAGGACAAGGTCCGCCGTCAGGAGGCAATGGCCCAGGGCAAGACCGAGCTGGCCGCTTCCTCCCTGGACGCCCAGTTCGCCGAATTGGAGACCGACGCCTCCCAACTCGAGGTCGAGGCCCGACTGGCCGCGCTGAAGAACAAGGACGCCTGAGCGCTCCGGCGCGCGGGCCAGAGCCGCCCCGGACCGGCCTTCGGCCGCGTCACACGGGCTGAGGGGACACCGGCTTCCCCCCCTGCGGATCCGCTCCGGCGCCTTCAAGGCGCTGTCGCCCAAGCGGGGACACCGGCTCCCCCCTGCGGATCCGCTACTCCTCCCTGGGACCGCGCACAGGGGAGGGAATGAAACAACACGGCACCGCACACAAGGGCTTGATTCCGCCCTTGTGTGCGGTGCGTGTTTTGTGAATCAGGGCCCTTGTGCGCGCACCCCGGGGAAAACGGCCCGGAGCACTGCTCTGGCCTGCGCGTGGACGCGCGTCGTCGACACGGACGCGCGTTGTCGACATCGTGAGGGGGTTATAACGCGCGCTGGTGTCGATAACGCGCGTCGGCATCGGCGCCGGCGACCGTCGTCGGCACCGAGTGCGCAGCCACCGGCAAAGCAGCGCCCGTCGATGACCCCCGCCCGGCGGTGCCCGTCAGAGGAAGGTCAAGGGGTCGAAGTCGTCGATATCAATGATGTGGAGCCTGGGCAGCCGCACCTGGAAGGCGTGGACATCGTACTCGAGGTCGATGATCTCGAGGCCGCGGTCGACCAGCTCGTGCAACTGGGAGGAGAGGAACTCCCGGAAGCACATCACGCCAACGCGGCGCCCCGCGTCGAGGAGGGCTTCGATCTGCGGGGCGAAGTCGGCGTCGTGGCTGGCCAGGATCACGGATCCGCGCTCGAGCTTGACGATCGCGTCCATGGTGCGCTGCAGGCCCACGTCCACGACCTTCATGTCCTCGGGGCCCGACAGCGGGATGACCGCGTAGTCCATCGCAGTGAGCGCCTGGACGAACCCCATCGGCAGGTACCCCGACGAGCCGTTGAGGAAGAACAGGCCCTTCGCGCGTTGCCCCCATTGGTTGTGCGCCCCCTCCAGGACGCGGTCCCAGCGGGGCCTCTCCTCGGGGTTCGGGCGCCTGTCCAGCACTGACAGACCGAGGGTGGCGTCGATGTTCTCGCCGTCGACTACCAGATAGGTCGTTTCTTCCATAGACGTCTCCATAGGATCACTCTACCCGATAGCGCGCAAGCCTATGCGCAGGTCGCACGGGACTCCGGCGCGCACGAAGGGCCGGAGCGCCCTGGCGCCCTTGCGGGCACCGGGGCGCTCCGGCCACTGCATAGCGGTGGGACAGTCACTTCACGTCGTCATCGACCCAGTCGAAGGTACGGGTGACGGCCTTCTTCCACAGGCGGAAGGTGCGGTCGCGCTCCTCGACGGGCATCGACGGGGTCCAGCGCTTCCCCTCCTGCCAGTTGGCCACCAGGTCGTCCGTGCCCGACCAGTAGCCGACAGCCATGCCGGCGGCGTAGGCGGCACCGAGGGCCGTGGTCTCGATGACCTTGGGGCGCACCACGTCGACGCCGCACAGGTCGGCCTGGAACTGCATGACCAGGTCGTCGTGCGTCATACCGCCGTCGACCTTGAGTTCCTTAAGGGGCACGCCGGAGTCCGCGTTCATCGCGTCGAGGACCTCGGCGCTCTGGAAGGCGGTCGATTCCTCGACGGCGCGGGCGATGTGGCCCTTGTTGACGTAGCGGGTCAGGCCCACGATCGCGCCGCGCGCGTCGGAGCGCCAGTAGGGGGCGAAGAGGCCGGAGAACGCGGGGACGAAGTAGACGCCGCCGTTGTCCTCGACGGTGCGCGCCAGCTCGCCGATATCGGAGGACTTGACGATCATTCCCAAGTTGTCGCGCAGCCACTGCACGAGCGAGCCCGCCACGGCGATCGAGCCCTCGAGGGCGTAGACGGCCGGCTGGTCGCCGATCTTGTAGGCGACCGTCGTGAGCAGGCCGTTGTCGGAGAAGACGGGCTCGGTGCCAGTGTTCATGAGCATGAAGCAGCCGGTGCCGTAGGTGTTCTTCGCCATGCCCTTCTCGAAGCACGCCTGGCCGAAGGTCGCGGCCTGCTGGTCGCCCAGGATGCCGGAAATGGGCGTGTCGATGAGGAGGCCGTTCTTGCGCCCGTAGCCGTAGATCTCGGAGGAGGACTTGATCGCGGGGAGCATCGACATGGGGATGCCGAAGATCCCGCACACGTCCTCGCGCCAGGTCAGTGTGCGGATGTCCATGAGCATGGTGCGCGAGGCGTTCGTGACGTCCGTGCAGTGGACGCCGCCGTTGACGCCGCCCGTCATGTTCCACAGGACCCACGAGTCCGTATTGCCGAACAGCAGGTCGCCGGCCTCGGCGCGCTCGCGCGCCCCTTCGACATTGTCCAGGATCCACTTGATCTTGGAGCCGGAGAAGTACGGGGACAGCCCCAGGCCGCAGATCTGGCGGAAGCGGTCCGGCCCCTCGTCGCCCCCGAGTTCCTTCACCATCTCCGCAGTGCGCACGTCCTGCCAGACGATCGCGTTGTAGACGGGTTCGCCGGTGTTCTTGTCCCACACGACGGTGGTCTCGCGCTGGTTGGTGATGCCGACGGCGGCCAGCTGGTGGCGGTTGATCTCGGCCTTTTGCAGGGCCTCGGCGACGACGGTGCGCGTGGTGTCCCAGATCTCGAGGGGGTCGTGCTCGACCCACCCCGGGTTGGGGAAGATCTGCGTGAACTCCTTCTGGCCGACGGCGATGATCTCACCGGAGTGGTTGAAGATGATGGCGCGGGTGGAGGTCGTGCCCTGGTCGATGGCCAGAACGAATTTCTCTTCGGTCATGGTCGGGTTTCCCTTCTTTCACTTCGTTGTGGACGGACTCAGGCCAGGCCCGAGGCGAAGACGATCACGGTCGCGATGATCGCGCCGATGATCGGACCGACGACGGGCACCCAGGAGTACGCCCAGTCGGATCCGCCCTTGCCCTTGATCGGCAGAATCGCGTGGGCGACGCGGGGCCCCAGGTCACGGGCGGGGTTGATCGCGTAGCCGGTGGGCCCGCCCAGGGAGTTGCCGATGACGACGATGATGAGGGCGACCCCGAGAGGGCCGATGGCGGTGGTCGTGTAGCCGGAGACGTAGATCCAGATGATGAGGACGGCGGTGCCGATCGCCTCGGTCACGCAGTTCCACCCGTAGGAGCGGATCTCGGGCCCGGTGGAGAACACCCCGAGTTTGAAGGCGGGTTCGCACTGCTCGTCGAAGTGGCGCTTGAAGGAGAGCCACACGAGCACAGCGCCCACGAAGGCGCCGACGAACTGCGCGACGATGTAGATGGCGACGTTCACGGCGGTCACGGCGACGCCGGGCGCGAGTTCGACTGCGGGGTCGAACATGTTGCCGACGACTTTCGCGATCGTGACCGCGGGGTTGAGGTGGCCCCCGGAGAGGTACGCGACGTAGACGCCCGCGAAGACCGCCAGGCCCCACCCCATGTTGATCATGAGCCAGCCGCCGCCCTTGCCCTTGGACTTCGGCAGCAGGTTGGTCGCGACGACACCCCCGCCCAAGAGCAGGAGGACCGCTGTGCCCATGAACTCCGACATGAACAATTGCCCGGTGGAGGGCGCCGCCGTGCCTGCCATCGGGAGAAGTGTTGCGAACATTGTTCCTATCTTTCTTCGACGCTTCCTCGCATCGAATCCACGGTGGTTGCCCACCTCCAACGGTTCACCGGCTGGCCTTGCCCTGGCCAACGCCGACCCGGGGGCCGCCGCCGACATCGTAGTCAGCGCACATCCATCCGGGCGTGCTGGATATTCGTGCACCCAATGATTGTGACTCTCCTCATCCAAATGTGCAAATCAGCTGTTCACATGCCCCGGCTTCGGGCGGCTCCGGCACACGAGGGGAAACCAACATGGCACACTGGACACTGTGACCATCCGAGATGAGCAAGCACACGAAGCCGCGTCCATGTACTACCTCCAGGGGCACACCATGGACACGATCGCGCGGACCCTCGACATATCCCGGTCCTCGGTCTCCCGCCTGCTGACCTATGCCCGCGAAACGGGCCTCGTCCGTATCTCACTGGCCGCCTCGCCCTCCCTGAAAGGGACTCTGGCGGGCCAGATCTCCGAGCTCTTCGACGTCCAGGTCTCGGTCGTGCCCACTTACGAGGCCGCCTCGGAGGTTGACCGCCTCCACAACGTCGCCCTGGCCGCCGCGGATCTGCTCATGGGTATGCTGCGCCCCGGCGCCGTCCTGGGAATCGCGTGGGGGAACACGACCGCCGAGATCACCCGCTGCATGCCCAGCATCTACGTCCCCGGCTCGACGGTGGTCCAGCTCAACGGCGCGGCGACGGCCACGGAGTCCGGCCTGCCCTACGCCGACGCCATCATCGCCCGCGCCGCCCGCGCCATCGGGGCGACGATGGTGAACTTCCCCGTCCCCGCGTTCTTCGACTACGTGGAGACGAAGCGCCAGCTGTGGCGCGAGCACTCCATACAGACCGTCCTCAAAACCATCGACAGGTGCACCGTTGCGCTCTTCGGAGTCGGCTCCATGTCCTCGCGCCTGCCCTCCCACGTCTACGCCGGGGGGTTCTTGGACCCTGACGAGATCGCTGCCGTCCAGAAGGACGGGGTAGTCGGCGACGTGTGCACCGTGCTCATCCGGGAGGACGGCTCGACGGACATGGCGCTCAACAAACGCGCCTCAGGCCCCAAGCCCGAGGTCCTGCGCACGATCCCCCGCCGCCTGTGCGTCGTCTCCGGCGCCTCGAAGGCGCTGCCCCTGCTGGGCGCCCTGCGCACGGGAGTCGCCACGGACCTCGTTCTCGACGACCGGGCGGCCCGGGAGCTCCTCGAGCTGGTGCACACCCGGACAACCGCCCCGAGCGCGGTCTGAGGGCCGACGAGGCGGGGGCCGGCCCACCGCCGCAGAGCGGGGAATCCTGTTGGCCCTGCGCGCGGACAGCGGCGCGGTTGTCCCGCCGCAGGGGCCCTGCCGGCTCCACCCGCCCCGGTCGGCGCGACCGCGACCAGAACGGGCGGGGCGGCGTTCGGGATTCAGCCCAGGCGCTTGACCAGCGGGAAGGGGATGGTCTCGCGGATGCCCTGGCCAGTCAGCACCATGAGCAGGCGGTCGATCCCCATGCCCATGCCGCCGCACGGGGGGAACCCCTGCTCCATGGCGACCAGGAAGTCCTCGTCCAAGACCATCGCCTCGGGATCGCCATTCGCGGCGGCCAGGGCCTGCGCCTCGAAGCGCTCCCGCTGCACGACGGGGTCCGCCAGCTCCGAGTAGGCGGTGGCCGTCTCGAAGCCGCGGACGTACAGGTCCCACTTCTCAGTCAGGCCGGGGCGGGAGCGGTGGTAGCGGGTCAGGGGCGAGGTGTCCTCGGGGAAGTCGAAGACGAAAGTGGGGGCCCACAGCTTCGATCCGACGAGTTCTTCGAAGATGTCCTCGACGATCTTGCCGCTCACCGCGTAGTCGTCGACCTCCAGGCCGATGCGCTCGGCGTGCGCGACCAGGGTGGCGCGCGGGGTCTCGACCGTGATCTCCTCGCCCAGGGCCTCGGAGGTCGAACCGTACAGGTCGATGCGGTCCCACTGGCCCGACAGGTCGTACTCGGTTCCGTCCGCCAGGCGCACGACCTCGTTGCCCTCCGACAGGCCGAAAGCGTCGCGGGCCGCCTGCTGGATGAGGTCGCGCGTCAAGTCGGCCATGCCGTTGTAGTCCGAGTACGCCTCGTAGGCCTCCAGGGCTGTGAACTCGGGGCTGTGCGAGGAGTCCATGCCCTCGTTGCGGAAGTTGCGGTTGATCTCGAACACTCGATCCACACCGCCCACGACCGCGCGCTTGAGGTAGATCTCCGTGGCGATGCGCAGGTACAGCTCCATGTCGAGCGCGTTCATGTGCGTGGTGAACGGCCTGGCGGCGGCGCCCCCGTGGATGACCTGCAGCATCGGGGTCTCCAGCTCGATGTAGCCGCGGGCGTGGAAGTTCTCGCGGATGGAGCGGTTGACGGCGGCGCGCACGCGGATCATGTCGCGGGCGGCTGGGCGGGTGATGAGGTCGAGTTCGCGCCGGCGGATGCGCTGGTCCTCCGACAGGGTGATCTCCTTGCCGTCCTGCGTGGTCCAGGTCTTGGGCAGGGGGCGCAGCGCCTTCGAGGCGATGGCCCACGGGGCGTCGGGCTCGGGCAGGGCGGTGGGCGCGGCATCATGGGCGGCCAGAGCCTGCTCGGTGGCCTTGGCCGGGGTCGCGAAGACCGACAGCTCGCCGCGGCGCGAGGAGATGACGCGCCCGTGGACGAAGAGGTGGTCCCCCAGGTCCACGTCGTTCTTGTAGGCGGCCAGCGAGTCGGCGCCGACGGAGGCGGCGGAGAGCATCACCTGGATCTTCTCGCCCGCGCCGTCCATGAGGGTCGCGAAGCAGAGCTTGCCGCCATTGCGCATCAAGACCACGCGCCCGGCGATGCCCACGAGATCCTCGGTCTCCTCGCCCGCCTCCAAGTGGGCGTACCGCTGGCGGACCTCCGCTATCGTGGAGGTGATCGGCAGAACAACGGGGTAGGCGGGGGTGCCCTCCTCCATGAGGCGGGCTCGCTTCTGAGAGCGGACCTTGACCTGTTCGGGGGTGTCGTCCGCGGGGGCATTCACGTTCTGGGCGTTTGCTTCACTCACGCGCCCATCGTACCGGGTGGCGGCGCCCCCGGCCGCCCTCAGCCGCGTTCCTCCGCCAATCGCACACGGTTCGCGGCCCACAGCCCCGTCAGGGCGGCGGAGTCCGACCAGGGGAACGCCAGGTAGTCGCCCGCCAGGACCACCGGCCCGTTCTGCTCCCGGCGGTAGCGGCGCACCAGGGAGGCCCGCCCGACCGGGCAGGTCGGCATGGCCGCGGGGATCCTCACGACACAGCTGGAGGCCTGGTCCACGGCGCCCTCCAGGGAGGGGACGAGCGCGCACAGGGACTCCACGGCGCGTCCGACGAGCTCCTCGTCGGGTGTGCCCCGTTTGATGCACTCCCCGGCCGCTTTCCCGTCGAGCATCACGGTGACGGCGTCGCGTCCGGGCGCCGCGTGCCCCGCGCGGCTCGACGCGCACAGCGCAGCGAGGTCACCGCCCCGGCCGGGCGAGGCCAGCAGCCCGTAGGCGCCCCCCAGCTCATGGTCCGCGAGCCTGCGCGTGAGGGCGACCACCACGAGGAGACCCGGGCTGTACGGAGTGGCGATGAGCTCCGCTTCCACGGGGGACGGGTCGTCGAGGAGCGCCGCGGCCCGGGGGCCGGGCACGGCCAGGACGACCCGGTCAGCCTCGACGGACGCGCCGTCGGCCAGGACCAGGGCGGCGCCGCGCTCGCCGCGCTCGAGGCGGGCCACTGGCGAGTCGTAGTGGATGGTGAGCCCCGAGGCGAGCGCGCGGGGGATCGCCTCGAGGCCCGGGTCCGCGGTGAGCGTCGTGAAGGGACGGGCGCCGTAGGCGACCATGGCGAGCGCCGCCGACGCGGAGGTGGTGGCGAGGTCCTGGAAGTAGTATCCCCTGAACGCCGAGCCGATCACGGCGTCCGTGAAGGCCCGGCCGAAGCGCTCGGCGCACCACGCTACGGCGGGAACGTCGATGTCGGCCCACTGGGCGGGGTCCGCTGGGTCGGCCCGCGCCAGGCGACGGACCTGGCCCGCCATCGCCCACCCGGCTCGGGCGGCGTCGCGCCAACCGACCACGCCCGCGCGCACCATCGCGGGACCGTTGGGCTTGTAGGCCATGACGGCTGAGTCGGTGATAATGCCCGCGCGGGAGC
Organism: Schaalia georgiae DSM 6843; assembly: GCF_000429245.1. Taxonomy (GTDB): domain Bacteria; phylum Actinomycetota; class Actinomycetes; order Actinomycetales; family Actinomycetaceae; genus Pauljensenia; species Pauljensenia georgiae. Next base: position 123,068 of record NZ_AUBM01000006.1, read on the forward strand.
GGATGGGGCGCAGTGGCACTCCGAGGCGTTTGGCCAGGCGGGGGAGCACCCGGTAGGTGGAGGAGAGGAAGTTCGCGCCGACCTCGACCCGGCAGTCGGCGACGGACGCCGTCTCGAAGCGTCCCCCCGCGCGGCTGGTCGCCTCGTAGACCTCCACGTCCTCCCCGCGCCGGGCGAGCGCATCCGCGCACACCAGCCCCGCGATCCCCGCGCCGACGATAACTGTTCGCATAGGGGGATTCTAGGCGCCCGGGCCGTTCCATGAGGCGTTATGGGAGCGTTATGACGGTCCAGAGCGGTCTGGGCAGCAGGCTCGTGTGCCGTCCCCTCCCCCTGCACCAGTCCTGTGCCCGTGCGGCAGCGCGCGGAGGCCCGTTCCCCAGCACCGCCATTCCGGCGGAGGGCAACGCGGGCCCGCACCCGGCCGGCACTGACTCCGGCGCTGCCCCACCTGCCCACGTTCGCGTTGACAGCGACGCAAGGTAACAGTGTTCGATGGTGCCTATGAGAGTCAAAGTGATGGCCGACCTGGCGGGGACCACGACGCGGACGGTGCGCTACTACCACCGCCTGGGGCTGCTGCCTGTGCCCCCGGTCGTCGCGGGGCGCCGCGACTACGGGATCGAGCACCTGGCGCGCCTGCTGCGCATACGGTGGCTGGCCGAGTCCGGGATCCCCCTGGCGAAGATCGCCCCGATACTGCCCGACGAGCCCGCCCAGGGGCGCAGCGCCATCGAGGCGGACCTGCTCGCCACGCGGGCGCAGATCGAGGCGCGCATCGAGGTCCTGCACCACCAGCGGTCCCGCATCGACGAGCTCGTGGCCAGGGTGCGCTCCGGCGAGGCGCTCTCGCCCCTGCCCATCGTTCTCGAGCGCTTCTACGATCACATCGAGGGCCTCGTCGAGGACCCGGCCACGCTGTCCATCATCCACACGGACCGGCGCATGGTCCTGGCGCTGGCGATCTCGGGCCTCATCCCGGCCTCGCTGGGCCCTTACATCGAGGGGCTCAGCGACCAGGACCACCGCGCGGTGGCCCGTATGATCACCGCGTTCGCCAGACTCGACCGCAGCCGCTATCCCGGCGCCTACGGCGGCGCGGAGAGGGAGCGCGTCATCAAAGACCTCACGGAGAGCGCGTGGGCCGTCCTCGAGCGCAACAGGGCCACCGCCCTCGCGATGCTGCGCGACCTGCCCAGTGGCGGGCCCGGGCACCTGTTGTGGAAGCGGGTGGCCCGGCTGTCCAAGATCGGCTACCCCGAGCCCGACCAGAGGCGCGTCATCGACGACCTGATGCACCTCTTGCGGGCGGACCCGGAGTTCGGGCCCGTGCTCGAAGAAAGAACAGGAAAGGACTGGAACATTGTCTGATCTCATCGAGGCCGAGGGCCTCATCAAGAGTTTCGGGAGGGCCAAGGCCCTGGACGGCCTCGACCTGGGGGTCGGGAAGGGCCAGATCCACGGCTTCCTGGGCCCCAACGGCGCGGGGAAGTCCACGACGATCCGCGTGCTGCTGGGCATGTACCGCACCGACGGCGGCCGCGCCCGCGTCCTGGGGATGGACCCCGCCCGCGAAGCCTCCGCCATCAACCGCCGCCTCGCCTACGTGCCCGGCTCGGTGAGCCTGTGGCCCAGCCTCACGGGCGGGCAGGTGCTCGACACCCTGGCGGGCCTGCGCGGCTCGCGGGACCGCGCCCGCGAGGAGGAGCTCACCGAGCGCTTCGACCTGGACCCGACCAAGCGGGTGCGCGCCTACTCCAAGGGCAACGCGCAGAAGGTGGCGCTCGTGGCCGCCCTGTCCGCGCCCGTGGACCTGCTCATCCTCGACGAGCCGACCTCGGGCCTGGACCCCCTCATGGAGCGCGTCTTCACGGATGTGGTCCGCGAGGCCGCGGTCGGGGGCGCCACCGTCCTGCTGTCCAGCCACATCCTGGCGGAGGTCCAGGACCTGTGCTCGCACGTGACGATCATCAAGGACGGGCGCACCGTGGAGAGCGGCGACTTGTCGCATCTGCGCTCCCTGGCTGAGACCGCTATCCGAATCGGCGTCGGCGAGGCGGACGCGCGGCGCCCCCGCCTCGTCGAGGCCCTGGCCGGGCTCGGCGCCCCCGTCCGTCCCACCGGGACCCGCGTGGAGACCCGCGTCCCCTCCTCCCTGGTTCCTGCGGTCCTGGGCGTGGTCGCGGATCTGGGCGCGGACGATGTCCAGGTGGAGCCCGCCAGCCTGGAGGACTTGTTCATGAGCCACTACTCGGGGGACCAGGGGGCGCAGTCATGAGCGCGTTCACGGGAGTCCGGCCCTGCCTGGGACTGGCGACGCGCCGCTACAGGTGGCAGGCGCTCGCGTGGATGGTGCCGCTGTGGCTGTTCCTCCTGGCCAATCCGATCGCCTTGCAGCGCACCTACCCCTCCTTCGAGGAGCGCACCGCGATCCTGTCCCAGATGCGCGACGCGCCGGGCGTGCGCCTGCTCTTCGGACCCCTCCCCGCCACCGGCGGCGTGGGGGAGTTCGCCAGTTGGGAGGACGGCGGGTTCCTGCTGTGGTTCGTGGCGATCATGGCGATCATGCTCACGACCGCCCTGGCCCGGCGCGACGAGCAGGACGGGCACGTCGAGGTCGTCCTCGGGGCGGGCGCTGGCCGCTGGGCGCCCTTCGCCTCGGCGACCGCGTGGGCGCTGGGCGCCATGGCGCTCACGGGCGCGGGCCTGGCGGCCTCACTGATCGGCGTGAACACCGCCGTGGGCGAGACTCCCCTGAGGGGAGCCCTGGTGTTCGGCGGGGTGGCCATTGCCCAGGGGTGGGCTTTCGCGGGCGTCGCCCTGGTGGCCTCACAGCTGGTGCAGGACGCCTCGGCTGCGCGGGGCCTGTGTTTCACGGTCTTCGGGGCGGCCTTCGCCGTCCGCGTCCTGGCCGACGAGACGGGGGCCGCGTGGCTGCGGTGGCTCAGCCCCCTGGCCTGGCGGGACGTCGCCGAGCCCTTCGGGGCGGAGCGCGTGTGGGCGTTCGCCGTCTTCGCACTCGTGGTCGCCGCTCTGGTGGCGCTGGCGGCGCTGTTCCACTCCCGCCGGGAGCTGCTGGGGGCGGTGCTGGCCGACCGCTCCGTGTCCACCAGGCGGTGGCGCGTGCGCGGCCCCCTGGGCCTGACCGCGCGCCTGGGAGTTCGGCGCCTGGCGGCCTGGGCCTTCGCCCTGGCGCTCACGGCGGCGCTCTTCGGCGCAATGTCGGGCGGGCTGTCCGACCTGATCGCCAACAACCCATCGAGCGCCGCCTACATCGACAAGATGGCCCCCGAGATGCGGCCCGTCGTCCAGTACACCACGTTGCTCACGGTCGTGATGGTGGCTCTCGTGGCCACTGCGGTCGTCCAGCGGGTGCTCGGCCTGGCCGCGTCGGAGGAGAGGGGGCTGTCCGAGGCGGTGCTGGCCTGCGGCGTCCCGCGCACGCGCGCGCTCATGGCAGCCGTGGCCGACGCCATCGGCGCCGGGGTGGTCCTGCTCCTCGTGTCCGGGGCAGCACTGGCGGCCTCCACGGCCACCCAGGTGGGCGAGGACCACGCTCCCGCCCGCGCGTTGGTCTCCACGCTGACCCAGCTGCCGGGGGTCGTGGCGGCGGCGGGAATCGCCGCGTTGCTGGTGGGCGCTGCGCCCCGGTGGCGGTCCCTGGCGTGGGCACTCATCGCGTGGAGTTCTTTCGCGCGCTTCTTCGGGGGCCTCATCGACATGCCGAAGTGGGCTCAGGACCTGGGCGTCCTGGGGCACGTGGTCGACCCGTGGGGGACGACGCACTGGGTGCCGCTGGCGGTCCAACTGGTGGTGGGACTCACCTGCTGCGGCGCCGGGCTGGCCGTCTACCGGAGGAGGGACATCCCGGCCTGAGCCGCCCCTGCCCGGAGGGCCCGGGGGCATTGGGACCGGGCGCCGGGTCGGCTTCGAGCGGGTCGACCGGGTCCGGGCCCCGCCCCGCAGGGTGGGAGCCCGGCGGGCGGGGCGTACAGAGCTCCCGCCCGCGCATTCCCGTCGGCGCTCGAGCAGCGCCAACGGCCTGGGCCACGAACGCTGCGCGACCCGGATGAACGCCAGCGCCCGGATCAGAAGTCGCAGCCGAGGGGATGCCGTTCTCCTCGTCCTCGAGCCACAAGCACCGACCGTAATCGAGTCTTCGCAAGCATCACGGTTGCGACACACAACGCATTCTCTATTGGATGTTGGTGCATGGGGGGATCTTGACCGTATGGATGGTTTTGATGAGGTGATCGCCCGTGTGGAGGGTAAGGACTCAAAGGAGGCGCGAAGAACTTCAAGGAGACCGTCAAGGGCCTCGGAAAGAAGGTTCCGAAGGAGGCTTCCAGGGAGAAGGGGTACGTTCCAACGAAGTTCTGGAAGAAGATGCGCTTGAAACTGGATCCGAGGAAGTACGCGACCTATATCGACAGGGAAGGGCGTTTGGTCGTCGATCCGAAGGATCCCCGTCCGTATCTGAAGATGGATAAGAACAGGAAGCCCATTTCGCGTCCGAGTTATCGAAAGGAAACCAAGGGCCATCCGGGGACGGTCGAGGAGGCGTGGCGCCGTGCGCAGAGGAAGTCTCCCGATGGCATCGTGCGCGATCCTGTGACAAAGACCCCGATCGAGTGGGAGATCGGGCAGCCCCGGAATAAAGTGTGGGATATGGGGCACAAGCCAGATCAGCAGTACCGTACTGTTCATCAGCAGTATATTGAGCAGGATATGACGCCGGAAGAGTTCCGGGAGTGGTTCCAGGATCCCAAGAACTACAGGCCGGAGTTGTACTCGTCGAACAGGGCTCGCATGGGTGAGAACACGGATCCGGAGGAGGAGTGAGTGATGGGTTTGGAGATCGTTGCCCGGACGGGGAGTTATGCGGATTTCCTCAGGGCGTACCGGAAGCGGGCCAGGGTGTTCCGCAGGCGCGCCGCGCGCAAGCTGTACGGCGGCAAGTCGTTGGTGATGTGGGCTCTGGGGAACAACAGCATGGAGGACCGCTATGCGATGGTGGACTTCCTGTTGGAGCAGGGCGCGGTGCCCGGCCCTCCCAACCCGTACGGCGACGGCCCGCTCCACGTTCTGTTCAGCAGGGTGGACTGGGACAGTGCGAGCGACGCGCGGATCGCGGAGCGGCTCATCGAGATGGGGGCCGATATCAACTTGCGCAACGACAAGGGCATGGTCCCCTTGAAGGAGTTGCTGCTGCGGAAGGGGACCAGGGCCCAGATGGCCCCGCTCTACCGGCCCTTCCTGCTGGCGCCCGACCTGGATGTCACGACACCGGACAGAGGGGGCCACGACCTGGTGGAGGCCGCGCGCCTCCTCCGAGGGGGATTCGCCCTCGAATGGCTGACGCGCTACCGCGACACGGGCCCCTTCGACTGCACGGCCGACCAGGCCAGCGCAGATCAGTGAGGGCCGGAGCGGGTCACTAGAGGGTCCCTGTAGAATGGCTGACGGGGCACAAGGACACGGATCCCTTCGACTGCATGGGAGGATGAATGCCGCAACTACGGATACCCGGAGCGTTGAACTGCTTGGCGTCCAAGCAGTTCCTGAATGAGGACGCGCCGCTCGGCTGGCTGGTGCGCGTCGAACCCGAGGCCCCCGAGGACTCGGGATGGCGCCTGTACTCCCGCGCCGACACCCCGGAGTACATCGAGGGTGACGGGAACTTCGCGATCGTCCCCTATAACGATGCCGGCGAGATCGAGCCGATGATCCTTCCCGTCTACTTCATGCCGGTGGGCACTGAGCTCCGTTTGTTCTATGACGAGCAGAACGACAGGCTCCGCTGGTTCGACGAGAATAGCAATCAGGACGGCAAACTGGATGAGGTGCGCTTCGACGACGTCTTCTGGGCGCAGTTCAACCAGGACTACGCCGCGTGGGTCGACAAGCTGCAGGAATAGGTGGAGTCGTATTGCGATCCCGCTGACGCGGTGCGGTCCCGGTGCGGCGCCAAGCGCGCGCGGGGGCTCACGGCGGCGGAGTCCGCGGCTCGGATAGCCGCTCCTCCCCTGGGACCAGGTTCGACAGCCGCGCCCGCACTCCGAACACCGGATCGTGCTCACTATTGAAGTAGGCGACGTCCTCGTCGGGGGATGGATCCGAGGTGAACACCCTCAGGATCAGAACCCGAGGAACGGAAACCGAGAATGGATATCCCTGATGATAGAACTCGGTCACTAGCGAAGGGAGATGCGGCTGGTGGGTAACGACTTCACGTTCCGCGTGGTGGGGGAGCGGCGCTTCGCCGAGGTCGTCGACGCGTGGGTCGGCCACACGTGGCCGATGCCGGTTGAGGAGGCGGTCGCACTGTGCATGGGCTTCGGTTGGGAGCAGTCGCCCCAGAATCCCCGGGTGTTCACGTCCGATGCCATTCCTGACGAGGCGTCGTCGTTCTTCACCCATGTGCGTGGGTTCGTGAACATGTTCAAGATGCCGGTCACCGATATCGCCGACGAGGGCTCGTGGGACCGGGCCGCCGTTGAGGCCCGTGCGGTCTTCGAGCGCTTCGCGGGCCTGCTCGGTGACCACTACGGCGTTGCGCCCGCCCTGGAGGTGGAGGACGATGGAGGAAGCCGCAGCGCCGAGTTCTTCTTGCCCAACGGCGTCTACTTGAACCTGGGGGCGAACCAGGGGTCGGTGTCGCTGGTCCTCTACTCGCCGGACGAGGCGCGCTTCCTGCGCGAGGAGCGAGAGAGGCAGTCGCTCGGGATGCCCGCGGTCGACTCGTGACACACGCGAACCCTAGGGAACGCGTGGTGGGTTCGCGCGGATGGCTTGGCAGCAGGAGAGCATGACATGAGGAGGGGCGACGCGTCCGTGGAGTTCGAGGCGGTTCCCACTGAGCGGGCTGTTGAGATCATGCGGGCGTGGGCGCTGCACCGGTGGCCGATGACGGTGGACGAGGGGGTCGGGGTGTACACGGGCCTGGGTTTCACTCCGCGTCCGGGGGATCGGACATTCTTCACGTCGGACATGTCGCCCCGGGAGGCTGACTCGTTCCTCGTCGTTGAGGGGGATCTTGTGGGGGAGGTGTCGTTGCGGTTGTCGAACTGGGTGCCCGAGGAGGACTGGGAGCGCTCCCTGCCCAAGTCGCGCGCGGCTTTCGATGAGTGCGTGCGGGCGTACACGGAGGTGCTCGGCGAGCCGTTCTCCTTCGAGGACGAGGGGACGGACTTCTCACGCCGGTGGATCCTCGACACCAAAGTGATGGTCGAGCTCGCGGGGAACGAGGCGTTCGTGGAGCTGTCTGTGGACTCACCCGAGGGCACGGGGGACTTCCTGCGGGAGCTCGAGATGGAAGAGCGCGGCGAGCCCATCGACCAGGACTACTTCTAGCCGTGCGCCGACAGGGGCGCCACCGGAAGGCGCGGCCAGGATAGCCGCGGCCGGGCTAGAAGTAATCGAAATCGAGCGGGGTGCCGTTCTCCTCGTCCTCCAGCTCGGAAAGGTGGCACTCCGCCTCTTCCGGTGATTCGACCGAAGCGGTGATCAGAGCCTGGTTTCCGTTCAGCCCGACCCCTGCCCCATTGTCAAGGAACCACTGAGCCTTGAAAGACGACTCCGTGCTCTCCCTGGAGTAGGGGGCACCGAACACCTGGGAGAACGCGGCGACGTAAGACTCGAAGACCTCCCTGGAACGCGGCAACGACGCCGCCCATCCCTCCTCGGGGACCAGGTTCGTCAACTGCACCCGCACTCCGAACACCGAACCGTTCTCACTGTTGAAGTAGGAGACGTCCTCGTCGGGGGACAGATCCGAAGTGAACGCCTCACGGTCAGAACCCGCGCAACGGAAACCGAGATCGGTGTAGACCCGCACCCCCTCCTTGACGCGCATCGGCCATGTGTGCAGCGCCCACGCCCGCATGATCTCAACAGCTCTCTCAACAGGAACGGCTTGGAACTCCACAGGCACACCACTCCCCTCCACTAGGTCGTTGACTGATCGCTGCAACCCTCGCCAAGCCGCATCCACCCGTACTTTTCTCTGTGGTGTCCAGGCCGGACCCACCGGAAGGCGCGGCCAGGATAGCCGCGGCCGGGCTAGAAGTAATCGAAATCGAGCGGGATGCCGTTCTCCTCGTCCTCCAGCTCGGAAAGGTGATAACCCGCGTACTCCGGTGATTCGACCGAAGCGGTGACTAGCGCTTGATCCCCACCGACTTCCACACCCGCCCCATTGTCAAGGAACCACTGTGCGCTGAAATCCGACTTCGTGCTCTCCCTGGAGTAGGGGGCGCCGAACACCTGGGAGAACGCGGCGACGTAAGACTCGAAGACCTCCCTGGAACGCGGCAACGACGCCGCCCACCCCTCCTCGGGGACCACGTTCGACAACTGCAGCCACACATTCGAAATGACACCATGATCGCTGGTGAAGTAGGAGACGTCCTCGTCGGGGGACAGATCCGAAGTGAACATCTCAGGATCAGAACCCGCGCAACGGAAACCGAGATCGGTGTAGACCCGCACCCCCTCCTTGACACGCATCGGCCACGTGTGCAGCGCCCACGCCCGCACGATCTCAACAGCCCGCTCAGTGGAAACCGCCTGAAGCTCATGACTCATCTCAACCTCCATAGGGTCATTCTTCTGATACTACAGCACTGTTCTCACAATTGCGCGTCGATATGGTCTATGGTCCTCTGCTCGAGCGTGAACGGCGTTGATTTATAGGTCGTACTACCCAACCCACTGGTGTTAGTGACAGAAACCACATTATTGAGTTGTACATCCCCATTCTTGATCCGGCGCCAGAACTCCGGATTGTCCCTCATCAATTGGAGGAACTCCTTGTCTTGGCGGGCGATGTGATTGAGGTACTCGGGTGTACCCTGTCTCAGTTTCACCTTCTGCCCGTTGGGCAGGATGTCCGTGGCCTGTCCCATATGTGGGCTCCTGCCCTCTTTTACCCCTTTCGATTCAATGAAGTCCAAATTCTTCAAACGCTCATCCACAGCAAGCACATCGAAGCGCCTATTGCCAGCACCCGAGCCCCCGACCCCCGGAATCACATGGCGCGGCGGATGAAAATTGTTCGCCGCATACTCCGCCCCCAACTGCCCGAGATCCTCACTTGCCCGCTTTTCCATAACGCGCGCTTTGGACAGCCGGTTCGCCTCCCACTGCACCATCTTCCTTTCAAATATAGACTTTCCTTTTTTACGCATTTTCCTAAGAGTCTTATTGCAATTACTTGCGCTTACATCAGAGGTGCTCAGCCCGCGCTTCTCGATCTTCTCGATGTACTTCTTCTTCCTCGCGTTCGCCTTCTTCCCCTTTTCGATGAGTTTCTTTGCCCGCTTCTCCGCCTTCTCCGCAGTCCACATGCGCTTCCTGCTCTTCACAAGCTCCTTGAGATCGGTCCCCTTTTTGCCCTTCAGAAACTTCTTACCAAGGTCTTTGAGTCCTTTGAGTCCTTGTTTGCCTTTCTTGAGGAGGGATTTGAGTAGTTCGAGCAGGCCTTTGAGGGAGGTGAGTTGCTTGAACAGGGATTTGGCGGATTTGAGCAGGCCGGTGATCTTGGCGCCCATCTCGGCGGCTTTGGCCCCGACCTTGATCTGGACTTGGGCGATGATGGCGGGGATCGCAAAGCCCACAGTGACCACCGCCTCGATGATCGCCGAGGCGAGGGTCCCGATGATGTTGGCGATCGCGTCGCGCACGAGGTCGTGGACGACCTTGACGACCGTCGCGAGCACGCCCAGCGCCCCGCTCATCGCCGCCGCGGCCTTGCCCGCGGTGCGCAGGCTCTTGGACACGTCCCCGTTGGCCGCCAAGTACCCCATGGCCGCGGCCCCGCGGGCGTCGGCCATCAGCCCCTTGGCGTCCATCTCCAAGTCCTCGGCCAGGCCGCCCATCGCCTCAGCGACGTTCCCCCACGTCTGGGCATTGGCCTTCACCTGGTCCGCGTCCCCGGCCAACTGCTCCAACCAGCCCTTCATCGGGTTGAAGTGCTCGATCAGCCAGCCCGCGCCCCACGCGATCAAAGTCCCCAGCGGATCGACCACCGCGCCCAGCACATCGGCGCCCATCGCCAACGTGGACATCCCCACGTCCAGCCAGGACCCCTCCTTCAACCCGGTCGCGATCCCCTCGATATCGTCCAGCACGCCCGACCCCGCCAACGGCGTCGTCGAATCCTCCTTGGACGCCACGAACGGATTCCCACCACCGGAGAAGCCGCTGGACGAACCCGACCCGCCACGGGGCGCAGACGGCAGCGGATCCCCATCCGCAGGCCGGGGCATCGTGTCCAGCCCCCCGCGCCCCGAACCCGACCGCGACTGGTCCCGGGAACCGCCGTCGCGCACCTCCAGCCGCTCATCCGACGCACTCACAACTGCCCTCCGATCCGCTCGAACTCATCCGCAACCTCCTGCTCGCACTGCTCCATGACCCGCGCCGACTCCTCCAACCTGCGCGCGATGTCCGCCGCCGCCTCACCACCAGCGCGCAAACACCCGTGCGCCGCGACCTCGACAACCGCGAACACCGGGGCCACCAAGGGCCCCACCAACATCCCCAGCGCCCCCGACAAGGAACTCGCCTGACCCACCGCACTGATCGCCGCCTGGACACCATCGCCCACCCGACGCGCGTCCTCAGCCGCCGCCCGGAACCGGTCCGACTCGAAACTCACATCCCAATCCACAACCAATCACTCCCCCGCCTCAGCGCCAACCACGGAAACCACCACGGGCCCCGTACCCACTGACATCATCATCGTCATCGTCGGTGCCGTACTCCTGGGCCAACTGCGAGGCCACCTCCGAGTCCTCCCCGTAAGCGCGCCCCGCCGCACCGGCCAAGCTCCGCCCCGCAGCCGCCCGCGCCGCCTCCAGCGCCTCGACCACAGCCCCACCTAGCTCCGGGGCCTCCTCGATCTCAAGGCTGACCACGTTGCCAGAAGCGTCGACCTCCACCCTCACCCGCTCATCACGATCAACACCCACACCACGCACGTCCGCCAACGAATCCAAGAAACCCTGCGCCCGCTCAGCCAACTCCTGCGCACCGGCGACCTCGCCCTCCACACGGGCGATCACCTCATCAAAACCATCCATGCGGTAACAATACCCCCCACACACCAACATCCAACAAAGAATGTTTTATAAGTCACAAAACGAACGGCTGCAAAGCCCACACCCTAAGCGCATAATTCATATATACATGGTTTACATGTCATATCGGATTCAGCAAAGGAGGCTGACACCATGACACCACGAAACCCCGCACACCTCGGCCCCGGCGGGCGCGGATTCTTCGGAACTGTCACAGTGGGCACGCGGGGGCAGATCTCCATCCCCGCCCAAGCGCGCAAATCCCTCGGCCTGGAGCCCGGCGACCAGCTGGTCGTCCTCACCGACCCCGCCCAGGGCCTGGCCCTGGTCCCCCTGTCACTACTCCTCGCCCAGCACGCCGACACCAACCCCCTCGCAGCCCTCGTCCGCGACACCATGGCGGACGGCAAAGCCTCCCCGCCCCCACTCGCCCCCGAGGCGGACGACGGGGCACCCGGCGCCGACGAACCGGGCAGCGCGGCAGACACACCGACAGAAGCGAGCGACGCCGCACCCACCCCGGGATCGGACACCACGCCCCCAACGGGCACCGGACCCGCCGACCCAGCCCCCGCCTCGTGAACCCAACATCCGCACCCACCCCACCGCACCACCAGGAGTAGAAATGACCAGCCCAGCCATCCGCGCAGCGGATGTCACCAAGCACTACGGCAGCCTCACCGCCGTGGACGGCGTGTCACTGGAGGTCTCCCAAGGCGAAATCTTCGGGATCATCGGCCCCAACGGCGCGGGCAAGACGACCTTCATGGAATGCCTTGAGGGCCTGCGCCAGCCCACCAGCGGCGATATCGACGTACTCGGGGAGGACCCCTCCCACCCGACCAAACGGTGGCGCGAGCGCATCGGCGTCCAACTGCAGACCGCCGCCCTGCCGCCCAAGATCACAGTCGACGAGGCACTGGCCATCTTCGCGTCCATGTACTCCGACCCCGCCGACCCCTCCGCCCTGCTCCACGAGCTCGGCATCGCCTCCAAAGGCCGCTCCTACGTGGACAAGCTCTCCGGCGGCCAGCGCCAGAGGGTCTTCATCGCGCTCGCCCTGCTGGGCAAGCCCGAACTGGTCTTCCTCGACGAGCTCACCACCGCGCTCGACCCCCAGGCGCGCCTGGCCATGTGGGATGTGGTGCGCTCCATCCGCCAGGGCGGCGCCACAGTGGTCATGACCACCCATTACATGGAGGAGGCCGAGGCCCTGTGCGACCGCGTCGCCGTCATCGACCACGGGCGGCTCATCGCGCTCGACACGGTCCCGGGCCTCATCGGCTCCCTCGGGAAGGGGACCAAGGTCCAGCTGCGCACCTCCCGCACGATCCAGCCCGGCGCGCTCGACGGCGTCGAGGGCATCAGCGATGTGGCAGTCGCCGGCACAGCGGTGTCGATGCTGTGGGCTGGCTCGGGGATCCCCCAGGCCGCCGTCTCCGCCATCGAGGCCACCGGCGCCACCGTGTCCAACATCCGCACCAGCTCCCCCGGCCTGGAGGACGTGTTCCTCGCCCTCACCGGCCGCGATATGCGTCAGGAGGCATGAGCCATGCGCACCTTCGTCCAACTGTGCCGCGTCACCGCGATGCGCGCCCTCCGCGAACCCGTCACCGTCATCTTCGCGGTCCTCTTCGCCCCCGCGTTCATCGCGTGCATGGGCCTCATCTTCGGCAACAACCCGGCACCCGAGTTCGGCGGCAAGGGGTTCCTCGAAGCGAACTTCACCGCCTTCCCGGGTATCGTAATCGCGATCACAGCGCTCATCATCGTCCCCGTGGACCTGGTGGCCCAGCGCGGCGCGGGCGTGCTGCGGCGGTTCCGCGCCACCCCGCTCAACCCCGCGCTCTACCTGGCAGCCGATGTCGTCTCCCGGATGGTCCTGGGCCTGGTGTCCTTCACGGCCATGTACGCCATCGCGGCCCTCGGCTTCGGGGTGCGCCCCGCGTCGGCCGGGGCCTTCGTGTCCGCCCTGGTGGCGACGATGCTGGGGCTGGCCGCGTTCCTGGCGCCGGGCTACCTGATCGCCGGGCGATTCCGCAACGTGGGCGCCGCGCAGGGGCTGGGGAACATCCTCATGTACCCGCTGATCTTCACCTCCGGTGCGGCGGTGCCCCTGGCGATACTGCCCCCCGGGGTGCTCTCCGTCGCGAAGTACTCGCCAATGACGCAGCTCACCTACCTCACCCAGGGCCTATGGGCGGGCGAAGGATGGGGGCAGCACTGGGCAGCCGCAGTGGTGCTGGTCGTCTTCGGCGCCGTCTGCGCCACTGCCGCGGCGCGCTTCTTCCGCTGGGAGTGAGGCCCCGAGCCCGGCAACCGCATCGGAGAACAGGATCCCCTCGGCTGGGAGCGAACCCCCTGGGTGTGCTCCCAGCCGAGGGGATCCGGGCTGCTGCGGCCCCAGAGCCAGATTGGCATGTCAACGCCCCGAGTCACCGTCCCGGGCCTGGGACCCGGGACGGTGGCGCCCGGCCGGCAACCGCGCGGGCGTCCGCGTCTTGAACCGGCGGCCACCACCCCCCCTAGCATGTGGGGCATGAGTTCTCGGACCGGGGGCCACCCCGCGACCGGGCGCCCGCCCCAGCGCTGGGCGCGCGCCGCCTGCTGGACGGCCTTCGCCTCAGCAATGCTGCCCGTGGTGTGGAGGGTCGCACTGTTCTCCGGCGCCGATGTCGGATTCGCCCAAGCCGACCTATTCAAGTCCACCGTGGCCGGCACCGCCTACATCCTCAGCCTCGAGGTCGTCCAGGTGACCGCCGGCGTCCTGTGCCTCGGCCTCATCCACCCCTGGGGCGAGCGCGTCCCCCGCTGGGTGCCCCGCCTCGGCGGACGCGAGATCCCCCGGCTCCTCCCCCTCGTGGTCGGCGGGACCGGCAACGCCGTGCTCTACCTCATCAACGGCACCCTGGCGATCAGATTCGGCGCCATCTGGCTGGGCCTGGCCGACGGATGGACCCCCGCAGAGGGCATGAACCACTGGCAGGTGGCCGTCCTGGTCGCAGCCTACGCCCCGATGATCCTCCTGTGGGCACCCGCCCTCACCGTCGGCCTCGTCGGCTACGGGCACAGGCGCGACCCGCATTAGGATTGGAAGCCCACCACCGATCGGAGCCCTATGAAACTCGCCATCGTAGGCGGGGGCGGATTCCGCGTCCCCCAGATCATCGAGGTCCTCGCGCGCGCCCGCGCCGGCGCCGGCCCCCACGCCCAGTTGGTCGTCGACCACGTCGCCCTCCACGACACCGCCCCCTCCCGCCTGCGCGCGATGACAGCGGTCCTCACCGCCCTGGACTACCCCTGCTCCCCCCCGGTCACCTCCCACACGGACCTCGACGGGGCGCTGGCGGGCGCGGACTTCGTGTTCTCGGCGATGCGGGTCGGCGGCACGTGCGGACGCGTCCTCGACGAGCGCTGCGCCCTGGAAGAGGGGCTGCTCGGCCAGGAGACCGTCGGCGTCGGCGGATACGCCTACGCGCTGCGCACCCTCGGGCCCGCGCTGGACCTCGCCCGCGCCGTCCGCCGCGCGGCGCCCGGGGCGTGGGTCATCAACTTCACGAACCCCGCCGGAATCATCACGCAGGCGATGCGCTCGGTCCTGGGGCGCCGGGTCGTCGGCATCTGCGACACCCCCATCTCCCTGGTGCGCCGCACCTGCGCCGCGCTGGGACTGGACCCCTGCGCCGCCGAGCGCAGCGGCACGGGCACCGACTTCGACTACGTGGGCCTCAACCACCTCGGTTGGCTGCGCTCCCTGAGAGTCGACGGGATGGATCTGCTGCCCGGCCTGCTGGCCGACGACGCCCGCCTCGACGCCCTCGAGGAGGCGCGGACCATCGGCGCCGACTGGCTGCGGGCCATCGGCGCGGTGCCCAACGAGTACCTCTTCTACTACTACTGCCAACGGGAGGCGCTGGCGGGGGTGGCCCGCTCGCGCACCCGCGGGGAGTTCCTCGACGCCCAGCAGGGGGAGTTCTACGAGGCGGTGGCCGCCGACCCCGCCCGGGCGGGCGCGCTGTGGGAGGCCGCCCACGCCCGCCGGGAGGCGACGTACATGGCGGAGGCGCGCAGTGAGGACGACCGCGACGGGCGCCGCGAGGAGGACATCGCGGGCGGCGGCTACCAGCGCGTCGCCCTGGACCTCATGACCGCACTGTCCACCGGGGAGCCCGCGCGCATGGTCCTCGACGTCGGCAACGCGGACTCGGGCAGCGCGGCCATCGCGTCCCTGGCCGACGAGGCGGTCGTCGAGGTCCCCTGCGATGTCGACGGGGACGGCATCCACCCGCGCCCCGTCGCCCCCCCTCACCGGGGCGCCGCTGGGACTCGTGCAATCAGTGAAGGCCTGCGAGGACCTGGTCATCGAGGCCGTGCGGCGCCGTGACGAGTCCCTGGCCTGGCGGGCGCTGGCGCAGCACCCCCTGGTCGACTCCGTGCGGGCGGCGCGCCGCGTCCTCGACTCCTACATCGCGCGCAACCCCCTGGTGGCCGCCGTCTTCGACTGACCCGGCACGCCCGGAACCCCCTGGTCCTGTCCGACGAGGCCGTTCCCGCCGAAGACTGACCCGGCGCGCCCGGGGCGCCCCCCTGCAAGGCGGGCCCGCGCACGGGAGCGGGCCTTCCAACCGCCACGCGGCGGGACTAGAGTGGGGCCATGGCACTATTCGCACGGACAACGACCCTATCCGCGAACTTCCCCGGCACCTACGAGCAGGTGTACCTGGCCGCCTTCGCCGCCGTTTACGCACTGGGGTACACACCCGACATGGCGGACCCCAATATGCGCGTGATCTGCTACTCCACGCCAACCACCGCTTTCACCTGGGGCGTGAACGTCACCATTGGCCTCGTCCCCCAGCAGGGCCAGGTCGTCGTCGAGGTCACGGCGCAGTCGCAGTGGCCCATGCCCACCCTGGGGCAGGAGGGGCGCAACAAGAAGATCATCAACGCCGCGTTCGAGCAGATCAACGCGGCCCTGGCCCAGGGCGCCCCCCAGCCCGGGCAGCAGCCCCAGGCGGGCGCTGATGGCGCGCAGCCCTACGGCGGAGCCACTTTCCAGCCCGGGCAGCAGCCGAACGCCGGGAGCGCGCAACCCCACAGCGGGGCCGCGCCCCGCCCCGGGCAGCAACCGGGCGCGTAGGGCTCCGGTCCTGCCGGGGCCTGGTTCTGGGGGCCTGTGCTCCCGTCGCTGGCCTTCTTTCGGCCTGGTGGTGTTGTGCGTCTCTTTCTTTTGGGTGTGGGTGGGGTTAGTGTGGGGGAGCGCCTTCGTCTGGTTGAGGAGGGGTTGGCGGGCCTTGGTGCGTCCGGTTGATTGGTCTGTGGTGGGGTTCGATTCGGATCCGGTTCCTGGGGATCCTGTGGTGGTGCGCGCGGGCGGGAACGACTACGTGGGGGTCGCCGACGCGATCCGGAGGTGCGCGGATTCCCTGCGGGCTTTGGACGCGGGGGGTTCGCGGGGGTCTGAGGCGGTGGAGGCATTGTTGGAGACCCGTGATGACATTTTGTCGAAGGTGGAGGTCGCCGAGGGGCGCTACCGTTCGGCGGGCAATGCGCTGGTGGAGTACGCGGGGGCGTTGGAGCGGGCGCAGACGGATTCGTTGAACGCGCTGGCGGCGGCGAAGTCGGCCCAGCAGGACGTGGACGAGGCGGTGGCCCGCGCCGGAAGGATGCGCGAGAGCGCGGGCGAGTACCCCGAGCAGGGGGACGGGGCTGATGACCGGGCGCGCTACGAGCGGGCCGCCACTACTGCGGACGGTGACGCGGAGGCGGCGCGGGGGCGGGTGCGGGCCCAGCGGCAGGTGGTCCTGGGCGCCATGGGCGAGCGCGACGCGGCGGCGGTCAAGGCGCAGAACGCCATCGACGGGGCCGGTGATGACGGTTTGGGGGACTCGTGGTGGGACGACTGGGGGGCCAAGATCGCCTCGTGGGTGGCTGCGGTCTGCGACATGATCAGTGCGATCACGGGGCTGTTGGGGTTGTTGGTGTGCTGGATCCCGGTGATCGGGCAGGCCCTGGCGGGCGTGCTGTTCGCGATCTCGGCGATCAGCGGGATCGTCGCGGCCATCGCGCACGTCGCGCTGGCTGTCGGCGGGGAGGAGTCGTGGATGGAGGCGCTCATCTCGGTGGCCTTCGCCGCCCTGGGCTGCCTGGGCCTGGGCGCCATGAAGGGCGTGGGGACGTTCATGTGCAAGGCAATGGCGAGCCGGGTCGCGCAACAGGTCGGCCGCACCACGGCCAAACACATGGCGAATCTCGCGGGGATGGCTAAGGGGGCCATGGGGACTCTCGCGGGGATGCGGAGGCTCCGCACGCTCCGTTTCGCCGGGCGCATCGGGATGCGGACCCTGCTGCGCCCCGGGGCGTGGGCGCGCATCAAAGCGGCCAACAACGCGAACAACGCCGTGGGCCGCTTAGGCGAGGAAATACTCCTCATCAACTCCACAGCGCCGAAGGCCACGTTCCGGATGGTGCAAACATCTGGGAAGAAAATCGGGGAGGTTATTGGCCGGAAACCGGATGTGTTCCTCGATTCGCCATTCGGGAAGGTGTTCGGCGACGTGAAGTGGATGGAAGACATTCCGGGTAATCCGCAGCTCGGCGACTTCACGAAACTCGTGAGCGCGGGAAGCCGTGATGCGACGCTGCACATTTTCCGTCCCGAGTACTACACCCAATCAACTACCGGCCTCGAGAACCTCGTCGCGAGTATCAATGAGAAGTTCGCGACGCACGCTCGCGAAACGGGAATAGACTTGCTGAAGCAGGTGTGCATCGAGTACCACTCCTTGGAGTACGCGGTCGGTGCGCGGGCTGTTGCTCCCGTTGTGGCCGGGTCGGGGGTGGGGCACGGCGCGCAGGGGTTCGGTCCGTAGGGGCTGGCCTGCGGGTGTGTGTTCGTTGTTTCGTAGTTCGTCAAGGAAGTGGGGGGCTGGGGCGTGTCCTGGGTCATGGAGTACAACATCATTGCTGGTGGGCCGGTTGGTATTGAGGATGTGGAGGCCGCGTTCGGCCGGTGGGGGAGGGTGCGCCCGTTGGACGGGGGCGCGGTGGATGTGGTGATCGGGGATTGCTGGTTCGTCATCGCCCCGGAGGCGTCGTTGTCGATCAATCCCGCTTTCGTCAGGTGGGTGGCCCACGCACGCGATTTTGGTGGCTCGGCCCACGTTCACAGTGCGGAGGTCGACAAGTCCTATTTGGAGTCGGAGGGGGAGGAGACGGAGGCCAGCCGCCAGGTGGAGGCGGGCTTCGCCCGGCTCGCCGAACGCGTGGGCGGGGTGTACGCCCCCTTCTTCCAGGGGAACGCGATCGACTACACCGACCCCGTCGGCGGCTACTACTCCTTCGCGTCCGGGCCGATCACCCGTAAACGCGAGCCGGGCTCTCCCGCCCTCCACTTGTCGTGGTACGGGCGCCCGGACCCGCAGGCGGCGCCGCTGGAGCAGTGGGCGGCGGCGCTGGAGCGGCACCTGCCCCAGTGCTGTCCCCTGCGGCGCCCCGCTGTGGAGTCGATCATGAGGGGCGGTCCGCTTTACCTGCGTTATGGGCCGCCGTGGGGGGATGTGCAGCTGCGACGGCCCGCGGCGGGGAGCGGACGCCCGGGCCTGTACACGCTGTCGTGCACGGTCCCCCTGGACGCTTTCGCTTCCGGCCTCGCGGTGGTGTGCTTGGACGAGTTGCGCGAGTTCGTGGCGCTGGCGGCCGAGGACCTGGGGGCCGAGGTCGCCACGTGCGAGCTGCTCTACGGGTACGACTGCGGGTCGGGGGTCGCGCGTCCGACCCGCAAGGCCAGTGCGAAGCGGGTGGTCGTGGTGGACGAGGCGGGCCGCCTCCTGGGGCTGCCCGCGATCCCGGCGTGGTTGGTGTGGCTGGGCCCCGCCTACGCCGGCCTCCTGGCCGAATGGATCGAAGCGAAGGCGAAGAACGGCGCATCGTGCCTGATCAGGTACCCCGGCTTCCACGGAGTCCTCGTGGACCTCGAAGGAAGCGCGGAGCGCTACGACAAACCCAGCCACAACGGCTGGTGGTTCCCCGAGGAGTACCTGCCCCGCAAGCGCCGCTTCAGCAAAGCATGGGAACCCGCCCCCCGCATACCCCACTGGGACGGAGGATAACGGGCACCCGCTGAGACGCCGAGGCCCAACAGACCGCAGGAGCGCATCCAGTACATGATCGACCAGATAGTGGCAGGAGGAGTCTGATGGGCTTGTTCTCGCGGAATAAGGGGCATGGGCTCACGAAGTTGGAGAAGTTGAACACCCACACGTGTGGGCACGGGCCTTTGCGTTTCGTGGAGGGGGCCCCGCCTGCGGGGGCTCCTTTGCCGGAGGAGTGGCGGGCCCTGCCCGCTTTGTCGCCTGCTGAGCGGGTGGGGGTGATGGCGGACCGGATGGACCACTACGTGGGGGATGTGCTGCCCAAGACTGTGGACTTCATCAGGCGGTGCGGGCGGGACGCCGAACTGGCCATGTGGGAGGACGGTGAGCGCTACCTGGTGGTCTACACCTTCACTGACCCCGAGGGCGGGACGTCCTACTACTGCGCGGGAAACCCCTACCAGCCCACATGGCCGGGCGAGGACGAGCCCAAGAGGACTTGGCCCTCGTACGTGTCGGTGTACGACTTCAACGTCCATGCGGTGTGGGACCGGGTCCCGGCCAAGTTGCGGTCCTTCTACGAGAACGTCCACGACGGATTCCTCTACTCCACAGGCGGAGACCTACAGCTCTACGAACTCGTGGATGTCAACGAGTTCCGCAGCGGGGACTTCCCCAACTTCGACATGCTCGACAACGACGCCCTGTGCGACCGGGCCAAGGGCTGCTACGTCTTCTACCACCACACTTCGGGCTCCCTGCTCACTGTGGACCTGGTCGGCAAGTGCCCTGGGCGCGTCGATTACTGGAGCACCGGAGGGGACTTCAAGTTCGACATCGACTTGTGGCAAATGCTCGACGCCCAGCTCGGGGATGACCTGGACCCGATCGACTACCCGCTGATCCACCAAAGGCGGCAACCGCCGACGACCAACGAAGTCGATGAGGTCGACGACGAAGGGGGCCGCTGATGGCCATTCTGCCGTGGCGCAGGAGGCACCAGTTGGCCGAACAGGCGAAACTGGACGAGCTCAACCGCCTCATGTCCTACGGGGGGACGGTGGGCTTCGCGGAGGGTCCGCCCTACCCCGTCTTCATACCTTCACTCTGGGAGAGCATCGCCCGCAGAACCTCCGCAATCGGCGGAAGGAGCGTTTCAGGCATGATGCGGTACACCGAGGGCAACAATTTTCCCCGGACCGTCGGCCTTCTGGAGCGCTGCGGGCACGACGCTCAAATCGTGAAGTGGGGGGAGCGGTATGTCGTGGTGTATACGCTGGTCAACTCGACCGGGGAGACCGTCTACTATTTCGGGGGCAATCCCATGCGCCCGTCGTGGCCCCTGAGCAGTGAGGTGGGGTATGGGCGCAATGTGCGGGCCGTGTGGTCCCGCGCCCTGGATGTGTGGCCCTTCTACCGCAACTTCCAGGACGGTTTCGTCTCGTGCGCCCAGCCGTTCACCGGCGTCTACCAGGTGGGGGACGTCAACGAGTTCTCCACCGGGGAGTACGCGGACCTTGGACTGGACGACGAAGACCTGCGGGCGCGGGCCAGGGGCTGCTACCCGTTCTACCGCAGCCCCGGCGGAGATATCGTCACCTTGGACATCACCGGCCAGTGCCCTGGACGTGCCGACCTATGGCACCCCCGGGCGGACCCAGAATTCGACATCGACTTCTGGGACACCATCGACACCCTCCTCACCACCACCATCGACCCCCACCACAACACCCAGGACGACTGATGATCACACACCACCCCCGCGCCCGCGGAAGAGGAGACCGCTGATGGCTATTCTGCCCTGGCGCAGGAGGCGCCAGTTGGCCGAGCAGGCGAAACTGGACGAACTCAACCGCCTCATGTCAGACCAAGGCGCGGTGATCCTCCTAGAGGATTCTATCCGCTCCCTCCCCGTCCGTTCCCCCTGGGGAACTGCCCACCTCGGCGCCTCCGAAGTAAGCGGGAAAGTCATAGTCTACACATTGCGGTACACCATGGGCGCGACATTGCCCAAGACCATCGACCTCCTGGAGCGCTGCGGGCACGACGCGCAAATCGCGAAGTGGGGGGAACGGTACGTCTTCATCTACACACTCATTAACTCCACGGGCCAGACCCTCTACTACTACGGCGGCGACGCCATGTACCCCTCATGGCCGCGCAAGCGCGACGCCGGGTACGAGTGCAACATCCACTCAGTGTGGGACCTGGTCCTGGACATCTGGCCCTTGTACAGCCATTTCCACGACGGATTCCTCTCGTGCGCGCAGCCGTCCACCGGCATCTACCAGGTGAGGGACATCAACGAGTTCTCCACCGGGCAGTTCACCAGTCTGGGCATCGACGACGAGGGGCTGCACGAACGCGCCAAAGGCTGCTACCCCTTCTACCGCAGCCCCACCGGAGACATCGTCACCCTCGACATCACCGGCCAGTGCCCCGGACGCGCCGACCTATGGCACCCCCGGGCGGACCCAGAACTCGACATCGACTTCTGGGACACCATCGACACCCTCCTCACCACCACCATCGACCCCCACCACAACACCCAGGACGACTGATGACCACACACCACCCCCCGCGCCCGCTCCCTTCCCGTGGCCCGTGCCGTCATGAAGGGTTCCAGCCCCGAATCTGACCGTTAGGATGGGATTATGAGCGGAACCGACCACGACTCCCCCGTCCATCAGATCCTCCTGCCCGACCTCCCCGTCGATATCGGGCCGTTCGTCGGCAGGATCGCGGTCGATACCACCACCGCTGGAGCCGGGGAGGCCGGGCGCGCCTCAGTTGCTGAAGGGCGCATCGAGGTGGATGCCAACCTGGTCTTCTCCCTGGCGGCCAGCGAGGACCAGGCGGGTCTGGGATCGCAGGTGGGGGACTACCGCATCCTGCCCGTGGCCCCACTGCAATCCCTCGGCTCGCGGATCCTGGAGGGGGCGCACGAGGATCCCGCCGACGCCCTCGAAGCGCTAGCGGAGGAGCCCGTCGCACTGCCTGTCGCATTCGACGACGACGGCGTACTGCGCTTGATCGCCTGGCGCGCCGACGAGGACACGAAAGCGGAACTCAGCATCTACTCGAGCGCTGCGGCCGTCCTCAACGACTTCGCGGCAACGGGTCCGCTCTTCATCTTCCGGCACGGCGCCAGCCTGGTCGATTACGTGGGGCGCAGAACGGACCTGATCTCCTCTGTCGCCGTCGATCCAGTCCCAGGGGGCGCCGACCGGGTCGTCTTCCCCTCGGAGCTCTTCGCACTCATCCGCTCCGACGCCGAGGCAGCCACCGAGAAAGAGCTGGGCGGCCCCGCCCAAGACGGTGCCCCCGCCCGGACCAGCACCCCCGAGCAGGGCAGCGGACCCGTCCAAGACGGCGCCTCCGGTCAGGACGGCGGACCCCTGCCGGCTCCCACGGGCTTCACACTCAACCTGTCCGGGGACTGGGCGCGCATCGACCTCGCCGCTGACAACGCCGAACGCGAACGCTGGATCCGCCGCCTCGTCAAAGACCGGACGCGCCAGCTCTCCGACGCGGGAGCCCTGCTGCGCCAGGAGATGCGCGCATGGCTGGATGATGCCTCGTCGCAGGCCAAGGCCAACGGCGGACTGGAGTTCGCCTTCTCCACGGCCCGTATCCGCTCCGTGACGCTGGCACTGTCCGTCGTCACCTACTGGCGGAAGATCATGACGAACAACCCGGGTGGCGCTTTCGCCACGATGCGCGCCCACATGGAGGAGTCCTGCGCCCCCGACGACGAGCTCACCGTCGTGGACTCCGGCGGAGACCGCGTGCTGCGTGCGATCCGCAACCGTTTCGGGGCACCCGAGCTGGGCGGCTCCGACGTCCCCATGTTGTTCCTCGACTACTGGATCGAAGTGCCCGGTGACCCCCTCGCCCTGGCGCACATCGCGTTCTCGACCCCCCACGTCGCCATTCGCGAAACCGTCACCGCGCTGTGCGACGCCATCGCGCTGCAGGGGACCTGGACCTTCCCGGGGGAGCTCGGCCCGGGTCGCGGGGAATCGGCTGAGGCGGGCCCCAACGACGAGTGAGCCCCACCGGGCAGGAGGGGCCATCGGTCTTCGCTCCGGGCGCCAGTGCCCGCGCGTTGGGCGTGCGGCGCAGGGCGCGGGGCGCCGTCGGCCACTCGGCCGCTACGAGTTGCGCATCCGCGCCTGGAAGGATGCCTTCGGGGAGGACAGTCCCCCGATCTGCGCCTCGAGGTCGCACGAGTCGGTGGGCTGCTCGGCCAGCACCCGGGTCCCGCTGACCCGCGCGGACGAGCACGTGGTGAGGGTGAGCCCGTCCAGGCCCTGTCCGCCCGTCAGGTCGAGGAGGGCTTGGATCTCCGCGCCATCGCGGGTCTCGGAGGAGACGAGGTCCGTTTCCGTCGTCCCGTCCGCTTTCCCGTTCCACCTGGCGGTGACCGTGTAGGGGACCGGCGTCGCCTCCGTCCCGTCCAGGCTCACCGACTCGGGTTTGACGGATATGCCCGTGACCCTCTGCAGGGGGAAGCGGGTGCCCGTCATCGTGGACAACGCGGACGCGGTGGCGGAGTCCACAGACGCCAGCCACTGGGAGTAGTCCGCGGGCGCACTCCCGTCCTCACCGACCAGGTCGAGGTCCACGGGCAGGGAAACGACCTGCTGCTGGCCGTAGGCCACGGGGGCGAGCACGACGCGGTAGCCGCACGGGACGCTCATCCCATCGGTCGACGCTTTGATCGGCTGGAGGGCGCTCTTCGTGTCCGCCGGGGTGGCACACTTGCCGTCCTGGACGCCCGGCAGCACCACCAGGACCTCGCCGGAGACCGTGACTTTCGGGGCGACGGAGTAGGTGAGCGTGAGGATGGTCCTCTTCGCGTCCTTGTCCCATGTGGCGCTCGTATCGACGCGCAGTCCCGTCGCCGAGAAGTCGCCAGTGGTCCTCGCGTCGCCGATGGAGAGGCCGGCGTAGGGGTCGTCGTCCGCAGTGCCCGAGCGCCCGCCCAGCCACATCCACGCGCCCGCGCCGACGGCTATGGCGCACACGGCCGCCACGGCGCACCACAGGATCCACCGCTTCGGTTTCGCCTCCGCAGTTCCCGTGTCCGCGGGCTCGGGCCCCACGACGTAGTGGTGGAAACCTGGTTTCAGGATCGTCTCGTCGCCCTCGGGCTCGACGAGGTCGACGCCGGGCGCCTCGTCCTCGACTGCGGCGGGGCGCTTGCGCTTGCGGGAGCTCACGATCGTCATCTCGTCGTGGATGGTGCCCGCAGCGCGCCCGGTGTCCGCATCGGCGGGGGCCGCTGAGGGCGCCCAGCACTCGTCGTCGGCCCCGGGCGGCCCATCCGCGCCGGGAGCCGCGCCGGGCGGGGCCAGTCGCCTCAGGGCGCGCAGGCAGGCGGCGGCGCTCGGCCTGGCGTCCGGGTCCTCGGCCAGCATGTGCGCGACGAGGTCCCACAGCGCGTCATCGATGGGCAGGCGCGGCGCCCGGCCGTGGTCGGCCCCGGCCGCTGCGCGGGGTGGCGCGCCGGAGAGCATCTCGTAGAGGACGACTCCTGCGGAGTAGACGTCAGCGGCAGGGGTGGCGCGCCCGCCCGCGTCCACTTCCGGCGCCATGTAGGCGGGAGTCCCGACGCGCTCGCTGTCCGGTTCCTGTGCCGCCAGAGCAGCGATTCCGAAGTCGACGAGGCGGACGCCGGCGGCGGTGGGGGCGTCCGGATCGGTGATGAGCACGTTGGACGGTTTCACGTCCCGGTGCACGATGCCCGCCCGGTGGGCGGCCGCGAGCGCGCCGAGGACGCCCGTGCCCACAGCCGCAGCCCGGTCCTCCGCCAACGGCCCGTGCTCGCGCAGCAGCGCCGCCAGGTCGGGCCCCTCGACCAGGTCCATGATGATCGCGAGGGTGTCCCCCTCGACGACCATGTCCCTGGCGCCCACGACACCGGGGTGGTCCACCGCGAGAAGGAGCTTGCGCTCGTTGATGAAACGGGCGATGACCTCCGGATCGTCCTCGTGGTGCTCTTTGAGCAGTTTCGCCGCGACCTGTCCGCCACTGCGGTTGTCGCGCGCCCGCCACACCTCGCCCATGGCGCCCGCGCTGATGGGCTCCTCCAGGGTGTAGCGGCTGCCGAGCGGGGCTCCCCCTGCGCGGGTCATTGCCCGAACCAGTGGAGCGTCGGGACGGCTCCGCCTGACTGGGGGGCCAACCCGGTGTCGGAGGCCGTGGCCCGCAGGAGGCGCCTCTCGGAGGCGGGGACCGCCTCGTAGGAGCGGAAGTCCAACGTCCCCACCGCCAGTCCCTGCCCGGTCGAGACGGTGAGGGCCGACAGGGCGGCGCGGACGCGCGCGGGCTTGGAGGACTGCGCGGCCTCGGCCGCCCGGACCAGGGCGACGACCGCGTCGTGGCTGGTGGCGTCGGCGCTGCGGATCGACGTGGCGCACGCGTCGTCCTTGTAGATGTTCTCGCACTGGGGGTCCGCCGCCGCCATGCGCATCGCCGCGTAGAAGGCGGAGGCGGCGTCGCCCGCCTCTCCCGCGGTGAGGGCCGTCGTCTCAGCGGGGGCGCGGCCCACTGTGACCAGGCGCCCCTCCGATGCCCCCGAGGCGGTGACCGCGTCCCCGAACGCCGGCGTCATCGCCTCCGGGGTCAGGAAGACCAGGGTCTGCGGGTCGTCGAGGGCGGTCTCCAGCGCGGTCACGAAGGCAGCGGCCTCGTCTGCGGAGGCGGCGACCACGACCGAGTCGATCTCGCGGTTGTCCAAACGCTCTTTGACCGCAGTGGCCTGCGCCCGCGGGTCGGCTGCGGAGCCCGAGGCGATGCCCTCGACCGGGCCCTGGCGCTGGGCCCCGGTGACCACGTAGGGCTTGGAAAGGCGCGCGTCCCTGAGGGTCTGGTCGATCGCCGCCCTCACTCCCGCGGCGGAGGGCGCCAGGCTCCACACCCCGTCGGCCCCGGCCTGCGAGTACGCCATGACGACCGCGCAATCCGCTGCGGACGCCTCGGCGAGCGCAGCGTCGAGGTGCCCGTCGGCCTGGGACTCCACCAGGATCGCGCCCACGCCCCCGTCCAGCAGGGAGCGGACGGCGTCCGTGGCGCCCGAGGGCGTGCCGTCGTCCAGGGCGACGCGCAGGTCCACTGGCGTCCCCCCGAGTCCGAAGCGGTAGGCAGCCAGGTTCGCCCCCTCGATGAGGGGCCGGAACTCGGACCCCCTCCCCTCGGTGGGGCCGATGAGGACGCCTATCGACAGTGGCGCGTCCGCGGGCAGGGAGTGGTGCAGGGCGGCGTCGACGAGGGCAGCGGGCTGCGCGGCCGGATCGGATTGGGAGGAGCCGCCGCCCGGGCGGCACGCCGCGGTCCCGGCCGCTACTCCCAGTACCAGGAGGGCGATGGGGAACCGGGGGCGCTTCACTTCGACACCCCGATCGTGTAGGTGATGATCGTCGTCGTGGGCCCCGCTCCCCCGCTGAAGGGCGTGTACTCCTGCAGGCGGCCGTCCGCCAGCGAGTACGCGGCGGCCCTCAGGTTCGCCCGCCTCAGCGCTGCGGCGCGGGAGTGGGCGACCGCGCCCACGGAGGCGCTCGACTGGTCCAGGACGTCGCCCGTCGCCCCGATGTCGGTCGTGATCCCCCTCAGTTTCCCGATGAGGCCGAGGCGGGAGTTGGTGCCCGGCTGGCCCAGGTTGAGCAGGAGCACCTCGAACTGGTGCTCCAGGCTGGAGGCGACGGTGGTGGACTGGCCCGCGGCGTCGCCCAGGCCGTCGCGCAGCCCGGTGAGGGTCGCGTTCATCGACGTGTCCAGGTCGCCGAGCGCCTGGGCGAGCCTCTCGTCCGACCGGGCGCCCGCCTCGTCGATCATGCGCCTGGTGGCGCCGTCGGACTGCTCCCGCTGGGCGGCGATCCCGCTCTGGAGCTGGCTCCCCAGCGCGTCGATGCCGTTGACGGCGCCGTCAAGGGCGCCGGTGGCGCGGTCCTTGCCCTGGGCGATGAGCTGGTGGGAGGAGTCGCTGGTGCCGTCGATCCCCGATTTCAGGGATCCCAGCGCAGCGCCGAGGTCCGTGTTCGAGCAGTACGAGCGGTTCGCCAGCCACACGACGGCTTGCCCGCTCGCCCCCGGCGCGGTGCCCGCGTCGTCGTCCGCCGGGCACTCCAGCGGGTTGGTGAGGGGCATGACCGACGAGTCCGGCCAGATCCCGTTGACGATCGTGGCGATCTGGCGGATCTGCGCGCGCTGGTCGGGGACGCCGCCGCGGATGTCGGCCAGGAGGGCGCGGACCTCGACGAGGACTCCGGTGGGGTCGGGGTGGTCGGCGCTCACGCGCTCGTCGTACAGCGCGTACAGGGCGTTCGCCAGTTCCTCCCCCGAGCCGATCGACGCGCGCAGTTTGGCCACGGCGTCGTTGAGGGCGGTGAGCTGCCCGTTCATCTGCTGGGCGTTGTCGCGCGCGGTGGCCGCTGAGGCGCGCAGCGACTGGATGGCCCCGACGGTCGCCGCGTAGCCCTCCACCATCGACGCGGTGGAGCGGGCCAGCTGGGCGGCGGGGCAGTCCTGCTGGTCGAGGCCGCCCAGTGCGGCGACGATGGCGTCCGCGCTGGAGTCACTGGTGAGCCCCTGCGCCCACGACGCGTTGCACCGCGTTCCTTGGGCGTCCAGCTGCCCCACGATGGAGTCGATGGCGGCGGGCGTGTTCGACGAGAGGAACCAGGACCCCACGGAGGCACTGCCCTCCGTCGAGTTCGCGAGGGCGTCGAGCTGGGCGATCAGCCCCTGGTCCGCCCCGTCGCCGTTCAACGCGGTGGCCAGGGCTCCGCGCACGCCGTCGACGGAGTCCAACCAGTTGGACGCCGACCCCAGGGAGGCGGTGGCGGACTTGACGGCGCTGATCGCCGCCTCGTTGTCCGCGGCCAGTTCGTTGACGGGGCGCGCGGCGCCCGCGTCCGGGTCGGCGTCCTGCAGCGCCTTCACACGCTCGGAGAGCCTGCCGAGCTGGCTGGCCAGGCCCGTGCGCCCCCGCAGCACGTCCATGAGCTGGTTGGTCCCCAGGCCCTCGTAGCCCGTCACCGCCGCCTCCGCGAGGGTGTTCAGGCGCTGGAGCCTCTGGCCCACGTCGGAGTCGAGCAGGTGGAGCGCGCACGTCAGCGAGGCCGTCGAGGCGTCCGCCTCCTCGCACGCGCGCGCCTGCTCGCCGCCGTCGAAGACCGCGGGGTCCCCGATGGAGGCGCGCAGGCCGGCCACGATGGCGTCCCTGCACGAGTCGTTCTCCTCGGATGGGGTGAGCACGGTGCCCAGCGCCTCCATCTGGGCGTTCACCAGGGCGAAGGTCGATGACACCGTCCGCTCCTCCCCCTCCGCGAGCCCCGGCAGGGTGAGCGAGCACCCGTCCACGGAGGAGGGGGTGAGCGCGGGGTCCGAGTTCGTGCCGAGCAGGGAGGCGAAGGAGTCGACCAGGGATCTCAGGCTCCCGCGCACGCCCTGGGTGGCTCCGCCCACCGCCGACTCGGCGGATGTGCCGATGGCCTCCAGTTGTGAGCCGGTCGTGCGCAGGTGAGAGGCGACCTGGTTGGAGCTGGAGCGCAGGTCCGCGTAGGTGCCGTCCGCGATGGTGGACACGTCGGTGCGCAGCGCCGAGTGCACTTTATCGACGAACTCGCGGGCCTCTCCGAGGCTCGTGGTGGCCTTTCCCACGGTGTCGAGGACTTGCTGCTCACTGACGCCCCGCGCCGTGCCCGGATCGAGGGCGCCGCGCAGCAGGCCCGCCAGCGAGGGGTCGGTCGTGATCCCGGCGATGGTGGACAGGGAGAGCTGGGGGACCTGGAAGTCGGAGGAGTCGACGACCAGGGTGAATGAAGTCGTGGGGCTCAGGGCGGGGGGAGCGAGCAGTGCCGCCCACTGCACGGAAGTCGTGGCGGAGTCGAGCGCCAGCACGCTCCCGTCCGACACAGCGCCCTGCTCGTCCGCGGCGGTGACGACCGCTCCTCCGGACACCTCCGCGTGGGCGGCGATGGTCATGGGCACGCCCACCAGTTCGGTCTGGCTGTAGCGCACGCCGTTGGACTCGTAGGAGACCTCGGTGGGCTTCGCCGTGAGGTTCTCGACGAACCACTGGATGGCGAAACGGCCCGACTTCCCGGCCAGGAGGGCCAGGTCGGTGCCGACCTGGCCGTCGTGGGACCACGTGGTGCGGATGCGCACCGGCAGGTTCTGGACGGCTTCCTGCGGCTCGATCGTGTCGGAGTACTCGGTGACGGCGCCGCTGGGGTTCTTCGTCATGGAGGCCAGTCCCACATTGGTGACGGCCGAGGATCCGTCGAGGGTCACACTGACGTGCTGCAGGGTCGGGGCGTCGGCACTCGCCGGGCCCATCGGCCGGAGCACCGCCAAGCAGCCGACCAGCACCAGGCACAGTGCGGCCGCAGTCCTCTTCCGGGTGCCCCTCAGCGCTCCCCAAGGTCGTTCGAGCATGTCTCCCCCATCCGCCAATCGTCATCGCACCTATCGGTGGTTGTGATGCGATGAACATAATCCTGACCGATTGCCAAATACTATGGAAACATATATTTTCAGCGAACGACACCGGCAGAGCCCAAAAACACACAACGGGCCGACGGGACCCCCGGAGGCTCCCTGACCGTTCGGAGGGATGAATGCGCTTCAAATTCGAGCTGAGCGCCAACGGCGGAACCGTGCCCATCCTGGTGACCACCGAGGCCACGGCGACCGTCGCGGACCTGGCGGGCGCCATCGAGTCCGGGCGCACGGGGATCCCCGTTCCCGAGCACTCCCCCCTCGCCGTTGAGATCATCGACGGGGCCGGGGCCCGCCTGCGCGCACTGCCCCCCGCCTCCCTCCTCCTCGACACCCCGCTGCATTCCGGGCACCGCATCCGCCTTATCCCCGGCGAAGGGGCGGAGGGGCGCGGCCCCGACGGCGGTGCCCGCCTGCGCGTGGTCTGCGGCCCCGACTCGGGCAAGTCCTTCCCCCTGCACCCCGGGCCCAACATCCTCGGACGCTCCGCCGAGTGCGACATCGCCCTCACCGACCGCGAAGTGTCCCGGCGCCACGCGCGCATCACCATCGGCCCCGGGGCACGGATCGACGACCTCGGATCGGCGAACGGGATCACCATTGACGGCGAGCGCCTCGACTCCGCCGACCTCTCCGGGCGCACGCCCGTCCAGGCGGGGGCCACCGTCTTCGTCGTCGACACCCCCAACCAGCCCGGGGGGCCGGGAGGCCCCGGCATCCCCTTCAACCGGTCCCCGCACGTGCGCGTCGACTACGAGGGCCGCGAGCTCCAGGCCCCCGAGCCCCCCGGGGCCCCCAGCGCGGGACGCAGGCTCTCCCCGCTCATGGCGCTGGCGCCCCTCCTCATGGGGGTGGTCTCCTTCCTGGTCTTCCGCAACGTCATGACCATTTTCTTCTTCGCCATGAGCCCCCTCATGATGGTCGGCACCGCCCTCGAATCGAAGATGTCCGGCAAACGCGCCCACAAGGCCGATGTCGAGAAATTCCAGACCGCCCTCGACGACCTGCGGATCTCCATCACCAACGCCCTCGACGAGGAGCACGACCAGCGGCGCGAGGAGGTCCCCGCTCTGGAACGCGCGATCGAAGCCGCATACGGGCGAACGCCCCTGCTGTGGTACCGCCACCCCGACGACGACTCGTTCCTGCGCGTCACCCTGGGCTACGGGCGCGCGCCCTCGCGCAACACCCTGAAGATGCCGCCGCGCCGCGGCGCCGACGAGCAGACCTGGTCGCTCCTGCTCGGGGTCGAGGAGTCCGCGCGCTTCGTCGACGACGTGCCCATCACGGCGTCCCTGCGCGAATGCGACAACCTCGGCGTCGCGGGCCCCAGGGAGGAGCGCCTGCCCGTCGCCCGCGGCTACGTCGCCCAACTCACGTGCCTGCACTCCCCGGCCGAGCTGGTCGTCGCCGCCCTGGCCTCGGAGGAGTCCAGCGCCGCGTGGAACTACCTCACGTGGCTCCCCCACGTCGACTCCCCCTACTCCCCGATCCCCGGCCCCCACCTCGCTTGCGCGCAGGCGACGGCCTCGGCCCTGGTGGGCCAGCTCGAGGAGATCGTCGCCAGCAGGCGCGAGGCGCGGGCGAACCTGCCCGGCATCGTCGTCCTGGTCGAGAACGACGCCCCCGTGGAGCGCGGGCGCCTCGTGTCCATCGCCGAGGACGGGCCCGGGGTCGGCGTCCACCTGGTGTGGATGGCGGACGCGCAGAACCAACTGCCGGCGGCCTGCCGCGCCTACCTGGTGGTCCACGGGACCAGCGCCACCGCGGGTTTCACGACCCAGCGCCAGACGACGCCCATCGCCTCCCTGGAGCTTCTGCCCCCTGTGACGGCCACGGGCCTCGCGCTCGAACTGTCGCCCATCGAGGACGCCGGGGCCCCCGTCCTCGACCAGTCCGGGATCCCGCGGGCCGTCTCGTACCTGGCGCTGGCGGGCGTGGAACTGGCGGACGACCCCCAAGTGACCGTCGGCCGCTGGCGCGACGACGGCTCGCTGCCCGGGGCCGGGGCGCCCGCTTCCCGCGCGCCGCGCACCCTCAAGGCCCTCGTCGGGCAGGGGCCCCTGGGCGACTTCTCCCTGGACCTGCGCTCGCAGGGGCCGCACGCCCTGGTCGGCGGCACCTCGGGCGCGGGCAAGTCGGAGTTCCTCCAGTCGTGGGTGCTGGGGATGGCGGCCGCCCACAGCCCCCGACGCGTCACCTTCCTCTTCGTCGATTACAAGGGGGGCTCCGCGTTCGCCGACTGCGTGAACCTGCCGCACTGCGTCGGCCTGGTCACCGACCTCTCCCCCCACCTGGTTCGCCGCGCCCTCACGTCCTTCCGCGCGGAGCTCACCTTCCGCGAGCACCTGCTCAACGCGAAGAACGCGAAGGACCTCGTCTCCCTGGAGGCCACGGACGACCCGGAGTGCCCTCCGTCCCTGGTCATCGTGGTCGACGAGTTCGCCGCCCTGGTCCAAGAGGTCCCCGAGTTCATCGACGGGATGATCGATATCGCGCAGCGCGGGCGGTCCCTGGGGCTCCACCTCATCCTGGCCACGCAGCGCCCGGCGGGCGTCATCAAGGGCAACCTCCGCGCTAACACTGCGCTGCGCGTCGCCCTTCGGATGGCGGACGAGATCGACTCGACCGATGTCATCGACTCCCCCCTGGCCAGCGAGTTCGACCCGAGGATCCCCGGGCGCGGCGCCGTGCGCACGGGCCCGGGCCGCATCTCCCTGTTCCAAACCGGGTACGCGGGCGGCAGGACATCCGACGCACCCACCGCGGCGCGCATCGACATCGAGACGATGGCCTTCGGACCGGGAACCGCGTGGGACATCCCCCGCCCCGCCGCCGCCCACGACGACGAGGACTCGGGCCCCACCGACATCACCCGCATCGTCGCCTCCATCACGAACGCGGCGCGCGCCTGCCGCCTGCCCGCCCCCCGGCGCCCCTGGCTGCCGGAGCTGGAGGCCCGCTACGACATGGACCGGGTGCTCGCCGCCGACGGGGGCGGCGACCCCAACGCCCTTCCGCTGGGCGTCATCGACGACCCCGCGCACCAGAGCCAGCACACCGTCCGCTACTCGCCCGACACGGACGGGAACCTGGCGGTGTACGGAACCGGCGGCTCCGGGAAGTCCGGGGTGCTGCGCGCGCTCGCCTACGCGGCCTCGGCGCTGTCCGACCGGGCGCGGACCCACATCTACGGCCTCGACTTCTCAACGGCGGGCCTGCCGATGCTCTCCTCTCTGCCGAACGTGGGGGCAGTCATCGACGGCTCGGACGCCGAACGCGTTATCCGGTTGCTGCGCCGCCTCGTCGAGCTGCTCGACGACCGCGCAACGCGCTACGCGGACGCCCACGCCGACTCCATCGCCGAGTACCGCCGCAGCGCCGACAAGCCCGACGAGGCCCGCGTCCTCCTGCTCATCGACGGTTTCTCCGCGTTCCGCGACGCCTACGAGACGGGAACGGGAGCGACCCTGAAGGCCTACGGGAACTTCACCCGCCTGCTCGCCGAGGGCAGGGGCGTGGGGATCCACGTCATCCTCACTGCGGACCGCCCGGGCGCACTGCCCTCCTCGCTGGCGGCGAACGTCCACACGCGCCTCGTGCTGCGCCAGGCGGACGAGAACGGGTACTTGGCGCTCGACGTGCCCAAGAACGTCCTGGTCGAGGCACCGCCCGGGCGCGCGGTCTTCTCCGGGGGCGTCAACGAGCTCCAGGTCGCGATACCCTCCGGCTCCTCCAGCGCCCCCAGCCAGGCGGCGGCGTTCGCGAAGCTGGCCGAGAGGATGCGCGATGCGGGGGTGGCACCCGCGGAGGGCGTCGAGCGCCTCGCCGACCTGGTGGCGCGCAGCGATGTCCCCGCCTCCATCGCGGGAATGCCCGTGCTGGGCATCGGCGAGGAGGATCTGGCCCCACTGCCCTTCTCGCCCCTGGGCGCGCTGTCGATCGGGGGGATGCCGGGCAGCGGCCGCACCAGCGCGATCGAGTCGGTCGTCCAGGCCCTGCACCAGTGGCGCCCGTCGCTCCCCCTGTACTTCATCGGCCCTCGCCGCTCGCGCGTCCACGACTTGGGGCTGTGGCGGGCGAGCGCGCGCGGGGTCGACGAGGTGGCGGCCCTGCTGGCGCCCGTCAAGGAGATCGCGGAGAACGCGGCCGCTGACGACGACGCCCCCGATGTCGTCCTGGTCGTCGAGGCGCTCTCGGAGTTGGTGGGCACCCCTGCCGAGGCCCCCGTCCTGGACATTGTGAAGAAGCTGCGCCGCAACGGGCACCTGGTGGTCGCCGAGCAGGAGACCTCGGGATGGTCGTCGGGCTGGCCGTTGATCGCCGAGGTGCGAAACGCCCGGCACGGCATCGTCATGCAACCCAACCCCATGGACGGGGACGTGCTGTTCAAGGTGGACTTCCCGCGCCTCAAGCGCTCCGACTACCCGCTGGGCAGGGGCGTCTACGTCCATTCCGGGAAGGTGCGCGTCGTGCAGTTGCCAATGCCCGAGTAGCGGCACCCGTCCGGACGCGCGCTGGTGGGCCGCCCCTGTCCCAGGTTGCGCCCAAGCCGCAGCCTCTCCGGGCTCCGCTCAGCTGCTGGCCCACTGGGGGCGGGTGCGGGCGGGTTCCCAGCCGCGCCCGAACAGGCGCTTGCGGGGCAGGAACTCCTTGGGGAACCACCCCCCGCGCCTCGCCTCCGCGTGCGCCACCGGGGAGGGCGAGGTCTCGACGAACACGCCCCCGCCCCCACCGGGCACCACCCGCCACGACGACGGAGCCCCCGAAGAGAGGAACCCACTGGCCGCCTCCGCGTACCCACTGCCCAACCACACCCACCACACCGGCACCACCGGCAAACCCAACACCACACCACTATTCCTGTCCGTGCGAACGATGTCAGTGGCGTCCGCCCCCGGCGCCCACTGCGCCAGCCCCCCATCGGACGCATAGCCGTCGACGACCTGGCACACCGCCAACTCGGCGCGCAGCTGCCGGGACATCGCCGTGAAGAAATCGCGGAACGCCTCCACACCCATCTTCTGCTCGACGGTGTCCACTAGGGCCCTGCACGACACGCGGTAGAAACCCGCAGGATCGATCACGCAATCGTCACTGCCCTCCGGCAGTGTCGTCGCGAGCGACAAGTCCACCTCCCCGAACACCCGGTCACCCAGAAGCGAGGGGCACGAGTGCTGGTTCCCGGGGCGGGAAAGCGCGTCAATGAGGCCGTCGGTGAGCGGCCGGCGGACCTCGTCCCTGTAGACCGAGGGGGAAAGCGCGGGCCACCGCTGACGGCACACGTCAATCCACCCGAGCAGTGGATCAGCTTCCCGCGTCCCCACGATCCCGAACCACGACAGCGCCAAAGCCGCTCGCCCGCCCTCGGCTGGGGGCTCGGCCTCCGCGAACCTGTACACCTCCCCGCTTGTGGGATCCGTGTACTCACCCGCCCCCTCGTCCAAAACGACGACAATGCCGTCGATCCGCTCGGCGAGCGCCTCGAACCCCGCCCTCACCCTCTCACCCAGGCCGCCGTAGCGGTCGGGCTCCAGGTACGCGCCATCGACCTCGGCACCGTGCAACGCCGCGAACCCCGCGCGCCCGTGCCTGTCCGCCAACCAGCGGACGAAGGCCTCATCATCGGTGGAAGGGTAGTCCCGCAACTCGAACACGCACTCCCCCACACGCACCCGGAAAGAACTCCCCAGCCGTGGCACGACGCCCGCGCCACCGCCGAACGCCGCCTCCACATCAGCGGCCGTCACCGGACGAGAACCGTAAACATCAAAACACACAACATTCGACATGCCATCACCTCTCGTAAAAGAACCGCCGCTGCCTATCTAGTGACGTGTCCCAGTCCGGCACCCGCAATCACCGGTGCGACCGCGCGGACGCCGAGCACGTTTTCCAAGGAATGAAATACGAAGTTACCCCCATTGCCTGCTCCCCGCGCAAGGGCTTGCAAAGGGCCCCTCAACCGCGTGTAGTACTCTGGAGAAAAAATGTGGAACACCCCTCCAGCGCCATCCTGGGCAGCGATTCTGCTGAAGTCTCGGAGCTGTGGTGTGTAGCCTAGATTTTGCCAGTACTTCACGTCGCCCAAGATTGGATTCTTAAATCCAGGAAACCGGAAGAACAAATCCGGCTCGCGACCATGCGTCGCTCCAGCAACGTACCGCCCCATCCGAAAATTCACCTTTGGTGCCGTGGAGTTGATGAGGAGTATTTCCTCGCCCAGGCGGCCCACAGCGTTGTTCGCTTTGTTGGCCGCTTTGATCCGCGCCCACGCCCCGGGGCGCAGCAGGGTGCGCATCCCGATGCGGCCAGCGAAACGAAGCACCCGGAGCCTCCGCATCCCTCCCACAGTCCCCATGGCTCCCTTGGTCATCCCCGCGAGTTTCGCCATGTACGCAGCCGAGGCGCGGCCGACCCGTTGCACGACCCGGCTCGCCATGGCCTTGCACATGAACCTCCCGACGCCCTTCATGGCGCCCAGGCCCAGACAGCCCAGGGCGGCGAAGGCCACCGAGATGAGCGCCTCGGTCCACGACTCCTCCCCTGTGGCGGCCAGTGCGACGTGCGCGATGGCCGCGACCACCCCCGTGATCGCCGAGATCGCGAACAACACACCCGCCAGGGCCTGCCCGATCACCGGGATCCAACACACCAACAACCCCAAAAGCCCCGTGATCGCGCTGACGATGTCGCAGATCTTCGCCACCCATTTGACGATCTTCGAGCCCCAGTCGTCCCACCACGAGTCCCCCAGCCCATCGTCACTGGCGCCGTCGATGACGTTCATGGCCTTGACCGCCGCGGTGTCCCTCTCGCTCATGGCGTTAAGGATCACCTGCCGCTGGGCCCGCACCCTGGCCCGCGCAGCGGAGGCATCCGAGTCAGCGGTGGAGGCGGCCCGCTCGTAGCGGGCCCGGTCGTCGGCCCCCTCCCCCTCAGACGGGTACTCGCCCGCGCTCTCGCGCATACGCCCTGCCCGCCCCACGGCCTCGTCCACGTCCTGCTGGGCCGACTCCGCCGCCGCCAGGGCGTTCACAGAATCCGTCTGCGCCCGCTCCAACGCCCCCGCGTACTCCACCAGCGCGTTGCCAGCCGCGCGGTAGCGCCCCTCGGCGACCTCCACCTTCTCCAGGATGTCGTCACGGGTCTCCAACAGCGCCTCCACCGCCTCCGACCCCCGCGACCCCCCGGCGTCCAGAGCGCGCAGGGAATCAGCGCACCGCAGGATAGCATCGGCCACCCCCACATAATCCGTCCCGCCCGCACGCACCACCACCGGATCCCCCGGAACAGGATCCGACTCAAAACCCACCACAGACCAATCAACCGGACGCACGATCACACGCCTCCATTTCCACTCACTCGAAATACCTGAACCGATGCTGCCCGCGGCTGTCAGCCGCCCGACTGCCCGCCCTCACCGCGCAGGGCGTCCGCGCCCTGCTTGTCGAAGTCCTTCCACGTGTCCGCGACGGCAGTGGCCGCCTGCGACATGGCCTTGAGGGCCTCCGTCATCTTCTTCCGCTTGTCGTCCCAGCCGTGGGCGAACTCGCGGACGCTCTCCGACAACCCGGAGTGCCCCACGGCCCCGGCGATCGTGTCCGACTCCGCGTTCGCGCCCTCGAACTCTGTCGCGATCGTGCCCGCGCTGGAGCCCAGGGCCGCGATCGTGTCGACCTCGATGATCATCGTCTCGCCGCTCATGTCAACGCCTCCAATTACCTAGTGACGACGAATGGAACCACAATGCTGGCGGGGCCCCGCCACCAGTAGCGCTCGCGCGGAACCAGCAGCAGGGCCCACCCGGGAACCCTGAGCGGCTCAGCCCCGCAGCGACGAGCTCATCTGCGTGTCCATCTCCACAACGGCGTCCGCGTACTGCGTAAGGAAGTTCCCCAGGGGCTCCAACCCGTCGTTGACCTGGGTGAGGCCCTGGGACAGCTGGCTGAACTGCTCGGAGTAGGCGCCCGACGCCGCCTGCGTGGTGAAACCCGAGCCGATGAGCCCGTTCACGGCCGCCAGAGCGGCCTGGATCTTCTCGGAGATCTCCGCCTTCGTCGTCACCAGCTGGCTGCCGATCGAACGCATCTCCTCGGGCGAGTACCCATAAGCGTTGGCCATGATCAGTGTTCTCCTTGTTATCCGGCTACAGAAGTTGGATTCCCAACAACTGGTGCGATCCACCGTAACCAACCCGAGTCGGCCGCCACAACACTATGTGACCAAAAACTACAAATCGGTCAGCATTCAGCCCGCCACCACCCACCTGAAGAAGCCCTCGCCCAGCGGCGCGCCCGGCAGCCCCTCCCCCGCGCGCGCCGCAGCCGCGCGGATGTGGGCCTCGATGCCGTCCATATCGGGAAACTGGCTGGCGTGGCACCGCACCGCACGGACTTTCGCCTCCAAGTCCCGCTCCTCGACGGGGGCGACGTGGTTGACGGCGGGCCCGCCCTGGAACCACACCTCGTCCACGGCGTGGGCCTCGAGCCCGCCGCCCAGCAGGTCGCGGTAGTCGAAGGGGTTGCGGGCAGCGGGGTAGACGGCGTCGACCAGCGCCGCGCCGACGGCGCGGTGGTCGGGGTGGTTGGCGTGGATGGAGTCCCAGTTGTACTCCGGGGACAAGGACAGGACCAGCTGCGGGCGCCACAAGCGGATCTGGCGCACCAGGTCGCGCGTGAGGCGCGGATCCTCCTTGACGTGCCCGTCGGCGTACCCGTCCAGGAACACCACCTCCGACACGCCCAGTGCCCGTGCCGCCTCGCGCTGCTCGGCCCGGCGCCGTCCCCCCATCGAGGACTGGCCGTCGGCCTCGAACCCGCCCGCTCCCCCGTCGGTGACGACCACCAGGGTGACGCGGGCCCCTTGCCGGGCGAGGCGGGCGATGGTGGCGCCCGCGTCGACGTCGGCGTCATCGGGGTGCGCGTAGACGCCCAGGACCGAGGCGAACGCTTGGGCGCTCACTCGTCGACTGCCTTGTTGGCGGCGTCCTGCGCGGCTTGGACCCCCTCGGGGACGCCGACGCGGCCCAGGAAGACCTCCTTGAGCTCCTTGTTGTAGGCGTCCATGGCGGCACCGAGTTTCGCGCCGAAGGGCGCGGTGATCGTCCCGGTGGGCTTGGTGGCCATGACCGTGACGTCCACGCCCTTGCCGAACCAGTACTGGGACCAGGAGTCCTGCGCCTCGGCGTTCGCGGGGAAACCGACTCCCACGGCGCCCAGGGCGCGCCCGCCCTCGGGGCCCGCCAGCCATTCGAGCAGCTTCTTCTGCCCGTCGGACTTCGAGGCGTCCGCGGCGTTGGCGACGGCGACCACCGAGTTGCCCACGGTCACCGCGCCCTTGGGGCCCTTCGGCTGGGGCGCCAGGCCCCACGTGAAGCCCGCGCCCTCCTGGACGTTCGCCAGGTTGTACGCGCCGGACTGGAAGAGGGCCATCTTGCCCTGGAGGAACTGGTCGCGGCTGAAGTCGCCGTTGTCGTTGGTGTCGGCGGCGGAGGGGGCGACGTGGTCCTTGTTCACCAGGTCCACCAGGTAGCCGATGGCGGCCTCGCCCTCGGGGCTGGCGAAGGTGAAGCGCCCGTCGGCGTCCTGCAGCGACGCGCCGTTGGACCCCAGGTAGGGGAAGAGCATCGCCTGCCCGTCGAGGGCGGCGTTGTACCCGTACTGGACGACCGCGTTCGGGTCGAATCCGGGATCGGCCGCGTTGCGGCCCGACGAGTCGAGCGTGAGGCGCTTGGCGATATCGCGCAGGGAGTCGGACGGCGCCGCGGGATCCCACGCGAGGCCGTCGAGCTCCTCGACGCCCACCCCCGCGCGGTCCAGCAGTTCCTTGTTGTAGTAGAGGGCCACGGAGGGGTCGGTGATGACCGGGGCGCCGTAGATCTGCCCGTCGACCGTGTACTGGCTGACGGCGGTGTCCAGCCACGAGGCGCGCTCGGCCTCGGAGAACACCTCGTTCATGTTCACCAGTTTGCCGCCCTTGGCGTACTCCGAGTAGTTGTTCGTGTTGGACCAGAAGACGTCGGGGCCGGCGCCTGCGGCGATCTCGTTGCGGATGCCGGTGAAGTAGTCGTTCCAGGGCACGACCTCGACGGAGACGTCGATCCCCGTGGCGGCCTCGTACGCCCTGGCGGCCTGCTCGTCCCAGAGGCGGAATGTCAGGGATCCGCCCGCGCCCGATTGGCCGGCGGGCTGGCCGCCCGAGCATGCCGCCAGGGCCAGTGCCGCCGCGATCGCGGCGCTCGCGCCTGTGATACGTCGTTTCATGTGGGGTGCCTCCTTCAGGCGGTGGTGTTACTTCAGTCCGGTGAGGGCGATGGAGCCCACGATCTGGCGCTGGAACGCGATGAACAGGGCGATGAGGGGGACCAGTGCGATAGTGGTGGCCGCCATGACGTAGGTCCAGTTCGCGTTGTACTGGCTCTGGAGGGCCGCCGTGGCGACGGTGATGACCTTGGGGCGCTGGGCGGCGATGATGCGCGGCCACATGAAGGAGTTCCAGTGGCTGACGACGGTGATGAGTGTGAGGGTGGCCAGGATGGGTTTGGACATGGGCAGGACCAGGGACCACAGGATCCTCCAGGTCCCGGCGCCGTCCAGGGTGGCGGCGTCGATGAGCTCCTGCGGGATCTGCTTGAAGGACTGGCGGAGCAGGAACACCGCGTAGGGCGAGGCGAAGACGAAGGGGATCACGATGCCCCAGAAGGTGTTGTTCAACCCCATCCTGGCCAGCATGAGGTACAGCGGGACCACCAGGACGGTGGCGGGGATCATCATGGTGGCCAGGAACAGCCAGAAGACCAGGTCCCTGCCGGGGAAGTCGATGCGGGCGAAGGCGTAGGCCGCCATCACGGAGGAGACCAGTTGTCCTGCGACCATGACGACCACCACCGCCAGGGTCGTGGCGATGGCCCCGCCGAAGGCGATGCGCCCGCCCAGGACGGCGCCGAAGGACTCCAGCGAGAAGGGGGAGGGCAGGGCGAAGGGCGAGTGGGACGCGAAGTCCTTGGGGGACTTGAAGGCCGTCATGAAACTGAAGAGCAGCGGCGCCGCCATGATGAGCGCGGCGGCGGACAGCCCCAGGTAGATGCCGAGGGCGGCCAGCGGGCCGCGCCGAGTGCTAGACGAGCTCATAGGTGGTCCTCGAACGGAAGTAGAGGTTCTGGGCGAGGGTGATCGCCATGAGGATGAGCATCATGACCACGGCCATGACGGCGGCGCGCCCGAGGTTCCCGGTCTCGAACGCCTCTTGGTAGATCTTGTAGGCGAGGACTTCTGTGGCGCCGTCCGGACCGCCTTTCGTGAGCGCGTAGATCTGGTCGAAGAGGTTGAACACCGAGATCACGGACGTGACGGAGACGAAGAAGAAGGTGGGGCGCAGCAGCGGCATCTTGATGCGCCAGAAGATCTGGGAGGAACTGGCGCCGTCGACGGTGGCCGCCTCGACGAGCTCCTTGGGGATCGACAGCAGGCCCGCGATGAAGAAGAGGGCGGTGTATCCGACGTTGCCCCAGATGACGACGAAGGCGGCGGCGGGCAGCGCCCACGTGGGCGACACGAGGATCTCGAGGCGCTGGCCGGCGATGGCGCTGAGCAGGCCGCCTGTGGGGGCGAATACCCACGACCAGACGACGCCCAGGGCCAGCGGCGGGGCGATCCACGGGATGACGACGAGGGCGCGGAAGGCGGTCGTCCCCTTGACGCCTTTGGTGAGCAGGTTCGCCAGGAGGAGCCCGAGGACGATCTGGGCTGGCACCACGAGGACGACGAGGAGCACGGTGGTGCCCAGCGACGAGAGGAAGCCCGGGTCCGACAGGACGGAGGCGATCTGGGAGGAGCCCACGTAGGAGGGCTCGCCGATGAGGTCCCATTTGTGGACGCTGAGCCAGAAGACGACGAGGATGGGCACTGCCATGAAGGCGACGACCCCCAGCAGCGAAGGGGCGAGCAGCGCGTACCCCGTCAGGGTGTCGCGCAAGCGCCTGCGCGATCGTGTTGCCATGCGTCCCCCCGCCTCGATGTCCAGGTACTGCATGGCTAGCCGGGCCGGGGGGCAGCGCACCAGGGGGGTTCAGGGGGTGAACCACTGTGAAACCCTCGGGGAGGGCCCCTGCGCCACTGGGGCCGCGCGGACGGGGCCCGGGGCCCTACCCGGCGCCCTGGCCGGAGGGCCTGCGGAAGCTGCTGTGCGCGCAGACGAAGACGAGGACTCCCGCAAG
Organism: Schaalia georgiae DSM 6843; assembly: GCF_000429245.1. Taxonomy (GTDB): domain Bacteria; phylum Actinomycetota; class Actinomycetes; order Actinomycetales; family Actinomycetaceae; genus Pauljensenia; species Pauljensenia georgiae. Next base: position 164,965 of record NZ_AUBM01000006.1, read on the forward strand.
CATTGCCGCTCCGATGACGATGGGCAGCGCGGGCGCCACCCCGTAGAGGAAGGTGCCGAGCGTGGGGGCGACGACGTAGGTGAGCCCGTTGGTCGCGCCGATGAGGCCCGCCAATCCGCCCTGCTCCTCGCGGCTCATGCGCAGGGTCGGGCCAGCGGTGTATCCGGGCATCGCCATTCCGATGCCGACGCCGATGATGGCGACGGAGACGATCAGGGCGGCCAGACCGGCGTCGAAGAAGAGCAGTCCGAACCCGATGGCGGCCGTCAGGGACCCGGCGCGCAGAAGTGCGGGCGGCGACCATTTCGACACGGGAACTATGACGCTCTGGGCCAGGACCATCCCGACGCCCGCTGCCAGCAGGGCGCCCCCGGTGATGAGCCCGGTCGCGTCGGCGTCCAAGCCGAGCCGGTCCTGCACGAGGAAGCCCGTGACGACTTGGACGAGGCCGAGGGCGCTGAACATCCCGAAGCCTGCGACCAGGTAGGGCCACACGCGTGGGTCGCGTGGGCTGACTCTGGCGGGCTTGGCGATCAAGGTGGTGCGGGACTCCTTGCGCAGGGCGGCCGCGACGACCAGGAGGCCGATGAGTAGGAACACGGGGACGGCGTCGACGGAGACGAGCAGGGACAAGCCCGATAGCGCTCCGCCAATGAGCGCGCCCGCGATCGAGGCGAGCCCCTGGGCGGCCCCGACACCGGCCATGCCGCGGACTCGGGACTCCTCAGTGGTGGTGGCGTCGGCGATGCACGCCTGCGCGGTGGGGAGCACTGCCGCCAGCGCGGCGCCGAAGATGACGCCCCGGATGATGATGAAGAGGGCGAACAAGGGCGCTCCGGTCAGGGCGCCCGTGACGCCGAGGTGCGAGACGAGGGCGAAGGCCCCCATGGAGACGGCTGCCACGGCGAGCGCGATCACGAGCACAGGTTTGCGCCCCATCGACTGGGAGCGCTTGCCCCACGCCTGACTGGTCAGGACCACCATGAGCGCCGCGACGGAGATGGTGAGGCCGATCTGCCATTCCTTGAGCCCCACCAGCCGTGAGAGGGGCGCGATGACGGGGTTGAGGGTGGATTGCCCGACGTAGGTGAGGAACACGGCGGCCAGGACGACTCCGACCTGCGCCTGGAGCCCCGTGCCGTCCGCACTGGTTCGCCCTCCGGCTGCGGCCGCCGTTCCAGCGTCCGCCCCGGCCCCTGCCCCTGCCGTCTCCCCTGCCCACGCGTCGGGCTGAGCCCTGTTCTCCTTTGCGGCTTCCATGCGTCTCACTTCCTCGACTGGTCCGGGGTGCCGACCTCCGGCGCCCGCGTATGTGGACCATGTGACCGAAGTCTATTCGAACACTGTTCTAATTGCAATGGGCGGACCTCCGGGCCGCCGCACCCAGGGATGCCCCATGGTGGCGTTGGACGGATCGTCGCGCGCAGGACCGCACCGGGAGCCGCGCGACCCCTACAGAACCTGGGAGTTCGGCGGCCGGTGGACCGTGCCGAGCAACCGCAGCTCCAGTCCGTCCATCATCGCCTCGACGACGAATCGGTAGTAGCGGTCGAAGGCGATGTCGCGCTCGCGCGGCGTCCCAGCGAACTGGGCGATCAGATCCGCGGACAGCAGAGCGATCCCCGGGCTCGCCGCGGCGGCCTCGGACAGCCCCTCCATCAGCAGCGCATGATCGGCGGGCACCTGGTCCCCGTGGAGGGCGCGGTCGTCCGCCGTGGCGATCGTCATCATCGCGGCATTGACGACGCATGCGAAGACCAGGGCCGAGTTCCCCCCGAAGCCCGCCCGTTGGACGCTGGCGATCCCCGAGTCCACGACCGGTCCCAGTTCCGGCAGCGCCGCGGAGTGCATGAGCAGCCAGCGCGCCGTCCCCGGGTAGGCGGACAGGACCGGCCGCGCGGGCAGCAGGGCCCTGCGGAACCACTCGCGCCATTCCATCGCCTCCGTGGGCAGCCCCACCAGGTCGAGGACCCGTCCGACGACGCGCGCCGTCAGCGCCTCGCGGGTCCCCACATGGTGGTGGACCACGGACGCCGACACGCCCAGGCGCGCCCCGAGGTCCCGCATCGACCACCCCTGGATCCCCGTCCCCCGGGACATTTCCAGCGCCTCCTCGACGACGGCGCCGGGGGTCAGCCCGGCGTGGTAGGACTCCCTGCCCCGTCCGGCCCCTCTTGCGCGCCGCGCCACCGCCGCCGCCTCACGCGCCCGACGAGCGCAGGCCGAGCTCGCGCGCGCGGGCCGACTCCTCCGGGACGGCCCCCGGGTGGCCCCCCGCCTCGACGACGCGATTGTCCGCGTCCACGAACACCACCGACGGCGCCATCGTGCGCGCCTGCGACTCGGGGACGTGCGCGTAGGCCATGATGATGACCAGGTCGCCGACGGACACCAGGTGGGCCGCCGCGCCGTTGAGCTGGACGACGCCACTGCCGCGGGGGCCCGCGATCGTGTAGGTCGCCAAGCGCGCCCCGTTGTCGATGTCCGCGATGTCGACCTTCTGACCGGGGACGATGTTCGCGGCGTCCAGCAGGTCCTCGTCCACCGTGATGGAGCCCACGTAGTGGAGGTCCGCGCCGGTCACCGTGGCGCGGTGGATCTTCCCGACCACCATTTCGCGCATCATCTCGCTCACGCGCCAGCCTCCTCGCAGATCAGGGGCAACTCCATATTGTCGATGAGGCGGGTGGTGCCCACTCGCGCGGCCACCAGGACGCGGCACGCGCGCAGTCCGCCCTCGGCGATGGTGGCGGGGCCCGGGTCGGCCGCCACCTGGGAGGCCGCGCTCCCCGTGCCCGCCAGCACGTCGAAGGTGCCGTCGTCCACGACGGCGATGTAGTCGATGGCGATCCCGCCCTCCGCCTCGATGCGCTCGCGCGCCGCCTCCACGGCCCGCGCGGCCCCGGCCCCTCCCCGGGCGGCGGCGACCGCCAACGACAGCGCCTCGGGCAGCGCCCGCGCCCTCGCCCGCTCGTCGTCGGCCAGGTAGCGGTTGCGGCTCGACAGCGCGACGCCGTCGTGGTCGCGCACGATCGGGACCGGGTGGAGGCGCACGGGAACGTCGAGACCCTCGAACACAGTCCGCAGGACCGCCAACTGCTGGGCGTCCTTGAGGCCGTAGAGCGCCACATCCGGGCGCACCAAGTTCACGGCCTTCGTGCACACCAGCGCCACGCCCGCGAAGTGCGTGGGCCTGGACGCGCCCTCGAGGACACGGGCGACGGGGCCCGGGTCGATGGTGGCGCGCACCGGAGCGGGGTAGACGTCGGCGGGCCCGGGCGCCCACACGAGGTCGGCGCCGACGCCGGCCAGGGCCTCCATGTCGGCGTCGAGCGTGCGCGGGTAGGCGTCGAAGTCCTCACCGGGCGCGAACTGGGTGGGGTTGACGAATATGGAGACAACGACGTGATCGGCGAGCACGCGGGCTTCGCGGACCAGTTGCAGGTGTCCTTCGTGGAGGGCGCCCATCGTCATCACAAGGGCGCGGGTGCCCCCCAGCGCCCCCAGGGCGTCGGCGAGTTCGGTGCGGGTCCGCACCAGGCGTGGACGGGTAGTCATAGTCCCATTGTCGTCCGGCGCGGCCCGCCGGTGCCAATCGAGTCCGGCTTTTCACTACTGGAGCAGGGCCGCCAGCAGCTCCGTGGCCCGCCGCTCGTCGAGCAGGCGCGCGTCCTGGAGGAGGGCGACCAGGGCCCGGGTCATCGACGCGTAGGTGTCGAGCTCCCCGCGCAGGCCCGTGCTGGCGCCGAGCGCCCGCACGTGGGCGGCCACTGTGCCCGCGTCGGCGCGGGGCACGGGCCCCGAGATGCCAGCCACGCCCTCGGTGAGCGCCCTGTCCAGGGCCGCCTCCAGCAGGGGCCTGGCGTAGCGCGCCGGGTCCTCGACGCCCGCCTCGCCCAGGATCCGCATCGTCTGGTTCGCGATGCCGGCGATGAAGTTCGCGCCGTGGGTGAGGCCCGCGTGGTAGAGCGGGCGGTGCTCCTCATCGACCACCACGGGCTCGCCCCCCATCTCGACGACGAGTGCCTGCGCGATCGGGAGGAAGGGCGCGGCACCGGTCACCGCGAAGGGGGCGCCCACCAGTCGGCGCACGTCCACACTGGTCCCCGTGAAAGTCATCGCGGGGTGGATGGCCAGGGGGATGGCGCCCTGGCTGGCCGCCCCGTCCAGGACTGACACGCCGTGGGCCCCGGAGAGGTGGATGACGATCTGCCCCGTCTGCCAGGCGCCCGACCGGGCGAGCCCCGTCACGAGGGGGCCGATCTGGTCGTCGGGGACCGCCAGGACGACCACCTCGCTGCGCTCGACGACGACCGGGACCTCCTCGATGGGCACACCGGGCAACATCGCGTCCACCCTCTCCCGGGAGGCGTCCGACGACGCGGAAACGGCGACGATGCTGTGCCCCGCGGCGCGCAGCGCACTGGCGATGACGGGCCCGACGTGGCCCATGCCGATGACACCGACGCCCAGTCGGCCGGCCCGGGCGCTCACGCCCCCTCCCCCTCGGGCGCGGCCGCGTGGTCGCGCGCGGCCAGGGCGCGGCGCATCCACTTCTCCGGCGGCTCGGCCTCGCGGCGCACCCGGGAGGCGCCCTCGAGGCGCTTCCACAGCAGTTGCGCGCCGCGACGGTCCACGTGCCTGGCGGTGTGGGACACGACACCGGGGACCAGGTCCGCGCGCACGGTCGCCACGTCGAGGCGGCGCTCAACGGGCCCCTGGAGGATGTGCGTGGATTGGATGCGCGCCAAAGGGATCAACGCGCAGCGGCGCGTGAGCCACCCATCGCGTATCACGAAGAGCGAGCCGGTGAGGGCGTAGGCGCGGCGCCGGCGCACGAAGGGGTCGACGAGGCGCGCCCGGGAAGGCACCTGCGTGAAGTGGGCGCCCGCCCCGGCGTGGACCGGGGCGAAGACGGAATCGACGAAGGCCACCGGGTCGGGGACCCCCAGGTCCTTGACGACCATCCAGATGGCCAGTTCCGCCTGGGCCCGGCTCCCCACCGGCAGCAGCACCCGGGCGCTCACCGCCTCGTTCTTCCCGCCGTTGTTCTCCTTGCCGATCTTGACCGAGTTGCCGGCCTGGGTCATCGTGACGCGGTACCAGCCCGTGAGGCGCCACAGCAGGGGCTGGCGGATCTCGATGGCGTGGATGCGCCCGGGCGGGATCGTCTGGTTCCGTGAGTCGGTCAGGCCCCTGCGGATGCGGATTCCGTCCGGACTGGCGGCCGCAGTGAAGGCGAACTCGGCGTTGAAGCGCCCCCACAGCACCGACCCCGACGCCACCACCATCGGCACCACCGCGAACAGCGACGGCAGGGCCACCGCCCCCTGCGCGGCAATCGCCCATGCGGACCCCGCCAGCACCGCCACGAGGACGAGGAGCAGGAGCACGACCGGGACCGTTAGCAGGAGCGAGCCGATCAGCGGACCGGCCCCGACCTCGTAGAGAACGCTCTCCGGTGCGATGGGGGCGGAGGAGGTGAAGGCGCCGCGCCTGGCGCTGCCGCGGGCGGCCGCGGCCTCCAGGGCGCCGGACACGCGGCCGGGGGAATCAACGACCGGGTGCGCCGGGGCTCCTGGTTGGGCGCCCTCCCCCGCGGGGCCGATCTCCAGCCCCGCCGCGAGCGCCAGGATGTGGGCGCGCAGCTCGTCGAGTTCGGTGGCGCGCAGGAAGCCGATGGTGAAGCTCGAGCCCGCGCCCCCGGCGACCTCGATGCTCAGCCTCCCCAGCCCCAGGATCCGTCCGAGCAGCGGCAAGTGGATGTCGACGGACTGGATGCGGTCGAGGCGGGCGTGCCGGTTAGTGCGGAAGACGATCCCAGAGCGGAACCAGACGGCGCCGCCGTCGACGGCGTAGGCTGTCGCCCGCCACTGGAGCCACGAGTAGAGGCCGCTGACGACCAGGACGGCGACGATGACGGCGACCGCGGCCATGAGGACCCCGCGCAGGTGGAGCGCCTCCGCGATTCCGTTCAGGAGCTCCCAGCCCGAGGGGGCGCCGCTGCTGTAGGCGCTCACGCCCCGGTATGTGACGATGGCCACGAGCGCGGCGATCACCTGCCAGGCGTTGATGATGGGGGACACCGGGTGGACGCGGTGCCAGGCGTCGGCAGCGACCCCGTCGGCCGTGATCGAACGGGACTCGGCGCTCACAGGCCCATCAACTCCGCGCTGCCGCGCTTGGCGAGGGCGTCGCGCAGGCGCGAGGCATCTGCGGCCGGCACGCCGTCCAGGGTGGCGTCGGTGGTCGCCGAGGCCGTGGAGAGTTTGATCTGCGCGATCCCGAAGAAGCGGGCGATCGGGCCCTGCGCGATATCGACGTACTGGATGCGCCCGTAGGGGACCATCGTCATCGAGCGGAACATGACGCCCCGCCGGATGATGAACTCGTCGGGCCCCTCGGCGAAGCCGATGGCGCGAACCTGCCGGGGCACCAGCCAGCACAGCCAGGCCATGAGGCACACTGGAACGGCCTCCCAGCGCCACAACCCCGGCTCGTCCGAGGCGAGTGCCGCGACCGCGATTCCAGCGGCGAGGACGGCGAGGACGACTGCGCTGGTGGCGAGGCGGACCTTCGCCAGCGCGCTCGACACAGGGGTGAAGGACACGGAGTCGGGGGCCATCAGATCGGCCATTGGATTCCTTTCGGGTTGCGGTCTTCCTGAATTATCCACCACGGCGCCACCATCCACCTACCTCACAGGAAATATTCAGGATGTTCGTGAAGAATATCCCCATGACCGCACCCGCTCCCGAAGCAAAGCTCCTCGTCGTCGATGACGAGCCCAATATCCGCGACCTACTCGCCTCGTCCCTGCGTTTCGCCGGTTTCGACGTCTCCACCGCCGAGGACGGCTCCTCCGCCTTCCACGAGGCGCAGGCCGTGCGCCCCGACCTCATCGTCCTCGACGTCATGCTGCCCGACATGGACGGCTTCACGGTGACGCGCCGGCTGCGGGACGCCGGGCTGACCACGCCCGTCCTCTTCCTCACCGCGCGCGACGACATGCGCGACAAGATCCAGGGCCTGACGGTCGGCGGCGACGACTACGTCACCAAGCCCTTCGGCCTCGAGGAGGTGGTCGCCCGCATCCGCGCGATCCTGCGCCGCACGATGGGGGGCGACGACGAGGACGGCAAACTGCGCGTCGGCGACCTGGTCATCGACGAGGACGCGCACGAGGTGACACGGGCCGGGGTCGACATCGACCTGTCCCCCACCGAGTTCAAACTGCTGCGGTACCTGGTCATCAACGCCGGCCGCGTCGTGTCCAAGATGCAGATCCTCGACCACGTGTGGGAGTACGACTGGGACGGCGAAGTCGCCATCGTCGAGTCCTACATCTCCTACCTGCGCCGCAAACTCGCCGTCGAGGGCGCCTCCGGGGAGCTCATCCACACCAAGCGGGGCGTCGGCTACATCCTGAGGGCTGAGGATTGAGCGAGAGGATCGGCCTGGCCGACCGGATCGAGCGGGCGTGGACGAACAAGCCGTTGTCCGCGCAGCTCGTCGTCCTCATCACCGGTCTGCTCGCGGTGGGCCTGACGATGAGCGGGACCGTGATGATCGGCCTCCTCCAGCGCCACCTGATCTCCCAGGTGGACGCGCAGCTGACCTCCGACGCGGCGCTGCGCCTCTTCAACCAGACGGGGGCCGCGGCCAGCAACGGCACGGCGTCCACGGTCCCCACCGCCTACTACCTGCGCCTGCACCACCCCGGCATCGATCCGGACCAAGTCACCTTCTACCCGGAGACCATCGCGGCCTCCGGAACGCCCCTCCTGCCCGAACTGCTCGAATGGGAGGACGTGCGCGCGGGCGCCAGGGGCTACACGCAAGCGGTCACGGTCGCGTCGGACAGAGAGGGGCACCCGTGGAGGGTCGTGGCCACCACGATCGAGGTGAACGGGGTCATCCCGTCCACGGGCGTCCTCACCATCGCCCTGCCCCTGACGGACGTCCAGCACACCCTGCGCACGACCGCCGCCTACTTCTCCATCGCGGCTGTCGTGATCGTCTTCGCGGGAGGGTGGGTCGGCCACTGGCTGGTCCGGCGCTCCCTGTCCCCCCTGCGCTCCATCGAGTCCACCGCGGGCAAGATCGCCGCCGGGGACCTCACCCAGAGAGTGCGCCCGGGCCCGCCCTCGACCGAGGTCGGCTCCCTTGCCCTGTCGCTGAACTCCATGCTCACCCAGGTGGAGCAGTCCTTCGAGGCGCGCCAGGCCTCGGAGAGGAAGATACGGCGCTTCGTCTCCGACGCCTCCCACGAGCTGCGCACCCCGCTGGCTGCGATCAGCGGCTACTGCGAGCTCTACTCGATGGGCGGCGTGCCCGCCGAGCGCGTTGAGGATGTCATGGGGCGCATCTCCTCCGAATCGACCCGCATGGCGGCCCTTGTCGAGGATCTGCTCACCCTCGCGCGCCTCGACGAGAGGCGGCCCCTGGAGTTCACGGACATCGACTTGGTGAAGATGGCGGACAACGCCGTGTTCGACCTACAGGCCCTCGATTCGACGCGCACCGTCGGGCTGTCCTCGTTGGAGGGGCGCCGGGCGCCGATGTCGCTGGTGGTGTCCGCGGACCGCGACCGCATCGCACAGGTGTTCACGAACCTCATCGGCAATATCGTCCGCTACACGCCCGCCGGCTCGCCCGTCGAGATCGCCCTCGGCACGGCGGCCGACTACGCCGTCGTGGAGTTCCGCGACCACGGACCGGGCATCGCGGACCGCGACCGGTCGAGGGTCTTCGAGCGCTTCTACCGCTCCGACTCCTCCCGCAACCGCAAGTCGGGGGGGTCGGGCCTGGGACTGGCGATCGTCTCGGGAATCCTGGGCGCCCACCACGGCAACGCCACCCTCACGAAGACGAAGGGCGGCGGGTTGACTGTCCGCATCGAGCTGCCGCTGCCACGCCCCCAGAACGAGGCAATGGTCACCGGAGATGCTGACAGCGCCGCAACGGTCTAGCATGTCTCGGGTATTCCCTGACAAGGAGGGTGTCATGGGTGCCCACGCACCTCAGTGGCTGCTGGGGTCCTTCGTTGAGGCCATGCAGCAGATTGGCGCTACCGCGCCCGCGGATGCGCTCGCGGCGGAGGCGCGCGACCTGGCTGGGCGCTGGTCCGCCGAGGGCCGCGCCCTGCACGATCTGCACCGGCTCATCAAGGTCCTCACGCATATCGACGAGATCTCCCTATCCGCCCACGACCCCGACGTGCTGCGGATCGCCGCTTGGTACCACGGCGCTTTCCTGAACAGGGCGCTCGAGGTCAGACTCGGAGGCTTCGAGGCGCAGGTCGCCTCGGCCCGGTGCATCGACCACGCCCACAACCGGCTCACGGAACTGGGCGTCTCCGAGGAAGTGGTGGCGCGCATCGACGAGCTCATCGCGTTCCTCACGCGCCACCGCGCGCCCCGCACCGACTTCGACGCGCAGGTCCTCGTCGACGCGGATCTGGCGGTGCTCGCGTGCAGCCCGCAGGACTACAAGAAGTTCCGCGAAAAGCTCCGCCTCGAGCTCCACGACCTCGATGACCCCCAGTTCCTCAAGGCGCGCTGCGCCCTGGTCAAGCGCCTGCTCGGCTACGACCGCATCTACCAGTCGCCCCTTGGCAACACCTGGGAGGACGCGGCGCGGGCGAACCTGGAGGTCGAGCTGGCGCGGCTGGAGGACGCGCGGGCGAAGTTGTGCCCCGGCCCTGACGACGACGCGGATGCGGACGAGGCGGACGACGAGCCCTACGGCGCCGACCGCACGACGACGACTGGCACTCTGATCATCAAACGCCGCGCGCTGAAGAAGAACCCGTGCCCCCCTCCTCCCGAGGAGGCCACAGGCACCGGGATCCTGCCGGTCAAGGCGCCCGAGCCCGCCCCGGACGCCGACGAGCCCGAGGCGACCTCCTCCCTGGAGAGCGCCGTGGAGAGCCTCGACCTGCCCGCGACTCCGGCCGACTGACGGGCAGGGCGGACTGACGGGCAGGAGCGCACGCCCGGCGCGCTGTTGTCCGCAAGCGCGCATCAGCGTCGGTTCCATCCACATCCCGACTGGCACACAGCCGAGTGTCAGCCGCCCGCGCCCGTCCACATCACCGCAGATCCACAGGTACGCGTAGCCGCCCGCGCCCATCCACACCACCGCAGATCCACAGGCACGCGTCACCGCTCACGACTATCCACATTCCAGCAGCCTCTTTTCCATATCGTTTCCATACGGATCGTAACCTTTCGTTAACGCATCCAACCGGGGTGCCGAACGATAGGAAGAACGATGAGCACCTACATGGTCGATTCCGCCCAAGTCGCGGCCTCAGCCACTCAGATCACTGCGACCGCGGGGCAGATCCGCTCCGAGGTCCAGGCGATGATGGCGCAGCTGGTCGCCCTCGGCGAGTCCTGGTCGGGCGGCGCGCAAGCCACCTTCCAAGGGGCGGTCGCCCAGTGGCAGGGCGCCCAGGCGCAGGTCGAGGCGGCGCTCGACACCATCTCCTCACAGCTCCAGACCGCGGCCGCCCTCTACTCCGACGCCGAGGCCCGCTCCACAGCCCTCTTCGCAGGCTGAGCATGCGCCGCACCGTCCTGGGCGGGCGCGACTTCGCACCCCAACACCGATTCCCCGCGCTCAGAAGGGGGCCACGCTCCGTTTCGAGCAAGGGGACAAGGGGAAGCGGCCCCGGATAAAAACGGATGGGGGCCGACCCACTGCGGGCCGGCCCCTATCCACTGAAGGTGTGGGCGATCAGTACATGCCGCCCATGCCGCCGTCGTCGGCGCCGCCGGCGGGGGCCGGGGGCTCGGGCTTGTCAGCCACAACGGCCTCGGTGGTCAGGAACATGCCTGCGATGGAGGCAGCGTTCTGCAGCGCGGAGCGCGTGACCTTCACCGGGTCGGAGATGCCCTCGGCCATGAGGTCGCCGTACTCGCCGGTCGCGGCGTTGAGGCCGTGGCCGGCGGCCATGCCCGCAACGCGGTCGGCGACGACTCCGCCCTCCAGGCCCGCGTTCTCAGCGATCTGCTTGAGGGGGGAGACAACGGCCAGGCGGACGATGTTCACACCGGTCGCCTCGTCGCCCACCAGCTCCAGGGAGGCCAGCGCCTTCTCGGCGGCCTGGATCAGGGCGACGCCGCCGCCGGCGACCAGGCCCTCCTCGGAGGCCGCGCGGGCGTTGCGCACCGCGTCCTCGATGCGGTGCTTACGCTCCTTGAGCTCGACCTCGGTGGCGGCGCCGGACTTGATGACGGCGACGCCGCCAGCCAGCTTGGCGAGGCGCTCCTGCAGCTTCTCGCGGTCGTAGTCGGAGTCGGTGTTCTCGATCTCCTGGCGGATCTGGCGCACGCGGGCATCGAGCATGTCCTTGTCGCCAGCGCCCTCGACGATAGTGGTCTCGTCCTTGGAGACGACGATCTTGCGGGCGCGGCCCAGCAGCTCCAGGTCGGCGTTCTCCAGGGACAGGCCGACGGTCTCGGAGATGACCTGGCCGCCGGTCAGGATCGCCATGTCCTGAAGCATCGCCTTGCGGCGGTCGCCGAAGCCGGGGGCCTTGACGGCCACGGACTTGAAGGTCCCGCGGATCTTGTTGACGACCAGGGTGGCCAGCGCCTCGCCCTCGATGTCCTCGGCGATGATCGCCAAGGGCTTGCCGGTCTGCATGACCTTCTCCAGGACGGGAACAATGTCCTTGACGTTGGAGATCTTGGAGTCCATGAGCAGCACGTAGGCGTCCTCCAGGACGGCCTCCTGGCGCTCCTGGTCGGTGACGAAGTACGCCGACAGGTAGCCCTTGTCGAAGCGCATGCCCTCGGTGGTCTCCAGGGTGGTGTCGAAGGAGTTGGTCTCCTCGACGGTGACGACGCCCTCGGAGCCGACCTTCTCGAAGGCCTCGGCGATGAGTCGGCCGATCTCGGTGTCGTTGGCGGAGATCGACGCGGTGGCGGCGATCTGCTCGGAGGTCTCGACGGGCTTGGCGTCGGCGTGCAGCTGCTTGACGATCGCGTCTACGGCCTGGTCGATGCCCCGCTTGAGGGCGATCGGGTTCGAACCGGCGGCGACGTTGCGCAGGCCCTCGTGGACGAGCGACTGTGCGAGGACCGTCGCGGTGGTCGTGCCGTCACCAGCGACATCGTCGGTCTTCTTCGCGACCTCCTTGACCAGTTCGGCGCCGATGCGCTCGAAGGGATCCTCCAAGTCGATCTCCTTGGCGACGGACACGCCGTCCTTGGTGATCGTCGGGGCGCCCCACTTCTTGTCGAGCACGACGTTGCGGCCCTTGGGGCCCAGGGTCACCTTCACGGTGTCGGCCAGCAGGTTGAGGCCGTTCTCCATGCCGCGACGTGCGTCCTCATCGAACTTGATGATCTTGGTCATTGGGTGTTTTTCCTTCCGCTTCGCGGATCGGGGCCGGTGCCCGCGACGGACGGTCGGCGGCGCGGGCCGCCGACCTCACCGGACCGGTGGTTTTGTCACTCTCCCATCGGGAGTGCCAGGAACGATTCTGGCACTCCCCCCCTGCGAGTGCAAGGGGAGGGGTGCGGCGACGCCCCCGCTGCGCTCAGGGCGAAACCGTGGGCGCTCACTTGGCGGGTTTGAAAGCGTTGACCGTCGAGTCGTCGACTGTGACGATCAGGTCGGAGCGCGCCAGCAGGGCGTAGCTCGCCTTGGAGGCCGAGACCCCCGTGATCTCCGACATCGGCGTGAGCGTGTGCGTCTCCGGATTGATGATCCCTGTGACCCCGTCGCCCACGAGCACCGGCTTCGAGGACCCCGCCTCGACCTCGATGCTGAACGCCACTACGGCGAGTGCCTTGCCATCACCGGAGGCAATGCAACCAGTTTGGGTCGTGTTGACGCGAGACCCCAGGTTCCCCAGTGGTTTCAGCAGTTCCTCGCCGAACTTATTCGTAGTGTCAGCACCGATGTGCCCGCCGGTGTAGCGCATGGAGTCGTTGTACTCGAGAACGAGCACCGTGTCTGTGAGCTTCCCCTCCAGGGCGTCGTTGAGCTGCTTGGTGAAGTTGTTCGAGGAGCGCGTCCCGTTCCCGCAGGGTATCGGCATGCCGGTGCTCGCGTCGATGGCACCCCTCAGCTGGCCATGGATGTCGTAATATTCGATACCCTTCGCCTTTTGTAAGACCCCCCGTCCCTCGACGGGGCCGATGTCACCGACGGTGACGGAAGCGACCGCGCTCTCGTCCTTGCTGCTGCTGGGGTCCAGATTCGCCGGGAACGGGTACAGGGCCTTGTCGCGCAGCGAGAGGAGCCAGAACTTCGACGTGGCCCCCTCGGCGATCGTGGCGGTGCTCTTCTGGCCAGTCTTCGAGTAGAGGGTGCAGGTGGGGTGGGTCTCCGCAGAGCTCTTCCACTTGTCCCCCTCGGACAGGGAGCACTGCATCGAGACCACTTCCCCGGGCCCCTGTGGGGAGTCCACGATGAGACTGTTCTCATCCTTGGCGTCGAACCACGTCAAAGGCGTTTGTTCGCCATCCTCTGCTGCGATCAGGACGGGGACCGACTCCTTCCCCATATCCACGAGCACGTGGTCCCTCCCGATCCACCGCGCCTTGGGGTCCTTATGGGATGAGACGGCCTTGTCGCCGCCCTGCACGGGTTGCGTCCATTTCTGCTCGGGCTGGTCCCCGGAGACGTCGAAGCCCTTGGCGGTGACCGTCCCGTTCTCGACGCCCAGGAGCACCATGCGGTTGCCGCGTGCCGCCACCACGGGCTTGAACCCGGTCGGCGCCGAGGAACCGGTCGCGAACACGCTCGAGAGGCTGAAGGTCCACGCCTGCTGCCCGCCCTTGTTCCAGTCGGCGGACAGGTCGTAATCCTTCGGGCCGGCGCTCAGCCTCATAAAAGCGAAGATCCCGCCGCCCGCGACCACGATCGTGGCCACGGCCGCGAACGCGATCCACAGGATGGTCTTGGACCTCTTCTTCGGCGCGGGGTACGGCGCGCCCGCGATGCCCGGGCCACCGGCCCCGTAGGCCCCCAGGGGACCCGCGCCCTGGGGGCACCCGGCCTGACCGTCCACCGGGCCGAAAACGCCTGGCGCGTAGCCGCCCCGACCGCCCGCTTCGGCGAAACCGCCCTGCGGGTACCCGGCCTGACCGCCGTTCCAGCCCTTGGCCGTTCCCTGCTCCTGGGGGACCTGCCCTGCCTGCGCCACCTCGTTCCCGGTGGGGCCGTTCGAGGAGAACTGCGCGGTCTGGGCGCACTCTCCACCCGGCCCCTGCTGCCCGGCGGCCTGCGCCATTGCCTGCGCCAGCCAATTCCGCAGGTCGGGGTAGAGCGACAGATTGGTGGCGAGCGCGCCGCGCAGATCCGGTCTCTTGATGGCGATGTCCTGCATCGTCTCGGGGCTGATCGTGGGATCGGCCGCCATCGCGGCCGTGTACATCGAGGGATCCAAAGCCTTGACCTCCGTAGTGCGCGAGGCCACCCGGTGCAGCCCCCAAACATGTTGCGGAACGCGCACTAGTATCCGTCAAATTTGACCGAATGACAAAAACTAATTGTGCAGCGTATCACACCGCACGGGCGCGCCGCGCCCACTGGACCGGGGCCCAGAGGCCTCAGCGCAGGACGACGACCACGTCGGGACTCCCGATGTTGTCCATCCTCTGAACGTTGTCGATGCCGAGCGTCGCCGCGACGTCCTTGGCCGTGGCCTCCATCCTGGGGTCCTCGTAGTACACGGTGGAGACCTGGGTATCCCAGCCAGTCGCGTTGGCGGCCGAGGTGCCCGCGTAGCCCGCGGCGTTGAGCTTCTGCGTGTTACTGGCAGCCAGACCCTGGGTCCCCGTCCCATTGAGGACCTGGATCGCCGCATTGTAGTCGGGTGTTGGGGGCGCCTCCGTCGTGGTGCTCGGAGACGGGGAAGGCGTGGGATCCTCGGACGGAGTCGGTTCGGACGAGGGGGTGTCGGTACCGCTCTGCTGCGCGGGCGCGGTGGGCGACCCCGTCGTCACGGTTCCGAGCGGCTGCCCGTTCTGGCGATTCGCCAAAAAGGTCGCGGCGGCCCAGCCCAGGGCCGGAACAACGATGAGGATGACCAGGAACGGCCACACGTTCTTCCACCTGGACGGCTGCGGGCGGTGCATGCCGATTGGCATGTCCTCGCCCGCACGATCGAATTCATCCCGAGGATACTGTGAGCTCACGGTGCCAGCCTAACGAAAAATCTGCCGCTGCGGCAGGTTTGCCCAGGGCGAGGCGCTTCCCACACCCAGTTCCAGGCGCTCTCCCCGGCGCGACACCCGCCCCCCTCCACGCCACCAGGACGCTACCCTGATCGCATGGACGCCTACAACCCCCGACCACTGTCAGAACTGATCGACCCGGGCTGGGCGCGCGCCCTGGCGCCCGTCGAGGACCGCGTGCACCAGATCGGAGAGGAGTTGGCGCGCGCCGCCGCCTCGGGAACCGGTTACCTGCCTGCGGGAACGGACGTGCTGCGCGCCTTCACCTACCCCTTCGACCAGGTGAAAGTCCTGATCGTGGGACAGGACCCGTACCCGACCCCGGGGCACGCGATGGGGCTGAGCTTCTCCGTGACCCCCGGCACCCCGCTGCCCCGCTCCCTTGTCAACATTTTCACGGAGTTGTGCGACGACCTCGGGGTGCCCCGCCCTTCCTCAGGCGACCTCTCGCCGTGGAGCGAGCAGGGCGTGTGCCTGCTCAACCGCGTCCTGACCGTCCGCCCAGGGGCACCGGGCTCACATCGGGGCATGGGGTGGGAGGAGGTCACCGCCTGCGCCATTGACGCGCTCGTCTCGCGCCACGACAGGGCGGGGGCACCCGTTCCACTGGTTGCCGTCCTGTGGGGCCGTGACGCCCAGGCACTCGAGGCCCGCCTCGGGCGGACGCCGTGCGTGAAATCACCACACCCTTCCCCGCTGTCGGCAAGGCGGGGGTTCTTCGGGTCGAAGCCGTTCTCCACCGCCAACTCGCTGTTGGAGTCGCAGGGAGCATCCCCAGTCGACTGGCGCCTTCCGTGACGGGCCCGCCGCGCTCAACGGCACGGGGCGGCCATGTCGAAAGCGCCCTGGGGCGGGGGCTCCGCATGTGGAGCCGGCTATCGGACTCGAACCGATGACCTGCTGTTTACAAGACAGCTGCTCTACCAACTGAGCTAAGCCGGCGGCGACCGCGCTGGGCAGTGCTCGCGGGGCGGACGCGCCCGGAATCTCCCGGATCCGCCTCGCCACTGCCGCCCCACATGGGGGCTGGGCCAGGGCGTGGGTCATCGCATCTGGCCAGGCGCGGACGGGCGGGCGCGACCGCGCGACACGCACTAGTGTGCCACGGGTGGCGGCGCGGGACGAATCGGGGGCCGTGCGGGCTTTGCGCGCGCCCCGCACCGGGCATCATTCCTCCGCTGCCGCGTCCTCCTGCTGGGCGCCGCTCTGAGCGGCGGTGTCCTGCTGGGCGCCGCTTTGCGAGGAGGAGCCGTCCGCCCCCGGCGTGAAGGCATGGTCGATGGCCTGCTGGAGCTCGGCCGCCGAGGTCAGCGGGATCATTCGCGCGTGGTCCTTGACGAACTCGGGGGTGCCCAAGGAGGAGCCTCGTCCGGCCACGTTCGTACCCTGCCAAGCGGCGGTGGACGCCTTCAGGTAGTCGTCGCTAGCGTTCAGTGGGAAGGTGTCGACGACGCCCTGGGGGACGCCCGTCTCGGAGGCTATGGTCTTCACCTGGCGCCACGAGGCCTCCAGGTCCTGGACGACCGCCCCGTTGGACGCTTGGAACTGGCTGCGGAAGTACGCCAGCAGCGCGTGGTGGAAGGCGGTCCAGTGGTCGGGATCCTTCTGGGCGACGACCAGCGAGGCGCTGGTGGCCGCCTTCTGGTACTCCATTCCGACGGTTGTCACCGACTGGATCTCGATGTTGTAACGCCCCTCGGCGGCCCACTGGGTGAGCTGGGCGCCGACGGCGGCATCCGTGTCGGCGCACGCGTGGCACGAGTAGTCGAAGTACTCGGTGAGGGTGGGCAGGGACGGGTCGGCCTGCCCCACGCCGTTGGGCCCGACCACGATGGGGCGCCCGTCAGCGTAGTCGCCCAGGACTGAAGCGGGATCGACGTTGCGGGCCTCCTCGACGATGGCGCGCTGGCGCAGGATCACGTAGGCGACGGAGGCGACGACGGCAAGGACCACCACCGTGACGACGGAGATCACGATGATGCGGGTTCGCCTGTCGGCGCGCTCCTGGGCCTGGCGCATCTGCTGCGCCTTGAGGCGCACCGCGTCCTTCTTGGCGGACTTGTTTCCCATGAGTGACCTTTCTACCGCTCGATACGGGAACAACACTACCTAGTAAGGGGGCTTCACGCCGCATGCGCCCAGCCGCCTGTGGCGAGCGCCCAAGTGCCGATCATGATGGCGGCGCAGACCAGTACGACGCCGAGGCGGGCCCAGGGGGGCCGCAGCCACCGGTTGCAACCCAGGGCGAACCCCTTCTTGAGATCCCGCGTGAAGGGAGTGAGCCAGCACAGCACCAAGGCGCAGGCTGCCAGTGCCCAGACGATGGCCGCCCTGTCGGGGTCAGTGAGCCACGGATCGGCACTCACGACCGGATCCACCTCGGTCATCATCCGCGCGGGCCACTCCCACAGCGCCCTTCCCCCGATGGAGTAGGACACGAACCCCCACAGCAGGTAGGGGACGGCTCCTCCCAGGAGGACGCCCGCGGCCAGTTGCACGAGGCAGCGCACCGTCAGCAGCGGCGTCATGAGCAAGGCGACAGGGCCGTCGCTGGAGCGGGGCCCCCCGTGCTTGCTGCGGCGGCGGCCGACCCATCCGGCCAGCGCTCCTCCCAGTGAGACAGCGGTGAGCACGGCGCCCACCAGCAGGGTTCCGCCGAGTCCCATCGCCAGTGGCGCCACGGCGAGCGCCGCCATGACCGCTGCCCCGGTCAGCCAGGGGGTCTTCGGGGAGCCGGGGTCACCGGGCGCGGCCCCCCAGGGGGGAACCGGCTGGGCGCCGCCCGGGACCGCCCCCGCCCACCCTGCCGCCTGCTGGGGGCCCTGCCCGGCTACGGGTGCCCATGGCCCCGTCTGGTAGGGGATGGGCGCGGGCACGGGGGCGTATCCGGGCCCGGCGCCCGACGGCGGCGCGTAGGGCTGCGGGGGACCGGGGAAGGCCGAGGGGTCCGCGTGCGCCCCGGGCGGGTACACCCGCGTCGCGTCGGCGTCGTAGCCGCCGGGCGGGAGCACCCGTGTGGTCTCGCCGTCATAGCCGTCCCGGCCCCCGTCCCCGCCGGAGCCCGAAAGGGGGTAGACCTCGGTGGCCCCGTCGGCGTAGCCGCCGGGCGGGAACACCCGTGTGGTCTCGCCGTCATAGCTGTCCCGGCCCCCGCCCCCGCCGGAGCCCGAAAGGGGGTAGACCTCGGTGGCCCCGTCGTCGTAGTCCCCGTCAGAGCCCAAGGGGGGGTAGACCTCGGTGGCCCCGTCGTCGTGGCCGTCCCGGCCTCCGTAGTCGGCACCCTCCCCCGCGCCGTCCTCGTGCAAGCGCCAGGTGTGGCTGGCCCCGTCCCACTCCCACGGGTCTTCCCCGTCGGTGTCCGCCTCGTCGGAGCCGGAGGCGCCCTGAGCGGCGCCATCCACCCCTGGCGGACCATCGACGACTGGCAGCGCCGCGCCGGCGGACGGGCGTGCGGGCGCCTCGTCCCATTGGGGGGGCGCCGCGATCTCCTGCGGATCCGAGGACAACGAAACCGTCCGCTCGCCGGTATTGAGCAGTTCCGCCCAGTTGACGCTCGCGTAGTCGAGCTCGCCGGGCGCCCACCCCACGGCGTCCATGAGGTCCGCGACGACCAGGGAGGGCGAGGGCCGCCCTTCCGGCTCGGTGCCCAGGCCCGCGCTCAGGGCGGCTACGATCCGCGGACTCAAGCCCGCCAGATCCGGCTCGCCCTGCATGACGCGCAGGATGGTGGCCTTCATGCCCCCCCTGCCGAAAGGGGGCCTACCAGTGGCGCAGGACAGCAGGGTCGCGCACCACGCCCACCAGTCGCTGTCGCGGCTCGGCGGGCGCCCCGCGAGCAGTTCGGGAGCCGTGTAGCCGGCGGTCCCCGAGACTAAGCCGGTGCTGGTCAGGTGCTCGTCCTCGGCACCCATGGCGATGCCGAAGTCGATGAGGACGGGTCCGCGCTGGGAGCAGATGATATTGGAGGGCTTGATATCGCGGTGGATGACATCCGCCCGGTGGACGGCGGCGATCGTCGACGCCAAGTGGAAGGACAGCGCCGCGACGCCCCTCATGGGGACCGGGCCCGATTTGACGACCTCGGCCAGGGTGGGGCCCGCGACGTACTCGGAAACGACGAAGGGCTGCGAGGCGTCAGTCTCCGCGTCGACGATGTGCGCCACGAACGGGCTCTGCACGGCGTTGACCGTCCGCGTCTCGCGGCGCAGACGGGCGCGCGCGGCGTCGGAGGAGGTCAGGGCCGGGTGCAGGGCCTTGAGGGCGACGGCAGTACCGCCGCCGTCCTCCGCCAGCCACACGGTGCCCGCACCCCCTGTGCCGAGCCTGCGGATCAGCCGGTATCCGCCGAGGTTCTTTCCTTCTTCCACCCGTCCAGATTACAAGGGCGGCCACCCGTTTCCAGCGAACCGCCATCCACTCCCCGGAAACGGCTGGACCACCCCTACGGGAACACCCCTGTACACACCACCGCGCCACGTGCTATTTTTTCAGTGGCGACATTCCCGGAATGGTCCGGGAACAGAGCCACGTGGGCGAAGACGCTCCACGGACACCCACAACGGATCGTCCGGCACGTACCTGCCGGTGGGAAGGAATCGCATATGGCAACCGTCACCTTCGACAAGGCAACCCGCGTCTACCCGGGTTCCGACAAGCCCGCCGTCGACCAGCTCAACCTGGAGATCAAGGACGGCGAGTTCCTCGTTCTGGTCGGCCCCTCCGGCTGCGGAAAGTCCACCTCCCTGCGCATGCTCGCGGGCCTGGAGGACGTCAACTCCGGCCGTATCCTCATCGGCGACAAGGACGTCACGGACGTCCCCCCGAAGAACCGCGACATCGCGATGGTCTTCCAGAACTACGCGCTCTACCCGCACATGTCGGTGCGCGAGAACATGGGCTTCGCCCTGAAGATCGCCGGCACCCCCAAGGAAGAGATCAACAAGCGCGTCGAGGAGGCCGCTAAGATCCTCGACCTGGAGCCCTACCTGGACCGCAAGCCCAAGGCCCTGTCCGGCGGCCAGCGCCAGCGAGTCGCCATGGGCCGCGCCATCGTGCGCAAGCCCCAGGTGTTCCTCATGGACGAGCCCCTGTCGAACCTGGACGCGAAGCTACGCGTGCAGACCCGCACGCAGATCGCATCCCTGCAGCGCGAGCTCGGCGTCACCACGGTCTACGTCACCCACGACCAGACCGAGGCGCTGACGATGGGCGACCGCATCGCAGTCCTCGCCGGCGGCCTCCTCCAGCAGGTCGGCACGCCGCAGGAGATGTACGAGCGCCCCGCCAACGAGTTCGTCGCCGGCTTCATCGGCTCCCCCGCCATGAACCTGGGCACCTTCACGGTGGACAGCGAGTGGGCCAAGCTCGGCCCCGCCCGCGTCGCCCTGTCCGAGGCCACCCGCGCCGCGATGACCGACGAGGACGGCGGAAAGATCAAGATCGGCTTCCGCCCCGAGGGCCTGGACGTCGTCCCCGAGGGGACCGAGGGCACCATCCCCGTCGAGGTGGACTTCGTCGAGGAACTCGGCTCCGACGCCTACGTCTACGGCCACCTGGCCGGAGCCGAGGAAGACGAAAACCTGGGCTCCGGAGCCGAGGGCACCGGCAAACAGCTGATCGTCCGCGTCCCCCCGCGCACCGCGCCAGAGCGCGGCGGCGTCGTCCACGTGCGCATCCGCGAGGGCCAGCAGCACAACTTCTCCGCCTCCACCGGCGAGCGCCTGCCGGAGTGAGCGGCACCAGAGGGAGCTGACGGGAGTCGGGTCCCGGCCCCGCGGAACAGCGGGGCCGGGACCCCTCTCCGTGTGACGCGAGCGGGATTGGTGCACCGCCGCCCTTGTGGTGTTCGCCGCGACCCCGACGCGCAGCCCGCAGGACGTTTACCCAGGCCACCGTCCAGTGAGACAATACAGGCATGCCTGAAACTATGGAGATCACGGCGGCGAACGTCGACCCCGCCCTCCTCGACCTCCCGTGGGACACCCCCCTCCAGGAATGGCCCGACTCCATCCTGGCCGCCCTTCCGCGCGGCATCTCGCGCCACATCGTGCGCTTCGTCAACCTGTCGGGCCGGATCCTGGCGGTCAAGGAGATCGGTTCCTCCGTCGCCCACCACGAGTACGACATGCTGCGCGACTTGGCGCGTCTGGGCGCCCCATCCGTCATCCCCACGGCCGTGGTCACCGGCCGCACGTCGCCGACCGGAGAAGAGCTCAACGCGGCGCTGGTGACCGAACACCTCACCTTCTCCCTGCCCTACCGCGCGCTCTTCTCGCTGAGAATGCGCCCCGACACCGCCTCGCGCCTCATCGACGCGCTGGCCCTGCTGCTGGTCCGGCTGCACCTGCTGGGCTTCTACTGGGGCGACGTGTCCCTGTCCAACACGCTGTTCCGCCGCGACGCGGGCGCGTTCTCCGCGTACCTGGTGGACGCGGAGACCGGCGAACTCCACCCGCGGCTGACCGATGGGCAGCGCGAGTACGACGTCGACCTCGCCCGCACGAACATCATCGGCGAACTCATGGACCTGCAGGCCGGCGGCTACTTCCCCGACGACGCCGACCCCATCGAGATCGGGGACCGGATCTGTGCCCAGTACGGCCTCCTGTGGAATGAGCTCACAGGGGAGGAAACCATAAGCCGGGGCCAGCGGCGCTACAAGGTGTCCGAACGCATCCGCCGCCTCAACGACCTGGGTTTCGACGTCGCCGAACTGCGGATGGCCTCAGACGCCTCGGGCGAGCACCTCAGCATCCAGCCGAAGGTCGTCGACGCGGGCCACCACCACCGCAAACTCATGCGCCTGACCGGCATGGACGTCGGCGAGAACCAGGCCAGGCGCCTTCTGGCGGACATCGACTCGTGGCGGGCCACGACGGGCCGCTCCGCCACGCCCATCGAGCTGGCCGCCCACGAGTGGCTGACCGACGAGTTCACCCCGGTCGTCACAGCAGTCCCCCCGGCCCTGGCGGCGAAGCTCGAGCCCGCGCAGATCTACCACGAGTTCCTCGACCACCGCTGGTACCTGGCGCAGCAGGCGGGCCACGACCTCCCCCGCGACGAGGTGATCCGCTCGTACATCGACACGATCCTGCCGGGCAAGCCCGACGAGGCGGTGCTGCTCGACCCCGGCGAGGCCGGCGCCCCGGCCTCAGCGGCGTCCAACCCCGACCTGTGGTGACCGCGCCGACGGCACCCAATGGCGCACAATGGGTGCGCCCGGCAACACGACCTGGAGGAACCATGACGCCACTGCCCCGCATCATCGCCCACCGCGGCGCGAGCTCCTTGGCCCCCGAGAACACGATCGCCGCCTTCGCCAAGGCGATGGAGGTGGGCGCGCGCTGGTTCGAGTTCGACGTGGGCGTCATCGGCGACGGTTCCCTGATCGTCATGCACGACGACACGCTGGACCGGACTACGACCGGTTCGGGCGGCTACGACGGCCTCGCCTTCTCCGACATCCGCAAGCTGGACGCGGGGCGCTGGTTCTCCGGCACGTACCGTTTCGAGCGCGTTCCCGAGGCCGCTGACGCGATCGAGTTCGGCAACACCGCGCAAATGGGCATGCACCTGGAGGTCAAGCCCTGCCGCCGGAATCCGCTCCTGCGGGAACGCCTCGTCGAGGCACTGGCCGTTGCCGTCGACGCCGTGGGCGACCCCGCGCACTTCGTCGTGTCCTCCTTCGACCACGACCTGTTGGCCTCGTTCCACGGGGCGCGCCCCGACGTTGCCCTCGGCTGGCTCGTCAAAAGGGGCGAGACCCCCTTCTCGTGGCGCGGGGGCGCCGATGCCCTGGGCTGCGCGGCGGTGCACCCGCCGCTGGAGGGACTGACCGAGGAGGAGGTCGCGGAGATGCGTGCGACGGGCTTCGACGTCAACGTCTGGACCGTCAACGATGTCGAGTGCGCAGAGCGGCTGGCCCAGTGGGGCGTGACAGGCGTGTTCACGGACGTTCCGCAGGACTTCCCGGCCGAGGCCCTGGCGCGCCTCTGACCGGCGTCGGCCGCCGCCCCGGCCGGAGCCCGCGCCCGCCGACTGCTCCGGGGCGGTCCTCCGCTCCGGTCGGCGGGCGCCCGCTCAGCCCTGACGGCGCAGGTAGCGCTTGGCGACGTGCTTGGCCAGGGAGAGCTCCGCGATGGAGTCGACCAGCATGAGGGCGCCGACAACGCCCGCGAACCGGGTCCACCCCGAGCGCGGCGACGAGGCGCGCGCCGCCGTCACGACCAGGCCGGTGCCGATAATGGCTTCCGCGCCGACGGCGGCGTGGATCAGCCAGGGGCGCTGGACGGCGACGGATTCGTAGGAGTTCCACAGCGGTTTCACAGCGGATTCGGGCTCGCCGAGCATGATATCGACGCTGCGCCCGATGGCGTTGGAGATGCCGCGTGCCAGGTGCACGGTGACGCCCTCGACCTCGGACGCCTCGGTGGCCCCCAGGAGGAACCCCGCGACTCCGGCGGGCAGTCCGAGCGCCTTGACGACCTTCCACACGGACTCCTCGCCGTGCGTGGTGGTCGCGGTGGCCCACAGCGCAGCCGGGTCGGCGCCGGGGACGGCCGCGGCGATGGCCTCCAGGTCGGGGCGGTCGCCGACCAGGTCGATGACCTCGTCCGGCAGTTCGGAGGCCTTGGCGCGGGCGCCGGGGACGAGCGCCGTTTCCATGCCCCAGTTGTGGCTGACGATGTGCTCGATGTGGTCGTCGGTGACCAAGAGGACTTGGAACTCCGAGTCGGACACGGAGAGGGTGACCAAGGGGAGCTCCCCGAAGTTCCACCCTTCCTTCTCAGGGGGCAGCTCGGCCAGGAGGGCGCGGTGCCCCTCGTCGAGTTCGAGGTCGCCCAAGTCGACGCCCTCAAGGGCGGCGAGCAGGGGGACGGAGGAGGCGGGGGTGCGCCCTATCTCGACGATGCGGGTCGGTGCGCCTTCCCCGTCGGCACTGGGGGCCCCGTTTTCCGAGGCGGCACGGCCCAGGGGGGAGTCGCCCTGGGGAAGGTGGTCCGCAGTGGTGGAGCCGATGCGCACCTCGGCCTTGAAGAGGACGGCGATGTCCTCGGCGAGCTCTTCGAGGGCGGGGCCGGCCTCGACCTGCTCGGAGCCGACCGGGACCGTGGCAATGTGCTCCCCATCGGTGGCGACCGTGAGGCCGAGCATGTGCGGGGTCGAGGCGAACCATTCGAGTTGGGCGAGCACTCCGCGTTCGTGCAACTCCTCGCGGACGGCGTTGGGATCCAGCTCGTTGCCGATTATCATGCCTTCCGCGCGGGTCCAGTCCTGGGTCATGGCGCCTATCCCTTTCGCTGTTGCGGCGCCCTCATCGCGCCGCGGTTACCCCTATTGTGGCGCATGGCGCCCATGGTTGGCGACTACTTGCGCGAACCAAATCCGACACAAGATGGCACAGTTCCTGAAAGATTCGGACCGTGAAACTGATGTCAGACGAATAATCCAGGATCGGGGCGGCCGCGGACCGACTCCCAGGACCCGCTCCAGCGCAGGGGCACGGGCAAGGGCGCAGGACCGTGGAACCCCGCGCCCCAGCGCCGAGCGCCCGAGCGGGCCCACTCCCCCTCATAATTGTTCGGTGCCACCCCATTCGACCGCGGTGAATCCCGCCCGCGGGGGCGGGGGCGTGAGGGTTTGCGGCCGGACAACGGTGGAGGCGTCGGCCTCGCGGATCGTCATGAACACCCGGATGAACGTATCGGGGACGATCTGCTCGCCGGAGGCGTCGGTGAAACCGTAGGAGGCGCGCTGCGTGTAGGCGCTCGCATCAAAAGACACGAATGTGTACTCGTGAGAGCGGATACGGGGCGCCCAGAAGGCGATGAAGTCGGCGGCCTCCCGATCGCTGAGTCCGAGCTGGGCGAGCTTGTCTTCCAAGAAGGGCACCGCCTCGTCGCGGGATACGACAAAGCCGCTGCCGGGTTCGGGCAGCGCCATCGTCGCATCCCAGAAGAGGGAAGGATACGTGCGCCCGGACGCATCCATGAGCGTGCCGTCGGTCGCGGCATCGACGGTCCACGAGGCTCGGGTGCGCCCGTCAGCGGAGACGGCCTGGTCCGGGGCCGGGTACACGGTGTCGAGGGTCCCCTCCAGATCCAGCGTCACCGTTACCGCCTGCTCCTGCTCCGGATACAGGTACAGCACCGGCTTGTACGCCCTCTGATCCTCCATCGCGTGGGAGACCTCGAGGAAGAGTACAACCGCAGCACACAAGGCCACAACCACGAGTAGTATCTGCAGTATTCTCTTCAGTATTCTTTTCACGGCATCCCCCCACTCCTGATACGCCCGTCGTTGGGTCGTCGCTTGCCGCTTCCGGCAGTTTTCTCATCATAGGATCCGTGTTCGCCTCGTTTCAAGCCCCTCACAAGGGATGACAAACCTCTGACCACGCCACGCGCCCACGAGCGACGAGCCAATGTTGAGTGATGCACCGCACGCTGCTATTCTGACCTGTTGCGCGGCGTTCAGCGCACGAGCGCCGCATCCCGAAATGAAAGCAATATGCCATGTCAATTCCATCGATCGCGGCGCTCGTTATCGGCGGCGTCGTCCTGGTCTTCCTGTTCCTGTGGGCGAGCTTCGTCTCCGCCTCCCCCGGTGAGATCAAGGTGATTTCCGGGCCCCGCGGCCAGAGGGTCCTGCACGGGAAGACGGGGTGGAAGGTCCCCCTGTTGGAGCGCGTCGATTCCATGACCGCGTCGATGATCTCGGTCGACGCCCAGACAACGGACTTCGTTCCCACGAACGATTACATCAACGTCCGCGTGGACGCCGCCGTCAAAGTCCGTATCGCGACTGACGACCCCACGCTCTTCCGCGCCGCGACCCGCAACTTCCTTTACAAGGAGACGCGCGAGATCTCCGAGGAGGTCCGCGACACTTTGGAGGGGCACCTGCGCGCCATCATCGGGCAGATGAAGCTCACGGACATCATCACGGACCGTGCGGCCTTCTCCGAGCGCGTCCAGGAGAACGCGACGCTCGACTTGGAGGAGATGGGCCTGGAGATCGTCGCCTTCAACATCCAGAACGTGACGGACCAGAACGGGGTCATCGACAACCTGGGCATCGACAACACGGAGCAGATCCGCAAGACTGCGGCCATCGCGAAAGCGAACGCCCAGAAGGAGGTCGCGCAGGCAACCGCGGTGGCGGAGAAAGAGGCGAACGACGCCCAGGTCGCGTCCCAGCTGGAGATCGCTCAGAAGCAGACGGACCTGGCCAAACGCCAGGCCGCGCTGAAGGTCGAGGCGGATACGGAGAAGGCGAAAGCGGACGCCGCCTATGAGATCCAGTCCCAGGTCCAGCGCCGAGACATCGAGCGGGAGACCGCCCAAGCTGACATCGTCAAGCAGGAGCAACAGGCCGTCATCAAGGAGAAGGAGGTCGTGGTCACCCGCCAGGCCCTGCAGGCGGAGGTGAACGCGAAGGCGGACGCGGACCGCTACGCCATGGAGAAGAAGGCCGACGCCGCCCTGTACACGCGCCAGCGCGACGCCGAGGCCGAAGCATTCGAGCGCACGAAGAAGGCCGACGCCGACAAGCAGGCGATGCTGGCCGAGGCCCAGGGCATCGAGGCGCGGGGACGCGCTGAGGCGACCGCCATCGGCGCGAAGCTCACTGCCGAGGCCGAGGGTCTGGAGAAGAAGGCCGAGGCAATGACGAAGATGAACCAGGCCGCGGTCCTCGAGATGTACTTCCGGGCACTTCCCGAGGTCGCCCGCGCAATCGCCGAGCCCTTGGCCAATGTCGATTCGATCACGATGTACGGCGAGGGCAACAGCGCTCAAATGGTCGCCGACATCACGAAGTCGATCACCCAGGTCAACTCTGGCCTGGGCGATTCGCTGGGTCTGAACCTCCAGCAGCTGTTCTCGGCCCTCGTGGGTGCGAAACTGGTGTCGCCCACTATCGCCGACGCTGTGGAGGAGGGCGTGCGCGGGGCGGCGAAGCCCCAGGACCGGTCGCCGAAGGCCTGAGCGGATCCCACCGCCGAAAGCGGGAGGCCGTACGACCGCTGCGCCGAGCGCCTGAGAGGACCCACCGTCCGGCGGTAGTCGCTCTGCCCGGCCCGCGACCGCGTGGGCCCAGCTCCACAGCCCTTCCATTCGGGCCTGCTCTCCACGAGTGCCCGCGTCCCCTCACTGGGGTCGCGGGCACTGGTGTGTCACGGTTGTATGCTCATAGTTCGGCGCCGAGTGCCTCAGCGGGCCCGCTCCCTCTCATAGTTCGGCGCCGCCCCATTCGACGGCCGTGAAACCCGTGCGCGCAGGCGCGGGATCGAGCACCTGCTCGGGCACCCGCGTGTTGGCACTGGCCGCACTGATCGTCATGAACACCCGGATGAACGTATCCGGCTCCACCACCGACCCATCATCAGCCGTGAAAGTGTAACGCGCCGCCTCCCGGTACGCGCCCGAATCAAAAGACACCAGCGTGTACTCATTGACCCGCATCCGCGGCGCCCAATACGTGATGAAATCAGCCGCCTCCCGCTCATCAAGCCCCAACAGCGCCAACTTCTCCTCCAAGAAGCCCACCACATCATCCCTGGCCACCACGAAACCCGACTCCGAGCCCAAGTCCGCACCCGTGGGCCCCTCCCAGAACAAATACGGGTACACGCGCCCACCCCCATCGCGCAGCACCCCATCAGGCCCAGCCGTCACACTCCACGACGCCAACGCCCTGCCATCAGCGCCCACACCCTCCACAGCCACCGGGTACGAATCCGACACCACACCGTCATACGACAACCCCACACCCAACGACACAACCCGCTCCGGATACAAATACAACACCGGCTTCCTGGACACTGCTCGCTCCCTGCACCCCCCGAGTGCGACGAGGACGATGGCAATGGCACCGATGGCGGCGAGTGCGCGTTTCATTGGGATCAGCTCCTTGGTTCTCACTGCTTGCGCGGGTGTTGTCATGGGATCGGCGCGCCGGGGGCGCGGGTATGGGAAGGGCCCACCGGGGAAGCGCGCCCCGGTGGGCCCGAGTCCTCCCGGCGCAGTCGTGCGCGCCGGGAGGACTGCAGTGTTTCAGCGCATCTGGGTCCCGACGGAGCCGAGGCGCTGGCAGGCCTCGACGACGCGGGCGGCCATGCCGGCCTCGGCGGCCTTGCCCCAGGAGCGGGGGTCGTACTGCTTCTTGACGCCGACCTCGCCGTCGATCTTGAGGACGCCGTCGTAGTGGCGCATCATGTGATCGACCACGGGGCGCGTGAAGGCGTACTGCGTGTCAGTATCGACGTTCATCTTGATGACGCCGTTGGCGACGGCCAGGGCGATCTCGTCCGCGGTGGAGCCGGAGCCGCCGTGCATGACGAGGTCGAAGGGGCGGTTGTTCTTCCAACCGACCTTCGCGGCGACCTCTTCCTGGATGGTGCCCAGGATCTCGGGGCGCAGCTTGACGTGGCCGGGCTTGTACACGCCGTGGACGTTGCCGAAGGTGAGGGCGGTCAGGTAGCGGCCGTTCTCGCCCAGGCCCAGGGCCTCGACGGTCTTGAGGGCGTCCTCGGTGGTGGTGTACAGCTTCTCGTTGATCTCTCCGACGACGCCGTCCTCCTCGCCGCCGACGACGCCGATCTCGATCTCCAGGATCGTGTTGGCCTTGACGGACAGGGCCAGCATCTCCTTGGCGATCTCGAGGTTCTCGTCGAGCGGCACGGCCGAGCCGTCCCACATGTGGGACTGGAAGGTGGGGAGCTTGCCCTCGGCGACCTGGCCGGCCTCGATCTCCAGCAGCGGGCGCACCCAGGAATCGATGTTCTGCTTGGCGCAGTGGTCAGTGTGCAGGGCGACGGTGATGCCGTAGTTCTTGGCGACTTCGTAAGCGTAGGCGGCCAGGGCGAGGGAACCCGTGACGCGGTTCTTGATGGTCGAGCCGGAGCCGTACTCGGCGCCGCCGACCGACACCTGGATGATGCCGTCGGACTCGGCCTCGGCGAAGCCCTGAAGGGCAGCGGTCACGGTCTGGGAAGAGGTCACGTTGATCGCGGGGTAGGCGAACTTGCCTTCCTTCGCGCGATTCAGCATCTCGGCGTAAACCTCAGGGGTTGCGATAGGCACGGTATAGCCTCCTAATCAAAGCGACAAATCTGTCGTAGCCAATTGTGTCACACATGGGCCCCGTCACGCGAGGATGGAAGTCCCAGTGGCACCGGGGTGGACACTACTCGGACGAGGCCGCCGTCTCGACGACCGCCGTGGCCGGGGAGGGCGCGATCTGGCCGCCAGCCGCCAGCCCCCACGCGAGCAGGCCGCCGAGTACGACGACGACCGCCAGCAGGCACACGACGGCGGCACCGAGCGGGGCGTTCTGGGACACCCCCGGCGGGAGGTGCTGAGGTACGCGCGCTGTCATGATCCTCCTTCGCGGCGCCGCGCCCCGGGGCGCGGCATTGCGGAATCCCATTCACATCGGTCAGCCCCTGCCGGAACGAGATTCCTCGTGGTCGTTCTGGGCCTGCGGCCATAGTACCACCTCCTCTAACCATCCGGTCAGCGTTGATCCACGAACCTGCCTTCAACCGTGCTGGGAGCACCACGCCCACATGGCGATGGCCGCGGCGTGGCCGACGTTCATCGAGCGCGTCGATCCGCGCTGCGTGATCGCGACGACCGCACCGCAGGCTGCGAGCGCCCCCTCGCTCAGCCCTCCGGACTCCTCGCCGAAGAGCAGGCACGCGGGCGCGGGCAGGGCCAGGCCCTCCAGGGGCACGGAGCCGGGGACGTTGTCGAAGCCGACCAGCACCAGGCCCTCGCGGCGGCAGTGCCCGGCCAGCGCCGCCGCCCCCTCCATATGATCGACCTCGATGTACCGGTCGGTCACCATCGCCCCGCGCCGGTTCCACCGCCTCCGCCCCACGATGTGGACGCGGCGCGCCCCCAAGGCGTTCGCCGTGCGCACTATCGAACCGATGTTGAAGTCGTGCCCCAGGTTCTCGACGGCAACCTCGAAGGGGAGCGCCCGCGAGGCCACGTCCGCGCGGATCGCCTCCATCGTCCAGTACCGGTAGCGGTCCTCGACATTGCGGCTATCGCCCCCGGCCAGCAGGTGGGGATCGTAGCGCGCGTCGCGCGGCCACTGCCCGGGCCCGCCCGGCCACGGGGGAACGCCCCTGGCCGCAGGCGCTGCGAATTGTCCCTCGTTTTCCCTGTCGTTCATCCCCACCACACTAGCGCCCGCCTACACTTGGAGTATGACCGCATCAGCGAACCACACCAAGCCCCTGACCGACCTCCCTCCCGTGTCGGCGTGGCTTTCCGACATGGACGGCGTTCTGATCAAGGAGGAACGCGCCCTTCCCGGGGCCGCGCAGTTCCTCGACGCACTGCGATCCAAGGGCTACCCGTTCCTGGTCCTCACCAACAACTCCGTGTTCACCAACCGGGACCTGTCCGCCCGCCTCGCCCACTCGGGCCTCGAGATCCCCGAGGACAACATCTGGACCAGCGCGAACGCGACCGCTGCGTTCTTGCAGCAGCAGTCACCGAACTCCACCGCCTACGTCATAGGCGAAGCCGGGCTGACGACCGCGATCCACTCCGCGGGCTACGTCATGACTGAGACGGACCCCGAGTACGTGGTCCTGGGCGAGGTCCGCTCCTACGACTTCCACGCCCTGACCCGGGCGATCCGCCTCATCGAGGGCGGCGCGAAGTTCATCGCCACCAACCCCGATGTCTCCGGCCCCTCCGACGAGGGCACCCTGCCCGCGTGCGGCGCCATCGCCGCGATGATCACGGCGGCCACCGGCAGGCGCCCGTACTTCGTGGGCAAGCCGAACCCCGTGATGATCCGCGCGGGCCTGAACAAGATCGGCGCCCACTCTGAGCACGCGGCCATGGTGGGCGACCGCATGGACACGGACATCCGCGCGGGCGTCGAGGCGGGCCTGCGCACACACCTGGTCCTGTCCGGCTCGACCTCGGTGGACGAGATCGAGAACTACCCGTTCCGCCCCTTCGGCATCCACGAGGGCGTCGGCGAGCTCATCGAACTGGTGGGCTCAGCCGTCGGCTGAGCCCCCGACCGCCCCGCACGATTTGGAGACACCATGACCAACGACTCCCACAAGGCCCGCCTGGCCGCACTGGTCCGCGAACTGTCCGTCGTCCGCGAGAGGGTCACGCTGGCGTCCGGCCGCGAATCCGACTTCTACGTGGACATGCGCCGCGCCACGTTGCACCACGAGGCGGCGCCCCTCATCGGGCACGTCATGCTGGATCTGCTGGAGGAATCCGGTTTCTCGGTGGGCGAGGACTACGGGGCCGTGGGCGGTCTGACGATGGGCGCGGATCCGGTCGCCGCGGCGATGCTGCACGCCGCGGCCTCGCGCGGCCTGGATCTGGACGCCTTCGTGGTGCGCAAGGCCGCGAAGGACCACGGCATGAGGCGCCGCGTCGAGGGCCCCGATGTCACTGGGCGCCGCGTCGTCGTCCTGGAGGACACATCGACGACGGGCGGATCGCCACTGGAGGCCGCCCTAGCGCTGCGCGAGGCGGGCGCGGAGGTCGTCGCCGTCGCCGTCGTCGTCGACCGGGCCACCGGCGCGGAGGAGCGCATCAGGGCAGAGGGCTTCCCCTACTTCTACGCGCTGGGCCTGAGCGACATCGGCCTGGCCTGACGCCCGGCCGGTTCTGCGGGTCCACGCGGGCGGCCCGCCGCCCCCTTGGTTACGCACACAAGGGCCGGATTTACGCAACACGTTGTCGCACACAAGGGCTTGATTCCGCCCTTGTGTGCGACTCGTGTTGTTTATTTCGTGCCCGTTGTGTGCGTATTCGGGTGACGCCCAGCAGGCGGTTGCGCCTGCCCCGCCAGAGCCATTGGGACCGGGGGCAGAAGGCGCACCGGCAGGCGGCATCCCGGACAGCGCCCCGCCACATCACCGCGACGACGGAGATCACAACCGCCCCACAGCAGCGCGCCCGCGTGGCCCCTGGGCCTGACGGGCCCGCCCCCGGGGGCGCGGGGCTCACATGTGCGGCAAGAAGCGCATGGCGCGCAGAACGAGCGCTCGGGGCGCCACTTTCATGGCGGCCATCGCGGCCTTGTAGGTGAGGGTCGGGGTGGTTTGGACACGCCCGGCGCGCACTGCCCGGAGGGCGTCGGCGACGACCCTCTCGGGGGTCGCCACCGCCAGGCGCCCACCGAGGTCGATTCCCGCGTTCGCGAAGAAACTGGTGGCGACGGGGCCGGGGCACACGACGGTGGCACTCACGCCGCTGCCCGCCAGCTCCTCGGAAAGGCCCTCGGTGAAGGCCACCACCCAGGCCTTGTGCGCGGAGTAGGTCCCGCCACCCGTGCGCGAGGCGACCGACCCGATATTGAGGATGGCCCCGCGCCCACGACTCCTCATCGAGCGCGCCGCGTAGTGGCTGAGGACCATGACGGCGCGGACCATGACGTCGAGTCCGCGTTCCTCGTTGGCCACGGAATTATCGACGAAGGCCCTGCCCAGTCCGAAGCCCGCGTTGTTGACCAGCAGGTCCACGGGCCGCTCGGAGGCGGCCCCCGGCCCCTCCTCGCTCCCGGTTGCACCACGGGGGCTGTCCGGGCCCCCGGCGTCGAGGCGCCGGGACACCGCGGCCACCCCCTCGGGCGTCGACAGGTCGGCGGCGATGACCTGGGCGCCGACCCCGGCGACATTGCGGAGTTTGTCGGCGAGCGCTTCCAGGACCTGCACCCGGCGGGCGACGAGCACTAGGTCGTGCCCCCCGGCGGCCAGTTGCCAGCAGAATTCCTCCCCGAGACCGGAAGTGGCTCCGGTGACCAACGCTGTTCCCATAGGACCACGATAGGCCACCGGAGCCGTTGCGCCAGCGCGCTACTTGCGGACGCGTCCGATCAGGTGGACGGCCCCGCCCCCGGCCAGGGCGGCGGGGATCATGAGGAGCAGCAGCCAGTACGGGCTCCACGAGCCGCCACCGCCGTGGCCCATGGCTGCGGCCGCGACCCCGGATCCGCCCGGATTGGGACCGGAGGCGCTACTGGCGTGCGCGGCATCCACCCCGCTCTGGGGACCATCCGCTCCCGACTGCGCCCCCGATTGAGCACCCGACTGGGCCGTGGCTCCTGCTGCCCCCTTCGCCGCCGTCCGTTGCCCGGTTGCGGGGGCGGAGGCGGCGCGGGAGACGCGCCGGGTGGTGGAAGAGGCGGGTTTGATCCCCGATTTCACCGGGGCGGCGCCCCCTCCCCCGTTCCCCTGTGCGCCGGAGGGATCCTGCGCCCGCGGGGCCTGATTGTCCTGCGAGGGCGGTGTGCCCGGGAGGGTCTGGCCGTCCTGCGAGGGAGGAGGGCCCGGCACGGTGGGTGCGGGCAGCGGGGGCGCCGGGGAGGGGGTGGCGCCACCGCCACCGGGACGCCTCGCCCCTTCGACGGTGACGGTCAGCGCCTGCGGGGCGGCCAGGACCCTGCCCCCGCTGGAGGCCCCAACTGCGATGTGGTAGGTGCCCGGGGCGGAGAACACCCAGTTCCCGTGCATGTGGGTGGACGAGGTGGTGTGGATGGCCGACTTCGACGGGTCGCGCGAGTCGAAGTAGACGGTCGGCGACCCTCCCAGCGATCCGCTCTGGAAGAACGCCACGTAGGCGCCCGCCGGGCCGTCGAGCAGGCGCACGCCGATGTCCACCCCATCGGGCAGGCCTGCGTAGTCGATGCCCTCAGTGGAGAACCCGGGCCAGACGATGTCGGAGTTCTGGGTCTGCGGCAGCACGTAGGAGCCCGTGCCAACGGCGCCTAGCACGTCGTAGCCGGGGTCGGACAGCGACCGGGGGCGCACGTAGTAGGCGTTGGGGTGGACGGCCAGCGTCACGGAGGGCAGTGAGCGCAGCACCGAGGAGCGCGCGGCGATCCGGGTGTCGTCCTTGACGGCCATCCCGTAGGAGGGCCTCCCGTTCCCGTCGGTGCCCTGGGTGACGCGCAGGTCGAGGTGCCCCCGTGAGAGGGTGACGGGGACGGTGAGCAGGTCCGAGGGCCCAGGGTCCGGGGCCGGGGCGGGGGGCGCGGTCGGCGTCGCCGTGGGCGTCGGATCCGGGGCGGCAGTGGGCTGCGGCGACGACGATGGGGACGGGGATGGGGTCGGCGTCGCCGTGGGCGTCGGATCCGGGGCGGCAGTGGGCTGCGGCGACGAGGACGGGGAGGGTTCGGGCGCCCCGCGCAGTTTCAGCGACACCTCGGTGCCGAACTCGTCGGAGACCTTGAGATCCTCGACGCCGGCGGAGGTGAGGGTCGCATTGGACCTGGGGTGGGGGCGCAGGGTGACCCGCATGTACATGGGCTGGTCCTTGCAGACCCCCAGGTCCTGCTCCTTGACGTCCGCGCCCCCGGCGCCCAGTGTGCCCTCAACGGCGCACCAGGGTGTGAAGTCGCCCTTCGTCTCGAAGAACTCGACCTTGTAGGCCGCACGGAGCTGGGGGTCGCGGGCACGGATGGCCACCATGTGGTTATTGGCCCCCGCCGCGCGCGTGTACCGGACGGAGACCGCGCCATCCGCGACGTCGATCGAGTCGGGGTTCCACACCGGGGAGGGGTCGGGATTGGATTCCGGGGCGATCTGCGCAGCGCCCTCGGTCACTGTGACGGCCTGCTGGTCGCGCTGGGAGTATGCCTGGGGCGCGGAGATCCAGCGGGCCGCCGCCCCCGCCCCGTCGGGGATGTAGACGGCTTGGATGCTCGCGTCGGCGTCGCCGAGGAGTTCGCGAGCGGTCGCCTTACCCCCTTCAACGGGCAGTTCCGTGAGGAAGTAGCCGTTGACGGTGAGCCACACGCGCCCAGTGTCGGAGGGGTTGCCCGTGGAGAAGGACATCTCGGTGAGGTGCTGGTCTCCGGGGTGCTCGCGCCCGGAGTACGGGGCCAGGGTGAGGGAGGGCTGGGCGTCGGAGCCGTCCGACCGCTCGGCGCGGGCTGCGCTGTAGGCGGAGCGCACGTCCTTGATCTTCCCCTCTTTGGGGTCCTCTCCCCCGACCTGCCACACGAGGGGGGTGATGGGCGAGGTGTAGAGCGCGGTCCCGTTGGCGGCCCGGGCCGTGACCATGAAGTTGGCCGTGTAGCGACCGGGTTGGGTGAAGGTCGTGTACAGGTGGGTGTGGCGGGGGTTGTAGACACTGCGGTAGGCGATGTCGTGGCTGGAGAGGAAGCGGTAGACGGAGTCCCCGTTGTCGATGAACATCTCCATGCGGCCGGGCCCGTCGACGTTGACGAGGTCGAGGGTGTAGGTCCCACCGTCGAACTCGTCGGGGGCGGCCCATTCGGCGCTGGCATCCGTGCCCAGGCCCGCCCAAATGGGGGTGTTCCCGGGGCCGGGGTTCTGGGGCGCGGCATTGAGGACGGTGCCCTCCCCGCCCAGGAAGGCCAGGTCCGCGCGCCCCTTCGGGATGACGAGTTGGGATTTGGCCTCACCGCTCGCGGCATCGCCGGTCCACGCCTTGGGCAGCCACAGGGCGGTCTTCTCCATCGGCGTGGTGATGGTGTTGAGGGAGAAGGATTTGGTATCCGCGTGCCAGACGGGCACGGGGGCGTCCACGTGCTGTCGGGAGACGATCCAGTCCTTGTCCTGGTCGGGGCCCGCCGAGGCGGCGGGGGCCGCGAGGGACAGCGCGGCGAGGGCGATCACGAGGGCGATCGCCCCCGCTTGGGAGGTTCGTGTCATGGGATGCCTTTTCCAATCACATTGTTAATGAGAATCATTATCTATCCATGCGGCCCCGCGCGCAAACCGCGCACTCACCCCTACTACTCTGGGGGCATGAGAATCGCGACCTGGAACGTCAATTCGATCCGCGCCCGCGCCACCCGCGCCACCGCCTTCCTGGAGCGCTCGGGCACCGACGTCCTCGCCATGCAGGAGACCAAGTGCACACCCGCGCAATTCCCCACCGGGGCCTTCGAGGAGGCCGGCTGCCACGTGGCCGTCCACGGCCTCAACCAGTGGAACGGGGTGGCCGTTGCCTCTCGCCACCCGATCCTGCGCGTCCACGACCACTTCCCCGGCCAGCCCGCCTTCGGCGACCCCGCCGTCGTCGAGGCGCGGGCCCTGGGGGCCGTGATCGACGTCTCCGGTGCCCTCGAGGGCGCCCCCGGGTCCCCCGCGCCGACGGAGTTGACCGTCTGGAGCCTGTACGTGCCCAACGGGCGCGAGCTCGACCACCCGCACTACGCGTACAAGCTGGAGTGGCTGGCCGCGCTGCGCGCCCAGGCGCGCGCGTGGCTCGACGCCGACCCCGCCGCCCTGATCGCCCTGGTCGGCGACTGGAACGTCGCCCCCCAGGACCAGGATGTGTGGGACATGACAGCCTTCGAAGGCGCCACCCACGTCTCCGCCCCCGAACGCGAGGCGTTCGCCGCCTTCGCTGCGGATGGGTGGATCGAGGCCACCCGCCCCCGCACCACCAACTACACCTACTGGGACTACCAGAGACTGCGCTTCCCCAAGAACGAGGGGATGCGCATCGACTTCGCCTACGTCTCCCCCGCCCTCGACGCCCGCATCACCGGCGCGCGGATCGACCGGGACGAACGCAAGGGCAAGGGCGCCTCGGACCACGTCCCGGTGGTCCTCGACGTGCGGTAGTCTGCGGTGTAGCGCACCGGGATCCTTCCCGGGCGTCCTCCCCCGGATACGGGTGCCCGGGGAAGACTGCGCAATAGGAAATACTTCCCTAGGATTCATCTCATGGGTAGACCATCGAAGAAAACACTGTGGATCGCGGGAGCGGCCACCGCGCTCGTCCTCGTGGCGGGAGCCGGCGCCGCCGCCTACGCGGCCCACTACGCGAGCATCGGGCTCCCCCGCGCCTCCGTCGCAGGCGTCCCCATCAGCGGCCTCACCCACGATCAGATCGCCGAGGCCATTGACGCCCGCGCCTCGCAGACCGTGCTCACCGCGACCGTGTCCGGGAAGACCACCGAGCTGCAGCTGGCGGACCTGGGCGTCACCGTCGACGCGCAGGCGAGCGCGGACCAGGCACTGGCCGCCAACGCCTCGATCATGGCGCGTCTGACCGCCCCCTTCCACACGACCCAGACCCCCCTCGTCTACTCCCTGGACGAGGACGCGCTGGCCCGGACCGGATCAGACCTGTCGTTGGCCGCGGGCCCCGCCGCCGTCGAATCGGGCGTGTCGCCCGACGCGGACCAGGGGGCGTTCGTCGCCGTGAGGGGCCACGCCGGCAAGAGCATCGACACTGCGGCGCTGAAGGAGGCCGCGACCTCGTTGGCCGAAACGCTGGCACCGTCCAGCGCGGAGTTCACCGCCTCCGACGTCGAGCCGACCATCGCCTACGCGGACGCCGCCTCCGCCGCCGAGACCGCCAACCGGCTGATCTCCCCAGAAGTGAGCGTCACGGACGGCATCGACACGTACACCGCCGAGGCAGTGGACAAACTCAAGTGGGTGGCGATCACCACCCACAACGGAGCGCTCCAAACGCCCACGATCGACCGGGCGGGAGTGTCGGCGTGGGTGGAGGCAACCGCGGAGTCCACGAACGTCAAGGCCAAGGACGCCATCGACAACGTAGACCCCCAGGGCAATGTCCTGGTTCGCTCCTTCCCGGGCTCGGACGGCCTGGAGGTCGACAACGCCGACGAAGTCGTCTCCGGGATCGTCAGCGCTCTGGAGTCGTCCTCCAACTACGAGGGGGACTTCGACTACAAGAAGACCACAGGATCGACCAGGACGATGGCGGCCATGCCCGGCTACGAGTCATACGCGTACCCCGCCCACGAGGGCGAGAAATGGGTGGACATCAACCTGGCGAACTCCACCCTGACCGCCTACGAGGGCCAGACCGTCGTGCGCGGGCCAGTGGACATCAACCACGGGGGCGTGGGGCACGAGACCATCGTCGGAACCTTCCACGTCTACCAGAAACACGCCGCGCAGGACATGGGCTGCACGCCCGAATGGCCCTACTGCGCGCGGGGCGTTCCGTGGGTGTCCTACTTCGAGGGCTCCTACGCGATGCACGGGGCGCCATGGGTGGCGCGTTTCGGCATCGGATCGGACGCCTCCAGCCACGGCTGCATCAACATGCCCGTTGAAGAGGCGCAGTGGATGTACGACTGGGACGAGATCGGCACCGCAGTGGTCACCCACTACTGATACCGACGCGCCGAGCCCCTAGCGCGCGCCGGGGCAGTCCGTGAGGCCATCGACCATGGAGAGCAGGCGCTCGTTGAGCGCAGGCCAGTTGTCCTTGTGCCATTGCCCGAACGGACGGTCCCCCAGGAAGACGGCGCTGGCCGCCCGCGCGCGGTCGACCCACACGAAGGAACCCGACTGGCCGAAGTGCCCGAAGGTGGCGGGACTGGCCGTGGACGCCGTCCAATGGGGCGACTTCTCCCCCCGGATCTCCACTCCCAGGCCCCACTGGCACGGCGAGTGCCGCCCGTAGCCCGGCACCACGCCCGCCAGGGCGGGGAACTGGACTGCGGCCGCCTCGGCCCCGAGGTCGGCGGGGATCAGTGACGGACGGGTGAGCTCGGCAGCGAAGAGCGACAGATCCGCAGCGCCGCACACCCCCGAGTGGGCGGGCGATCCGGGCACGTCGGCGCTGGCCATGCCCAGCGGGCCGAAGACCGAGCGAGCCACCCAGCGCCGCAGCGGCATCCCCGTCGCTTCCTCGATCATGCCGCCGATGATGTCGAAACCCGCGTTCGAGTAGATGCGCCGCTTCCCGGGGGCCGCCACGGGCTCGCGCGAGTCCAGGGGGAGCCCCGAGGAGTGGGCGAGCAGGTGGCGCAGGGTCGCCCCCGCAGGACCCCCGGGCGAGTCAAGCGCGAGGGCGCCCTGGGACACGGCGACCAGCGCGGACCAGGCGATGATCGGTTTCGTGACCGAGGCGAGCGGCCTCGCTCGCGAGGCGTCCCCCCACGACGCAACGACATCGCCCCCGACCCGCAGGACGAGGGCGATATCGAAGGGGAAGTCCACTGGACTGCTCACGCTGTGGCCTCAGGGGCTTCGCTCATCTCATTGGTCTCACTGATCTTGCGCAGGATCCGCGCGTAGACCTCCGCCACCTCCTCGGGCACCGAGGCGCCCAGGCGCAGAACGTAGTGCGCGGGCAGGTGCAGCAGTTGCACGCACACCGCCAGGAAGTCGGAGACGAACTCGCGCGCGTCGATCGGCTCGTCGGCGTAGCGGGCCGAGACCACGGAGCCGTACCAGTAGCGGATGAGGATCTTCGCCAGTGTGCGAGGCTTGGTCCCGATATCGACGCGGCTCTCCTCGACGAACGCTATGATCATGGAGGTGAGGGCCTCCTCCATCTGGGCGGTGCGGTACTTGTAGTGGACGTGGGCGGGATGGGACTCCGAGGACGCCTCGGCCCACAAGACGCAGTCCAAGGCGATGGCGTTGTCCGCCTCGGGCATCATGGCGAAACGCATTTCCCCGACCGCCCAGTCGACGAAGGACTCGGCGGTGATGCCGCCCTCCTCGAAGCCGCCCTCGACGTCCTCGTTGATGGACACCCTGAATAGGGCGTTCATATCCTCGTGGCGCTGGATCGCGGCCCGCAGAATCGCTTCCTTCGACGGGAAGTGGTAGACGACCGCGGGATGCGAGATCCCCACCCTGCGTCCCAGGTCCCGCAGAGAAAACCCGTTGTAACCACGCTCCGCGATCAGCACCATCGCCGCTGAGAGGATGGATTCGCGAGTCGCCTGGCCAACGGAGTACGCTCCGCGGGGTTTCCTCTGCGCCGTCATATCATCTCCTGCCATCTTCGGGTTTCGCCTTGGACGGCTTGCCACTACACACTATTGCCAGCTTAACGTGAACTCTCAGGGTTCCACAACATTCATGGTCAGCCCATCGAGATCATCGTTAACGTCTACAGTTACAGTTTCCCCGTCAACGACCCCTCCCGCAAGCAACAACGTGGCGAGTCGGTCTCCTACTTCGCGTTGGATCAAGCGGCGCAACGGCCGCGCGCCGTAGGCGGGGTCGTAGCCGACCCGCGTGATCCACCCCTTCGCCGGTTCACTGACCGCCAGGGAGATGCGCCGCGAGGCCAGTCGGCGGGCCATTGTGGCGACCATGAGGTCAACGATCCGCCCGATATCCTCGTTGCTCAGCGCGTCGAAGGTGACGATCTCGTCCAAACGGTTCAAGAACTCGGGGCGGAACGCCGCACGCACCGCCTCCATGACCGCCTCCCTGCTCCGCTCGGCGTCCATCCCCGGATCGGCCAGGAACTGCGAGCCGAGGTTGGAGGTGAGGATGAGGATCGTGTTCCTGAAGTCGACGGTGCGGCCCTGACCATCGGTGAGCCGTCCGTCGTCGAGCACCTGCAAAAGAATGTCGAAGATCTCAGAATGCGCCTTCTCGACCTCGTCGAGGAGGATCACCGAGTAGGGGCGGCGCCTGACGGCCTCCGTCAACTGACCGCCCTGCTCGTAACCGACGTACCCGGGAGGGGCGCCCACCAGGCGCGCCACCGCGTGCTTCTCCGAGTACTCGGACATGTCGATCCGGATCATGGCGCGCTCGTCATCGAAGAGGAACTCCGCGAGGGACTTGGCCAGCTCCGTCTTCCCCACGCCCGTGGGGCCCAGGAAGAGGAAGGACCCGGTGGGCCTGTTGGGGTCGGAGATGCCCGCCCGCGAGCGCCGCACGGCGTCGGAGACCGCTTTCACAGCGTCCTTCTGCCCGATGAGCCGCTTGCCGATCTCGGCCTCCATGTGGAGCAGCTTCTCGGTCTCGGTCTGCAGCAGGCGCCCCGTGGGGATGCCCGTCCACGCCTCGACGACCTCGGCGATCTCCGCCGGGCCGACCTTCTCAGCGATCATCGGCTCCTGGGCGGCGGCCGAGGCCTCGGCGAGCGCCGCGCGCTCCTCCTCGTCCCGGATCTGGCGCTCGACATCGGGGATCTCGCCGTTCTGCAGGCGCCCCGCCTCGTCCCAGCGCCCCTCGCGCACGGCCAGGTCGAGCTGCGTGCGCAGGTTGTCCAGTTGGACGCGCAGGTCGCCGACCCGGTTGTGCCCGGCCTTCTCGGCCTCCCACCGGCTCACGAGCGCGTTGAGCTCCTCCTGCTTGTCCGCCAGGTCGGCGCGCAGTTTCGCGAGGCGCTCGCCGGTGGCCTCGTCCTTCCCGTCGGGATCGGACTCGGTGAGATAGGACTCCTCCATCCGCATGCGGTCGACGCCGCGGCGCAGCTCGTCGATCTCGACGGGGCTGGAGTCGAGCTCCATGCGCAGACGGGAAGCGGCCTCGTCGATCAGGTCGATGGCCTTGTCGGGCAGCTGGCGCCCGGTGATGTAGCGGTTCGACAACTGGGCGGCGGCCACGAGCGCCCCGTCGGAGATCGTCACCTTGTGGTGGGCCTCGTACTTGGGGGCGACGCCGCGAAGGATCGCCACCGTGTCCTCCACGGAGGGCTCGCCGACGAACACCTGCTGGAAACGGCGCTCCAGGGCCGGGTCCTTCTCGATGTTCTCGCGGTACTCGTCCAGGGTGGTCGCACCCACCATGCGCAGCTCCCCGCGCGCCAGCATGGGCTTGAGCATATTGCCCGCGTCCATGGCGCCCTCGGAACCGCCGCCCGCGCCGACGACGGTGTGCAGCTCGTCGATGAAGGTGATGACTTCCCCGTCGCTGCGCTGGATCTCGGCCAGAACGGCCTTGAGCCGTTCCTCGAACTCGCCGCGGTACTTCGCCCCGGCCACCATCGACGCCATGTCGAGCGCGATGAGGCGCTTGTCCCGCAGGGACTCCGGGACGTCCCCGGCGACGATGCGCTGGGCGAGGCCCTCGACGACGGCGGTCTTGCCGACGCCGGGCTCCCCGATGAGGACGGGATTGTTCTTCGTGCGCCGCGACAGCACTTGGACGACGCGGCGGATCTCGTTGTCGCGCCCGATGACGGGATCGAGTTTGCCCTCGCGGGCGACTTCGGTCAGGTCGCGCCCGTACTTGGCCAGCGCTTCGAAGGACCCCTCAGGGTCGGGGCTGGTCAGGGGCTCGGGGCGCAGTTGGGCCAGGGCGGCCGCCAAATCCTCGGCATCGGCGCCCCCCTCCGTGATGATGCGCCCGGCCTCGCTGTCTGAGGCCGCGGTCGCGATGAGGAGGTGCTCGGTCGAGACGTACCGGTCGCCGGCCTTCGCGGCGCGGTCGCTCGCGTCGGCGACCACCGCCATGAGGGCGCGCGAGGTCCGGGG
Source organism: Schaalia georgiae DSM 6843 (assembly GCF_000429245.1). Lineage (GTDB taxonomy): Bacteria > Actinomycetota > Actinomycetes > Actinomycetales > Actinomycetaceae > Pauljensenia > Pauljensenia georgiae. The sequence continues at coordinate 207,351 of NZ_AUBM01000006.1, forward strand.
CTGGGCCGCGGCGCCCTGCGTTCGGGGCAGGGCGACCAGGGCGTTCCTGGTCCGCGCGCCGATCCGGGTGCGGTCGGCGCCCGTCTTCTCCAGCAGGGAGGCCGCGATCCCCTCGGGCTGCTCGAGGAGCGCGGCGAGCAGGTGGATGGGCTCCACTTGCGGATTGCCTGCCGCAGCGGCGGATTGGAGCGCCGAGGCGATGGCCTCCTGCGCCTTCGTGGTGAACTCTGTGCTCATGTTGTCTCCTTCGGATGCGTCGCATCCACACGTGCGCCGGTCTGCTCCGGCGCGTCCTGCTGAAGTCAACGAACTTAAAGTTGAGTCTATTCCACTCAAGTTATGGACCCGCAGTGGCATGAGCAACACCGGCTCCGCCCCCGCTGGCTGAATGCGGGAAGGGTGCTCGGCGCGCCGCGCCGAGCACCCACGGGGCGCCTAAGAGGAAGGCGGGAGCCACGCCGGGCCGTCGAAGCCCCGCTGGCGCCCTCCGCCCCCGTCATCCGGGGGCGCCGACCCGCCCCCCGGCTGCCCGAAGCACTCGCCAGCCGCACGGAAGAGCTGCAGGGTCGTCGCCAGGGCGCACATGCACTGCTGGACCAGTTGGGCGTCGGTCGCCCCGTACTCGTAGTCGCTGTTGACCTCGGCCACCAGCCGCAGGCCGCCTTTCGCCTCGCGGTGGAAGTACGCCTTCGGCCACAGGTACTCGCGGTGCCAGCCCTCCAGGAAGAGCAGCAGTTCCGCCTCGTACTTGGCGGGGATCGTCTGGCCCATGAAGGCGATGATCGACAGGACCTCCTGCGAGTCCCCGAGGAAGCGGAAGCAGAACAGCTGTCCCTCCCACGTCCCGCGCAGGTCCCCGTCCTGATCGATCTCCCATTCCCACCCCTCGCCGTCGAAGAGCAGACCGACCCTCTCCTGCGAGATCGGGCGGACCATGTCGAAGCGATGGGCCTCGAACTCGGAGTTGCCCGTGCGCACCCCACCGCCGGAGGCACTGGGCTCGTACCCCCACGGATCTATGGGCCCCTGAGCGCCGTCGGGGCGTTCGGAGTCGTTGGGATCGGAGCCGCCATCAGCGCCCTTTCTCCAAAACCATCCCATGATTCTTCCTCTTAACTCCCTATATCGATATCGCGGGCGAGCTCGCTGAAAAAGTCTTGTGCGAGCGCGATGGCGTTCGCGATCTGGCGCACCAGGTGCGCGTCGGTCGCCCCGCACTGCCAGCCGACGACGGTCTCCGCGACCACGCGCACGGTCCCGTCGTCGTCGATGCGATGGGAGCATTTTGGCCACGGCCTGGTGCGGTGCCACTGCAGGATCGACCGCCGGACAGCCTCGAGGGCATCGATCGGAACAGCCTCCTTCCAGACCGTCACAATCTGGAGGACCTGCCGGTCGCGCCCGGCCAGTATCAGGAAGTAGGGGCTACCGCCCCACGTCCCCGTGAGCTCGCCGTCGTCATCGACGCTCCAAGCGAGCCCCTGGGAATCGAGGAGGCTCTTGAGACGATCGTAGGTGACGGGACGGACGCGGTCGGCGGATGTCGCGGGCCGCGCCGACGTGGCTTCTTGTCGCATCAGTTCCCCTCTCCTGTCCTCAATGGTGTAATCCGCCTCATACACCTACATCAACAGTAGCCCAGAATCCGCAGAAAACCAATGGTTCGCGGGCACGAGGCGAACACCCGCCCCAGCGCGGCCGCAGCCCCCGCCACCACCCGCGGACCAAAACCGCAGGTCATGGGCGGAATGCACGACGTCCGCACACATCCGGGGCGCACCAGCACCGCGCCACGATGAGCATAACGTGACGACGAACACAGGTCAATTGTAGAGCGGGGTGGGTCTACTCTCCTCCCATTCGGCCTCCCACTACCCTCGATCGGCACCGGGCCCCGCCGGGGCACCGTCCTCCAATGGCCCGGGCGGCCCCGACTGAACGGTCCCCGGACCCGGGGAGCGCCCCCGAGTCCCAGCCGACGGGGGCTGAGACCCCTGCGAAGGAGCCATCCGCGCGCCCGGGGGCGGGAAGGACGCACCGGGCGGGACCTCCAGAACGCCAGTCCCTGGAGGCGCGGGCAACTCCGCCCGCGGTCTCGCCGACCGCGCCACCGCGCGCCGCAGGAGGACCTCGAAGGGGCCGCGCTCGAATCCGACGACCTCGAGGCCGAAACACAGCACCACGGTCGCCACCCACACGAACACGGCGATCACGGCACCCCACGCGTCGGAGACCGCGGGAACGCCAGCGAGCCCCATGCCGCCCAGGACCACCACGAAGAGGATCGTCTGGCCGAGGTAGGCGGTCATCGAGCGCTTGCCGACCGCGGCGAGCACCCGCCGGATCCCCCGGGGCTCCCCGACCCCCGCGAAGAGCGCGAACAGCGCCAGCCACGCGCACGCCCCCGCGATGCCGGTGACATGGAAGAGGACGACGCTCCACACTGGTACCGGCAACACCATCCCGGACACCCCCAGTCCGTAGGGGAGCGAGCCGACGACGCCGATCAGCATGCCCGCGACCGCGACCGCCCACAGCAGGCCCCGATGCCGGTCGGGGCGCGCGAGGATGTCCGTCTGCCCCAAGCGCGCGCCGATCATGAACGCCGGGACGACCATCGAGATGAGCACCGTGATCAGCGCCGTCATCGCCCACTGGGTGACGGAGGTGAGCACGGAGTAGACCGAGAGGGAAGCGTGCGGGTGGACCACGGAGCCCAGATCGCTCAGGCTGGCCTTCCAGAAGCCGACCCCAATCAAACTGCACGCGCTCACCAACCCGATGACGCACCCCCACACCGCCATCCACATGTTCTTCCTGCGCGCGACCACTCCCGCGAAGAGGACGGCGACGATGCCGTAAGCGCCGATGATGTCGCCCGCGAAGACGATGCCGTGCACGAACCCGAAGAGGATCATCCACCATCCGCGGCGGCGCACCAGGCGCGCGGCGTCGTCGGTGGCATCCTGGCGGACGAGGGCCTCCCATTGCGCCGCCACGTGGGGCGCCCACGACGCCCGCACCTGCGGATCCACCAACTGGTGGGCGGCCTCGACATCGCGCTCGATGCGGCGCCGCACCATCGTCGCGACGCCGAAACCGAAGAGGAGGGCGAAAAGCGGGTACCCCCGCCGATCAACGAGCGCGGCGCGGATGAGGATCCACCAGCGGTCCGCGGAGGAGGAGCCACCGGGGGAGGCGGGGAAGTACCGCAGCCAGTAGGGGACGTTCGCGAGCGCGATGAGCAGCAGCATGAAGCCGCGCGCGACATCGGGCGCGGGGTAGCGCACCGAGCGCCCACCGGTGAAGGACAGGGAGGACATGGATGAGGGCCTTTCAGTTCCGCCCGCCGCGCTGGGCACTGGCCCCCGCAGCGGGCACCGGCGCCGGATCCCTGGCGCCGCGCTCCTGGTGCACTACTGGCGCTGGATTCCTGACATCATGATGTCCACTTGGATATTGCGGCGCCGCTTGTTCGTCTTCACGACCAGCACGATGCCGAGGATCAGCACGCCCACGCCGGCCACCCCCACCACCGTGGACCAGATGAGGCTGCTGCGCGCGGTGTTCTGCAGAACGTCACCGGAGAAGGGCACTCCGACGAACGTGGCGGTGTCGGACACGCCTGCGCATTCGACCGTGTACGAGCCGGGCTGCAGCCCCTCAGCGGCGAACGTGCTCCCGGCGCTGTCCTGCTTCTGCATCGCATGGGACTGGCCGCCGGAGTCGGTCAGGGCGCATGCCGTCGCGGTGTCGGGCGGCACGACCTGCAGGAAGTACCCGTCCTGGGATTCCAGGGTGACGCCACCGCCATTGGAGAGCCGTTGAACCCCGGCGGCCGCGTTCGTGATCTCGTCGCTGATTGAGGACACGGCGGTGGTGAAGAAGACGACGGGGGCGACGATGATCATGAGCACCAGGCCCAAGACGATGCACAGCACGCCGGGCACACGGCTGGGGAGCTGCGGCGGCGCCGCGTAAGCCGCAGGGGCCGCCTGCTGCCCGTAGGCGAACCCGGACTGCTCCGGAGCGGCCTGCTGCCCGTACTGCGGCCAGGGCGTGGCGGGCTGGTCGGGCTGCTGCCCCGCGAACGGGGCCTTATTCCCGTCGTCGGGCGCGGGAGTCGACATGGATCCTCCTCGGAACGGGATCATCGGAGTGGGAGTGGTGCCGCCAGCATAGTGGAATCTGTCGGGCCCGTCACCGTTAGTCCCAATCTATGCGCGCCGCGCAACCTCGTGGGACGCACCGCAACGCCGGTGCCTTGACAGTCCTCCAGGTAGCCCCGCCCAGGGCCCGCGGGACGCACCGCATCGCCGATGCCTTGACAGGGCGCCACCGGCATTGATGGGATAGCGCCCATGCCAACGCCCCACGCACCCGGTGCCCCCTCCCCCCACTCCCGCCCGGCCGGGGCTGTCGCGGCCGACCTCGGGACCGACGCCCCAACCGGCCTGAGCGCCCGATCCGCGGCCGACCGACTGGCCGCCGACGGGCCCAACGAGCTCCCCTCAAAGCCCCCGGTGCCCGCCTGGAAGCGCTTCCTGGGCCAGTTCAACGACCCTCTCGTATACCTGCTGCTGGCCGCCATTGCCATCTCCACCGCCGCCTGGGTCCTGGAGGGCGCCGAGGGCGCACCGGTGGACTCCATCGTCATCCTGGCCGTCGTCACCCTCAACGCGGTCCTCGGCTTCGTCCAGGAGAACAAGGCCGCCGACGCCGTCGCCGCCCTGTCCGCGATGACCGAGGCGACCTCCACCGTGCTGCGCGACGGCTCGCGCCTGGTCATCCCCTCCTCCGAGCTCGTGGTGGGCGACGTGCTCGTCCTGGGCGAGGGCGACCAGGTCGGCGCCGACGCGCGCCTGCTCTCAGCCGCCGCCCTGCGCGTGGTCGAGTCCTCCCTGACCGGTGAGGCCGATGCTGTCGTCAAGACCCCCGAGGCGGTCGGCGCCGACACCGACCTGGCCGACCGCACTTGCATGGTCTACCGGGGCACGTCCGTGGCCCAGGGGACGGGGCGCGCCGTCGTTGTCGCCACCGGGGCGGTCACCGAGATGGGCGCGATCGCGCGGATGCTCGACTCCGTCGAGGAGGAGGACACGCCCCTGCAGAAGGAGATCCACTCGATCTCCAAGATGCTGGGGATCGTCGTGGTCGTCATCGCCGTCGTCGTTGTGGGAACCCTGTTGCTCCTGGCGACCGACCGCACGCCTGACACGATCGTCCACTCCCTGTTGCTGGGGGTCTCACTGGCCGTGGCCGCGGTGCCCGAGGGACTGCCCGCGATCCTGTCGGTGGTCCTGGCCCTGGGCGTGCAGCGCATGGCCGTCCACAAGGCCGTGGTCAAGAAACTCACCAGCGTGGAGACCCTCGGCTCCGCCTCCGTCATCTGCTCGGACAAGACCGGCACGCTCACCCGCTCGGAGATGACGGTCCAGGAGGTCGTCACCGCCTCGGGCACGTGTGTGGTCACGGGTATCGGGTACGCGCCCGACGGCGAGGTCGCCCCCGACGCCGACCGCGACGGCCGGCCCGACGCCGATCCCCTCGAAGGGCCCCTGCGCGACGAGGCCACCGTGGTCCTCTCCGGCGGGACACTGGCCTCCGACGCCGAGCTCAGCGCCGACGAGGACGTGTGGAGCGTCGTCGGCGACCCGACAGAGGGGGCCTTCCTGGTCGCGGAGAAGAAGCTCGGCACGGACGGGCACCGCGAGGGCCGCTTCGAGCGCGTCGGCGAGGTCCCCTTCACCTCCGAGCGCAAGATGATGTCGGTGCTGCTCACCGACACCGCCCACGGCACGGTCATCATGTCCAAGGGGGCCCCCGACGTCCTCATGGAGTGCTGCTCGCGGGTGCGCGTGGGCGACGCCGACACCGAGCTGACCGCTCAGGTCCGGGCCCGGTTCGTCGAACACATCGCGGACATGTCGGGCCGGGCGCTGCGCACCCTGGGGGTTGGCTACCGGATCCTCACCGACGAAGAGGCCGCCCGGGTGCGCAGGGCCGCCGACTCCGACGGCGGGGCGGACCTGTCCGACTTGGAGAGGGACCTGGTGCTGGCGGGCGTCGTCGGCATCATCGACCCACCGCGCCCCGAGGCGGCCGCAGCGGTGGCCGAGGCGCACCGGGCGGGCGTGCGCGTCCTCATGATCACCGGCGACCACCCGGCCACCGCCGGGCGCATCGCGGCCGACCTGGGCATCGTCGAACGCGGCGCCCCGGTCCTGACCGGCCGCGAGTTGGAGGGGATGGACGACGGCGCCCTGTCCCGGGCCGTGGCCGCCACCAGCGTGTACGCGCGCGTCGCCCCCGAGCACAAGATGCGGATCGTCCACGCCCTGAAGTCCCAGGGCCACACGGTCTCCATGACCGGCGACGGAGTCAACGACGCCCCCGCCCTGCGCGCCGCGGACATCGGCGTGGCCATGGGAGTCACAGGGACCCAGGTGGCCAAGGAGGCCGCCACGATGGTTCTGGCGGACGACAATTTCGCCACCATCGTCGACGCCGTGCGCGAGGGCCGGCGCATTTTCGACAACATCAAGAAGTTCCTGCGCTTCCTGCTGTCCTCCAACATGGGCGAGGTCCTCACCGTCTTCGGCGGCGTGGTGCTGTCGGGCGCCATCGGCCTGAGCGGGCACAGCGAGTCCGGCGTCGTCCTGCCGCTGCTGGCCACCCAGATCCTGTGGATCAACCTGGTCACCGACTCCGGGCCTGCCCTGGCCATGGGTGTGGACCCCTCGGTGGAGGACGTTATGGCCCGCCCGCCGCGCAAGCCCACGGACCGGGTGGTCGACGGCGCCATGTGGAGCGGCGTGATGCTGGTCGGCGCGGTCATGGCCGCCTCCACCCTGGCCACGCTGGACATCTTCCTGCCCGGCGGCCTCATCGAGACCTCCCTGTCCACGGACGGCCTCGACACCGCGCGCACAGCGGCTTTCTCCACCCTGGTCCTGGCGCAGTTGTTCAACACACTCAACTCCCGTTCGGAGACGGTCAGCGCCTTCAGCCATGTCTTCGTCAACAAGTGGCTGTGGGGTGCGATCGGCCTGACCCTGGTGCTCCAGGTCGCCGTGGTGGAGGTGCCCTTCCTTCAGGCGGCCTTCTCGACGACATCGCTGGACCCGGTTCACTGGGCGGTCGTCATCGTCATGGCCTCCCTGGTCCTGTGGGTCGACGAGCTGCGCAAGCTCGTGGCCCGGGTCCGCGCGCGCTGATCCGCACCGCCCGAGTGGGGGCCGCCCGCGACCTGCGGGCGGCCCCCACTCCCCTTGTGCCGCGCGTCCTCCACCCGGCCCTCAGGGGGCCGCGGCCTCAGCGGATTCCGGCGGCGTCGAGGCGCTCGGCGCGCAGGGCGGCGGTGCCGGGGACCTCGAGGGGCTCCAGCGGGCCGCCCACCGCCCTCGACAGCAGCAGGTCGGCCAACTGGGGATTGCGCGCCAGCACCGGCCCGTGCATGTAGGTGGCGATGATGGACCCCTGGACGACGCCGTCGACGGCCTCGGCGGCCGCCTCGTGCCCCAGGGGAGTGCCGTTCCCGACGCCGACGACGACCCGTCCGAGGGGGCGCGCCCCGGGGCCCAGCACGGTACCCCCACCGTGGTTCTCGAAGCCGGTGAGGGGCTCGGTGAGGCCGTCGACGAGGGGCTCGGTGACGAGCTCGCCGATCGCGCGGTGCCCCTGCGGGTCGGTCGTGATGTCGAGGACGCCCATCCCCTCCACTCGTTGATCGCGCGCGTCCCGGTACCACATGCCCAGGACCTGCAGGGAGGCGCAGACCGCCAGGAGCTGGCGCCCGTCCGCGAGCGCGCCGGACAGCCCGGGGTCGGCGCGGAACTTCTCAGCCGCCAGGGCCTGCGCTGTGTCCTCTCCGCCGCCCAGTGTGTAGACGTCGAGCGAGCGGGGGATGGCGTCCGTCAGGCCGACCGTGATGATCGAGGCGTCAATGCCCCTCCGGCGGGCGCGTTCGCGCAAGACCATGGCGTTGCCCGTGTCCCCGTAGGTGCCGAGCACCTCGGGCATGAGGACGCCGATCGTCAGTGTGGAGTCGCTCATCGCCGCGCCCCTTTCTCGCCCAGGACCGTCTTGAAGTCCCGCATGGCCGTGTAGTTGAGCAGCATTTCCACCTTTCCGGGCCGGCACAGCGCCAGGGCGTCCATCGGCAACGGCGCCAGCTGGCAGTGGATGCCCGCGTACTCCAAGCGCACGGCCAGGTCCGCCCCCCGCTCGCCGCAGGCGACGACGCGGCGCCCCTGGGCGTCCAGTGCCGCGAAGTCGACGTCCCACAGCCACGACAGATCCTGCCCGTCGGGCACCTGCCCGTTGACGGCGATGACGACCTGGTCGACGCGGGGGTCGATCATCGTCATGGCCTCCTGCCAGCCCGCCGGGTTCTTGGCGAGCATGAGCCTGGCGAGGCGGCCGTCGACGTCGTGGGTCGAGTACCGGCCCGCGACCTCGTCCACCCCGGACACCGCGCGCGCCGCGGCCTCCGCATCGACGCCCATGGCGACGGCTGCGGCGACTGCCTGGGCCGCGTTGCCCAGGTTGGCGCGCCCCGGCAGTGCGAGGACGAGGGGGACAGCGGTGCCGTCCGGGCCGTTGAGGGTCGCGCGCGGCCCCTCAGGGCGCAGATCGACGTCTGTGAGCCACCAATCGGGCTCGGGGCGACTGGCGAGGGCGGGCAGTTCCTCCCCGGGGCGGGAGGGGATGAGGTGCCATGAGCCCTCCTCGCGCACGACGCGCCCGCCCCTGGGGTAGGCGGCGCTGTCCCCTCCCCAGCCGCCGCCTGCGGCCACCCACACGACATTGGGGTTGTCGCAGGCGGCGGAGACGATGAGCGGGTCGTCGCAGTTGGCGACGACGACGGCGCCGGGGTGCGCTGCCGCGCCCTCGCGCAGTCTGCGCTCGACGGCGCCGATCTCGCCGACGCGGTCGAGTTGGTCGCGCGACAGGTTGAGGTAGACGAAGACGTGGGGCCGCACTGCGGCGGCCACTGCGGGGACGTGCATCTCGTCCACCTCCAGTGCGGCCGCCGAGGCGGTCCGCGTGTTCATGAACGCCGTGATGACCCCCGAGGTCATGTTGTCGCCGTTGGTGTTCGAGGCGACGCTCCCACGGGTCTGAAGCGCGGCCCGCACCATGCGCGTCGTCGTGGACTTGCCGTTGGTGCCCGTGATGACGGCACTGGGGATGCGGGCCGCCAGGTCGGCGAGCACCGTGGGGGACAGGCGCAGGGCGACCTCGCCGCCGATCATGCCGCCCGAGCCGCGTCCCAGCAGGCGCGAGGCCGTCCTGGCGCCCGCCCCGGCCGCCAGGGCGACCCGCGAGCGCAAGGGGATTCGAGGAGTCTGAGTCATGTGCACACGGTATCGCACATGGCGCGGGGCGGGCTGCGCCGACCGTCCCCGATGCGGGTACCTGCGCGCGTCGTGGCAGCGGGGCCGGGGAAGGCGAAAAGAGTTACGAACACCATACCGACGTATCACACGCCACTCCCCCTCCTGGCCGAAGACCGCCTTCCCGCACCGGACGCCCGGTGGCGGACCGCGGCCCGCGCCCCTTCGGCGCACTACGATCCGCGTGCTTTCAAAGAAAACGGCAAATCCCCGGCGTCTTCGCAGGTGGGGGCGCATTGAACAGGGGGAGGCGTGGCATTATTTGCACGGAGGCCCGGCCCCCGTGCACATTCGTACCATTGGGCGCCACCACATGGTCAACGCTTCACGAAAACACCTCTGAGCTGGTAAAACTATCAGCAGGCAGCATGAGAGCCACCTCATGGCCACAGACTTCGGTCGGCACTCCAGTGTGCCCCCGGACTGCCGATCGAATTACACTGCGGGGCCCGCCGTTTCGGTGGGTCCCGCAGTTCCCTGTTCCACGCAGGGCGGCGGCCCTACCGGCGCTCCGGCACGACCGCCCCTTCTATGACAGCGCGCACCGCCACCAGCGGGGCGGGCAGCAGGGCGCGCGGCACGCGGCGGGCGGCCCCTCCCCCGCCCGCCCACGGGCGCTCGCCCCGCCGCATGGGCCGGACCTCGCCCGTGGGCGACGCCGCGAAGACGCGGTTGCGCCGCATCTCCGCTTCGGCCAGTTGCGCCCTCATCCGGGCGCGCTCAGCCTCGAGGGCCTCGACCCGGCGCTCAAGCTCCAGGATGCGGCGGATCCCCTCGAGGTTGATGCCCTCGTCCTGGCTCATGCGCTGGACGTCGCGCAGGCGCTGGATGTCCTGCTTCGTGTAGCGCCGTCCCCGCCCTTTCGTGCGGGCCGGGACCACCAGGCCGAGGCGGTCGTACTGGCGCAGGGTCTGCGGGTGCATCCCGGCCAGCTCGGCGGCGACCGAGATCACGAAGGTCACGGACTCCCCGCCCGGCCCTGAACGCCCCACCATGGCTTACTCCTTCGCGGCTTCCAACCAGGACTCGCGCGAGACGGGGCCGAGCGCCTCGGAGAGCCCCTCGACCGCCCTCTTCTGCTCACGCGTCAGAGCAGTGGGCACGTCGATGCGGATCCGGACCAGCAGGTCGCCGGTGCCCTTCTTGAGGGCGCAGCCCTTGCCCTTGAGGCGGATGGCCGTGTCCGCGCCCGATCCGGCGGGGATCCTCACACTCCGTGTGGACCCGTCCAGCATCGGGACGTCGACCTTCGCCCCCAGTGCCGCCTCGGCGAAGGAAACAGGAACCGTCACCACGACATCGTCGCCCTCCCGGGAGTACACCGGGTGCGGTTCCACCGACACCGACACCTCGAGGTCGCCCGCGGGGCCGCCGTGGGCACCGGGTTTGCCGTGCCCCGCGAGGCGGATCTTCTGCCCGTCCTTGATGCCGACGGGGATGCGGACCTTGATGGTCTTCCCCGCGACCTTGATGGACAGGGCGGCCCCCTCGACGGCCTGGCGGAAACTGATCGTCAGATTCGCCTTGCGGTTCCCGCCCTTGGCCGGTCGGGGCCGCGACTGGGGACCGCGCCCCTGGGCGCCGTGGGCCCCGAAGGGGGCACCGAAGGAGCCGGCGCCGAACTGGGCGCCGTGGGGCTGGGGACCGCCTCCGAACAGGCCGGAGAACAGGTCTTCCAGGTCCGCCCCGCCCGCCTGGAAGCGGGCACCGCCCCCGCCGGAGCCCGCCGACCGGGGGTTGAAGGCACCGAAAAGGTCCTCGAAGCCCCCCGACGTGCCGGCGGCGAAGCGGGCGCCTCCGCCACCCATCGCCCGGATCGCGTCGTAGCGCTTGCGGTCCTCGTCATTGGACAGGATCGCGTACGCTTCGCCGATCTCCTTGAACTTGGCCTCCGCCGCCGCGTCCCCCGGGTTCTGGTCCGGATGGTACGAGCGCGCCAGCTTCCGGTAGGCCTTCGTGATGGTTTTCTTATCGGCGCCCTTATCAACGCCCAGGACCTTGTAGAAGTCCTTGGTCAGCCAATCTTGTTCGCTCACGCCGCGTCACCTCCTTCACAGGTTCGGCGTTCCACAGTTGTTCCACACTCACTCAGGGTTCCTCACGAGGACTTTCGCCGCACGGATGACCCGCTCCCCGCGCCGGTAGCCGGGCTGGAGCACCTGCCCGATGACGGGGTGGTCCACATCGGCGTCCACGGTGGCCATGAGGGCCTCGTGCAGGGCGGGGTCGAAGTCCTCGCCCGCTGCTCCGTAGCGCTCCAACTCGAAGCGGTTGCGCAGGGAGTCCTCCAGTTTCACGGCGATGGCGGCGAAAGGGCCGTCGTCCAGGTCGCCGTGGTTGCGGGCGGCGTCGATGTCGTCGAGCACCCCGATGAGGGACTCAATGACCTCGTCCTGCCCCGAGGCCCTGTGGGCGGGCGCGGCCTCCTTCGAGCGCCGCACGTACCCGGCGTACTCCTGGTTGAGGTTGTACAGGTCGGCGTTGGCGCGCGCCAGCTGCTCCTCGACCGCGGCCACGCGCTCGAGAGCGTTGGCCAGCTCGGAGTCGCCCATCTGCTCCTCGAAGGCGCCCATGTCGTCCACTGGCGTTCCCCCGTCGGAGCCGCTGGCGGTGCTCCCGCCCTCGGGGTCCGAGGCGGGAGCGGAGCCCTCAGGGGCCGTTTCCCCGTCGGTCCCACGACCGGCGTCCGAGGCGGGGGCAGAGCCCTGAGCCTCACCCGCGGTGCCCGGGGCGGGCGCCGCCCCGGGGGCCGGGGCCGACTCGACGGAGTCGGCCCCGGCCTCGTCCCGCATGGGGTCCGCGCCCAGTTCGTCGGGGGCACTCACTTGGACTCGTCCTCGTCCACGATCTCGGCATCGACGACGTCGTCCTCGGACTTCGCCTCCCCGCCCGCGGCCTCGGCCGCCTGCTGCGCCTGGTAGATCTCCTGGCCGATCTTGAGGCTGGTCTCGTTGAGCTTGGCCATCGAGGACTTCACAGCCTCGACGTCGTCGCCCTTGAGGGCCTCCTTGACGGCGTCCACGTCGGCCTGCACGGCGGTGCGGGTCTCCTCGGAGATCTTGTCCGCCTCGTCCTTGAGCAGCTTCTCCGTCTGGTAGACGACCTGCTCGGCGGTGTTGCGGGCCTCGGCGGCCTCACGGCGCTCCTTGTCCTCGGCGGCGTGCTCCTCGGCCTCGCGCACCATGCGGTCGATCTCCTCCTTGGGCAGGGCGGAGCCGCCGGTGATGGTCACGGACTGCTCCTTGCCGGTGCCGCGGTCCTTCGCGGAGACGTGGACGATGCCGTTCGCGTCGATGTCGAAGGTGACCTCGATCTGCGGGACGCCGCGGGGGGCCGGGGCGATACCGGAGAGCTCGAACGTGCCGAGCAGCTTGTTGTCGCGGGCGAACTCGCGCTCGCCCTGGTAGACCTGGATGAGCACGGAGGGCTGGCCGTTCTGCGCGGTGGAGAAGACCTCGGAGGCCTTCGTGGGGATCGCGGTGTTGCGGTCGATGAGCTTCGTCATGAGCCCGCCCTCGGTCTCAATGCCGAGCGACAGAGGGGTCACGTCGATCAGCAGGACGTCCTTGCGGTCACCCAGGATGACGCCGGCCTGCAGGGCCGCGCCCACGGCGACGACCTCATCGGGGTTGACGCCCTTGTTGGGCTCGCGGCCACCGGCCAGTTCCTTGACGACTGCGCTCACCGCGGGCATGCGTGTGGAGCCGCCGACCAGGACGACGTGGTCGATGTCGCCCACGGAGATACCCGCCTCGCGGATCACGTCATGGAAGGGGCGCTTCGTGCGGTCGAGCAAATCCGAGGTCATCTCCTCGAACTTCGCGCGGGTGAGGCTCTCGTCCAAGTGGATGGGGCCGTCGGCCGTCATCGACAGGTACTGCAGGGAGATGTTCGTGCTGGTGGCGCTGGACAGCTCCTTCTTCGCCTGCTCGGCCGCCTCCTTGAGGCGCTGGAGGGCGACGGGGTCTTTGGACAGGTCGGCACCGGTCTTGGCCTTGACCTGGTCGATCAGCCAGGTGACGATGCGCTGGTCCCAGTCGTCGCCGCCCAGGTGGTTGTCACCGGAGGTGGCGCGAACCTGGATGGTGGAGAAGCCGTCGTCGTCCTTGCCGATCTCCAGCAGGGACACGTCGAAGGTGCCGCCGCCGAGGTCGAAGACCAGGATGAGCTCGTCCTCCTTGCCCTTCTCGAGGCCGTAGGCCAGGGCGGCCGCGGTGGGCTCGTTGACGATGCGCTCGACCTTCAGGCCGGCGATCTGGCCGGCGTCCTTGGTGGCCTGGCGCTGGGCGTCGTTGAAGTAGGCGGGGACGGTGATGACGGCCTCGGTGACGGGTTCGCCCAGGTAGGCCTCGGCGTCTGCCTTCAGCTTGGCGAGGATGCGGGCGGAGATCTCCTGCGCGGTGTACTTCTTGTCGTCGATCTCGACGGTCCAGTCGGTGCCCATGTGGCGCTTGACCGAGGAGATGGTGCGGTCGACGTTGGTGACCGCCTGGCGCTTGGCGATCTCTCCGACCAGGACCTCGCCGGTCTTGGAGAAGGCGACCACCGACGGGGTGGTGCGGGATCCTTCGGCGTTCGGGATGATGGTGGGCTCGCCGCCCTCGAGGACGGCGATGGCGGAGTTGGTGGTACCGAGGTCGATGCCGACTGCGCGTGCCATATTCGTGTTTCCTTTCGTCCGGGCGCGGCACCCTGGGCGCACGCCCTTCGTGGTCTGCGGTCCAGGCCCGCGGGCCCGGACATCCTTGAGTCTCTTGCGCTCAACTTTAGGCGAGGGGTTTTCACTGCGCAACCCGGCCGCTCCAAACTTGAGTCTGATGTACTCAACTTCATCGGGCTTCGATTATTCCCAGTCCTGACCGACAGAGGAGTGCGGTGCGCCACACGCCCGGGTAGGCCCCGACGGATCCGCCGCCCGCTACGAGCAGACCGAGTGCCACCAGGGAGGCGGCGAGACCACCGGCCCCCATCCCGACCAGGGCGGAGCCCTCCGCAGCACCGGGACCACCAGGGCCGATAGAGGGGGCACCGCCGGCGCTGACCACCACCCCCACCCACTTGCGGAAGTTCCAACGACCCGCTTCCGCCTCTTCGTTTCACACACCGCCGCTATCCGCCCATACGCGCTCGACCTCTGGAGCACCCCTCGTCGCGCCCAACGGGAATAGCAGCCATCACTCCCCTTCCGCTACACTGTCACCGCCTCCAAACCGAAGTACCCCGTCAACTCAACGGAGACTCGATGTCCCACACACGTAGAGTGGTCGGTGCCGCCCTGGCTGGCCTCGCCACCCTAGGAATGGCAGGAACCGCCATGGCCGACCCCAACCCCGCGCCCTCCGCGAACCCGGCGTACTCGATACCCGCCGCCATCCCCGCCTCGGGAGTCGACAAGGTCGCCTCCTGGCAGGACATGAAGTTCGCCATGTTCATCCACTGGGGCATCTACTCCTCTTACGCCGGGTGGTACAAGGGCGAGAAGCAGGAAGTCGGCTACCCCGAGCAGATCAAAGCCTGGGGCCACCAGCAGACCTGGGACCAGCGGATCCCCCTGCAGGGGATCCCGCGCGACGAGTACCTGGCCACCGCCCAGACCTTCGACGCCCCGGACTTCGACGCCATCGCGTGGTGCCAACAGGCCAAGGACACCGGCATGAAGATGCTGCTCATCACCTCCAAGCACCACGACGGCTTCGCCATGTGGGACACCGCCACGACCGACTACAACTTCACCAAGCAGTCCCCCTCCCACCGCGACCCCCTCCTGGAGCTGTCGCAGGCCTGCAAGCAGGTCGGCATCAAGTTCGGCCTCTACTTCTCGAACATCGACTGGGAGAAGCAGCCCGAGAACCCGTGGGCGAACGACAACACCCTCGACGAAGAGGGCTACATGGACTACATCCACGCCCAGCTCAAGGAGCTCCTGGGAGGCAAGTACGGGGAGGTCGCCGAGCTCTGGTACGACATGGGCAAGCCCAACCCCGCCCAATCGGACCAGCTGCGCGCCTGGGCCCACGAACTGCAGCCGGACATCATGATCAACTCGCGCGTCGGCAACGACAGGGCGGACTTCGAGGTCGGCTGGGACAACGAGATGCAAACCGAGCAGACCCAGGGCCCCTGGGAGTCCGCCGTCTCCATCTTCCACAAGACCTGGGGCTACGCGAACTGGGACGACGCCGCGCCCACATACAAGGACACCGGGTACCCGGACTACTCCGAAGAGGAGTGGGACCATATCCGGCAGGTCGACAACACGACTGCCCTGCGCAAGGACCCGAAGGGCGTGGCCAAGAAGACCACCGAGATCGTCGGCAATATGTTCTCCACAGTCGCCCTGGGGGGCCAGTTCCTATTCAACGTCGGCCCCAAGTTCGACGGCTCCTACGACCCATGGGACGCCTCCGTGCTGCGCGCCATCGGCGAGTGGAACGCCGCGCACCCCGGCGTCCTCACGAACTCACGCCCCGCGTACTTCCCCATCGAGGAGTGGGGCAAGACCATGGTCGATGACTCCAACATCTACATGGGCGTCGAGAAGTGGGAGGAGGGCGCGGCCATCACCCTGAGGGGGGCCGGCGCCAACACCATCGAATCCGTCACCCTGGACGGAACCGGCCAGGAGCTTCCCCACGAGGTCAAGGGCAACGACCTGGTCATCGCCCTGCCCGCCCGTCCCGACGACCACCTGCCAGTTATCACGGTGAAGACCGCCGCGGCGCCCGTCTACGTGCCCGTGGGCCTGACCACCGTGGAGCAGGGTACGACCACCATCGCCGACGCGCGGCTGGAGAAGTTCAAGGCGCCCACCCCCAAGACGGGTGAGACCCAGGTCATCGCCTCGCTCACCTCCGGGGACAAGCGCGCCGAGGGGGTCTCCCTGGCCTTCGGGGCGACGGGCCTCACCGACGACTACGCGGCCTACAAGGTCACCGTCGGCGACCAGGAGATCCGCGGCCTGACCACCGCGGACCTGTCCAAAGGGGTCGGCCCCTTCACCCTCGAGGCGGGCCGCACCTACCGTGCGACCCTCTCCTACGACGACCCGTACTACCCGATGAAGGGATTCGGGAAGGACACGAAGGTCTCCTCGGTCACCGTCACCGCGACCACCGTGAAGGCCCCCGCCTCGGTCACTGTTTCCCCCGCCTCGTCCGCTGCGGGCGGGACGGTGACGATCACGGGCAAGGACTTCAGGCCGGGCGGCTCCGTGGCCCTCACCCTGCACTCGGACCCCGTCGGCATCGGGACCGCCTCTGCGGGCTCTGACGGCGCGTTCACCGCCGAAGCCGCCGTCCCCGTCGGCACCGCCGGGGGCGACCACCAGGTCGTCGCCGTCGACTCCGGGACCGGGGAGTCGGCCAGCGCCCCCTTGGCCGTGGTGGTGCCGGTTCCCGATCCCTCCGGGCAGTCGTCCGACCAGTCGGGCGCCGCGTTCTCCGCTGACGGGGCCGCGCCCGGCGGCGGCCTCGCCCGCACGGGTTCCGGCGCGCTTCCGGTCATCCTGGGCGCCGCCCTGGCCGCAGGGGCCGGAACCCTCCTGACGCGCCGCAGCCGCAGGGCGCACTCCTGACCCCAGTGCGCCCCGCCCCGGACGACGACCCGTCATAGGATGGGCCCGTGCGCTGCGAACACTGGGAGTCGGGGGCGTGCCACTCGTGCGCGCTCATCGAAACGCCCTACCCGGACCAGCTGGCCGACAAGGCCCGCTCGGTGCGCGCCACCCTCGCGTCCGTTCCCGGCGCACCGGGCATCCGGTGGCTGCCCCCCGTCGCATCAGAGCCCAGGGGTTTCCGGACCTCGGCCAAACTCGTCGTCGGCGGCACCGCCCGGCGCCCCTCACTGGGCGCCCTGGGACCCGACCGCAGGGGCGTCGACCTGCCGGGTTGTCCCATCCAGCACCCCGCGGTCAACCGCGCCTCCATCGGCCTCAAACGCTTCATCCGCGCACTCTCGCTGCCCCCCTACGACGTGCCCACCAGGCGCGGGGAGCTGAAGAACATCCTCATCACCGTCGGCGCCGACGAGCGCCTCATGGTGCGCTTCGTCCTGCGCTCGCGCGACCGCGTGGCCGACATCCGGCGCGCCCTGCCCCACCTGCGGCAGTTGATCCCCTCCGTCCACGTCGTCACTGCGAACATCCACCCCGCGCACGAGGCGCGCGTCGAAGGGCCCGAGGAGATCGTCCTCACGCGCAGGCGCGCCCTGCCCCTGGACGCGGGCGGACTCCGCCTGGAGCTGGGGCCGCGCTCGTTCACGCAGACCAACGCCGCAGTCGCCGGACGCCTCTACCGCCAAGCCGCGCAGTGGGCCGTGCTGCCCCTGCCCGGCGGCGCCGCCCCCTCTTCCCTGTGGGACCTGTACTGCGGCGTCGGGGGCTTCGCCCTGCACGCCTCTCACGCGGGCGTGCCAGCCGTGACGGGCGTCGAAGTGTCCGAGGCCGCCATCGCCTCGGCGATCAGCCGCGCCAGGGAACTCGGACTCACGCGCGACCGGGCGCGCTTCATCGCCGACGACGCCACCGCTTGGGCGCGCGCGCAGTCGGCCTCCGGGGCGCCCGACGTGGTCGTCGTCAACCCCCCGAGGCGGGGCATCGGCCCGGAACTGGCCGCCTTCTTGAACGAGTGCGGCGCGCCCCGCGTCATCTACTCCTCGTGCAACCCCACCACCCTCGCCAAAGACCTGGCGGCCATGCCCTCCTTGCGCGCGACCCACGGCCGCGTCTTCGACATGTTCCCCCACACGGCGCACGTTGAGGTCGCCGTGCTGCTCGAGCGGACTGGCGGCGGCCGGTGAGGGCGATCGGCACAACTAGGCCGTGTTGTCTGATTCCGGTTCCTTGTGCGCGTGGTTGTGGGAAGGGACTGCGCGTGCGGCTCGTTGTCGGCTTTTTGCGCGGCTTCGTGCACCGCAGCGGGATCCGCCCGCTGCTGCGCCACTTAGCGTTCCGTTGCACCACTTAGCGCGCCACTGCACCACTTGGGCCCGAGTGGGTCCTGGTCCTCCCGGCGTGTCGGGGCCTAAGTGGTGCAGGCAGTGTCTAAGTGGTGCAGGTGCGGGCAACCCGCCCGACAGCCGCAGGCCGACAGGCGCTCGGCAACCGGAACGGACAGCACCCCTAGACTATTGCACGTCAGCCAGAACCCCGACCCGGAAGGCCCATCACCATGAGGATCGAACACGTCGCGATGTATGTGAACGACCTCGAGGCCGCCCGCGACTTCTTCGTGCGCTACCTCGGCGGCCGCTCCAACGACGGCTACCACAACACGACCACGGGTTTCCGCTCGTACTTCATCAGTTTCGACGACGGGCCGCGGTTGGAGGTCATGACGAGGCCGCAGATGGCCGACGACCACAAAGACCCCAATCGCACGGGCTACGCCCACATCGCGTTCTCCGTCGGGAGCGCGGAAGCGGTCGACGAACTGACCGACACGCTGAAGGCCGCGGGACACGAGGTCGTCAGCGGCCCCAGGACCACCGGTGACGGCTACTACGAGAGCTGCGTCGTGGCCATCGAGGGCAATCAGATCGAGATCACGGTCTGACGCCGCCCCCGCCCTGCCCCAGCACCACAGCGTTCTTGCCGGGCGCGGCACCCGGACCGCCGAGGAAGGGCCACCCGGGACACTGGGTGCGGGTGTCCGGAACAGGGGGTGGACTCCGTGGGCGCGCCCGATAAAATGGGCGGGACCGTTAGGAGAATTATGTCAGTCGAGCTACTCACCACCCCCACACCCGAACTCGTCGAAGCCATGGGGCGCCTGCTCCCCCAGCTCTCGCGCAGCGCCTCCCCCCTCGGCGCCGACGACGTGGAGCGCCTGCTCTCCCAGGGGGGCGTCCACCTCTTCGTGTTCCGCCCCGACTCGGCCGACGCCTCGGGCGCGCGCCCGATCCTGGGCATGCTCTCCCTGGCGGTCTTCGAGATCCCCACGGGCGTGCGCGCCTGGATCGAGGATGTCGTGGTGGACTCCGGCGCGCGCGGCCACGGCGCGGGCCTGGCACTGGTCGAGGCCGCCCTAGAGCACGCCAAGGGCATCGGGGCGCGCACCGTCGACCTCACGTCGCGCCCCTCCCGCGAGGCCGCGAACCGCCTCTACCGGCGCGCCGGTTTCGTCCAGCGCGAGACCAACGTCTACCGGGTGGCGCTGGACGGACAGTGACTCAGAACTCCTCGTAGTGGGCCGGGTCCTGGCCCGCCTGGCGCCCGTCCAAGCGCCCGAGGGCCGAGATCCTCCCCATCTGCTCCTCGGTGAGGGAGAAGCCGAAGACATCGAGGTTCGAGGCCTGGCGGGACGGAGTCGCCGACTTGGGCAGGGGGATGGTGCCCAGCTGGTAGTGCCACCGCAGGATGAGGCGCGCGGGGCTGACCCCCGCCTCGTCGGCCAGGGCGGTGATCGCCGGATCCTCGACGGCCTTGAGTTTGCGGGCCAGGGGGCTCCAGCTCTGCGTGCGCACGCCGACCGAGGCGTGGTAGGCCAGGGCGTCGGCCTGCGGGAAGTAGGGGTGCAGCTCGATCTGGTTGACGCTGGGCAGCACGCCGACCTCGTCGCGCACGCGCTCGATGTGCTCGGGCAGGAAGTTGCACACGCCGACCGAGCGGATCAACCCCCTCGCGCGCAAGTCGACGAGGGCGCCGAACGCCTCCACGTACAGGCCCCGCCCGGGGTTCGGCCAATGGATGAGGTACATGTCCCAGTAGTCCAGGCCAGCCCGCAGCAGCGACTCCTCCACCGTCGCGACCGCCCGGTCGTAGTGCTGGCAGCGGCCCGGCAGCTTCGACACGAGGCGCAACTCCCCCCGGGCCACGCCGCAGCGGCGCACCGCCTCGCCGAGGATTCCCTCGTTCTCGTAGTTGAAGGCGCTGTCGAGCAAGCGGTAGCCGTTGCGCACCGCGCTCACCAGGGCGTCCACTCCCCCGCTCCCGCGCAGGCCGTAGGTCCCGAACCCGACTGCGGGAAGGTCGGAACCGTCATTGAGGACGTAAGAGGGCACTTTCAACTCGCTCATCCGTCAAGCATATGCCACCACGCTCCGGCATACGGGGCGGGCGCATCGGGCCGATTCCGCGCCGGTGGGCCCGGGCCGCGGGCCACGCGCATGCCGTCGCGCCGCGCCGGTCCTACCATTGGGACATGGCCACACTCGAACTCGATGACGTCCACGCGAACGCAGTCGACTACCAGCACTTCCTCCTCGACTCCCCCAGCCCCTACCACGCCGCCGACCTGGTCGCCCAGCGCCTCCTCGACGCGGGTTTCGCCCTCCAGGACAAGCGTGAGGCGTGGGACGCCTCCCCCGGCGGGCACGTCATGGTGCGCGGGGGCGCCGTCACCGCCTGGCTGGTCCCGCCGCGCGTCGGCGACTCAGCCGGGTTCCGCGTCGTCGGCGCCCACACGGACTCCCCGGCCCTGTCGGTCAAGCCCTCCGTCCAATCGACCACCCCCGACGGGTGGGGGCTGGTCGACGTCGAGACCTACGGCGGAATGATGTGGAACTCGTGGCTGGACCGCGAACTCACCATCGCGGGACGCCTCATCACCACCTCCGGGCAGGCCGTGCTGGCACGCACCGGCCCCATCGCGCGCATCCCCCAGCTGGCGATCCACCTGGACCGCTCCGTCAACGACTCCCTGTCCCTGGACCCCCAGCGCCACCTCCATCCCGTGTGGACCGTGGACTCCCCGACGGGCCTGCTCGACCACGTCGCCCGCGCGTCGGGCCTGTCGGGTGAGGATGAGGTCGCCTCCTACGACCTCATCCTCACCCCCTCCCAGGGGCCCGGTTTCTTCGGCGAGGACGGGCAGTTCATCGCCGCTTCCCGCCAGGACAACCTCTCGTCGGTCCACCCCGCCCTGGTCGCCATGGAGCGCCTGGCCGGGGCGGCGCCCGAGGCGGGGGACATCGTGGTCCTCGCCTGCTTCGACCACGAGGAGGTCGGCTCCCAGACGCGCACGGGCGCGGGCGGGCCGATCCTGGAGACGGTCCTGCGCCGCACCGCCCAGGCACTGGGGCGCACCCCCGACGGGCACGAGCGGATGCTCGCGTCCTCCTCGTGCGTGAGCGCCGACGCGGCGCACTCCGTGCACCCCAACTACGCCGACCGCCACGACCCCCAGACCCGCCCGGTCATGGGGCGCGGGCCCGTGCTCAAGATCAACTCGAAGCAGCGCTACGCGACCGACGCCGAGGGCGCGGCACTGTGGGCGCGCGCGTGCGCGGCCGCGGGCGTGGCCTCCCAGGATTTCGTGTCGAACAACGCGATGCCCTGCGGGACCACGATCGGCCCCATCACGGCCGCGCGCCTGGGCATCCTCACCGTCGATGTGGGCGTGCCCCTGCTGTCCATGCACTCCGCCCGGGAGATGAGCCACATCGGCGACATCCACGCCCTGTCGCGCGCACTGGAGGCGTACTGGCGCGGCGCCTAGCCAGGCGGGCGCGAGTGGCGCAGCGCCCTCGTCCCACGCGCGGCCCCCGCTCCCCGTTCTCACGGGCAGCGGGGGCCTGGCTGTGCGGGCCCACCGGATCGGAGCGGGCCGCAGGGGGTCAGAGGGCAGCGACCGCCTTGACCTCGACGGGGACGTTCCCGCGCGTCGCCTTGGAGTAGGGGCACAGCTCATGCGCTTTGTCAGCGAGGGCCTGGACCCGCGCGGTGTCCGCGCCGGGGACGAAGACCTCGATGACGGCGGTCAGCGCGAAGGAGCTGCCCTCGGGGCCGATACCGATGGTTGTGCGCACCACGGAGTCGGAGATGTCGAGGCCGAACTCCTTGGCGACCAGGCCCATCGCCCCCTGGAAGCAGGCGCCGTAGCCCATGGCGAACAGCTGCTCGGGGTTGGCGCCACCGCCCGGGCCGCCGAGTTCCACGGGGGCGCGCAGGTCGAGTGCGAGCTCCGGGTCGGCGGTGGTGGCGCGCCCGGCGCGGCCGCCGGTCGATTGCGCGGTGACGGAGTAGGCGATTCTCGTTGGTGTGTTCATGCGCCCATCTCACCACTGGGACTCAAGTCCCACAAGAGGGCGCCCGCGTCTCACACAGGTTCCGTGAGGAATGTCGCATTCGGCTCGCCGGACAGGGCCCGGGCGATCGTCCGCGTGAAACGCGCGTTCATCTCAGGCAGGCTGTCCGCGCGCACGAAGCGCGCCTCCGTGTTCTCCCCGTCGGCGGGCTCCGGGCTCCCCTCCGCCCACTCGCACGCGAAGGCGACATCCAGGTAGGTCGTGACATCGCCGTTGCCGTGGGTCACCGGACCGACGACCTCCACGGAGAGCAAGCGGGTGGGACGGGCGACGACCGCGGTCTCCTCCAGGACCTCGCGGGCGGCTGCCACGGCTGGTTCCTCGCCGGGGTCGACAATGCCGGTGACGGGCGTCCACGCGCCGTTGTCCGCGCGGCGCACACACAGCACCTCCACCTCGGAGGGATCCAGGCGGACCGCGGACCAACCCGGTGCCGGGGAGCCCTCCGTACGGCGCAGGACGACCGCGGTCGTGCCCGGCATCCACAGTGGCGCGTGGCCGACGTGGCGGCGCAGTTCGAGGACGAATTCGGGTGTTGCCATTGGGAGCCTCACATGAAGGTCGTGATGAGGGGGACGAGCAGGATTTTCACGATGATGGAGAACGCGAAAAGGGTCGCGTAGGCCGCTTCGACGCGCTCGTCCACGACACGCGCCTCGGCCGCCTGGAGCACGGCGGGCTGGCCGAGGAACCCGGCCACTCCCCCGGCGGCGCGCGCGGAGGACAGTCCCAGGAAGCGCCCGGCCAGGGCTTGGGCGGCGCAGCACACGGCGACGATGACGAGGGCGAGGAGCGCCGCCCTGCCCCCTTCACCCCCTTGGAGCAGCGCCGCCATCTGCGGGCCCGCGTTGAGCCCCAGGGCAGCCAGGAAGAGCATGAGCCCGATCTGGCGGATCGTGAGGTTCGCGGCCGCGGGGAGCGTCCACACCAGTGGCCCCGTCCGTCGCAGGGCGCCCAGGACCATGCCGACGATCAGGGGCCCGGCGGCGGAGCCCAGCTGGAAGGAGGACCCCCCGGGCATGGGGAAGGACACGATGCCGAGCAGCATCCCCAGGACCATGCCGATCCCGAAGGCCATGGCATCGACCTCGGCGACCCGGCGCTCGGAATCGCCCAGCCAGTCGGAGACCGCGTCGAGCTCCTCGATGGGCACGACGACGGCGACGTGGTCCCCGAGCTGCAGATCGAGGTCATCGCGGGCCAGCAGGTCGAGGTCGCCCCTGCGCACCCGCGTGATGGTCGCGCCGAAGCGCTTGGTGACGTTGAGCTGGGAGACGGACCTGCCGGCCACGTCGGGGTTGGACACGAGGATCCGTTCGAAGGCGACATCGCTGCGGTCGTCCTCGAGGCGGTGCCCCAGGATCTCGCCCACGTCGCGCGCGGCCTCCTCGACGCTCGCGGCGTCGCCGACCATGAGGACGTGGTCCCCCGCCAGCAGGTCCTCGCCGGGGGCGACGACGCGGGTGCGGTCCCCCCGCCGCAGGTAGGACATGCGGATGCGCTGCTCGCGCCAAGCGGCGATCTGGCGCATGTTGATCGTGTCGGCCACCAGGACCGTTACTGTCTCCAGGTTCTCACCCGCCAACGAGGGCGTGTCGCGCGCCCCCGCCCACCGCCGGGTCACAGTCATCGTGACGACGAGGATCCCCACGACGACCCCGATCGGGTAGCCGAATGCGTACCCGACCGCCGCCTGGGGGTCCCCGGTGACCCTGGTCGCGGCGTCCAGCGCCGGGGCGGCGGTCAGCGCGCCCGTGTAGAGCCCCGTGGTGAGGCCCTCGCCCAGGCCGAGCACCCGCCCGCCCGCGAGTGCCAGGACCGCCCCGGTGAGGCACACGGCGGCGCAGGACGCCAGGAGACCCGTCTGCTTGCGCAAATCCTGGAAGAAGGTCGCTCCCGCGGAGATGCCGACCGTGTAGACGAAGAACGCGAGGCCGATCTGCTGGACGATGCGCATGTTCTCCCCCGCCGTCTCAGGGACCGAGGCAGAGAGGACCAGCCCGACGAAGAGGGCGCCGGCCGCGCCGAAACGCAGGGGCCCGAAGCGGATCGCGCCGAGCGCCGCCCCAAGTCCCACCACGAGGAATAGAGCGAGGAGGGGGTGCGTCTGGAGCAGGGCGGCCATGGCCCAAGACTACCAATCCCGCCCATGGGAACCGTCTCATAACAGCGAGGGCGATTCCTCCCATCCGGTAGCATTCTTCCCGTATCCCACTACGTGGAAGGAGAAACCGTGAGCACACCTACCCCGGGCTGGTACGCCGACCCCGCGGGTTCCGGTCGGCTGCGCTGGTGGAACGGCACCGAGTGGACCGAGCAGTTCCAGACCGCCCCCGCCGCCGCCTCGAACCCCTCCGCCCAGCAGCAGACGGTCGGAGGAGCGCGAACACAGCAGTCCTCCAGCACGCCCGCCACCCCGGCGCCGACCGCCGGACCCGCTCGCCCGGCCCCCAACAAAGGCATGCTGGCCGCCTGCATCGCAGCATGGGCCGTCGCAGTCATCCTATGCGTGGCCGTGACTATTTCCCTGAGCGCCTTCAACAAGGCGGGCAGAGCCGTTGAAGAGTCCCGGCAGGGCGTGACCGACGCCCAGCAGGCCGTCGACGACGCGAACAGCCTCGGCCTCAGCCCGAATGGAGACAGCGAATGAGCACGAACAGCACCGGATCCCCGCACACGCCCGGCGCCCAGGACGCGCAGGCCTTCCCCTACGGGTCGGACCCACGTCCGGCGGGTGCCCAGCCGCCCGTGGCGTCCGCCCCGAGGAAAAGCAAGGGACTCGCCATTGCGACGGTCATCGGCGCGGCCCTCAGCGTTGTGCTGCTGGTCGTGACCATCGTCCTCGTCGTCGGCGCCCGCAGCCGCAACGAGGAGGCGCGCAACCTGGACACGCAGGCCTCGCAGTTGGAGCAGCAGGCGGTCGACATCAAGGCGCAGAAGGTGTGCGACGCGATCACCCGTGACAACCGCAGTACGGTCGCATCGCTGTTCCGCGCCTACCCCGATGCCCATGACGACATCGCGAACGCCATGCAGCGGCTCTGCGCCGACAAGTACAAGACGGCGAAGGCGGTTACGCAGGTCTCCCCTGCGGACGACGGAATCTTCAGCTACGACTCCATCAAGTGCGTCCTCGACGAGAGCACGATGACGGTCAGCATGTCGGCGACGGTATCGGTCGCCACCAACGACGCCTTCGGCTCCATTGACTCCGTCGACGTCTGGGTGGAAACGGGGTTCCGCGACAAGGAGAGTCCTCTGACTCCGTTGACGTACTCCGAGGTCACGGCGACGCCGACCACGGTCGCCGTCGGCTCCTCCGGCACGGTCTCGGCGACGTTGCCCTACGACCCGTCGTACGGCACGATGTGCATCGCGCGTGTGAACTCCTGGTGGCCGACCGGCCAATGACGCGGCCGACGGGCCCCGGCGGGGCCTGCCCACTGTCGCGCCGGCCGGACGGTCGCTGACTGGTCGGTGTGCGGAAGCGGAAGCGGGCGTGAGAGGGCGGTTCCATCCCCGGATGGGACCGCCCTCGGTGCCGACGGCGGTTGCCCGAACCTGCGCAGGCGCGCATTATTCGCACCAGCGCGCGCTATATCCCCCTCATGGCGCCAACGGCCCCCTCACAGTTCCAACAGTGGGCGACTCGCCTCCGTGTTGACAGCGGGCACCCGCACTCGCGTCCGGGGCACGCTCTAGTCAATGCGTCGCAACCGCTTCTGCCCGCGCGGGGTGAGGGCGATGGCGACGACTCCGCACAGGGCGGGCATGCCGACGAGCATGCCGATCAGCGCCGACCAGGGGATCACGGGGGTCAATGTCGACAGCTCCGGGAAGACCTGCGACCTGGCGACGGCCAGCACGGCGAGCACGCCCACGATGAGCCCGGACAGGACGGCGGCGGGAATGCAGTTGATGGCGAGCACGAGGCCCTGCCATGTGGTGACGTGGCGGCGCATCGAGGGGCCCGCGCCGATGGCGTCGAGGGTGTCGAGGTCCGGGCGCATGTCCGAGGCGGACAGCGCCACGACCAGCGCCACCGTCGCGCCCGCGGCGACGACCGCGATGAAAGCCGCGATGTAGGGCAGCAGCACGGAGCGCACAGAGGGCACGAGGACGGTGACAGAGGCCCCTGGCGCCTCGCGGGCGATCTGGGTCGTGAAGGCGCTCGCGCTGAAAGGGCCGATGGGGTTCTGGACGGTGAGGAGCTGCCCCAGGGGCCGGGCGGCCAGGCCGAGCTGCGAGGCGGCCTGCGGCGAGAGGACCACGACGTTGAAATCGGTGAACGGCATGGCTTTGAAGGTGACCGTCTGGATGACGGAGGCGAAGGGCAGGTTCGAGGTCTGGCCGGCGGCCCGCGCCTTGGCGATCTCGGAGAGGTCCAGGGAGCTCAGGCGCACTTGGCCCGTCCCGTCGATCAGGGACGGCTCGGGCACCAGGACGCCCCCGGCCGCGAGGGTGGTGACAGCCCGGACCATCTCGTCGCCGGAGACGATGCCGGACTCGCGCAGGTAGGTGCCGTCGTCGACGATGTAGACGGGGTCGACCTCGTGTATGGGGCGGCCCTCGCCTGTGATCTGCGGGATCAGTTGCCCGTCGATGGGGGAGATCGCGCCGACGGAGCGCGTGGGGCCGCCGGGGGCGGAGTTCCACGCCATGCCGGTGAGGGTGACCTCGGAGACGACGGGGTTGGCCGAGGCGATGGCGTCGCGGGCGGTGGTGTGGACCTGGCGGGTGCGCAGCACGGACTCGGTCATGTCCGCGTCCTTGACGAAGACCCGCCCGCGCGCGCCCACGTGCGCCGTGGCGTTCCAGCCCGCCTCGTTCGACGAGTTGAGCGTGATGAGCAGCGCGCACGCGACGAACACCGTCGTGAGGATGGAGGCCATCGCCGGGAAGGTGCGGTGCCCGTTGCGCACGGCGTCGCGCAGCGCCAGGCGCATGCTCATGGACGAGCGCCGGTTCGGGGAACGCCACCGCATGAACAGGTAGGGGATGGACCCGATCAGACCGGTCTCCAGCAGGGCGATTCCCAGGATGAGCAGCCCGATCTGCCCCAGCCACGCGGCGACCCCCAGGATCGGAAGGGCTGCGAGCAGGACCACCGGGTAGGCCAGGCGCCGCCGGACCAGGCGGGAGGGCTCCCAGGTGCGCCCGCCAATGACCGCGGAGGTGTTGATGTGCGCCGAGGTGTGGGCGGGCGAGAGGGACGCCATGATCGACAGTATGAGTGGCAGCAGCAGGGACAGGACGAGGGTCCACCACGGGATGATCCCGATCCCCAGCCGCGACCAGTGGCCGATCCCCAGGAGCACGCCCACGGAGCCGAGGACGGAGAACATTGCGGCGTAGAGACCGACGGTGAGGCCGTGGGCGATGGTGAGGCGGCGCCCGTCCGTGTTGTCGCCGCCGTTCGCCACGATCATGGCGGCAGTCCTCATGACGGAGCGCTGCGTGACGGTGAACAGCGGCGACACCAGCAGGATCATCTCGGTCAGGACCAGCAGGATCCCGGCGACAATGAGGAGGTACTGCCAGGGGCTGACGGAACGGGAGGGCTGGGCGTAGGCGGCGATGTCGGCGTTGAGCTGCGAGGCGGGCGGCGGTGAGGCCAGGACCGCGCGGGAGGTGACGCGGAACCCGGAGGCGTTGAGCTCCTCCACTTTGTCCCAGCCGATGGGAACGGGGCCGGTCACGTACCACGAGGTGAAGGTCTTGCCCGCCACGGCGTAGGGATCGACGTCCAGGGTCCCCGCGCCCGCGACGGCGCGGCGCTCCCCCGGGACCAGCGCGTCGACGACCGCGGTGCCCGTGAGCTTCTTCGTGAGGCGGGATTGCTCGACGGTGAGGCCGAGTTCCACGGAGTCGCCCACGCCGACCCCGAGCTGGGTGGCCAGGTCCTGGCTGATGACGACCTTGCCCGCTTCCAAGGGCCCGCTGCGTCCCAGTTCGGCCAGGACGGGCACGTCGAGGCGGGGGGTCTGGGTCGCGGTGGCGACGGTGGTCGAGGCCCCTGAGGAGGTGAGGGAGAGCTGGTAGAGGTTGTCCACAGGGGTAAGAGCGTCCTGGTCGGGCACCCACGACGCCAGGGTCGAGGAGTCGACGGAGACCTCGGTGGAGTCCGCGGCGACAGCGCGCGAGTTCGTGGCGTCCTGGTAGATGGGGCCCGAGGAGTAGTGCGTGGCGACGGCTTGCACGCCTGTGTCGCGGCCGAGCCATTCGGAGGCGACGTAGCGCTGGGAGGTCGTGACGTCCCAGACGGCGACGGCGCCGATCGCCACGATGATGGGCAGGGCGATGAGGATGATGGCAGCACTAGTGCGCCCACCGTTCTGGTGGGCGTCACGCGTTGCGATGCGGAGGGCTATCCCCCACCGGCTCAAGCGCCGCCTCAGTTGTGCCATCAGTCCCTTGTTGTCGGATCACGGAGGAGGTCGCGGATCGAGTCCGTGCGCGAGCGGTCGACGATGTGCCCGTCCCTGAGGAACACCGTGCGGTCCGCCCACGCGGCGATGCGCGCCTCATGTGTAACGAGGATACCCGCTGCTCCGGCGTCGATATGGTCGCGCAACACCATCATGACTTGCTCGCCCGTGTTCGAGTCGAGGGCGCCGGTGGGCTCGTCGGCGAGGATGACCGACCGGTTGCCCACGAGTCCGCGGGCGATCGCGATGCGCTGGCGCTGACCGCCCGAGAGGCGCTCGGGGAAGCGGTCCGCGAGGCCGCCCACGCCGACCTCGTCGAGGGCCTCCATCGCGAGGGCGCGCGCTTTGGAGTTCGGCACGCCGTCGAGCTGGAGGGGCATTTCCACGTTCTCAAGGGCCGACAGTGAGGGGATGAGGTTGTAGTCCTGGAAGACGTACCCTATCTGGCGCCTGCGCACCTGGGCGCGACGGACCCCGTCCAGGGTGGCCAGGTCGACGCCGTTGATGAACACGGAACCGCGATTGGGCCGTTCGAGGCCGCCGGCGATGGACAAGAGGGTGGACTTGCCCGAGCCGGACGGCCCCATGACAGCGAGAAGCTCGCCGGGTTCAACCTCCAGGTTGATCCCGTCGAGCGCTCGCACGTGGACGTCGTTCGCGCCGAAATCATGTCCGACGCCGCTCATCCTTACTGGATTCGGCCCACCGCTCATCGCGCCGTCGCGGGCTCCGGAACGTTGGCCCAGGTACGGGCACGGCCCTTGGCGGCGGCGAAGGCGGCACGGCGCGCGGCCTCGGAGACCGCGCCGGACTCGATGTGGTCGAGCCAGTTGAGCTCGGCCTCCAGATCGAAGATGTGGCGCTCGAGGATGAGCTTCCACGCGAGCTCGCCCTCGTCGGCACTCGCCTTGAGGCGGGTGACATCGCGCAGTGCGGACAGCGTCGAGCGGCGCTGCGTCTGGATCATCGCCTCGACGTCGACTGTCGGGTCGGCGGCGGAGACGGCGAGTTTCATGACGAGCTCGTCGCGCTCCGGGTTCTCCCGGGGGACGGGCGTGGCCCACCACGCGTCGAGGACCTCGCGGCCCAGTTCGGTGAGCTCGAAGACCTCGGAGTCGCGGCCGGCGTTCGTCTCCGCGTGGGAGACGACTTGGCCGTCGCGCTCGAGGCGCTGCATGGTCTGGTACACCTGGCCGATGTTCAACGGCCACGCGCCACAGGTCTGCTCCTCAAACATCTGCTTGAGGCGGTAGACCCCGGCGGGCTGCTGGGCAACGAGGGCCAGAAGGGCATTACGGACTGACATCTGCTCTCCGTTCGTCTTATCCGGTCCCGCTTGGTTGATCTGTAACTACCTTACGCTAGCTCAAGACCTGGGGCTCATATCCGAGCGGGTTACTTGACAATACTCAACAATACTCCGACCGGATGATTAAACGCTAGTTTTCGCCAGAAATCGCTGAAAATCGCTGAAATCGTGCCATCCACTGAGACACGCTCCGCAAAGTTGGACACATCGGTCAGAGATTTCTATGCCATAGATCACTTTATGGAGTCGCTTCCTGCTACCGCCCCACTCCCGACCGGTCGGCGGGCCCGCGCCCCGGCGCGCGACGATCGACCCATTGGGAACAACAGCCCCAGTGCCCCCACCCGTACACCGCACCACCCGCCGGGCCCCCTGTGCGAGTAGGATCCCTACCAGGAGGATCACCGATGAACTCACCCACGGCGCCGACCCCGGCCCCGCAACAGCCCCCCACCCCCAGCCTCACCCTTCCCACCGGACGGGCAATCCCCCAGCTGGGTTTCGGCACCTACAAGATCGCGCCCGAAGACGCCTACGACGCCGTCCGCGCCGCCCTCGACACCGGTTACCGGCACATCGACACCGCGCAGATGTACGGGAACGAGGCGGAGGCCGGCCGGGCCATCGAGGCGTCCGGCATCCCCCGCGAAGAGCTCTTCGTCACATCGAAGCTCGACAACGGGAACCACCGGCCCGAGGACGCGGCCGCCTCCATCGCCCGCTCCCTCGAGGACCTCCGCCTGGCCAGCCTCGACCTCTTCCTGGTCCACTGGCCCCTGCCCACTCTCTACGACGGCGACGTCGCTCTGCCATGGCCGGCGCTGGAGGACGCCTACCGAGCGGGGAAGTGCCTGGCCATCGGCCTGTCCAACTACGAGACCGCGCACATGCGCGCCGTCATGGACCGCGCCGCCGTCAAGCCCCACGCCATCCAAGTGGAATCCCACCCCTACATGCCCAACTCCGCCATCCTCCGCTTCGCCCAGCGCCACCGGATGGTCTTCGAGGCGTGGTCCCCACTGGCGCGCGGGCGCGCCCCCCACGATCCCCTACTGGCCTCCATCGGCGCGCGCTGCGGAGTAGGGCCCGCCCAAGTCGCCCTCCGGTGGGCCGTCCAGCGAGGCCACGTCGTCTTCCCCAAATCGGTGCGCCCCGACCGCATGGCCGCCAACTTCGACATCTTCGGATTCGAGCTGGCCCCCGCGGACATGGACGCGATCAACGCCCTCAACGAGGGCGAGAAGGGCCGCACCGGCTCCCACCCCGCCACAATGGACAGGATGTGACATGGCCCGTCATCTTTCCAGGGCAGACCGCGCGATCGTTCGCTTGGCGGACGGCACGGTCAAACAGCAGAACCTGCTGACCGGGACGGAGGTGTGGACGGTCCCCGGGCGGGGGCACAGGCCCCTGTCCCTGCCGCCGGCGGTCCGCACTCCCATCGACCACGCGGCAGACGGGCACCACTGCGCGTTCTGCTCCGGGCGCTACCTCGACACCCCGCCCGAGAAGTCCCGCCTGGTGCGCGACGCGGACGGCTCGTGGCGCGAGCTGACGGGCTTGAGCGCGGACGCCCTGTCCCAGACGACCGCCGAGTTCCGGCGCATCCCGAACCTCTTCGAGATCGTCTCCTACAACTACTGGCACCTCAACCACGGGCACATGCCCTCCGAGGCCGCGCGCAGGCGCATGGCGGAGTACCTGGCCTCCAGCGCCGGCTACGACCACATCATGTCCGTCGTCCGCGCCCGGATGCTGGCCTCGGGCACCACGCCGGAGGAGTTCGACGCCATCAGCGAGACCAAGAAGCTCCAGGCGGCGAACGGGTTCTTCTCCGGCGGGCACGACCTCATCGTGGCGCGGCGCCACTTCATCGACGGCGCCACCGACGCCTCCCAGGTCGCCGGATCGGGCTCCCTCACCCCCGAGGAGCACTACCAGTACACCGCGTACACCGCCCGCTCCATGGAGGACCTGTACCACCTGGACCCAGCGGTGCGCTACGTCGCCACGTTCCAGAACTGGCTCAAACCGGCCGGCGCTTCCTTCGACCACCTCCACAAGCAGCTGGTCGCCATCGACGACCTGGCCGTCCAGACCGAAGCGGAACTGGACCGTCTGCGCTCCCAGCCCGACATCTACGACATCATCTTCAAGGTCGGCGCCACCCGCAAACTCGTCATCGCCCAGAACGAGCACGCCGTCGCCTTCGCAGGCTTCGGGCACCGCTTCCCGGGGATCGCCGTGTGGCCCCTGCACGCCCCCCGCAACCCCTGGGAGGTCGGCCAGGAGCAGATGCGCGCCATCTCCGACCTCCTCCACGCCGCCCACGCCGCCACCGGCGCCTCAGTGCCCTGCAACGAGGAGTGGTACCACCGGCCCCCTTCCGTGGCGACTCCCATGCGCTGGCGCATTCTGCTCAAGTGGCGGATCTCGACTCTGGCCGGGTTCGAGGGCGGCACACGCATCTACCTCAACACCATCGACCCGTGGCAGGTCGTCGAGAAGACTGTGCCGCGCCTGCTCGAACTGCGCGAAGCCGGCGCCATCGCCCCCATGGCCATTGGCGAGGAGTGCAAAATCAGCCCGGAAATGCTCAACGACTAGGCCGCGCCTCGAAATGGGTGCGGGCGCGCGTTGTCGACACCGTGAGGGGGTTGTCGACACCGTGAGGGGGATATAACGCGCGTCGGTGCCGATAACCCGCGCTGGCAGTCGACAACGCGCGTCGGCGTAGCGCTGGTTTACTGGTAAACAGTGTTTGATGGAACGGCTGGCAGTCGACGCGCACCCTGGACGCCGAGCGGCCTCAGCGGGCTCCCCACGCCGACACGGCGGCGGCCACCGACTGCGGGTCCGCGGTGGTCTCGTCCGCCTCGCGGCCCGAGCCCTGCGACGCCCACGAGGCACGGGTCCCTTCACCAACCCCCGAATCGAGCGGCGCGGCGGCCCCCGCCTCGGCGAGCGCGCGCTGGGCGGCCCCGCCCTGTAGCCACGCGATCAGGGACGCGGCGCCGTCGGAGACGGCTCCCGCCGAGGGCACCCCCGCCGCGTAGAGGGTCCGGGCGATGCACGTCGGGGCGACCGGGGCCCCGTAACTCTCCGCGCCAGTGTTCGTCAGGGCGGCCGACGCCAGGGAGGCGGGGGCGACGACCAACGGATACAGGCCCGCCGAAGGAGTCGAAGCGGGGGCCCCGACCAGGGAGGACCAGTAGGAGGCGGTGACGCGGTCGGCGGCGCTCCACTGCGCCAGGGCCTCCCCCGTGGTGGCCCCCACCCGTGGCGACAGGGAGGTGGCGAACGCCCCTAGCCCCTGGCCGACCTGCGAGGAGACGGCCTGCACGAAGGCGCGGCCAACGCTGGTCGACGCGGGGTCGGGGACGGCCAGGAGTCCCGCGTAGGAGGCGCTGGCGAGCTCCTGGATCGACGACGGCACGGCCAGCATGTTCGCGCTCATCCACGCCCGGTCCGCCACGACGCACACGTCGTCGCGCCCGTAGGCCACAGCGCCCTCGGCGCCCGCCACCTCGGTCCCGGCCTCGGTCCGCGCCTGTGGGACCGCCACGTGCCCGGCCAACGAGGCTCCTGCGGCCGCGAGCGCGTCCGCGCCGTCCAGCCCCAGCACGACATCGGTGCCCTGGGCCGGCACGTCGCCGACCGCGTCGTAAGCCGCGGTGCTCACGGTGAAGCCCGTGTCCTTGGTGAAGGCCGACACCACCTGCTCGGGCAGTTGCGCGCCGCCCACCAGCGCCACGCCGACGGCGCCGGACCCCCTGTGGGGCGCGGAGGCCGACCCTGTCCCCTGGCCCCCTGACTGCACGGATCCCCCCTGCGGCACAATGGGGTCCACGAAGGGGTCGGCGGGTGCGTTCGCGGGGACGGCCGGGGTGCAAGCCGCCAGTACGAGGGCTGACACCGCCAGCAGTACGACCCGGGTGGCGCGCGCGTTGGACATGTTCCCCCTCGGATGAGTGCCGTGCATGTGACCTCAGCATAGGCCGCCCAGGGGCCCCCGCGTCGAATCCACGTCGTTCGGGCGCGCGGGACGCCCCAGTGGGGCATCATTGGAGCACAGTCCCCTACCGATGAGGAGCAGTCATGGAAGGCTTGGGTTGGAAGCTCACGAACGCGGCGGTGCTGGCAGGAGCCGCGTTCGTGGCGAGCACCGCTTTCGAGTTCGGGTGGAAGGCCGCCACCGGCAGGCCCGTTCCCGCCGAGGACGACGAGGGGACCGCACTGGCGACGCTGGTGGCCTTCGCCGCGGCCTCCGCCGCTATCGCCGCCGTCGCCCAGCGCTACGCCTACAAGGGCGCGCGCAAGTGGATCGCCCCCCGCCTGAAGGGGTCGTCCGTCACCGCCTGATCGCCGCGCGGGGACCAGGGGGCGTCCCGCAGCAGTCCGCCCGGCTGGCCGATCCGCTGACCGGCGCGGGGGCCGAGGCGGTCGCCCTCACACAGCGACCGCGGTTCGAGCGCTGACTGGCGCGCGGGCGGGCCGAGGCCGGGCCGACGGGATCGCGGGCGGGAGCGCCTACTTGACCGTCGCGCGGGCCGAGGGGAGGTCGATGACGGGCAAGTACGCGGACAGATCCGCGCGCTCCCCCGACGCCTGCACGCGGCCGCTCCCCACGGCCTCGTCCCACCGCAGGCGCCCGGTGGCCAGGGCCAGCCACGTGTGCGCGTCCGTCTCGATGACGGCGGGAGGGGTGCCCCGGCGGTGGGTGGTCCCCGCCAGGATCTGGACGGCCCCGGCCGGTGGAACCCGAACCTCGACCGCGCGCCCCGGGTGCAGCGCTCCCACCTCCTCCAACGTGAAACGCACCGCAGTGGCCACCTGGCGCCGGGGCGCTGCCTCCCCCTCGGCCGCCCACTCCCCGAGCGCTGCCATGCCATCCCGCTGGTCGATGCGTCTTCTCGCCATGCCGCCAGTGTAGGCCCGGGGACCAGTCAGGGATGGCACTGATGCCGCGGCGCCCCGGCCTGGGGCACAATGGACTCGCTCTATCCGCCGACGAGAGGCTCCACGTGCGCGTCAATTCGAACCTCATCACGCTCCGCTCGATCCTGGACCTCGACATCGCCCGGCGCTTCGAGTGGGACGCGGCGCTGGTCGTCGAGCTGTCCGGCGTGGACAGGCCCGGCGACCTCTCCCCGCGCGTCGCCGAGGACCCCGGGGTCCTCTACGACATCGCCTCCCAGGGGATCACCCCCGGATCGGCGATCGAGCGCGCGCTCTCCCACGAGCTCCACGACGCCATCCAGCGCCGATGCCGCCTGTGGATGGCGGGGATCCCCACCGGGCACCTCGATCGGCTGCGCTCCGAATTGGGCGAGGGCATCGTCCACGTCGCGGGTGCCCCCGACGAGGGCCTCACCCCGGTCGCCCTGGCGCCCCTGGAGCTCCTCAAAGCGTGGTCCCAGGGCTCCGACCGGCAACGGGCCTTCGTCCGCAAGTCCATGGCCGGCCTGGACACCCTCACCACCTCCTCCACGGCGACGTGGGCGGCGCGGCAGGTGGGAGCGCCCATCATCGAGCGCTCCGTTTTCCTCAGGCTGTGCCGCAACCCGAAGTTCATCGCCTACGTGGTCGTCTTCGCCTACTCGCTCATCCGTGCCGTGCCCGTCATGTACGTGCCGCATTTCAAGGGGAACTGGCGGGTCCTGTGGGCCATTGACATCATCACCGCGATCCCCTACACGTGGGGCATCATCGAGATGGTCGCCGGCCAGAAGCTATGGCACCGCGTGATCGGAGCGATCACCACTGCGGTCACGTTCTTCGCGCCCTACGTGTACTTCCTCATGTACGGGCGCCACGCCCCCCTGAGCGTGTGGCTGGTCGTCGCCGCGATCTTCTTCTCCGCGATCTTCCTGGAGGTCTACCGGGCGATGCGCGACAGCGCGGTGAGGCGGGGCCTCGCCCGCCGGTGCCTCGAACCCGACGACGAGTTGGCGCCCACCGGCCCGTAAGGCGGGACGCTCCCCTTATGCTTGTGCCATGACATCCCCGGGGCCGCAGGGCTCCTCCGCGCGCGGCCGTCTCAGTGGCGTTCCTCCCCGCCCCCTCGCAGGTGCCAGCGCGACGCCTCCTGGCTCGCGTCGATGAACTCCCGGAACAGTCCGCTGCCCCGGGCCAGTTGGTCGGGGGCGCCCGTCTGTTCGACGCGCGCCCCGCCGCCCGCCCCGTCCGGGGACAGCACGATGACGCGGTCGGCGCGCATCACCGTGGAGACGCGGTGGGCGACGACCAGGACGGTCCGCCCTCGCGACAACTCGGAGACCACGTGGGTGATCGCTGACTCGTTCTCACCGTCCAGGGCGGAGGTGATCTCGTCGAGCAGCAGGATCGGCGCGTCCTTGATGAAGGCGCGGGCGATGGCGACCCTCTGGCGCTCGCCCCCGGACAGGGACAGCCCACCCGGCCCCACGCGGGTGTCCCACCCGTCGGGCAGGGCTTCGATCACCGTGTCGAGGCGGGCGCGCCGGGCGGCCCGGGCCAGCTCGCCGTCGGTGGCGTCCGGGCGCGCGATGCGCAGGTTCTCGCGGATCGTCGTGTCGAAGAGGTAGACGTCCTGGAAGACCATCGATGTCATGCCCATGAGCTCCGTGCTCGTCATGTCGCGCACGTCCACGCCGCCCACGTGCACCGCCCCGGCGTCCGCGTCCCAGAAACGCGCCGCCAGGCGCAGCACCGTCGACTTGCCTGCTCCCGAAGGGCCGACGATCGCGGTCACGGTCCCCGGCTCCGCCTCGAAGGACACGTCCCGCAGCACGGGGCTTCCCTGCTCGTAGGCGAAGGAGACGTGGTCGAAGGCGACGGAGGCGCCCGAGGGGGTGCGCGCCTGGGACGGGTCGACCTCGGGCAGCGGGCTCGATTCGAGGATGTCGAGCACGCGGTCGAAGGCGACGCCCGCGTTGTTGGCCTCGGCGGCGATGAGTGCGGCCTCGCCGATGGGTCCGCTGATGCGCGCGCACACGGCCATGAGGGCCAGGTAGGCGACCGGGTTGAGCTCCCCGCCCATGACGAGGGCCATGCCCGCAGCCACCAGGGCCGCGTAGGTGAGCGTGATGATCAGGGAGAAGCCCTGCAAGGGGCGCGACTTGATGGTCAGGGAGGACAGCACAGTGTCCGATTCGGCGTCCAGGGCGTCGTCGAGGACCGTCCATCCGCGCTTGGTCGCGCCGGTCGCGCGGAGCACAGTCTGCAGGCGGGCGAACTCGATGAGGCGTCCAGCTGCCGCGGTGGCGACCCTGGACTCGGTGGTATTGGCGCGCTCAGTCGCCGAGCCGGTGAGGCGCAGCACCCACCACAGGGGCGGGACCGCTGCGGCCATGATGACGGCGAGCCGCCAGTCGTACAGCGCCGTCGCCGCCATCATGACTGCGGGGACCACGAAGGCGTTCGTCAGGCGCGGGATCACGATTGACACGATGTGCGAGATCGTGTTCACCTCGCGGGAGGTCACCGAGGCGACCTGGGCCTCGCGCTTCGCGTCGAACCACCCCAGCGGCAGGGCCAGCACCCGGGAGGCGACGCGGTCGATCATGGAGTCGCACACGTCGTAGACGCTCACCCGGAAGGAGACGAACATGGCGACGGTATCGACCACCAGGGCGCACAGGCCGACCCCCACCACCAGGGCCGTCCACATCCCCAGCTCCGGCGCGGCGTCGAGGAAGGCCCGCAGGAAGGGGATCAGGAGCGACAGGGTGATGCCCTGGAGGACGGCCGAGGCGACGAACCAGTTGCGGATCATGCGCATCTGGCGGGCGTTGACGACGCGGATGAGTTTGCCCCACATGGTCATTTCTCCCCTCTTTGCGTTCCCGTGCGTCCGGCACCGCCGCCAGGGCCGCCCGGGCAGTCGGAGCCGTCCGGACCATCCGGGTCGGGGTTCTGCGTCCGCCACAGCTTGGCGTAGGCGCCGCCCAGGGCGATGAGGCGGTCGTGGGTGCCGCGCTCGACGACGCGCCCCTGGTCCACGACCAGGATCTGGTCGGCGTCGCGGATGGTGGAGAGGCGGTGGGCGATGACGAGGACGCTGCGCCCCTCGGACAAGCTGCTGAGCGCTCGGTGGATGTCGCGCTCGGAGCGGGGGTCGGCGGATGCGGTGGCCTCGTCGAGCACCAGGATCGGCGCGTCCATCAAGTAGGCGCGCGCCAGGGTGATGCGCTGGCGCTCCCCGCCCGACAGGAAGCCCCCTTCTTCTCCGATGACTGTGCCGTAGCCCTCGGGCAGCGCCATAATGCGGTCGTGGACGCAGGCGGCCCTCGCGGCGGCCTCGATCTGCTCCTGGGTCGCGCCGGGGCGGCCCAGCGCTATGTTCGCGCCGACCGTGTCGTGGCACAGCGCGACGTCCTGGAAGACGATCGCCAACTGCGACAGCAGCCACGCGTGCGTGGCCTCGCGCACGTCGATTCCGCCGACGCGCACCGTTCCCGAGTCGGCGTCCCAGAAGCGCCCGACCAGGCGGGCGATGGTGGTCTTCCCACCGCCGGAGGGCCCCACGATCGCCGTGACCGTGCCGGGCTCCACCGAGAACGACACATCCCGCAGGACCGGCGCGTCCTGGGAGTAGCCGAAGGAGACGCCGTCGAAGGAGACCGCGCCCGGCTGGGGCGCCGCGCCCTCGTAGTGGCCCTCGGGCATGAGGGGGCTCGCCAGCAGCTGCGCCGTGGCCCGCGCCCCTTGGCGGGCCTCGTAGGCGTGCTGGCTCATCTGAATCAGCGTGAGCAGGCCGGAGGGCAGGGTGAGCGCCACGAAGAAGAAGGGCAGCGCCTGGGTCGGCGTCGTCCAGCCCTGCCAGACGAAGAGCGCCGCCAGAGGGGCGACGGTGGCGAACACGGAGGACGGCCGGATGATCGCGCTGATGAGCGCCACTGCGGCCCCCGAGCGCTTCGTCCACGTGTAGGACAGGGCGGAGAACGCTTCCCTGGCGGTGGTGAAGCGCGTTCGGGTGGCGTCGGCGGCCTGGAAGTTCTTGATCTCCGCGATGCCCTCGACCATCTCCACGGTGGCGGCCGCCAAGGCGGTCTGCTGCTCGGAGAACTCCGAGACGATCGCCCCGTAGCCGCGCATCGAGACGAGGGCGATCGCTCCGATCAGCACCACCCACACCCCCATCAGGGCGAGCGCCAGGCGCCAGTCGACGCAGAGCAGGTACGCGAATCCGGCCGCCGCGCCGACGAGGGAGTGCGTGGTGTCCCCCGGCAGGTGGGCGACCAGCGTGTGGATGGCGGAGGTGTCGTCGGCGACCATCTTGCGGATCGCACCCGCTGAGAGCACTGACACATCCCCCAAGGGCATGTTCCCGATGGTCGCCACGACGCGCTCGCGCAACCGGTGGCGCAGCCGCGCCTCGGCGATGTGCGTGACCCCCAGGCCCAACGAGTAGCACGTCTGCCCGGCGAAGAGCGCGGCCACGGCCACGCCCGCCAGGAGCCACATCTGTCCGGGCGGCGCGCCCTCCTCGCCGAGCCACAGCTCCGCCAGGCGGGCCATCGCGGCGTAGGGGACGATCCCCAGGACCGCCGCGAGCGCGGTGAGCGCCGCCGCCCCCGCCATCGCGGGCACCGCGGGGCGGACCAGCTCCTTCATGCCAGGGTTGTTGTTCTCCGACGCGTTCATCGGTACCTCCAGTAGAGAACCACGGCGGCGGCCAGGAGCGCCAGGGCGACGACCGCCCAGTCGCGCGTCCGCCAGCGCTCATCGACCATTTCCGTGCGCCGGGCGTGCGCGCCGAAGGCGCGGGCGTCCATCGACAGGGCGACCCGCTCGGCGTGCGACACCGATATGACCATCAGCGGCACCACGGACGCGACCCACCGGACGGCGGGCGCCAGAGGCCCCCATCCCGAGCCGACTCCCCGCAGCGCCCTCGCTGTGCGCAGCAGCGCGAAGTCCCGACTGAAGCGTCTGAGGAAGGACACGGCCGCCGTGCCCGCTGCGGCGAGCCGGTAGGGCAGGCGCAGGGTCGTCGTCAGCGCGCGTATCTGCGCCTCCGCCGGGGCCGCCGCTCCTCCCAGGAGCACCAGCGCCAGTACCGCGCCGACCGTGGTGGCGCCCGAGGCCGGGGACGCGACGTAGTACAGCTCGATGTTCCTCAGGGGCGAGGTGACGAAGTAGCGCAGCGTGAACAGGAGCAGCGCCGCGGTGAGCCACGGCGCCAGGGCAGTTGCCACGAGGCGCCGGGCGGGCGGGCGCGCCGCGACGACGCCCAGTGTGGCCGCCGCCATGACTACGAGGTTCACCCGGGTGGTGCCGCCGAGCGCCACGGCCACCATGAGGGGCAGCGCGGCCAGTCCCATGGTCAGGGGGTTCAACGGGGCGAAGGCGCCTCCC
The DNA here is from genome assembly GCF_000429245.1 of Schaalia georgiae DSM 6843. Classification (GTDB taxonomy): domain Bacteria; phylum Actinomycetota; class Actinomycetes; order Actinomycetales; family Actinomycetaceae; genus Pauljensenia; species Pauljensenia georgiae. Next base: position 247,850 of record NZ_AUBM01000006.1, read on the forward strand.
TGGGGCCTGCCGCACTGGTCGGGCGCTGTGGCGCACGGGGCGGGGCTCGTCGACCCGCTGGGGGATGCGGCGCCCGGGGCGGGGTCCTCCGGGGAAACCGGGTCCGAGGGGTCCGCGCCGGCTCCCCGCTCCGGGTCCGGCAGGGCGATGATGGCGGTGCAGTGGCGGCGCGCCAGTTCGAGGTCGTGGGTGGCCATGAGCACGCAACTGCCCCGCTCGCGCAGGACATCGATGAAGGACATGAGCTCCTGGGTGTTCGCCCAGTCCTGCCCGTACGTCGGCTCGTCGAGGATGACCAGGCCGTGGGGCGCCCCGGCCATGGTCGCCACCGAGAGGCGCCTCGCCTGGCCGCCTGAGAGGGTGAGGGGGTGGGCATTGCGGTGCCCGGCGAGGTGGAACTGCTCGAGCAGCTCGTCGACGCGCGCGGGCGGCGCGCCCCCGACTGCCAGTTCTTTGGAGACTGTGGACGAGACGAACTGGTGCTCGGGGTTCTGGAAGACGTACCCGGCGATGTGGCGGCCACGCCGCAGTGGGCGGCCCCCGATGAGGGCCTCGTCCGCCTCGAAGGCTCCGAGGCCGGCCAGGGCGGACAGCAGCGACGACTTGCCCGCCCCGTTGACGCCGACGACCCCGACGAGCTCGCCCGCACCCACGCGCGCGCTGATCCGGGGACAGCGCCCGGGTACCCGCATCCCGGTCAACGCCAGAACCGGATCCTGGGCGTCGAGGGCGCCGACGCGCTCCCATTGGCCGTCGGTCTTGCGCCAGTAGGCCACGCCCCCCGGCGACACCATGTCGCCCAACATGGGGACGCGGATACCCGCTTCGGCAGTGGTGAGGGCGGCACCGGCCGAGTGCTCCCCACGAGTGCTGCGGCGCGGGCTCCCCCCACAACACGGGGCGGCCACCCGGTCCTCGTCCCCTGCGCGCCCCCCTTCCGCAGTCGGAACGGCGTCCGCGCGCAGTGCGCGGGGCATCCACACGCCCACCGCCTCGAGCGCCGCCCGGTGGCGGACGAACACCTCGCGGGGGGTGCCCAGAGCGATGCCCCTCCCCTTCGCGTCCAGTGCGAGGACCTGGTCCACCCAGGGCAGAATCGGGTCCAGGTCGTGGTCGATGACGATGACTGCGGTCCCCTGGCGGGCCAGGCCGGCCACGAGGTCGTAGAACCGTTGCGACCCTTCGGCGTCGATGGTGGACGTCGGCTCGTCCAAGACCAGCAGGGGGGTCCGCATCGCCAGGGCGACCGCGATGGCGAGGCGCTGGCGTTGGCCCCCGGACAGGGTCCACGGGTCCCTGCCGCCCAGTCCTGCCATGCCCACCGCGGCGAGGGCGCCGTCAGCGCGCTCTGTGATCTCGTCGCGGCCGAGGCACAGGTTCTGCAGGGGGAACTCGACTTCGGAGCGCACGCTCCTGGTCACCACGGCCGCGTCCGGGTTCTGCCCCACGTAGGCGACCGCCCCGGCCAGCATGTCGGCGGGCGCGTCGGCCACCTCCTGCCCATCCAGCGTGACACTGCCCGAGTACTCGGAGGGGATGGAGTGGGGCACCAGCCCGCAGCAGGCGCGCACCAGCGTCGATTTCCCGCATCCCGACGGCCCGATGACCGCTGTCACCCGGCCCGCCAGTTGCTCGAATGACACATCATCGAGCACCCACGTGTCCGCACCGACGTAGTGGACGGACAGGGACTCGCAGGCGACGAGGGTGTCAGCGGGCATCGCGGTCGATCCCGACGCCCGCCATGTTGAGCAGTCGAGTCGCCCCCAGCACGAGCAGGCCGCCGACCACGCCCGAGGCGACGCCGATGGCGACCAGCAGCGCGTTCATGTCGGAGCCGATGAGGGCCCCCATCGAGGCCACGTAGAGAAGGCTGTTGAGCAGGCCGAAGCAGGTGGCGCACACCATGAACATCCGCCAGTCCCAGAACCGGTAGAAGGTGAGCAGCAGCGGCAGCTCCACGAAGGCGGCGCCCAGGAGGCACCCGACGATCGCGGCGGGGCCCACCGGTGTCGCGACCATTCCAATGAGGCCGTAGAGCAGCCCGGCGACGATGGCGGCCCCGGGCCTGCGCACGATGGTCACGGGCAGCAGGAAGTCGACCGTCCACAACCCGATGAGACCGACACCCAGGTAGACGCCCCGCTGCGTTCCCGCCGTCAGGACGGACACGTAGTTGATGGGGATGAAGATGATGCAGTTGCACACGACCAGCGCTGCGATGGTCATGAGGTTGCGGGTGCCGAGCACCGAGTCCACGAGGCCTTTGCGGGCGGAGGTGCGCACTACCCTGCTGGTCGGCTCGGGCTCGGCGTCGGCGCGTGCCTCGTTCGGAGTTTCAGACATTGTCATTCCCATCACTTCAGGGCCGCATAACTTCACATAGGCCCACCTCATACAACTATAGGAGATCTAGCTCTCATTATCTAGCCCCTTTTCAACTGCGACAGCACCGCGGGTCCCACCCGAGCCAAAAGCCCCCCATGCCCACGCAAAACTTTGGCATACTTTGATGGCGGCCCCGCCGCCCCACCCACTCGAGCCGCATGGCACTAGGAGCACCCGTGTCCGAGCATACGCAACAACCCCCGTCAACGACCGCCCCCGGCCTCGGACGCACAGTCGCCGCGTGGGCCGTCCACGCACTGACTATATCCGGGCTCGTCTGGGCGGCCCTCGCCCTCCAGGCGCTGCTCAACGACGACATCCCCCTCATGTGGCTCTGGTTCGCCATCGCCCTCGTCGTCGATGGCGTCGACGGGACTCTTGCGCGCAAGGTCGGCGTGCGCGAAGTGATCCCGTGGTTCGACGGGGCGGTCGTGGACAACCTGGTCGACTACCTCACATGGACGTTCCTGCCCGCGCTCTTCATGAGCATGGTGCTCCCCTTCGGGCCCGCCCCCGTGCCGCTGCTGATGATGATCCTCATGATCGTCTCCTCCGTGTTCTGCTACGCCAACGACGGCGAGAAGTCGAACGACAACTACTTCGTCGGCTTCCCCGCCGCATGGAACTGCGTCGCCATCATCATGTACGTCCTGCAAACGCCCGCGTGGGCCAACATCGCCACCACCATCGCCCTCGCCGCCCTCACCCTGGTGCCCATCCACTACACGCACCCGGCCCGGGTCAAGCGCTTCCGCGCCATCAATATCGTCTCAGTGGTCCTGTGGATCTTCGCCTGCGGCGCCCTGGTGGTCCTCTACCCCGCCCAGCCCCTATGGCTCCTGATCGTCTTCTGGGTGGGCGGCGGCTGGTTCATGATCTCCGGATTCATCCGCACCGCCACCGGCGAGGACAAGTAGGCCCCGACTGCCCACCGCGCCCCAGGACCAGCCGTTCAGAACCGGTCCCGCAGCACCGCCTCGGAGCGCTCCCGCAGCTCGGCGAGGTCGACGACCCAACCGCCACCACTCCCCTCTGCCGCCAGCAGGTCAACGCCGGCCACTGCCAGCAGGTCGCCGCCGGTCGTGCCGATGCGGACCGCTTCGACGCCCTCGGCCTCAGCGGCCGCGAACACGGCTGGCAGCGCCGCCTCGGGGACCGCCACGAAAGCGCGCGCCTGGGACTCGGAGAGCAGCATCTCCAAGTCCCCCACCCCATCGCGCCGGGCGGCGGAGGCCAGATCGAAGGACCCGCCGACGCCGAAGCGCAGTGCGGAATCGACCAATGCCTGCGCGAGGCCGCCGTTGGACAGGTCGTGGGCGGCGCGGACCAGCGGCCGCCCGCCGGGGCCGTCGGCGGCGCTCAGCGCGCGCAGCACATTCCCCAGCGCGACCTCGGCGGACAGGGACACCTCCGGGGGCACCCCACCCAGGTGCGAGCGGGCAATGCGCGCCCACGCCGAACCGTCGAACTCCTCGCGGGTGGTGCCCAGCAGGACCACTGCCAGCCCCTCCTCGGTGAAACCGGAGGGGTTCACGCGCGCCACGTCCTGCACGATCCCGAGCATTCCGACGACGGGGGTCGGGTTGATCGACGAGGTCGGCAGGTTCTTGCGCGCCCCCGACGAGTTGTACAGCGACACGTTCCCACCTGTCACGGGGATCCCCAGTTCGACGCAGCCGTCGGCCAGCGCGGTCATGGCCGTCACCAGTTGCCACATGGCGTCCGTGTCCTCGGGGCTGCCGAAGTTCAGGCAGTCGGTGATGGCGACGGGTTCGGCGCCCACCACGCAGACATTGCGGTAGGACTCGGCGAGCGCCTGTTTGGCCCCCGCCGCGGGGTCCAGTTTCGTGTACCAGCCGTTCGCGTCCGTGGACAGGGCGACCCCCAGGCCCGTGGCCTCGTCGACGCGGATGACGCCCGCGTCGTCGGGTTGGGCGAGGGCCGTGTTGCCCTGCACGTAGCGGTCGTACTGGTCGGTGACCCACGCTTTGGAGGCCTGGTTGGCGTCGAAGAGCACCGCTTCGAGGTCCTCGACCAGCTCCGCTCGGGTGGCGGGCCTGCGCAGCGGCTCCGAGGTGGCGGCCTGCAGGTCGTCCTGCCACGCGGGGCGCGCGTAGGGGCGGTCGTACACGGGCCCCTCGTGGGCGACGGTCTTGGGGTCGACGTCGACGATCCGGTGCCCGTGGTGGTCGATGGTGAGGCGCCCGTCTCCGGTGAGGCGGCCGATGACGGACGCCTCCACGTCCCACTTGTCGATGATCGCGAAGAAGCGCTCCCGGTCGGCAGGGGCCACGATGGCCATCATGCGCTCCTGGGACTCGCTCATGAGGATCTCGCCCGCGGTCAAGGTCGGGTCGCGCAGCAGCACGTTCTCCAGGTCGACGTGCATGCCGGAGTCCCCGTTGGAGGCCAGCTCCGAGGTGGCGCACGAGATCCCGGCGGCGCCGAGGTCCTGGATGCCCCGGACGACCCCGGCCCCGAAGAGCTCCAGGCAGCACTCGATGAGGACCTTCTCCATGAAGGGGTCGCCCACCTGGACGCTGGGCCGCTTGGCGGGCATGCCGTCCTCGAAGGTCTCCGAGGCCAGGATGGACGCGCCGCCGATGCCGTCGCCGCCTGTGCGGGCACCGAAGAGGACGACGAGGTTCCCCTCGCCGGTCGCGTTGGCCAGGTGGATGTCCTCGTGGCGCAGCGTCCCCACGCACAGGGCGTTGACCAGGGGGTTCCCCTGGTAGGAGGGGTCGAACTCGGTCTCGCCGCCGATATTGGGCAGGCCCAGGCAGTTGCCGTAGCCGCCGACTCCTGCGACCACGCCGTGGACGACGCGCGCGGTGTCGGGGTGGTCGACCGCGCCGAAGCGCAACTGGTCCATGACGGCGACGGGACGCGCGCCCATGGAGATGATGTCGCGGACGATGCCGCCCACCCCGGTGGCCGCGCCCTGGTAGGGCTCCACGAAGGACGGGTGGTTGTGGGACTCGACTTTGAAGGTGACGGCCCAGCCGCCCCCGATGTCGACGACCCCGGCGTTCTGGCCCATCCCGACCAGGAGGCGGCGCCGCATGGCGTCCGTGGTCCGGGCGCCGAACTGCTCGGACAGGTGCTTCTTGGAGGACTTGTAGCTGCAGTGCTCGGACCACATGACCGAGTACATGGCGAGCTCGGCGTTCGTGGGGCGGCGGCCGAGGATGGCGCGGATGCGCTGGTACTCGTCCTCTTTGAGCCCCAGTTCCCTCCAGGGCATCTCCTTGTCGGGGGTGGCGGCGGCGTCCTCGACCGTGTCGGGCAGTTCGCGGGGGTTGGTGGGGGTGGCCTGGGCGGTCATGCTTCGCTCCGTTCGTACATTGTTTCACGAGGCAGGGGCCGGTCCGTTCCTTCTGCGGACCCGGGCCCCTCAGCCTGCCAGCTGGGCGAGGACGGACTGGAAGATCCGAAGGCCGTCGGTGCCGCCGTGGTGGGCGGCGACGGCGCCGTCGTGGGCGAGGGGGCCGAAGCCCGCCTCGGTGGCGTGCTCTGGGTGTGGCATGAGGCCGACCACGTTCCCCGCGTCGTTGGTGATTCCCGCGATGCCGTTCGCGCTGCCATTCGGGTTGGGGCCCGCGTAGCGGAAGACGACGCGGCCCTCGCCCTCGAGGCGGGCGAGCTCGTCGGGGGACGCCTGGAAATTGCCCTCCCCGTTCTTCAGGGGGATGGTGATGGGGTCGCCCGCCCTGAACCCCCGGGTCCACGCGGTACCGGGGTTCTCGACGCGCAACACCTGGTCGCGGCACACGAACTTCTGGTGGTCGTTGCGGATGAGGGCCCCGGGCAGCAGCTGCGACTCGCACAGGATCTGGAAGCCGTTGCAGATGCCCAGGACGGGCAGGCCGCGCCCGCCCCCGCGCACGATCTCTGCCATGACTGGGGCGGTGGCGGCGATGGCCCCGCAGCGCAGGTAGTCCCCGTAGGAGAATCCGCCGGGGACGACGACGGCGTCGACGCCGCGCAGGTCGGCGTCCTTGTGCCACAGCGCCACAGGCTCGGCCCCCGCCAGGCGCACCGCCCTCGCGGCGTCGCGGTCGTCGAGGGTGCCGGGGAAGGACACTACTCCGATGCGCGTCACCGGGCGCCTCCCGTGTACCGGGCGTCGGCCTCGTCGATGGCCTCGACGCGCACGACGTCCTCGATGATGGGATTGGAGAGGACCTCTTCGGCGGCTTTGCGGGCGTGGGCGAGGAGTTCGTCGGTGACGGGCCCCTCCACACTCAGGTGGAAGCACTTGCCCTGGCGCACGGCCTGGAAGCCCGTGATCCCGAGCCTGGGCAGCGCCGAACCGACGGCCTTGCCCTGCGGGTCCAGGATCTCAGGCTTCGGCATCACTTCCACGATGATTCGCCCCACGGCGTTCCTCCTTGTGTTGTCGGTGAGGATCCCGCCGCGCACCTCGCCCGGCGGGCAAGTCTGCTACAGGACGGGGTCGGCGCCCGTCAGGCGGCGGTAGGCCCCGGCGTACCGGGCGGCGGTCGCGGCCACCACGGGGTCGGGCAGCGCGGGAGGGTTCTCCCCCGAGGCGGGGTCCCACCCGGATTCGGCCGAGGTGAGCCAGTCGCGCACGTACTGCTTGTCGTAACTGGGGGTCGGGCGGCCGGGGCGCCACTGGTCCGCCGGCCAGAAGCGCGACGAGTCGGGGGTGAGGATCTCGTCGGCCAGGACGATCCGCCCCGTGTCCGGATCCAGGCCGAACTCGAACTTCGTGTCGGCGATGATCACTCCGCGCTCGGCGGCGACCCCCCGGGCCCGCTCGTACAGGGCCAGGGAGGCGTCCCTGAGGCGGCCGACCAGTTCCCGTCCCACCATGGCGGCCGCGCGCTCGAAGGTGATGTTCTCGTCGTGCTCGCCCGCCTCGGCCTTGGCGGCGGGGGTGAAGACCGGGGTGTCGAGGCGGGATCCCTCGGTGAGCCCGTCCGGCAGTACGATGCCGCAGACGGTGCCGGTGCGGCGGTACTCCGCCAGGCCGGAGCCGGTGAGGTAGCCGCGCACCACGCATTCGATGGGGACCATGTCGAGGCGGCGGCACACGACGGCGCGCGCGTCCACGGCGGCGGGCACGGCGCGCAGCGGCGGGTGGGGCGCCCCGGCGAGGGCGCCGGCCGCGTTCGCGGGGGCGGCGCGCCCCACGGCGAGGAGGTGGTTGTCGACGATGCCGCGCAATTCCCCCATCCACCAGATCGCCATCTGGTTGAGGATCTTGCCCTTGCCCGGGATGGGGGTGGGCAGCACGTGGTCGTAGGCGCTGATCCGGTCGCTGGTGACCATGAGCAGGGCGCTGGCGGCCGAGGGGTCTTCCCCGTCGGGGGCGTAGATGTCCCGGACCTTGCCGGAGGCCAGGTGCGTCCACCCGGTGAGTTCGACGTGCTCGTCCATTGTTCCTCCTGGTCCCCGCGCCTCAGCCGTCCAGTCCGGCGGGCCACGTCGCGATGTCGGTGCGGTGGTGCTCGCCCTGGAACCGGATGAGGCCGACCGCCTCGTAGGCGCGCTGGCGGGCGCGCTCCACTGTGTCGGCGCGCGCGACGACGTCGAGGACGCGCCCCCCGGAGTTGACCAGGGCGAGGGTGGGTTCGAATCCGCAGCAGCCGGCCGCCACATCGGCGGGGTCGTCCGTGATCTCCTCGGAGGTGCCCGCGTGGATGACGTGGACGCCGTCGAGTCGTTCGGCGGCGTCGATGCCCGTGATGGTGTGGCCGGTGTCCGTGGGCCCGGGGTAGCCGCCGGAGGCCATGACGACGGTGACGGCCGCGTCGGGGGACCACGCGGGCGGCGCGGCGCAGGCCAGGGAGCCGGTCGCCGCGGCGTGGAGCAGCGGCGCCAGCGGGGAATCGAGGCGCTCGAGGACGACCTGGGTCTCAGGGTCCCCGAAGCGGACGTTGAACTCGACGACGCGGATGCCCCTCGAGGTCATCGCGAGCCCGCAGTAGAGCAGGCCGACGAAGGGGGTGCCCCGGCGGGCCATCTCGTCGATAACGGGCTGGGCGATGTCGCGGACGATCTCTTCCACGGCGCCGGAGGGCAGCCACGGAAGGGGGCTGTATGCGCCCATGCCGCCGGTGTTCGGGCCCGTGCCCCCGTCGCCGGCGCGTTTGAAGTCCTGCGCGGGCACCAGGGGGAGGGCTATGGCCCCGTCACTGAGGCAGAAGAGGGAGACCTCGGGCCCGTCGAGGTACTCCTCGATGACGACGGCACCCCCCTGACGGGCCAGACAGGCCGCGGCGTGCGCGAGCGCCTCGGCCCGCGACCCGGTGACGACGACGCCCTTGCCTGCCGCCAGGGCGTCGTCCTTGACCACGTAGGGGCTCCCCATGGCGTCCAGGGCGGCCCCGGCCTCGTCGATGGTGCGGCAGGTGCGCGATGCCGCGGTGGCGACGCCGGCGTCCCCCATGACCTGTTTGGCGAAGGACTTGGAGGCCTCGAGGCGCGCGGCTGCGCGGGTCGGGCCGAAGACGGGGATCCCCCGTTCCAGGACGGCGTCTGCGACCCCGGCGACCAGTGGGGCCTCCGGCCCGACGACGACCAGATCCACCTGCTCGCCCAGCGCGCGGCGCAGCACGTCGTCGGGGTCCAGGGGATCCAGGGTGCGCGAGTCGCCCAGTTGCTCGAGGCCGGGGTTGCCGGCTTGGACGACGAGTTCAACAGGGTGGTCGGTGGTGGACGTGCGCACGAGCGCGCGGGCGATCGCATGCTCGCGCCCGCCGTTGCCGACGAGGAGGACCTTCACGGTCCCATTCTAGCGACCGGGGCGGCCGGGGCGACGACGCCGCCCCGTTCCTGGTCGCACGTCACAGCCCCAGTCGCGAACGCGGGCTCACCACGCCCCGTTCGGGTTGCCGGACCGCTTGGAGTCGGAGCGGTCCTGCCGGTCCTTCTCGTTGCCGCGGTTCTTATTCTGCAGGTCCTGGCGCTTCTGGCGGTCCGAGGAACTCTCGTTGTCGTACCCCTCGTTCTTGTTCTTGTTCTTGCCCTGGCCGCCCTTGTCCTGCTGGTCCTGGCCGCCCTTGTCCTGCTGGTCCTGGCCCTGGCCGCCCTTGTCCTGCTGGTCCTGACCCTGACCGCCTTTGTCCTGCTGGTCCTGGCCCTGACCGCCTTTGTCCTGCTGGTCCTGGCCCTGGCCGCCCTGGTCCTGCTTGTCCTTGGCCTGCTGCTCCTTGTCGCCGAGGCGGTCCGTGGAGTCGTCCGCCTGCTCGCCGGGGTCCTGCTGGCCGCCGCCACCGCCCTGCCCGCCGCTCTGCTGGTCGGACTGGCCGCCACCGCCCTGCCCGCCGCTCTGCTGGTCGGACTGGTCCCCGCCGCCGGACTGGTTCTGGCTGGAGGAGGGGGACTGGCACGGGGAAACGATGTCCTTGGCCTCGGAGTACGCGGTGGCGGCCCCGGACCAGTCGTCCGACGCGGCCTTCGCGTCGCCCTGGATCTCGATGCCCAGGGCCAGGTTGATGCGCACCTGGCACTCGTAGGAGTAGGTCTCGATGCGGCCGGGCTCGATCTCCGTGGCTGTGGGAACCTGTTCCTTCGCCGTGCGCAGCAGGTCGATGCCGCCCTCGGTGTCGCCCTCGCGAAGCATCGTCGTCCCGAGGTTGTAGTTGGCCACCCAGGACTCGACACCGCTCTTCGTGAGGGTCTTCTGCCCCTCGTAGCCGGCCTGGGCGCTCGTGTAGTCCGAGTCGGTCCAATGCCCCAGCGAGGCGCGGGACCACAGGGTGAGGCCGATGAGGTACGTGGACGCGGCGAGGCCGATCAGCACGAAGGGAAGGGACCACAGCAGCGGGCGCAACGCCTTGCGGGACCTGCGGGGCTTGGCGGCAGGGCCGCGCGCGGCTTTCGCCTTGGACGAGGAGTCGCCCTTGTCCGCCTCGGGCGCGCCGAAGGGAACGAGCACGTCATCGGGGTCGGCGGAGGGGGGGCCGGCGGGCGGGAACTGGCCGTTAGATGGCATGGGACCTCCTCAAAGAGCGTGCGCGTATTGCCAGTGCGGCGCCCTCCCAAGCCATGAGGGCACCCAGGACGAGGGCGAGCGGCCACACGATGTACCGGTATGTGGAGAGCAGGTTCCGGGTTTCGGCCACGTCGGAGGCTCCGTCCATGAGCGAGGAGCACTTGCCCTCGATGTCCGCGGTGCTCGGCGAGTGGATGTAGTCGACCCCGAGGCGCGAGGCGATCGCCTGGAGCTTGTCCTCGTCGATCTTCGAGATCGCCACGGGGTTCCCGGCCTGCGTGCGGTCGTGGATGTATTCGTCCTCCCCGGAGCCGCCTCCCGAGCCCGATTGGGCGTTTGAAGTGGGGTCGGCGCCGATGCGCCTGACCTTCATGGGCCCGCCCTCCTTGGAGCCGTAGCCTATGACGAGGCCGCCGTCGATGTAGGGCTTGACCTGGTCCCAGTCGCTCTCCTGACCGGGGGAGGTGGCCGACCAGTGGTCTTGGTTGGAGGTCTCCCCGTCGGTGAAGACGAAGAGGGTGCGGAGGTTCTGCGGGTGCTTCTCCTTGTTCTTCTCCAGCATCTTCGCCAGGTGGGCGGCGGGCCGGTCCGGGGAGGAGCCCTGCGAGGACTCGGAGAGCTCCTGGACGAAGGTCGCCATGTACGAGGTCACCGCCGTGGAGTCGGTCGTCAGCGGCAGTTCGGTGCGCACGCCGGAGTCCCAGCTGATGATGGAGAAGCGCGAGCCCGCCATCTTCTCGAGGATGGTGGCGACGTCCTGGCGGACCCCGTCGATCCGGGGCTTCTTGCCGTCCCAGTCCTCGGCCGCCATGGAGCCGGTGCGGTCGATGACCATGTAGACCTCGACGGAGGAACTGACCTGGGTCGCTTCGCCTTCCACGGAGGGGCCCGCGCAGATGAGCGCCACGACGACCACGGCCAGCGCGCGGCGCACGGCATCGTTCAAGTGCGGGCGCGCCGAGCGCTTCCACATGAGGAACACCATGGCGGCGCCAATGATCAGGATCGCGATGATGACCGCGATGTGGGCGATTGGCCGGAATACCATGTCACACCCTCCCCAGGGCGATCATGCCGAAGAGTGCGAACATGCCCAGGACCGTCCACGCGAGCGCCGAGGCGGGCTTGTCCGTCTCCAGGACGTCCCCCGATCCCTCGAGGTCGACCTTCTGCTGCTGCTCGATCGCCGCGATGACGCCCTGCACGCTGGCGGGGTTGGAGGCGTCGTAGAACTCGCCCCCCGTCTCCTTGACGAGCCTCTCGAGCTCTTGTCCCTCACTGGACATGAACGGGGACCCGTCGGAGGGGTACAGCGCGGTGACGACGACGTTCTGCCGCTTCGCGAAATCGATCGCGTCCTTCAAGGAGTAGATCTGGTCCCCGAGGACCTCGTTGTCGGTGGCCAGCAGGATCATCCGCGAGCGCTCTTGGTCGTAGTGGTCGAAGCCGAGCACGCAGGAGGCCAGTCCGTCACCGGCCAGGGAGGAGCTGCCCCCCTGGGAGTCGAAGGTGTCCTCCAGGTACTCCAGCAGCTCGTTGGAGACGTACACTCCCGAGCTGCTCTTGCCCTGGAAGCCGTTCTCCATGATCTCGCTCATCTCCTTGAGCACGTCGTCGGCCAGCGCGTAGTCGTCGGTGAGGGGGAACTTCGTGACGGAGCGGGCGTCCCAGAGCTGCAAGGAGATGCGCTCCCCGGAGAAGTGCTCGACGATCTGGCGGAACGCCTCGCCGATCTTGCCGTCGTAGGGGATCATCGATCCGGATGCGTCCAGGCACAGGACGATGTCGCGGGTGGAGAGCTTGTCGTGCTTGACCTGGCGGTCCACCGGGGCACCGGCGCTGACGGCGACGGCGACGACCGTGAGGAAGAAGCAGAGCACGGCGGAGGCGAAGACGAGGCGGGTCCGCCTCACGAGCGCCTGGTACTTCGGGAGGGACCTCAGGTAGCCGGTGTTGGCCACCCATCCTTTCTTGCCAGCGCGCTTGCCGGCGTCGCGCGCCAGCCACCAGCCGATGACGGTGGCGGCCAGGACGACGCCGATGACGACGAAGACGAGCCATGTGAACCTCATGCGCCCACCGCCTGCGAGGCGAGGGCCAGGATTCCGTCCACCGAGGGGCGGCGGGGCGAGGGCGGGGGCGCCACGTCCCAACCGGCGGCCAGGAAGGGGTTGTCGGAGCGCGCGCCGCGGTCCTGGGCGGCGTCCTCCTCGTCGCCAACGAAGCTGGGCTCCTCGCACGCCTCGAGGACTTCCGCCAGCTGGGGCCATGTGGGCACCAGGGCGCGGATCTCGGCGACTGTGGCGACCTCGAGGTCGCGTCCGGAGCGCTCGGTGCCGAGGGCGCGCATGAGGCCTGCGATGGCCAGGTGCGTGCCGCGCTCGTCGAGTTCACCACTGGCGTTGCGCTGGGCGATCTGGTCGATGAACTCGTAGTAGCGCGAACGCCGGGCGTCGGAAATGCTCTGCAGGTCGGTGACGGTGCGCTCGCGCGAGTGCCACCAGCTCCACAGGCTGTAGGCCACCCAGCCGACCACGAGGAGCAGGATCGCAGCGCCCGCGACCCACATCCAGTGCGGGTAGATCACGGGGTCGCGGAGGTAATCGGTGGCGTCACCGGACATAGCCGCCCCTTTCACCCGCGCGGGCGGGCGGGGCGGTGCGGACGGGAGCGGTGCGGGGCGCGTCCGTCGCTCGTAGTGCCATTCCGATTCTCTTCCCTGTTCCATTGGGGCGCCGGTGGCCGACCACCCGGTCACGTGCTGGTACCGACGCCGCGTTCACCTGATTGTGCCACGCCCGGGGCGATAGTGCTATCGCCGGGAGGCGGCCCCCTCGCGGGGCGGACTCCCCCAGAGAACGAAATTACTTAACAGGGTTTTTAATAAATCATTCAGCGTTCGCGCGGTTTTCCGAGCGGGAGGGGCACCCGGAGCGCCATATGTAGACACCGATCAGTGAAACTCCCCCCAGCAGGCCCACGGCCCACCACGGGAACCCGGGGATCTCGGGAACGGCCCCCGCGGCGTCCACGTCCCTCTGGGGAGTGGGGTAGACGCGCTCCCCGGTGATGAGGATGCGGTGGGTGTTGATGCCCAGCGGAGTACACGTCACCAGCGTCGCCAGGTCGCGCCCCGGATCGGCGCGCAGCGCCTCGGTCTCCTCGGGCTCGACGACCTTCTTGTCGATCACGCTGTAGGTGAGGACCTCGCCGAAGACCTCGAAGGTGAAGGTGTCGCCCAGCTCGACCTTGTCCAGGTCGGTGAACATCCGCGCCTCGGCCAGCCCCCGGTGCCCGGTGATGACCGTGCGCTGCCCCTGGCCGCCGACGGGCAGGGAGGTCCCCTCGAGGTGCCCCAGGCCCTTGAGCAGGGTGTCGTCCGAGGTCCCGTGGTAGATGGGCAGGTCGATGTCGGCGGCGGGGACCTTCAGCCGGGCCATCAGGCCCGTCCCATCCGCAGTGAGGATGGAGTTGTAGTCGAGGCTGTGGTCCCCCGAGGTGCCGTCGCCGGTGGGCACGTTCGTGTTCGCCTCCAGCACCGCGCCGGCGCTGAGGGCGTCGTTGTACCTGTGGGCGAGGGCGAGCTGCTCGTCCGCCGAGGGGTCGGCGCGGCCCACAGAGCCCTCGTACTGGGCGATGACCTGCGACTGGTTGTACTGGGCGACCCACGCGGAGATCGAGGGGTACAGGAAGAGCAGCAGCCCCGCGAGGCCGAGCAGGGAGGGGACCAGCGACAGGGGCGAGAACCTCCACCTCCGCCCTCGGGGGGCGGGGTCGCGGGATTCCGCGGGGGCACTGGCCCCCCCTTCCGCGGGCGCGCTGGGGGAGGCGGAGCCGCTGGCGGGCGGGGGCGGGGGCGGAGCGGGGGCGTCATGCGCGGCGCTCGCGCTGTGGGGTAGGGGTATGCGTGTCATAGCGCGTTTGCGCTGGGGGGAGCCCGGGGCGCGGGCTCCCCCCAGTCGCGTCAGGACTGCCTGCTCTTGCGGCGCTTGATGGCCGCGCCTGCTCCAGCGGCGCCCAGGCCCGCGATGATACCGCCGATCAGGTAGGCGTCAGCACCGAATCCGCCGGTGAGCGGGAGGCTCGGAACCGTCTGCTTCTCATTGGTGATCGGTGTGAAGGCGTAGTCGAGCGCGTCCTTGCCGATGGTGAAGTTGCGCGGCGTCGTGTCCAGGCGGTACCCGGCGGGCGCTTTCTTCTCCGTGAGGGTGTAGGCGTTCTCGCTCCACGGCAGGCCCTTCACGGTGAAGGATCCGGCTGCGGGGTCCGTGTCGTAGTACGTGGCGTCAGGGGACTTGGGGCACTGGGCGGCCGAGGCGGCTTGGCAGTCCGCGATGGTCACCGCGTTCGGCAGTGCGCCGCCGCTGATCGTCCACTCCGACCCCGCCAGGGGCGTGGCGCCGTCCGAGGCGTCGACCTTCTTCCAGGTCACGGACCCGGTCTTGCGCTCGTTGACGACGGCCTTGTCCAGGGCGGCGTTCAGAGCGCCGGGGGTGATCGTCGGGAAGGTGAGCCGTGCGTTGTTCAGCTCGTACCCGGCGGGGGTACTGGCCTCGCGGATGGTGTACGTCCCCCACTTGAGGCCGTCAACCTTGAAGGATCCGGGCACGGGGTCCTGGTCCTTGTAGGGGCCGGCGGGGCACGGGCCCGCGGTGCAGTCCTCCACTGTGGGGTTGCCGTGCACGTCCGGTCCGCTCAGGCGCCAGCTGGTGCCCGCCAGGGGCGTGGCCCCGTCGGAGTCGACCTTCTGCCAGGTCAGGGATCCGGGCTTGCCGGTGTTCGTGATGGAGCACAGGACGCGGTCGGTGTTCTGGACCAGGACCTGCCCCTTGCCGTCGACCGTCGCCCCGGTCACGGACGAGGAGTAGTTCTCGCCCCGGGTCCCCGGCGCCTCCTTGCAGCTCCACTGCCCGGACTCGTAGGCGGCGCCGGCGGGGTTCGTAGTGGTCTCCGCGATATCGTTCTTCCCGGTGCGCACCACCGTCGGACCGCCAGTGGTGCCATTGCCGCTCAGGGTGAAGCCGTTGGCCCCGCCCGTCAGCGCCCACTGGTCGGCCGCCAGGCCGCCCACCTCGTTCGAGGAGTACTTGTCATCGACCTGTTTGACCAGTTGCAGGGTGGGCACGCGCACGGCGATGCGGTAGTCCTCGACCTCGCCAGTGGCGGTGCCGCCAGTGGGCTTCTGGCCGTCGCCATTGTTGTCGGCGGTGATGCGCAGCCGCATGAAGGTCTCGGTGCCGGTGCCGTCCTCGCCGTCCACGGAGCGCACGACATCGTTGGGCACAGTCCACGACAGGGTGGCGCTGTCGGAGGCGGAGCAGGCGACCTCGTCGGACTTCTCCGCGTCGTCGAAGACGCCGTTGTGGTTCCAGTCGATCCAGCCTGCCACTTTCCCGTTGCCCTCGCACGTGACGACCTGGGTGTGGGTGGCGCCGGGCTGGGTGCGGATGCCGTCCGCGGGCACGGTGATGGAGTCCTCGTCGTTGGGCTCTCCGACGATGTCGTCGCCCTTGGCGTCGGCGCTGAACGACTGCATGGGCTCGGCGTCGATGCGCTCGCCGAGGCGGGGGGAGCCCTTCTCCATGTACATCTCGGCCTGGGGGGAGACCTGGAAGAGGTCGGTGGTCGCCCTGACCTCGCCCCCGCGCCACGAGGGCTGGAAGAGGGAGGAGGCGACGCCGTAGGACTCGGGGGCGTCGCCGTAGTCGGTGGCGACGACCAGGCCCAGGGCGACGGCGGAGTACCCCGCGCCCTGCAGGGTGACGGTGGCGGAGGTGGCGCCCTCCATGAACATAACGGCGTCAGGGCCGCCGTACCCGTTCGGGTTCTTGTAGCTGCCGCCCGACTGGTAGACGCACTCATCGTCAGAGGGCATGAGGCGCAGGGTGCGCGAGCCGTTGGAGACGATGCCGTCGGTGGTGACCTGCTTGCCCGTGTTCTTGCTGATGCACTGCCGCGAACGAATGGTGTCGAGCACCCTCCAGCGCGGGGGCTTGTTGCCTGCGGTCGTCTTCACCGTGGCCTCGATCCACTCATCCTGCCGGTCGCTGGTCGCCCAGTTCTTGATGCCGTAGCGCCTGGAGGACGCCTCGGCGTCGGCGAAGACCAGGCCCTGGATGGGCACATTGGTGATGGAGCCGTCCTTGCCGTAGATCGCGGCCTTGCAGCTGTAGTCGACGCTGACGCGGGCATTGAAGCCCGTGGGGCGGTGGTCCGTGGTCTCATTCCACTTCTTCCCGTCCCAGGCGTTGCCCCCGTTGTAGGCGTAGCCGTTGGCCAGGCCGATCACCATCTGGTTCTTGTTGACGTAGTCCTGGGGGTAGGTGAGGCCGGCGTGCCACTCCTCGGAGCCGTCCTTCCACGAGCCGGGACCGCCGACGTTGTAGAGGTTGTCCAGTGCGTCACCGGCCCAAGCGCCGGGGATGGTGGCGACCAGGGGACCCTCGGACTGCTGTTTGGGGGTTCCAGGCGCGGGGGTGTCATGGGTGAGGTTGGACAGGGTGCAGGTGGTGACCAACGAGCCCGCGTCCCCGAGGTCCCGGTGGTTGACGAAGTCCTTGGGCTTCTCCCCCACGTCGAGGACGGGGACGTTGGGCTTCTCAACACCCTTGAAGTTCGTGTCGTAGTCGGCCCATTGGAGCCACTGGATGGATTCTTTGAAGCGCCCCGAGCCTCCCGTGGCGAAGGTCGCGGGCAGTGAGTTGCTGGGGATGCCCTCGACTGCCGCTTGCGCCGGTTGCGCCGTATTGGCCAGGACGGGGGTGGCGCCGATGGTCGCGCAGACCACGAACGCGACCACGAAGCGCGCGAGCCGCCTGGTGCGGGGCTGTGGACGGACGTGTTGGGACACTTCAACTCCAATGACTAGGTTTCACGGAAAACTTTATTATGTAAATACTGTGGGGGACGCGCCACGGGTCGGCACGACTGGGGAACCGGTCTCCCGGCCGTGCCGACCCGCGCAGGGTCTGGGCCGCGGGGCAGAGCCCCGCGGCCCCGGGGTTGTCAGGCCTCGCCGCGCTTGCGCGAGCGGATGACCAGGGTGGAGCCCACGGCGATGAGCGCCAGGGAGACGCCGCCGATGGTCATGAGCAGCTGGCCGTTGGCACCCGTGAGGGGCAGCTGGGGCACGGACTGCTTGGTGTTGGAGATCTGGGCGTTGTACGAGGTGAGGGTCTGAACGCCCTTGGCGACCTGGATGGGGGTGGTGGCCGTCTGGGGCAGGACGAAGCCAGCAGGGGCCTCGATCTCCTCGACGACGTAGCAGCGCTTGGCGGCGTCCTTCGAGCCGGGCCCGGCCGAGCCGACGGAGTCGCCGACGTAAAGGCCATCGATCTTCACAATGCCGTTCGCATCGGAGACGAAGTCGGTCTGGGGCGCGCCACCGTTGATGCTCACCGGGATGGGGTCGCCGGTCTTGGTCGCGGTGGAGCAGTCGGCGGCGTAGGGGTCAGCGGCGTTGAAGACGTTGAACTTCGCGCCACGGACGCCAACCTTGGTGGTGTTCTCGGTGTCACCGTCGTACTTGAAGAGCTGGACATTGCCCCAGTCAGTGGAGACCTCGGGGGAGGTCGGCGGATTGTCGGGCTCGAACGGGGGGCGCGAGGGCGGCTCGTCCGGGGGGACGGCGCCGTAGGTCGTGTCCTGGACCAGGTCGGCCTTGTTCTTGATGGTGCCGTCGCCGACGGAACTGACCTTGCCGGAGAAGATCGCCACGAGCTTCTTGCCGGGGTTGGCCTTCAGCTTGGCCAGGCCGGCGCGCTTGAAGGAGACGACGACCAGGTTGTCAGTGTTGGTCTGCTCGTAGTCGGTGTTCTCGACCAGGGTTTCGTCGCCCAGGGTGACCTTGGTGACCTTGCCCTCGGTGAGGCGGGAGTCCAGCTTGTCGCGCATGTAGAAGTACGTGAACTGGGACTCGGCGTCAAGGTTCGGCGTGGTCGTGGAGACGGGGAACTCGACGATCGAGCCCAGGCCGAAGCCGTTGGCCTTCTGATCGGCAATGGTCTTGTCGATCTCGATCTTCTGGTTCTTCGGGTAGGCGTGCACGTCGTAGAGCCACTTGCCGTTGCCATCGTTCGTGGTGTTCGGGAAGGGGATCGTCACAACGAAGGGCTTGGCCTTCTCGACGATATTGGCGGGAGCCTTGGTCTCACAGACCAGGTAGGCGGCGACCGGCAGGTTCGCCAGGGTGGTCACGCCGGTGCCATTGGTCGTGCCCTCGGCAGCGGGATTGGCGTCGACCGCGGGCGCGCCGGCGCCGAGCGTCGGGGCCGTCGGATCCGCGCAGGCGTTGGCCGGGACATTGCCGGCCAGGGCGGACAGCTTGTCCCAGTCGGTGGGCTTGGACAGGTCGAGCCCGGAGAGCTTGAACGCCTTGAAGGTGACGTCCGCGACGCCGTCGCCACCAGCGTCAGCGGTGCCATCGACCTTGCCCATGGTGCCCGAATCGTTCTTCAGGTGCTTGTGGACGATGATCGAGCCGATAGCGCTCTGATCAATGGTGCCATAAGCCGGGTCCTTGGCGAAGGCCGCGGCGCCGGTCGCGATGACGCCCGCCGCCCCGATGCTCAGGGCCCCGGCGGCGGCGATCATCCGCCGCCCGAGGGGCGCGTGTTTCCTGCTCACTCGTCTTCCTCTCAAAACTTCCGCACTCTGTGTGGTGACGGGATTGGGTGATTCGGTAATGAGTATAGAGGAACCTTTGAGCCAATACGATATTTACCGGAAAATGTGACGGGGACGTTAGTTCCCCCGGGAACCGGGAGGTTCTCCTGCGGTCCCCGTCACTCCCATTCCCCCATTGGGGCCGAACGCTGACCAGCGGCGCCGACATGGAAAGCGGCGGCGCCCCGCTCGAAAACGGGGCTCCGCCACTGTCCGGGAGCGTTCTCACTTGCGGTGGCTCGACCGCTCCAACGCGCGCATGAGCGCACGGGGCACTTCTTCCGAGGACGCCACCCGCACCTGGATGACGCCCCGGGCGTCGAGCATCCGTGCGACCGCCGCGCGGCGCTGCTCGGCAACGTTGCGGGCCTCCTTGGCCAACTGCTCGTCCCTGCGCAGGAAGTCCGGCAGCACACCCTCGTTGACGTCGATGACCGTCATCTCCGCGCCGAGCTCCGCCGGATCCACGTCGGCCACAGAGATCTGCATCACCTGATGGCGCACACTCAAGGACTTGATGACGTCATCCGCCTCCTTCGACGGCAGCGGCTGCGTCTCGTCACTGACGATCACGATCAGGGAGCGCCTCCTCGTCGTCGTGAGCGCGCGCCGCAGCAGACGCGGCACGTCGGAGCGCGGGGATCCCAGGGTGATGTCCTCCGCGATGCGGCGCATGATCGTCTCCGCGTGGCCGTTGCCCGTGCGGGCGGGCATGAAACGGACCCTGCGCGAGTCCCCGGCGACCAGGCCGATCTGGTCGCCCCTGGCCACCGACAACCAGGCGATCGCCTCGCACGCCGTCAGCGCCACGTCCTCCTTCGGCTCCCCCGACGGCGCCAGGGCGCCCATCTCGCGCCCCGTG
Organism: Schaalia georgiae DSM 6843; assembly: GCF_000429245.1. Taxonomy (GTDB): domain Bacteria; phylum Actinomycetota; class Actinomycetes; order Actinomycetales; family Actinomycetaceae; genus Pauljensenia; species Pauljensenia georgiae. Next base: position 267,727 of record NZ_AUBM01000006.1, read on the forward strand.
TCGACGACCAGGATCACCTGCACGTTCGCCGTCGCCTCGTGCCGCTTGATCGTGGGGGTCCCCGTGCGGGCAGTGGCCGCCCAGTCGATCTCGCGCACGTCGTCGCCGGGCTGGTAGGGGGCCAGATCCATGAACTCCCAGCCGCGCCCCCACCTCAGCGCCGAGTGTTGCCCGTCCATGACGGAAAGGAGCTTGCGCATGACGGGCAGCTGGATGCGCGTCGACAGCGCGTGGATCTCACGCGATCTTACTGGCACGTTCGTCCTCCTCCGCCTCGCCGGGAAAGAACCGCGGCCGTCACGGCACCGGCACCGCGTTGAAGACCGCGTCGATCAGGCCCTCGACCGAGACGTTGTCGGCCAGCGCGTCGAAGGTGCGGATGATGCGGTGGCGCAGGATCGCGTAGCGCAGCTTCTTGATGTCGTCCGGGACCACGTAGTTGCGCCCGTCCATGAGCGCCAGGGCCTGGGAGATCTGCATGAGCGCGATGCCGCCTCGCGGCGAGGCGCCCACGCGCACGTGCTTGGTCCACCCGGGCAGCGGGTTCGGGCCCGCGCCCCTGGTGGTGTTGATGATGTCGACGATGTACGCCTTGAGGGTGTTGTGCACGTAGACGCGGCGCGACAGGTCCTGGAGCACCAGGACGTCCTCCACGGAAACCGGCTCCGCGGAGACCGGGGCGCTCATCGCGCCCGAGTCGATGCGCTCCAGGACCTCGAGCTCATCGACCGGCGTCGGGTAGGTGATGACCTCCTTGAGCAGGAAACGGTCCATCTGGGCCTCGGGGAGCACGTAGGTGCCCTCCTCCTCGATGGGGTTCTGCGTCGCCATCACCATGAACGGCCTGGGCAGGCGGTGGTTGACACCGCCGATCGTGGTCTGCCCCTCCTGCATCGCCTCCAGCATCGCCGACTGCGTCTTCGCGCTCGAGCGGTTGATCTCGTCCAGCAGGACCAGGTTCGCGTGGACCGGACCCAGCTGGGTGACCATCTCGCCCGAGGCCTGGTTCCAGATCTGCGAGCCCACGATGTCGTTGGGCATCAGGTCCGGCGTGCACTGGATGCGGTGGAAGGAGCCCGAGACGGCCGAGGCCAGGGTCTGCGCGGCAGTGGTCTTGGCCAGGCCGGGGACCGACTCGACCAGGACGTGCCCGTCCGCCAGCAGGCACGCCGTGAGCGCTCTGCGCAGGTCCTCCTGTCCAACGACTTTCGCCTGGTAGATCACGGCGATGCGGTTCAGAAGGTCTTTGGCCTGCGCGAGTTCCGCGTCGGTCAGGTAAACGGCCACGAAGTCTCCTAGTGGGCACGGGTGAAAAGTGTTGCTGTGGTTAGTTTAATGCGCGGGGCGCGTTTTGGGGGCCATGTGGCCAGACGCACCCCGCTCCGGGCCCGCACGCGTCGCCGGGTTAGCCCGCAGCACCCTGGACGACACGCACGACCGTCCCGAAGTCGGCGCGCCGCTTGCGCTCGCCCTCGGGGTTGACAAGGCCCGTGTACACACCCGACTCGACCGTCACCCCACGCGCTGCGCCCCAGGCCCACAGGGTTTCGAGTTGCAACTGCGCCGTGACGATCGCCTTACGTGAGTAGTCGTTGAAATACCCGACTCCGATCAACGGCACATCGCCATAACCGGGCGTGAGCAGGTGGATCTTGACGCTACCGGCGATATAGCCACCCCCGTAGTCACTCGGCTCACTGAGGCAAATAAAGAGATCCGAATGTGATCTCGGCCATGCGTAGTCCGACCGGTTTCTCCCCTCGACCAGGTGAAAACCCGCTCGGTCCACGACGAGCCGGTCGTTGCCGCGTATCTTCACGTCGTAGACGTAGTAGCCGATCACGCAAAAGGGAACCACGCACATGATGACGAGCGCAACGGCGTCGAAGGACGACCGGATGGCTCGGAACCCGCTATCCGGGTTGGTGAGAAAAATCAGCCCCACGACGAACGGGCAGAGCAAAGAGAGACAGATCCCGCCGACCCACATGGCCTTCGACCATGTCGAGCGGGAAGCGGATCGTTTGAACACGAGCGGCTCCTGCGCCATCCACATCTGATTCGGTGCCAAAATTGGCTGGAATGCCGTGGGGCCGACTGCGCTCGCGCCCCCAGCATTTGGGACGTTGCCCGGACTATTCGGAGTCACCGGGGGAGCAGTGAACCACGCATACGGATTCTGCGGGTTCGAGCCAGGGTATTGTCCGCTCATCTCGTCCCTTTCCTCGCCTCTGCGCACATTCCACTCACGCCGTTCAACGCCCCCAGTGCCCCGTGGCCGCCGCAGGGGCCCATTGCGGCACCTGGCCGGGGCCGGGTGGGGGCTGCGGGAGCTGTTGCTGGGCCCGCCCAGGCTGGGACTGTGGAAGCCGACTTCCAGCGGAACACGGGAGGCCGGGCCCGATCGGGCCCGGCCTCCCGCACTCGGTGTGCGCGACGCGCAGCGAATCGCTCAGGCCTTGGCGGCGGCGATGCGCGCGCGGAACTTGGCCAGCTGCTCGGTGATGGCGGCGGGGAGCTTATCGCCGAACTGCGAGAAATACTCCTCCGTGTCGTCCATCTCGGCGGCCCAGGCGTCGGGATCGATCGCGAAGAGCTTCGCCCACACGGCCTCGTCGATGTCCAGGCCGTCCAGGTTGAAGTCCTCGAACTTCGGGTAGCGGCCGGTCACGCCGTCGATGGCCTCGACCTCGCCGGCGGCGCGGCGGACGATCCAGTCCAGGACGCGGCTGTTTTCGCCGTAGCCGGGCCACATGAAGTTGCCGTCCTCGTCCTTGCGGAACCAGTTGACCTGGTAGACCTTCGGGAACTTGTCGCCGACCTTCTTCTGCATCTCGATCCAGTGGCCCCAGTAGTCCGCCATGTTGTAGCCGCAGAAGGGCAGCATCGCGAAGGGGTCGTGGCGCAGCGAGCCGGCCTTGACGTCGGTCGCGGCCGCAGTGACCTCGGAGGCCACGGAGGCGCCGATGAACACGCCGTGGGCGGGCTCGTACTGCTCGGCGACCAGCGGGACGTTGGTGGCGCGGCGTCCGCCGAAGAGGACGGCGTCGACCGCAACGCCCTCAGGGGCCTCCCAGTCGGGGCAGATGATCGGGCACTGCGAAGCGGGAACGGTGAAGCGGCTGTTCGGGTGCGCGGCCTTCTCGCCGGAGGCGGGCGTCCAGTCCTTGCCGTGCCAGTCGATCAGGTGCGCCGGAACGTCGCCGTCGATGCCCTCCCACCACACATCGCCGTCGTCGGTCAGGGCGACGTTCGTGAAGATGGAGTTGGCCTTGCCGGTCTCCATGGCCATGGGGTTGGTCTTGTAGGAGGTGCCGGGGGCGACGCCGAAGAAGCCGGCCTCGGGGTTGATGGCGCGCAGGGTCCCGTCGGGGCCGGGGCGCATCCACGCGATGTCGTCGCCGACGGTCTCGACCTTGTAGCCGGGGATCGTGGGCTGGAGCATGGCGAGGTTGGTCTTGCCGCAGGCGCTGGGGAACGCGGCGGTGACATGGAACTGCTGGCCGGTGGACTCGCGGGTCAGGCGCAGGATCAGCATGTGCTCGGCCATCCAGCCGTCGCGGCGGGCCATGGTCGAGGCGATGCGCAGTGCGAAGCACTTCTTGCCCAGCAGGGCGTTGCCGCCGTAGCCCGAGCCGAAGGACCAGATCTCGTTCGTCTCCGGGAAGTGGGTGATGTACTTCTCATCATTGCAGGGCCACGCGGTGTCCGCCTGGCCCTCGGCGAGGGGCATGCCGACCGAGTGGACGGCGGGGACCCACGGCTTGCCCGCAGCGATCAGGTCCATCGCGGCCTTGCCCATCCGCGTCATGATGCGCATGTTGCACACGACGTAGGGGGAGTCGGTGATCTCGATGCCCAGCTGCGAGATCGGACCGCCCAGGGGGCCCATGGAGAAGGGGATCACGTACATCGTGCGGCCCTTCATGGCGCCCGTGAACTTCTCCTTCAGGGTGGCCTTCATCTCCGTGGGATCCGCCCAGTGGTTGGTCGGGCCGGCGTCCTCCTCCTTCTCGCAGCAGATGAAGGTGCGGGACTCAACACGGGCGACGTCCGAGGGCAGGGAACGGGCGAGGAAGGAGTTGGGGCGCTTCTCCTCGTTGAGCTTCGTGAACATGCCACTGGCGACCATCTGCGCGGTGAGGCGGTCCCACTCCTCCTGCGAGCCGTCAGTGAACTCGACAGCGTCCGGGGTCGTCAGCTCGGCGATCTTCGCAACCCACTCGAGCACGTCTTCGGGAGCGTTGGACGGGGCCGCCGCGCGCACGTCCTGTTCAGTCACGGACATTTTGCCTCCTGGGCATTCAGTTTCCGAGGCCGCCTCTCGCGCCCTCGTCGTACAGGGTCAATCTTGCCGGAACAGGAGCACCGAAATGCGGGCGCTTGGTCCCGGTCAACAGCCGATTCTAACGGATTCCACCCCCTCGTGTGGTGGAGAACACCCAGCCCCGCGGCCCCCCGCCCGCCCCTGAAGTTGAAGAACCGTCCCGCCTTAGCGGACGATTGGCGTGGGACGCAACACCGCGCTCCGCCAACAAACACAGACCGGAGGAACAACGTGGGAATCCGCAGCAAGCCCCAGGGCCCCGACTTCTTTGAGTACTTCAGTCAGCAGGCCAACCACCTCGTCGAAGGCGTCGAGCTCCTCACGCAGGTCTACGCCGCCTCCCCGGAGGAGAGGGTCGCGCTGCGCGACCAGCTCCACGCCGTCGAGCACCGCGGCGACGAACTGAACCACGAGATCATCCAGCGCATCAACTCCTCGTTCATCACACCTTTCGACCGCGAGGACCTGCAGTCCCTGGCCTCCCACCTGGACGACTGCCTGGACTTCATCGACGAAGCCGGCGACCTGCTGGTCGTCTACGGGATCGCCGACATCCCCTCCTCCCTGGTCTCCCTGCTCGACGTGCAGATCGACGTCATCAAGAACTGCGCCGGGCTCACCGCCGAGTCGATGCCCTCGCTGAAGTCCCCCGTGGACCTGCGCGACTACTGGATCGAGATCAACCGCCTCGAGAACGAGGGCGACTTGGCCTACCGCCGCACGCTCACGGCCCTCTTCGACTCCGGCCTGGACGCGGTCACGATCATCAAGCTCAAAGACATCGTCCAGGGCCTCGAGTCCTGCGCCGACGCGTTCGAGGAGCTGGCCAACGTCATCGAGTCCCTCGCCCTGAAGGAATCCTGAGCCGTGGATCTGAACCTGATCCTCGTCTGCGTCGTCATCGCCGTCGCGCTGTTCTTCAGCTACACCAACGGCTTCCACGACGCCGCGAACGCGATCGCGACCTCGGTGTCCACACGCGCGTGGACGCCCAGGGCCGCCCTGTTGATGGCGGCAGTCATGAACGTCATAGGCGCCATGATGGGCACCGCCGTCGCCAAGACCGTCGGCCAGGGCATCATCTCAATCAGCCGCTACGCCGAATCGACACAGGCGGATATGCAGCACAAGGGCCTGGTCATCATCCTCGCCGCACTGCTGGGCGCCTGCATCTGGAATCTGATCACGTGGTGGTTCGGCCTGCCCTCCTCCTCGTCCCACGCCCTCATCGGCGGCCTCGTCGGCGCCGGCATTGTGAGCGGCACGGCAGTCCACTGGCAGGGCATCCTCGACCACGTCATCATCCCGATGTTCGCCTCCCCGATCATCGGTTTCGTCGTCGGCTACTTCGTCATGCGCTGCGTCCTGCGACTGCTGCGCAACGCGCAGTACCACCGCACGATGCGCCGCTTCCGCGCCGCGCAGCGCTTCTCCTCGGCGGCGATGGCCCTGGGCCACGGCATCCAGGACGCGCAGAAGACGATGGGCATCATCATCATGGCGCTGCTGGCCGGGGGCTACGGCGAGACGCACCAGATCTACGACCCGCTGACGGGCGACATGACGGTGCCCATATGGGTCAAGGTCTCCGGCGCTCTGGCGATCTCACTGGGCACGATGGCCGGGGGCGGGCGCATCATGCGCACGATCGGCCGCAAGATCATCGACCTGGATCCGGCGCGGGGCTTCACCGCCGAAGCCGTGTCCTCCTCGATCCTGTACTTGTGCTCCTACGTCGTCCACGCGCCAATTTCGACCACCCAAGTAGTTTCTACCGCTATCATGGGCGTCGGCTGCACGAGGAGGTTCTCCGCGGTCCGATGGGGCGTAGCGGGGAACATCGTGGTCGCATGGTTCCTGACCCTCCCCGCCGCAGCAGCAGTCTCGGCAGTCCTGTACTGGGTCGCCGCCTGGATCGTAGGAGTCTGAAAATGTCCATCACCACCCCCTCCCTTCAAGGCAACCACCGCACCCTCAATGCACCCCTGCGCACGCTCGCAGCATGCGCCGCCGCAGCCTCCCTCAGCGCCATGGCGCTGGCGGGTTGCGCGACCTCGTCCGTGATGCACATGAGCATCGGCCAGTGCATCCAACAGCCTGAGAGCGACCAGGTTTCCACCGTCGAAACAGTCGACTGCTCCAAGCCGCACGACGCCGAGGTGTTCTTCCTCCACAAGCTCGAAGGCTCCGACTACCCGGGGCAGGAGTCGCTCGCCTCAACGGCCGAACAGGTCTGCGTCGCAGCCTTCCAGGGATACGTCGGCACGAGTTACGAGGAGAGCTCGCTCGACGTCACCTGGTTCGTCCCCACCACGCAGTCGTGGGCGCAGAACGACCATGAGATCGTCTGCATGGTCACCGACATGCAGGGCCACAAGCTCAACCAGTCCGCGAAGAACTCCGGCCTGTGAGCCTATGAGCCTGTGATGGCCGAGGGCTTGCCGTGGGGCCCGGCGCGTTGCGCGCCGGGCCCCACGCTCCGTCCAGCGGTCAGCCGTCCGCACCGGCCCCTCCTCAGCGGGGGCCAGCGGAGCGCTTCGACCGGGCATGGGCACGCGGACGCCCCTCTCCCTGTCCTTCCTTCGGAACCGGGGCGCGCCTTGTGCGCAAGGCGTGGCACTCGACGGCGATGACGGCGTGCCCGCCGTCGTGGTGGGCCACATGGGCGACGACGACCTGGGCGCGGCCGAGGTCCTGCGGGAGCGCCCCCTGCGAGTTCGGCGCCATCGCCCCGCGGAGGGCTCCGATTCCCCGCTCCACCGCCTCGCGGGGGGCGCACAGTAGCGACGCCCCCCGCGTCCGCACGAGCAGCGAGCGCACGAGGGCGGCCACCCAATCGGAGCCGGTGGATGCGCCCGCGTCCGGTTGAACGGCATTGGAAGCGGAAAGGCCGTGCGGGTCCGCGGCCCCTCCCCCCGCGCGCTGCGGGGGCCGCGAGGCATCCTCTGCTGCGAGCTGTGTCAGCGGACCGGATGCGCGGCTCTGCCCCGGAGGGACGAGGCCACTGGCCGCGGCAACCGCCGCGGGGCCGGACCGCCCCTCCCCCGTCCGCGCGGGTTCCACTCCCGTGGCGGTCCCACGGGGGGCCTCCCCCTCCACGACGAGCACCTGCCCGCCCCCGGCCGCTGCCCAGGGCGCCAGCGTCCTGCGCGCACCGGCGGCACGGGCCGCGCAGGCCCGGTCGATGCCGAAGGCGCTCATGAGTTCGACGAGGTCAAAGGCGTGGCGCACGCCGAGGCGGCTCAGCACCCCCTCGTCACTCGTGGCGGGCTCCCCGCCCTCCTCGGGGGGAGCGACGGCTGCGGCGGTCCGCACCCCCTCGTCCGTATCCGCGCGCACCGGTGCTGCGGGGTCCCGGGCCGCGCCCCCCCGCCCTGGCGCGCCGCAGCCGAAGGTGTTCCCGGGCCTGACGAGCACGACCGCGGTGGTGAGCAGAGTGCCCGCACGGGCGTGGGAGGCGAGCTCGGACAGCAGGCGCCGGTCACCCCTGCGGGTGAGCATCGCCTCGGCGGCATCGGGCCGGGCCCACCGGATCTGGTCGATCTCCCCGCGCGGAGCGGGAACAACGGGCGCGCGCAGTCTCTCGGCGATGGATCCGGCGAGCACCGGCGCGCCGACCCAGTAGTGGACCTCCTTGGTGTGCCCCGAACCGAGACGGTACCTTTGCGTGGCCAGTGGGACGCCCAGAGTGACGGCGACCCCCGTCTCCTCCTCCACCTCGCGCACGGCGGCGACGACGATGGGCTCCCCCGGCTCGGCTTTGCCTTTGGGCCACGACCAGTCGCGGTACCGCGGCCGATGGACCATGAGGACCTCGATGTCGGCCGGATCGACCGACTCGCCGACGACGCCCGCCCGCCCGGGGTCCGCGAAGCGCCAGACGAGCGCCCCCGCGGAGCGCACAAGTTTCTGGGGCCTGGGGGAAGGGGTGGGAGTCACCTCTCAAGGGTAGCGGCCCGCGTCGGGCACCGCCGGACTGGTGGCCGGGGTTTCGCACACCCGTCCCGTGCGCTGCGCGCACGTTCGCGCCTCCATCCCCTTCCCGGGGGCGCAGGCTAGTCGAGCGCGCCGGAAGCGGCCTCGCGGGCCGCAGCGTCGAGCTCGTCGGCGGTGCGGACCAGTGCTCGGCTCCGCGTCGTGACGGCGTGGGCCAACGGGTCGTCGGGGTCGTCGATCCACGTGGCGTCGGCGGCCGCCAGGACGCGGCAGGCCCGGGCGGCCTGGGCGAAGACGAAGTCGAGGTCGTCGTCGGTGAGGTCCCCGCGCAACAGGGAATCGACTTCCCCGATCACGAATGAGAGGGGTCTCACATCCACGGGGGCCTCGAGGCCGTCGATACGGGGCGAAGCGGCCCCCGCCTCGTAACGCCGGGCGACCGCCCCCGGGTCCCGGTGGTACCACTCACTCAACAGGTAGGCTCGCCACAGCGCGCCCGGAAGCGTGAACGCGGGGCTGCGCGCCCACACGTGCGCAATGGCGTCGGCCCCGTGCTCGCGCACATGGGCGCGCAGGCGGGCCACCGCCTCGTCATCGAACTCGTCATCGCCCACGCCCATGAGCGCCCACGCCGCGGTGTGCGCGACGGCGGCGGACTCGGCGGGGTCCTGGTCCCCGATGATCGCCTCGGCTCGGGAGGCGGAGAGCATCGCGGGACGCCTCGGTCTGGTCGGTTCGGCCATTTTGGCATCATCCTCTTACAATGGTGTGCGACGGGCCTATAGCTCAATGGTAGAGCAGCGGACTTTTAATCCGTAGGTTGGGGGTTCGAGTCCCCCTGGGCCTACTCGCCCGCCCCAGCCCCGCCGGCTGGGGCGGTTGCCGCACTGCGCCGGTACCGACGCGCTGCCGACGGATGGAGGTCGCCATGTCCGACGACGCGGACAGGGCCCACGGCGCCCTGGCGGGACTCGCGCTGGGGGACGCCCTTGGCATGCCGACCCAGGCGATGACCGCCGATCAGATCAGGCTGACCTACGGGTGGGTGGACGCCCTGGTCCCAGCCGACACCTCGCAGCCCTACGCGCCCGGCATGCCCGCCGGCAGCGTCACGGACGACACGGAGCAGGCGCTGCTCGTCGCCGGCCTGCTGGTATCGGGCGGGGGCGGCATCGACCCCCACGCCTTCTCCCGCGCCCTGCTGGACTGGGAGGACTCGATGGCGGCCCGCGGTTCCCTCGACCTGCTGGGCCCATCGACGAAGGCCGCCCTGGAACGCGTGCGGGCCGGGGAGGACCCCCTCCGCGTGGGCGGCGCGGGCACCACCAACGGCTCAGCGATGCGAGTCGCGCCCATCGGGATCGCCTCCTCCACCCGGGATCCGCGTTTCGCCGACACCGTGTGGGAGTCGTGCCGCGTCACCCACGCCACCGAACAGGGCTTCCACGCCGCCGCGCTCGTGGCGGCAGCGGTCTCCCTCGGCATCGACGGAGCAGGGGCGGACAGCCCTTCGGACTCCGCCCGCGCCTCCTTGGAACGCGCCCTGGCCCTTGTGGAGGGACTCGGGCGCCGGGGGGCGTGGACGCCCCAGCCGGACGTGTGCGAGCGGACCCGCTACGCGCTGCGGTTCGCGCGCGCCCACGACCTCGCCCCCGGTACTGCCGACGACGACCGGGCGTTCGCCGGGGCACTGCGGGCACGCGTCGGCGCCTCCGTGGAGGCCGCCCAGTCCGTCCCCGCAGCATTCGCCATCGCCTGGCGCTACGCCGCCGATCCGTGGCGGGGCCTGTGCGTCGCCGCCAACCTCGGCGGTGACACCGACACGATCGGCGCTATCACCGGCGCCGTGCTCGGCGCCGCCCTGGGGGCCCGGTGCTGGCCCGCCCAGGAGCTGGAACGAGTGGAGGCCGTCTCCGGGCTGCGGCTGCGCGAGACCGCCGACGGTTTGCTCCGCCTGCGCGCCCACGGATCCCGACTGCCCGCCCACGGGGAGCCAGTCGCAGCACCGCAGGAGGGCAGGGTCGTCCTGCTCGGGCAGGTGGTCGTCGACCTCGCACTGCTGACGCCGCGCGTGCCCGCTCCCGGCGGCGACGTGTTCGCAGAGGACGCGGGCATGCACGCGGGCGGGGGCTTCAACGTGCTGGCCGCTGCGCGCCGGATGGGAGCGGAGGCAGTGAGCCTGTCCGGCGTCGGGGACGGCGGATTCGCCTCGATCATCACCGCTGCGTTGGAGCGCATCGGCGCCTCCTGCGAGGGACCGCGCGTCGCGGGAACGGACTCGGGGTACTGCGTGGCCATCACGGACGGCGACGGCGAGCGCACCTTCGTCTCGACCAGGGGCGCGGAGGCCCGCCTGCCGCGCGGGTCGTGGTCCGCCCACGCGGCCCGCTTGCGCAGCGGGGACGTGGTGCACGTGGACGGCTACGCGCTGGCCCACCCGGCCAACACCGCAGCGCTGCGGGAGTTCCTCTCGGCGCACCTGCCCGCAGGGCTCCGCGCGATCGTCGACGTGTCGCCCGTCGTCGGCGACGTGGACCTCGACGACCTGCTCGCCCTGCGGGCCCTGGCCCCCCTGTGGTCCATGAACGAGCGCGAGGCGGGGATCCTCGCGGGCCGCCTCGCGCGGGCGTCCGCCGCGCCCCCGCACGGAGGCACTCCCCCGGGTGAGGCGACACCACCGGCCGGAACGGCCCCCGGGGACGCCGCACAGCTCGCGGCCGCACTCGCCGGCGCCCTGGGCTCCCCCGTCATCGTGCGATGCGGCGCACACGGGGCGTGGTACGCCCCGGGTGAGCCCGCCGACCCCCGCTGGGCGGTCGGGTCCCCCACCTCCGCAAACGGCCGGACCCGGAGGCAGCGCCCACCATCAGCGGTCCTCATCCCCACCCCGCGGATCACGGCGGTCGACACGAACGGCGCCGGGGACGCGCACTCCGGGGTGCTGGCCGCCTCCCTGGCACAGGGGGTGGACATCCTCGAAGCCCTGCGGTTGGCGAACTGCGCGGGCGCCCTCGCCGCGACCCAAGTGGGCCCGGCCACCTGCCCGTCCCGCGCTGAGATCGAGGCCGCCTCCCGCGCCCTCGCCCATCATTAGGACACGCATGCCACGCAACACCGAAGGCCCCCGCGCCTCCCTGATCGGGGGCCCCCTCACCCCCGCCCTCCTGCTCACGCTGGCGGCGCTCAACGCAGTGCCCCCAATGGCGACCGACATGTACTCCGCAGCGTTCCCGCAGATCACTGCCTCCCTGTCCACCACCTCGACCATGGTCGGGCTGACGCTCACGGCGTTCTTCATCGGCTACGCGGTGGGCCAGGTGCTGGGTGGGGCCGTCTCGGACCAGCTGGGCAGGCGCGGACCCGTCGTCGCCGGCTGCCTGGCGGCGTTGGCGGGCTCCCTCGTGTGCGTCTTCGCACCGAACGCGGGCGTCCTCATCGCCGGGCGGGTCCTCCAGGGGTTCGGGGGCGGCGCCGCCTCGTCCGTGGGCCGAGCCGTCCTGGTCGATGTCGCGCACGGGAGAATGCTGGCGCGGGCCATGTCGCTGCTGCAGGCCGTCGTCGGCTTCGCCCCGATGGTCGCCCCCGTGCTCGGCGGTTTCATCGTCACCCGCGCCCCCTGGAGGGCCGTGTTCTGGGCGCTCGCGGCCTTCACCCTGCTGATGGCGGTCCTCGCGTGGCGCTTCGTGCCCGAGTCGCTGCCGCCCGGGGAGCGCCATGGCGGCGGAGTGCCCCGTTTCTTCCGCGGCCTGGCCCAAGTGGTCCGAATCCGGCCATTCGTCGGATTCATGCTGACGAACGCACTGTCGAGCTTCTGCATGTTCGGGTACATCTCGAACGCCACCTATGTGCTACAGGAGTCCCTGGGGCTCTCCCCCTTCCAGTACTCCCTGGTCTTCGCCCTCAACGCCCTGGTGCCCACGCTGCTGGCACTGGTGAATGTGCGCCTCATCGCGCGCTTCGAGCCCCGCGTGCTCATCGTCGTGGGCCTGGCGCTGGCGGCCCTGGGGGTTGTGACCCTGGTGGTGTCGGCCACCGCCCTCGGCCTCGCGCTGGTCCCCACGTGCGCCGGGTTCATGCTCATCATGAGCGCGAATGCCTTCATCTTCGGCAACGCGGCGTCGCTGGCGCTCGGGCAGTCGCGCGAGCTAGCAGGGACCGCCTCGTCGGTCCTCGGCGTCGCCCAGTCGCTGGCGAACGCCGTTTCCGCGCCGCTGGCGACCTCCGGCGGCTCGTCGGCGACCCCGATGATCGTGGTCATGGTCACAGGCTCCATCGGCGCGTGGCGGGCCTTCTGGGTGATCGCCCGGCGCGGCGCACACTCCGACGGGGTCGCCCGGTAGGCGCACACGGCGCAAGGGCTGCCACGTGTTCTGGGCGGTCTCCGCGGGGCCTTGGCCAGCGCCTCGCGCGAGGCCCGCCCGCCGGGTTGCGCACACAAGGACCCCGATTTACGAAACACGCGCCGCACTGGGCGGCAGATTCAAGCCGTTGTGTGCGACGCCGTGTTACCTAATTCCCTCCCTTGTGTGCGGCACCAGGAGGACGCGGGACAGCCCCGCAGGGAAACCGCCGCACGGCCCGCGTCAATCCTCCCGCCGCGCCATATGGTGCTTGCCCGAGGCGATCCATACGGCCACTGACACCAGGACCAGCCCGGCGAGCTCCGCGGGAGCGGGGACCTGGCGGAGCATGAGAGCGCCGACCACGGCGCTCGAGGCTGGCAGAAGAGCCGTGAAGAGCGCGAAAGTGGCCGCGGGCAAGCGTGTGAGCGCCAGGGCCTCCAGCGAGTAGGGGACGACCGTTGAGAGCAGTCCCACACCGACCACTGCGGCGAACAAGCCGGCGTCCGTGAGCGCCACCGACGCGCCCGGCCCCAGGACGGGCGCGAAGAGCACCGCCCCGAAGAAGCACCCGAGTGCCAGGTTCGTCACGCCCGAGCGCGTAGAGGCGACCCGCTGCCCGAGGACGATGTAGAGCGCCCAGGCGAGGGCAGCGGCCAGGATCCACGCCAGGCCGACACGCACCCGCCCCTGCGACAGGTCGAGCCCCAGCCCCCCGATGCACGCGACCCCTGCCAGGGCCAGGACTGCTGCGACGCGCGGCGCCCACCCCCGCCCGCGCAGGACGGCGACCGCCACTGGACCGACGAACTCGATGGAAACGGCGGTGCCCAGGGGCAGGCGGGCGATCGCCTCGTAGAACGAGGAGTTCATCGCCACCAGGACCACTCCGAAGAGCGCGGACGCCGCCAGGTCGCGGCGGCTGAGCCCGTCGCGCCACGGGCGCCTCCACGCGCACAGGACGAGCGCGCCCGTGGCCGCCCTCCACCATGCGACCGAAGCGGGCTCCACCGCAGCGAAAGCGACGACCGCCACCGCCGCGCCGACGTACTGGATGAGTGCGGAGCCGACGATGAAGAGCTGCGCCGGCACCCGGTCGGCGAAGGCCATCTACTGGGCGGGGGTGAAGACCAGCGCCACGGAGTTCATGCAGTAGCGCATCCCCGTGGGCTGGTCCGGGGCGTCGGGGAAGACGTGGCCCAGGTGCGAGCCGCAGCGCGAGCAGCGCACCTCCGTGCGGACCATGCCGTGGCTGGTGTCGACCAGGTCCCTGGTCGCCCCCTCGTCGGCCTCGTAGAAACTGGGCCAGCCGCACGCCGACTCGAACTTGGTGTCCGCGTCGAAGAGCCGCTGCCCGCAGGCGGCGCAATGGTACGCGCCCTCGCGGTGCTCGTCGAGCAGCTCCCCCGTGAAGGGCCGCTCGGTGCCGCCCTCGCGCAGCACGTGGTACTGCATGGGGGTCAGCCGGGAGCGCCACTGGGCGTCTGTGAGGGCCGAGGCCTCGTCAAGGCTTGGGAAATCACTCATGCCCCTATTGTGGCCCTTCCCGCCGCCCATGGCGCGCTGCCCGGGCTGCTCGGCTCAACACCGCTAGTCGCCCTCCTCGTCGTCGTACCTGCGTCCGGCCATGGCCGCGTTGCGCTCATCGGCCTCGGGCGAGCCCGAGAAGAAGCGCTCGCCCCGCTCGACGGGTTCTGCCGCTGGCCGCGCGGGGACGGGAGCAGCCGACGAGGCGGGGCCGGCGGGCTCAGCGGACGAGGCCGGGCCGGCGGGCGACGCGCCTGCCTCCCGGGGCGCTGGAACGGAACGCGGGGCCGACCCGTTCTGTTCGGCGGGCGCCGACTGGCGGGGCCGGGAGACGGCGGGTGGGGGAGGCAGGGGCCCGGAGCCGACAGCGGGCAGCACCCGCGTGCTTTCCGAGGAGCCCGCCCAGTCCCCGTCGGCAGCGGAGGCGGCCGGGGCCGGACCCACAGCGGTGCCCGGGCGCGGGTCGGGCGCCCCGGCTGCGGCGGGCGCGGGGCGCCCCCTCCCACTGCCGCCGACCGCCTCCATGATCCGCGTCCGGTCGATCCCGTGGACTGCGGTGGCCGGCCCGTCGGTGCTCTTCGGACGCACCCCAACCCTGCCCTCGCTCAGGACACGGCCGACGGCGGTATCGCTCATCACCTGGGTCTCCTCGCCCTGGGACGGCCCCCCGTGGGCGAGCTCCCGCTGGCGCTCCGCCATCGCCCTGCGCCTGGCGAGTTTGTGCTTGCGCCGGGCGGCGACCATGCGGGCGGCGTGGGCCGCGTCCGTGGGGGTCTTCGAGGCGTCGGACCCGGGGGCCGGCGCGTCCGAGGGGGCAGGAGGGGCCACGAGCGCGGCCCCCGCCCCGGTCGCGCCGTTCCCGACGATGCCGGCGAGCTCCTCGGCCAGGGAGGCGGCCCTCTCCCCTGTGGGGTCGTGGGTCACAGTGACGGTCCTGAGGGGTTCGAAGCGGCGGGCCGGGCGCGCGGCGGGGTGCTCGGCCACAATCCACGCGATGAGGTGCTCGCGCAGGTAGGTGCGCAGGTCGGACAAGGTCCCGGAGTTCTTCGCGGAGACCAGGACCCGCACCGTGACCGTGTCCTGGTCGGAGTCGGTGACCTGCACCGTCCACGTGCGCCCGTCCCACAGATCGGTCCTGGTGAGGAGCGCCTCGACCTTGCGGCGGATGAGGTTCACGGGGGCGCTCCAATCGAGCTTGAGCTCTACCGTGCCCAACTGGGCGGCGGCGCGCCTCGTCCAGTTCTCGAAGGGCGTGGACGTGAAGTAGGTGCACGGGGTGATGAGGCGGCGCTCGTCCCAGACCCGGACCACGACGTAGCTCAGGGTGATCTCCTCGACGGAACCGGTCTCGCCCTTCTGGCCCGCCACGACCACGTCGCCCACGCGGATGGCGTCAGTGAACGCCAGCAGGACGCCCGCGAACACGTTGCCGAGGGTCTGCTGGGCCGCCAGGCCCGCGATGACCGAGACGAGGCCGGCGGAGGCGAGGATCGTGGTCATCGCCTGGCGGGCGGCTTCAAAAGTGCCCAGGATCGCGCACAGGCCGACGACACTGATCACCACCTGCATGAGCCGTCGGATGACCTGGGCCTGGGTCTCGAAGCGGCGCGAGCGCCCCTTGTCCTGCTTCTGGCGCAGTTTCGCCGCGTCCTCGACCACCCACGCGGCCGAGTAGCCGACCCACGTCAAGCACGCGAGCGCGGCGATGAGCAGCAGGTGGGACATGACCGACACCGTGGTGCCGTTCGACCAGTCCGTCAGGTCGATGTTGGACAGAGTCACCTGCAGGCCGATCCACCCGCCCCACGTGAGGAAGGAGCCGTAGGACGCGGTGCGGGTGCGGGCCAGCAGGGCCGAGGCGATGGCCGATTTCGCCAGCGCGCCCCGTGCGACGGCGTGCACCAGGACCGCGATGACCAGGCCGATGAAGGCGCCGACGGCGCTGCCCAGCAGCAGCGAAGCGATGTCGAGGGCGTGGGTGACCACTTCAGAGGCTCCATCGGATTGTCCCGAGTCGCCCGACGCCGCCAGAACGTGTCCAAATTGGGGTGGGATAGTGCGCATGGCGGAAGCGTATGCCCCGTGCCTGACCGCTTCCTGAAAGACATAAGGTGTGTCAGGGGTCACGAGCGGGCGTTTTGACCTGGAAGGCATGTTCTGCCTAAAGTAATCCTCGTCTTCGGGCGCCAGTCCGGCGGCCAAACGGCCCCCATCGTCTAGCGGCCTAGGACACCGCCCTTTCACGGCGGCGACACGGGTTCGAATCCCGTTGGGGGTACGGCTCCTGCAATCGTGGAAGCGCAATAATTCAATAGGTCTTACCTGTTGTAAGGCCCCGTAGCGCAGTTGGTTAGCGCGCCGCCCTGTCACGGCGGAGGTCGCGGGTTCAAGTCCCGTCGGGGTCGCCGACCAGACCGTAACGGTCCCGGTCCTGGCTCTGTAGCTCAGTTGGTAGAGCGTTCGACTGAAAATCGAAAGGTCACCGGATCGACGCCGGTCGGAGCCACCGCCTCCCCGAAGCCCCCTGGGCTTCGGGGATTTTGTTGTGCGGTTGCACGGTTGTGCGGTTGTGCGCACGAGGCGGGGGCCAGGGCCGCAGCCCCCTGGGGCGCCACGCCAGGCGAGGGCTGCGATGAGGCGGGGCAGGGCCTGCCCCGCGGGGGCGGGGAAAACGCTGAGAACCAGTCCCCTCTTTCCTTGATGCACGGCTCATCCCCACGCGTGCGGGGAAAACGCTGGGCGGGCCCGGCGGGGCGGCGCCTGGTGCGGCTCATCCCCGCGCGTGCGGGGAAAACTGGTGGGTGATGGTCTGGTCGCATACCGTGTAGGGCTCATCCCCGCGCGTGCGGGGAAAACCGCCCACCCGCTGTGGTGCGGCGGGGCCTCTGGGGCTCATCCCCGCGCGTGCGGGGAAAACGGCCTCAGCGAGGCGCGCCTCAGCCGCCGCCACGGCTCATCCCCGCGCGTGCGGGGAAAACGGCCTCAGCGAGGCGCGCCTCAGCCGCCGCCACGGCTCATCCCCGCGCGTGCGGGGAAAACATGGGGCCGGTGGATTCGCGGCGGCTCCAGGCGGGCTCATCCCCGCGCGTGCGGGGAAAACCTTGGAGAAAAGCTCCTCCCCATCGTCACGGCGGGCTCATCCCCGCGCGTGCGGGGAAAACCCGAAGAGGGCCTCGTCTGATGGAGCCGTTCGCGGCTCATCCCCGCGCGTGCGGGGAAAACATCGTCGGTGCAACTCGTCGAAGCAGGACCGTGGGCTCATCCCCGCGCGTGCGGGGAAAACGTGTTCTCCTTCAGGCGCCCGTACTCCAAGGTGGGCTCATCCCCGCGCGTGCGGGGAAAACTCGTCGATGCCGAGGACCAATCCCTTGCCGGTGGGCTCATCCCCGCGCGTGCGGGGAAAACCTGGCAGGCCACGGCGGTGGAGTCGCTGCCCGAGGCTCATCCCCGCGCGTGCGGGGAAAACGATACCATTCGTGTACACCGTGTTGATCACGAAGGCTCATCCCCGCGCGTGCGGGGAAAACGCGATAGCCTGCTTGATCTCCGTGGAGAAGCGGGGCTCATCCCCGCGCGTGCGGGGAAAACGGCGGGGACGTGAAGAAAACCAATGACTCGGACGGCTCATCCCCGCGCGTGCGGGGAAAACACGGTCCGATGGTGTGATCCCGGCGGCGCGGAGGGCTCATCCCCGCGCGTGCGGGGAAAACTGCTCCGGCGACGCCGGGTACCAGTCCCGCCAGGGCTCATCCCCGCGCGTGCGGGGAAAACTTGATCCGCATCGTGAAGGCCACGCTCGCCGACGGCTCATCCCCGCGCGTGCGGGGAAAACACTTCCTGACCTGGGCTTTTATCGCTCAGGCCGGTCGGATCTTGGAAACCCTCGAGCCTTACGCCTTCTCTGAAAGCTACTCATTCCCGGGCGCCCGCGCAAACGGCGGGTGGCGTCGGGCGCGTCTGCGGGATCCGTGTACTGGCCCCGCCCTTGGGCGACCGCTGGGCGCATCATGAGCCGTATGCCCTCGAAGTCCACTGGGCGCCAGGGGTCGCCCCAGGTGAGGAACTCGAGGCCCTGCTCGTTGCGGGCCCTGTAGACCATGATCGCCCGGCCGCTCCCCATGGTCTTGATGACGATCTCCCACAGCCGCTCTCGGACGCGGCTGCCCAGGTTTCCCACGAACACGCCCGGCGATATCTCCAGGAGCCATCGCGTGACGTGCCCGCGCAGCCCTTCGGGCACGGCCGAGAGAACGAGCACGATCATGTCACGGCCCGTTCCTCGTAGGACACCCCCGCGGCGACGGTCCCCTCGAAGTCGTCCCACAGGTGCAAGTCGTCGACGATCAGGGCCTCGTCGTCATCGTCGGCGTCAACGGGGTCGCCGCTCAGCGCGAGGAGGGCCTTGATGTCCCGCACGGCCTGCTCGAGCAGGCGGTACTCGCGGACGGCGTCGCGCACGCGCCGCCTCGCCTCCGTGCCGATCGGCGTTTCGCCTCCCAGGGCGGCGACGTCGAAGGCGACAGGGATGGAAAGGTCCGCTTTGTACAGGTCGGCGATGTCGTAGACGAACGCCCTGTAGGTGCCGCTGTGCACGAATCCGAGTCCTGGCGAGCAGCCGAGGGCGACGATCACCGCGTGGACCACTCCGTACAGGGCGGAATTGGCGGCCGAGAGCGCCTGGTTCACCACCGACCCGCCCTCGAAGTCATCCGGGTCGTACTCGCGCCTGTCCCAGGGGATCCCGGTGCGCCGGGAGTTGTGCCGGTACAGGCGCCGCACCCGCGCCCCTTCGCGCCCCCGCAACTGCTGCAGGCTGAGCTTCGCGACATCCTCACCCTGGAAGCGCATGAGGTACATCTGGCGGGCGACGGTGAGGCGCAGCGCGGGATCGCTGACAGCCTTGGCCTGGGCCTCCAAAAGCCTGGAGGAACGTGACGGCGGGTTCCCGTGGGCGTAGTACCGCACGCCGTTCTCCCCCACCCACACCGCAGTAGACCCGCTCTCGGAGAGCACTGAGATCGCTGAGTGCGTGATCTTGACGCCAGGCCCCATGAGGAGGACCGACAGCGCTGCGGCGGGGACGTGCGCCACCCCTCTACTGTCGGTAATGGTGATCGCGTTGGAGTCACGGTGGATGACGCACCGCTCCACGTAGAGGAAGGTGAGGCGGTCCCTGACCCGAACGAGGTCCTTCGGGTCAGGGGGCCGCGCTCCCGGTATCGGCGTCATGGCCGCGCCAACGTCATCAGCCCGCAGCCGTAGGCCTTGGACCGCCCCATTCCGCCGACGAGGCAGGCGCGGAGTCTCGCGGGGTCGCGCACCTCCAGGACTCCTTGGAACGTCGCCATCTGGATCGTCACGTACGTGCCGTCGTGCCGGAACTTCTCGATGCCCCGGCCGACGCAGTCGACGACGAGGCTGGCGCCGTCGACGCGCTCCCCCGCCTCGTCCTCGAGGACCGGCAGGTCCCCGCCGATCTCGCGGGAGGTAAGGATGGAGAAGCCGTTCGCCTCGGTCCGGTCCAGCAGCCACTGGGTCTGTTGGGCGACCGTGACGTGCGCGAGGGTCTTCTTCTTCCCCTTCCCGTTGCGCTGCTTGGCGTCGCGGAACGTGGGGTTGACGGTGATACGGAAACCCCATCGCTGCCCGGGGCGCAGCGCGTCAAGGAACCTGCTCGTGTCGCGCACCGTGACCCCCTCGTCCGTCGCGTACCCCGCTGTTTCCACGATCCACGACGGATCCATCATCACCGGGCTGGAGACGTAGAGGATCAGTGCCTCATGAGCGCGACCGCCGGTGGCCCGCCTGGAGGCCCGCGCCGCGCCAGACCCGTCGAGCCGCCACAGGAGCCTGCCCTCCTCGGCGGCATCCAGGGCACCCCGGGGGAAGCAGCACAGTACCGCCGCGTGGAGGCGCTGCCTGCTCGAGATCAGTTCCCTGCACCCCCGTCTGCGGGGGTTGAGGAAGATTCGGGTGAGGAACATTCAGAGCACCTCCATGGGGTCGTGGCCGCCCGTCAGCGCCCTCCCAGGCGCCGACTCGACGTACTCGGGGTTCTGCAAGGGCACGCTTGCCTCCTCGACCTGGCGGAACGTGTAGAGCCGCCGCTCGGAGTCGAAACTGACCGGCACATCCTGGAGCGTGCGCCCGGGCGTGGACTCGTCCGCACCGGGGATGATCCCCGCGTCGGCGACCACCCGGACCTGGACCTCGCGCTTGGCCCGCTGGCGCTTTCGGTGGAATCCCGAAGCGAGCCACCCAGTGCTCCGGACGACCTCCCAAATCGGATCGGATTCCACCGCGAGGAACAGCGGAAGCGTGGGGGGGCACGCCCTGCGCCCGAGGTACAGCGGGAACGCCGGTCGGCGGATCGCGTTAGCGAGGGCGTCGATCAGCCCGTCGGGGCCTTCGACGAAGGCGGCGAACACCGCGTCGGACCAGTAGAAGCGGTCGGAGAGCGGCATCGCGGTCTTGCCCCTATGAGCTGTGTGGAAGTCGCGCAGCAGCTCGCCCGGCTGGTCGATCCGCACGGCCATGCGCAGTTCCGCGAGGTCCTCGATCGGGTCCGTCCTCCTGCGCCCCTGGGCGGCGGCGAGCAACCCGACGATCCCGCTTTTCGTCGGGAACGCCTCGGTCGATCGCCGTGTGAACCGGCTGGAGGAGCCCCATGACTGCAAGGGACCCGCCAGTCTCAGTACCAGGACTTCACTCATTGCTGCCCTCGAAGAGCGTCAACGGCGGCGCCGCCCAGGTCGACGAGGCGGACCTGCTGGCCGAGTTCGGCGATCGGCTCGGCCTTGTGCGTGGTCCACGCCACCAACGAGGCCTTCGGCGTCATCCCGGTCAGCGCCCGCATGTCCTTCTCGAATGCGACGAGCCGCTTGACAGCGGGTCCCGCGAAACCCTTCTGCGTACCGTCGTCCTCAGCTTTGGCGGGAACGGGTTCCTCGAACGCGCCGACGAGGTTGATCGGCTGATCGTCCCGCACTTGGACGACGACTGCGTCGGGGAGGGTCCGGTTCGCGAAGGTCGTGACCTTGCCCGTGGGCATAGCGCGCACGAAACTGTCGATGAACAGCTTGATCGCGTCGTCAGCGGCGTCCACGGAGCCGAGGTTCTCCTCGAGCAGGTCGACGTTGATCGTCGCGTAGCGGTAGACGGTGGCCGAGGCGAACTCAATGGTGCCGATCATCCCAGCACCCTCATCGGCCTCGTCGTTGCGCTTCTTCTCGTCGTCGACGGCGGTGTAGTAGTCGTACTCGGACTCGACCTCGCCCACTCCCAGGGCGTGTGCGACCTGGCAGGCGGCGTCGACGTTGAGGGAATTGGGTTCGGCGACCATCCGCCCGAAGAGCGCGATGCTGATCGAGTGGTCCGTGTCGACCAGGGTCTTCGGTTTGAGGGCTTTGAACGCCTTCTTCCGGTCCTCGGCGTCCGCCACGGAGACCAGCGCCTCGGCGAGGTGCTCGATCTGCTTCGCTGAGAGGAACACGAGGAAACCCGCTTCCTTGAGTTTTTGGTCGGTCGTTTCCTCGTTCTTCTTGCGCCTGGGCTCGGTGAGTCTGAACCCTATTTCGACCAGACCCATTTCCGCGAGCTCCGCGGCACTCTGGGCCAGCTGGGGGGCACGT
Organism: Schaalia georgiae DSM 6843; assembly: GCF_000429245.1. GTDB lineage: Bacteria > Actinomycetota > Actinomycetes > Actinomycetales > Actinomycetaceae > Pauljensenia > Pauljensenia georgiae. The sequence continues at coordinate 289,488 of NZ_AUBM01000006.1, forward strand.
TCGACGATCGCCGCCCTCACCAGTTCGACGACGAGTTTGGTGCGGATCCCTCGGTTCCCCTCCGGGGCGCGCTTCTCGAAGTCCTCGCGCGTCGCGCGCTTGATGGCCTGCGAGGAGATGCGCATCCGGCGCACTCCCCCGAAGGTCGCGGTCTTGGGCGCGCCGGTGTCGTCGCGGTTGGGGTTCGAGGGGGGAAGGGTCTGCAGGACGTGAATATCGATAAAACGAGACATTGAAGGTGTTCCTTTCGGTGTGCGTCGTTGCTAACAGGTGGGGGGTGGTTACTCCGAGGCCTCGTCCTCGGCGCTCTCGGCGGGAATGGGGGTGCGCGCGAATTGGCGCCCCCAAGCGCGGGTGACTGCGCTGCGGAACTGCGGAATCTGCCACCGGAAGAGATCTGCGGCGAGGAGCCCGTAGTCCATGGGTATCTCGGCGGCCTCGAGCAGGTCGACGATGCTCCTCAGGTGGTGCTCAAGGGCGTCGTAGGTCTGGGCGGAGACCACCGAGGACAGGCGCCGGTAGACGGGCGTCTCCTCCGGCCGCTTGTCGCCCCTCCCCTTCTCCGCCAGAGCGCGCACGGCTACGCCGAATGGCTGGGAGTTCTCCTTCGTTCCCCCCACGTGCATGGACCCGGCATTGGATCCTTGGTGCCGTGCCCATAGGGTCAAGGAGGTATGGACCGCCCTCTCCCCCCAGGACGGTTCCTTATCCCTTAGCCCCGGCCTCTCGGATTCGAGCGTGTAGGTCCAGATCGATGGGACGGATCCGACTTCCTTGCCCAGGCCGTGCCGCAACTGGGCGCGAGCGGCCGTAGGCGATGCCTCTTTTCCTTCGAGTTGGTGTGGGATCACCCACCGCACCCATTTCCTCACTTTCTCAGCACTCTCCCAGGAACGATTGGGCTCACCGGACGCCTCGTCCTGCGCGGGATTCGCTTGCCGGGCGCCGGCCTCTTCACCAGTCATTTCTCGTCTTCTTTCATTTGGTCTTCGGTTCTGGGCATTGTCTTGTTCACGGCTGCCCACAGGAAGTTCTCCGCAATGCCGGTGTTCATGAAGACCATTCCCGTGTCGCGGCCGATCGTCGCACTGGGCGGAGCCTCATCCACCAGGCGTTTGGCGAGGAGCCTCACGATGCGCCTCACTTCCCCGTGCCACTCGCCGCGCGCCGCGTCCACATCGGAGTCCCCGTCGAGTCGGGCGAGCCATCGGCGGAACGGGTCGTCGACGAGGGCGAAGAACTGCTCCTTCGCACGACTGCGCGCGCCGTCGCCCGCGCCATCGCCGCTCTGGCCTGCTGCCCTGGCCAGGTTCGCGGCGAAAACGCCGACGTGCGAGGCCACCTGCTCCGTGCCCCTCACCTGGCTGTCAATGAGGTCAGGGAGGCCTGGTCCCTTCTCTTTGAGGAGCGCCGTCGAAAAGCTGAGTTCGTCGTGGTACAGGTCCTCGAAGGTCGCCTCCTTCGGCCCGTAGGTGACGCCAACGGCTTCGACCCGAACGCGCACGGGATATTCCGTAGCAGGTCCTTGCTTGATCCGATTGTGGAAACTCAGTGTCTGCGAGGAGAGGAACTCCGTCTGCGCCGTCTTGTCGAATCCGTCGACAGCCCTAAGTCCGGGCAGTATTCCCGGCAGGTTCCGCCACAGCGCCCGGCCCGGCTCATGCTTCCTCGGCATGTAGGTGTGCTCGCGGAACTTCTTCGACTGCGGCATCGAGTAGCGCCATAGGCTCATCGGCTCGAAGCGCTGCATGTTCTGCGGAGCCAATTTGTCGCCCTGCGCCAGCACAACCCCCGTCACCCCGCTCCTGTCGCCGACCAGGCGGATGCGCCTCGAGTGCCACGTGAACAGCCGCGGAATGCTGATCCCCGCAGGATCGGGGTCCCCATCCCGGCTGAAGTCCCGGCGTCGCGCGGTTTCGACGTCCTCGGCCTCCCACGTGCACGCCCCCTTGTCGCCCGTGGGGTCCGGGCCCTGCAAGGATCCCGAATCGAATGGGACGAGGTTGAGGACCAGTGTCTCGTCGAGGTTCTTGCCCTTGAGCAGAACCGTCCCCGTCTGCCCGCACCACGAGGGGCCGATCGGGTAGCCCTTCCCGCCCTTCGCCTCGGGATCCCCCACGGCGCCGGATCGGATACCGGAGGGGTCGTAGGCGTGGGCGTGGACCAGCCAGAGGGCCGCCTCATCGGCGGGGATGCGCGCGATAGCCCTGGTATTCCGGGTCGTGAAGAACTGCTCGCCGTTCGGAATATCAGCGATGATCTTCTCCAGCCCGGACACCGCGTCTTTCGCCGTGCGCAGGTCCGGGGCCTGCATGAAGGGGCGCTGTCCACCGAAGAGGAAGAACCTGTCACGCCACCGCTCCAAGTAGGCGATCGCCTCGTCGGTAGGAGCACCGGCGTCCCATTGGCACCTCCAGTCCTTCGCTGATTCAAGGGAAGTCACGCGGTAGCAGATCGCCAACAGGATCCTTTGGATCGCGATCTTCTGAGTGGGGAGCTCGCAGGCGAGATCCGTGATCTCGTTGGTGTTGCGCAACACGTCGAGCAACCCCATTTTCCTGACGCTCCCGTCGAGCAGCCGGACGGGGATCCACGCCTCGTCCAGCAGGTTGTAATCAGGGTCCGTCATCGGGCCCGCACCTCCAATCCTCTCTCCTGGGTGTAAATGAGGTGGCATCCGAGCAGGTCCCGCTCCAACCGGGGGGACCCCTCGTCGGTCTTGTTCATCGCCAGGACCAGTTCGCCGCGGAGCAACGGGTGCTCCAGGCACTCCCAATCCCTGGTGGCCTCATCGTCCCAGATGGCACACGCAACTGCGTCCACCACTTCGTCGATCGCTTTCCCGGTCTCGCGGAACGGCCACGGTGGCAGCGAGACGCTCCACGTGCGCATCTCCCGCACGAGGCCGAGACTGGGCCAGGTGCTCACGTCAATGGGGATGGTCTCCCCGTCGGTGTCGACCTGCCAGGGCGGCTTGATGGGGACGCAACCCATACCGGGATCGACCGCGACCAGGAGAACGGGGATCTGGTCCTCGGAGTCCCTGACAGCAGCCTGTGCGGCGGCTTGCCTGCCTTTGGGGGCGCCGTCCCCAGTAGAGGCGTTGCCGACGAAGGAGTCCTCGAGTCTGTCCGCTTTCCATTGTGGGAGCCTGGGGCCGGTGAGGCACCACGTTCTCGCACGATCCACCGCGGTATTCGCGTTATTCCGCGCCTCCCACTCCGCTTCCTGGAGCGCCCCGGCCCAGGTCGCGGGACCGACTGGCTCTTGCGAGTAGGCGAGTTGGGTGAGTTCCGCGTAGTCTGCGGGCCGCTCGACGCCGATCCGTCCACGGTCCGCCAGGATGCCGAGGGCGCGGAGCACGTGGAAGCGCTCGTAGACGACGTCGGTCCCACCCGAGTATGCCCACGGCGCTGACCCCGTGTCGGCGACCATCACGTGGCAGCGGGCTTCCCGCAGCCCAGAAGGGCGTTCCCTGCCCGGATGGCGGTGGAGCCGCCCGATCCTCTGCAGCACGAGGTCCATGGGCGCGGGGTCGGTGATCATCACGTCGAAGTCGACATCGAGGCTCTGCTCGATGACCTGGGTGGCGACGACCACATGCCTGCGGGGACGCGCAGCGCTGTCCTTGCCGAAGAGGCGCAGCATCCGCTCGTCGCGCTCCGCCCGGTCGCTCGCGATGAAACGGGAGTGCAGCAGCGTCACCCCGTCCGTGCCGAAGTGCGGGGCGAGGGCGTCGTAAGTGGCCTGCGCGTCCTTCACGGTGTTGCGGATGACGACGGCGCACCCGCCCTCGGCGAGCGCCTCGTCGAGGGTGGGCACGAGATCCTGCGGGGACTGCGCGACCAGCGGAAGTATCGTTCTGCGCGCCTCGGGGCCCCCGCCTCCGACCACGTGGACATCGACTTCCTGCCCGCCCCGTGAAACCGTCGTGAGCACGGGATACCCGATATTGCCGTCAAGGCGGGCACTGTCGTCGACCTCGCGGCGGCACCGGCCCCGCCTGTACGCCTCGGCGAGTTCGATCCTGCGCTCCGCCGGAAGGGTCGCTGAGAGGAGGACCACGGGGATCCCGTACATCCCCAGCCAGGTGAGCGCTGCCTTCAAGTAGGTGCCCATGTAGGTGTCGGCCGCGTGGACCTCGTCGAGGATCACGGCTTTCCCCATCAGTCCCAGGTGGCGGACCAGGACATGACGCGATTTGAGCGCGGTCAGCAGGACTTGGTCGATCGTGCCGATCACGACGGGCGACAGGGTGGCGCGCCACCGACCGGCCATCCACGCGCTGGCGCGCAGAGAGGAGTAGTCCTCCCCGGGCCTGTCCTCCTCCTCGTCGTGGACCTGCACCGGATACCCGCAGTCGCGGTCCAGCAATTCGACGAAGGCGTCGTTGAGGTCGTTCTTGCCGTGGGCCAAGTGGACGCCGAGGCGCTGCGGGCTGTCGCCCAGCAGGTTCGTCAGCCATTTCGTGGCGCGCTCGTACATGGCGTTGGTGGTCGCCTGCGTGGGCAGCCCGATGAACACGCCCTGCAGCCCCCGGGAGCGGACCATCCGCTCGGCGACGGCGAAGGCGAGTTCGGTCTTCCCCGACCCCGGCGGGGCCTCGACGATCATGAGGTCGGGGTCGGCCTCCTCGGCCAGCCTCACCGCTGCGATCTGCGCATCGGTGGGAGTGGTCTCCGTGCCCCAGCCGAAGCGGTGGCGGTAGTACGACTCGGGGGAACCACCTGCCGTGGCGGGCACCGTCATCGGGCGGGGCATGTCGGCGCTCTCCCATCCGTGTTCGGCGCGCTCCCACTGCTCGTCCGCGGTGAGTTCCCGTTCCCGTTCGGCTTGGCGGCGCAGGGGGAAGTAGTCCTCGTTCGAGGCGATCCAGTCGGCAATGACGACCGCCGAGGCGTAGGCCGAGGCGACCGCGATCGGCAGTTCCGGGAGCGCCGTCGGCGCCGGGGATTTCAGTGGGAAGCCGATGCGACGGGCCATCCACTCGATGAGCTCCTGGCGGGACTGCTCCCAACGCGGCTCTTTCTGCGGGCGGCCGAGTTCGCCCTTGTAGGCGTCGCCCGCCGCTCCGATCTGCGAGCCATCCGGGTAACGCCCGTGGTGGACGCCGACGATCGCCGCCCATTGATCCGCACGGTCACGGTCCCCACCCCTTTTTACTATCGCATCGACGAGCGCGAAACGACTGGCGAAACCATGGGGAAGAACCCCACGGTCCGGTACGTCCCGACGTTGGGGGACAAGGACACCGTGGGCGCGGACGAAGTCGGCGAGCGGGCCGTGCTGGCAGCAGAAGGGCAGCGACGCCTTCCCCACGTCGTGGACGCCCGTCAGGAAGACGAGGCTGGCGCGCGCCTTCGCCTGGTCGCCGCCCCACACGGAGGCCATGATCGCGCGGTGGTGCTCGCTGAGGTAGGAGTCGAAGAGCCTGCCCGCCACGTCGGCCGCGTCCATCAGGTGCTGGGGGACGGACAGCCAGTCTTTGGGGTTCCGCTTGCCGCTCTTCGCCCAGAAGGAGCGGGTGAGCATGGATAGCCCCTCGGCGGTCAGGCCGGGTTCAGCCCGCGGGAACTCCGGGGGCGGCGGCGCAGCAGTCACCGCTGGTGCTTCCACGACCTTGCCATCGATTTTCCGGGCCATGCTGTTCTCCCTCTCAACCCTGAGACGAAATCCGTTTCATAATAACCCTCGACGCCCGGAAATGGGAGAGGTTCCTCACATTTCCGGGCGCCGATGGTAAATGTGCCACTCACCCTTGATCAAGCCGACCGCTGAACGGGGTGCGCGCACCAATCATCGCCGCAGCATTTTCGCGACAAAAACATCGACAGCGCCTTGGAGCAGAACACCGAGGACAACCACAGCCACGTCCTCAACGAACGTCATCACTCTACAAACCCTCCTTTCGAGATCCCGATCAGAGCTTGTAGACTGCGACTGTCACATCTTGAGCCACAAGCTCTGCCTGATGGGGTCGCCACTCTGCGTGTCGACCCCATCAGTTCTCCCAGCCCGACAGTTCCTTCGAGCACCACAGCCCCTGCTGCGGTGCTCGAAGATTATCAGACGAGATTCTTCGTTGCAAACGCACCTCGATTAGAGTTCACTAAAGTTGCCCCGCGATTAGAGTTCACCGAACTTGACCCCACTTGCGTGGGGAAAACAGCCATCGCGCCTTGGTCGCGCCTCGTTTAGAGGGCTCACCCCCGCGCTAGCGGGGAACGCTGCGGAGCCGCAGCAGCCAAGGCCGATCACCTGCCCTCATTATCCCATCGCTGGCACCAGCTTCCACCTGCACCCCCGGGCGCGCCTTGAACCAACCCCCTCCCCTTCTCACCCCTCCCCCCGCGCGCCCCTGAGCGTTTTTGGGTATCCGCTGCCAGAATGGGAGCATGTCGAACTCTGAGGCCCAGGAGAGGGCGTCACTCCGTCCGGCTCACAAGCCGTGGTGGCGCTCCAGAAAGGCGCACGCCGCCCATGGGGGCGGCGGGCGGGTGCTGCTCGGCGGGCTCGGCCTGTCCTACAAGGATCCGTCGTCGGGCGCGCGCATGCTGGACGGAGTGGACGTCGCCTTCCGCGCACGGCGGATCACGGCGGTGCTGGATCCGTCCGGCCTCCGCTCCCGTGCCCTGTTCCTGGTGCTCGCGGGCCTGGAGGACCCGGACGCCGGCCGCGTGGTGTCCGCCAAGCCCCGTTCTGCGCGCCAGAGGTGGGCGGGGCGCATCGGGGCCGTTGCCCTGCTGGGTGGGCGCGACACGCTCGACAGGGATCTCACGATCCGGCAGAACATCCTGGCGCCCCTGGCCGCCACGGGATCGGTGGCGGACTGGGACAACCTGGTGGGCGCACTGGAACTGACGGGCCTGCGCACCAAGGTGGACGCCCATCCCGCAGAGCTGACGCCGATGGAGCGCTTCAAGGCCACGGTGGCGCGCGCCATCGTGTCGGGCGCGGAGGTGTTCCTGGTGACGGAGCCGTCGGTCCTGCCCGCCCACGACACGGACGAGCTGGTGGACCTGTTGCGGGCCGTGGCGGCCGCAGGGTGCGCGGTCGTCGTGGCCACGCGCCACCCGGAGACCGCGCTGCGCGCGCACCGCGTCATCATGCTGGCCAACGGCAGCGTCTCCTTGGACGCCGCGCCGCCCACGCTCGACGCCATCGACTCGTCGCTCGAGCGCTGCCCGGAGGATCCGAAGAACCTCCTGGGCCCCATCCCCTCCGCCTCCCCCCTCTTCTACGAGGCGGACGCCACCGGGGCCGAAGACGAGGACCCGGGTTCCGTCGCGTGGCACTCCCTCAACGTTGTGGATCCGACGGATCCGGCGCCGCTGTCGAGCGTGGCCACCTACGATGAGATCGACGAAACGGCCACGTACACGGGTGCGATCCCCGCCACCGCCGTCCCCGAGGAGGACACCGACGTCGACGAATTGATCGTGCAGGCCAAGAGGATCCTCTCCGACCTGCCCGGTTCCATCGCCCCCGAGGACTGAAACCAGGGCCCGCCCCCATCCCCGGCGCCTGCGAAGTGGGCACCACCGCACATGAGCGGCTTTCGGTCCTGCCGCCCTGGTGCCGACGAGGCGCGCGCCGCAGGTGTGGGCACACCGCGGATCGCGGCGGCAACCGGAGTCGGCTGGGCCCGCGCTGCGATGTTTCCCCGACTGCCGGGGCACGGTGAGGCGGCAACCGGAGTCGGCTGGGCCCGCGCCGCGGTCCCGGCGCGCGTGAAGGACTGAGGACACATGCTGGGCGGCTGCGCGCCGAGCCGCCTTCGTGATTAACTGTGTGACATAGCCTGTAGTCGACCAGGCACCGCCACGCAGGAAGGCAGTCGCTCAGATGACCCAACCGTCCAACCCGGGTGTCCCCGAAGGACAGTCCACACCACAGGCATCGCCCTCCCAGACTCCGCAGCGCGCTTCTGCCCCCGTTCAGCCCGTCCAGCAGGCACCCGCGGCGCATCCCGCCCCCACGCCCATCACGCGGGAGCAGGGGCCCTCCGCCCAGGGGCGGGCCCCGGCGGCCTCCCAAGCGCAGAAGCCCACCGCCCAGGAGCAGCCCGGCACGGGAGCCGCGTCCGCCCAGGGCACCCACCTGCCGCCGAGGACATCGACCACCCGCGCCTACGCCCCGCCGGCGCAGGCCGCCCCCGACCCGGATCCCCAGGCCGGGCAGGGCGCCCCGGACACGCAGACCCAGACGGGTCCGCAGGCGCGGCGCAAGCCGTCCGTGGGCAGGCTCATCGCCGATATCACCAGCCAGTTCTCCTCGATCGTGCGCGGCGAGATCCAGTTGGCGAAGGTCCAGACCGCGACCATGCTCGCGCGCATCCGCACCGGCCTCGTCCTAATGGCTGCGGCCGCCGTCTTCGCCCTTTTCCTGCTGGGCTGGGTCCTGCACACCATCGAAGCGGCACTGGCCACGGTCCTGCCGGTATGGGCGGCCTCCCTCATCGTCGTCGGGCTCCTGACCGTCGTCGTAGCGGTCCTCGCCCTCCTCGGCTTCCGGGCACTGCGCAAGGCCCAGGAGAGCAAACCCGATCCCAAGGCCGGCATCACCGAGGCCGTCCACATTGTGAAGAACGGACTTACCAAGTGAGCACTCCCACGGAACCCGCAGCCGCGCCCCGCACCGAAGCGCAGATCCGAGCCGACCTGGAGGCCACGCGCGCTGCCCTGGCGGCCTCCGTCGACGACCTCTACGAGCAGTTGCAGCCCGCTGCCATCGTCGCGAACACGAAGGCCGCCGCGGCAGAGGCCGTCGCGGGCGCCCGGAAGAGCGTCCGCGACACCGCAGCCGCCGCCCGCGAGGGCGACTCCGAGGCCATCAAACGGATCGGCATCGCCGTGGGCGCGACCCTGGTGGCCATCGGCCTCCTCGCGTTCGCCTGGTCCCGCAGACGGCGCTGACGCGCCCCAGGCGGGGGCCGCTCCAACATGCCCCCACCTGGCCCGACGGCTCTCGGGGCGGACGCCCCGGGCGCGTTCCGCCACGCGCGCAAAATCGGATTCAAGTTCAATTCGTTGCGCCTCTTTGGTTATGATGAAGCCACGAAACATTGTGAACACCCAGGGAACCGCGCCATGCGGACCCGAACTACGCGGAGGGGGTCGACGCCATGGGGCGCGGCCGTCAAAAGGCAAAGCAGATGAAAGTCGCTCGGAAGCTGAAGTACTTCAGCCCCGACACCGACCTGGACGCGCTTCAGCGTGAGCTGGCGCCCGAGGACATGTACGAGGAGCAGGGCAGCGACGGCGCGGACACCGACGTCGACGAGCCCGACGAAGAGGACGACCTCTACGCCAAGTACGCGGACTTCGCCACGGTCGCGGACGAGCCCGACGACATAGACCCCGCGCAGTTGGACGAGTCGTTCTGGACGGGCAAGCCCTCGGACAAGTAGGGCGCCTGGGCGCTCACCCCACCCGGTAGGAGCCGTGCAGGCGCACGGAACCCGCGTTGACGCCCTTGGTGCCGCGGACCACGCGCTCCCCAACCCCGGCCCCTGCCGCCGTGGAGCGCACCTCCCCCAGCACCCACGCGCCCACGCCCGCCTGGCGCACAGCGCCGACCACCGCCGGGGCGTCCGCCTCGCCGACCACGGCGACCATGCCGACCCCGAGGTTCAGGGAATCCTCCATGGCCTCCCACGACACGGAGCCGCCCCTGCGCACCCAGTCGAACACGGCGGGCACCCGCCACGAGCCGCGGTCCACCGACGCCACCGACCCGGAGGGCAGCACGCGCGACAGGTTCGCCGCCAGGCCACCGCCCGTCACGTGGGACAGGGCGTGCACGCCCCGCCCGTCGCCGCCCCCGACGCCGAAGCGCTCGACCAAGTCCAGGCACAGGCGCGTGTACAGGCGCGTCGGCTCCAGGAGCTCCTCGCCCAGGGTGCGCCCGAACTCACTGACGTGCGCGTCCAGCGGAGCGCCCGTGCGCGCCACGACCGAGCGGACCAGGGAGTAGCCGTTGGAGTGCAGTCCCGACGAGGCCATCGCCACCACCACGTCGGAGTCGACGACCCGCTGGGGCCCCAGAACGCGGTCCGCATCGACGACGCCCGTCGCGGCCCCCGCGATGTCGTAGTCGTCCGGCTCCATGACGCCGGGGTGCTCGGCGGTCTCGCCGCCGACCAGGGGCGTGCCCGTGGCCTCGCAGGCCCGCGCAATGCCCTCCACGATGGAGGCGATGCGCTCGGGGACGACGCGGCCGCACGCGATGTAGTCCGTCATGAGCAGCGGGCGCGCCCCGATCACCACGATGTCATCGACGACCATGCCGACCAGGTCCTGGCCGATCGTGCCATGCGCGTCCATCGCCCGCGCGATCGCGATCTTGGTGCCCACCCCGTCCGTCGAAGTCGCCAGCAGGGGCCGCCTCATGCCCAGCAGGGCCGACGCGTCCACCATCCCGGCGAAGCCGCCAGTCGCACCGACCACGGTGGCGTCGTGGGTGCGCGCGACAGCGGCCTTCATGAGCTCGACAGCGCGGTCTCCTGCGGCGGTGTCCACTCCGGCGGTGGCGTAGTCAAGGGGGTTGTCGGTCATGGATGGGGCCTTTCGCGGTGGGGCGCTCGACGACGCCGTGTCTGGGTTATCGGGTCTGAGGACGTTCGCCCGGCCGGGCGCCTGGGCGCGCCTAGCAGGAGGCAGTGCCGGGTGCTCCGGGGACCGGGGCGCCCCTAGGGATCGGTTCGGGGTAGTCCCCCGTGAAGCAGCCCAGGCACAAGGAGGTGCCCTGGCCCGTGGAGGACACCATCCCCTCCAGGGACAAGTAGGCCAAGGAGTCCGCGCCGATGGACTCGCGCACCCGGTCGACGCCCATCGACGAGGCGATCAATTCCTCACGGGTCGGGAAATCGATGCCGAAGAAGCACGGCCACGCGACCGGGGGGCTGGAGATGCGCACGTGGACCTCGGCGGCCCCCGCCTCGCGGAGCATCGCCACCAGCGCGCGCTGCGTGTTGCCTCGCACGATGGAGTCGTCGATGACGACCAGGCGCCTGCCCTCGATGACCTCGCGCAGGGGGTTGAGTTTGAGGCGGATGCCGAGCTGGCGCAGGGACTGGGTGGGCTCGATGAAGGTCCTGCCCACGTAGGCGTTCTTCACGAGGCCCTGGGCGAAGGGGATGCCCGACTCCTGCGCGTAGCCGATGGCCGCGGGCGTGCCCGAGTCGGGCGTGGGCATCACCAGGTCCGCGTCGACGGGGTTCTCCCGGGCCAGGGCGGCCCCCATCTCGTGGCGCGCGGCCACGATCCGCCGGCCCCCGATCGTCGTGTCCGGGCGGGCCAGGTACACGTACTCGAAGACGCAGGTGCTGGCGCGGCTCACGGCGAAGCGCCATGAGTGGACGCCCGAGGCGCTGATCGAGACGAGCTCCCCTGGCTCGACCTCGCGCACGAGGGCAGCGCCGCACAGGTCGAGGGCGGCGGTCTCGGACGCCACAACCCACCCGGAGTCGAGGCGGCCCAGCACCAGGGGCCGGTAGCCGTGGGGGTCGCGCGCCGCGTACAGCGTGTCCTCGTCCATGAACACCAGTGAGAACGCGCCCTTGAGGCGTGGCAGGACTTTGAGGGCGGCGGGCACCAGGGGCACGCAGGCGTCCTCCTCGTCCACTGGCGGCGCGGGAGGAGCGGACTGCGCGGGGGCACCGCGGCCGGGCGCAGCGCGGCGGGCGCCCTCCGCGGCCCCCGCCCCGCCACCGGGGTCGAGGACGGAGGGGGTGGCGACGAACGGCCGGGGCCCGGGCATCCCCTCCGCCATGCCGAGCAGCGCGGTCACCAGCGACGTGTCCGTCGTGGCCCCGTGCTGGAAGTCCTCCCCCTCCCGCGCGATGGAGGCGGCGAGGGCGAGCAGTTCGTCCGTGTTCGTGAGGTTCCCGTTGTGGGCGAGGGCGACGGTGCCGTCGGGAGTGGGGCCGAGCGTGGGCTGGGCGTTCTCCCACACGTCCGCGCCCGTCGTCGCGTAGCGCACGTGCCCGACCGCGATGTGCCCCCTCAGGCCCTGCAGGGACTGCTCGGAGAACACCTGGTTCACCAGGCCCTGGTCCTTGTAGACGAGGATCTTCGACCCGTCGGAGGCGGCGATCCCCGCGGACTGCTGGCCGCGGTGCTGCAGCGCGTACAAGGAGAAGTACGTGAGACGGGAGACGTCCTCGCCCGGGGCCCACACCCCGAAAACGCCGCACTGGTCGTGGGGGCGGTCGTCCTCGAGGACCCCGCGGCCGGGAAGTGACTGGTCAATCTGCTGCGAGACTGGAAGCACACCCCAACTGTCGCACAGTTTCCCCGGTCACATGGTAACTGTCCGCGTGAGATTCACCCCTCCTCCGTGCGGGCGCGCCAGCGCGCGCCCGAAGCCGCGTGGCTGATGTCGGCGGCGGGCAGGGTGAGTGGCTGCGCCGGCGCGCGGCCAGGCGGCACCCCGGAGTGCGGGACAGCGGCGGCGCGCCAGCACCACCCCTGGACGGCGCCCCGCTGCCGAGGGCACTGACGAATCCGCGGCCCTGCGTCGGTGCGCCGCCTCCACCCGCCCGTCCCAGCGCGCTCGCCGGGGCCGGGGAGGCCGATAGTGCGACAATGGGACGGCTATCGACTTAAGCGGCCGTGCAAGGAGGAACCCCTGTGGCCGATCCGACGCTCAGCGCCATTATGTGGGCGTTCGCGCTGCTCGTCACGGCGATCGCGCTCGTGGCATTCGCGCGGGGCCTGGCGCACATGTGGCGCACCGTGGCCTCGGGCACGCCCGACCCCGGGCGCCTGCGCCCCGTCGGCCGGCGCCTCTGGAGCGTTGTCACCACCGCGCTGACCCACCGCGAGTTCAAGGGCCGTCCGTGGATCAAGGCCGCTCACTGGCTGGTCATGATGTCCTTCCCCCTGCTGTTCCTCACCCTGGTCTCCGGGTACGCGCAACTGCGCGACCAGACGTGGGCGCTGCCGCTCCTGGGGCATTTCATCCCCTGGGAATGGGTGACTGAGGCCTTCGCGTGGGCAGGGCTGGCCGGGATCGTCATCCTCATGGCCGTGCGCCGCGCCGCCGGCAGGGGCTCGCCCGCTGAGGCCGCCCTGTCCAACGACGACCCCGACCGGGCGGCCTCCGTCGCGGCAGAGGCGATGGGCGTTGAGGACCCCGCGGTGCCCTCGCGCCTCACAAGACCCCATCCGCGGGACTCCTCCCCCGGCGGACTGGCCTCGCGCTTCCTGGGATCCACGCACTGGCAGGCCCTCTTCGTCGAATGGGTCGTCCTCATCGTATGCGCGTGCGTCGTCGCCCTGCGCGCCCTCGAGTTCGCGCTCCTCGGCGCCTCACCCGGCCTGGAGGGCCACGCGAGCGCCCTCCACTTCCCACTCACCGCGTGGCTTGGCTCCCTCTTCGCATCGGCTGCCTCGTCCTCGGCCCCGGCGCTGGCGAACGCGGTCGTCGTCGTCTCAGCCGTCAAGGTCATCACGTCGATGATGTGGCTGATGGTCGTCGGAGTGCAAACCGGCATGGGCGTCGCCTGGCACCGCTTCGTCGCCGTCCTCAACCTGTACGCCCGCCGCAACCCCGACGGCACGAAGTCCCTGGGGCCCGCCGACCACATGCTCATTGACGGAGAGCCCGTCACCTCCCCCGACGACTTCGACGAGCTCCCCGAGGACGCCACCCTGGGCGTGGGCACGGTCGAGGACTTCTCGTGGAAAGCGCGCCTCGACCTTTACGCCTGCACCGAATGCGGGCGGTGCCAGGAGCTGTGCCCCGCGTGGAACACCCAGAAGCCCCTGTCCCCCAAGCTCCTCGTCATGGGCCTGCGCGACCACATGGAGTCCGCCTCCGCCAAGGAGATCATCACCCGCTCCGACGGCGACGCGGGACCCGATGGGGACAGCGGAACCGGGACCGGGCCGACCGGAACCGAGACGGCCGGAGAGGAGGACGCCGTTCTGCTCGACAAGGGCGTCGCCCCCTCCCCGCACTCCTTCGACCTGGTCACCGCCCTGACCGCGTCGGGCGCCACAGGCCCCGGCGGTGTCCTCGACGTGGCGGGCCCCCTGGTGCCCGGCGTCGTCTCCGAGGAGGTCCTGTGGGACTGCACGAACTGCGGCGCGTGCGTGGAGCAGTGCCCCGTTGACATCGAGCACATCGACCACATCCTGGACCTGCGCCGCCACCAGGTCCTCATGGAGTCCGCCTTCCCCCGCGAACTGGCGCGAGCCTTCCGGGGCATGGAGTCCAAGGCGAACCCCTACAACCAACCCGCCCGCAAGCGCATGGACTGGGCCAAGGGCCTCGATTTCGAGGTCCCCGTCGTGGGCGAGGACGTGGAGGACGCCTCGGGCGTCGACTACCTGTTCTGGGTGGGCTGCGCGGGCGCCTACGACGACAAGGCGAAGGCGACGACCGCCGCCATCGCGGAACTGCTCCACACCGCAGGCGTGTCCTTCGCGGTCCTGGGCTCGGGGGAGTCGTGCACGGGCGACCCCGCGCGGCGCGCCGGGAACGAGGTCCTCTTCCAGATGCTGGCCGCCCAGGCCATCGAAGCCCTCACCGAGGCCGCGCCGCAGAGGATCGTCGTCTCCTGCGCCCATTGCTTCAACACGATAGCCGGGGAGTACCCTCAGCTGGGCGGCCGCTTCGAGGTCATCCACCACACGCAGTTGCTCAACCGGCTCGTGCGCGAAGGGCTGCTCACACCCGTACCCGCCAGCGGGCCGACTGGCGCCCCCTCCGACGGCGCCGACGAGGCGGGGGCCGCGGGAACAGGGGCCACCGCCCGGAGCGCCCCCGACGGGGTGGGCGGCGGCCACGCCGCCGGGGCCGCGCCGGACAGTGGCGCCCCCCTGCGCGTCACCTACCACGACGCGTGCTTCCTGGGGCGCCACAACCGCGTCTACTCGCCGCCCCGCGAGCTTGTGGCGGCCCTGCCGGGCGTGGAACTGGTCGAGATGCCGCGCAACAGGGACCGTGCGATGTGCTGCGGAGCCGGGGGCGCGCACGCGTGGTTCGAGGAGACACGGGGCACCCGCATCGCCGACGCCCGGATCGCGGAGGCCGCGCAGACGGGCGCCGACGTAGTGGCGACGGCGTGCCCGTTCTGCTCGCAGATGCTGGGGTCGGCCTCCGGATCCAGCGCGGGACTCGTCCCGGGCGGGTCGACCGGGGAGGCGGCCTCGGGCACTGGACTGCCCCAGGTGCGCGACGTGGCCGTCATGCTGCTGGAGGCGGTGCGCCGGGGCCAGGACGGGCGGGCGCCGGAACGGGACTGAGCAGAGCAGGCGCGGGCGCTGGACCCGCCCGGCCCGGGAGCACACTCGGGGTCCTGGGCCGGATCCGCGCCGCACAGGGGCGGGTCAGTCGTCGACGCCGACGATGACGTTCGACGCCTGGATGACGGCGACCGCCCGCGAACCGGGCTTGAGGCCGAGCTCCTCGATGGCAGCGTTCGTGATCGACGAGGAGATAACCAGGCCGGGGGCCACCTCGATCTTCACGATCCCATTGACGGCGCCCTCGGTGACCTCGACAACGGTGCCGGGCAGTTGGTTGCGGGCTGAGAGTTTCACGTTTCCTCCTCGTGTTCGGCAAAGGAACACATAGAATGCCACGTCCGGGCACCCGGCGCACCCCGGGGCCGGGGAGGGGAACCGGCCCCTCAGTCCTGCGGCTCCTGGTCGTCAGCCACTTGGATCTCCTCCAGGCCCACCAAGAACCCGTCCTCATCGATGACGTTGCCGCCCGCCATCGTGGCGATGAGACCCGCGATGCTCTCGATGTCCGACGCCGAGCGGAGGCGCTCGCGGCGCGCCGAGCGCGACAAGGTGGCGTCGGGCGCGTCAAGCGACCCCCCGGGCAGCCATCGCACCTGGTACTCGATGATCGTCGAGGCGGTCCACGGCTCCCAGCGCAGGACGCGGGGCGGCGAGGGGACCGCGTGCACCTCGACCATCACTTCGGAACGCCCCCCGATAGGGCCCACGAGGGCATAGCCCTCGACAACCTTCTGGGATTCCCCGGTGGCTGCGAGCTCCTGGCGCTCCCGCTCGATCCGCTCCGCGATGTCCGCGCGCATGGGCCCGAGGTTCTCGCGGAGCTGGGCGATCCTCTGCTCCTCGGCGTGCTCCATCTGCGGGGAGGACCCGGCGGGCGAGAGGTCGCGGGCATCGGCCAGTCCCGTGAAGCCGCCCTTGTCGCGCAGGGCGCCGAGCAGATCCTCCGGGGGGATCCACCTGGGCGAGTAAACGGTGAGGTTGACCGCGGACTCCGCGTCGGGTTCCATCACGAAGCCCGACGGGGCGAGGCGCAGCGCGCCAGCCAGCCGCCGCGCCATCCGCGCGAGCGCCTGGAGGATCCGGTACTCGAGGCCGGTCGGCAAGCCGTCGGGGAATGCCTTGGCCCATTCCCCCATCGACTCCGAGACCTCCTCGGAACGGGTCTGGGGGCAATCCAGCACCCATGCCTGCGTGAGGACCTCAGGTGTCCCCAGGGCGCGCCGCGCTGCATCATCGACACTCCACGCGCCGCGCAGGGTCGCCGAGGAGGACAGGCGCAGCTCGCCGGGGCCCACCCAGCCCGCGTCGTCCCACATGGACACCGCCAGGGCCTCCAATTCGGCGGGATCGACCTCGTCGGACAGGACCAGCACGTGCTTATCGCGCACCCGTTCGACGTCGATGGCGCCGGCCGGGCCCTGCACGTCGAAGGACACGGCTATCGGCGAGGCGGAGCCGGAGCGGGTGATCACGCCGGAGGAATCGATCGTGAACGCCCCTTCCGTGGTGGTAAAAGCGGAGATGCCGAGCGCAGTCTTCGTCAGCGGGTTGTCCCCTGTTCCCGTGGGCATGGCATCCGCCAAGCTCGGTTGGGCATCCGCCAGCCGGTCTTTCACGGAGCGCCTTTCCGGCGACGCCTCACCCGAAGGATCCGGCCCCGCCTCTGCTCGCGCCACCATCCCCGGCAGGGCAATGCCTTGGATGACGCCCGTGGACCGGGGGCGCTGCGGTCCGGGCGCAGAAGCCCCCCCGGCGGGGGGAACAGGTTCTTGTCGGGGCACGGGCGCAGTCCCCGGCCCAAGGGTGCCCTGGCGGGCGGGGGCCTGGGAGGCGGGAACGGTGCGCTGCCCATGCTCCGACTCATGCTCGGACGGCGGGACGACGGGAACAGAACGCGGCTCCCGCTTCGGCCCGTGCTCGGAGGGCGGGACGACGGGAACGACACGCGGATCACGCCCCGGCGTCCGCGGCGCCGGGGAGGACGGAACAGCGCGCTGCCCGCGCTGGGGCGCTGGTGCGATGGGGACAACGCGCCGCTGGCGTTCGGACGGCGGATCAGCTGGAACAGCGCGCTTCCCACTCCCCGGCTCCACCACCCGCTCGGGCGCCCGCTCAGACGAGGGCGACGACTGCGGAGACCCGGAACGCCGAGAAGGGGAGGGCGAGCGCCTCGGCGGCCTGGGCGGTCTGACCGGTTCGCGCAGCGCCACAGGATCACCAGCCGGCGTGGGAGGTTCTGGCACTGTCCCCGGCTCCCCGGCGGAACGGGGTTCCATTGGCGTCGAAGGCTCCTCCTTCCGAGTGCTGGGAGGAGTGAACGCGTCCGGTCTGCGTTTCGGGCGGGGCGGCGGGGCCAGCGGCGTCATCTACCGGCCAATGCGCGTGGTCGTGAAACGCAGGTGGGTCCGCGACGGCGTGGGTCCGCGTTGCCCCTGGTAGTGGGAGCCCAGCCCCTCGCTGCCGTAGGGGGCCTCCGCCGGGGACGACAGGTCGAAGAAGCACAACTGCCCGATCTTCATGCCCGGGTACAGCAGGATCGGCATCGTCGCCGTATTCGAAAGCTCGAGGGTCACGTGCCCGGAGAACCCGGGGTCGATAAAGCCCGCAGTCGAGTGCGTGAGCAAGCCGAGGCGGCCCAGGGACGACTTGCCCTCCAGCCGCGCCGCGATATCAGCGCCCAGGCTCACCAGCTCGTACGTGGCCCCGAGGACGAACTCGCCCGGGTGCAGCACGAAGGGCTTCTCAGGATCGACTTCCACGAGGCGGGTGAGATCCGACTGGTCCGCGCGCGGGTCGATCACCGCGTACCTGTGGTTGTCGAAGAGGCGGAACAAGCGGTCCAGGCGCACATCGATGCTGGCCGGCTGGACCAGGCCGCGGTCAAGCGGATCCAGGTGGATCCGGCCGGAGTCGAGGCCCGCCTTGATATCGCGGTCACTGAGCAACATGCCACGATTGTCCCACATCAGGAACGATTGTGGTGGACCGGGTGCGGTCGTGGCGGACCGGCGGAGGGCGTCCCGAAGCAGCACGGGCGCCGCGAGCGCCTCACACCAGGGGACGCCCGAACGCGTCGAAAGCGTAGGAGCCCGAACGGGTGACGATCAGGATCAGCTCCACGATCGCCCAGAGCCACACGATGGGCGCCCCGAAGCCCAGGGTGCACACAGTGACCAGCAGCTGGGCGAGTCCACGGTTGGTATAGCCCAGGTAGAAGTTGTGGAGGCCGAAGAGCCCGGCGAACAACGCCAGGAGCACGACGATGAGCATCTGCCTGGGGGGCTGGGGCACCCCGCCCAGCCCCGACTCGAAACGGCCGTACCCGCCCGGCTCCCCGTACTGCGGGCCGCCGACGCCCGGCTCCCCGTACTGGGATTGGCTGTACCAATCGGGCACCCCGTACTGAGGACTGGCGTACCCGCTCGGCTCCCCGTACTGCGGGCCGCTCCCGGCGGAGTAGGACCTCGAGTCGTAGTCCTGGGCGCGGGGGCCGGCGCCCGCCTCGTCGCGCTCCGAAGAGGACGAATGCATGGAAGCGGAAGCGGCGCCCAGCGCGCGCGGGGCCGCGTCCGGGTCTTGAGGCCTGTCGAACGAACTCATGCTTCCTCCTCCTGGTGGAAACGATTGACGACGCCTCCAGCATACGCAACGTGCGGAGCAGGAACGATCCAGGTTTCCCCACAAAAGCCCTGATTACTCAGTAATATACTATGGGGGTCAAGCCAACGGCACGCCATTCGCGTCCGCGCGGTACATCCCGACACGCGCGCCCACCATGATGACCGAGATCAACGCCCAGACCACCAACGCCCCCAGAGCCGCGCAGCCCACATTGAACAGCCGGTACGATCCTTCCAGCGCCCGCACCTGGTCCGGAGTCGGGAGTTTGTCGTTGTAGGGGCCAAAACTGGGATCCGTGACGATCATGGCGACCATCACGATGGACGCAACGATCAGACCGATCCCCACGATGTTGAGCACCAGTTTGCCGAAGGCGGTCTTCTTGAAACCCATATAGAAGTCGCCCGCACCAACACCACTGAGGAACAGGTGCAGCAGCAGCGCGGCGGTGTAGGACTTCGCCGGCGCCGGAGCGCAGTACCCCTGTCCGGCGGCGGGGTATTGCGCATTCGGCTCAGCGTAGGGGCTCGTCGTCCCTCCCTGCGGGGAGGCATAGGGCTCCGCGTAGGGGTTCGCTGCCCCTCCCTGCGGGGGCGCACAGGGCTCAGCGGCCGACGGGGAGGGACCCCCGTTGGGCGCGTAGGGCCCCACCACCGGCGGATCCAAAGGGAAACCAGACTCTTGCGGGTCGGGGGTCGTCATCGTTCAGTCTCCTCGCACAGGGTATTTGCGGCGCCACGGGAACCCGCGGCTCCAGACAGTGTCCCGCCCACAATACGACTCCGCGTCCGGTCGGCGCACGGCGCGTCCACAACGCGGCGCCGCCTGCTCCTGCCCTCCGCGCGACGGTGACAGCGCCCGCCGATACGCTGGTGCGGATGATCCGCACCCCCGAACCCGCAGAAGCAGCCGCCCTGTTCTGCGCCCTCACCTCGTGGTACGACCACAACGGGCGCGACGTGCCGATGCGCGCCGACGGCGTCACCCCGTGGGGAACGCTCGTGTTCGAGGTCATGAGCCAGCAGACCCCACTGGTCCGCGTCACGCCGGTCTGGCTGAGATGGATGGCGCTGTGGCCCACCCCCGCGGACCTCGCCGGCGCCCCGACCGCCGACGTCCTAGTCGAATGGGCGACCCTGGGCTACCCCTCCCGGGCACTGCGCCTCCAGCAGTGCGCCACCCGAATACGGGACGCCCACGGCGGAGCGGTTCCCACTGATCACGCCCAGCTGCTCGAGCTCCCCGGCGTCGGCGGGTACACGGCGGCGGCGCTCGCCTCGTTCCAGTTCCACCAGAGGACCGCCGTGCTGGACGTCAACATCCGCCGCGTCGCCTCGCGCCTCTTCGACGGAATCGAACTGCCCGCCTCCTCGGCGCCGACGAGGGCCGAACGGGAACGCGCCAACGCGGTGCTGCCCGAGGACGGCCACGAATGCGCGGCGTGGAATCTGGCGCTCATGGAGTTCGGGGCACTCGTGTGCACGCAGCGCTCGCCCGACTGCCCCGCGTGCCCGGTCCGCGAGCAGTGCCAGTGGGCCGAGCGCGGCTACCCGCGCGCCGCCAAGCGCCCCAGGGCCCAGGCGTGGCGGGGAACGGACCGGCAAGCCCGGGGGCGAGTCCTAGCGGCGCTGCGCACGGCGCACTCCGCCGCGCCCCGGGGGCGCGCAGGAATATCCCACGCCGAAGCGCTCAGGGCGGCCACCTTGCCCGGCGCCGAGGAGGGCCAGGCCCAGCGCGTACTCGCCTCACTCATCGCCGACCAGCTGGTCGCCTACGACGAGGCGTCCTCGCGGATCACCCTCCCGTGACCCCCGTGATCCGGGTGCCCCGCCAGCAGCTCGGCATCCCCGTGCCCGAGGCGGTGGGCGATGGGGCCGGAGGCGGCTGGGTGCCCCGCCCCACAACACCTAGTACCGGATCGCGTCGATGGGCCTGATGCGCACCGCGGCGAAAGCGGGGATGATCCCGCACAGCGCGCCGATCCCCGTCGAGATAGCGAGGCCGTCGAAAGCGGCGCCCAGGGGGAACGCCGGCTTGTCCTGCAAGATGATGCCCATCGTCTCCAAGGGGAGGAAGCGCACCACCAGGATCGCGACCGCCACGCCGAGCACGCCCGCCAGGAACGTCGCGACCACGGACTCCATGAACACGGCGAAGAACACTCGGCCGGCCGACGCCCCCAGGGCGCGGCGGATGCCTATCTCGCGGACCCGCTGGCGCACCGTCACGATCGCGACGTTGAGTAGCCCCAGCGCCCCCAGGAAGACCACGATCCCCCCGATCACCATGATCACCGTGCGGATCTGCCCCAAACCGCCGGCGTCGGCGCTGTCCCGGTCCCCTCCGGAGACGGTCCCCTCCCAGCCCTTGCCGAGCACCGACGCGAGCGCACGCGGAACGATCTGGCGCGCCTCGTCGACCTGGTCGGAGCCCACCCACACCAGCATCTCCACCGAGGAGCGGTCCGGCTCCTGGGACCGTCCAGGCGAGGCCGAGGCGCGCACATTCGCCCACGCGGAGTAGGCGGCGTACATGACGGGCGGCTCGTAGGGGGTCTTGGCCGACACGACCCCGACGACGCGGAACTGGGCGTCGGAGTCGGAGGAGTGCAGGACGATGGGCCGCTCGTCGATGGGGGCGCGGCCCAGGGCGTCCCACATCGCCGCGTTGATGACGACGGGGGTCAGGCGCTGGTCGGCATCCGCGTCCTGGACCCACCTGCCCCGCAGGGGCTTGATCCGGTAGATGATGCCGTAGGCCGGGTCCACGGCCCGGACCAGCGGGTCCTGCCATCCGAGCTCCGGCTCGACCACGGGGTGCCCCCGGAACTCGCCGGTCTGACGGGACTGCCAGATCTCGTCGAGGGTGACGCCCCCGTTCTCCACCCGGGCCCAGTAGGGGATGGACAGGCGGTCGGCCACGGTCGCCATGGCGTCCCCCACCGGGTCCGGGACCGCTGTCGGGGACTGGCTGCCCTCCGCCGCCGGATCGGTGTCCGACGAGGACGGGGCCGGGGCGGGCGCCGCCGGTGAGTCCCCGGCGTCCGAACCCGACTTCGAGGCGGTGATGTGGAGGGTCGTGGCGCGCCCGTCCATGGCCTCGGTCATCTCCTTGCTCGACTGGACGATGAGGTCGCCCAGGGCGATGACCGTGGACATGGCGGCGACGGCGGCGACGACGCCCACCAGGGACAGGACGACGCGGGCACGCTGGACCTTGACCTCGCCCCACGCCTCCACAAGGGCGCCGAACAGTTGATGCAGTGCCCTCACTGTTCCTCCTCCGGCGCGCAGTTCCCATCGGCTCCGGCGCTCCGAGTCCCGGGAGCCTCCGTCCCGGCCCTCTCCACCCCGGGGGCTCCCGCTGCGGACGGGCACTCGTCCCGGGGCGGCGGCTCCTGCGGGGCGCCCCCCACGAAGTCGTCCGCGGCGCCCAGGCGGTGGAGGACCCCGTCGAAGAGTTCGAACACCCTGTGCGAGCGGGCGGCGATCGCCATGTCGTGGGTGATGGTGATGAGCGCCGAGTCATTCTCCTGAGCGACGCTCTCCAGCAGGTCCATGACCGCGCCCCCAGTGTGCGGGTCGAGCGCCCCGGTCGGCTCGTCGGCCAGGATCGTCTTCGGTTTGCGCACCAGGGCGCGGGCTATCGCGATGCGCTGCTGCTCGCCGCCCGACATCTGGGAAGGGTAGGAGTCGGCCCGGTCCCCCAAGCCGACGCGCTCGAGCATCTCGGTCGCCAGGCGGCGCCTGCGCCAGAAAGAGGGGCCGGCCCCGTAGAGCAGGGGGACCTCGACGTTCTCCACCGCCGTGCGCGCCGCGAATATGTTGAACTGCTGGAACACGAAGCCGAAGGAGGCCCCACGCAGACGGGCCCGGCGCCCCTCGCGCAGGTCCACGACGTCCACCCCGTCGACGCGGTAGGTCCCGGAAGTCGGCCGGTCCAACATCCCCACAATATTGAGCAGAGTCGATTTGCCCGTGCCCGAGCGCCCCACGATGGCGACGCGCTCGCCCGCCTCGACGTCCAGCGTCACGCCGCGCAGGATGCGCAAGTCCTCCCCGTCGGGCAGGGACACGGTGCGGGTCACGTCCCGCAGCTCGACGAGCGCCATATCAGTCCCTGCCCTCGGAGTCTCCCGCTCCCTGGCCGCCGGTGAAGCCGTTGCCGTAGTCGCCGCCCGGGCCCGGTTCCCAGCCGCCCCGCTCCGCGTCCTCCTTGCGGGCACTGGGTGTGAACTCGAGGATCTCCTCGCCCTCGCTGAGCCCCGACTTCACCTCGATGACGCGCCCGTCGGTGAGGCCGAGCTCGACCTGGACCTTGGTCTGGGTGCCGTCGTCGGAGGGCAGGTACACCGTTCCCTGCTGGTAACGGCCCTCGACGGCCGACACGGGGACCACGAGGACATCGGTGGCCTCGCCGGCCGTCACGTCCATCGTCACCTTCAGACCGGCGAACACCTTCTGGTCGGAGGGGATCGCGCACTTCGCCCTCACACCGCCCGGCGTGGCCGACGAAGAGGGGTTCTGCTCCTTCTGGGGGCCCTGGGGCGACTGGGGCGCGCCGATCGCCAAGCCCGAGCACTCGAAGGGAGCAGGCCCGTTCTTCACAGCGATGGTGGCCGTGGAAGGGGGATCCTGGAGGCGGTAGAGCTGCTCGGCGTCCAGGGACGCCACCGCGGAGAAAGTGCCGGGGGCTACCGTGCCCACGGTGTCGCCGACAGCGAAGGACTGGCCCACCAGCGCGCTCATGCGCAGCGTGCCGGAAATGGGCGCCCGGACGATCACCGACTTGAATGACGGCCTGCCCGGCTGGGTCGTCGTGTTCCCCTCCGGACCCGTCGTTTGCGTGTCCTCGCCGGGCACCTCCTTGCGGACTTCCAGGAGCGGATCGCCCTCATCCACTGCGGCACCGTCGTCGGCGAGGACCCTGGAGACCTGCCCGTCCAGCGTGGCGCGCACCTGGGTGGCCTCATCGGCCTCGATAGTGCCCGTGAGCGTCACCGTGTTCTTCACGGACCCCCTGGTCACGATCGTTGTGATCTGCCCGTAGGCGCCCGAGGGGTCCAACGACTGGGCCTCCTCCGCCGACGAGCCGGGGAAGAACGCGAACTTCACCAGCGCGACCGCGATCGCGGCCCATATGAGCACCTTCACGACATCCAGCACCCTCGTGGCGCGGCTCCTAGCAGCCACAATGCCTCCCGCACGGATCGTTGCCTCGAACAGTACCGACAGTCTAGGGCCAAGGCCGCGTTCTGCGGTACCCGCTGTCCACCAATGCAGTGGGCGCACCAATGGAGCCGCTGAGCGGACCGACGCACCCGGGTGGGTGGGCGGTGGACTCATCCCCGCGTGTGCGGGGAAAACATTTGAGCCGACGCACCCGGGTGGGTGGGCGGTGGTGTTGGCGGGCTCGCCGAGCGCCGGGGAGGGGAAGCGCGCCGGGGATCGTCAGCTCCGACGAGAACGCCTGGGACTCGCCAGGGGAAGCGCGGGGAGCCCGGGAAGCACAGGAAGCGCGTCGGGCGCGGCTGCACCTGGCCCACGGGCGCCCGAGCCCAGGCGTCGCGCACGGTGGGCCCCGTTTTCACAGCGATACCGACACGACGGGCCCCGTTTTCACAGCGATACCTCCGCTTTCACAGCGATACCACACTTTGCAAGCGTTATAACACTTGCAAAGTGACGGTATCCCTTTGAAAACTCCGCTTCGCTTGCAAAACAGCCCCGAGCACGCGCTCTGACCACCCCGCTTCGCAATACAGAGCTCCGATAATAAAGGCCCCGACCATTTGGGCATGGAACAGAGGCCTGGCCGGGGCTCGATTGGTTCAGTTCTACATGCCACACATCCAACTTCGATAGAGCATGTGGCACAAAGCATACGGACGGCGCGGGACACGCGGACGCACCTTGAGCCCCCGGCCACCTGAGCGCATAGTGGAAACAGCACCAACCCTCCGCCTTGCCCATTCGAGTGCCTCCCAGTCGGACCTGAGCGCATAGTGGAAGCACCACACCCCTCCGCAAACCCGGGACTATCCACCAGGCCCAGCCCCGGCCCCCAACTCGTACACGAGGAGCACCATGATCCGCCGCGCCACCCCAGCTGATGCGAACGCCCTGTCGGCCCTGGCCTCGCGGGCGTTCAGCGAAACCTTCGGCCACCTCTACAGGAACGACGACTTGAACGCCTTCCTGCGCGAGGCTTACGCGCCGGACGTGCTCCGAACGGAGCTGGCCGACCCCGACCGGGCGACGTGGCTGCTCTTCCCCGACTCCGCGCCCGGCGGCCTCGATGCCCCCGCGGGCCCGGATGACTCCAGCTCCCCGGAGGGGGCGGCGCCGGCGCCGGTGGGGTACGCGAGCGCACGCCCAGCGGCCCTGCCGCACGACGCCGTCCGCCCCGACGACGGCGAGGTCCAGCGGCTCTACGTGCTGTCCGAGTACCAGGGCAACGGGAGGGGGAGCGCCCTGCTGGCCACCGCACTGCGCTGGCTGGAGCGCGAGGGCCCTCGTCCGGTGTGGCTGGGCGTGTGGAGCGGGAACCCCGGCGCCCAGCGCCTCTACGAGCGCCACGAGTTCTCCCGCGTCGGCGAGTACGCGTTCATGGTCGGCTCCCACGCGGACCACGAGCTCATCTACCGCAGGCCCCCTCTGTGAGCGGAGGGGCGTCGCGCAGATCACTTGACGCTCCCATCGGGGCCACACAACAATGAAAGAACCGCTTCGGGTCGCGCCCACCGCGTGGATCGGGACCGGGCACCAGTCGCCGTCACCAAGGAGGGGCCATGCCGGACAGCGCCGCGGACCACGGCGATCCCGACTCCCTGTTCGCCAGCGGCCAGGAGGAACTCGACCAGGGGCGCCTGGCGGAAGCCGAGGCACTGCTGCGCCAGAGCCTCGCCCTTTACGAGGCCCGCGAGGAAACGGAATTGGAGCAGGCCCGGTGCCTGTACTCGATGGCCACCGCCATCTACTACCTGGGGAGGCTGGGCGAGGCCGAGTTCCACTACCACCGCGCGCTCGGCCTCTACGCGTCCTTCGAGGGGGCCGAGGGCCTCCAGGCCGACTGCCTCAAACGCATCGGAGCGATCGCCCAGTCCTTGGGGAACCACTCGCAGGCGGAGGAGCTGTACCAGCAGGCGCTCGCGTACTACCGCCAATACCGGGGAACCGAGTACATCCAGGCGACGTGCCTGTACCGCAGGGCCTGCGCGCTCGCACGGATCGGGCGCCCCGCCGAGGCGGAGGGCCTGCACCGCGAGGCGCTGGCCCTCTACACCCGCTTCGAGGGCACGGAGCACGCCCAGGCGGAGTGCCTCAACGACCTGGCGAACACGATCGCGTCCGTGGGCCGCCTCGACGAGGCGGAGGACATGTACCGCCAGGCACTGCGGCTGTACGCGAACCTGGACGACGCCGCCCAGCGCGACAAGGCCGACTGCCTCTACAACCTCGCGCACCTGGTCGCAGCGAAGGGCCACTGCGCCGAGGCCGCGGCCTTCTACCGGGAGGCGCTCACCCTGTACGAGGGGGTCGGTGGTACCGAGCAGGACCGCGCCGACTGCCTGCGGGGCCTGGGGGACGCGCACCGGAACCTGGACCGCTCCAAGGCCGAGGACTTCTACCGCCGGGCCCTGCCCCTCTACCGGGGCATCGAGGGAACGGCGCGCAACCAGGCCCGCTGCCTCAACAACCTCGCCCTGGTGCTGGTCGACGGCGGTCGGGCGGCCGAGGCGGTGGACCTGTACCGGCAGGCGCTCCCGCTCTACACGCTGCCCGACCAGCTGGGCCTGCCCGACGCCGAGCTGAGGAGGGCCTACTGCCTGTACAACCTGGCGCTGGCCACTAAGGAGCTCGGCAGGCTGTCTGAGGCGGAGGAGTTCTTCCGCCAGGTGCTCGACCTCTACGGGGGCCTCGGGGTGTACGACCGCGACCGAGCCGAGTGCCTTTTCGATCTGGCGGACACGCTGCGCGCGATGAATCGCTTCGTCGAGGCGGAGGGCTGCTTCCGTCAGGCGCTTGACATGTTCGAGGGAATTGAGGGCGCCGAACGGGAGCGGGCGAACTGCCTGAGCTCCCTGGGGCTCACCTTCACGAACCTGGGTCGTCCGTCGCGCGCGGAGGCCATGTTCCACAAGGCGCTCGGCCTGTACTCGGCCATCGGCAGCGCCGAAAGGGACAGCGCGAGTTGCTGCTTCGGCCTGGGGCTCGCACTGCGCGCTATGGGGCGCCTGGCGGAGTCCGAGCGGAGCTACCGCCGCGCGATCGGCCTGTTCTCCGCGGTCCCGGGCACCGAGGAGGTCCGCGCCAGTTGTATGGGGCACTTGGCCGGAGTCGTGGAGGCGCAGGGCCGCGCGGCCGAGGCCGAGGAACTGCGCCGTCAGGCCAAGAGTATGTGAGGCCGATTGCCGGGTGTCCGCGGCGCGGCCCTTGGGCGGCACCCGGATGCGCTCAGCGACGGCGCCCGCGTGCACGAAGAACCCCGGCACTGCGCTGTCGCGGTACCGGGGCTTGGCTGGAGCGGGCGACGGGAATCGAACCCGCCTCTGAAGCTTGGGAAGCTTCCATTCTACCGATGAACTACGCCCGCAGGCGTCCCCCCCTTGTGAGGAAG
This sequence comes from Schaalia georgiae DSM 6843, assembly GCF_000429245.1. Classification (GTDB taxonomy): domain Bacteria; phylum Actinomycetota; class Actinomycetes; order Actinomycetales; family Actinomycetaceae; genus Pauljensenia; species Pauljensenia georgiae. The sequence continues at coordinate 316,985 of NZ_AUBM01000006.1, forward strand.
ACTCAATGATCATAGCGGGAACTGGGGCCCGCGTCCACCCCTGCCCGAATTGTTCCCCCGCGCACCCGGGAGCCGGCCGGGCGAGAGCTGGGTGACCCGTGCCGACGGGTCCTCCCCCGCGCCCGGGATCCGGAGGGAGCCGCGGGGCACGTATCCTGGGGCGATGACTCCGCGCCCAGTCGTTGCCGCCGCCATCGTCGACTCCCTTCACGCCCCCACCAGGCTCCTGTGCGCCACGCGCGCCTATCCGCCGCAGCTGCGCGGTCGCTACGAGCTCCCCGGCGGGAAGCTCGAGCCCGACGAAGCCCCCTTGGAGGGCCTGGCCCGCGAGATCCGCGAGGAGCTGTCCACTGAGATCAGGGTCGGGGAGCAGGTGCGGGCCCCCTCGTCCGGGGACGGGGATGCCTCCCCTGGGCCGTCGTGGTGGCCGATCCTGGAGGGCAGGGTGATGGGCGTGTGGTTGGCGGAGGTGGCGCCCGGCTCGCCCGCCCCCACGGCCAGCGGGTCCCACTGCTCCCTGGAGTGGGTGCGGCTGGACCAGGTCGAGGCCCTGGATTGGATCGGCCACGACTTGGACGTAGTGCGGGCCGTGGTGGAGGTGTGTCTTCACGAGGCGGGCGTCGCAACGCCGGGCCGGGGAAAGAGAGCAGGGGCGCCAGCGCACGAGGCGGGCGGCGCACCACCTTTGGCGACAGACGGACCCGGTCTGTCAGAATAACGGCATGCCAAAGATCATCGGTACCACCTTGGCCGACCACCGGGAGCTCACCCGGAGTCGGCTCTTCAACGCCCTCGGCGCACTGCTGGCCGAGGAGCCCTTCGATGCGATCACCATGTCCCGGATCGCCCAGAAGGCGGGAGTGGGCCGCACGGCGGTGTACAACCATTTCGCCGACAAGGAGGTGCTGCTGCTGGCCTACATGCGCCAGGTGACCACTGAGTTCACGCAGGTCCTCCGCCGCCGCCTCGACGAGGAGCCCGATCCGATCCGGCGCCTGAGCGTCTACCTGCGGGCCCACATGGAGATGACGGACCGCTACCACCTGATGAGCGGAGTGGCTCTGCGCAAGCACATGTCGCAGGAGAACTCCTCGCACCTGCGCGACCACGCGGGCGTCGTGGGCGGGGTGCTGCTGTCGATCCTGGACGACGCCGTGGCCGAGGGGGCGATCCCCGCGCAGAACACCCTGGGCCTGGTCCACCTCATCCACTCCGCGATAGCGGGCCAGCGCCTGCCCCGGGACCCGCAGGAGCGGGGGGCGGCGCTGCGCATGACGGAGGCTTTCGTCCTGCGGGCCGTCGGCGTACCCGAGCAGAAAGTGGCAGAGGTAACACGCCAGGGAGCAGGGGCCCCGGAATAGTCTCGCGCAGCGCCTCGTTGAACACCACAACAGCGACAGAGACAAGGAGAAGCATGGCAACCGTCGCCCTCACCCAGGACAACTTCGAGAAGACCATCGCCGGATCGGGCATCGTGCTCGTGGACTTCTGGGCGCCGTGGTGCGGCCCCTGCCGCCAGTTCGGGCCCGTTTTCGAGGCGGCCTCCGAGGCGCACCCGGATGTGGTGTTCGGCAAGATCGACACGGACCAGGAGAAGCAACTGGGCATGGCCGCGCAGATCGAGTCCATCCCCACGCTGATGGCCTTCCGCGACGGAGTCGCAGTGTTCCGCCACTCCGGGCCCCTCCCGCAGTCGGCACTGAACGACCTCATCGGCCAGATCGAGGCCCTCGACATGGACGACGTGCGCGCGAAGATCGCCGCGGCGGCCGAACAGGAGGCGTGACGCCCCGGCGGCAGTCAGCCGGACGGCGCTCCGCGCCGCGAGCGGCTGAACAACGAGGGCCCCGGGAACCCCGGGGCCCTCGGCGCGTCCGCGCCCGGTCAGCGGGCGAGCAGCTCGGCGGCGACCAGCTCGGCGACCTGCACGGCGTTGAGGGCCGCGCCCTTGCGCAGGTTGTCGCCGGAGACGACGAGCACGAGCCCCCGTTCCCCCACCGCCTGGTCCTGGCGCACGCGCCCGACCAGCACCTCGTCGCGGCCCGCGGCCTCCAGCGGGGTCGGCACATCCACGACGCGCACGCCGGGCGCCCCGGCCAGCGCATCGAGGGCGCGGCCCGGCGTGATCGGACCGGAGAACTCGGCGTGGATCGTCAGGGTGTGGCCGGTGAACACGGGGACGCGCACGCACGTGCCGGACACCGCCAGGTCGGGGATGTGCAGGATGCGGCGCGACTCGTTGCGCAGTTTCTGCTCCTCATCGGTCTCCCCGCTGCCGTCGTCCACGATCGACCCGGCCAGGGGCACCACGTCGAAGGCGATGGGCGCGGCGTACACGACCGGGGCGGGCAGGGTGACGGCGCGGCCGTCGAGCGCCAGGCCGGCCAGGTCCTGGCTGGCCCCGGCCTCGATCTGGCCGGTCAGCTCGGCGACGCCAGCGCGCCCCGAGCCGGAGACAGCCTGGTAGGACGACACGAAGAGGCGCTTCAGCCCTCCCGCCGCGTCCACGAGGGGCCCCAGGACGGGCATGGCCGCCATGGTCGTGCAGTTGGGGTTGGCGATGATGCCCTTGGGGCGGTCCGCGGTGTCCGCGGGGTTGACCTCGGAGACCACCAGCGGCACGTCGGGGTCCTTGCGCCACGCTGAGGAGTTATCGACGACGACCGCGCCTGCGGCCGCGAACTTCGGCGCGTACTCGCGCGAGGCCGTGGCACCCGCGGAGAACACGGCGATGTCGATGCCCGAGTAGTCGGCCGCGGCAACGTCCTCTACGACGATGTCCCCGCCCTTCCACGCCAGGGTCGTTCCGGCGCTGCGCGCGGAGGAGAAGAAACGCATCGTCCCCACCGGGAAGTCCCGCTCCTCCAACAGGGTGCGCATGACGCGCCCCACCTGCCCCGTTGCTCCGACGACGGCGACGTTGAGTCCGCTCATGGTGTTCTCCTTGTTGTTGTGCGCGCCCGTACGACGGGGCGGGCGCGGGGTGGGATCTGTGGCGACGAGGCCCGTCCGGCCCGGGGCGCCCGGCCGGGCGCGGACCGCCGAACTCAATGCCGTCCGCCGAACCGGGGCGCCCGGCCGCGCGTGGACGCGCGAGCGCCCCGGGCCTCGGCGGCGTTCAGCGGCCGGTGCCGCCGTAGACGACCGCCTCAGTCTCCGAGGCGTCGAGGCCGAAGGCGGTGTGCACCGCCTGGACCGCGCGGTCCAGGTCCTCCAGGCGAGTGACGACGGAGAGGCGGATCTCGGAGGTGGAGATCAAGTCGATATTGATGCCCGCGTCGGAGAGCGCGGAGAACAGGCGGGCCGACACGCCCGGGTTGGTGCGCATGCCGACGCCGATCAGCGACAGTTTGCCGATGTCCGGGTTGTAGCGCAGCTCGTCGTAGCCGATCTCGGCGCGCGCCTCCCCCAGGGCGTCGAGGGCGGCGCGGGCGTGGTCCTCGGGCAGGGTGAACGTGATGTTCGCCTTCGTGGGGTCCGAGACGGGGATGTTCTGGACGATCATGTCGATGTTCGCGCCGACCTCGGCGACCACCGCGAAGACGCGGGCGGCCACACCGGGGTTGTTGGGCACGTTCGTGACCGTGATCTTGTCCTGGGAGCGGTCGTGCGCGATCCCGGAGATTATGGGTTTTTCCATGGTGGGCTCCTCGGGGTGTGCCAGTGCGGCGTCGGGCACGAGGCCCTTGAGGTCGGGGTGGGCGGGGGCGTCGGAGATCCACGTGCCGTTCTTCTCGGAGAACGAGGAGCGCACGTGCAGGGGGACGCCGTATCGGCGGGCGAACTCGACGGCCCTCAGGTGGAGGATCTTCGCGCCGTGCGCTGCCATCTCCAGCGTCTCCTCCTGGGTGAGGGTGCGCAAGCGGTGGGCCTTGGGAACGATGCGCGGGTCGGCGGAGAACAAGCCGTCGACGTCGGTGTAGATCTCGCACACATCGGCGCCCAGGGCGGCGGCCAGGGCGACGGCGGTCGTGTCCGAGCCCCCGCGCCCCAGGGTGGTGACGTCCTCGTCCTTGGAGACCCCCTGGAACCCGGCGACGATGGCGACCTGGCCGTCCCTGACCGCGCGGGCGACGCGCTCGGGGACCATGCCGATGATCTGAGCGGCACCGAAGTGCGAGTCCGTGCGGATGCCCGCCTGGGCGCCCGTGTAAGCGCGGGCCTCGACACCGAGCTCTCCGACGGCCATGGCCAGGAGGGCCATGGAGATCCGCTCCCCCGCGGACAGCAGGATGTCCATCTCGCGCTCGGGGGGCTCGGAGCTGAGCTCTGCGGCGGCGTCGAGCAGGTCGTCGGTCGTGTCGCCCATGGCGGAGACGACCACCACCACCTGGTGGCCGGCGTTGTGCGTGTCGGCGATGCGGCGGGCCACCCGTTCCATGGCCGCGGTGTCGGCCACGGAGGACCCGCCGTACTTCTGCACGATCAGTGCCACGTGTTACTCATTTCTGCAGGCGTCACGGGGCGGCGCGACGGGCGCGGCCCGCGGGCGGCCCTGAGCCGCCGCCCACAATCCTATGACTCCCGGGGCCGCTTCCCCGATTCGACCGTTATGTGGGAAGCGCCGGGCCCCTGCGCCGGGCTGCGGCCCGGGGCCGGTGCCGGGCGCGAGGGCCGTCAGCGAGCCGGGCGGAACGACGGGGCGGGGGGCGCCGCCGGGCGGAACGACGGGGCGGGACCACCAGTCAGCGGCCCGGGAGGCGGCACCGGAGTGTACGACGGGGCTGGAGGCGGCACCGCGCGGGACCGGCGGAGCGGCCCCCGCCTCGTGGGCCCGGATCCGCGCCGAACCCGTGACATGGAGTACAGGTAGTCCCTAAAGTTGGAGCATGCCCGCGCAGGAGCCGGGGGCAGGGCACACGAAGGAGACGCGATGACCGAATCACTGGCACTGTATGGCACCCCCGTCGTGCACGGAGTCGCTTACGCCCCGGCTGTGTGGGCCCACAGGCCGCCGCTGCCTCACCAGAGCGCCCCGGCGCTGCCCGCACCGCACCGCGAGGACGAGGTCCGCCGGTTCATGGAGGCGCAGAGCGCCGTCGCCGATTCCCTCTTCGACAAGTCCCTGCGCGCCACCGAACAGGCCGCGGACGTCCTGGTGGTGACCGCCTCCATCGCCACCGACCGCGCTTGGACGCGCGATGTCGCCGAGCGCATCCGCAAGGGGACCCCCGCCATCCAGGCAGTCATGGCGGCGACCGCGCGCTTCGTCGTGATGTTCGAGACGGCGGGCGGCGTCATGGCCGAGCGCACCACGGATCTCATGGACGTGCGCGACCGGGTCATCGCCCACTTGCAGGGAACGCCCGAACCCGGGATCCCCACCGTGTCCGAGCCCTTCGTGCTGCTAGCGGACGACCTGAGCCCCGCCGACACCGCCGGGCTGGACCCCTCGCTGTGCCAGGCGATCGTGACGCGCCTGGGCGGGCCCACCTCGCACACGTCGATCATCTCCCGCCAACTGGGGATCCCCTGCGTGGTGGCCGCCCGCAGGCTCCGCGAGATCCCCGAGGGGGAGCCCGTGCTGGTCGAGGCCGCCGACGGCCTGCTGACGACGGGCGTGGACCCGCGGGTGGCGCACTCCCTGGTCGAGGGGGACCTGCAGCGCCGCGCCCTGGTCGAGGAGTGGCGCGGCCCCGCCGCGACCAGCGACGGGCGGGCGGTGGAGCTCCTGGCGAACGTGGGGGACGCGGCCGCCTCGGAGGCCGCCCGCGAGGGCGGACTGGCCCAGGGAATCGGCCTGGCCCGCACGGAACTGGCGTTCCTCAAATCCACGGCCGAGCCGGGCGTCACCGACCAGGTGCGCGCCTACGCCCAGGCGATCGCCCCGTGGCGTGGGAGCAAAGTCGTCGTGCGGACCCTGGACGCAGGCTCGGACAAGCCGGTCGCCTACGCCACTCTGCCGGGCGAGGAGAACCCGGCTCTGGGCGTGCGCGGCATCCGCACTTCCGGCCCCTACCCCTCGATACTCGCGAACCAGTTGGACGCCATCGCCATCGCGGCTATGAGCGCCCCGGAGACGCGGGTGTGGGTCATGGCGCCCATGGTCTCCACCATCCCGGAAGCGCAGTGGTTCTCAGCGATGGTCCGCAAGCGCTGCGAGACCTACGGGGTCGATCTGCGGGCCGGCATCATGGTGGAGGTCCCCTCCGTGGCGATCCTCATCGACCAGTTCCTGGAGGCCGTGGACTTCGTGTCCATCGGCACGAACGACCTCACCCAGTACACGATGGCCGCCGACCGCACGTCCGCGGACCTGGCCGAGTACGCCGACCCGTGGCAGCCCGCCCCCCTGTCGCTGATCGCGAAGGTCGCCCGGGAGGGCGCCCGCGCGGGCAAGCCCGTCGGCGTGTGCGGCGAGGCCGGGGCGGACCCCTTGCTCGCCTGCGTCCTGGTCGGCATGGGGGTGTCGTCCCTGTCCATGGCGTCCGGGGCGATCCCGGGCGTGGGGGCGATGCTGGCCACCGTGACGATGGACCAGTGCGAGGCTGCGGCCAGGGCGGTCGTCGGCGCGCGCGACGGCGGCGAGGGCCGCTACCGCGCGCGGCGGGCGCTGGGCCTCGTGTGAGCCCCCCGGGACCGCCGTTCAGTGGTCCCGGGGCGTTCCCCTGTCGGGCCTGGACGAGGGGATGACCCTCCACACGACTGCCGCAGAGGCCGCGATGAGGACCAGGGCGAACACCGTGGTGATCTGCATGGCGTGGGTGAACGCCGTCTTCGCGGCCTCGGCGACGGCGGCGTCGGCGGGGTCGGCCAGGTCGAGGACCCCCAGTGTGCCCGACAGGGAGTCACCGGCTGTGCTCCCGTGGACCTGGTCGAAGTCGGCGGGAAGGGCCACGAACCAGCGGTACAGCGCCGACTGCATGGACCCCAGGATGGCGATGCCGAACGCGGCGCCCAGCTGGTAGGCCGTCTCGGAGATGGCCGAGGCTGCCCCTGAGCGCTCGCGCGGCGCGGCGGACACGATGGCGTCCGTGGTCAGCGTCGAGGCCATGCCCGCGCCGAATCCCAGGACTCCGACGCCCACCATGATCATGATGACGCCCGACACGGACGCGGCGACGGCGACCATGCCCAGGCCGAGGGTCATGAACGCGCCCCCGAATCCGATGGCGTGGCCCCGCCCCAGCCTCGCGAGCACGCGGGAGGCCGCCAGCGCGGCCAGGATCCCGGTGACGGTCGCGGGCATCTCGACGAGTCCAGCGGCCAGAGGGGACAGACCGCGCACCAGTTGCAGGTACTGGGAGAAGAAGTACACGAGGCCCACCAGGGCGAACACTGAGGCCGCTGAGCCCAGGACCGCGCCCGTGAACGCGGGGATGCGGAAGAGCGACAGGTCCAACAGCGGGTGCTCCATGCTCATCTGGCGCCTGACGAAGAGGACGCCCGAGACGAGGCCGAGCACGAGGCCGATCGCCAGGGTCGTGTCGAACAGGCCGTGGGCGATCTGTTTGATCGCGTAGACGATGGGCACGATCGTGAGGATGGACAGCACCGAGGACGTGATGTCGACATTGGCTTCGCGGTTCCCGTAGGACTCGCGCAGCATGGGGACGCCCACCGCCAGGACCAGCACCATGATCGGCAGATTGATGAAGAAGACACTGGACCACCGGAAGTGCTCGATCAGGAAGCCACCCAACAGCGGGCCCAGCGCCGCGCCCCCCGTGGTGCCGATCGACCAGATCGCGATCGCCCGCGTGCGCTGGCACGGGTCGTTGAAAGTGTCGCGCACGATCGACAGGGTCGAGGGCATGATCGCAGCGCCGAAGATTCCCATGAGGAAACGGCCCAGGATGAGGATCTCAGCCGTGGGGGCGAGCGCACAGACCAGGGATGCGGCGGCGAAACCGGCCGCCCCGACCAGGAGCACCCGTTTGCGGCCGTAGCGGTCCGCGATATTGCCGACGGTGACCAGCAGCCCCGCGATGGTGAAGGCGTAGATGTCGCCGATCCACAGGATCTGGTTCGCAGTGGGGTTCAGGTCGGCGCTCAGCGAGGGCACTGCCAGGGAGAGGATGGAGTTGTCGATCGCCAGCAGCATGACGGCCATCGTGAGGACGCCGAGGATGCCCCACTGGCGCCCGGTGAACGCCTGCGACGAGGATTGAACAGACATAGTGGTCTTCCGTCGAAGGGGTGCGTGGCCGTTCGAGTCTAACAACTGGTCGGCGCCACGATTCGCAGTTCGGCGGGCTTCCCCTCCAATTGGTGCGAAAGCTCACCGGTGCCGCTCCCGGCCCGGGCGGCCCCGTAGGCGCGGGGCCCGGGGGCGGGATCGCGCTGTCCCGCCCCGGAATCCTCACTCCCCCGTCCGCGCGGGCCCTGACGGGATGGCCCGCCACGCGACGAGTGCGGCAGCCAGGCACAGAAGGACCGCGAACACCGCGGTCGCCTGCATGCCGTGGGCGAAGGTGAGCCGCGCCGCCTCAGCCAGGACAGGGTCGGAGCCGCCGGGGGGCACCCCGTCCGCTCCGGCGGTCCCGCTGGCCCCCAGCGCCTCCAGGGTCCGGGCCAGGGAGTCCGAGGCGCCCGCGCCGTGGGCGGACTCGAAGTCGTCGGGCAGTGCCACGAACCACCGGTAGTAGGAGGAGAGCACGGACCCGAGGACGGCGATTCCGCAGGCGGCCCCCAGCTCGTAGGCGGTCTCGGAGATCGCCGAGGCCGCTCCGGCGCGCGAGGTGGGGGCGGCTCCGACGATCGCGTCCGTCGACAGCGTCATGGACAGGCCCGAGCCGAAACCGAGAATCCCGACGCCGACCAGGATGAGGACGATGCCGGGAACGGACTCGGCGGCGGCGACGATGCCCATGCCCACCCCCAGCAGCGCGGTTCCCAATGCGATGGCCCCGCCCTGCCCCAGCCTCGGCAGCAGACGCGGAGCCGTCAGCGCGGCCAGGATGCCGGTGACGGTCGCGGGCATCTCGACGAGTCCGGCGGCCAGGGGGGCCATGCCCCGGACGAGTTGCAGGTATTGGGAGAAGAAGTACAGCAGGCCCACCAGGGCGAAGATCGCGATGCCCGCAGTGAGCACGGCGCCGGAGAAGGCGGGGATGCGGAAGAGCCCGAGGTCCAGGAGGGGGTGCTCGAGGCGGCGCTGGCGGCGCACGAACGCCCAGCCGCTGGCGGTTCCGAGGGCCAGGGCAAGGGCCTGGGGCCACCCGAAGCCGCCGTGGGCCGCCTCTTTGACGACGTAGACGATGGGCACGATCGTGAGGATGGACAGCACCGAGGACGCGATGTCGACATTGGCTTCGCGGTTCCCGTAGGACTCGCGCAGCATGGGGACGCCCACCGCCAGGACCAGCACCATGATCGGCAGATTGATGAAGAAGACACTGGACCACCGGAAGTGCTCGATCAGGAAGCCACCCAACAGCGGGCCCAGCGCCGCGCCCCCCGTGGTGCCGATCGACCAGATCGCGATCGCCCGCGTGCGCTGGCACGGGTCGTCGAAAGTGTCGCGCACGATCGACAGGGTCGAGGGCATGATCGCAGCGCCGAAGACCCCCAGCAGGAAGCGCCCGAGGATGAGGACGTTGGCGTCTGGCGACAGGGCGCACAGCAGCGAGGCCACTGCGAAACCGGTGGCACCGACCAGCAGGGTCCGCTTGCGGCCGTAACGGTCCGCGATATTGCCGACAGTGACCAGCAGCCCCGCGATGGCGAAGGAGTAGATGTCGCCGATCCACAGGATCTGGTTCGCAGTGGGGTCCAGGTCGGCACTCAGCGAGGGCACCGCCAGGGAGAGGACAGAGCCGTCGATCGCCAGCAGCATGACAGCCAGCGTGAGCACGCCGAGGATCCCCCACTGCCGGGGGGTGAAGGGCTCCGGCCGTGCGGCGGGGGCATCGCCGGAGGCGGGGGCGTTCTGCAGGGGAGCGTCCGATTCCACGGAGAGCAAGCCTAACCCGGGTCCGTGCGGCGCACGTGGAACACCGCGCAGTTCACACGCGGGCGCGTGGATCAGCGCCGGTCGCCCCCGTCCGCGCGCAGGCCCTCACACGCGCAGGCGGCCCTCCAGCGCTCTGCCCAGTGTCACCGCGTCGGCGTACTCCAGGTCCGCGCCCATGGGCAGGCCCATCGCCAGGCGCGAGGTCTCGATCCCCATGGTGGAGAGCATCCGGGCCAAGTAGGCGGCGGTCGCCTCGCCCTCGACGTTCGGGTTAGTGGCCAGGATCACCTCGGTGATCTCGCCCTCGCCCAGGCGCTTCATGAGCGCCGCGATGCTCAGCTGCTCGGGGCCGATCCCGTGGATCGGGTCGATGACCCCTCCGAGCACGTGGTAGCGCCCCCGGAAGACACGGGCGGCCTCGACCGCCTGGATGTCCTTGGGCTCTTGGACGACGCAGACCTTCGTGGGGTCTCGGCGCGCGTCCCGGCAGATCGAGCAGGTCGGCTCCTCCGTGACGTTGCCGCAGATCTCGCAGTGGCGCACGCGGGTGCGGACCGCGTTGATGGCATCGACCAGGCGCGCCACGTCGTCCTCGTCCGCCTCCAGGACGTGGATGGCCATGCGCTGGGCGGACTTCGGGCCGATGCCGGGCAGCTGGCCGAACTCGTCGATCAGGTCTTGGAGGGCGCCCTCGTACATTCAGTAGGTCCCTTCGGTGGTCTTCTCTTCGATCACGCGCCCGCCGAGCACCTCCAGGACCGCGGCGAGGCCGACGACCGAGGAGTCGGAGATGTCCTCGTCGTCGATACTGGCGGAGTCGTCGTCCGCGGCGCCCACGCGCGGCCCCGGGGCCGGGGCGCGGAGGGCCCGCTCGCGGAGCGCCGCCTCAGCGGCTTGGCGACCGGTGGGCAGTGGGTGTTCCTCCTGCGCGGCACGCGCTGCGGGCGACGGGGGCCAGGCGGCGGGCGGGGCATCCGGGGTCCCTCCGCGCGACGGCGACGGGGCCCGGGGGGCGGGTGCGTCCTCGAAGGATACGCTGGCGCCGCCGGGGACCGCCACCGCCTCGGACCACCCACTGGGAACCGCGGGGGAAGGGGTCGTGTCCGCCCAGTCATCGTCCGGTCCGTCCACGAAAGCAGGCTCGTCGGGTAGGGACGGGTCGCGGGGAGCAGGCTCCGGGGTCCGGGCCGAAACGGGCGGGGCATCCGGGGCCCCGTCGCGCGCGGGCCCGCTCCACTGCGGGGCGGGGGCAGGATCCCCCCGGTCCTGCGCACTGTGGGCCGATGCCGGGCTCCCCCGGTCCTGCGCACTGTGGGCCGATGCCGGGCTCCCCCGGTCCTGCGCGTTGTGGCCGCCTCCGGGCGCCTCCTCGTCGCCGGGATAGGTGAAGACCGTGAAGGCGCGCTTGCGCCGGGACCGCTGCGCAGCGCCCTCGGCGGCCGCGACGCCCCCTGCGTGCCCGTCTCCATGCGAGCCTGTTCCGGACTGTGGCGCCGCCTCTCCCCGCGGGACTTCCCCTCCGCGCGCGGCCCCTGCCCCGTCGTGCGATGCCCCTGCTCCTTCTCGGGGGGCCCCTTGAGCCGTTCGGACAGCGCGGCCGGTCGGCGCCGACGGGGCCGCTCCGCTCCGCGAGTCCGTGCCGTGCTGGAGATCATCGGGGACCCCGGCAGGCTCGGGCCATCCGCCGCCCTCCGCAGGAGCCGGACCGGCGGGAGGCGCCGCGGGCCCGGAAGCCGACTGGACACCCGCGGGTTCAGGCCACCCATCGGACGCTCGGGGGGCGGGCTCCTCCATCGCAGTGGGGGCGCCCGCCGTGGTAGGAGAACCCGTCGCGGTGAAGGCGTCCGCGTTGCTCCGCTCAGCCGCCCCGGGGGCGGCACCGTCAAAAGGGGGCGGCTGGGACACCCATCTGCGCGCTCCGCCCTGGGGGTGGGCCGCCTGGGCCGACGGCCCGGTCACTGTCTGGCCCCCGCCGGCCTGGCCGACCTGGGCGGACACAGTCACCTTCAGTCCTGTGGCCTCGCGGATGGCCCTTTCGACATCGCCCGCGCGGTTCCCACGCGTGAACGCCCCGACCATCGCCTCGACCGGGAAGAGCACCACCACTTCGGTTCCGTCCACGGCACCGAGCTGGCCGTTGCCCCCCACCATCGACCAGGTGACGCGGCTGATGGAGGCGAGCCGCTCCACTACTTCGGTCCACCGGCCGCGCAGCATGTCGGCGTCCGAGGAGCTGGAGGCGCCGCGCTGCCCGCCACCATCCGTGCTGTCCGCGCCATCCGCGCGCGAGCCCACCCGGGCGCCGCCGTGGTCGCGGGCACTACCCCTGGGGGCGCCGCCCCCCTGCCGGTCGCCGTGGTTCTCGCCATCGCGCGCGCCGCTGCGGCCCCGCCTGTCATCGCGGCGCTCGCCATCGCGCGCGCTGCCGCGGTCCCTGCTGTCCGCGCCTGCGCCCTGCGGGGCCGGCGCCCCAGCCTCCGGCCCCCCCCACGCGGGCACAGAACCGGATCCCGCCGGGCCGTCGCCCCCCTCGGGAGCGTCCGCCCACGTCGGCGCCGAGGGCCTGGGCTCCGTCTCTGCGCGCGCCCACCCCGCCGAGTCCTGGGCGCGCCCACCGCGCTCGGGCCCTCGCGCCCCGGGGGCCGCCACCCCATCGCCGCGGCGGGTGCTGTGGCCCCGCTCCCCCGCCTCACGCTTGCGCCTCGCGCGCTCCAACTCCTCGCGGGCCTGGCGGGCGCCGAAACGCCCCTCGCCCCGGGCCTCCCCGCCCGAAGCGCCCAAGGCGGTATCCGGGCCAACCGGCGCGGCCTCGTGGGGGGAACCGCCGCCGACCAGGCCGACGGCGCCCTCCAGCGCCCCCTCCGGCTGCGCGGGGGCAACAGGCACCAGGATGCGGCCCACCAGGAGCTCCAACTGCAGGCGCGGGGAAGTCGCGCCAGTCATCGACCGCAACGCCTCGTCGACCAGGTCGGCGGCGCGCGACAAGCCCTTGGGGCCCCAGTTCTTCGCCTGCAACTGCATCCGCTCGAACTGGTCGGCGGGGGCGTCGGAGAGGACATCGCGCGCCCCGTCGCCCGCGACCGCGATTATCAGCAGGTCCCGCAGGCGCTGGAGCAGATCCTCGACGAAGCGCCTCGGGTCGTGCCCGGACTCGACCATGCGCTCCACGACCCTGTACGCGCCGGCCCCGTCGCCACCGGCCAGGGCATCCACCGACTCGTCGAGCAGCGCCGAGTCCGTGTACCCCAGGAGCGCCACCGCAGTGGTGTAGGAGACCTCGCCGTCGATGGCGCCCGCCATGAGCTGGTCGAGCACGCTCAAGGTGTCGCGCACCGATCCCCCGCCGCTGCGCATCACCATCGGCAGCACGCCATCGCCGACGCGAACGCGTTCCTGGGCGCACAGCTCCTTCAAGTACGGGCCCAGCACGTCGGGCGGCACCAGCCGGAACGGGTAGTGGTGGGTGCGCGAGCGGATCGTGCCGATGACGCGCTCGGGCTCAGTCGTGGCGAACACGAACTTCACGTGCTCGGGGGGCTCCTCCACCAGTTTGAGCAGCGCGTTGAAGCCCTGGTTCGTCACCATGTGGGCCTCGTCGATGATGAAGATCTTGTAGCGGTCGCGCACGGGCGCGAAAGTGGCGCGCTCGCGCAGATCCCTGGCGTCGTCCACGCCGCCGTGGGAGGCCGCGTCGATCTCGACGACGTCCAAGGAGCCCGAGCCGCCCGTCGCCAGCTCTTCGCACGAGGCGCATTGGCCGCACGGCGCGTCCGTGGGCCCCTGCGCGCAGTTGAGGCAGCGCGCCAGGATGCGCGCGGACGTCGTCTTGCCGCAGCCGCGCGGGCCCGAGAACAGGTAGGCGTGCGTCACGCGGTTCGCCCGGAGCGCCGCTTTCAGCGGCTCCGTCACGTGTTCCTGGCCGATCACCTCGTCGAAAGTGTCGGGGCGGTACCTGCGGTACAAAGCTGTTGTCACCCCTCCAGGGTAAACGGTGGCGGGGGCGTTCGCGTGCCCTCCCCCAGGGATTCGGGAATCCGGGCGCCGAGGACGGGCCCGCCCACCCCGGCCCCGGGGCGCGGGGCGAGCACGTCGGGCGCCGCCGGGGCGGGCGAGCCCCACCGGGCTGGGCGGGCCCCTCATCGGAGTAGGCAACGGGTCATCAGGGTAGGCAATGGGAGCAGCTTCTCCGCAGCCGGGCACTGCTGGGGCGGGTGCACTGTCGCATTGGGGCAGGTTAGCCCACATTGGGGCAGGTTATTAACCTGCCCCAATGTGGGCTAACCTGCCCCAATAGGTGGTTTCCTGCCCCAATGCCCTCCGTTGGGCTCGGGAGGGTTCTGTGGCGGGGCTGGCCTGCCCCTCGGACGCCGGAACGCGCAGCGCCTGTCAGTCAGGAACGGTGTTCCACACTGGAAACACCTTGCCGGCGAGCGCTTGAACCCGGGCGCTGCGTACCACGGCCTGTTTTCACAGCAACACCTCCGCCTTCACAGCGGTACCGACACGGTGGGCCCCGCTTTCACAGCGATACCTCCACTTTCACAGGGATACAACACTTTGCAAGCGTTATAACACTTGCAAAGTGACGGTATCCCTTTGAGAACTCCACTTCGCTTGCAAAACAGTCCACTGTGCCCGCCCCAGGTGAGAGACTTCCCTTTGAAACCACGGAATCGCCCGCAAAACAGCCCGAGCAGCCCCGACCGGCAACGTGCGCGGAGCCAGTCGCCGTCTCCGTTCGAAACGGGACGCCGCTCCACCTCGACCCGCAGCAGCCAGGCGCCGCCCATGTCCCCGTCCAGCCCCCGATCCGCAACAGCTGGGCGCCCCGGCCTCCGTCTCCGACTCGCAACCGGCAGCAATGGGACGCCCCACCTCCATTCCCACCGCCCCCGCCTCGAAGGCAACAAGACGGCAACAATGGGGCGAACGCACCAAGAACCCTGCCCTGTGGTTCCTCATAACGCATAGGATTGACTCATCCCATTCGAGTGAGGTGCAATCATGAGTAGAATCCGCATCCGCTTCCTCCGCTGCATCGGCGCAACCGCGGCCGCACTCGTGTGCGCCGGCCTGTCCCCCCTGGCCGCGATGGCCGACAGTCTGGACAGCGGAGCAGCATCCGGTGGTCCGGCGGTGAGCACGGCGGGCGCCTCGGCCCCCGGCGGTGAGTCCGCCCCACAGTCCGCCCCTGCGGCGCAGAACGGGGACGAGGCGCGACCCGCCCCCCAGGATCAGACCACAGATCCCCAGAGCCAGACCACCGACCCCCAGGACCGGGACGCCGCCCCGCAGGCCCCTGACGGCCCCGACGCCGGGCCTGCTGACGGCACTCCCGCCTCGTCGGGAGAGGACGGGGAGCCCGAGCCGCCGAACCCGGCCACTGGGAAGTGGGTGCGCCGCGGAGCCGGATGGAGCTACGAACTGCCGGACGGCACGCTGCTGAAGAACGGCGTCTTCGACGTGGAGGGACGCCGCTACGCCTTCACCGCCGACGGGTACGTCCCGGTCGGCTGGTACAAGGATCCCAACGGCGTGTGGTACGTGTCGACCAAGAACGGCGTGCGCACCGGCTGGTACTGGGAGGGTGGCACCTGGTACCACTTGGCCGACAACGGGGCGATGGACACCGGCTGGCTCCCCACCGGCGGCTCCTGGTATTTCATGACCTCCGGTGGCGCCATGGTCACCGGCTGGTTCCAGATCGACGGGACCTGGTACCACTTCGAGTCCTCGGGCGCGATGGCCGCGTCGAAGTGGGTCTGGGCGGGCGCCTGGTACTACCTGGGCGGCAGCGGGGCGATGGCCTCGGGCTGGTTCATCGCGGATGGCACGTGGTACTACGCGGGCCCCGACGGCGCGATGCGGACCGGCTGGGTGCAGACCGACGGCTCCTGGTACTACCTGTACTCGTCCGGGGCCCTGGCCTCCGGGTGGCTGCAGGACGGCAGCAGCTGGTACTACCTGGATCCCGACCGCGGCGGGGCGATGGTCCCCGGGGGGTGGGCCGTCGTGAACGGCGCGTGGAACTACTTCGACCGGTGGAAGGGCTTCTGGGTCTCGGGCCGCGCGGACTTCGAGGCGGACTGGAACTACGCGAAGACCCTGTACAGCCCCACGAACTACCTGGTGGTCGTCGACACCAACGCCCCGCACTGCATGACGTTCTACTGGGCCGACGACTCCTGGCAGCCGCTGACCGACATGCCGTGCTCGGTGGGCAAACCGTCGACCCCCACGATCAAGGGGACCTTCACCATCAAGAGCCGCGGCCCGTCCTTCGGCCACGGGTACACGGCGTACTGGTGGACCCAGTTCTCGGGCGACTACCTGTTCCACTCTGTCCTGTACTACCAGGGGACCTACACGGTGATGGACGGGACTCTGGGCGGGCACGTCTCCCACGGGTGCGTGCGCCTGCGCTACGAGGACGCCAAGTGGTTCCACGACACGATCCCCTCGGGGACCTACGTGACGATCTACTGATCCTCCGTTCCACGAGGCCGGGGCCGCGTCCGCGGTGTTCCGCCTCGCCCCATCCACCCGGCCGACGAGGCGGGGGCCGGCCCCACCGTGAGGAGTCCCCGCCCCGGCGCCGTGGGCCCCGGATGGGGCCGTGCGGGCTCCGCCTGCCCCGGGGGATCGCACCGCGGCGCCGATGGGATCGCGATGACCCCCGACGGAAAAGCCCCGGGATCCCAATGGGATCCCGGGGCCAGGGGCGGAGACGGCGGGATTTGAACCCGCGAGGGGCTATGCACCCCTACCTCCTTAGCAGGGAGGCGCACTCGACCGGACTATGCGACGTCTCCAGTGCCGACCACTTTAGAACACTTCGCCGCCCCGCGCGAGGCGCTGGCCGTGTGATCTGCGGTCGGCCGCGGAGGGCGGGGGATTCGAACCCCCGGTGCCATTGCTGGCACAGCGGTTTTCAAGACCGCCTCCTTCGGCCGCTCGGACAGCCCTCCAGACGGCTCGATCCTACAGGACGGCGGGCGGACGCGAAAACCCGCCGTGGTCAGCCCCGTCCGCCGCCGTGGGGCGGGCGCCGGGCGGGCCCTAACCGCGCAGGCCGAAGAAGTTCCAGGACTTCTTGTCGGGCGCCGGCTCCTCGGGGTGGTCGAGGAGGCCCCGGGAGAGGGCGGGGGCCGTGGGCGGCCACAGCGGCACCCGGATCGCCAGCGTCGCCTGGATCGCGTGGTACACGTCCCAGCGGGAGGACTTCGCAGGCTGGACGCTCTCGTTGCGGGGGCCGAGGCGGCGCACCCAGCGGCCCGGCTGGCCGATCAGGTAGTCGTGGATGTAGTCGACGAAGGACCTGTAGCAGTGCTCGAAGTGCTCGACCTCGGAGACGCGGGAGCCGTCGTCCAGCATGGCGCGGCGGATCGCGACGGTCGCGCACACGCCCTCGCAGACGACCCACTGCTGGTGCTCGTCCTCCCCGGGCACGGGGTCGCCCTCGTCGTCCACGACGGTGGCGAACCCGGGGCAGCCGTCGGTGCGGCGCCACCCGTCGACGCGGGCGCGCTCGAAGAGCTCGGTCCCCATCTCGAGCAGGTAGTCGGGCACCGCCCACCCCATCGAGCGCAAGCCGGAGCGGACCTGCAGGGCGAAACGGGCCAGCTGCATGGAGTGCCCGGTGACGTAGCCGTCGTAGTGGCGGCGCCCGTCGTTCAGGAGCTTCCCGCCCCCAGGGCTCGGGTTCCACTCCTCGTCGTAGTACTCGTGGACGCGCCAGTCGTTCTTGGAGGCGATTTTGTGGGCGAAGGCGGCCATCTTCTCGGCGCGGTCCAGCCATTCGGGTTCCGTGGTGGCCTCGGCGGCGGCCATGTACGCCTCGATCGTGTGGATCAGCGTGCCCAGCGTGTGGACGGGGACGGGCGCGGTGAACGCCTCGTCGTATTGGTCCCACACGAGCCCGTAGTCGTCGGCCCAGTGCTCCTTCTGCTCGTCGAGCATTGAGTTGAGGAGCTCGTGCGCCCCGGGTCGGTTGGCGACGGCCGCCGCAGCCGCGCCGAGCAGCGCGTACACGGTGTGGTACTGGGATTTCACGCGCCCGTCCTCGTCCCAGGGGACGCCGTGCCCGTCGGCGTCGGCCTCGGGCTTGATCGACACCCACATGCCACCGTTGACCGGGTCCGTGAAGTAGGTGGACAGCGCCTTGACGGCGTGGTCCGCGTAGCGGCGGGTTCCGGGCAGCCCCATGAGCACGCCCAGTGAGAACACGTAGGCCATGCGCCCCGTGACCGCGAGGTCGATGGACCTGGTCGGATCGGGTTTGCCCTCGGCGTCCAGGTGCGCGAACCCGGTTGGCACGATCGCGCCCTCCGCCTCGGCGATGAGGGCCTGCATCTGCGTGGACAGCCACCTGTTGTGCTCGAGCGAGTCGAACCAGCCCATTGGCCTTCCTCCTGACTTCTTCGTCTGCGGGCGCCGACACTGCGTCGGCCTGGAACCAGGGTAGCGCCCGCCCACCTCGTTCGCGCAGACTTCCGGCCAACGAGGCCGGGGCGGCCTCCCCATGGGCACTTCCGCCGCGCCGTCGGCTCTGTTCCGGCCCACGAGGCCGGGGAAGCCTCGGACGCACCGCCGTGCGGCCGTGGCGGGAGGGGCCACAGCCCGGAGAACTGGTGACGACATGCTGTGACGCCCTTCTCATTCCACGGCGTGGGACAGGGGTTCCGAAACGAGGGCGGGCAATGTCACACTGGGAGCATGCATGAACGAGCAGGCACACCAGCCCTTCCTGAAGACCTCATCAACGTCGACGATGTCATCTCGGCCTACTACGATGTCGAGCCCGATCCCGCGAACGTGGACCAGCGGGTGGTATTCGGCACCTCCGGCCACCGCGGCTCCTCCTTGGACGGAAAGTTCAACGAGGCGCACATCGTCGCCATCACCGCGGCGATCGTCGAGTACCGCGCCTCCCAGGGGGTCAACGGCCCCCTGTTCATCGGGCGCGACACCCATGCCCTGTCCGAGCCCGCGTGGCGCACCGCGCTCGAGGTGCTGGCCGGTGCGGGCGTGGACGCGCGCATCGACTCGCGCGGCTCCTACACGCCGACCCCCGCCGTCTCCGTCGCCATCCTGGGCGCCAACGGCGCCCCCGGGCAGCTGCGCACGAGCGGCGACGGCCTGGCCGACGGGATCGTCGTCACCCCCAGCCACAACCCGCCGCGCGACGGCGGCTTCAAGTACAATCCCCCCCACGGCGGCCCCGCCGACACGGACGCCACCAGTGTGATCGCGGCCCGCGCGAACGAGCTGCTGGAGTCGGGGCAGTGGCGCGAGGTGCCCCGCGTGGTGGGCTCCGACCTGCTCCACCACCCCAGCATCACGCCCTTCGACTACCTGGACTTCTACGTGGGACAGCTGGACCAGATCGTCGACATCGAGGCGATCCGGGCGGCGGGCGTGCGCATCGGCGCCGACCCGCTGGGTGGCGCGTCCATCGACTACTGGGCGGCCATCGGCGAGCGCTACGGCCTGGACCTCACGGTCGTCAACCCGAAGGTCGACCCCGCGTGGCCTTTCATGACGCTGGACTGGGACGGCAAGATCCGCATGGACTGCTCCTCCCCCTACGCCATGGCCTCCCTGCGCCAGGCGATGACCCCCGACGCCGAGGGCAACACCCCCTACGACATCGCCACCGGCAACGACGCGGACTCGGACCGCCACGGCATCGTCACCCCCGACGGGCTGATGAACCCGAACCATTTCCTGGCCGTCGCCATCGAGTACCTGTTCAGCCACCGCCCCGGCTGGGGCGAGGACTGCGCGGTGGGCAAGACCCTGGTGTCCTCGGCCCTCATCGACCGCGTCGTGGCCTCCTTGGGCCGCAAGCTGGTCGAGGTGCCCGTGGGCTTCAAGCACTTCGTGCCCGGCCTGCTGTCCGGGACCGTCGGCTTCGGCGGCGAGGAGAGCGCGGGGGCCTCGTTCCTGCGCAAGGACGGCACCGTGTGGTCCACCGACAAGGACGGCATCATCATGGCGCTGCTGGCCTCAGAGATCCTGGCGGTCACGGGCAAGACGCCGTCGCAGTTGCACGCCGAGCAGGTCGAGCGCTTCGGCGCCTCCGCCTACGCGCGCATCGACGCCGCGGCCTCCCGCGAGGAGAAGGCGAAGCTGGCCGCCCTGTCCGCCGACGACGTGACCGCCACCGAACTGGCGGGCGATCCCATCACGGCGAAGCTGGTGCGCGCCCCCGGCAACGATGCGCCCATCGGCGGCCTCAAGGTGGCCACCGAGTACGCGTGGTTCGCCGCCCGCCCCTCCGGCACGGAGGACGTGTACAAGATCTACGCCGAGTCCTTCAAGGGCGCCGAGCACCTGGCCGAGGTCCAGGAGGCCGCGAAGAAACTGGTGTCCGACGCACTGGGGGCGTGAGCGCGCCCCCATGAGCTGCCCCGCGACCGCCGCACCCGCGCGGTAGCGGCGCAGCGGCGGAACCGCGTCAGGGCCGCCGGGAACCCCTCCAGTGGGCGCCCCGGCGGCCCTTCCGCCTCGGGTCGGTCCCCTATCCGCCGGGCCCCTTTCCTGATCGCGTCCACCCCGCGTGGACGGGGAAGGGGTCCTGAAGCCGTTCACCAGGGCCACCGCGTAGGAGTCAGTCCCACGCGGCGGAGGAAGGGGAACCGCTCCAAGGCCGCCCATACCATGGGACCAGGACCGCCCTGCGAGGATGAAGGATGGGAGCAGCGGTGCGCAAGAACTATCTGTGCGGCACGGCTGACGACCTGCGGCGCGCTGGGATGCGTGCTTCTCTGGGGGCGTCCGTGGTGTGCGCTGCGGTCTGCGTCGTCATGTTCGCCATTGGCTCGCTCCAGCGCGGCGCCCTCTTCGCACTGCTGGGCGCCATGACGCTCCTCATAACGATCGACGACTGGCACACCCTGGCCGTCGAGAGCAGCGCGCCCCGGCGCTGGCGGCGCGTGGAAGGCGGGTACCTGCTCAAAACACCGGGGTCCCTGGCCCTCACCCACACCGTGACCGGCCTCGGCCTGGTCGTCCTGTCACCGGCGGTCCTGTGGTTCCTGGCCTACACGCGTGTCGTGACGCCGCCCGTGCGCGTCATGCTCGCTCCAGGGCTGCTCATGGTGCTCCTCAAGTCCGCGGGGGCGGTGGTACGGCCGTTCCTGTTCCGGCCGTTCCTGCCGGAGGTCTTCGTGTCTCCCGCCCTACTGAGCGTGCGGTGCAACAGCGCGCACCAATGGACCGCGGAATGGGACGAGCGCACGGAGATCACGGACTCCCGGGGCCTTTCCTGCGTCCACATGGACAACCGCACCCACAGTGGATGGCTCATCGGCATGCACGGAGCCCCCTGCGGGCACAGCTACCTGCAGCGGACCGTGTCCCTGCTCGCCCGCCATCCCATCGAGCGCAGGGCGCTGGGAACCGCCGAAGGCGCCGCCGTGCTCGCGAAGATCCTCTGATCCGGGAGGTGGCGGCGGTGTTCTCCAACGACTGGACCTCAAGCTGCGTGTACCAGGGGTCGCTGCTGCTGCTCGCGTTCGCCTTCCCCTTCTTCCTGTCCGACGGGGCCGGACCAGCAGCGCGCTACGCCACGTACTACCGCGTGGGAGTCATGGTGTGGGCGCTCACCGCGTTCGCCTGCAACCATGTGACCCGCCGTATGAACGTGCGCCCCGAGCGCTACTGGCGGTGGGGCGCGGACGGTTTCCACTTGAGCTCGCCGTGGGCGCTGGTGGTGGCCGACTGGGGAGCGACCCTGCTGCTGACCGCCTTGGGCGCGACCGCTTTCCTCCCGCCCGCCTGGGCTCCGGGAACGGGGATCGACATCACCGTGTTCGGCGCCTGCGCCGTGCCATCCGGCATCGGCGGGCTCGTGCTCCGTTTGTCGCAGTCCCACCTCAGGCCGCGCGTCCTCGTCAACGACACGCGGATCACCATCCTGCCCGCGCGCGGGGACGCATGGACGGCGAGGTGGTCGGACCTGCCGACCGTGGCCCCCGGGGACAGGAGAGCGGCTGCGGCGCTCGAGGAGGCGCTCGAGGCCCAGGTCATGCCCGCCCGCTTCGATAGGCCGACTTCCCGCGACGCCGTCATCGCCCTCATCATCCAGGTGGCCCAGCACCCCGGGGAGCGCGGGCGCCTGGCCAGCCCGGAGGGGATCGGAGCGCTCAGGGAGTGGACCGGTCGGATCTGAGCGCCAGGGTCTTCCCACATGCGCAGCCGCCGGCGTAGTCTGGGAGCGCACCTGGTACTCCAACACTGCGGGGAGGCGCCGTGAGCAGTGGGTTCCACATCGACATCGACGAACTCGAGTCACTGAAGCGCCGTGTCGAGGCGATCGCCTCGGCCCAGCGCGCCATCGTGCGGCCCGCGCAGCCCGGCGCCGAGGTCTTCGGGTGCGACGGCATCGACGACGCGATAGGCGTGCTGCTGGACGGGGGCTGGCAGCGCCACCAGGACGGGGCCCTCTGGGCGGATCACACGGCGGAGGCCCTTGAGCACACCAAGCAGGCGACTGCGGCCACTGACGCCGATATCGCCAAGGACCTCGAGTGGGCGTTCGACCCGATGCAGAAGGGGCACCACCCATGAGGCTCTTCCGTTACGCCAGTTACTTCCCCGACCTGCCCGGCCACACGAGCACGATCAACCACTTCGCCAGCGAATTGCGCGAGTGGCACACCAAGGCGCTCTCGATCTACGAGGACCTGGGCTACGCGCTGCACGGCTACACCGAGTGGCAGGGGAAAGCCCAGGAGGAGTTCGTGAGCACGGTTGTAGCCGAGCGCGGCCAGATGGACGCCCTGTGCGAGGGCTTGTCGCGCGCGTACCAGGCCGTCGAGGCGTTCGCTGGAGTCTGCTACAACCAGTACTGGGAGGTCGCGGACATCCGGTACCGCGCCGAGCAGTTGGACGCCTACTACGACGGGTTGTCGTGGTCCGAGGCGTGGGAGCAGTCCTCCGCGATTGACGCGCAGTTCGCCTTGTTGCAGGCACTATACGGCGATGTGAAGGCCAGGCGCGCCGAGGCGGAGGCGGATTGCGCGGCGGTCCTGCGCGAGGCACTGCACGTGGAGCCGGTGGACATACGGAAGCCTGACGACGCGGATCAATCCCCGTTCAACGCCAGCGAGCTCCGCGCCATGTCCCAGGGCACGCTCGACTCGCTGGCCGAGGAGATCGAGCACGGCTCCCACCCGCCGTTCGCCATTGCGCAGGGGAGCATCGGGGACTGCTACTTCCTGGCCTCCGTCGGGGCGTTCGCGCAGACGCAGCGGGGCCGCGACTACCTCTACTCGCTGGTGCGGGTCCACCGGGATGCCGAGGGCGCGGTCGATGGCTTCCTGGTCACGATGCCTGGGACGCCGCACGACCCCAACCCATCGGGGGAGGACACGGTTTTCGTGTCCGACACCTATGTGAGGGGCGCCAACGGCGCTCAACCGAACATCGCCTCCATCTTCGAATCGGCCCTGGCCCAGACGTGCCCGGCGGGTACCCAGTCCCTCTACTCACTCGGTGCGGGCAGCGGATTCAGCGCAGTAGGAATGCACGTGTTATCGGGGCACAAGGGAGGAATCGCAATCATCACCAACGACCCCGTTAAAGCGGAGAGAATACCCCAGCACATTGAATTCGCACTCGACCAAGGTCATCCAGTGACAACGGAGACTTCGCCCGTGTCCCACACCGCGGAGGTCGAAGTCGATGGAACCCGTAAGACGATCACTATCGAGGCGGCACACGCGTACACGGTGATCGCAGCGGATGATGGAGGAATCACAATCTCCAACCCATGGGGGCACAACAACGAGGCCGGCGGCTCGGGAAGTCCCGCGAACAACAAGCCGCAAGTCGGCGGCACGTTCCGGATGTCATGGGACGATTACAGGCGCTGCTTCATGTCGTACACGTATGGGCGGATTCCATGATCTCGAGGAAGCTGATCGGGTACGGCGCGGGCGTCACTTGCGTGTCGCTCTTTCTGCTCAACGATTTCCTGTGCGCCTGTCTGCGGCTCGACTCCCCGCCGCCGGGGGCGCAGTCGTGCCCAAGCGGCATTCACATCACAAAAGCGGGGCACAGCTCTCATGACCCATTTGGAAACACTCCCATTGGGAGTGATTCCAACGGGAATTACGCATGGCTAAATGTTGCTGATATGGAAATCGTGTTCGGCCATCAGCGCGCATATGCTAGTGCGGCTTTTCGAGGGAACGAAGGGCACCAGGAGAGCCCAGCGAAGTTGCTGAACATCGGTGACACCTACACCGCACCCGATATCGGCGCGTTCACATTGGAGCAGGTTGAACCTGCGGGCTTCGTCTTCGGCCCGGCCACCTCGCGAGCAACATTCTGCTTCGCCCCCGACCCCGCTTTCACCGTCGACCCGCCCATCCTCTGGCGCAACAAACTGATCCCCGGCCTCCACCCACCACCCCACCTGTGGGGGAGCCAGGACGACGCGCCCTACAACGACCCGGACCCCGCCTCGGGCGCCACCGCCCCACCAGCCCCCCGAAACGTTGCACCACCAACCACACCCCAGTCCAGTACCGCGCCGAACGCGCCCGCAGCCGACACAGCGGAGGACGCTGGAACGACAACCACCGGAGGGCGCTGAGGGACCATGGACATTCGCCGGACCCGTGCGCGAGGACTCGCCGTTGCCGCGAGAACCACGGCCCTCGTGCTCATCGCCACCATTGCCGCATCGGTGTCGGGCGGGACCCTGTCCTATTTCACCCTGTACATCGGAGCTGTACTCCCCATTCCCGTTATGACGGGATTCCAGGCGTATCCGCCGACCTGGCTGCGCACGCGCCACTTGTGGCCCCCTGCCCGGCCCCCATTCGCCCAAGCCCTCATCGCCCAGTTGTGCGTCCTCGCGTGGTGGGTGGGCTGCTATACGATAACCGCCCTCGCGATCCACCTCACCCGGGGTGTATCACGGGTGACCGTCACGCCCTACGTCATCCAACTCGCCGTCATCAACGCGATCGGAGGCGCGGCGTGGGCGCTCCTCCTCGCGTGGATCGACGCCCACCGCCCCACAGACCGCGACCCCGGGGACGGGCAAGACGATACACGCACTGCCGCCCAGTCCGGGCCACTCCACGACCCCGCCATCAGCCTCGTCGACCCGCTACCCCGGAAAGAGGGGGCCTCTCCGGCCAGCGGCGGTCGGCCCCCCGCCGAGAACTCTCCCCTATCCACCGACGAGGCGTCCCCGGGCCAGGAACAGACACCATGAGCGCGCGGAAGGGAGTGAAGTGGAGCGCG
This sequence comes from Schaalia georgiae DSM 6843, assembly GCF_000429245.1. GTDB lineage: Bacteria > Actinomycetota > Actinomycetes > Actinomycetales > Actinomycetaceae > Pauljensenia > Pauljensenia georgiae. The sequence continues at coordinate 342,144 of NZ_AUBM01000006.1, forward strand.
TGCGCGGTGTGCGTGGCACTCCTAGTGCTCAACGACCTCCTATCCGCCCACCTGCGCCTGGACTCCCCTCCACAGGAGGCCGCGTCGTGCCCAAGCAGCATCCACATTTCCAGGGCCGACAGCCGCGTCAAGGAACGGATTGCGATACCCCCGACGGGGGACTCGCGCATCGGCATGGCCACCAACGGACGCTACGCGTGGGTGGGGTTCAACGACGTCTCCACGTTCTTCGGCATCCAATCCGCGCGCGTCCTCGTCGGTTTCCAAAGAGAACAAGACGAAGAGGACCACCCCGAGCCCACGACCCGGACTCTGCACGCGGGCGAGTCCATGTCCGTCGAAGGAGTCGGCTCCTTCACCCTCGAGGAAGTCCACGGGCCGGGGATCCTCTTCGGCACAGACTGGCCGTGGGCAACCGTGTGCTTCGCCCCCGACCCCGCTTTCACCGTCGACCCGCCCATCCTCTGGCGCAACAAACTCATCCCCGGCCTCCACCCACCACCCCACCTGTGGGGCGGCCGGGACGACGCGCCCTACAACGACCCGGACCCCGCCTCGGGCGCCACCACATCCCAATCGCGCGCCGCACCGCAAAGCGCGCACGCGCCCACCCCGGCAGGGGACGACGAGACAACGAACACCGACGAGCCCTGAGGAGCAACCATGGACAATGATCGCGGCGAGCGGGCGAAGGCGCTGGCGAAGTACTGCGCACTCCTCGTGCTCCTCTGCGTCGCCCTGCCGATATTCACGCCGAACATCCCCGGATTCGCCTTGCTCACAGTCCTGGCGGGCCCCCTCACCCTCATCCCCCTCATGACGTGGTTGCGGCCACTCCCTTTGGCGCGCGCGGACGGCAGCGCCCAGAAGGGCGAACAGCGCACGAGCGTCCTGCGGGCGGCGGCCCTGCCGCTCGTCGTCGTCCTGGTGTGGAGCGCCATCGTGGCAGGCAGCATGATCGCACTCCGCGCCTCGGAAACATCGTTCTCCACCCGGGTGACGCCGTACCACATCCAACTCAGTGCCCTGACGGCTCTCGCAGGAGTCGCCTGGGCCTTCGTCCTGGCCCGCCACCGCGTCCGTCATCCCGAGAACGGGCAAGACGATACACGCACTGCCGCCCAGTCCGGGCCCCTCCACGACCCCGCCATCAGCCTCGTCGACCCATTGCCCCGGAAAGAGGGGGCCGCGCCCGCGGACAACGGCCGAGCCTCCGCCGATGGCGCCCCCGCTCCGCTGGCCGTTCAGGCAAGCCTCACCTACCGTGGGAGTAGCGCCAGCGCCCGCCCGCACTCAGAGGACGAGGAGAGAAACGAGGCCACGTGACCCGCCCCCAGGCTCCATCCGCGAACCCCCGACTGCCAGCCGGGCGGCTCGTTTTCCTGCTCTTCGCGGGGATCTGCCTGCTCGCGGGCCTCGACGCCGCCCTGGTCCGCCTGGCGGCCACGGCCCCCGTCCCCTCCACCGACCTGGGCGCCGTCCACGGTCTGCTCATGGTGTACGGCTTCTTGGGGACCGCGATCTGCCTGGAACGCGCCGTCGCCGTGCGGACGAGCTCGGACGGCCCCAAACGGTGGGCCTACCTGGCTCCCCTCGCCACAGGCGCGGGAGGGGCCTGCGCCGTCGTCCTCGCTCTGAACGCGGGTCTGCGCGAGGCGATGGCCGCCATGCCCATCCCCCGCCTCCTGGCCGCCCACCTCGCTGGGTTCCAGAGCTCTCGCATGGCGCCCGGGCTCCTCATCACCACCGGAATGGTCCTGCTGGTCTGCGTCTACGCGCACGTCTGGCGCCGCCGCCAGGCATCCTACGCGGTGCTCGTCCAAATGGTCGGGGCGCTCATCGGCCTGGGCGGCGCCCTGGCGTGGTGGCGCGGCCTCGAAGTGGCCGCCATCGTCCCCTGGTGGCTCATGTTCCTGGTCGTCACCATCATCGGGGAGCGCCTGGAGCTGGCGCGGCTGAACTTCCTGGCGGGCTCCACCGAGCGGCGGATCACCGCGGAGGTGTGCGTTGTTCTACTCGCCCTGCCGCTCACCCTTTTCGCCCCTGCGGTCGGCTACCCTGTGCTGGGCCTGGCCCTGGGCGTCGTGTCCGCCGATGCCGCCTGGCACGACGTGGCGCGCCGTACCATCAGGGTCGCGGGAGTGCCGCGCCTGGCGGCCGCCTCCATGCTGTGCGGCTACGGCTGGGCACTGGTGCCCGCGCTCATGTGGGTGGTCGCCCCTCCGGTCTTCGACGGCTACGGCTACGACGCCGCCGTCCACGCCCTCACCATTGGTTTCGTGGTCTCAATGGTGATCGCCCACGCCCCCGTCATCATCCCCGCCGTCGCGAAGCGGCCGGTCCCCTACCACCCGGCCATGTGGATCCCCTTCGCCCTCCTCCAGGCCTCACTGGCCGTCCGGCTGCTGGCCGGGGCGCGCGGGGCCGCGGGCGCGTGGCGCTTCGGCGGCGCCCTTGGCGTGGTCGGGATGCTCGTCTTCGTCCTCACCACACTCACCGTCACCATCCGTGCTGCCAGGGGCGCCACTCGGGCGGCCCGGGCCCCGTCGGACGAGGCGGAGGCGGACGGAGGGGACCAGTACCCTGCCGATGGGCCCTCTGGCACCGCTCGGGCCGCCAACAGCACCACCGGCACGGCCCGAACCCCTTCCACCGGGGAGGGAGCATGAGCCCCACCATCGGCCCTCCCCCCGGAAGCGCCACACCCCCAGGCGGGGAGCGCCCAGCCCCCGGCGCCACCGACGCGCACACCCCCTCCAGCGCGCCCGCCAAAGGAGGGACCATCCCCATCGGCTCCCCCGGCCCCACTGGCGAACGCGCGGGGGCGCAGGGCCGCCCCCGCGCGGCCCGCACCGACCGCCTCACCACCGTGTGGCTGTGCCTGGCAGTACTGGCGGCCGGCGCCACGACCGTCCTCCGCACGGCGCTGCCCCAGCCCCTGTGGACCACCATCCACCTGGTGACTCTGGGCGTCCTCACCAACGGCATCCTCCAATGGTCCTGGTACTTCGCGCGCGCCCTGCTGCGCTTGCCCCCCGGGGACCGCCACTCCGGGCGGGACAACACCCGCAGGATCCTGGCCCTCAACACGGCCCTGGTCGTCCTGATCGCCTCCATGTGGGCCCAGTGGGCGCCCGGAGCCGTCATCGGCGCCACGGGGGTCGGGGCAGTGGCCGCCTGGCACGGCCTCGCACTGGTCGTCGCCGCGCGCACCCGCCTGGCCTCCCGCTTCGCAGTGGTCCTGCGCTACTACGCGACCGCCGCCGCGTTCCTGGTCCTCGCCGCCCTCCTGGCCGGCCTGGTGGTGACCGCCGCGTTCGCGGCCTCAGCGCCGCAGTGGCTGGTCGGGGCGCGCTCGACCATCACCGTCGCCCATGCCATCGCGGGCGTCGGCGGCTGGGTGGGCCTCACCATGGGCGGCACAATCGTCACACTGGGGCCCACGGCGGTGCGCACCCGCATGGACCCCCGCGCCGTCGACCTGGCCTCCCTGGCCCTGCCCGTGTGGGCGGCGGGGCTCCTCGCCGCCGTCGCGGGCGCCCTCGCCGGACACATGCGCGCCGTCGCCGCTGGCCTCGCCCTGGTGGGATTGGCGGCGGCGGCCGGGATCGTCTACCCCTTGGCGCGCGCCGCCATGCGCAAAGGCCCCTCCGAGTACGGCAGCTGGTCCATGTGCCTGGGCACCGCGTGGATCCTCGTCGGCGTCGCAGTCGTCGCCCAGCACGCCTGGGTCACCGGCACGGGGGAACAGCTGCGCGCCGCGAACCTCCCGTGGCTGCCGATCATCGGAGCGGGAGGGCTCGGTCAAGTGTTCATCGGCGCCCTCACCTACCTCATGCCCGTCGTCATCGGAGGCGGGCCCCGCGCCGTGCGCGTCGGCGTGGGGGCCCTCGAGGCCGCCGCCCCCATGCGCGAGGCCGCCCGCAATGCCGCCCTGGTGCTCCTGGCGGCGGCCACCGCCTCGCAGGCCCCGGCTGCCGCGCCCCTGGCCACCGCCTGCTGGGTCGTCGTCCTGGCCACCTACCTGGCGGACATCGCCCTCATGGCGCGCGCGGGAGCCGCGCAGGCCCGCGCCCGCACAGCGCCGCCGTCCCCGTCCCCCTCGAACACCGGAGGTCTCCGTGGCTGACCGCAAACCCCGTCCCAAGAACCCCGCAGGTGACGCCGACCCCCTGAGCCGCACGGCGATGGGCGTCATGGGCCTGGTCTGCGTCGCTGCCCTGGCCCTGGCGGTGTTCCTGTCGAACCCGTCGGCCCCCGGGGCGCAGACCACCGCGGGCACGGGCACCGCGACAGGGGGCGCCGCCCAGGTGGCGCCCACCGGACACACCACCGAGGTCGCGGTCGGGGTCTCCGGATTCGCCTTCACCCCCAACAGGATCGAAGTGCCCGCGGGCGACCGCCTCGTCATCGCCTTCACGAACACCGGGGACCAGCGCCATGACCTCGTGCTCCCCAACGGCGTCGAATCCGGGGTGCTGGCCCCCGGCGCCTCGGCCACCCTGGACGCGGGCGTCATCTCAGCCGACATGGAGGGCTGGTGCTCGATCCCCGCCCACCGCGAGCACGGGATGACGCTCACCATCACTGCGGTCGGCGCGCCCACGGCGGGCGGGGGAACCGACCACCCCGGGCACGCTGACCACTCCGGGCACGCGGGCCACCAGGCGGCCACCGGCGGGCCCGCCACCGCCCAGGAGCTGGAGGAGCACGCCGCCGCCGTCGAGGCGCGCGACCCGGTGCTGCCCCCCGCGGACTCGGCCACCGAGCGCCACTACACGTTCACAGCCACCGAGGGCACCATCGACGTCACCGACACCCTCACCCGCGCCCACTGGACGTTCAACGGCACCTCCCCCGGGCCCATCCTGCGCGGGCGCATCGGCGACACCTTCCACATCACCCTGGTCAATAACGGGACCATGAGCCATTCCCTGGATTTCCATGCGGGACTGGTCTCCCCCGACCAGAACATGCGCTCCATCGACCCCGGCGAGACCCTGGAGTACACCTTCACCGCCGCCAACGCGGGCATTTGGCTGTACCACTGCTCGACCGCGCCCATGTCCACGCACATCGCCAACGGCATGTTCGGGGCCGTCGTCATCGACCCCACCGACCTGGGCGCCGTCGACCACGAGTACGTGATGATCGCCAACGAGCTCTACCTCGGCCAAGACGGCCAGAGCGCCGACGCGTCCCTGCTCTCCGCGCTACAGCCCAACGCCATGGCGTTCAACGGCACTCCCTTCCAGTACAAGGCGCACCCCATCGGGGTCAAGACCGGCGAGCGCGTGCGCGTGTGGGTCATGGACGCGGGCCCCAACCTTCCCATCACCTACCACGTGGTGGGCACCCAATTCGACACGGTGTGGCGCGAGGGCGCCTACGTGATCCGGGGCGGGGGCAGCGGAGGCGGCTGGGGCCAGGTCCTCGCCCTGGGCGCAGCCGAGGGCGGCTTCGTCGAGTTCACGCCCATGGAGGCCGGCCACTACGCTTTCGTCAACCACGCTCTGTCCCTGGCCGAGAAGGGCCAGACCGGGGTGTTCGAGGTGACGGACTAGCCGGGCCCGGCCGTGCCCGCCCCTTCCCAACGGCGCCGGCGCGCGCCTACAATCGCCCTATGGGCTCTGTGATCCTGCGACCGCTGTTCGCCACCGAGACAGACCTGCTCGAGCGCGCGACGCTGGGGAACATCAACTGGTGCGGCCAGCGCTTCACCATGGACGACGTGCGCCGGACCCCGGAGTTCGCGCACTACACGCAGCCGGATCCCCTGCGGGGGGACTTCGGCATCGTCGCCGAACGCGACGAGGAGGCGCTGGGGGTCGTGTGGGCTCTCTTCCTGCCCGCCGACCATCCCGGCTTCGGTTTCGTCGACGAGGCGACCCCCGAGTTGTCCCTCTGGGTCGATGAAGCGGAACGGCGCAAGGGCATCGGGCGCTCCCTCATGGGCGCGATCCTCACCGAGGCCCGCGAGCGCGGCGCCGCGCAGATCAGCCTCTCGGTGGAGGAGGGGAACTTCTCCAAGGACCTGTACACGTCCCTCGGCTTCACCGAGGTCCCAGGGCTCGAAGCCAACGGCGTCATGCTCCTGCGGCTGTGACGCCCGGCCCCGCGAGGGCCCCGCGTGGCAGTGCCGTGGCAGCCCCCACTGCCCTGCGGCGCCGACGCGCCCGCGCGCCGCGGGTAGAATCGCCTGGTGCTCTCCGCGTACCTCGGCGTCCTGCGTTTTGAAAGGGCCTGGCGGTTCTCAGCCGCCGGGCTCGTCCTGCGCCTGCCCATGTCGATGGTGGGCATCTCCATCATCCTGCTCGTGCGCGCCCAGTACGGCAACTACGCCCTGGCCGGAGCGGTGTCCGCGGTCAACATCATCGCGACGGCGTGCTGCGCGCCCGCCCTGGCGCGCCTCGTCGACCGCCGCGGGCAGTTGCGCGTCATGGGGCCGTCCTGGGCGGTGTCGTCGTCGGCCATGGCCGCCCTGCTCGCCTGCGCGGTGCTTCGCGCGCCCGAGTGGCTGCTCTTCGTGTCCGCGGCGGTCGCGGGGGCCACGTGGGGGGCTCCCGGCGCCCTCGTGCGCTCCCGGTGGGCGGCGGTCCTGGACAAGGCCGACCAGCTCACGACGGCCTACGCCTACGAGTCCGCGATGGACGAGCTCGTGTTCATCCTGGGCCCGGTCCTGTCCACGGTGCTGGGCACGCTCGCGCACCCGGGCGCTGGAGTCCTCCTGTCCGTAGTCTTCCTGGCCGTCGGCGGCGTGCTCTTCCTGTCGGGGCGGGACTCCGAGCCCGAGCCCACCAGGGGCGGGGGGCACGGCGCGCGCGGCTCCGTCATCCGCAGGCCGGCAGTCGCCGTCATGGCCCTCACCTACATCGGCATGGGCACCATGTTCGGCGCGAACGACGTCGCCGTGGTCGCCTTCGCGACGGAGAGGGGGGCGCCCGCCATGTCCGGGGTGCTCCTGGCGCTGTCCTCAGCCGCCTCGTTGCTGGCCGGCCTCGCCTACGGGGTGCGCGTGTGGCGCTGGCCCATGTGGCGGCTCTACGCGGTGTGCGTCGTCGCCATCGCCCTGGGCGCCACCGCCTACCTGGCGGCCTCCGATCTGTGGACGATGGCCCTGGTGATGTCCGTGACGGGCATGGCCTACGCGCCCACCATGACGAACGTCAACATGATCATCCAGAAAACCGTGCCGCCGCACCGGCTCACCGAGGGGCTCACGTGGATGTCGACGTCGCTCAACTTGGGCGCGTCACTGGGTTCGGCTCTGACCGGCCCCGCAGTGGACGCCGGCGGCTCGCACGGCGGCTACTTGGTGATGGTGGGGTCGGCGTGGGTCATGGTGCTCCTGATGGCCGCGGGCGTGGGCGCCCTGAGGAGAGCCATCACAGAGGACTAACGCGGCACCGCCGCCCTCGCCTAGGATGATTCCCATGCCTCCATCGCCATTGTTCGACGACGAGTCTCCCTCCCTGCTGCTGTCCCTGGCGGCGGGCACCGGCGAGCTCGCCTCGGTAGTGCTGGCGCACGCGCTCGCCGGGTGCGGCTTCCACCCCAGCATCGTCGGCTTCGGCGGCATCGGCTCCCTCCGCAGTGCTCGGGTGCTCGGCCGCGTCCTCATGGACCGCGACCTGTTGCAGCGCTCGTGGTTGTCCGGCAGGCGGGGCTGGCGCCAGTTCTTCAACGCGCAGGTCCCCCGACAGCCGGTCCTCGTCACGGTCGGCCGTTCCCGGCGGCTCACCTTCGCGGATCGGGGGGGCTACGTCGATCTCGTCGTCAACGGGCACGGCCTGCCCCCCGGGTGGCACGACGCCACGATCCAGGTGCTCCACGAGGCGGACGTGCGCGCCCTCGGTCTGCGCGAGGGCGACGCGCTGCGCCTGGCGGCCCCGGCCCCGGGGGCACCGGCCCGCCCGGGCGGGCACGTCCACCGGCGCGTGCGCGCGGGCAAACCCGTTCGCGTCACCATCCGGATCGTCGGAGACTCCGAGGACTTCGGGATCGTCTCCGATGTCGATGACACTGTGATCGTCTCGATGCTGCCCCGCCTGCTGACGGCGGCGAAGCACGCCTTCGTCGACCGGGTCTCCTCGCGCGAGGCGGTGGACGGCATGGCGGAGTTCCTCACCGACGCGGCCCAGTCCCACACCACCGCCCCGGACCCCTCCAACGCGCCCGTCCTGTACCTGTCCACGGGGGCGTGGAACGTCGTACCCGCGCTCCGCTCCTTCTTGGAGCGCACCCACTTCCCGACCGGGTGCTTCCTCATGACCGACTTCGGCCCGTCGAACACCGGCTGGTTCCGTTCCGGGCCCGAGCACAAGCGCCGCGAACTGCGCCGCCTATCACGAATGCTCCCCCACGTGCGGTGGCTGCTCGTCGGAGACGACGGGCAGCACGACCCCGAGATCTACGCTGAGTTCGCGCGCGAGTGCCCCCACCAGGTGGCGGGCATCGCGATCCGTTCCCTGTCCGAGATCGAGCAGTTCATGTCGCACGGCTCCTTCGACGCGATGGTCCCCGACGCCCTGTGGACCGTGCCCGAGCAGATCCCCGTGTGGTACGGCTCGGACGGCCACGCGCTCCTGGCCAATGTCAGGGGCAGGGGCGGGCTCCCGCGGCTCGCCTCCCTGATCGGCACCGACGAGGACTCCGGCCCGGACGGGGCGGGGCCCTCCGACTGAGGCGCGCCCGGGGTGCGGCCCCCACCTCGTCGGCCCGGGGCAGCGAGCGGCGGATCAGGAGGGCTCGTCCCCCGACTGCAGGCCATTGGGCGGAACCGGCAAGCACCCCTCGGGCCGCACCAGCGGATCCTTCGACCGCGATATGTGCGCGACCTCCTCGGCGTCGATCGGACTGTCGTAGAAGTTCCCGAGCTCCACCGTCACCGCCTTGTCGGTGGCAGCGGTGAGGACCACCTTCGCCCCCGGGAAGTACCGGGCGACCGTGTAAGCGTCATCGACGCCCGAGATGCCCGCGAAAATGCGGGCCTTCCCCCCGTACTCGGTCGTCGAGTTGTCCGGATCCTGCGGCGTGAAACCAGCGCTGATCAGCATTTCCGTGGCGTCCGTGGCGAGCCCCTGGTGGGCGGTCGTATTGACGACCTTCACATTCACGTCCTCGACCGGTGTCGGGTACGCGCCAACGCTCGGGCACACCAGGTCGCCTTTTTCCGCGTACTTCACGGACTCGGAGAAGGAATTGCCGAAGGGGATCGGGATGACGCCGATGAGCACCAGCACCCCCACCAGGGCGACGACGGCCAGGCTCAGGCCCGTGATCGAGAAAACGGCCGTCTGGCGCCGCTGCCTCCTCATCAAGTAGCGCTGGCGCGGGGTCAAGGGTGCCTCTGGGTTACTCACAGTCCTTAACGTAGCCGATCACAGGCCGGGCGCGCACTCCATCGGCACCCTTGTGGGGCGTTGCATCGGGCACCCGCGGACCGGCGGGATAGAGTGGGGGCTGCCCGGGGCGCCCCGGGCGCGCCGCACCACCCACCGAAGGGACCACCGATGCATTTCCTCTCCGACGATGCCCTGGCCCGCATCCGCTCCCGCGCGGGCGAAGCGGACGCCACCAATTCCTTCCCCGCCGACGACCTCGCCGACCTGCGCGACGCCGGGTACCTGGGCGCGTTCGTCCCCACCGAGTTCGGCGGATCCGGCCTGGGCCTCACGGCGATCGCCGCCGAGCAGACGCGCCTGGCCGCAGCTGCTCCTGGCACGGCCCTGGGGATCAATATGCACCAGATCATCGTGGGGCTGGGGCGTTTCCTGGTCGCGCACGGGAACCCGCGCGGCGAGCAGATCCTCCGCGACGCCGCCGCGGGGGAGGTCTTCGGTTTCGGCATCTCCGAACCGGGCAACGACCTCGTGCTCTTCGGTTCCACCACGAAGGCGTCGCCCGCGCCCGGCGGCGGGTACTCGTTCGAGGGCACCAAGATCTTCACCTCGCTGTCTCCCGTGTGGACGCGCCTGCTGGTCTTCGGGCGCGCTGACCTGGACGAGGGGCCCAAATCAGTGTTCGGCCTGGTCCACCGAGGCGACCCCGGGTACTCCATCATCGACGACTGGGACCCCCTGGGGATGCGCGCCACCCAGTCGATGACGACGCGCCTCGAAGGGGTCGTGGTCCCCGACGACCGGATCCTCACGGTCACTGATCCGGGCCCCTCCAAGGATCCCGTGGTCTTCGGCATATTCGCGCACTTCGAGATCCTGCTGGCCGCCACCTACCAGGGAGTCGGCGAGCGCGCGGTCCAAGTGGCCGCCGAGCACGTCAAGGTCCGGCGCTCCGTGAAGAACCAGACCACCTACTCCAACGATCCCGACATCCGGTGGCGGATCGCCGAGGCGGCGCTGGCGATGAACGCCGTCGGGCCGCAGATCCGCGAGCTCGCCCGCGACGTGGAGGCGGGGGCGGACCGGGGCGCAGCGTGGATGCCGCAGCTCTCCGCCGTGAAGAACGCGGCCGCCGAGGCGACCCTGCGCGCCGTCGAGCAGGCGATGCGCGCGTGCGGGGGCTCGGCGTACTACAACTCCCATGAGCTCTCGCGCCTGTACCGCGACGCGCTGGCCGGGATCTTCCAGCCCTCCGACCAGGAGTCCCTGCACGGAGCCTGGGCGAACCTGGTGCTGGGGCCCGTCGGGAGCTGAGGGAGCTCCCGGGGAGGTCCCGGCGGGGGCGGGGGCCGGCGGGCCATCCGGGCTGGCACAGACCCCGGGCGCCCCGCTCCCGGGCCGGGCAGGCGCCGGGGACTGGCGAACCGTCCGAGCGCGCGGGGGTCGCGGCGGCCGCGCCCCGCCTTTCAGATATCGAGGTCCTCGACCAGGGGGGCGGCATCCATCCGCTCGACCTCGTCGACGAGCCCGTCCGGGAGCCGTCCCCGCATGCTGGCCGTATCGGGGAAGACGAGGAGGCTGCGCTCCCGGGGCCGCCACCACTCCCCCTCCCACGTCCGCGCGCCGTCGGCCCCGTCTTCCTCGGGCGAGTCCCAGTCCTTGGAGCCCATCCCGTTCCAGTCGGGGTCGTCGCGCGTGTGGACGGCGTACTGGCCCTTCGCGGTCGCGTAGACCCGGAAGGTCTGGACCCGCAGGCCTTCCGCCCGCCTCCTCCACTTCAGGCACAGGCGCCCTGTGAAGCGCTTGGCCCTCACAACCGGGCCGTCATCGACCTCGAGTTCCACTGTCCCCATCATCTCGCGCCGCCCTTTCTTCCCGTGGTGGTCCAGGTAGAGCCTGATGCCCGCGATGACCGCCGCGGAGTTCCCTCCCGCGAGGCGCGCTGCCCGTTCGAACAACGGAAGGTCGGCCTCCGCGATGTACACGTTCTTCGTCGGCATGTTTATGACTATAGACATGCGCATATACTGCCCGCAAGAAAACCCGCCGTGCTTCTGCGCGCACGGCGGGCCAGCACGACCGGGGAGGGCGCGTGCCAGGACTTGACGAGGCGGGCCGGGCCCGCATGGATCCCGGGCGCCCCGCTCCCAGGCCGGGCGGGCGCGGGGGCCTGCGGATGGTCCGAGTGGGCACGGCGGCTTGTTGGGCCGTCCGAGCGCGGGGGCGCCGTGGCCCCCGGCCCGCCCTACTGGTTCCAGGAGTACTGGGCCGGGGCGATCTCCCCGCCGCTTCCCGTCATCCACCCGCCGCGGGCGAGGGCGAAGGAAGCGCCTGTCTTCGTGTTCCAGCAACTCACGCCATCCGCCGTCGACGAACAGGCGTAGTCGCCGTTGACGGCGTACTGGCCATAGGTGAGGCTGGTCGCGCCCGTGGGGCCGGCCGTATCGCAGGACTGGACCGCGGAGTCACCGCTGATTGAAAGGGTGCCGTGCGAGCTGCCCGAGCAGGACGCGTAATTCCCCGCCGCCCAGTCGTTCGAGTTAATGACACAACTCACGCCCGTGGAGCTGAAAGAGCACGAGATATTCCCCGAGGGAGTGGCGAACGCCGTGAGCTGCTGGGCGTTCACGGGGGCCGGGTAGCGGACCGCTTCGGTGGTCGACGGGCTGGGGCTGGGCGTGGTGGGGGACGCGGTCGTGGGCGCGGCCTGCGCGGCGGGGGGTGTCGTCGGCGAGGGGTTGGGGGACTCGAACCCCCGCGTGAACACGTAGATCACGACTGCGAGCAGCGCGATCGCAACGACGACGAGGATGCTGAAGATGATGCCCAGCGCGCTCGGACCGCCCGTGCGCTTCTTCGGGGCGGCCTCGTCGTCACTGCCGTCATACCCGGCGGCGGTGGCGGGCTTCGAGGTGGACGGGGCATCCATTGCGGCGGACTGGGCGGGGAAGGAGGAGGGCCCGCCCGCAGTGGGGTAGCCCGAGGCGGAGGCGCTCCCTGAGGGCGCGTACTGGCTGGTGGCGGAGGACGCGCTGTAAGGGGAGGCGCCGGAGGGCGCGTAGGGGCTGCCGGAGTCTCGGCCGACCGCACCGGACATGGTCCGCGTGGCCTGCTGGCGCGGGTCGGCCGTGGGCAGCGGTGTGGTGGCGGCGGCGCCCGCCGGCGAGGCGGACTTGGGGAAGACCTCTGTGGCGCCCGCCGTAGCGCCCATGACGTGGGTGGCCCCGGCATCGGCTGCGGGCATCCGCGCCGTGGGGGCGTCCGCCGCGGGGGTGCCCGCTGCGGGGACGCGCGACACCGCAGTATCAACCGCAGAGGTCCGCGCCGTGGGGGCGCCCGCCGCAGAGGTGCCCGACACCGCAGTATCAACCGCAGAGGTCCGCGCCGCAGGTGCGTCCACGGCGGAAGCGGCCCGCGCCTCCTGCTCACCGGGGCCCGCCGTGCGGTTCGCGAAGATCGAGGTGCGCCGCACCTGCGCGACGACCTGCTCGCGGCTCTGCACCTCGGGCTTGGGCGAGGCGCCGCCCGCGACCGCGGAGTAGGGGGTGGTGCGCTCGATCTGGGAGTAGCTGTTGACGCCCCCCTGCCCGAGCACGTACATCCCGTGCTCGGCCGTGCGGATCTGGGATCCGGCGACAGCGCCCGACACGTCCCCGTTCATGACGAGGAACCCGTTGGAGTCGATGTACCCGTCGTAGTCGTCGCGCGCCTCGAGCGCCGCGTTGACAGCGGGGTCGCCGAACTGGTGCAGCCAGTCGAGCAGCCCCCTGTACGCGTGGGGGTGGGCCGCGACGGCCGCGCGGGTCTCCGGGTAGCGGTACGCCAGCTGTCGGAGGGCTTCGGCATCCGTGGCAGGGTCGGAGGCGGCCCTGAGCGGGTCATCGAAATGCAACTCGTCAGCCATGCTGTGCTCCAGAAGTCGTGCGGGACAGATGCCGTCCCACTTTATCCCCTAACCGAGGGCGCGGCCCAATTTACGGACAGCTTCCACGCCCCCTACGGCGTTGTCCCTTGACATCGGGTTCTAGGCGCTCCTGAACTCGTAGGCGTCGAAGCCCAGTGCCCCTATGTCCCGGTCCAACGCCCGCACTTGGTCGTCCCACCCCGGGGCCCGCGCGGCGAACCCGTCGGGGGCCCCGGTCTGCCTCGCCTGCTGGAGCGCGAAGGACCGTGCGCCCGCCTGCCGCACCGCGCGCGCCACTTCGAGGCCGTCATCCGGCCCCCCGGGGAAGACGGTGAGGCGCACCTCATGATCCACCTCGGGGTGGTCCATGAGCACCCGCAGCGCCTCCCACGCGCGCTCGCCCGATCCCGGGCGGCCCGCCACGGCCGGGTAGTTCGCGGGGGCCGCTTTGATATCGAGGCCCACCCAGTCGACGAGTCCCTCGTCCAGCAGCGCTCCGAGGCGCGCGGGGTAGGGGCCGGCGGTGTGCAGGCCGACGGCGAATCCGAGTTCGCGCACGCGCCGCATGGCGGGGGCGAGGGCGATCTGCCGGGTCGCCTCGCCCCCGGAGAAGACGACCCCGTCGAGCAGGCCCCGGCGCCTGGCGAGCAGCCGCTCAACGGCCTCCCAGGCGACGACGCCCGGCACGCGCGGGTCGATGATCGCTGAGTTCTGGCAGTAGGGGCACACCCACGGACAGCCCTGCAGGAACAGGGAGGCGACGAGTTCGCCCGGCCAGTCGACGGTGGACATGGGGACCAGGCCCGCGATCTGCAGATCGTCGGGAACAGGGGCCCGCCCCCGCCCGGCAGCGCCGGGGAGGCGCGGCGCGAGTACGGGGGCGGGAGGGCCCGGGGCGGGCGGGGGCGGTGCCCCAGCGCCGTGCGCTGCGCCCGCTCCCGCCCCGGCCCCGTTCGGTGGGCGGGTGGTCACGCCCTGGCCCCGTAGGCGCCGACGAGCTCGCCGTGGGCGTCGGCCGCGCCCTCCGAGAACATCTGGCGCTCGTTGTACTCGCCCTTCTTGCCGATGTTGAAGGACTGGACGGGGCGGAAGTACCCCATGACACGGGTCCACACCTCGCACGCCTGGGGCTCACGGCCGGGGCGTGCGGCCGCGCACTTGTCGCAGGTGAAGTGCTCGCCGGCCAGGTACCCGTGGACGGGGCAGATGGAGAAGGTCGGCGTGATCGTGATGTAGGGGACCTTGAAGGCCATGAGGGAGCGGCGGACCATCTCCCGGCACGCGGCGCCCGAGCTGATGCGCTCGCCCATGTACAGGTGCAGCACGGTGCCGCCCGTGTACTTGCCCTGCAGGACCTCCTGGTCCTCGAGCGCCTGGAAGGGGTCGTCCGTGTAAGCGACAGGAAGCTGCGAGGAGTTCGTGTAGTAGGGCTGCTCGTCAGTGCCTGCCTGGATGATGCCCGGGTAGCGCTTGCGGTCCTCCTTGGCGAAGCGGTAGGTGGTGCCCTCCGCGGGCGTGGCCTCGAGGTTGTACAGGTGCCCGGTGCTCTCCTGCAGCTGGACCATGCGCTCGCGCACGTGGTCGAGCAGGCGCACGCACATATCGAAGCCGCGCGGGTCGGTGAGGTCGTAGGCGTCATCGCTGAAGTTCCGCACCATCTCGTTCATGCCGTTGACGCCGATGGTGGAGAAGTGGTTGTCCAGGGTGCCCAGGTAGCGCCTGGAGTAGGGGAACAGCCCCCTGTCCATCTGCTCCTGGATGGTGGCGCGCTTGATCTCCAACGAGGCGGACGCCAGGTCGATGAGCTCATCCATGCGCGCGACCAGTGCCGCCTCGTCGCCCTTGTGGACATAGCCGAGGCGGGCCATGTTGAGGGTGACGACGCCGACCGAGCCGGTGAGCTCGGCGGAACCGAAGAGCCCGTTGCCGCGCTTGAGCAGCTCGCGCAGGTCGAGCTGGAGGCGGCAGCACATGGAGCGGATCATGTGGGGGTCCAGGTCGGAGTTGATGAAGTTCTGGAAGTAGGGCAGGCCGTACTTGGCGGTCATGTCGAAGAGGGCGTCGACGTTCGCGCCCTCCCAGTCGAAGTCGGGAGTGATGTTGTAGGTGGGGATGGGGAAGGTGAAGACGCGCCCGTCGGCGTCGCCCTGGCTCATGACGTCGATGAAGGCGCGGTTGATGATGTCCATCTCGGGCTGCAGGTCCCCGTAGGTGAAGTCCACGACCTCCTCGCCGATCATGGGGTGCTCGTCGGCCAGGTCGTCGGGGCACGTCCAGTCGAAGGTGAGGTTGGTGAAGGGGCACTGGCTGCCCCAGCGGCTGGGGACGTTGAGGTTGTAGATGAGCTCCTGCATGCACTGGCGCACCTCGTCGTAGTCCATGCCGTCCAGGCGCACGAAGGGCGCCATGTACGTGTCGAAGGAGGAGAACGCCTGCGCCCCCGCCCACTCGTTCTGCAGGGTCCCGAGGAAGTTGACGATCTGGCCGCAGGCGGAGGAGAAGTGGCGCGGCGGAGCCGAGGCGATCGCGCCCGTGACGCCGTTGAACCCCTCCTGGATGAGGCGCTTGAGGGACCAGCCCGCGCAGTACCCGGCGAACATGTCGAGGTCGTGGATGTGGTAGTCGCCCTCGCGGTGGGGGGCCGAGATCTGCGGGGCGTAGACCTTCTCGAGCCAGTAGTTGGCGATGATCTTGCCGGCGGAGTTGAGGATGAGCCCGCCGAGGGAGTACCCCTGGTTGGCGTTGGCGTTGACCCGCCAGTCGGAGCGGTCCAGGTACTCGTCGACTGTGGCGACGGGATCGATGGTCAAGGCGGCGCTGGCGGTCATGTTTCACCTGGTTCTCTGCGTGTTCCAAATACTTGCGGGCGGCTGGGGCCACCTCGCCCTGGTTCCAAGAGTCACTAAATCTAGTGGCTCGAACCAACGAAGAACACTATATCTAGTGCCCGATGGGGAATCACGACCGAAACGGCCGACGCGCCGCACCACCTCGGAGGAACCTGCCCGGGATAATCAGATCTGGGACCATGGTCCTTGCAGGACGGTGGAAGAACCGCGTCATTCCAAGGCCCCCGCCCCGCGCGGGATCGCGCGCAGGAGCCATGAACCCGCTCACACCAGCAGTGGAACCCTCTTGACGGGGCCGAGGCGCTTCCACCACTTCCCCAGTCCCAGCGTGTCGCCGGCGCCGAGCAGGGCGACGAGGACGAGGACCAGGGCGTGGACCAGGTGCGAGTCGACGACGGGGTTCGCGGACCCCACGACGAAAGTCCCCTCCGCCAGGTACATCATGACCATCATCACCACTCCGGCCAGTGCCGCCAGGCGGGAGGCGACGCCGAGCACAGTGGCCGCCCCGACGAAGAGCAGTCCCGACATGAAGAGCCAGTCGGCCAGGGGCGTGGCCAAGGACTGGAAGAAGGGAGTGAACGGCTTGGTCACATCGAGGGCGCCCAGCAGGTACCCCCGGGCGGGCCCGCCCCCGTGGATCCAGGCGCACTGGGAGGAGGTGGGGAACCCCAGGCCGAAGGTCTTGTCGAGGAACGCCCAAAGGAAGACGAAGCCCACGGAGATCCTCAGCAGGGCGAGCACGAACCGCCCCGGGGCCGAAGCGACCGTCTGGCCCGCCGCGCGGGGGGTCTTATCGCTCATGGCACTCCTTCCACGGGGCGCGGGGCCCCTCGAACGTCCCACGGACGACTATATGCGCACCGGGCGCCCGGGCGTTCCTCACGCGCTGCGCGAGTCGTCGGCGAGCAGATCGACCTCGCGCACCACGGCGCCCACGACCGCCACGATCCACGCGCACGCCCCCATCCCCAGTACGAGGGACCGCCACGGGCGGACGGAGAGGAAGTCGTTGAAGCCGTAGCCCGAGCCCGGTGCCCCCGCCGACATGGAGAAGCCCCGCAGGCCGACCAGCGTCAGCACGAGGGCCAGCGCCCCCGCGGCCAGCACCGCCCACAGCATCACCTTCGACACCTTCCTGCCGTGCCGGGCGCGGCTCTCGATGGGGGTGAGCGCCAGGGCCCACGCGCCCGCGATCAGCACCGCGACGACCACGTCCGCAGGACGGTGCCAACCCGCCATCATGACGGACACCCCCATCAGGGAGGTCCACGCCCACCCGATCCACGCGGAGGGTGCGCGCAGCCACTGCGGAGCGATCGCGACCAGGGCCAGCGACAGCGTCACCGCGACGGTCGTGTGCCCCGAGGGCAGTGAGTTGGAGATCCCCGTCGTCACCCCAAGATCCGGGCGCGAGATCATGTCCTTGAGCAGCTGGGTGGTCACGTTCGCGCCGATCACCATGCCCAGGGCGCGGCCAGCCAGGGTGGGGCGCTTGCGCGCCACCGCCACCAGCGCCACGACGACGCCTGCGGCGACCATGACGGGAACGGACACGACCCCCGTCACGATCGAGGTGAAGGAAGCCAAACGCCCGGTGGCGCGCATCGTGGCCTCCATGAGCAGGGTGTCCAGCACCTGCCCGGCGGCCGTCGATATCGCCGTGTAGGACACCAGCAGCCACAGGGCGACGCACGCGAGCAGAGCGACGATGCGGCGGGTGAGTTTGCGCCGGTACCACGCGTCGGCCCCGGCCTGGGGGGCCCGTTCGCCACTCGGAGCGCCGGGGGCGCGCCCGTCCCCGGCCGCGCGCTCCGCTCGGTCGTGGGGCCCGCCGCTCCCACTGGCGCCCTTCCGCGCCCTGCGGGGAGCCGGCCCTTCCACCGTCCGCGGGCGGCGGGCCGGGCGCCCGGCCGCGCTCTCCCGCGCACCCGGGGGCGCCCACTCGTTCTGCGCCGGCGCCCGTGGGCGGGCGGGGGGAGTGCCGCCTTCCCGCCCCGGCTGGGCGGGCTGGGCGCGCCTCGCCGGACGGGGCGGGCGCGACGCGCTTCCGTACCCGTCGTCGAGCGGCGCGCTGCCGTACGCGTCGTCGAGGGAAGGGTCGGGCACGGGAAGCGGGTCACCCATAATCTCCTCCTTCACGCTCGCGCCTCCCACTCTATACGGGCGGCGCACGGGCGCGCGCGCCGCCAAGCCCTCCGATAGAGTGGACGTGTCCTTTCCAACGGCCCACCCGGCAGGAGACGAAGTGGCAACGTCAACCCCGGTCAGCACGGATCGCATCCGCGAACTCCTCACCAGCCGCAACGTGAAGTTCGGCGACTACAACGATTCCGAGCTGGTCTACCTGGCGCCCAACGCAGCATTCTTCTGGAACGCCACCAACCCGCAGATCCTGCAGCTGCGGGCCCAGTGGAGGGGGATCGCCTCGACGAAGGCCCAGTTCACCGCCCTCGTCGAAGAGGTCGAGAGGTGCAACGCCACGCGCTCGGGCCCCAAGGCGTACCTGGCCCCCCTGGAGGACGGGATCCGCTACGGGCTCGGCGCCGAGTGCAACATCGTCGTCATGTCGGGTCTCACCCCCGCCCAGTTGGACACATTCTTCGAGACGGCGATGTCGATGATCATGAGCTTCTTCGCCGACATCGAAGCGGCCCTGCCCGACTTCGTCGATTGGAACGAGGAGATACGATGAACACGCCCTTCGCCGTTCCCGATCCCGAGGACGACGCCACCCCCTACCCCGTCACCCTCGACCGGGTCCTCGCGAGCGTGCGCGCCATGGGCTACCAGCTCGACGTCGTGGAGGAGGGGCGCTCCGTCGGCGCGATATTCGACTCCATCCCCTT
Source organism: Schaalia georgiae DSM 6843 (assembly GCF_000429245.1). Lineage (GTDB taxonomy): Bacteria > Actinomycetota > Actinomycetes > Actinomycetales > Actinomycetaceae > Pauljensenia > Pauljensenia georgiae. Next base: position 361,087 of record NZ_AUBM01000006.1, read on the forward strand.
CCTCATCTCCTTCGACTCCGACGGGCGCTTCATGTCGGTGCGCGGCGCGTGGATAACCGGGTTGGACGGCGCCGAGGCCCAGCACCCCATGTTCGCCGCCGCCGACAACTGGAACCGGGAGAAGTACTTCCCCACCGTCTACACGCTCATCTCCGAGGACGGCTCCCTGGGGGTCTTCGCGGACCTCACAGTCGACACGAAGGCCGGGCTGACCGAGGCGCAGCTGCGCGACACCGTCGGCTCGGGGATCTCCACCGGCGTCTCAGCGATCCAGTACATGAAGGAGGCGGCGGCGAAGACCCTGGGCTGGTCCGGCCCCTCCGGCTCCAATGCCGACGGCTGACGGGGCCCCAGCCGACCGCCCCAACCCGGAGGCGCTGGTCCGGCTGCTGCGCGCCCTGAGCGCCGGTGACGACCGCCTCGTCGGCCTGGTGGAACTGCCCGGGCGCCCCGAGCGCGCCTCCGACTGGCCCGAATGGGTCCACCCCCTGGTCCGCAGGGCATGGGCGCGCCGGGGCGTCGAGCGCCCCTGGTCGCACCAGCGCGAGGCCATGGACGCCACGGCCTCGGGCGCCGACGTGGTCGTGGCGACGGGAACGGGCTCGGGCAAATCCCTGGCCGCGTGGACCCCCCTCCTGTCCGACTTGGCGGGCGTGGGATCCACGACCCGGATCTCCGCCGTCCACAGGCGCCCCACCGCCATCTACCTGTCCCCCACCAAGGCCCTGGCCGCGGACCAGTCCGCCTCGCTGGAGGCCCTCATGGAGGGCGGTCCGCGCCTGGCCAACGCCTCCACATGCGACGGCGACACCCCCCGCGAGGCGAAGGAGTGGGCGCGCGCCAACGCCGACGCGCTGCTCACCAACCCCGACTACCTGCACCACGTGATACTGCCCACGCACGGCCGGTGGACGCGGGTGCTGGCCAGCCTGCGCTACATCATCATCGACGAGCTCCACCACTGGCGGGGCGTCACCGGCTCCCACATCGCCCTGGTGGTCCGGCGCCTGCTGCGCGCCTGCCACCGTCTGGGCGCGGACCCGCGCGTCATCATGCTCTCCGCGACGGTGCGCGACCCCGCCCTGGTGGGCGCGGCCATGACGGGGCGCCCCGCCGCCGCCGTCACGCGCGACGGCTCCCCCGCCGGGCCGCACCACCTGGCCCTGTGGCAGGGCCGCCTCGTCGACGACGGGCCTGATGCGGGTCCCCCCTCCCCGGGGGCCCTCGCCGACGGCGACCGCGTCCTCGGGGCCCCTGTGATCCGGCGCTCGGCGGGCGCGGAGGCCGCCGGGCTCACTGCGCGCCTCATCGAAGAGGGCGCTAGGCTTCTCGCCTTCGTCCGCTCCCGGGCCGGCGCCGAGGCCGTGGCAGCGCAGGTCCGCGACCGGCTCTCCTCGCGGGGCTCCCCCCTGGCCGGGCGGGTCGGCGCATACAGGGGCGGGTACCTGCCCGAGGAGCGCCGCGCCCTGGAGGCCGCCATCCGCAGCGGGCGGGTGTGCGCGCTGGCCACCACATCCGCCTTGGAGCTCGGGCTCGACATCTCCGGCCTCGACGCCACAGTCACCGCCGGGTGGCCCGGCACGCGCGCCTCCCTGTGGCAGCAGATCGGCCGCGCGGGGAGGGCCGGTCGGGCGGGCGTGTCGGTGCTCATCGCCTCGGAGAACCCGCTCGACGCCTACCTGGTGCGCCACCCCGAGGACATCCTCGCCGAGGTCGAGGCCGCAGTCATCGACCCCTCGAACCCGTGGGTGCTGGCCCCGCACCTGTGCGCAGCTGCCGCCGAGGCGCCCCTGACCGAGGCCGATTCCACGTACTTCGGCCCCGGCCTGGCCGACATCGCCGGTGCCCTGGAGCGCGACGGGCTCCTGCGGCGCAGGCCGGCCGGGTGGTTCTGGGACGCCACGCGCCCCGAGCGGCCCGGCGACCTCACCGACCTGCGCGGAGGAGGGGGCGACGTTCAGATCGTCGACCCAGCGGGCGTGGTCATCGGCACGATCGACGAGGCATCGGCGGACGCGCACGTCTTCCCCGACGCCATCTACGTCCACCAGGGGCGCACCTACCGCGTGCTGTCGTTGTCCTCCGTGACCGGGCCCGCGGGTCCGGGCGGCTGGGGGCGGGCGCCTTTCGGGGCGCTGCCAGTGGACTGGGGGCAAGCGCCAGCAGGAGCGCTGCCCGGAAGCGCCGACAAGTGGAGCGCGGGCATCCGGAGCATCCCGGCGGAGGGCCCCGCCGGCGGCACGGGCGTTGCGGGAAGCGGAAGCAAAGCAGAAGGCACGGACGTTGCGGGAAGCGGAAGCGGAGTGAGAAGCCCGGGCCTGCCGGGCGCGGCGGGTACTCCGTCCCTGGTCGCCCCCGTCCGCCCCGGAGACCAGCGGGTCGCCGTCGTCGAGGAGGTGCGCACCCCGCTGCGCACGCGCGCCTCCACCCACACCAGCGTCGCGATCCGAGGCGTGGAGGCGAGTTGGACCAGTCCCGACGGGCTGCTCACCTGGTGCTTCGGCCCCACCGACGTGTCGACGCGGGTCACGGACTACGACCTCCTGCGCCTGCCGGGCCTGGAGTTCATCCGCAACAACGAGCTCGCCATGCCCACGCGCACCCTGCCCACCCGTTCCGCCTGGTTCCAGCTCGAGCGCGGAGCCGAGGCGGTGCTCGGCATCAGCGCTGCCGACCTGCCCGGAGCCCTGCACGCCGCCGAGCACGCGATGATCGCCATCCTGCCCCTCATCGCGACCTGCGACCGGTGGGACCTGGGGGGACTGTCCACCCAGTCGCACGACGACACCGGCCGCCCCACCGTGTTCGTCCACGACGCCTTCCGCGGGGGCGCCGGGCACACCCGCAGCGGGTACGCCCGGGCCGCGCAGTGGATCGGGACTGCCCTGGAGGCGGTGCGGGAGTGCCCGTGCGACGACGGATGCCCCCGCTGCGTCCAATCGCCCAAGTGCGGCAACGGGAATGAGCCCCTCTCCAAGGCGGGGGCGGTCGCCCTGCTCGGGTTCGTCCTCGAGCGCTGCCCGTGAGGGCGGGGCGGGCGGGCACCGGGCCGCGCCCGCGGACGGCACCCCTGGAGGAACCGACCCACTCGGCGAAGCGGCGCTGCGCCTTCAGCAGTGTCCGCACCGGGCCGCGACCCCCTGTACCCCACAAGCAGCGGTAGTCCGCCATGCTCTCCGCGCTACCCGCGCGGCGGGCGCTACGCGGGAGGGACAGGCCTTCCACAGTTCCGGATGTGGGTGTCCCGTAGCACACCGGCTACTGAGCCGATGGCGCATGCTGTCCGCGGCTTGGCGGGCGAGTCCCGTCGGATGTTCCAAAATGCGTCTGAGTTTCGGGCGGAAATGGTGGCGTGACAGGCGCTTGTTCCAAAATGCGTCTGAGTCTGCCCGATTTCACCCGGATCGCGCCGAAACGGTTGAACTCAGACGCTTTTTGGACCAGACCACCGCAGAGCCGTCCTAGAACTGCGAAACCCAGACGCATTTTGGACCACTAGGCGCGATGGGGAGCGCAATCAGGCCCGCAGGCGGAGTGCGGCCCTGCGGCGCGTGCACCTTCTGCACGAGCCAGCGCCCCGGGAGCACCGCAGGGGGCTGGCCGCAGGGGGGCGGGAAGGTTGCGCATGAGGGGCATGGGCTTTGTCGGGCCGCAGGGGGCTGGCCGCGGGAGAAACTTGAAGGGCCCGGCCTTGCGGCCGAGCCCTTCAAGCATCCCATCAACACAGTGCAAGTCTTCCGATGAACTCCCTTTCCCCCGAAACCCCTGTGGTTTCGTGTCCTTGTTGGTATACAACTTACGGGCCCTACCTTGTGGAACCATTGAACGAACCTGCGAGTTCCCTGGGAATTTTTCACGGCTCGATCCCGGCGCGCGCACGGGCCCGCACGTGGACCGTTATTCCAACGATCGCAACGCGCCTGACCAGCTCGACGCGGCAGTCGCTCCCCTGCAGATCGCACTTTTCAGTGGAAGCGCCGTTGGCCGAGGCGACACGGGCCGCCGCCGAGCACGGCCCGTCCCCCACGTCCTCCCACGCGGCCACGGCCGCGGCCTCCGCGCCCGCGAGCGCCGACAGGTCCGCCACCGCCTGCAGGCGGGTGCGGGCCGCGAAGGCCTGGCCCACTCCCACGACGACCACGATCACCGCGACGACGAGAGCGAGCACTCCGACCGCGTACAGGCTCCCCGAACCGCACTCGCCCGCGCCGCCCCCCGCCTCGGGGGCCGGGCGGTCCGGCGCCGCACTCGGAAGCGCCCCGCCCGGACCAACCCGTGCGGCACCGGCGCGCGGGGGCCGCGGACCTGTCAGCGCATCCCCTGTCACGGGCGGCCTCATGGGGCCGTCCCCTCGACGAGGGTGCGCGCCGCGCACGTGGCCGTTCCGCCCGCCCAGCCGATCGGACCGCGGTAGGCCGCGCTCCCCGACACCTCCACCCACTCCTCGTCGTAGGCGACGGCGAAGGAGGCTGGTGCGGACGAGGTCGCGGAGAAGCTCGTGGCCGCGACGGCCCGCGGGTCCTTCCCCCCGATGGAGGCGGCGCGGGCGCCGTCTCGGACCGCCTGGCACAGGGCCGTGGATGTGATGCTGGCCTGGGCGGCGCAGACGACCAATCCGATCATCCCCACGACCGCGATAAGGCCGATCGCGTGCTCCACTGTGACGCTCCCGCGTTCCGTGCGGCGCAGGGGGAGGGTGCGCACTCGTCCGCGGGGGGCAGGGGCGTGGCGCTCAGCGCTGCGCAGAGGGGAGTCGCGGGGCCGGTCCGCCCACCGCCTGGAACGGCGGCTGTTCCTCCCACTGGTCCGGCTGCCGCGTTTCTCCGGTCCGTCCATGGTGTTTCCTCTCCCGGTCCCGGTTCTGGCACGCGGCCCCGGGGGCTCGGCGCCGCCCGGGGCCGGTGGCGTCACCGGGTGGCGAGGGCCTCTTGGATGAGGCCCTCGAGCGCGGAGCGCACGGTGTCGGATTTGAGGATGAGGATGAGGAGCCCGGCGAACCCCGCCGCGGCGATGGTGCCGATGGCGTACTCGACGGTGGTCGCCCCCTCCTCGCCATCGGTGTCGCCCGGTTGGGGGCGGACCAGGCGGGACGCCGTTTCGGCGAGGCGGCTCCTGGCTTGGATGAGGCTGCGTTCTATTCGGTTGCGGATTGGCATGGCTGTGTCCTTCCATCGCCCGGCTGCGCCGGGACTGCGAGCCCCGGGGTTCCCCGGGCTTCTCAGCATGGACGGGCTGCAGTCGCGCTGGCACCTCGGCCGCCGCAGCTTGTGGACGAGGGCCGGGCAGGGCGCGCCGCTGTGGATGACGCGCCAAGCAGCGGACTGCCGCCGCGCACGGTCTCGCGCACCGATCACCGCCCCCGGGCCGACCCGCGCTCCGTGGAAGCGCTTACGACCGCGGTCGCGGAATCATGCCCACCACTGGTGGGCCACGGCCCCTGTAATCCGCAGCCCCGTGGAACGGAACCACCGAATGAGCCTCGCCGATGCGCTCTCCGCTTCCGGTGGCGGCGGAAGCCCGATTCTCACCTCATCGAGGAACCCCCCGAGACCACTATCCGGTGGCACCGGAGCCACGATCGCACCCATTCCCATTGCGGCCTCCGCGCCTTCAGCCGTATGGACGATCACGAGGCAGCGCCGCGCCGCGACATTGAGCCCGCGCGCTTCCCTGCGGATTTCGTGCGCCGTGAACCGGTGCGGCAGGACCCTCCACGGGATCGCACGCAGGTCCAGTGCCGCTATGAGGCCGAGACCGCCGTCGGCCACCGTCCTCGCCGCCGGATCAATGGACTCGATCACAACGGCGCCAACGTTCGCGAGCCTCATGGGCTCACCCCCTCGACAGGGCGAGGAGTCGGAGCAATTGGCGCAGGTCCTCGCACACGATGTCCGCGGACCGGGCGCCGCCCACCGATGCCACGACCAGTCCCGCGGCTCGCGCTGCCGCCAGACCAGGGTCGGAGTCCTCCACTCCGACAGCGCTGTGCGGCTCGACCCCGAGGCGCCGGGCTCCCAACAGGTACCCCTGCGGATGCGGTTTGCCGTGGACGACGTCCTCGAAAGACACGATGACTGGGGCCTCGATCCCGGCCGCGCCCAACCGTGCGCGCGCCAAGCGCAGGTGCGCGTTGGTGACGACCGCCCAGGGCACCTGTTGCCCATCCAGCCAGGCGACCAGCTCCTGAGCGCCCGCAGCGGGGCGCACGTCGTCGGTGTCGGCGCATTCGCGTTCCAGGTGGGCCTCGACGTGGCGGGCGAGCTCGGACGGCCCGATTCCCGGCAGGAAGCGCCGTATCGTGGTTGCCGCGTCCGGTCCGTGGCACACCGCCAGGACCTCTTCGGGGTTGAGCCCGTTGCGCTGGGACCACGCGGCCCAAGCGGACTCCACTGCGAGCGCGGAGTCCACAAGAGTGCCATCCATATCGAGGAGCACAGCCCTGCACCGGGCGAGCTCATTCACATTCGGGATCACACACCCATTAAACTCGTTAATCGATTAAATTACAAGGGGAGGAAGAGCCAAGCGTTCCTCCTGGCGCGCTCGTGCGGCGCCCGGACTGGCGCACGGGGCAGAACGGGAACCAGGAACCCGGACTGGCGCGAGGACGCCAAATTCGAGGCAATATAGAAGGATCAGCCCGGGGACAAGGGGACGAGGAACGAACGCATGGCCCGACGACACAGCACCGCAGACCGGCTCCGCTGGGCCCTGGCGGCCGACGTCTGCTCCCTCGCGCGCCGAACCCCCGGCATCACCCGCGCGCAGGTCGCCAGAGAACTCGGGATCTCCACCGGCACAGCCACCGACCTCATCACCAGGATGCGCGCATCCGCCATTCTCACCGAAGCGGCACCAGTCCCCCACGGACGGGGGCGCCCCACATCGGCGCTCGCACCCCACCCCCGGGGGCCGCTCGTGCTCGCCGTCGAGATCACAGCCACGGGCTGGCGATTGGCGGGCGCGGGGATCGACGGGCGCCTGAACCACGTGGCCCGAGCCCCCCACAACGGACGCGGCCCCGCTGATGTGCTGCCCCCCATCCGCCGCGCCATTGCCACGGAGACGAAGGCCCGAGCGGGCCGCGTGAGGGCCGTGTCGGTCACCGCGGCGGCCACCGTCCGCGACGGCGCCGTGGTCCAGTCCTCAGTCCTGGACTGGAAGCGCGTGGACCTCACCCCCCTCAGAATGCCGCGGACCACCCTCCACGTCTCCAACGACGCCACGTGCGCCGCCCTGGCGGAATCACGGCGCGGAACCTCCCGGGGGTCCCGCGCCGCCCTCCACCTCGCGGTGCTCGCCGGGGTCGGCGGCGGCCTCGTGCTGGAGGGGGCGCCCGTGCTGGGGGCAACAGGCCTGGCCATGGAAGTCGGGCACCTGCCGTTCGGGGATCCCGAGGCGGTGTGCGACTGCGGAGCGCGCGGGTGCTGGGACACCGTTCTGGGCACCAAGCCCCTGGCCGAACGGCTCAGGACCAGTGACGACTCGTCGGCCGTCGAGGCGGCCATCGCGCGGCAGGATCCGGCCCACCGCACCGCGGTCGCCGCAGCAGCCGCGAGCCTCGGCCGCGGCCTGGCCGGACTGATCAACACCACCGACCCCGACATCGTCACGCTCGGCGGGATCGCGCCGGCCCTTCTCACCCATTCGCGCGCGGCCTTCGAAGACTCGCTGGCGAAGGGGCTCATGCGCTGCCTGCGCGACGACAGGCCGCGTATCGCCGCCAGCGGACTCGGGGACGACGGAGCGCTCATGGGAGCCGTCGAGATCGCCCTCGACGAGGTCGCGAGCCCACTGGGACTCGCGGAATGGGCCTCTGACAGGGCCCTCGGCCACAGCCCCTCGGCCTGAGCGGCCCCGGGCAGACGGATCCGCCGTCGCGGGACACGGGGGAGGAGCCGGTGGGCTGTGAGCCCCTGGGCAGACGGATCCGCCCGTGGACCCCGTGGCCCCGGCCCATCCCCCGCCCGAGCGGCAGCCGATCAGGCCCTCACAGCACCGCGCCCGCCGGCTCCCCGCCGACGCTCAGGACGATCTTCCCCACTCCGTGCCTCGTGGCCAGGTCCTCGTACGCGGCGCGCACCTGGTCCAAGGGGTAGCGCGCGCGGATGGGCACCCGGAGCTCACCGGCGGCGACCAGGTCCGCGAGCTCCCCCACAACCTTGCCCGGGTCGGCGACCCCGGCCATGACGACCATCTGGACCCCGAAGCGCCGGGCCGCCGCGATGTCGATGATCGTCTTGATCCTCTCCGTCGGCACGCCGCAATCGATGGCGGCCTCCACATAGCCACCCCCGAAGCAGTCGGCGAAGGCCGAGAGGCCGCCGCGGGCGGCGGCGCGCAGACGCTCGAGCAGTCCATCGCCGTAGGCCACCTGGGTGGCGCCGATCCCTTCCAGCGCCTGGGCGCTCGCGTCGCTCGCGATCCCGACCACCCGAGCACCCGCCCGGCGCAGCAGCTGGGACAGCAGGAAGCCGACGCCGCCGGCCGCGGCGGACACCGCAACAACCTCGCCCTGTCGGGGCTGGATGGCCTCGACCAGCGCCCACGCTGTGGTCCCGGCCACATACAAGCACGCTCCGACGGCGGGATCGACACCGTCAGGCAGGGGGACGACGCGCTCCTGGTCGATTGTGACGAACTCGGCTTGCGCACTGCGCTCATCGCTCATCCCGATGACGCTCTGCCCGACGTGGACCCCGGTGACACCGGACCCCGCCTCGACGACGACGCCGCTGAAGTCGCTCCCCTGGCCCTCGCCCGGGAAGCGCGCGGGAAAGTACTCCTTCATGAGCCCCTCTCGGATCACAGCCTCCCCGGGGTTGATCCCGGCGTAGGCAACCTTGACGCGCACCTGCCCCGGCTGCGGCGGGGGGCTGGGGACCTCCCGGACCTCGAGGACCGGGGTGCCCCCGTACTCGTCGAAGCGAACGGCTCTCATCGTGCTCATGTGCAACTCCTCTGGGTTTCCTCGGCCCGGTGCGCGAGGCGGGCGCAGAGCCCCCGTCCTGGTGCGTCCCAGGCGATCGGAGGGCCGGCGCAGTCGAGCGCTCCCGGGCCCAGCGCGGCCGGGCGGCCGCACCGCAGCCGCACCGCCCGCAGGAGTGCGGCCAATAGCCCACCCTACTAGGGCGCGCCTCTTGAGTGTGCCGGGCGGGGATCGGGCTCGACCTGGCGCCGGTGGCGGTTACGCCCACAATGGCTACGTCACTACCACCATTGGACGCCGACGCGCGTTGTCGACACCGACGCGCGTTATAACCCCCTCGCGGTGTCGACAACCCCCTCGCGGTGTCGACAACGCGCGCCCACACTTGCGCCCGAGGCATGCCGACGGCGCGGCCCGTCCCTGCCCCCCGTGCGGGGGGCAGGGACGGGGCTGCCGAGGCGCCCATCAGCGTTCCCCGTCCTTGCGCGGACGCCCTCTTCCGCGCAGGGGAGCGGCCCTGACACCGCGCCCGGCCTCGTCGAGCGCCCGGCGCAGGATCACTTCGATCTGCGCGTTCACCGAGCGCAGCTCGTCCGCCGCCCACTTGGCGATCGCCGCGTGGACGGCAGGATCCAACCGGAGCAGGACTTGTTTGCGTTCCTTGCCCGCCACGGCTCAGGCGTACAGGGAGCCGGTGTTGACGACGGGCTGGGTGCGCTGGTCGGAGCAGAGCACCACCAGCAGGTTGGAGACCATCTGGGCGCGGCGCTCCTCGTCCATGGTGACGATGTCGTCGGCCTCCAGGCGCTTGAGGGCCTGGTCCACCATGGTCACAGCGCCCTCGACGATCTGCTCGCGGGCGGCGATGACGGCCCCGGCCTGCTGGCGCTGGAGCATCGCCTGGGCGATCTCGGGGGCGTAGGCCAGCGAGGAGATGCGCACCTCGACGACCTCCAGGCCCGCCAGCGCGACCCGCTCAGCGACTTCGGCCGCCAGCTCCGCGGAGACGAGGTCCGTGCCGCCCCGCAGGGACGTCTTACCGGGGCCGGACTCGTCGTAGGGGTGGATGGTGGCGACGTGCCGCAACGCGGACTCGGCCTGGACCCTGATGAACTCCTCGTAGGCCTCGACGGCGAAGACCGCGCGGGCGGTGTCGGCCACCTGCCACACGACGATGGCGGCGATATTGACGGGGTTGCCGTCCAAGTCGTTGACTTTGAGCTCAGTGGTCTCGAAGTTGTGGACCTTGATGGAGACCTTCGTGCCGTTCGTGAGCGGGGGGACGAACACGAGGCCCGTGCGGCGCACGGTGCCGATGTAGCGGCCGAAGAACTGGCGGACGCTGGTCTGGCCGGGGACGACGATGTCGAAGCCCGTGGCCACCACGACGACCGCGGCGATGCCGAGCGCCCCGGCGACGATCCGCGCCACCGCCCCCGCGTGGACGTGGTCGGGGTCGGCGCTCGCGTCCATGGCTGCGAGCACCAGCACGGCCACGGCTCCGGCGAGGAGCAGCAGGAGCAGGAAGGCCACCAGGAAGGCGGCGCCCGACCCGACTGAGCGGGCGGCTTCCTCCTCGATATCGACGCGGGGGGACGGCGAACCGGGGGCGTTCGGGACGCGGCCCGGCGATTCCTCCTCGGTGGCGTGCCGGGCGGATCGCGAGGGCCCTCCGGAGGACTCGGATTGGGACGGCTGCGGGTGCTGTGTGGACATGACTACCTCCTTTGGTAGCAAAATGATATCTATTTTTGAGGGCGTGCGCAAGCCCTCCGCCGTCACATCGGACGGCGGGCCCGGACGCGGAAGCGGCGGGCCGTCAGCCGCACCGGCCCGCCACCGGACTCGCGGTGGACGCGCTCGAGCACGTCGGCGTAACCGGGCACTGTGAAGTCCTCCGGAACGTCCCAGGGGACCAGGGCCCAATAGGCGACGAGGGCGTCCACGTCGGCGAAGTCCATGGGCCCCGACCACTGCGCGGTCTCCTCCACGACCAGCCCCGCCCCGCGCAGGGCGTCCGCCATCACCGCCGGGCGCACATCCGGGTAGGCCGGCCGGGTGCCGAACCAGTCGTGGACCTCGGGAGCATCGGTGCCGTCGACCTGCTCGGAGACGAAGAGCCCGCCGGGAGCCAGGACGCGGGCCACGTCACGGGCATCGAGCGCTTCGTGGCAGTTCATGACCAGTCGCACGCCGCCGTCGGGGAAGGGCAAGGGGGCGCCGCGCTCGGGGTCGTGCTCCTCGACGCGCACCCCCCGGGGCTCCAGCCGCTCACGGGCCACCGGCACATTGCGCTCCCACCCCTCGGTGGCCACGATGTCGAGGCGGCTGCGGCGCCCGGCGTCGAGGGAGCCCAGGAGGAGGGCCAGGCGCTCGCCCCCGCCCGTGCCCATGTCGAGCACGGTGCCGCCGCCCGCGTCGGCCAGCGCCACCAGCGCGCCACGGCACTCCGCCTCGAAGTCCCAGTCCGGTTCCCCGCACACCATCGCGCCCTCCAGGACGGAGAAATCCCAGCCGCGCATACGGGTCGAGCGATGGGTCGAGTCCCATCGGCCAAGCAGTCCTTCCATGGGACCGACCCTAATCGGCCGGCACCGGGCAGGACCAGGGGGCGTTCACACACTCCCGAGGATCCCCGCGAACATGTGGATCACGATCGGCACCAGCCCGAGCAGCACGAACGCCGGCAGCAGCAGGGCCCCCAGGGGCGCCACCAGGGAGATCCCCAGCTCCTCCGCGGCCTTCTTCGCGTCCGCGATCCGGTGGCGCCTGGTCTGGGCGGCCGCGCGCCGCAACTGGGCCTCGGGCGAAACGCCCTGGAGCCACGCCGCCTCCAGCCCCTCCCGCAGCAACTCCGTGCCGGGCGGCGTCGGATCCCATGCGGCCGCCCACCCCACGCCAAGACGCAGTTCGCGGCTGATCCGCACCAGGCCGTCACTGCCCACAGCGCCCCCCAGCGCAGCCAGGACCTGCGGTATCGACGCCCCGCAGCGCAAGCCCGCCAGGACCAGGTCGCACGCCATTGCCTCATCGACGGCCCCGTCGCGGGAGCGCAGGCGGGCGAGCAGCCGCGCCGAGACCGCGTGCCCCGCCACGAGGAACAGCAGGCCGACCACCCCGCACACGCTCCCCGCTCCCCCACCGGTGAGCGTCCCCCACGGATCGGCGCCCAGGGCCCACGCGACGACGATCCCCACCGCTGGCAGCGCGGTGAGGGTGCGGGCCGAGGCGCGCGGCCCGGCCGAGGCGATCCGCCTGGCCTCCTCAATGTCCTCCGCGTCGTCCACCCCGTCCGCGATGACCGTGAGGACGCGGGCGAGCGGTGCGCCGAGACGGTGCGTGAAACGGCACGCAGCGCACACGGACGAGGCCGCAGTCCCCATGCGGCGCGCCACCGCCCCCCGCAGCAGCGCCTCCAAAGCGGGCCGCGCTCCCCCGGCGCGGTACCAGGGGCGAGGAGCGGCCAGGCGCGCGAGCGGCAGGGGGACCCCTTCGTCGTCCATCCCGTCCCACTGGCCCGGGCCTGCGCGCCGCCACGACTCCGACCAGGCCCCTTCGGCGGGCGCACCCGCCTCCAAGCGGGCCGCGACCTCGCTGACCAGCAGGGACAAGTCGGCCGGCTCCCAGCGCCGCGGGCGCTCCGGACGGGCCCGCGGCGCCGCTCCCCCCTCGAGCCACGAGCGCGAGATCCTGCGCCACCGCGCCCGCCGGGCTGCCCCCAGCCCCACGAGCAGCGCGACCGCCACGAGGAGCGCCGCGCACAGGCGCCCAGCGGGAACGGCGGGCACGGCCAACACGGTCGGCGCCCCGGGCACGGGGAGTGCCCCGGCTCCCTGTCCCGCGCGCAGGAGGCCCGCGACGAGGTCGTGCGCGCTCATGACGGCACCCGGCACCGCTGGGCCAGGAGCGGCCACGCGGGCCCTTCCTCGACGCCGCCCCCCTGGTCCACCGCGAGGGCGAGGTCGGCGTGGAGCCCAGAGCCGTTCCGCACGGGGACCCCCACCTCGGACACCCAGCGCCCCGGGGAGCCCGGGGCCGCGCCCGAGTGCCTGCGCAAGTGGACGAAGGCGTCGAAGGCGGCAACGGTCTGCGCGGCGACGGCGCTCTCGCCCATCCCGGCCAGCGACCCCAGTGCGAGGAGCCGCGCGGGCACGTCCCGCACGCCGTTGGCGTGGACAGTGGCCCAGCCGCCGTCGTGGCCCGTGTTGAGGGCGGTGAGGACATCGCGGACCTCCCCGCCCCTGCACTCGCCCAGGACGAGGCGGTCGGGGCGCATGCGCATCGCGGCGCGCACCAGCTCGGCCAGGGTCACCCCGCCCGCCCCCTCCACATTGGGGCGCCGCTCGGCCAGGTTCACGCAGTGGGGATGATCGGGGCGCAGTTCCGTTGTCTCCTCGATGCACACGATGCGCTCGTCGGGGGGAACCAGCGCCAGGACGGCTGCGAGCAGCGTCGTCTTCCCGCTGCCCGTCTGCCCCGAGATGAGCACATTGGCGCGCGCCCGCACCAGCGCCCGCAACAGGGAGGCGACCCGGGGCGCCAGCGTCCCGCAGCGCGCGAGCGCGTCGACGGAGAGGTTGCGCCCCCGCGCCGCCCTGAGGGAGATGAGCGTGCCCGAGGCGGACACGGGCGCGAGCACGGCGTGCAGCCGCACTCCGCCTTCCAGAGTGCCGTCCACGATCGGGCTCGCGTCGTCGAGGCGCTTCCCGCACGCCGCGGCCATCCTGATCGCGAGGCGGCGCACGTCGTCGCCGCCCCCGACATCGGCTCCGGCGCGCACGAGTCCCTTTCCCCGGTCCACCCACACCTGGGTGCCGTTGACCAGGACATCGGTGACGCGCGGATCGGCGACGAGGGGCGCCAGGGCGGGCCCCAGGCCGCCACTGGTGGCTCGCAGGCCCGCCAGGCACCGGGCGATCTCGTCGGACCCGGCCCCGGGGCGCACCCCCCGGCTCACGGATTCCGGCAGGTCCTCGCCCGCGGCGAGCGCCCTGAGGGCGGACTCGGGCCCCGGCCCCTCGGGGCTCCGCTCGTCCCCGGCGCGCCGCACATCCTCGGCGGTCCGTGTTCCCCCGCTGCTCCTCACCCCCGCGGCGTTCCGCGCTCCCCCGGCGCCTCCCACCCCGTCGGCGCGACGCCGCGCCCTCCTCTCACCGAGCGGCCACATCGAGGGTCCTCTCCACAAGGCGCCACACGCGCCCGGCCCTGGCGTAGCGGGCGCAGGGGCCGGGGGCCTCCTCGCGCAGCCCGGGGTCCGGGCGCGCCCGCCTGTGGAGGGTGAGCGCCGGGATGGGCACGGGTGTTCGGCGCAGGTCGAGCGCGAGGGCGAGTGCGGAGGCGGCGTCCCCCCAGCCGACGAGGACGAGCGCGTCCCCGACTCCCTGCGCCGCCCGGAGCGCCCTGGCGTCCCAGCGCCCGCAGTCAACGACGGCCCGCGCCGCTCCCGCCCCCTCGAGGGCGGAGAGCACCGGGCCGAGCCTGGGGTCGGCTGCGTCCGCGCACCCCCGCCGGTCCCCGGCGAGCACCGGGGACGAGCGGATGGACGGCAACTGCGAGGCGAGGGCCGGCAGGAAGGTGGTCTCCGCAGCGTCCAGGTCCGCCCACCGGACGCCGGGCGCGCGCCCGTCGGAGGGGCGCAGGACCCCGGGCGCATGCCCGGAGGCGTCGATGAGGGGGCACGAGGCGGAGAAGGCCAGAGCGCGGCACAGGGCCGTGGTGCCCACACCGCCGTGCCACCCCGCGACGAGGAGGCGCAGCCCCCTGGATGCGCGCCGCAGGGCGAGGGAGACGAGGACCCGCATGAGGACCGCCTCGTCCTTGGGAAGGCGCAGTTGCCCGCGGGGGCCCACGCTGACGCGGGGAACGGGGGAGCCCGGCGCCCGGGGGGCGCCCTCCCCTGCGATGACGAGGTCGGGCGCCGCCCCCTCGGGGACGACCCCCACTCCCGCCAGGGAGGCGACGGCTGCGGCGCTCTCCCTCTCCCGTTCAGTGAGGCCGACCATGGCGACTGTGGGTTTCTGCGGCGTGTCCATGCCCCAAGCACACTCCCGGCGGACCTGATCCCGCCACTGGCGGGCCCCGCCCTGTGGACACGGCCCCGGGTGCCCGGCGGCCTGTGGATACCGGCACCAGCCGGATCACGGCGGCGGTTCCCTCAGCTGGCTCTGCGCGGCCTTGCGCTTCCCCATGTCGCACACAAGGGACGGAATTAGGAAACACGGCACCGCACACAAGGGCTTGATCCCGCCCTTGTGTGCGACTCGTGTTGCGTAAATCGGGGTCCTTGTGTGCGTACCCGGGCGCTGGGCGCGGCAAGAGCGCCAGCACCCCGGCCTAGTCCCCCAGGGTCCGCGCCTGCACGTGGACGGCGATGTCGCGCCCGATCCGCGCCCCGTACTCCACGCACTGGGCGACGTGGACCAGCCACTCGCCGGCCCCCGCCTCGTCGCCGGACGCCCAGCCCGCGAGCGCGCGGGCGGCACCGACTGGGTCCAGCGCGTCGGCAGCCGAGACCACGGCGGCCCCCGTCGGATCCACCCCGCTCGAGACGAGTATCCAACGGGCCAGACCGGCACCGACCGCAACGGAAGCGGGTGAGAAGACCTCGCACTGCCTGAAGTGTGCGATGACCGCCCCGGCGCGGGCGATGGCAGGGGCGTCGATACGGGTGCGCGCCATGGCGGCGGCCAGCACGGCCGGGGAGGCGGGGATCGCGACCCGCCCGGCCGGCAGTCGGCCCGATGCCACGAGCGCCGAGCAGGCGTCGCGGTGCAGGGAGGCCACGAGCGCCGGCAAGGGCATGGGCGCGCGCCCCGCCCCCGCGCGGCGCTGGTTGAGGGGCTCGAAGCGGAACGCCATGTTCCACTGGGAGCGCCATATCCCCACAGCGAGCGCGGTCGCGGGATCGAAGTCGGCGCCCCCGGTGTCCCGCATGGAGTGGGTCCGCAGGTCGTCGACTGTGACGCGCGCGCCCTCGAGGACGGCCAGGGCGGCGGCCTCCCTGACGGCGGCCTCGGCGCGCGCCTCCTGCCAGCCCCTGCGCAGGCCCTCGGCGAAGCGCAGGTCCCCGAGGGCCTGGTGGGCGCGGTCGAAGGCCGCGCGGACCCCGGGGCGCGAGGCTGCGGCGCGGACCGTGGCGGGGGCCGGGCCGGCCGGGGTTTCCATAGTCACGCCCCTACACTAGGGGCATGCCGACTTTGAAGCACTACCTCGACTCCGCGCGCCTGCGCAGCGGGGTCTTCGCGTTCGTCTTCGCCCCCATCGCCCTGGTGTTCATGGGGTCGTCGATGGCGGATGTGCAGTCGCTGACGGCCGCGGGACAGCCCTTGGCGTCGGTGGAGGGCCTCATCGGGCTGGCACTGGCCTCGACGCTGTTCGCCCTGATCGCGATGAACTGCGACGACTCGTCCGCCGGGATGTTCGTGGCCTTCGGGTGGTCGCTGGTGATCGGCACGGCGCAGATGGCGGGCTACCTGCAGGTGCCGATGCTCATGAAGTCCCCGATCCGCCCCCACGACATGCTGGCAGCGATGTCGTGGAGCATGTACCCGGTGGCGATGGCGGCGATCCTGGCCGCCAGCGCCGTGACCGTGAAGTCCGTGCGGGTGCGGGCGGGGGAGACGACACGGATGCCGCTCGCCCGCACCCACCGGAGCGCTTTCGGGGCCTCCGTCGCCCTGCCCGCCGCCGCCGTCGTATTCGCCGTGTACGTGTACATCGCGCCGAACAACTCCGTGGGCGTGGCGCACGAGGGCCTGATCGGCCTCGTTTCCTCCTACGAGTACCATCCGGCCATGGCGCTGGCGGGGGCTGGGGCGCTGGCCGCGATGGCGCTGAGCGCCCGGTGGTCGATCACAGGAACGCAGCTGGGCGCTTGGGCCGTGCTGGTGCTGCCCTCGTACCTGGTGGTCCCCGTGTGGGCGTCTTTGACGGGGAATGTGGTGGTTCCCGGCAAGTCGCCGATCACCCAGCTGCTTGTGGCGTCCCCCGTGCTGACGGCGCTCGGCCTGACGGTGGCGACGACGTCGTTGGGGACCTTGTGGTCGCGGACGAAAGCGCTGCGGGCGTTGTCCGCCGCGACGGAGGGGGACGATCAAGGGCCTGCCGGGTCCTGAAGTAACCTTGTGGGAGCGCGTCCGTTATCGTGTGCGTGAAGAGGAGGAGTCCCATGTCCGAAAACGAGTCCCCCGACGCCGAGGCGTCCCAGCACCCGCGCCCCGATGACTGGGCGGTGGACCGCGGGCGCGACCACGCGCTGACGGGCGAGGAGATCGAGCTGCCCGGCGCGGAATACGGCGACGCCGCCGACATAGTCGGGCTGTCGAGCGTCCCGGTGGTCACCGGCGAGATCGAGGCCGTGTCCGTCGGCGCCCGGCGCTCCTCGAACCCCAATGTGGGGCCCCTCCAACCGAAGATCGAGGACAGGATCTCCACTGGTGAGATCCCTGTCGCCCCCGTTCCCTCGGCGTCCGAGATCCCGGTGGTCCCGGCTCCCGGCGCCGGGGCGGACAGCGAGCCGGATGCGGGCCCGCGGGACTCCGGCGTTTCCGGGCGGGATCCGTCGGCCGCCTCTGCTTTAGAGGCGGGGGCCGCTTCGGAGGCGGCCCAGGAGCAGAAGGAGGCCCCGGAGGGCACAGTAAAGGGCGCCGGGGCGGAGGGGAGGAGCGGGGACTCCTCCGGCCTTGGGGGGCCTGTTCCCTCCGACGGCCCCTCCAAGGAGCCCGGTTCCGCGCACTCTCCTGGACCCGGCGCGCCCGACGCTTCCCCCGACGGCGTGGACGAGGGCCCCGCACCGACCCCGGCGCCCGAGGCGCCCTCGGGATCCGCGCCCGCCCCGAAGGCGGAGTCGGCTCCCTCCCCCGAGCCCGCCCCCAACGCCGATGCGCCGGATCCGGCGGACGCCGCCTTCCCCCCGCCCTCCCCCTCGGACACGCGCTCCACGCAGGACACGATCATCTCGGACCACCCGTTGGTCCCCCGCTCCGCAGCGGAGGCCGGGAAGGGACGGGACGCCGGAAAGGACACGGGCGCGGCGGAAGCCCCCGGGACCGTGAAGGGCGCTGGCGGTGCGGAGCCGGAGGACGCGCCACCCGCGCCCGCCACAGGAGGATCCGACCACGACGGGGCGGGCAACGCCCCGAAGGGGACGCCCGACTCCTCCGCACCCGCCACCGAGCCCCCTGCGGCCCCCCGGAGGGTCGACGATGCGCCCGCACCAGCGCCCCAACCCCCCGCGCCTGCTCCGTCTGCGGACGGGGAGCCGCCGGAACCGCCCAGGTCTGCGGCCCAGCCCCCTGCGGCTCCCGAGGGGGCCGATTCCCCCGCGCCCACTACAGAGCCCTCCGCGGGAGCCGACCGAGCACCGGCGCCAGCGGCCCAGCCCCCTGCGGCTTCCGAGGGGGCCGACGAAGCGCCCTCGCCGCACGGGCGCGCCCGGCACGGCATCCCACTGCCCGAGGAGCACGCAGGGGCGCAGCGCCCCAAGCGGCGCTCCTGGCTGTTCTCCTCCCGCGCCGCCCAGGAGCCCCCCGCCCCCGAGGAAGCGGAACACGCCGCCGGGGAACGCGCCGGCGACCGCGCTGAGGAGCCCCCGGCCCCGCCCCTGCCGGAGCAACCGGAAGTCCCGGAACCTCCCGTCGGCACGGGGCCGGCGGAGCCGCCCCGGGCGGATAGTGATGGGGCGCCGAGCGCCCCAGAATCGGAACGCGCCGGCGAACGCGCTGAGGAGCCCCCGGCCCCGCCCCTGCCGGAGGGGCCCAAGTCCGCGGAAAAGCCCAAGGACGAGCACAGGGAGGAGCCGCCGTCCGCTGCGGAGGACGCCCCCTCTGCCTCGCCCTCCCCGTGGTCGGTCCTCCCGCCGGGCGCGCCCCGGCGGTCCCGTCGGCGCGGGGTCAGCGAGGCCCCCGCCAAAGACAGCGAAGAGTCCTCCGCGACCGCTGCGCCGGACGCGGATGCCGAGTCCCCGCGCGCCCCCGGGGGCGCCGGACGGAACAAGCCCCCGACGCCCCCCGCCACCCGTATGTCGAGGCGCGCGCGCCTCGGATGGGACCGGCCCGCCCCCGCGCCCGCTGACGAGGAGCCCCCAGAGGCAGTCGCGACAGAACCGTCCGTGCCCCGTCCGGAGTCCGCTTCCGCACTGCGGTTCCCCGCCGCGCCCGCTGACGAGCCCGCCGCGCCTGCGGAGGAGCCGCCCTCGACCGCCCGCCGCCCGCCCCTGGAGACCCGCAAGTCCCGGCGCGCGCGCCTCGGATGGGACCAGCCCGCCCCCGCGCCCCGGCCCGCTCCGGAGCCCGCCGCCGAGGAACCCGCCGTGAGCGAGGAGAAGTCGGCGTACCCCACGGCCGCGTACTCCGACGAGATCCGCTACCCCACCGCGTACTCCGCAGGTGCCGCCTACCCGGGCGCCCGGTCCGACGAGGACTCCGCACAGGCGGATGACGCGACCGGCACGGCCGAGGACACGGATTTCCGTGGCGGCGCCGGGGCCGACGACTCCCGCTCCGCACACTCGTCCTGGCCCAGCAGCCCGCTGCCGGTAGCCGGGTCCCCGGGCGGGCAGTCCTCCTCGTGGAACGACGAGATGACCCGGACCTATTGGCACTCGCCCGAGGAGGTCGAGTCCGAGCCAGTCCGCGCCGAGCCCGACATCGACGAGACGGGCGTCATCGCGCCCACCCGCCGCTCGCTGCTGTCCTCCGACGAGGAGGAGCCCCCCGCCCCCACCCCCGAGAAAGCTGAGGAGGAGGCGGAGGAGTTCGAGGAGTCCCCGCGCGCCGCTTCCCTGGACGACGCCATCTTCGAGGGCACGACCGTCAAGGCGGAGCTCCCCAACCGCTCCCGCGCCCACTGGGTGGGGCTGGTCGCTTTCGCCATCGGGGTTCCGCTGGCCTGGTTCCTGGCCGCCGACGCCGGGGCGCGCATGACTCTGGCGGACAACGCGCCCATGGTGACGGGCACGGCGTCGTTCCTCGCGCTCGGCGAGCTACTGGGCGCCCTGGCCTTCTCCGTCCTCCTCATCGCCTCCGCCCGGCAGTCGTCGCTGGGCGCTTGGGCGGTGGGCGGGCTGTTCACCCTGATCGGCCTGCCGTGGGTACTGGTGCCCGGGCTCACCGCGACCGCCATGTTCCCGGTGATGAGCGCCCTCCAGTCCTCCGGGGCGGTCGGGGCGAACCTGCAGCACCACCTGCAGGCGTCGGGCTACTCGGGCCGCTTGCTGCTCATCGGCGTCGTCCTGATCGGCCTGGGTTACGTGTCCCACACGACCAGGCGCATCGGACGCGCGGAGGAGGCACGGCGCGCCGAGGTCGAGAGGGTCAACCCGTCGGGGGCGCACTTCACCTCCCGGGAGCGCCGGCGCGCC
The DNA here is from genome assembly GCF_000429245.1 of Schaalia georgiae DSM 6843. Taxonomy (GTDB): domain Bacteria; phylum Actinomycetota; class Actinomycetes; order Actinomycetales; family Actinomycetaceae; genus Pauljensenia; species Pauljensenia georgiae. The sequence continues at coordinate 381,375 of NZ_AUBM01000006.1, forward strand.
CACCGGGCGGAGGGGAAACGATGAGAGCCGCCGGGGGCGCCGCAGCCATCGAACTGCCCGGCCCCTGGACCCACCGCCACATCACGGCGGGCGGCGCCTCGTTCCACGTCGCCGACGCCGGCACGGCGATGGATTACGCGCTCGTGCTCCTGCACGCTTTCCCGGAGCACTGGTGGAGTTGGAGGGACATCATCCCCCCGCTCGCCGGCACCGGGCGGCGCGTCGTCGCGATGGACATCCGAGGATGCGGCACCTCCGACCTGTCGCGCGGTGCCTCCGACCTGGTCCAACTCGCACAGGACGTGATCGGCGTGGTACGCGCCCTGGGCATCTCGTCGTTCAGCGTCGCGGGAGCGGGGGTCGGCGGGGCGATCGCCTGGATGATCGGCGCCCTGGCCCCCTCCGAGCTGCGCTCCCTCATCGCACTGGGCGCGCCCCACCCACTGGGGGTCCAGCCCGTCATCGGACACGCCCCCTGGTCGGGCGGGCGCCTCCTGCAGGGCAGGCTCGCCCTGCCCACCGGGCGCACCCGGGCGCTGCGCGACGGGCGGATGCTCGACGCCGTCTACCGGTCGTGGGCGTCCCCGTCCTCGCGCGAGCGCCTCGACTCCCAGTCCGGACCGTTCCGCGCTGCCCTGGCCCGCCCCTTCGCCCCCCACACGGCGCTGAGGGCGCTGCGCGCTGCGCGCCACCCGTCGCGCGAGGCCCGGCGGATCCTGCGCTCCACCACCATCGCCGTTCCAGTTCTGTCGATCCAGGGCGGCGACGACGGGGCGTGGTCCCCCATCGACCACGCGCACGACACGACTTTCGTCGACGCCCCCCACTCCTGCGTGGTCATCCGCGAGTCGGGGCACTTCCTACCCGAGGAGGCGCCCTCACAGGTCGCGCGGGCCCTCACCGCCCATCTCGACGACCTCGCGGACACATCGGACCGTGATTAGACACCTCACAAAAAACGGCGGATAAACTTCGTGATCTCTGTTCGATGGGGCATAATGGTGTGATACGCGGTACCTCTGAGTGATCGATATTACGCACGGGGATGTCGCGTGAATCCCCAATCGGGCCCGACAACCGCCGGGCATGAGCAGAACGGAGATCCTCCGAGATGATCGGTGACGGAAACTTCATCAGCCAGGTCCCGCTCTTCGGCGGCCTTGACGACGCTCAGCAGGTGTCGCTCCAACAGAAAATGGGCCACACCACCCTGCGTCGCGGCGAAACCCTCTTCGACGAGGGCGACCTCGGCGACCGCCTGTACATCGTGACCGAGGGCAAAGTGAAACTCGGACACACTTCCAACGACGGACGCGAGTCCCTGCTGGCGGTGCTCGGCCCCGGCGAGATCATCGGCGAGCTCACCCTCTTCGACCCGGGGCCCCGGTCCACGACCGCGACCGCGGTGTCGCCGGCCTCGCTGCTGTTCCTGGAGCACGAGGACCTCATGCACGTCCTCGACACGAACCCGACGCTGGCCAAGCACATGCTCCGCGCACTCGCCCAGCGCCTGCGCCGCACCAACGAGTCCCTGTCGGATCTGGTCTTCTCCGACGTGCCCGGCCGCGTCGCCAAGGCACTGCTGGACCTGGCCGACCGCTTCGGGACGTCCACCGACAAGGGCGTGCACGTCCCCCACGACCTCACGCAGGAGGAGCTCGCCCAGCTGGTCGGCGCCTCGCGCGAGACCGTGAACAAGTCGCTGGCCGACTTCGTCTCCCGGGGCTGGATCCGCCTCGAGGGACGGGCCGTGACTCTGCTCGACGTCGACCGCCTCGCCAGGCGCGCGCGCTGAAGCGCCCGGGCGGAGCGATCAGGGCGCCACAACCGCAGCGGAGGGGCCGGGGATGCGCATCCCCGGCCCCTCGGCGCTCACTCCTGGACGGGGCGCTTGAGGTAGGCGACCAGCGAGTCGGAGCCCGTCGGACCGGGAACGACCTGGACGAGCTCCCACCCGTCCGCGCCCCACTGGTCGAGTATTGCCTTCGTCGCGTGCGTGAGCAGCGGAATCGTCGAGTACTCCCATTTAGTCATGGGATCATCCTACAGCGGACTCCCCGCGCACCATCACGAGCACTTTGGGCACCTTGGGCAGCCTGATCTCCCCGGCCAGGGGGTCGTCGGAGTGGCGCAACCAGTCGAGCCAGTCATCGACATCCGGGTAGTGGCGCAGCATCGCCCGGCGCTCCCGCTCGGTCAGTCCGCCCCACACCCCGTAGTTGGCCCCCGACTGCAGCGCGTCCGCGAGGCACTCGATCCGCACCTCGCACATGAGGCAGCGCTGGCGGACCTGCCGCTGCGAGGCGCCCTGGACGAAGAGCGCGTCGGGCTCGTAACCCGCGCACAGGGCGCGCGATACCCAGCTGTGGTCATCATCGTGCGTGCTCATCGTTCATCTCCAGGTCGCTCGACGCCGAGCCGTACCTGTGATACTACGCACAAGCGAGGGCCTCTGCAAATGTGAACGTTCACATCGCGCACGGCCCCGGAGCAGGGCCGAAAAAGGGCGACCCGTCACCTTCTCCCCCACCACAACCGCAGGGCACGTATCCTTGGAGCATGTCGCATTCGAACCCCCGCGCCGTCAGGCCCACGCAGTTGTTCGGACTCCTGCTCACCTTCGTGAGCGTCTCCGCGCTCATGGGCGTCGTCGGAGCCGGCATACTGGTCCCCGTCGTCGGCCCCCTCGCGATCGTGACGAAGTCCGCTCCCACGGTCTTCAACGACATCCCCAGCGACATCCAGGTCGTCGAGCCCGCCGAGGAGTCCCAGCTCCTCGACGCGTCCGGCGGCGTCATCGCGCGCTTCTACGACAAGCAGCGCATCGTCGTGCCCTCGGCCAACATCGCCGACGTCATGAAGAAGGCGATCGTCGCGATCGAGGACAAGCGCTTCTACAACCACCACGGCGTCGACCCCACGGGCATGCTCCGCGCGCTCGTGTCGAACCTGGGCGAGTCGGGGACCCAGGGCGCCTCGACCATCACCCAGCAGTTCGTCCGCAACGCCCTGGCCGAGCGCGGCTACCTCGAGGGCGACGTCGACCAGGTGGCGGCGGCGACCGAGCAGACCACGGAGCGCAAGCTCCGCGAGGCCAAGTACGCCCTCGCCATCGAGAAGATCATGACGAAGGACGAGGTCCTCACCGGCTACCTCAACATCGCCCCCTTCGGGCCCATCACCTACGGCGTCGAAGCCGCTTCCCTCAGGTACTTCTCCAAGTCCGCCTCCGAGATCAACTACCTCGAGGCCTCGCTGCTGGCCGGCCTGGTCCAGTCCCCCGTCCAGTACGACCCGCTGAGCCACCCCGAAGCAGCCCAGGACCGCCGCGACGTCATCCTGTCGGTCATGCTCAACCAGGGCGTCATCACACAGGAGGAGTACGACAAGGGCATCGCCACGCCCCTGGCGGACATGCTCCACCCGACGGTCACCCCGGAGGGCTGCTCGGGCGCCGACGACTCGCGCGCCTACTTCTGCGACTACGTGCTCTCCCAGTTCCTGGAGGACCCCACCTTCGGCGAGACCCGCGCCGACCGCGAGCACATGCTCAAGACCTCCGGCATCACCATCAGGACCACTTTGGAGCCCGCCAACCAGGACGCGGCCTACTCCGCGCTCACGGGGGCGATCCCAGTCGGCGACGCGTCCGGAGTCAACGACGCGCTCGTGTCCCTGGACCCCAAGACTGGCAAGATCGTCGCCATGGCGCAGAACACCACCTACGGCGTGGGCGCGGGGGAGACCATGTCGAACTACGCCTCCGACGGCAAGTTCCAGGTCGGGTCGACGTTCAAGGTCTTCACCCTCATCGAGTGGTTCAAGGAGGGGCACACCGCCAATGAGACCGTCGGGTCGAACAATACGACCTACGGCTCCAACGCCTTCAGGTGCAACGGCTCGCCCATCTACACCGACACCTACCCCGTCCAGGACCTCGCGGGCAAGACGGGCACCATGAACGTCGTGCGCGCCACCGGCCTGTCGGTGAACCAGGCGTTCGTGAACATGGCCAGCCGCGTCGACTTCTGCAAGATCTTCCAGAACGCCTACGACCTGGGGATCACTGAGGACGGCGAGGTCCCCACCGCCTACCCGGCGAACATCCTCGGCTCCTCCTCGGCCTCGCCCCTGCAGGTCGCCTCCGCGTTCGGGGCCATCGCGAACAGCGGCACCCAGTGCTCGCCCCAGTCGATCGCCTCCGTGTCCGACCGCGACGAGAACGTGCTCAAGCAGTACGAGCCCACCTGCAAGAGCGTCCTGGAGCCCGATATCGCGAACAAGACGGCGTCGCTGCTCACGGCCTCGGCGGGGCAGTACTACACGTCGACGAAGCTCGCCGACGGGCGGCCCTACGCCGCGAAGTCGGGAACCACGGACTACAGCTCGAACACGTGGCTGACGGGCTTCACTTCCTCGCTGGTCACCTCCGCGTGGGTGGGCCACGGCGAGAACTCCTCGGCACCGGTGTGGGACACCACGATCAACGGGCGCTTCTACCACCAGATCTTCGGCGAGACATTCGTGGGCCAGAACATCTGGGCGCCCTACATGTCCCAGGCACTGGCGGGCACCCCGCGTTGAGCGGGCCGTTAGCGGAGCCGACCGCGCCCCGGGTGGCCGCGCCCCCGGCCAGGGCGGCCGCCGGGGCCGCGCGCGCCGCCGCGGTAGCCGTGGGCGCGGTCGCGGCACCGGGAGCCGCCGCCCTCGCGTGGGGCGGCGTGGAGAGGCGCCTGCCCGTCGTCCGCCGCTTCGAGGTGCCCGTGGCCAGGCCCGTCCCCGAGGTGACGATCCTGCAGATCTCCGATCTCCACCTCTTCCCCGGGCAGGAGTTCCTCGTGGACTTCCTGCGCCGTGTCGCCGCCGCGGAGCGCTTCGACGTGGTCGCCTCCACGGGCGACAACTTCGGCGGCGCCGACGGGGCGGAGCTGGTGCGCGAGGCCTACGCCCCCTTCCTGGACCACCCGGGCTTCTTCGTGCTCGGATCCAACGACTACTACTCCCCTGTGCGCAAGAACTGGGGCCGCTACCTGACGCGCTCGAAGGCCCCCCACCCCCGCGTCGTCCCCGACCTGCCGTGGACGCCGATGACGCGCATGATGACGGACGCGGGCTGGGTGGATCTGTCGAACAGGGCCGGGGACCTGGAGGTCCCCGGGGTGGGCGCGCTGTCCCTGCTGGGCACTGACGACGCGCACATCCACCGGGACCGCTACGTCGATCCCGGCCCGTCGTGGGAGCACGAGGGCGTCCTGCGCCTCGGAGCCACCCACTCCCCCTACACGCGCGTCGTCTCCGCGCTCACGAGGCGGGGGGCGGACCTCATCGTGGCGGGGCACACCCACGGCGGCCAGATCGGCCTACCCGGTTTCGGCGCCCTGATCACGAATTGCGACATACCGCGCCGCTACGCGAAGGGCCTGTCCCAGTGGCACTCCCATGGCCGCGCCTCGTGGCTGCACGTGAGCGCAGGACTGGGCACGTCGCGCTACGCGCGGATCCGCGTTGCAACGAGGCCGGAGATCTCACTGCTGCACGTCTTCCCCGCACTGGGCGCGTGCCTGTGACCGATCGGGCAGCACCGCCCGGTCCGCTGGTTTTGGCGTAGAGCGACCAGGGCCGTTATACTTATGCGGTCGCACGGGGTGTGGCGCAGCTTGGTAGCGCGCTTCGTTCGGGACGAAGAGGCCGTGGGTTCAAATCCCGCCACCCCGACTCGTGCGGGAGCCGCCGGGCCGTATGGCCCGGCGGCTCCGTCGTTCCTTTCAGGGCCTCCCGCTGTCGATGAAGGCCAGCATGCGGTCCAGGCTGTGCGCCCAGAAGAGGGTGAGCCCGTCGGACTGCGCGGCCACCAGGTTATGGACCTTGAACACGCCCGAGAGGACTGCGGCGGGGACGCATGTGGCTGTGCCGAACTCGTGGAGCCAGGTCCGCGCCTTCACCGCGGCGTCGTTGTTGAGGCGCTTGACGGAGTTCGTCGACGAGTTCGACACCTTGCACTCCGTGGGCATGACGCGTCCGTCCCACAGGCGGATGATGAGGTCCGCTTTACGGCTGCCGAAGAGCGCCTCGGCGCAGAACTGGCCGCGGTCGGGCAGGTGGGAGACGTTGGCGACCGCGGGCGTGGGGACCTCGGTGAAGCCGGCGTCGAGCAGTGCACGGGCCACTGCGCCCTCCTGGCGCCGTTTCGCCTCGTTCCTGCGGTCGGTCTGGACCTTCTGCGTGGCGATGAGCGCCGCGGTCGCCACCACTGCGGCCTTCCGCTCCTCCTCGGTGGCCCGGCGGCCCTGCGCGACCCACGGGAAGCGCTCGCCGTCCAGGCCCAGCAGCACCGTGCCGACGACCCGCCCTGCCATGCCGGGATCCGCTGCGAGGCGCTTGGGCGTGAGGACCGCGTCAGCCAGGACCTTCAGATCGTCCTCGCTGATCGCCGGCGAGGCCAGGTAGCGCACCGCCGTCAGCCGTTCGGGGTCCGTCAGCACCCCGACGGCCCGTTCCGCCAGGCGCGCGAGGTCGTCCGTCTGGTCGATGAGGCGCTCGACGAGGCCGCGGTAGTGCGCGAAGTGGTGGAGGTAGGACTCGAGGGGCTCGTGCACCCGGGTGTCGCGGAACTGGAGGACCGCCGCCGCGGCGTCCTGCTCGAACTGCGCCTCGCTCCACCTCGGTGGGCCCACCGTCTCCATTCAGACCCCCTCGCTGAGCATCTCGGGACTGGGGATCGCGATGCGCTCCATCTCCTTGGGCTCGAACTTCACCAGTCCGCCCGCGTAGGCCCTCCCCTGGGAGAGCGAGACCTCGGAGCGCAGCCACTGGGCGAGCCTGTCCAGCACCACCGCGTCCATCTGCTGGCGGGGGTAGAGGCCGTGGGCGATGTTGATGTGCCGCGCGCCCGCGTCGTTGCGCACGAAGGCCGGGGGGCGCCTCGCCATGTAGGTCGCGAGGATCGGAGCCGCCTCCCGCAGGCCCACGCTCCACCACGCCTTGCGGTTCGACGCGACGTACCCCTTGTCGACTCCCCGCGCCAGCGCGCCGCGCAGGAATCTGTCGACGAGGGCGCGCTCGTCGGCGTCGAGGACGTCGAGGTCCACGGGCAGGTCCACGACCCGCCGCAGCTTGTCGAGACTGCCGAGGCGCGCGCCCGCGCCGAAGAGCTCGCGGGCCCGCGTGATGGCGGGGAAGAGGACGCGTTCGGGCAGGTCCGGGCTGGCGCCGGGCCGGACCCACACGGCGTTGGCCCCGGTGACGGTCCCCCGGTGCACGCGGCAGAGCTCGCCGAGCTCCACGTAGCCGGCGGGCAGCTTGGGGGCCGGGCGCGTCAGGAGGGACCAGCGGCCCGCGCCCTCGAGGCGCTCGCGCCCTATGGCGCGGCCTTTGTCCAGCGCGCCCAGGTCGGCGACCGAGCGGACCCTCCTCACCCGCATCGAAGAGGGTGCCGCCCCCATCTGGAAGCAGGTGATCGCGCCCGTCGTGGCCGCGTCCGCGAAGGGGAGCACGCCGGGGTCGAGCACGTGCAGCGACTCCCCGCCGAGGCCGTCGAGGAGCAGTTGGCGCACCAGTTTCCCGTAGTTCACGTCCAGCCACTCCGAGGACGTGATGAAGGCCCCGTAGTCCCCGGGCCGTCCGTGCTCGGCGGTGGCGAGGAAGAAGTGGACGTGGAGTCCCGCCAGGGCGCTCGCGTCCAGGCCCCTGCGGCGCGAGGTGCGGCGCAGCCACGCCTTCCACTCGGGCGAGATCCCGTGGTGCCTGACGTAGGGGGGGTTGCCGATGAACAAAGTGGTCCCCGCGATGGCGGGCAACCGGAGGCGCCGGTAGTCGCCCAGGTGCACCTGTGAGCGCCCGGCCAGCCCGGAGGCGGCCAGGTTCGCGCGGAGCATCAGGGTCGCGACCGGGTCGATGTCCGATCCGTGGAGCCTGGCGCCGGGGAAGCGCCTTCCCGCGCCCAGAAGGTACCGGCCCGAGCCCGCGCCCGGATCGACGACGCGCGCGGGCGAGCCGTGCTCGTCGGCCCAGCGGAGCATCGCGTCGATGATGGGCCGCGGGGTGTAGGTCTGCCCGAGGGGGCGGCGCTCCTCGGGCGTGCGCAGCGCGCAGTAGAAGTCGCCCAGGGGGTCCTCCCCCCCGTGTATCCGCTCGCGCAAGGAGCGGACCAGGGCGGAGCCGACGCGCCCCTGCGCCTGGGCGGCCAGGCGTTTCTCGGCGCTGCTGAGCGGGCCGACCCCGTCGGCGCCGAGCGCGAGGGCCAGCGAGGCGAGGGACTGCAGGGTCGTCGGGGCTTCCACGTCCCGTATCGTCTCAGACGGCGCCGGCATCTGCGTCCTCGCCCTGGCGCCGGAGGCGGAACACGCCCCGGGAGACCCTCACGAAGTAGCGCTCGTCCTGCAGGGCGCTGCGGTACGACGAGGCGGGCGCCTCCCCGACTTGGGGCCGTACTCCGTCGCGGATCTGGCTGATCGTGGCACTATCCCCGTCGAGGGTCGCCAGGAACGCGCGCATGGCGGTCTTCAGCTCATTGTGCGGGCGGCGTTTCCCTCCCATTGCGCTCCCCTTCCGCTCCAGGTGGAGTCGACGCTATTACGTCGACTGCACCTGGTCAAGCCGACCCGCCCGCGGGCACGGGCCGCCGAGCGCGCAGGGTGCCGGCAAGGTCGCCCCGGGCGGGGCGTAGGGTGCCGGCAAAGCTGGCCCGGGCGGGGCGCAGCCCACCAGGATGACTCCGACCGCGACGGCGTCGGGCAGGCGGAACGCCCAGGCGAGGCCGAATCCCACCAGGGGCATGATGACGTACTGGCCGGCGACGAAGGCCGCGATGACGATAAGGGGAAGACCGTGACCGCGATGCGCGCGCCGCGGTCCTCACTGCTCATCGCTGCGGGCCCGTCGAGGGCCTGCGGAGAATCGTGTGTTGGGGACATGCGACCATTCTTTTGCGATCGCACGCCCTCGACCCGCCCGTCTCGCCTAGTGAAGGCGCGGGTATTCCATCTCACAGCTTATCCCGGTAGGCTCAGGCCCATGAGCACATCGGATAGCGCGGGCGGCCCCGAGGCGTCGTCCTCCGCGCCCCAGGCCGCCTCGGGCTCTACGCGCCGGGCGGCCCCCTCGGGCGCCCGGGGCAGGGGGCGGGGCGGCAAGGGCGGCCGACGGCGCCCCTCCCGGTTGCGCGCCCTCGCCCGCGACGGGTGGATCCCGGACCAGCACGGCGCCTGGCCGATGACGGTGCTGCCCATTGTGATCGGCGCGGTGCTGGGGGGCCCGACGTGGGAGCACCTGGTGCTGGGCTTCGCGTGGACCACGGCTTTCGCGTGCTTCAACGCGGTGGAGCACTGGGTGAAGTCCCCCAAGCGGCGCAGGAGCGCCGTCGTCCGGGCGGTCGTGGCCTCCGGCGCTGTCGCGGCGGCGTCCGGGGGCGCCTACCTCGCCTTCCGCCCCGCTCTGGCGTGGTGGGCGGTGGGGTTCGCGCCGCTGGTCGGCGTGGCCCTGTGGGAGGTGCGGGCCGGGCGGGAGCGCTCGATCCCGGCGCGCCTCGCGACGATCGCCGCCTCCTCGCTCATGTTGCCCGTGGCGTTCTCCGTGTCGGCGTCGGGCGGCTTCCCCGGGTCGGTTCCGGCTCGCGTGTGGGTGGCGGCCGGCGTGCTCGGCGCGCAGTTCGCGGGCACCGTGCCGACGGTGCGCTCCATGGTGCGCGGACGCGGCGACCACCGGTGGGTGACCGGCTCCGTGCTCTTCCACGCCCTGTGCACAGCGGCGGTGGCGGGCCTGGCGGAGGCCGGCCTCATCAGCGCGTGGGCCGTGCCCGTGTGGGTGGCGATGACAGTCCGCGCGTGGGCGATGCCCGCTTGGTCCAAGCGCCGCGCGCGCCCCCTCCCCCCGAAGATCATCGGCCCCCTCGAGTTCGTGTGGGTGGGGCTCCTGACCCTCGCCCTCGTCCTGCCGTAGGCGCCCAGCGGGGCGCGCCGGCGCGAACCAGAAGCAAGGAACCTCATCTGTCCTCCCTCTTCGCCGGGGCACTGTCGAGCACCTCCTTGATCCGCCATCTGACAGAAATGCAGATCAGACCATTCACCACGTAGAGGAGGAAGCACATTGCCTTCATCAAAGGATTCCCCCCATCGTCCGGCGATAGTGCCGCCACCGTCAGTAACACCGATTCGACAGTGAACGAAAAGGCGATGACCTCTTGGGACAGGTAGGCGTGCTTCATCCGGTTGAACCCGTAAAAACTAGGAGGGTAGTCGCGGAACGACATATAGGTCGTTATAGAGAACGCTATAAACAGGATGAACACCATCGGCCAGGGGTGGGAGGCACCGAATCCCTCCAGGGCGCGAAACCCCTCCACACGCGCCCCGGCGCCGGTGGACTCGTTCCACATGAGATACCCGTTTAACTCATGCGCTAAGAATTTAAGCACCACGAGGATGAACAGGATGGCTCCCACACCTATAGGACGCGAGTGTATGCGGAAGAAAAAGATGCGCGCGCACTCCGCCATCCTCACATTCGAGACGAATGTGGACAACAGGATATGCGGGCGCACCGAGTTCGGGCTGTTAAACGGACCAAAGCGACTGCGCATATGCGCCTGATACACCGAATCGGCGCACAATTGAACAGGGCTCTCCACAACAGCGCCTTGCTGTAGCGATTTCCAACAGCTCAAGGCTCCTTCGTAGCGGTTGATCATCCTGCCGAACTCCCGCAGCGCGGCATCCCTATCGAGTTCCAGGCACTCTGGGACCAGCGCGCGGCCCTGCTCCGAATCAGGAGCGCCCTCACCAGTTGACGAGCCATTGAAGCGCCACTCGTCCTCGACCCCGTGCCGCAGCCAGTGCTCCCGTCGCCTATAGCACCAATAGTTGATGTCAACGAGAGCCTCGAGGAACAGCTGGTCTTCCCGGGTGCGCCGAGACCGAATCCACAGCTTCTTCAAGCGACTGTATGAGAAACCATCATCGGCGAGGTACTCCCCCACGCGCATCAGATTGTCGACCTGACTGGTTTCGGTGGTCCTATACCCGCGCACATCCCTTCCCATAAACAATCCGAAAAGAGTCCGGAGACCTCCAGCGGCTCCGGACACATCCGCGCCGCGCACTCTTCTGCTGAGAGGGCTGCGGCAATACCACAGAACGGACACGCAGTGCGGAATGACAAAAGTCAGGAATAATATGGCGACAAAAAGTGCAACTTCAACAGCAGTCACGTCAGCGCAACACCCCACCTCATCGTAGTTCCGTGCCCAATACTGAAGTCCGAACAGCTATCGGCAGACCGGCTTCTTTGATTATAGAGTTCTTATCAGCGGATTCGCAACCAGTTCTCCAAACCGCAGGTCCGCTGTGAGCGCCTGCGATGGGCACGAGGCGCTCAGCGCGCCAATGACAGCAGCAGTTCGTCAGAGGCGCCCAGCGGGGCGCGCCGGGCAGGAAACGCACATTGGGGCAGGGAACCACCGTCATCGGTTCGCGATGCGGGCGCATGAGCGCAGATCCGCCCATTGGGGCAGGTTAGCCCACATTGGGGCAGGTTAATGACCTGCCCCAATGCACCGTTTCCTGCCCCAATGACCCGCCGCCCGCCCCAATACGGGCGCACACCCGCCCCGGACAACGTGACGGCCCAGCACCGCCCGACGACCTGGGCCCGGGGAACTGGGACCGAGAACCAGGGGCGCCCCATCACCGGGCAGCGGGTGTGCGCCCGCCCGCGGCCGCCAGGAGCGCGTCGTTCTGCTCCGGCGTCCCGACGGTGACCCGCACCCCTTCGGGGAAGGGCCGCACGACCAGTCCAGCGGCAGCGCACGCCTCGACGAAACCTGCGCCCTCGCCCTTGAGGAAGTAGAAGTTCGCCTGCGAGTCGGGCACGTCGTAGCCCATTCGGCGCAGCAGGGGGACGACCCTGTCGCGCTCGCGCGTGACGGCCCGCACCGCCTCGCGCGTGGGGGCGCCGGTGTGCAGGGAGGCCAGGGCGGCCGCCTGGGCGGGGCCGCTGACCCCGAAGGGGACCAGTAGCGCCTGGACCGCGTCGATGAGCCCCGCGTCGCCCAGCCCGTAGCCGATGCGCAGCCCCGCCAGGGCGTGGGCTTTGGAGAATGTCCGCATGACGAGGACGTTGGAGTGGGCGCCGACCAGGTCCGTGCACGGGGCGATGGCCGGGTCGGTCGCGAAGTCGATGTACGCCTCGTCGATGATGACCAGGACGGAGGGCGGCACGCGCTCCACCATGGCTGCGATGTCGTTGGCCGGGCGGGCCACGCCCGTCGGGTTGTTCGGCGAGCAGACGATGATGGCCCGGGTCGCCGGCGTGACCGCGTCGGCCAGGGCGCCCAGGTCGGGGCCGGAGTCGGGGGCCAGCGGCACCGGGACGGGGGTGGCGTGGACCGTTGGGGCGGCGATCGGGTATGACTCGAAGGACCGCCACGGGAAAACGACCTCGCTTCCGGGCGCGCACACGGCGGACAGGGCGGCGACGAGGACCGCGGAGGAGCCCGTGCCGACGCACACCTGCCCGGCGGACACGCCGAGGACGCGGGCCAGCTCCTCGCGCACGGGGGCGGCCGTGAGATCCGGGTAGCGGTTCGCCTCCCCCAGCGCCGCCGCGGCGGCCTCCACGACGCGCTGGTCGGGCGGCCAGGGCATCTCGTTGGAGGAGATCTTCTGCGCGCCCTGGAGCGTCTTGCCGGGGACGTAGCGGGGCAGGGCGAGCACTTCGGGGCGGATCGGCAGAGTCGTCATATGCCAGTCCTACCGCATCGCCCGCTGCCGTGCACGCCCCGTCCCGGTGTGCAAGAGTGGGCCCATGGAATTCGTACTCCGACTCATCGCGACGATGGCGGGCCTGTGGGTCTCGACCCGCCTGGTGCCGTCGCTGGAGATCGCCGAGGGCGCCTCCATGACCGAGTCGCTGCTGTTGCTGGCGGCCATCGCCCTGGTGTTCACGGTGGTGAACTCCCTGGTCAAACCACTGGTGAGCTTCCTGGCCTTCCCCCTCTACCTGCTCACCTTCGGACTGTTCGCGATCGTGGTGAACTCCGCGATGTTCGCCCTGACGGGATGGCTGTCGACGTCCCTGGGCTTCCCCTTCCACACGGGCGGCTTCTGGTCGTGCTTCTTCGGCGCGGTCATCACGGCGGTCGTGTCGTCGGCGGTCGTCGCGGTCCTGGACACGGGCGACCGCAGGGGCGGGCGCTGAGGCGTCACAGGATCGGCGGGACCTCCTTGGGCGGCTCGAACACGCGCCTGGTCGCGTAGGAGTGGACGGTGGTCCGGGTCGTGTCGTTGAGGCCGAGGGCCCGGTTCCTCCGCTCCTCGTAGGACGCGATCGGCCCCTGGGCGGACTCGCCGTTGTTCAGGGAGTACTCGAGTTGGTCGCCGTAGCCGCTCGCGTCGTGGGCGCTGGACCGCTCGATCCCCAACTGCCGGTCGTAGGCGGCATCATGGTAGGTGGCCGTTGTCACGTTCTCCGTGAGCTGGTTGGGCGAGAGGTCGAGGCCGGGCACGATGTCGCGGTCGTTCTCCAGAGCGAGGACCGGGGTGCCCCTGGGCGCGTAGCCCGCTATGGGCGAGCCCGCGGTGGTGACATTGGTGATCGCGTACTTGCTGGCGAAAGCCGCGTCGCAGGCGAGCTGGGCGGCGATGATGCCGCCCTGGGAGTGCCCGACGAGTTCGACGGGCTCCCCCTGGCCGATGCCCGCCATCTCCATCGCCGTTTTCACGGCGTCGAGCTGCTCGGACGCCAGTCCGCCCACCGCCTGGAGGTTCGTCTGGAGGTCCTGGGGGTTGCGTGAAACCGGGTCCCAGTTCTGCGTCCCCTGGAGAACCACGGTCCACGAGCGCACCTCCTCGCCGTCGACGATGCTGACGTGCTCTTCGATGACGACGCGCCCGGCGTCCTCGTCCCGGGAGATCCCATCGAGGGAGCGCAGCACGTCGGCGCTGGGGCGCGCCCCGTCCGGCACGTCGTACTCGTGCGAGGCGCCCCCCAGGGCGGCGGCGGTCGCGGCGACGCGCTCCGCCGTGTGGTCCTGGGGCTGCGCCGCCCCCCACTGGTTGGCCGTGAAAGCTCGGTTCCCCGCCTCGTCGACGACCACGACCCCGTAGTTTCCCCTGGTGGCGAATCCGCTGAGTTTCCCGACGGCGCCCGCCAGGCCCCGGGCGGACGAGGCGCCGACCCCCCTGGAACAGGCTTCCGAATCGGCGGCGGCGTAGTACTCGGCGCTGGACTCCATCGCCTGGCGCATATCGTTGAGGGTCGCGATCACCGCGCGGCTCTGGGCGTCCGCCTGGTCGATGAACGCCATGACTGAGGCGGCCGTGGCCGGGCGCTCGGCGCTCATGGCCTCCGCCGCGTGGCGGGCGTGCTCCAGCGTGCGCCACACGCCGCCGATGCCCGTGGACAAGTCGGCCAAGACGCTGCGGGCCGCCAGCATGTCGTCCGTATTGACGGTGAGGGCGCCCACCACCACCTGCGGCTCGAGGAACCGGGGGTCGTCCGGGTCCACACGGTGCACGGGGCTCATCGTGCGCCCCCGAAGCCGCCCAGCTCCCGGTCGGTCGTCGATTGGGGCGCCCACTGCGCCTCGCACCTGGCGGCGTCCATCGCCTGCGAGATGGTGCCGCTCAGCCACATCAGATCGGCCCCCACGCGGGTGACCTTCCCCGAGTAAAGCGCGGCCGCGCCGCCCCGCCATCCCGGTGGCACCGCGGAGTGCAATTCAGTGCGCGCCTTTTCGACACCCGACAGCGCCTGGCACAAGATCGCGTCCAAATCCTCCCTGTTCGCGGCGTCCATGGTCCTCCTCCTCTTCCGGCCCCCTTCGGGGCCACGGCTCCGACGGTAGGGGGGCGGCCACGCGCAGCGCACACCGCGTGGCCGCCCCTGTGGACGGACGGAGGCCGTGCCGCTGGCCTGTGGATGGCGCGCGCACTGGGCCCGCAGCGCCCACGTGCCCGCCCTCACGCAGGCGGCCGTGCGGTCCGGTTCCTGCCACGCGCCGCCCACACGGTCCAACACGCAGCGCCTCGGAGGGACGACCCGCGCGGACACTGCGGCCACCGGGGGCCGCCGTCTGGGATCATGGGAGCATGAGCGCCGATCAGAACACGCTGTTCTCCCCCTCCCACGGATACCAGGACCTCGCGGCCGGGGGCGAGCCCCTCTCCCCACTCGACGGGCGCTACCGGGCAGCGGTGTCGCCGCTGGCGAACCACCTCAGCGAGGCGGGCCTGAACCGCGCGCGCACGCACGTTGAGGTCGAATGGCTCGTCCACCTGCTCGACGGGCGCGTCCTGCCCGGTGCCCCCTCGCTCACCGACGCCGAACGCGACTACCTGCGGGCCCTGCCCCTCTCCTTCGGCCGGCCCCAGATCGAACGGCTCGCCCAGTTAGAGGCCGTCACCCGCCACGACGTGAAGGCCGTCGAGTACCTGATCGGCGAGCACCTGGAGGCAGCGCCAGCAGCGCTCGGGGAGGGCACGTGCCTGCCCGGCCTGCGCGAGGCCGTCCACATCTTCTGCACGTCGGAGGACATCAACAACCTCGCCTACGCCCTCACCATCAAGGCCGCGACCGAGCAGGTGTGGCTGCCCGCGGCCCGCTCCCTCCACGAGCGCCTCATCGGCCTGGCCCGCGCGGGCGCCGACGTCCCCATGCTGGCGCACACGCACGGCCAACCCGCCACACCCGTGACGATGGGCAAGGAGATGGCGGTGTTCGCCCACCGCTTCGGCCGGCAGATCGCGCGTGTCGGGGCAACCGAGTACCTGGGGAAGATCAACGGCGCCACCGGCACGTGGGCCGCCCACGTCGTGGGGGTCCCCGGGGCCGACTGGCCGGCCGTCTCCCGCTCCTTCGTCGAGGGCCTGGGCCTGGCGTGGAACCCGCTGACCACCCAGATCGAGTCCCACGACTGGCAGGCCGAGCTCTACGCCGACATGGCCCGAGCGGGGCGCATCGCCCACAACCTGGCGACCGACTGCTGGACGTACATCTCAATGGGCTACTTCCACCAGAACCTCGCGGCGCAGGGGTCCACCGGCTCGTCGACGATGCCTCACAAGGTCAATCCGATCCGCTTCGAGAACGCCGAAGCGAACCTGGAGGTGTCCGCGGCGCTCCTCGACTCCCTGGCCGCGACCCTGGTCACCAGCCGAATGCAGCGCGACCTGACCGACTCCACGACCCAGCGCAACGTCGGCGTCGCCATGGGGCACGCGGTCCTGGCCTACGACAACCTGGTGCGCGGCCTCGACGGCGTCGACATGGACGCCGACCGCATGGCCGCCGACCTCGACGCCAACTGGGCGGTCCTGGGCGAGGCGGTGCAGCAGGCGATGCGCGCCGCCGCGATCGCCGGGGCGACGGGCATGGCGAACCCCTACGAGCGCCTCAAGGAGCTCACACGCGGCCACGAGGTGGGGGCCGCCGAGATGGGGGACTTCATCGCCGGACTGGGGCTGCCCGCGGAGGTGGAGGAGCGCCTGCTGGCGCTCACGCCCGCGGCCTACGTGGGCCTGTCCTCGCGCCTGGCCCACTGGGAGCACTGAAGAGGCGGGACGGGGCCGATCCTCACAGCGATGCCGCACTTTGCAAGCGATACCACACTTCGCAAGTGTTATAACGCTTGCAAAGCGCCGGTATCCCTTTGAGAACTCAACTTCGCTTTCAAAACTCCCCGGCCAGGGTCACGGCCTCCAGGCGGGGTCCGAGGCGGGGGCGCCGTAGCGGGCGAAGAGCTCGTCGGGCCGCGCGATCTCGTCGGCGAAACCGATCGTCGTCATATCCGCCAGGCATTCGGACTGGGCGCCGGGCTCCTCCAATTCCCCTCCGGTGGACTGCAGCACGCGGGCGCGCACGTTGACGGGCGCCATCTCGGGGTTGTCCCACAGCGCGCGGGTGACCCGGTCGAGCATCGGGACTGCCCCGCCGCCTCCGTCGGCGACGATAATGTCGGCGCTGACCAGGCTCGGCCGCCCGAAACCCTCGCCGACCTCGACGAGGACGCGGGCAGCACCGCCCCGGGCGCCCTTGCGTTTCCCGCCGTCCGATCCCGCCCCACTGGCGGACAGGGGGGCACCGCCCGATCGCGGCCCCTTGGTGGCGCGCGATCCACGCCCATGGTGCGCGCCTCCCCCCGGGTGCGGTCCGGCCCCCGCCTCGTCGATCGCGGACCACACGATGGCCTCGAAGCGCTGGGCCAGCCCCCCGCCCCGGGTCGTGGCGAGGGCCCGCCAGGCGATGCCCGCGCCCACGGCCCCGACGCCGAGCGCGCCGATGACCAGCGGCCCTGCCAGTTGGGGCAGGCGACGGGTCGCTCCACCTGCGCCCGCTTTGTTGACCGGAGTCGATACGCGCATCCAACGCCGGACCTCGCGCCAGGGGGTCTGCTCGTTCATAGTCCCTTCACTCCTCTCAGAGCCGTGTTGCGAAGCGCCCGCCACGCGGCTCCGATGCCGCGGGCCGTGGCCGAGATCGGCCGGGCGCCCTCGTAGTCGATGGGGTAGGTGACCGCGCGGGGGTCGGCACGCTCCAGGGAGGCCACGGTGTTCCACGTGCTCACCGCTGTGGGCTCCAGCAGGTCCTGCCAGATCTCGTGGTGGGTGACGCGCACCTCCTCGCCCGGGGCGGGCAGCATGGCCCGCAGAGAGGCGACCGCCTTTCCGAGGCGGTCCCACGGAGCGACGGCCGCCCGGCGCTCCATGAGGCGCACGGTCTCGGTGTACGTGGCCGACGAGTGCGCGTAGTAGAGGGGCCGCTTGCGGGGACGCACCAGGGTCCTCCCGACGGTGACCCTGCGGTCGGGCGAGCGGTCGGGGCTGCCGTCCATACTCGGAACGACGTCCTGGTCGTGCGCGACCGCGATGATGGTGACGTCCGGGCGCACGGCGACCCGCCTGTTGGGCGCCCCGGTGGACAGGATGCCCACTACGTTGACGCCGGACTCGGAGGGGTCGCGCGAGGCCAGGACCGACGCGACGAGGCCCCCCTGGGAGTGGCCGCACACCAGGACGGGCTCGCTGCTCCACTGCTCCTCGGGGACGGAGTCGGCGGCCATCGCGCGGTGGAGGGCGGCCACTAGGCCGACGCCCATCGCCGAGTCGAGGCCCAGCATGAGGCGGATGTTCGCCTCGATGTCAGCGGGGTTGTGGGAGGAGCCGAATTGCATGCTCTCGGTGCCCACCATGGACACGAGCCACCGGCGCGCCTCTCCCGTCCCCACGCGGCAGATCTTGATGACCGCCCCGGTGGTGGCCGCCCAGTAGAGCTCGTCGATGTCGGCGCACAGGTCGGCCAGGCACTCCGGCGGCGCCGCCCGGCGGATCTGCGCCTCTGGGTGCCCCCCGGGGGGCTCGAGCATGGCAGGATCGGCGGTGGAGTCCCTGATGATCCGCGTGTTGACACCGCCGCCCCTCCAGATCCCCACGGCGGTGCCGACGGTGAGCATCCCGGTCATGAGCGCGTCGAAGCCGCGCCTGGGTATGAGCGGCAGGGAGGCGGCCAGGCGCCCATCGCGGTCGCGCCCCACCGCGATGGCGGCGCGCGCCCACAGGCGGCCCAGGAAGGCGAGGCGCCGGGCGGCGTGGGCCAGGGAGCGGACGACCAGGGTGTCCAGGCCGGGCTGGTCGAAGAACACCTTCTGCGCCTCCTCCGAGATGGCGCCGCCCATCGCGTCGGCCCTGGCGCGGGCCCGCTGGCGTGCGCCCTCGGGCAGGAACTGGGCGTCGGCGGCGGCTCCGACCGCTATGGTGGCGGCGATCCCGGGGATGATGGGCGCCAGGCGCAGCCGCAGGTAGATGCCGGAGTAGGCCTGGGGGACCCGGCGCAGGGAGTGGTAGCGGCGGCGTCTGCGGCGCGAGGCGCGCGCCCGTCGCTTTGCGGCCATGTGCTCCCTTCCCTCGCGGTGCGTCAATGCCAACTCTAAGGCCTCGGAGCGCGGGCGTCCGCGCTTTACGCGCGTCGGCCCGGGCTGTGCTCAGAACCACCGCCCAACCATCGACACGCATACCCCCTAGGGGTATATTGATCCCATGAGCGGCACGAACACGCACGGGCACCCCGGTTACTCCGCGGACACGGCGCGCTACCTCGCGCGCCTGCGCCGCATCGAGGGCCAGATCCGGGGCCTGCAGCGCATGGTCGCCCAGGACGAGTACTGCATCGACGTCCTCACCCAGGTCTCCGCGGTCCAGTCCGCGCTCGACTCCGTGGCCATCGCACTGCTCAAGGACCACATGAACCATTGCGTGGCCGCTGCCGCCCGCGAATCCGACGAGGCGGGGGCCGCCAAAGTCGAGGAGGCCACCACGGCCATCGCCCGCCTCATCAAGTCCTGACCCACTCGAACCAACAACCCACCAGGAGAGAGCACAATGAGCACCGACATCGACCGCACCATCGAGCTGTCCGTCAACGGGATGACGTGCGGGCACTGCGTCATGAGCGTCACCGAGGAACTCCAGGAGATCCCGGGCGTGAAGAACGTCGAGGTGATCCTCAACCCGCAGGGGGCCTCGAAGGTCACCGTTCTCACCGACGTCCCCCTCGACGACGCGGCCCTGTCCGACGCCGTTTCAGAGGCGGGCTTCGAACTGGCCGGGATCGCCCGGGACTTCTAGCCGAGGGGACCGCGGACCCCTCGGGGCACTCGGCCCGCCCAGGGCCCCCCGCGGCCGCGCCCCGGAACGGACAACACGCTCACTATGACGACTACGACCACCGACCCCGCCGCGGTGCCCACGGCCCGGGCGGCCACCACCCGCATCGACCAGGACGCGCCCCGCATCGGCCAGGGCGCGCGCCGGACCGCGCGCGAACTCGCCCGCCGACTCACCATCAGCGCCCCCCTGGGACTTTTCGCGATGGCGGTGTCAATGGTGCCCGCCTGGCAGTTCCCGGGCTGGCAGTGGGCGGTTGCCCTCGCCTCCGTCCCCGTAGTGACGTGGGGGGCCTGGCCCTTCCACCGGGCCGCTTTCGCTGCGGGGCGCCACGGTTCGACCACGATGGACACCCTGGTTTCCCTGGGGGTCATCGCCTCGACCCTGTGGAGCTGGTGGGCGCTGCTGCTGGGCGGCGCGGGCGAAGTGGGGATGCGGATGAGCATGTCCCTGGTCCCCCGCGCCTCCCACTCGGGCCACGCCGAGATCTACTTCGAGGGCGCGTGCATGATCGTCGTCTTCCTGCTCACTGGCAGGTGGATGGAGGCCCGCGCCCGCTACCGCGCCGGCGACGCCCTGCGCGCCCTCCTCGAGCTCGGCGTCACGGAGGCGACTCTGGTCGAGCAGGGCCCCGACGGCGGGCGCGTCGAGCGGACGGTCCCCGCCTCGTCCCTGTCCGTCGGCGACCTGTTCCTGGTGCGCCCGGGCCAGAAGGTGGCGACCGACGGCGTCGTCGTCTCCGGGGCGTCCGCCATCGACGCCTCCCTGCTCACCGGGGAGTCCGTGCCCGTGGACGTGCGCGAGGGGGACGCGGTCACCGGCGCCACCGTCAACACGTGGGGCGCCCTCACTGTGCGCGCCACCCGTGTCGGCGCCGACACAGCCCTGTCTCAGATCGGCCGTATGGTCGCCGAGGCACAGGCCGGCAAGGCCCCCGTCCAGCGCCTCGCGGACCGGATCTCCGGGGTCTTCGTGCCCGTCGTCATCGCTGTCTCCCTGCTCACCGCCATCGGGTGGCTGGCGTCGGGGGCCGCCCTCCAAGTCGCCCTCACCAGCGCCGTCGCCGTCCTGGTAGTCGCGTGCCCGTGCGCGCTGGGCCTGGCTACGCCGACCGCGCTGCTCGTGGGGTCGGGGCGCGCCTCGCAGCTGGGTATCGTCATCCGCAACGCCGAGGCCCTGGAGCGCACCCGCCGTATTGACACGGCCCTGCTGGACAAGACGGGGACGGTGACCACCGGCCGCATGTCCCTGGAGTCGGCGCTGGGCGCCCCGGGGGTGGCCGACTCGGAGCTGCTGCGCATGGCAGCCGGGGCGGAGGCAGCCTCGGAGCACCCCCTCGCCCGCGCGATCGTAGCGGGGGCGGCCGAGCGCGGCATCGCCCCCGCCGCCACGTCCGCCTTCACGAACCAGGCGGGGCTGGGGGTGTGCGCCGTCCTCGACTCCGAGGCGGGGGCACTGGCACTCGTGGGCCGCGCCTCGTGGTTGGAGTCCCTGGGCGTCTCCATCGACGGCGCCCTGGCCGACCGTCTGCGGGGCGCCGAGGCCTCGGGTGCCTCAGCGGTCGTCGTTGCCGTCGTCGAGGACTGGGAGCATACCCCCGCCGCCCCCGTGCCCGGAGCGCGCAGGGCTGGGCGGAGCGTCGACGACGGAACAGCACGGAGCGCCGACGACCGGGCCGTTCCGGGCGCCACCACGGTGACGATGAGCGTGGGCGGAATGACCTGCGCCTCGTGCGTGCGGCGCGTGGAGCGCAAACTCGGGAAACTCCCCGGCGTGTCCGCCTCGGTCAACCTGGCCACCGAGTCCGCGCGCATCACCCTCACCCGCCCCTATTCCGACCAAGAGTTGGAAGGCGTCGTCGGGGCCGCCGGGTACCAGGGCGCTGTGACCTCCCGCGTGGAGGACGGGGGCCAGGCTGCTGACGCCGCCACCGCCCGAGTGGACGCCGCAGGGATGTCCGTGGGCGCCATTGCCGGGGTGGACGCCGGGGTGCCCGCAGCGGGCGCCATCGCCCGTCAGATGGGCACCCGGGAATCCGTGGGATCCGGGGTCGCCCCGCAGGGATCCGGGGACGCCCCGCAGCCCGGACCTGGGCCGGACTCCCCTGTGATCGCCCTGCCCGAGCGCCTCACGGGAGCGCGGGTCCTGGGGGTCCTGGTCGTGCGCGACACAGTCAAGCCGACCTCCCGCGCCGCCATCGCCCAGTTGCGCTCCCTGGGCATCGAGCCCGTGCTGCTCACTGGCGACAACGAGGCGGCAGCGCGCCACGTCGCCTCCCAAGTGGGCATCGACCGCGTCATCGCGGGCGTCCTGCCCGACGGGAAGCGAGCGGCAGTCGCCGAGCTGCAGGAGCGCGGCGCCGTCGTGGCCATGGTGGGCGACGGAGTCAACGACGCAGCCGCACTGGCGCAAGCGTCACTGGGGATCGCAATGGGTTCGGGCACGGACGTCGCCATCGAGGCCTCCGACATCACTCTGGCCGGATCCGACCTGGCCAGCGCGGCCACGGCGATCCGCATCTCGCGGCGCACACTGCACGTCATCAAGGAGAACCTGTTCTGGGCGTTCTTCTACAACGTCGCGATGGTGCCGCTGGCCATCGCGGGGTTGCTCTCCCCCATGCTCGCCTCCGCCGCCATGGCGTGCTCGTCGGTGTTCGTGGTCCTCAACTCCTTGCGCCTGCGCTCGGCGTCATGAGCTGCGCGCTGTCGGCACCGCGAGGGGGTCGTCGACACGGACGCGAGTTGTCGACATCGTGAGGGGGTTGTCGACACCGCGAGGGGGTTATAACGCGCGTCGGTGTCGACAACGCGCGCTGGTGTCGACAACGCGCGTCGGCGCCGGTTCCGGTGGCCATCGTCGGCGGCAGCGACCATCATCGGCGCCCGCGCATGGTCGCCGCCCTGGTGCTCATGTGGCCATCGTCGGCGGCAGCGACCATCATCGGTGCCGTGGGCGCGCACCCTGGGCACAAACACGAGGCGCGCACTCTATCCCCCAACTCGGGAACACAGATGCGCGGTACCAACACGACACACAGAACAGCCTGTAACTTTACCATTTATTTGCATTCTCTAGACGAATCAACGTAGGATGGGGCCATCCACGAAGAGCAGGACGCGTCATGAAGCCACTACGCACATGGCTCGCTGTAGCCGGAATCGTCGCCATTGGAGACCAGGCGTTCTTCGTCATCCTGAGCCTTTTCCTCCTCTCCTCCTACGGATCGGGGATCGCCGCTTCTTTCCTCACTGCCGCGTCGGTCGCGCGCCTGGCGCTCATCCTGGTCGGCGGTTGGACCGCGGACCGGTGGTCGCCCTACCGCTGCATCCAGGTGGGACTGGTCCTGCGCATCGCCTCGTTCCTCATCGTCGGCCTGGACTCCCTGGGAGGGCCCAGTGTTCCGCTCCTGTCATGCGGCGTGGTCCTATTCGGAGCGGGCGACGGCCTCTACCTGCCTTCGTCAGGAGCACTGCTGAAACGGCTCACCAACCACGGGGACTTCTCCCGCACCATCTCCTGGGTCCAAGTCATCACCAGTGTCGCCACGGGGCTCGCTGGCGTGACCAGCGGCTTCAGCTTCGAGGCCGTCCCGCTGCACAGCCTGTTCTTCTCCTTCGCACTGCTGGCGCTGGCCGCGTTCGCACTGTTCCACGCGATACCGGCCACCCCCTCGGCAGCGCCAGCGGCCGACAAGGCCCCCTCGGACCAGTCCCCTTCCAGCGCGAAGGCCTCGCTGCGAACCGTCATGATGACAAACGGCGGCACGGTCGCCGTTGGACTCCTCACGGCCCTTCTGATCGACGCGTCGTTATCGGGGGCATTGAACATCGTGCTCCCCGCGCGCTACCTGGAACTGGGCTGGGGCGGCGGGAGCTTCGGCGTCGCGGTGTGCCTATTCGCCCTCGGCGGCGTTCTGGGCGGAACCATCGCCTCACGCATCCCGGCAGACCGTCCGTCACTGCGCAACGCGGTCATCAACGGCGGGATCCTCGTTTTCGCCGCGCTCACCTGCGCATTGTATTTCGCGCTTTCGGAGCCGGTGTCGCTGGCGCTGGTGGCCGCTTTGGGGCTGTGCGCGGGAGTGGCCGCGCCGACGTTGATCGGCGACATCATGAACAACACGCCCCCCGATTTCGCTGGGCGCGTCTACTCCGCGATCAACCTGGTGACCTACGGTTCAGCGCCCATCGCCTATGCGGCATGCGGGTTCCTCATGGCCCGCTTCTCGACAGCAGCGCCCTTCCTGGTGGGGGCGGCGCTGCTCGCACTCGGAGGCGCGGTCAGAGCGGCCACGACCTCGAGGTCGGAGTAGAACACCGCTGCGGCCAGAGGCGCCCCAGCTGGCGTCGCCCGCCCCCGGCCTGATGGAGCAGTACGCCCAGGAGCGCGGCCAGAGGCGTCCCAGACGAGCATCAGCCCGCAGGGCCCCATGCCCAGTGAGCCGAGGCGGAGCCGGGCCCGCCGAGCCCACCCGGTTCACGAGGTGCGGTGCGCCACCTGGAAGCCATTGCGCTCGAACACGAGCTCGTAGGAGTGCCCCGGGTGGGCGTCAGTGGCCCAGCCGACTGCGGTGACATCGCGCCCGCCCCACACGTAGGAGCGCTGATCGACGACCACGTACTCCGGCAGCGGGTCCATGTCCTTCGCGGACCCCACCCAGTAGACCTCGTGGTCGGGCACCATGCGCGCCATGAGCGTTATGTCCGTCTCCACGGCGCTTCCGGCCGGGACCGCGGCCATCGCCTGGTGGGCGGCCTCGGTCCGCGGGCTGTCCTGGCCGAAGCCGGACGAGGTCAGCTGCCACATCGGCAGCAGGGGCGCGGTCGCGGCCAGCGCGAGCAGCGGAGTCGCGACGCCGACGCTGATGACGCCCGTGCCCCACCAGGAGCTGAGGCGCTCGGCGCGCCACGCGGCGGCCCCCGCCTCGTCGGCCATGGCCCGCTCCTCGTCGGCGCTGCGCCGGTCGCGCCACTGGGCCGCGCGCCCGAGAACGTCCAGCAGGGCGGCGCTGGCGATGGGGACCAGGACCGCGTTGTAGTGCCACGAGCTCCACCCGTAGTAGAAGGCGACCGACCCCATGAACCGCCACGCCAGGGTGGGCACCACCAGTGCGAACCACGGGGACGCGGCCCCCACGACGCCCGCGCCCAGCACGCACACGAGGACGGTCGCGATCTTCACGGACGGGAAGGTGAGGATCTCGATGACGGAGGGCCACACCTTCGCCGAGGCGGCGCCCCCGACGGAACTGCCCGCGCCCGTCGCGGACCCGTCCAGCGAGTACGCCCACGTGCCCGCAGGGTTGAGGGCGGGCAGGAGCACCTGGGTGGTGATCGCGAAGGCCGCCGCGCCGAAGGCCGCGAAGGCCAGGGACTCCGCGAGCGCGCGCCGCCCCTCCGTTCGCCTGCGCCAGGCGAGGACGAGGCCGGCGACCATGATGGTCAGCCCCAGATCCTCCTTGACCAGGACCATCGGCGCCAGCCACGCCATACAGGCGCGGTAGCGCCCCTGGACGAAGGCGACACCGCCGTGGGCGAGCATGGGAACCGCGAAGGCGATCTCGTGGAACTGCGCGCCGACAGCGCCCTGCAGGCCCCAACCCAGACCGTAGGCCAGGCCGATGACGAACCCCCCGGCACTGCCCGCCAGTCGGGCCGCCGCGCGCGTCACGGGCCAGGCGGACCACGCGAAGAGGGCGTTCTGGACGATGAGCAGGGTCAGGCCGGATGGGAACACGCGGTAGACGGGACCCAGCAGGGCCAGGATCGGGTGGAAGTGATCGCCGAGCAGGTTGAAGCCGGGCCCTTTGATGGGGACGATGGGCCAGTGCCCCTGGGAGTAGGATTTGACGGCCTCTGTGAAGATGGCCAGGTCCCAGCTGGGGGAGGCCATCATCCGCCACTGCCCGACGGAGAACAGGCAGTACACGCCCAGAGTGAGCGCGCAGACCACTACGGGGACGGCCAGTTCGCGCGCGCGGCGGCCGATCATTCCCACTGTGCCTCCTATGAGTCCGTCGTGCCCGCGCCCCCTTCCCCGCCGCGTTCGCGGGCCGGGCGCGGGTAGGGCTGCCCGATTGCCTGCGCCCGGGCACTCCCGGCTCCCGCAGGCAGTGCCCCGTGGTGGAACGCCTGGCGCAGCACCGCCATCACATTATCAGCCATGCGGGCGGAGCGGTTCAACGAGCCGAGGGACTTGTCGGCGCCCGAATGCACGAAGTTGCACGGGATCTCCACCACCGAGAAGCCGGCGCACAGCACGTCGATGGTCATCGCGACCTCCAGGGCGTACCGGTTCAGGAAGGGCATCGCCGCTTTGAGCGCCTCCCGCGTGATGCACCTCTGGTAGGACATCGGGTTGTGCGAGTTCCACCCGGTCTTGCGGCGGATCAGGGAGCGCGCGATGCGCTGGGCGCGGGCCTTCTGGGCCTTCGCCTCGCCGGGCGGCACGGAGGAGGCGCAGTCCGCCAGCCCCGAATTGACCGCCTCGACCAGGGCGGTCGCCTCGACAGCCGACTCGCCCAGGTCCGGGGAGAGGATGAGCAGGTGACGGGCGGGCCAGTCGGCACGGTCGCGCATGGCGGCCACCTTCACCCCTGTTTCGATGGCCGAGGCGCGGCCGCGTTCCACGGAGTGGCGCACGACGACGGCGCCGGCCGCCCGGGCGGCGCGGCCCGTGTCGTCGGTGGAGCCGTCGTCCACCATGATGAGCAGATCGACTCCTGGGATCGCGCGGCATGCCCGCACCGTCGCGGCCACGTCATGGCCGACGTTGTGCGCCGGTATGACGGCCGCGATCCTCTGGGGGGCTTTCCTGCCCGCAGCGCCTCGCGCATGGTTCACGGACAATATTGTAGGAGCGTTGGACGCTGAAGGCCCGCTGCACTCCCGACGTGTGGCTGATTAAGAAGAGCTTCAGCGGATCGTCACCTGACGGGAAACGAGCCCCTGGCGGACACGGCGCTCGTCGGCGGTGAGGGCGTCGGTGAGTTTCAGCGCGCGGGCGAGCGCCTCGGCCATGGCGGCGACGCCTGGCGCAGCGTCCGCCGCGCCCACTCCCTCACCGAGTTCGAAGACGGGGATCGGGATGCCGCAGGCGCGGAAGGCGCCGACGAAACGCGAGCCCTCGCCCACGTTCGCGCCGCCGTCAACGGCGAGGCGCGCGAGGGCCGTGAAGAGCGCGGACTCGTCGACGGCGGTCACATAGCGCACGAAGTTGCGGTTCATCTCGCACCAGTAGGCGCCGGGCACGCCGGGGACGGCCTCGGTGGGGATGATCTCCTCGCGGTTGCGCTCCAGGGCGCGCCTGGTCTCGTCGTCGACCTCCTCGGAGGGGTCGAACCAGTAGGAGAAGTCGTCCTCCAGGGAGATGGAGGTGAAGCCCTGGGGGTCCAGGATGTCCTGGAGGCGCTCGGAGGGCTCGCGCACGTCCACGGGGACGACGCCCTCAGTGCCCTTGTCCTTCGCGGCGACGGCGGCCAGGACGGCCGCGCCCGCGTCGTGGGAGAGGTCCGCGGAGTTGAAGCGGGTCTGCAGGGCGACCAGGATGCGCCCGTCGGGGCGGATCATCGCGGAGTGCCCGTCGGGCAGCAGGGTCACGAAGTCGAACTCGACGCCGCCGTGGGCAGAGTCGGTGCGCGCGGTGAGCGTGGCGCAGGGGATGATCTCGCGCATCGCGACCAGCTCGACCTCCTTGGCCAGCCCCTCGTAGGGACGCGCCACGAAGGGGATCGGCGGCCGGTAGGCGGCGAGTTTGGCGGGATTGGTGACCTTCTTGCGGCGGCTTGCTTTACCCATGGGGGCAATCGTAGCGGCTCCGCCCATCCGGCGAGGCGGGGGTGGCCCGCGAGGCGGGGGGCGCCGGGCAGACGTGCGCCCTGCGCCCTACTCACCCCCGCCCAGTGCGCGCAGGTGGATTGCTCTGTACACAAATTCGATTCGAGCAAAGGTACTTCGATAAAAAATATCTCAATCATTCCTCTTGCATTACGATAGGGGTCATGATCCTGCTGAGATTCACCTTCCGGAACCACCGGTCCTTCCGCGACGAAGCGGTCTTCGACCTCACGCGCTCCCCCCTGAAGAAGAGGCTGAGCCCTCCCGAGGGGACCCGTTGGGCCGATCACATCCACCACGTCGATGGCGTGTACGGCGCGAACGCGTCAGGCAAGTCGAACCTGCTCGACGCCCTCCACTACGCGCTCATCGCCATCAAGAGTTCCGCGAGCACGTGGCTCGGAGCCCCCGAGTTCCCGAGGGCCCCCTTCGCGCTCGACCCCACGCGCCTCGGCGACCCGGGCGAGTACGAGCTGGAGTTCGTCTCACGGGGGAGGCGCTACGACTACCGCTTCTCCGCCGACACCGAGGGCATCTGCGACGAGAGCCTCAAAGTCGTGGGAAAGCAGCGGTGGACGACCCTTCTCAGGCGCACCCGGGACGGGAAGGTCTCACGGGTGGGCGGACTGGCCCGCGTCGCGCGGCGTGAGCTCGCGCTCTCGCGCGCCGCTGAAATGGACCACGAGGCCCTCGCGCCGATCCGGCGGGACCTCGTGGAGGGCTTCGACGTGTACCGCGTCGGGGACCGCGAGGTGAGGGCGCGCCTGGCGCGGATCGTCGACCTGCTCGTCGAGGGCGGACTCGAATTCGACGAGCTCGTCGCCCTCGCCCGGATCGCCGATACGGGCATCACCCGCATCCGCGTCGAGGAGCACGAGGCGCCTGAAGAGGTTCGCAGAGTGTTCCGCGCGTTCATTCAGCAGATGCAGTGGAACGCCCAGGAGTCGACGAACGCCGACGGCGCCCCGGACCAGCAGACCAAAGCGGAGGACGCGCGCCTGGCCCGGGAGTTCATCGCCCGCAACCTGGCCTTCACCCACGGCCGGAAGGGGGCGGACCTGCGCGAGCGCGACGAGTCCACGGGGACGATGGCGTGGCTTGCCCTGGGCACTGCGGTCCTCGACGCCCTGAGGAACGGGAGGGTGCTGGTCGTCGACGAGCTCGGCGCCGCCCTGCACCCCGATCTCTCCCGGATCATCGTCGACTGGTTCGAGGACCCTGATGTCAACGCCACAGGCGCGCAACTGGTCTTCACCAGCCACGACATGTCCCTGATGGGCGCGGGCAGTGGCGAGCGGGACAAGCGCGAACAGGTGTGGCTGGTGGAGAAGGACGCGGAGGGCGCCTCGGAGCTCGTCAACCTGGGCGAGTTCGCTCTGCAACCGAAGAGCAACGTGCCCAAGCAGTACCTGGAGGGGCGTTTCGGAGCGGTGCCCTACACGGTCCCCTCCCTCATCCACAGCCTGCTCGAACGGAAGGGGGAGTGAAGCGCAGTGGGAAGTCGGAGGAGCAGGCCCCGAAAACAGAAGAAGCCCCAGTACCGGAGGTACCTGGTGGTGACCGAGGGCGTCACCGAGCGGGAGTACTTGGAGCGCCTGCGTCAGCGCATCCGCAGCCGCCACGTCGCCCTCGACATCAAAGTCGGCGGCGGAGAGCCCTCGCGGGTGTTGAAGGAATGCAGGAAAGCACTCCGCGCGGAGAAGTACGACGGCGCCGTCATTGTCGTCGATGTCGATCAACACGCCGCACTCGACGCCGTTCTCACCGAGTGCCGGAGCAGCGGCATCACCGCCATCGTCACCAACCCGTGCTTCGAGCTGTGGTTGCTCTGGCACAGCGAGGACCACCACGCCCACATCAACCCCAAAAAAGCGGGCGAACGGTTGAAGTCCCACAAGCACGGCTCCGGCCGGGACGGGAAGCACCTGGCAAAGGAGTTCCCCATCGAGGGCTACACCGCAGCCGCCGACCGTGCCCACCGCGCGTGGAACGGGCTCGCAGTCAACGAGCGGGGCCCCAATCCCTCTTCCGCAATGCCCTGGTTGATCGACCTACTGGAGAACGGGCCACAGGAATAGTGCCTTGTCGTGCGCACGGACCTCTGCGCACGAGGTCATGCGGGCTGGCGCCACCTGCCCGCCCGGCCCCCGTCTACCCGGTCACGCGCGGGACCGCGGCGCGCGCTGCGGGCGTAGCGTTGGGGCATGAGTGTTGTGCTGAAGCGCGTGTACGAGGACCCCTCCCCCGACGACGGCTACCGGGTGCTGGTGGACCGCCTGTGGCCCAGGGGCGTGCGCAAGGACGAGCTGGACTACGACGAGTGGGCGAAGGATGTGGCGCCATCGGCGGACCTGCGCAGGGCGTGGCACCACGGGGAGATCACCGACAGCGCCTTCCGCCAGGAGTACGCCGCGCAGCTCGACGGGAACCCCAGTGTGGCGGCGCTGGCCGAACGGGCCCGCCGTGGGCGGGTCACCCTGTTGTTCGCCGCGAAGGACACCGCGCGCTCGCACGCGCACGTCCTGAAGGCGGCGATTGAGGCGGCCGGGGCCACAACCGCTGTGTGAACAGCGGCTCCGCCCGCTTCGCGGACGACTGCCCGCGGTCTCCCCCACCGTCGTGGGGATCCCCAGCGAGTCGGCGAGGATCTGCTGGGCGACGCCCGGGGTCTTGAAGAGCCCGCCATGGGCGAAGAGCCTTTCGAGGACCACGCCCTCGCCGCGCAGGACATCCACTCCAACGCGCCGGGCGGCTGGAGGGCGGCCCCCGCCTCGGAACCCGCCTCAGTCGTGCGCGATAGCCCTCACCGCTCCCAGGCCGGACCGGTAGGACTCCAGGAAGCGCTCGTACCCGGCGACGCCCTGAGCGGTGGGCTCGCAGGTCGAGGCCCGCTCCTCGGTGAACACGCGGGAAGCCAGGTAGTCCGGCAGGGACAGGCCGTGGGAGTCGGCGGCGTAGCGCGCCAGGACGGCGATGCCCCACGCTCCGCCCTCGCCCGCGGTCTCCCCCACCGTCGTGGGGATCCCCAGCGAGTCGGCGAGGATCTGCTGGGCGACGCCCGGGGTCTTGAAGAGCCCGCCGTGGGCGAAGAGCCTTTCGAGGACCACGCCCTCGCCGCGCAGGACATCCACTCCGACGCGCATAGGCGCGAAGACCGTCATGAGTTGGACGCGGAAGGCGTTCGCCAGGGTGAAGGCCGCGTCCGGTGTGTGGGTGAACAGGGGGCGCGCTGACTCCAGGCCGAGCAGGGGCTCGCCGGAAAGAGTGTTGTAGGCCAGCAGGCCCCCTCCGTCCGCGTCACCGGTCATCGCATTGCCGTAGAGCAGGTCGTAGGCCCTGGGGACGGGGACCTCCGTGCCCGCCAGGCGCGCGAACTCGACGAACAGGGAAACCCACGCGTCGATCTCGGAGGAGCCGTTGTTGGAGTGGACCATCGCGACCGGCGAGCCATCGGGGGTGGTCACCATGTCGATCTCCATGTGGAGGTTGTCCAGCGCCTTCTCCAGGACGACCATGAGGAACACGGAAGTGCCGCAGGAGATGTTGCCGCTCTTGGGGGCGACCGCGTTGGTGGCGACCATTCCCGTCCCGGCGTCGCCCTCAGGCGGGCACAAGGGGATTCCGGGGAGCAGCGCCCCGGTCGGGTCGATCAGGAGCGCCCCCTCCTCGGTCAGGGCCCCCGCATCGTCGCCGGCGGACAGGACGGTCGGCAGGAGTTTCTCGAGGTCCCAAGGCACCAGGCGGTCGACCAGGTTCGCGTAGGCGGACAGGCACCGCGCGTCGTAGGAGCCGGTGGCGGGGTCGATGGGGAACATGCCGGAGGCGTCGCCGACGCCCAGGACGTGGCGGCCGGTGAGCTGCTCGTGGACCCATCCGGCCAGCGTGTTGATGGAGGCGACGCGCATGACGTGGGTCTCGCCCGAGCAGATCGTCTGGTGGAGGTGGGCGACGGACCAGCGCAGGGGGATGTTGACGCCGAAGAGCTCGGACAGCTCGGCCGCGGCCTCGGCGGTGTTGGTGTTGCGCCAAGTGCGGAACTGGGCGAGCTGGCGCCCTTCCGCGTCGAAGGCCAGGTAGCCGTGCATCATCCCGGAGACGCCGATGGAGCCGTAGGTGGTCGGCGTGAGCCCGTACTTGTCGCGCACTTCGCCGACCAGCGACGCGTAGGCGCCGCGCAGCCCCGCGCGGACCTCGTCGAGGGAGTAGGACCACAGGCCGTCGTCGAGGCGGCTCTCCCAGCCGTGCGAGCCCGAGGCGAGGACCTGGTGGTCGGGTCCGATCAGAACGGCTTTGATGCGGGTGGAGCCGAATTCGATTCCGAGGGCGGTGCCGCCGCCCTCGATGAGCGCTTTCGCGTCGGTGGTCACTGTGTCCTCCGTGGTCGTCGTTGACAAGGCCGGGGCGGGTCCCCGGGAAAGTCTGCTGTTAACGATAACACCAAGAACGCGGCACCGATAGATTCGCGGAAAGCAGCTCAGGGGAGCCCTGCGGGGGCGGGTCGCACCAGCAGCGCGCACCGGGACACCCGGACCGCGCCTTCACGATCATGGGTGAATGGCTCAGCGCTCCCCGTCCGCCCCGCAGCGCTCCAGGACCACCCGCATGACGGCAGCGGCCCCGTCGTTCTCGACAGCGGCGGTCACATGGTCGGCGCAGGCGCGCACCTCCTCGATGGCACCGCCCATCGCAGCGCCGAAGAACGCCCACTCGATCATCGCGATGTCGTTGGTCCCGTCCCCCACCGCGACAGTGCCGTCCCGGGGGACTCCCAGCCGCGAGCGCAACCACTCCAGAGCGCTGGCCTTCGTGGCGCCCAGGGGGCTGATGTCCGCCCACGAGGTCCATCCGACGAAGACCTCGTAGCGGTCGGCGGCGCTCAGGGAGTGGATGGCGCGGTCGAACTCCTCGCGCCCCATCCCGGGCGCCCGGACGACGAGCTTGGGGGTCGGGGTGGAGCGCATGCGCTCGAGCGGTATGATCTCGGACTCCTGCTCCAGCTCCCCGGGCGGGAAGGGCGCGGACAGCAGGCGCTTGGCCCCGGGGACCGCGGAGTAGAAGACCACTTCCGGCATCGCCTCCAGGGCGGAGTCGATCAAGGGCGCGGGGTCGAGGAACTCCTGCCGCACCACCTCCACCCCTCCCCCGCTCACCCGCAGGACGGTGGCGCCGTTGTTGCACACGACCCATCCGTCGGTGAAGCCGAGCTCGTCGAGCACTTCGAACATCTCGTCCTCGGGGGCACGGCCCGACGCGATGACGACCTGGGCGCCCGCCCCGGCGAGCTCCCGGATCCCGGCGCGCACGTGGTGGGAGGCCCCCCGGGGGGTGAGGACCGTCCCGTCGATGTCGAGGGCCACCATCACTTTGCCCGCCTCGCGGGGGAAGGCGGGGGGCAGGGCGCGGCGGGCCTCGTCGACGACCTCGGCGAACGGCCGGGTCGGCTCGTCGGATCCGGGCACCGTCAGGAAGGACGCCTCGGCCATGTCAGCGCACCGGCTCGAGCGCTTCGACGCCGCCCAGGTAGGGGCGCATCGCCTCGGGCACACGGATGGAGCCGTCGGGGCGCTGGTGGTTCTCCAGGAGGGCGACCAGCCAGCGCGTAGTGGCCAACGTGCCGTTGAGAGTGGCGACGGGGGCCGTGCCGCCCTCGCGGCGCTCGCGGATGCCCAGGCGGCGGGCCTGGAAGGTCGTGCAGTTCGAGGTCGAGGTGACCTCCATGTAGCGCTCCTGGGTGGGCAGCCACGCCTCGCAGTCGAATTTGCGGGCGGCGGAAGTCCCCAAGTCGCCGGCGGCCGTGTCGATGACGCGGTAGGGCAGCTCGGCCTTGGCCAGCATCTCCTCCTCCCACGCCAGGAAGCGCATGTGCTCGGCCTCGGCGTCCTCGGGGCGGCAGTAGCTGAACATCTCGGCCTTGTTGAACTGGTGGACGCGGATGATGCCGCGCGTGTCCTTGCCCGCGGCTCCCGCCTCGCGCCTGTAGCACGTGGACCATCCGAGGTAGCGCTTGGGGCCGTCGCCCAGGTCCAGGATCTCGTCCGCGTGGTAACCGGCCAGGGCGACCTCGGAGGTGCCCGTCAGGTAGAGGTCGTCGGCGGGCAGGTAGTAGATCTCGTCGGAGTGCTCGCCCAGGAAGCCCGTGCCGCCCATGATCTGGGGGGACACCAGGGTCGGGGTCATCATCGGGACGAACCCGGCCCGGTGGGCCTGGTCGAGGGCCATCGACATGAGCGCGAGCTCCAGGCGGGCGCCGACGCCCTTGAGGTAGTAGAAGCGCGCGCCCGACACCTTCGCGCCGCGTTTCATGTCGATCGCATCCAGCCCCTCGCCCAGGGCGAGGTGGTCCTTCGGCTCGAAGCCCTCAGCCGCGAAGTCGCGGGGGGCGGGCCCCTCGTGGCGCAGCACGGCGTAGTCGTCCTCGCCGCCGCGGGGGACGCCGTCGAGCACCAGGTTGGGCAGTTGGCGCGCGAGGCGGTCGGCCTCGGCGTCGGCGGCGCCCGCCCGGGCCTCGGCGGCCTTGACCTGTTCGGCGAGCTCTTTGGCCTTGGCGAGGATCGCGGGGCGCTCCTCCTTGGAGGCCCGTCCGACGGACTTGGAGACTTCCTTCTGGGTGGCGCGCAGGGATTCGAACTCCTGCAATGCCCCTCGGCGCTTCGCGTCGGCTTCGATGATCTCATCGACGAGGCCGGGGTCGGCTCCGCGGGCGCGCTGGGAGTCTCTGGCGGGTTCGGGGTTCTCACGCAGTGCACGCACATCAATCATGCACTCATCCTAGGCCACCCGGCGGCGATCCCCGGTGCGGGCCCCTCCGGCCCCGGGGCGCTTGGGCGCCCCGCCGGAGGGGGCGTTCGGATCCCCGCCCCTATGGCTTACCTGCTGGTAACCACGAGCATTCCGCGAGTTATGGTCAACTCTTGAAACGGTGTGTACTCCGCACCACAGTTATCCACCCTTGGTGTGTAATCCTGTGGACGACGGCCACGCGCCGTCAGCGGCCATCCCCGCAGGAGGCCCGCCCCACGGCTACTCTGGGCGCATGAACATTCCCAAGTGGTTAGTCGCGGCTGTCCTGGGCGCCGGTGCCGTCGGGGCCGGGCGCGCGGCCGTTGCCCTGGCGAGACGGGCGAGGAGGCGCTCGGCGCTCTCGGTCCCCTCTCCCCCCGCCGACCCCGCCGAGGGGCTCTTGCGCCCCTGGATCATCATGAACCCCTCGAAGCACGAGGACCCCGCGGCGTTCCGCGCGCTCGTGGACCGCGCCGCGATGGACCTGGGCGCCGGCCCGCCCCACTGGTTGGAGACCACGCGGGAGGACCCCGGGGCGGGGCAGGCCGTGGAGGCCGTCTCACGGGGAGCGGCCATCGTGATCGCGGCGGGCGGCGACGGCACGGTGCGCGCGGTCGCCGCAGGCATGGCGGGGTCGGGCGTGCGCATGGGGATCCTGCCGGTGGGGACGGGGAACGTCCTGGCGGGCAACCTCGGGCTCCCCGACGACCCGGCCGCCGCGATGGCGGTCGCCCTGGGCGAGTACCACCGCAACGTCGACCTCACGTGGGTGCGCCTCGACGGGGTCGAGGATGCGTCCCCCCTGCCCGCCGAGGGCGGCCTCGTGCTCGCGGCCCACGCGGCCCGTCCCCCGGAACCGGAGCCCGCGCCGCTATCCGGCTCCCCCGGCCCCGCGATCGAACCGGACGGCCCCGGCCGCCCTTCGGAGGCGGACCCCGCTCCCGGACCGGGGGACGGGGCGCCCGTGCCGGCGCCCGACGGAACCGGGCTCGGTCCCAACGGCGCGACGCCCCTGCCCGCACCGGACGAGTACGCGTGCGCCGTCGTGGCGGGCATGGGATTCGATGGGCAGACCATGGCGGGCACGCACGCCGCGCTCAAGAAGCAGTTCGGGTGGATCGCCTACGTCCTGGCGGGCCTGGGCTCCATCGGAGCGCCCCGCCTGCGCGCCCAGCTCACGCTGCGCAGCCCCGAGGCGCGCGAGAGCGCGCCCATCGACCCCGGGGACTCCCTGGTCGGCACTCCGAGGGGCGACGATGAGGTGACGCGCGTGGAGGCGCGCTCAGTGATGTTCGCGAACTGCGGGGAGCTGAAATTCGTGCTGCTGGCCCCTGATGCGAACCTCAGCGACGGTCTGATCGACGTGATCGCAGTCGACGCCCAGGCGGGGCTGCTGGGTTGGGCGGATGTCACCTGGAAGTTCTTGGGGCAGCTGGTGGGGCTGCGGCCGCTGAACCTGCCGGTATCGACGGGAACGGTGGCGTTCCGCCAGGCGCGGGGCGCGTCGGTGGTCGCGCAGACCGCGCAAGCGGTCCAGGTCGATGGTGACGCACTGGGGACCGCGCGCACGATGCGGGTGAGGATTCAGCCCGACGCCCTCGACGTGGCGGTTCCAGCTGAGAGGACGTGGATGGAGCTCCTCCCCGGATAGGGGGCCGCAGGGCCCGGGGGACGCCACAGGGCCAGGGGGCGTCGCCCTCCGGGCCGACGGCGGCCACCGGCACGGACGCCGACGCGCGTTATCGGCACCAGCGCGCGTTATAACCCCCTCACGGTGTCGACAAGGCGCGTCCGCACTCGCACCCGGGCGCGCCGCCCCGGTAGCGGCCCCCTTATCCGCCGGATGAGCGGCCAGTCGGGGGCGGCACCACCGTCCCCGGGACAGCGCGCCGATCCCCTACCGCGGCGCGAGCGGCCAGTCGGGGGCGGCACCACCGCGTTTGCCTGTGCCGTCCCCTCCGCGCAGCAGGTCTGCCACCCATGCCCGCCCAGCGCGGAAGTCATCGTCGGCGGTGCCCGGCAGGATCGTGGGCCGTATGGCGTCGATCCGGGGGTAGGAGCCCATGAAGCGCACCTCCGGCGAGTACCTGTGCAGGCCGACCAGGGCCGCTTGGACGCGCTCCTCGCGGATGTGCCCCACGATGTCGATGCTGAACGTGTAATTCCCCAGTCCGTCCCCGCTGGGGCGCGACTCGATGCGCGACAGATCAACGCCCCTCACCGCGAACTGCTCGAGCAGGGTGAGCAGCGCCCCCGACTCGTTGACGGGCAGCGCCACTTGAATGGTCGTCTTGTCGGCACCAGTGGGGGCGGGCAGGGCGCCGGGGCGCGAGACGAGGACGAAGCGCGTGACCGCTCCGGGGTTGTCGGCGACATCGGTGTGGAGCGCCTCGAGGCCGTAGGTGGACACGGAGATCGCATTGCACAGCGCCGCGTCGAAGGAGGCGTCCCCCTCGGAGAGCAGCTGCGCGGCGGCGGCCGTGGACGTGGCGGGAACGTGGACCACTCCGGGGAAGGTCTCCTCCAGCCAGTTGCGGCACTGCGCCCACGCGTGGGGGTGGGTGCCGATACGGCTGATGTCCTCGGCGCGCGTGCCGGGCCGGACGGCCAGTTGGAAGACGACGGAGACCACCATCTCGGCCACGATCACCAGGGGATCCCCGTGCGAGAGGGAGTCGAGGGTGGCGTTGACGCCCCCTTCGATGGAGTTCTCGATGGGGACGACGGCGCGGTCCGCCTCGCCCCGCCGCACCGCCGTGAGCGCCTGGGGAGCGCTTGTCATGGGGATGAGCTCTGCTCCAGCGGGGGCGATCTGGTGGACGGCCTGCTCGGTGAAGGTCCCGAAGGGCCCCAGGAACGCGATGGCCATGTTCTCGCCGATGGGGGCCCGGCCCGGGATGAAGGTCGTCATGGGGCTCAGGGTAGCGAGCGGCCGGGGCGGGTGCGCGGGGGCGTCTGACCCGTGGGCACCGGTCCCAGGAGCAGCCGCACGAGGACACCGGAGCGCCTGCTCGAGGGCACAGAGGCGGCCCTGCGAGAAGGCGGTGGGGCCGCGCCGCCCGGGGCCGCCCGGAGGCGGGGCCGACTACTTGAAGGCGTCGGGCCCGCCGCCTGGCGCCACGTCCCCGCAGGCGGTGATCCGGTAGAGCACGGCAGCGTCCCCCCGGTCGATCAACTCGAATCCGGTGGAGGTGTCGACGTTGTACAGGCCGGGGAAGCGCGAGGAGCGGGCGAAGTTGTAGTACTGGCCGTCCTGCTCCTGGTAGTAGTGGGTGATGCCGAGTTTGCGCACGACCTCGCACACTTGCGGATTGGTGTGGATCTCGTTGAAGTGCTTGGTGAGGACGTTCTGGGAGTCTCCGTCCTGGTTGACGGCGGAGAGCTGGGGGAACACCGCTTTGCGCCCGCCGAGCAGCTCCACGTAGGCCTCGCCGGCGATGGGGTCGCCGACGACCAGGGCGTCCTCGGGGGTGGTGGAGCGCATGCGGCGCAGCATCGCCAACTCGCCAGTGGTCGCCATCCCCGGTTTGCCGAGGTGGTCGGAGTCGTAGACGTAGTCGACCGCCCATGCGCGCGCGTCGAATGCGCCGAAGCCGCTGACGACCAAGGCGGCGACTGCCAGCACCGCGGCCACCGTCCACCGGGGGAGCCCGGCGAGGAGGGCCGCTTCCTCGTCCTCGTCGGCGCTGCCGTCCCCGTCCTGGTCGGCCCCGGCCAGGGTGGAGGCGGGCAGCCCAGTGGGGGCACCGCCAACGGCCGGCGCAGAATCCGGGGCGGGGGCGGGCAGCCCGGCGGGGGCGCCCCCCTGCGGAGCGGCGCTGGCGGAGGGCCGGCCCTCCGCCAGCGCCCGGCCGTCCTGGTCGGCCCCGGAATCGGCGGCCTGGCTGCTGAACCGGGCCACGGCGCCGCGCGCCAGCTCGGCGATCCACGCGAAGCCGACGGCGATCAGGACGGACACCA
The DNA here is from genome assembly GCF_000429245.1 of Schaalia georgiae DSM 6843. GTDB lineage: Bacteria > Actinomycetota > Actinomycetes > Actinomycetales > Actinomycetaceae > Pauljensenia > Pauljensenia georgiae. The sequence goes on from NZ_AUBM01000006.1 coordinate 419,605, forward strand.
TGAGGGACTGCAGGCCCATGATCCGGCGCGAATCCATGTACCAGGGCGCCAGCAGGAACATCCGCAACTGCGAGGACGGGCTGTACGCCAGGGCGGTGAGGCACCCGGCCACCAGGTACGAGGCGAAGGGCCACACGGGCATGCGGCCGCCGCCGGGCGAGGCGGGGACGGTGTCCTCGCGCCCCGGCACAGCCAGCCGCGCCAGTCCGGCGACGACGACCAGCCCGGCGACGAGGAACACGAATTGGACGATGGTCCACCAGGTCATCCCCATCGTCTGGGCGAACGGCGGGAAGGGGACGAACATGTGGGCCAGTCCCTCGCTCCAGCTGACGCCCTGCCTCGGATACTTGCCCATGGCGCGGATCTTCGGCGACGCCAGGACGACCAGTGGCACCACGACCACCGCCGCGGCCACCAGCGACCACGCGATGCCCGCGGCGCGCCCGCGCACGCCCTGCCAGTCGCAGCTCCGAGCGAGGCCCACCAGGGCGGCCATCAGGGGGGCGGCCAGGAGCGCCAGCAGCGAGAAGACCGCACTCGGGTGGGCTCCGATCAGGCCCAGGGCGCCCACCATCAGGAACACGGTCTGCCCGGCCCTGCGCGCCAGCGCCCTGCCCGGCGGACGGGAGCGCCAGTCATCGGCGAAACGGCGTCCGACCAGGACCGCCAGGCCCATGAGGCCGGGCAGCAGCGCGGTCCCCGTGGCGTTGGGCCACTGGTTGTACATGGTGAGCGCGTCGGCGGGCATATTGGGCATGAGGCCCGCCACGACGGGCGCGGCCAGGACCGCTGTTCGCGAGGAGGTGAGCACGGACACCAGAGCCGCTGCGCCGGTGACCCACACCGCCATGAGGGCCAGGGAGGAGACGTTCGAGGCGGGGACCACCGTCTGCGGCGTGGCGAAGAGCGCCACGAAGGCGTGCCATCCCGTCGGGTAGTACACCTCGCGCCCGCCGTAGAGCTCGTGGAGGCCGCCGAAGGGGCTGGCGTCGCCGCCCAAGAGGATGGCGTGGACGCCGTTCATGTGGAAGGTCGAGTCCCACTGCTGCACGGGGTCGGCGGGGTCCGCGCCCGCCAGCATGGGCAGGGCAGCCAACGCGAAGCCGAGGGCGACCGCCCCCCATGTCGCCCCGCGCACCGCCCTCTGGACGGCGCCCAGGGGGACGCGCGTGCCGATCGCCTCGGCGAGGGGCATTCCCGGCCGCCACGCGCCCCCGCTCGCGCGCCTCACGTGCAGCCCGAACCAGGTGAGGGCGCCCAGCAGCGCGCACATCCCCAGGACCGGCAGCACTGTTGCGGCCTCCCACCTGATCGAGGCGCGCGAATAGAGGACGGAGAGCACGGTGACGACCCCGAAGGTGAAGGCGGGGGCCGCGCCCACGGCCACCAGCGCCGACCTCGTGCCCGCGCGCGTCCAGAACACGCCCGGCAGCACCAGAGCGACGAGCATCAGGGCGAATGTGGGCGCCAGGAACCACCACTGTCCGATCATGCGGCCCTTACTCCGCCCCGGCGATGTGCTGCCCGGCGGCGCCCTTGTGGCGCTTGCCCACGACCTCGATGACGACGGGGAGCACGGAGACCACGATGATGACAGCCAGGATCACACTGAGGTTGTCGTGGATGAAGGGCACGTTGCCCAGGAGCGCTCCGACGACGAGGAACCCCGCGCCCCACAGGAGGGCGCCGAGGGTGTTGAAGAAGACGAACTTCGTGTACGGGTAGCGCGCGATCCCCGCGGCGAGGGGGATGAAGGTGCGCACGAAGGGGATGAAGCGCCCGATGACCAGGGAGCGCCCCCCGTAGTTGGTGAAGTAGTGCTCGGCCTTCTCCAGGTGCGCCGTCTTGAGGATCCTCGCGTCCGGTTTGAAGAAGCGCCTGCCCCATTTGGCCCCCAGGAAGTAGCCGATCTGGGCGCCCACGAAGGCTGCGGCCACCGTCCCGAGGACGAGGGCCGGCAGGTTCAAGCCGAGTTTGTCGTGCAGCAGTCCCGCCGTGAACAGCAGGGACTCGCCCGGGAGCACGGGGAAGAGGACCCCGGACTCGATGAGGACGATGAGCAGCGTCCCCCACAGGACCCAGGGCCCCATGGCGACGAGCAGTGATTCGGGGTCCTTGAACCACCCGATGAATGTGTCCAGCGCAGAGGGCGCGGAAGCTGCTGCCAGAGTTGACCAGGTCACGAAGGGCCCTTCCGTCGGGGGAATCGTATCCCCATTACCCTACCTTTCCCACCGGTAAAGCTAGGATAACCGGCATGGATAAGCGCAGGGATTCACATCCGCGGACCGGCTCCGCGACCGGGGGCGCCTCCCCCTCCGACGAGTGCGCGCCCACCACCCCTGCGGCCGGAGCCCCGGCGGGGATCGCCGAGCAGGGGGACGGGGCGCCGCAGGGGCGGTCCCCGTCCGGGGAGGAGAGCGCCGACCGGGTTCCCTCCGCACCGCGCGCCGCCCGCCTGCGGGGGCCGGTCTACATCGCCGACCGCACGGTCACCACGACCCGCAGGCGCGAGGACCTGGTCGAGGTCGCGGTGTGCGCCCTCGGCATCATCGCAGTCTGGGCCCTCGGAGTCGTGGCCAGCGCCACAACCCGCGGCGTCACGATGGACGTCATGCAGTTCCAGGTCATCAGGAGGATCCTGCTTCTGCCCGTCAACTTCATCGAGGGGATGATCGTCCTCACCACGCCCATCGCGGTGGTCTCCTCCCTGGTGCTGCGCCGCCGGCTCCGCTCGATCACCCAGGCGCTGGCGACGTCCGTCGGTGCGGCCATCGGGGGCATGGCCCTCTCCGCGCTGGCGCGCCTGCTGCCCGAGTCCCTGACGGCTCCGCTCAGCGTCGACCGGGCGATCGCGACCCAGGGCACCCTCAGCGGCGTCGTCATCGGGGTCAACATCCTGTTCGTCGTCCTCGCCGCGCTCTTCACAGCCTCGGGCGAAGCGCAGTCGATGCGCTCGGTGCGCTGGGGGTGGGCCGGGCTGTGGGCGATCGTCTTCCTGTCGGTGATGCGCTCGTCCGTGACGCTGCCAGGCGCGTTCGTCTCCGTGCTGATCGGCCGCGCCTTCGGCTGCACCGGCCGGTGGTGCTTCGGATTCGGCGGCCAGAGGGCGCGGGGGCGCGCGATCGTGCGCGCCCTGTTGGACATCGGCATCGTCCCCACCCACATCGTCCGCACGGACCTGGACACCACGACGGAGCCCCTGCGCACGTGGTCGGTGTCCGAGGACGAGGACGGGTCCCTGCACTCGGAAGCGACCTGTCCGGGCAATATCGACATCGCTGTGACCCTGCGCCCCGACTCCGGCCACAACCGGCACTACCAGGCGTGGGACACCGAGGGCCGCAGCCTCGAGCTGGTCGTCGTCGAGCCCGGCCGCGAACTCACCGGCACGCTGGTGGACCTGTGGAACAACTTCCGCCTGCGGGGCATCTCCCGGTGGGTGTCCCTCTCCGCGAAAGCCAACGTCGAGCGCGCCACGCTGACATCGTTGCAGGCATCGCAGGCCGGGGTGCGCACCCAGGAGCACGTGGGCATCACCGCCGCCGGGGACTCGATCATCGTCGTCATGGAGGCGCTGGAGCCGACCGCGCCGCTCACGGAGTTGGGCGGTGCCCTGACCGACACGCTCCTCGACGAGGCGTGGGCACAGTTGGCGGCCGCCCACACCCGGGGCATCGCCCACCGCAACCTCGCCCCCAACTCGGTCGTAGTGGACACGGAGGGACGCGTGTGGCTGCTCGACTGGGACCGCGGCGAGGTGGCCACCACGGACCTCAACAGGTCGATCGACGTGGCCCAGATGCTGGTGCTGCAGGCTCTCGCGGCGGGGCCCGAACGGGCGCTCGCCTCGGGCAGGCGCTGCGTCGGGGACGAGGCGCTGGCCGCCTGCGCCCCCCTCATCCAGAAGCCGGTGCTGCCCACGGCCGTGAACCAGCGGCTGCGCCGGTCGGACCTGCTGGGGGAGTTGCGCGGCGCGCTCGTGGAGGACTCGGAGGCCGAGGAGGCCGGCACCGCTAACATCCAGCGCTTCCAGCCGCGCACGGTCATCACCTTCGCCATCCTCTTCGTCGCCGTGTTCGTGGTCCTGGGCTCTTTGAACTTCTCCGACATCGTCAACGCGCTCACCCGGGCGAACCCGTGGTGGATACTGGCCTCCGCCCTCCTGGCGTGCCTGATCTGGGTGGGGGCGAGCGTGCCGCTCATGGCCCTGAGCCCGGAGCGGCTGCGCTTCTCCGACACCCTCATCGCCCAGGTCGCCGCCTCGATCATCACCATCGTGGCGCCCGCTGGGGTCGGCCCCGCGGCCCTCAACCTGCGCTACCTGCGCAAGAAGCGGGTACCGACGGCAATGGCGGTCACCACTGTGACCCTCATGCAGCTGTCCCAGGTCCTCATCACGATCACACTGCTGCTCCTGGTCGTGGTGGTGTCGGGCGCCTCCTTGTCGGTGTCCATCCCCTACGGGACGATCCTGGCCGTCGTCGGCGTCGTCGTCGCCGTGGTGGGCGCGACCCTGGCGGTGCCCCGCGCCCGCGCGTGGGTGTGGTCCAAGGTCGAGCCCACGTGGCAGCAGGTGTACCCGCGCCTGCTGTGGATCGTCGGCCAGCCGCGCCGCCTCGCGCTGGTGGTGTGCGGCAATCTGTTGATGAACATCGGCTACGTGGGGGCGTTCTGGTCCGCGCTGACGGCGATGGGGGGCTCCCTGGAGTTCTCGAACGTGGCGCTCACCTACCTGACGTCGAACGCCCTCGGCTCCGTCATCCCCTCCCCCGGCGGCATCGGGCCCGTTGAGACCGCCCTCACCGCCGGCCTGCAGGTGGCGGGCGTGTCGGTGTCCATCGGATTGCCGACGGCGATCATCTACCGCCTCGTGACGTTCTACGGGCGCATCCCCTTCGGGTGGGTGGCGATGAAGTACATGGAACGCAAGGACTTGATCTGACACTCCGGCCGCCGCCGGTCCCCGCCGCACCTGCTGACGCGGCCGCCCCGGGGTCTGGACGGGGCCGCGCGCCCCGTCTATCGTGGAGAATGCGCCTGTTCCTCCTACTATCGAAGCAAAGGAAGATCCCATGACGCATTCAACACGACCGCTCCGCGCGTTCGCGGTGGCGCTCCTCGCCACCGCCTCCTCCCTCGCCGCCGCCGGCATGGCCCAGGCCGCGCCCGCGGCCCCCACCGACGTCGTCACCTACGACGCCCCCGGATCGGAGTCCGCCGACTGGTCGACGGACAACGACCTGGACGCGACCGGTTACTGGACCCCGGAGAGGATGCGCAACGCCATCCCCGTGGACTCGGACCCCGAAGCCGCCCCGGATCCCACTTTCCCCCAGCCCCCCTCGGGCACTTCCCTGCTGTCGGCGCCCGTGGCGCCCGACTCCGCGCCCGTCGACCTCACCGAGCCCGTGGAGCCCGCGTCGGGCGACAGCCCCACGATGCTGCTCGGCAATCAGGTGTACGTGCCCATCACCACGGGCAAGGTGTTCTACTCCGTGGGCAGCAACGACTACGTGTGCTCCGGTTCATCGATCAACACCCCGGGCAAGTCGATGGTCGCCACCGCCGCCCACTGCCTCCACGCGGGTGCGAAGGGCACCTGGCACTCGCGCATCGCCTACGCGCCCGCCTACTCCAACGGCACGACCCCCTTCGGCCTATGGCACATGAAGACCGGGACCGCTTTCACCGGGTGGACGGACAGGTCGGACGCCCGGTACGACTACGGTTTCTTCATCGTCTACCCGCTCAACGGCAGGTACCTGGTGGACCGCGTGGGCGGCAACGGCCTGACCTACAACCGCGGCACGACGAACAAGGGCGTCCGCATCTGGGGCTGGCCCGCCGCTGCGCCCTTCGACGGGAACCGCCCCTACCACTGCGACGGGGACACCTTCGCCCACAACGCCTGGGGGGACATGGCGATGAATTGCAGGATGAACGGCGGTTCCAGCGGCGGCCCGTGGCTGACCGACACCTCCTCGGCCACTGTCGGCCGCGTCTTCGGCGTCACCTCGCGCATGACCACCTCGGGCCCTCCTCGCCTCATCTCGAGGCCGTTCAACGAGGACGTCGTCAGGCTCTACAAGACGCTGGAGTAACCGATGGGACGGTATCGACACAGCCGCATGGCGGTCCTGGTCTCGGCGGTGGCCGTAGTGGGCGTCCTCGTCGCCCTGTACGCCTGGAGCACGGCGGTGGGACGCGAACCCGGCACAACGGACCCCAGCCCCTCGGTGTCCCAGTCCGACCCCTCGTCGGAATCCACCGCGACCCACGTGCCCTACGACCAGAGCGCCCAGTCCTACTGGACGGAGGACCGCATGCGCAATGCGGAGCCAGCGGAAATGCCATCCGCTCCTTAGCCTCCTGCTGGAAGGGGGGTCGGCGCGCCTCGATCATTCGCGGCGCGCCGACCCCTTCATCACTGGTTGTGTCCCGCGCAGGGGTCAGTGCCTCAACTCCCCTGTGGGCTCGAAGAAGCGCCAGTACCCGTCGATGTGGCGCCAGCCGGTCGTCATCTTGCCGGAGTCCCCCAGGTAGTACCAGGATCCCTCGATCTTCTGCCAGCCGGTGGTCATATGGCCCGCGGCGTTCAGGTAGTACCAGGTTCCACCGTCATTGACCCAGCCGATCGCCATAGCACCCCAACCGGGGATCAGGTAGTACCAGGCGCCACCATCGACCAACCAACCAGTGGACATCGCACCAGAAGCCCCATGGTGGAACCAGTACCCGCCATCACGCACCCAACCAGTGCGCGCATGCCCCGACTCGTCGAAACGGTACGTCGCACCATCGATCACCAGGGCCTGACCACGCGGATACGTCCCATCGCCGAACCGGTACCACCAACCAACAGAATCCCGCACCCACTGGCCCTCACCAGGCACCGGAGCAGAAGGCACGGCAGAACCCACCACACCAGCGACCACACGGAACGTGATATCCCTCGTCTCGACGCGCAACGACGCCCCATCAACCAACGGAACCCACGTGAAGCGCACCCACGAGGAGAGCACTCCCCCGTCGGCGCCGTCGGGTGACGGATCACTGTCGTAGGCCGAATTCCAGTCGGAGACGACGGTCTCAGCGCCGCCGGGCCCGATCTCGATGGCGCGGGCCTCGCGTCCGACGGAGACGCCGCCGGTCAGCGTGGCCGTCACCTCAATGGTCTGGCCCGCCTCCACCTGGACCTTCGAGGCATCCCCCACCTGGTCGATCACAGGCGAGGACAACGACAGAGCCGGATCCACATACCGGTGCAGCTGGGACGCCGGATCCAAACCGGCCTTCTCCATAGCCGCCCTGGCCACCGACCACGCGACCGACCCCTCACCGGCAGCCACGTACACGTGAGAGGCGGCGAGCTGCTCGGCCTTGAGGGCGCCTGTGGTGAGGACGAGCTCCTCGACGGTGGAGGGGAGCACCAGGGTCTGCGGGAAGTTGCCGTGGGTGTAGGCGATCCGCTTCATGCCCTCGCCGAAGAAGGCGGACGCGGCGTACCTGGGGGTCGTTTCCTCCGGGGATGTGAAGGAGCCGTCCTTACCGCCGCGCACAATCATGCGGATGGGCAGGGCGCCGGTGAAAGCGGCCTCCCCGATGGTGCGGGTCCGCGCGCCGAACTCGATGGTCCCGACCCGGGTCCCCGCGAAGACGTCGGCCACCTCCTCCAGGGAGTCGGGCAATGCCACGTCGGTGAGTTCGGGGATCTCTGCGAAGGCCTCGGCCCCGATGGCCTTCACGCCCTCGGGGACGACCACTTCGCGCAGCGTTGGAATGCCCTTGAAAGCGGCCTCGTCGATCTGCGCCGTCCCGGGGCGCACCGAGTACGCGGGCGTGGGGGCGGCGACAGCGGCGTAGACCAAATGGCACCCGTCGTCGCGCTGCTGGTAGAGGACGGAGCCATCCAGCGAGAGCACGGGGTTGGAGGGGGCGAGGCTCAGGGAGGCGAGCGCGGTGGAGCCGGTGAAAACGCGCGCGCCCACCTCGGTCAGGCCCGAGCCCAAGTGGACATCCTTCAGCTCGGGACTGCGGGCGAACGCCTGGTCGCCGAGGGAGGCGACGGAGTCGGGTAGAGCGGCCGAGACGAGCCCCGTCTCGGCGAAGGCGTAGGAGCCGATAGCAGTGAGACGGCCCAGGTCCGCCCTGAAGTCGACCGTTCGCAGGGCGCGCGAGGCGAAGAACGCCTCCTCGCCGATGGTCTTCGTGCCGCCCAAGTCCACCCGGGCCAGCGAGGGCATCGCCCAGAACGCGGATTCCTCGAGGGCCTGGAAGCCCTTGGGAAGCACCACGGACTCCAGGCCGGAGCCGCTGAAGGCCTTGTTCCCGATGCTGCGCAGCGAGTCGGGCAGTACGATCCCGGTCAAGGCCGCCCCGAAGACGGCGGAGGGCTCGATGCGGGTCGTCCCGTCGAGCACGGTGTACGTGCCACCACTGCCCTTCGCGGCCGGGTAGGCGACCAGGCCCGTGCGGTCCTTGGAGTAGAGCACGCCGTCGACCGCCTCGTAGGAGGCGTTGGCGGGGTCGGCCGTGAAGGCGCCGAGTTGAGGGGATCCGGCGAAGACAGTGGACAATTGCCCGGCGGCCACACCGCGCCCGATGTGGACGCGGGTGAGGGATCCGTTCCCACCGAATGCCGAGCCCCCGACGGTGGTGACGGAGTCGGGGATGGCGAGTTCACTGATACCAGTGTTGTTGAAGGCGAACTCACCGATGGAGGCCAAGCCCTCATTGAGGCCCACGTGGGCGAGGTTCGGGGTTTCCGCGAACGCGCCGTAGCCGACGGAGCGCACGGAGGCGGGCAGGTCGATGGAGCGCAGTCCCGACTCGGTGAACGCGTCTCGCCCAATGGTCACGAGGGAGAAGGGGAATCCCGCAGCGGCCGAGCCGTCGGCCTGGCGGACACCCAGTCCTCTGAGTTCGCGCGCACTGCGGAAAGCGGAGTCGCCGATCTCGGTGACCCCGTCGCCCACGACCACTTCCTCGAGCAGTCCGGTGCCTTGCGCCATGCGAGCGGGGAGCGAGGTGAGGGAGTCGGGCAGCGACAAGCGGGTGATGCCGGAGCTCGCGAAGGCTCCCTCGCCGAGGGAGGCAGTCTTCGCCGGCACGGTGATCTCCGTGAGGGCGAGCGTGTTCAAGGCCACTTCGGCGCCGAGGGCGGTGAGCTGGGAGGGGTGATCGGCGGTGTCCTCGAAGACCAAGGTCTTCAGCTGCCGGGCATCGGCGAACGCCCTGTCGCCGATGGTGCGGACGGTGGAGGGGACGGTGATGCGCTCGGCGGTGGTGCCGCGCATCGCCTCGTCGGCGATCGCCGTGACCTTGCCGGGGATCCTGACGTCGCTGGCGGAGCCGGTGTAGCGCAGGAGCACGCCGTTGGCGTCGATCTCGAAGCCGTCTTCGTTGGTTGTGGCGCCGACGGCGGGTTTGAGCGCGGACGAGGCGGGGCTGGACGAGGCGGGGGCCGCGGCCTGGTCGCGGCCGCCTGGAAGCGCTTGTGCTGGTGCTGCGAAAGCTGCGCCCCCGATTAACGCTCCTGTGAGCGCGATCGCGAGCGCGCCGCGTGGCATATGGGGAGTCATGGCCGTTCCAATGGTCGAGGGGGCGGGGAGTGGGGACGGCCATGGACGGCAGTCCCTGATTCCATTAACGGTATTGGTTATTCATTACCACTTCAAGCAATTTATCATACGGCATTATAAATAGCGCGTATTCATTACCGCTTAATCGTTCGATTGAGCAACTAGTCGTCCGGCGGACTGAGCCGCCTTCTCATTGGAGTCCGGGGCACCGGGCGCCTCCGGTCCGGGCTCGCCCCTGGCCTGCCGACAGTGGCGTTCCGCATAGTTGTGCAATCGCTTGGCGGTCGGGGCGGAGCACGGGCTGTTTTGCAAGCGTTGCCCGACTGCGTGCGGCCGAGCTCCTTGGTGGTCGGGGCGGAGCACGGGCTGTTTTACAAGCGAAGTTGAGTTTTCAAAGGGCTACCACACTTTGCAAGCGTTATAACACTTGCAAAGTGTGGTAGCCCTGTAAAAGCGGAGGTACCGCTGTGAGAACAGCCCACCGCGCGCCCCGCGGCGCCCGGCGGGGCGCATCGGGGCAGGAAACCACCTACTGGGGCAGGTTAACCCCCATTGGGGCAGGTTAATAACCTACCCCAATGCACCGTAACCTACCCCAATGCGGACGCGCACCGACGCCGAACAGCATGGCGGCTCAACAGTGCCCAATGACCCGGAGACACGGGCCGGCTCGTCACCGGGCAGCGGGAGCACGCCACAGGGCACCGCTGCGGGAACAGACCCCGCTCCGCCCCGCATTGCGCAGAAAAGGGCCCCACGGACGAGCGGTCCGATCAGACGGGTAGTCCGATCAGGCGGCACTGCCCCGCCCAGCATTACGCGGAGAAGGGTGTCCCACGGACGGCTGGTCCGATCAGACAGCGCTACTCCACCCCCGCATTGCACAGAGAAGGGGCTGGCGCGCAGCGATTCCTCGCTGCGCGCCAGCCCCGGAGCGGTTCGCTCAGGGGATCACCCTTTCAGCGCACCGGATGGGCCGAACTCGTACCACTTGCCGCCGATCTGCTGCCAGCCCGTGGCCATGCGGCCGGAGGCATCCAGGTAGTACCAGTACCCGCCGTCGACAACCCAACCGGTCACCATGGCGCCCGAGGGAGCGAGGTAGTACCAGTACCCGCCGTCGGCAACCCAGCCGGTGGCCATGCGGCCCGAGGAGCCCATGTAGTACCAGGTTCCACCGTCATTGACCCAGCCGGTCGCCATAGCGCCCCAACCGGGGATCAGGTAGTACCAGGCGCCACCATCGACCAACCAACCAGTGGACATCGCACCAGAAGCCCCATGGTGGAACCAGTACCCGCCATCACGCACCCAACCAGTGCGCAGGTATCCCGACTCGTCGAAACGGTACGTCGCACCATCGATCACCAGGGCCTGACCACGCGGATACGTCCCATCGCCGAACCGGTACCACCAACCAACAGAATCCCGCACCCACTGGCCCTCACCAGGCACCGGAGCAGAAGGCACGGCAGAACCCACCACACCAGCGACCACACGGAACGTGGCATCACGCGCCTCGACGCGCAACGACGCCCCATCAACCGACGGAACCCACGTGAAGGCAGCCGACGACGAGGGCACGCGCCCGTCCCCAGTGGGTCCGTCAGCCGCCCCGGCCGCCTGGCCGGAGGCAACGGACTGCGTGGGCGCGGCCTGGCCCGCGGGCGCTGCCTGGCCGGAGCCGGACTGGGCTTGGCCTGAGCCGGACTGGGCTTGGCCTGAGCCGGACTGGGCTTGATCCGAGCCGGACTGGGCCCCGCCCTCGTCCGCGCCTGCGGGCGCCTGCGCACCCGGCTCCGCCCCGGCGTTCGCGCCCGGCGCGGGGGAGGGCTGGGCGGCGCCCATGGCGGCCCAGTCGGAGACGACGGTCTCAGCGCCGCCGGGCCCGATCTCGATGGCGCGGGCCTCGCGTCCGACGGAGACGCCGCCGGTCAGCGTGGCCGTCACCTCAATGGTCTGGCCCGCCTCCACCTGGACCTTCGAGGCATCCCCCACCTGGTCGATCACAGGCGAGGACAACGACAGAGCCGGATCCACATACCGGTGCAGCTGGGACGCCGGATCCAAACCGGCCTTCTCCATAGCCGCCCTGGCCACCGACCACGCGACCGACCCCTCACCAGCGGCCACGTACACGTGAGAGGCGGCGAGCTGCTCGGCGCTGAGCGCGTAGGTCCCCAGCGCGAGTACCTCGACGGTGGAGGGGAGCACCAGCGTCTGCGGGAAGGAACCCCCGTAGCCGTAATTGATCCGTTTCATGCCCTCGCCGAAGAACGCGGCCGTAGCGCGGGCGCCCGTGGAGTCCGTCGACCCGGTGAAGGAGCCGCCGACGCCACCGCGCACGATCATGCGGTCCGGCACGTTGCCCTTGAAGGCGTTCTCGTCGATGGTGTGGATCCGCGTGCCGAACTCGATGAACTCGATCGCCGTGGAGTACAGGCCATCGACCGTCTCCAGGGAGTCGGGCAGGACGATCTCAGTCAGTGACGACGCGTTGTTGAAGGACCCGGCCTTGAGGACCTTCAGGCCCTCGGGCAGGACGACGCGCTGGAGCGCCTTGTTGTTGCGGAACGCCTGCGCGTCGATCTGCACGGTCCCGGGGCGCACCGAGTACTCGGTGAACGTGTTCGTCGGCAGGGACAGCACCAGGTGCGTCCCGTCCTGCCGTTTCGCGTACAGGACGTTGTTCTCCGCCGAGTACACGGGGTTGTCCGGGCTGACGGTCAGTGCCCGCAGCACATCCGAACCGGCGAGGAAGCCCGTGTCCAGATCCGTCAGCGCCGCCCCGATGCGGACCTCCTCCAGGTGCGGGTTGTTCTCGAAGGCGAAGGCGCCGACCGACTTCAGCGAGTCCGGGAAGACGAGGACACGGACGGGGACGCCGGAGAACGCCATAGAGCCCACCGCCTCCAGCCGGTTCAGGTCGGTCCTGAAGTCCACTGATGTGAGCGAGGAGGAGTCGAAGGCGGAGTCGCCGATCGTCACCGTGCCACCCAGGTTGGCGCTGGCCAGGTTCGCCGTCGACTGGAAGGCGTGCGCCTCCAGCGTCTCGAACTGGTCGGGCAGCACCACATCGGTCAGTTGCGCGTTCGCGAAGGCGCACACGCCGATGGACCGCAGCGACGCCGGGAAGCTGATCTGACGCAGGGGGGCCTGCTGGAACGCCTCGTCGTCGATGCGGGCGGTCCCATCGACCACCGTGTAGGACCCGCCGCTGTTCTTCGCCATGGGGTAGGCGACCAGGTGCGTGTGGTCCTTCGTGTACAGGACTCCGTCGACGCTCTCGTAGGAGGCGTTCGCCGAGTCCACCGTGATGGACGAGAGCTTGGGCGAGAGCGTGAAAGCGGAGACCAGTTGGTCCGGGGCCACATTCGGGCCCAGGTGGGCCTTCGTCAGCTCGGGCATCGCCTTGAAGGCGCCCTTTCCGACTGTGGTCACCGAGTCGGGCAGCTCGACCTCGGTGAGCAGCGTTCCTGAGAACGCCTGCTCGCCCACGGAGACGAGGCCTTTGTTGAGGCCCAGGTGGGTGAGCGGCGCCTTCATGAAGGCGCTGTCGCCGATGGTGCTCACGGAGGCCGGCAGGTCCAACGAGGCGAAACGGGTGCCGCTGAACGCGCTCGCCCCGATGGTCGTCAGGGCCGAGGGCAGTCCTGCCTTGGTGGAGCCGTCGGCCTGGCGGATGCGCAGCTCGCCGAGCGAGGTGTTCTCCGAGAAGGCGGACGCCCCGATCTGCGTGACCGCGTCGCCGATGGTCACCTCGTTGAGCTGGGAACTGCGTTCGGCAAGATCCGAGGGGATCGCCGTCAGCGAATCAGGCAGGGACAGGCGCTTGATCGTGGAGTTCGAGAACGCGCCGCCTCCCAGCTTGACGACCTTCGACGGCAGGAGGATCTCGTCGAGGCTGTAGTCGTTATCGACCAGGGCGCCCCCGAGCTCGGTGAGCTGGGAGGGGTGTGCGGCGGTGTCCTCGAAGACCACTGCCGTCAGCCTGCGCGCGTCGGCGAACGCCCGGTTCCCGATCGTGCGGACGGTGGCGGGGATGGTGATGCGCTCGGCGTTGACGCCCCGCAGCGCCTCGTCGGCGATCGCGGTGACCGTGTCGGGCACGCTGATGGTGCTGCCCGAGCCGCGGTACTGCGTGAGCACGCCGTCCGCGTCGATGACGAAGTCGTCGTAGTCGCCCTGGTGCACCTCGACTGGGGCGGTCGCCGTCTTATCACCGGCGGGGGTCGCCACCGTGGCGGTGACGGTGCCGCGCGCGGAGCGGTCCCCCGCTGTAATGGTGGCGCTCAGGGTGTCGGCGGAGGGCTGGATGGATGCGCCCTCCACGTCCAGGGCCCACGTCACCGAGGATCCCCGCAGCGAGGGGGCCAGCAGCGCCGAGACGCCCGCCTGCCCGCTGGTGGGGATGATGATCGGGGAGTCGGAGAGGGCGATCCCGGTCTCGTCGGAGACGGGGGCGACCTTCACATGGGCCGTTGCGCTGACCGCCGGATCCGCGGCCGACGCCACGACGATGTCCGCCTCCCCCTGGCCGACGCCCGTCACCACGCCGGAGTCGCTGACCGTGGCCACCGCCTGGTCGCTGGAGGACCACGTGACGTCGGTCATGTTGGCTTCGGCGGGCTCGTGGCTCACGCCCAGCTTCGCGTTCTGGCCGGGCACCAGCGACAGCGACGACTGGTCCAGGGTGAGCGAGGTCATCGGAATGGACTCGACGACGACGCGGTGGCTCTTCGAGGCATTGATCCCGAAGTCCCACGCGTGCAGCAGCGGGGTGGAGGGGAGTTTGCCCTTGCCGCCCTGCTCCGTCCAGCTCTTCTGCAGATCGGAGGCGCGCACGTCGAAGTGGTAGCGGTGGGTCCCGTCCGCTTCGACCGTGCCGTCGTCGGCCACCAGGATGCGGTGGAACCAGCCGCCGCTGTCCGGGTCGGCGAAGTCGACCGCTGCCAGGGGCGAGGAGTCGGCCACGTCGAAGGAAATGGTCTTCTCCGCGCCTTCGCCCGTGGTGGCGAGGTTGGAGATCTCAGGCGCCACGGTGTCCATCGTGAAGTCGTAGGACAGCTCCTGGTGGGAGGAGTCCGGGCCATCGGTGTCCGTCGAGATCGTCAGCTTGTAGGCGCCGTCGGGCACGAGGTCGCCCTGCTCATCGCGCCCGTCGAAGATCGGCGAGCCGATCCGGGCCTCGGCGTAGAGGACCTCCATCCTCCGGGGGTTGAACAGCGACTTGTGGGCGCCGTCGAAGGTGTAGGAGCGCACCGTCTCGCCCGCCTCGTTGGTGTACGTGTACGTCATCTTCGCGGTGGAGCGCAGTGTGCCGGTCACGGGCTGGATCGAGTTGGGCGACACCGACCATCCACTGTTCGACACGATGTAGCGCGACGGGTCGGGCTTCACCTGGTCGAGGGAGCCGATCTTCTGCAGCGGGTTGACTCCCAGCGGCATCCCGGTCGTCGTCGAGGCGAGGGCCGACTTGTAGATGTGGGCCTTCTGGGCGCCCTCGTCGGACCACTTCGTGTCGAACACGTTCGCGGCGCCCCAGTTCCCGTAGAAGCCCAGGAAGGGCACCGTCAGGCCGGGCTCCCCCTCGGTCTGCGAGGCGAACTCGACGAATCCGTCGATGAAGGTCCCCTTGGGCAGGTTCGCGCCGACGTAGTCGGCGAAGGACTGCTCGACGGCGATGGCGATGCCCACCCGCGCCGTGCCCCCGGCGGGGACGGTGATGGTGGCGCCCTCGGAGGTGCCCGAGACGCCCTCGCCCGAGTAGGACACGGTGATGCCCTCACTGCGGAAGTTCTTCGAGTGCTCGCAGATCAGACCGCTCTCGTTGACCAGCTCGGACAGGGCCTGGCTGGACAGCGCGTAGGAGCGCGCCTCGGAGTCCACGTTGCGCAGGGTGATGCCGAAGGTCCAGCCGCTGGTGCCATCACCCAGGTCGGCCTTGGGGCGCGACGGGGAGCGGGCCCCATCGACCGTGGGGTAGACGGTGGCCGTCGTGGCCGCCAGGGCGTCGGCGATCCCAGCGCCCTGCTTGCGCGGGGAGTAGTAGGCGCCCGTGCCCTGGTGGGCGTCGACGACCGGGTGCGCCGTGCCCATCAGCAAATTGGTGACGACGTCGTGTTTGTCGGAGTCCGAGAAGGACGAGAAGCGCTTGTCCGAGGCGACCCGCTGGCGCACCTGCGCGGCGATGCCCGCCATCTGCGGGGTCGCCATCGACGTGCCCGACATATAGCCGTACTTGTCACCGGGGAGCGCCGAGTAGATGTTGCCACCGGGCGCGGAGATCTCGGGCTTGAGGGTCAGATCGGGCGAGACGCCCCAGGACGAGAAGTCGGACATCGCGTAGTCGGTGGAGGGGGCCAGGCGCGCGCCCTTCTCGATGACCAGGTTGTGGTCGGCCGCGGCCAGCATCGCCTCGCCGTTCGCCTTGGAGATGAAGGCGACGGGGATGGTGGTGGTCTGGACGGCGGGGCGCGTCAGCGAGTCCGAGTCCTCGTTGTCGTAGATGACGACCGCAGTCGGTTTGTAGGGCGCCAGGGCCTTGACCTTGTCCTCGAAGGTCATGGGCTTGCCTGCGTCGGAGGTCCCGCCCCTGCGGACCAGGGCGAAGGCGCCCTCGATCCCGTCGGGATTCGCCTGGACCATGGCCGCGATATCAGCGGCCTTGCCCTCGCCCGCGTCCACGTAGCGGTACGTCCCCGACTCGATGTCGCCGAAGGACGCCATGCCCTCCTCCAAGGGGTTGTGGCCCTCCATGTACCCGATCTGCCGACCCGCTGCGGTGAAGCAGGGCAGGCCCTCCTGGGTGTTGTCGACCGAGGCCACGGACAGGGACGTCTGGAACGTCGAGGGCTCGTCCACTGTGGAGGAGTCGGGATCCGAGGCGTAGGGAAGGTTCACCCCGGAGGTGTTGCCATGGGCCGAGGAGTACGAGTTGCCCGCTGCGACATTGAGGGTGATGCCCTTCTCGCGCAGGACCTTGTAGGCGTCGGCGTAGATGGAGGCGGCCTCGTCGCTCATGCCCGCGTCGGATCCGAAGGACATGTTGACCGAGTCGGGCTCCAGCACGCCCACGTCGTCGAGGGCGCCCAGGATCGCGGAGTCGGGTAGGGCGCCATCGGAGTCGCGCGCCACCTTGAGGGCCATGAGCTGGGCGTTCGGCGCAGTGCCGCGGATCGTGCCGCCGTTGCCGGTGGCGATGCCCGACACGTGGGTGCCGTGCGAGAGGTCGGCGCTGGAGTGGGGCACCACGTCCGCGTCGTTGTCCGCGTAGTCGTAGGCGAAGGCGATCTTCTCAGAGACGTAGACGCCCTCCTTGCCGACGGCGAGCTTCGACTTCAAGGAGGAGACGTCGCCTTCGTGGAGTTTGACGGTGGAGTCGTCCAGGTCGCCGCTGAATGCGGGGTGGCCCACCTCGAGGCCGGTGTCGATGACCGCGATCACCTGGCCGTCGCCCTTGTAGGCGGTGGAGTCCGCGTGGGTCATCGCCAGTGAGGACGCGTTGGCGGGGGGCTCGACTGTGTCGAGGGCGGGGGTCTCGATGTCGCGCTGGTGGAGCTCCTCCACGAACGCCGCCTTGACCCCCTCTACGCCGCGGACCGCCTCGAGCGCCCCACGGGGGATCTCGATGGCGAATCCGTCGATGACGGTGGAGTAGTCCTTGATGTCGGTGATGGGAGTACCGCCGGAGGTGCTCACGCCGGGCAGCGCGCCCGAGACGGCGGAGGTGATGCGGTCTTTGACGACCTCGTGCTTCGTGGAGGAGGAGAGGCCGAAGATCCGCCTGTACCACGGGACTCCCACAGTGCCCTCGTCGAGTTGGACGATGACTGTGACCGGCGTGGTGCCGCCGGTGCGGTCCTCGTCGGCGAGCAGGCCGCCGTCCGGCGCCTTGGCGCCGCCACCGGCCAGTTCGGACATCGAACTGAGCCCGGTCTCGAGGCTGCGGCCGCTCTGCGAGTCGTCGCCGGCACCCGTCCCGGACTGAGCCGCAGCGCCCGACGGCTCCGCGGGGGCCGGAGCGGACGGGCGGGCCGCGTGGGAGGCCGACGGAGCGGGTGGGGGCGCGGCCGCCGTGGGTGATGCCAGCGCCACCGCGCTGGCGACGAGCGCGCTTGAGAGCGTGAGCGTGAGAGTCGCGCGTGGAATGTGTCGTTTCATGACTGCCCCATGGTTGACGGATATTGGATAAGCGCACCCTTTTCGGGGAATAAGGCCACTCCTATTTCTGCCACCCTATTGGCGAACTGTCCTTCGCATCAAGTGTGTTGTGGCGCGAAACACCGCGCCCCTCCCACAGCGTGAGACTACTACGATCCCAATATGCTCATTCGACTATTAGGGGCGCACCTGCGCCCATACACATGGCTTCTCATAGGGGTTGTCGTCCTCCAATTCGCGGAAGTGATGGCCTCCCTCTACTTGCCCACCCTCAACGCCGACATCATCGACAAGGGCGTGGCCACCGGCGACACCGGCTACATCTGGCGCACCGGCGCCTTCATGCTGGCGGTGAGCGCCCTCCAGGGGATCTGCTCGGTCCTGGCGACCTACCTGGCTGCCCGGGCCTCGATGGGCATGGGGCGCGACCTGCGCGGCGCAGTCTTCGAGCGCGTCAGCGGCTTCTCCGAACGGGAGATCACCCGTTTCGGCGCCGGATCCCTGATCACCCGCAACACGAACGATATCCAGCAGGTCCAGACGCTCGTCATGATGAGCTGCACGATAGCAGTGACCGCGCCGATCATGGCCATCGGCGGGATCATCATGGCCGTCAGCAAAGCACCCGCCCTCTCGTGGCTCATCGCGGTCTCGGTCCCCCTCCTGCTGGTCGTGGTCGCCCTCATCGTCAGCCGCATGGTCCCGTTGTTCCGCTCCTACCAGGACAAGCTCGACGGCATCAACCGCGTAATGCGCGAACAGCTCGCCGGAATCCGCGTCATCCGGGCCTTCGTCCGCGAGCGCGCTGAGACCGGCCGCTTCGAGGAGGCGAACAGCTCCATCACCCGCGTCAGCGAACGCGTCGGACAGCTCTTCGTCCTCCTCTTCCCCCTGGTGATGCTCATGCTCGACGTCACCATCGTCGGCGTCATCTGGTTCGGCGGGCACCGCGTCGGCGACGGCGACGTCGAGATCGGCACCCTCATCGCCTTCATGGCCTACCTCATGCAAATCCTCATGGGCATCGTCATGGCCTCCTTCATGACCATCATGATCCCCCGCGCCGCAGTCTGCGCCGAGCGCATCAGCGAGGTCCTGGCCACCCCGCCCACGATCACCGCCCCCGACGGCGCGACGACCGTCTTCCCCTCGCCCGGCACCGTCGAAATGCGGGACGTGGGCTTCACCTACCCCGACGCCGACGAGCGCGTGCTCGAAGGCGTGAGCTTCACCGCGGCGCCCGGGACCACGACCGCCATCGTCGGCTCCACAGCCTCCGGCAAGTCCACGGTGGTGCGCCTGCTGACCCACCTGCTCGACGCGTCCGAAGGGCGGATCCTCATCGGCGGCACGGACGTGCGCGAAGCCGATCCCGAGGCGCTGTGGGCGCAGATCGGCCTCATCCCCCAGCACCCCTTCCTCTTCGCCGGCACCGTCGCCTCGAACCTGCGCCTGGGCCGCGAGGACGCCACCGACGAGGAGCTGTGGGAGGCCCTCGGGGTCGCCCAAGCCAAGGGCTTCGTGTCCGAGATGGACGGCGGCCTCGACGCCACCGTCGCACAGGGCGGCACGAATGTCTCGGGCGGCCAACGCCAGAGACTCGCCATCGCCCGCGCCCTCGTGCGCAGGCCCCCCATTCTCATTTTCGACGACTCCTTCTCCGCCCTCGACGTCGCCACCGACGCGCGCCTGCGCGCAGCCCTGGGGCCCGCCACCGCAGGGACCACGAAGATCGTCGTCGCCTCCCGGGTGTCCACCATCGTCGATGCGGACCAGATCCTGGTCCTCGACGCTGGGCGCCTGGTCGCCAGCGGCACCCACGAGCAGCTGCTCGCGGCCTCGGAGGTCTACAAGGAAATCGTCACCTCCCAATTCGGAGCGGAGGCCCTCTCATGAGCACCCCGGACAAAACCCCCACCACCCAGACGAGCGCCGAGGAGGAGCTGGCAGCCGAGGCCCTCGCCTCGTCCGGCAACTGGCACGACGGGCCGCCGCCCGGCAAGGCGAAGGCGTTCTGGCCCTCGTTCAAGCGCATGATCGGGCTGCTGACCGCCCACCGCAACTGGATCGGGGCGATCCTGGTCGCCACGGCGGCCTCCGTCGCCCTCGCGGTCATCGCGCCGAAGGTCCTCGGTCGGGCGACGAACGTGGTCTTCGAGGGCGTCGTCTCACAGGCCCTGCCGGCCGGGTCCACGAAGGAGCAGGCCATCGAGGCCCTGCGCGCCCAGGGGATGGACGACTTCGCCACGATGCTCTCCGCCATGGACATCGTGCCCGGCACTGGGATCGACTTCCCGCGCCTGGCGGGGATCCTCGCCCTCGTCCTGGGCCTGTACGTGGGCTCCGCCTTCCTCAACTGGTTCCAGGGGCACATGCTCAACCGGATCACCGCCCGCGCGCTCTACCGCCTGCGGCGCCGGGTCGAGCAGAAGATCCATCGCCTGCCTCTGAGCCACTTCGATCGGATGCGCCGCGGTGATGTGCTCTCGCGCCTCACCAACGACGTGGACAACGTGAACAACACGCTCCAGCAGGCCCTCTCCACCGCGCTGACCTCCGTCCTCACAGTGGTCGGGGTGCTCGCCATGATGTTCTCCATCTCGTGGAAACTGGCGCTGGTCGCGCTCATCACCGTGCCGCTGTCGGGCGTCGTCTTCGGTTTCATCGGCCCCCGCTCGCAGAAGGCGTTCACCGCACAGTGGGCCCGGACCGGGGCCCTCAACACGCGCGTGGAGGAGTCCTTCTCCGGGCACGCCCTGGTGCGCGTCTACGGGCGCACCGACTCGGTGCGCCGGGCGTTCGCCGAGGAGAACGAGCAGCTCTACCGCACGGCGCTGCGCGCCCAGTTCCTCTCGGGGATCATGATGCCGATCATGCTGGTCATCGGGAACATCGTGTACGTCGCCATCGCCGTGGTCGGCGGCGCCATGGTGGCCTCGGGGGCGCTGCTGCTCGGCGACGTGCAGGCGTTCATCCAGTACTCGCAGCAGTTCTCGCAGCCGCTGGGCCAATTGGGCGCCATGGCTACCGCCGTCCAGTCGGGCACCGCCAGTGCGGAGCGCATCTTCGAGCTCCTGGACGCCGAGGAGGAGGGGGACGACGCGCCTTCGGCCGCGGGGGCGGACGCCCCGGCCCGCGCCTCGTCGGCCACGGGCGGGCACAGCGCGGCAGTGGACTCCCCCGCCCTGTCGGACGGGGAGGGGGCCGGCGCCATTGAGATGCAGCACGTGCGCTTCTCCTACTCGCCGGACACCGAGCTGATCCGCGATCTCACGCTGCGCGTCGACCCCGGGAACACGGTGGCGGTCGTGGGACCGACAGGCGCGGGCAAGACCACTCTGGTCAACCTGCTCATGCGCTTCTACGAGCTCGACTCCGGGCGGATCACCATCGACGGCCGCGACATCGCCGCCATGGACCGCCAGGAGGTCCGGCGCCGCACCGGCATGGTCCTCCAGGACCCGTGGCTCTTCGCGGGCACCGTGCGCGAGAACATCCGCTACGGCCGTCCCGGCGCCTCGGACGCCGAGGTGGAGGAGGCCGCCAGGGCGTGCTTCGTCGACCACATCATCCGCGCGCTCCCCCACGGCTACGACACGGTCCTGGAGGAGGACGCGGAGAACATCTCCGCGGGCGAGCGCCAGTTGCTCACCATCGCGCGCGCGTTCGTGGCGAACCCCTCGGTGCTGATCCTCGACGAGGCGACCAGCTCGGTCGACACTCGCACTGAGCTGCTGGTCCAGCGCGCCATGAACGCGCTGCGCCAGGGGCGCACGAGCTTCATCATCGCCCACCGCCTCTCCACGATCCGCGACGCCGACACGATCCTGGTCATGGAGGACGGCGACATCGTGGAGCAGGGCGGCCACGCGGAGCTCCTCGCCAAGGGCGGGGCCTACGCGCGCCTGCACGCCGCCCAGTTCGCGAGCGCCTCCCACTGAGCCCGTCCGGCCACGGGGTCCGTACCGCCTCCGGGCGGCCCCCGTGGCCGGGCGCTGCGCCTGGCGGCGCGCCCGTCACCGACTGGATGGTCCACGAGTGGGCGCCCCGGAAGAACGCGAGTACGGTATCGGAGTACTGGGAGAGCGGGGAGGAGTGTATCCGCCATGGGCATCGCAACGCTGCTGGAGGAGCACTCGATCGACCTGCCCAGTTATTCGGAGGTCTCGATCGAATCGGGCCGTGCCCCCATCACCCTGTCCATCTGGGAGGCGGAGCAAGACACGGCGCCGACGGTCGTGTTCGTCCCGGGCACCATGACCCACCCCCTGTTCTACAGCCCCTTCCTGGACGCTCTCAGCCGGCACGGCTACCACGTGATTGGCGTCCACCCGCTGTCCCACGGGCGCAGCCCCCGGGTCATCCGCCGGTTCACCCTCGACGACATGATCGGGAACGTCCGGGACGCGGTGGGCTACGCCTGCGCCCGTTTCCCCGGCGCCGTCGGGCTAATGGGGTCGAGTCAGGGCGGCGTCCTCACCCTGCTGACCGCCGGCGCCGAGCACCGCATCCGGGCCGCCTTCCCGCACAACGTCCTATTCACGCCCCTGCGTGAATCCCTATCGGTCACACGCTTCCCCAACGCGCTCGGCGCGGTGTACCCGGCGGTCCGCAGGATCATCGCCGTGGTTGGCCGGGTGCTTCCCGGGCTGCA
This sequence comes from Schaalia georgiae DSM 6843, assembly GCF_000429245.1. Classification (GTDB taxonomy): domain Bacteria; phylum Actinomycetota; class Actinomycetes; order Actinomycetales; family Actinomycetaceae; genus Pauljensenia; species Pauljensenia georgiae. Next base: position 442,009 of record NZ_AUBM01000006.1, read on the forward strand.
GGTGCCGCCGGGCTTCTACCTCGACATCGACAAAGTCTTCTCAGAGCGGCAGTGGCGCGACGCGTTCTTCCAGGATCCCATGCGGCTCGAATCCTACCCGATGAGTTTTCTGTCCAGCCTGTTCACGACTGATATGTCGGCCCTCGTCGATGGCAGTATCACCTGTCCGGTGGTGGCGTTCGTGTCGACGGGCGATCCCCTGTTCACCCTCGAGTACAGCCGCTTGGTCTACGAGCGGCTGGTGGCGCCCGAGAAGCGGTTGGTCGAGTTGCCCGCCGACCACCACCTGGTCCTCAACGAGAAAGCCGAGCGCGTTATCCCAACGGTACTGGCCGCCCTGGACGACTACCTCAAGTAGCCCGCGCTGCCCTGTGGATAGCCCCGGGGCCGGCACCGATCCCCGCATTGGGCCCGGCAGAGCCACCCGGCAGTGCGACGGAGTCCGATTCCGCGGTGACGCCCCCCAGTTCCAGCGGCTATTGCGACGATGAAGCGGCCCGCCCTCACTGCCGCTCGGACAGCGCCAGGTTGGCGCGCACGGCCGCGCCGATGCGGTCCAGCGCCTCGGCGGTCGCCCAGCTGCCGTCGAGTCCGGCCAGGCGCGCGACGGGGACGGACTCGCCCTCCTCCAAGTCGAAGCCCAGCAGGGCCCGCCACAGGGGCACCAGCTCCTCGTTGTAGGTGTGCCCGTGGCCGGCGGGGGCGGTGCCGGCGACGGGCAGATCCGCCATGATCTGCAGGTAGGTCACTCCCCGGGTGAACTCGACGTTCTTCGACACGTCCCGCCCAGCGCGCTCGCGCAACCAGTCGGGCTGGCGCCACAGCAGCCGGGGGTTCCACCACACGACAGGGTCCGAGGCGTGCTGGGCGTAGACGATCCGCGGGAAGGACCAGCGGCCCAGTTCCCGCCCGTACAGGTCCTGGCGCAGGTCCTCGGGGGCGTTGACGAAGCGCACATTGCGGCCGTTATCGACGACGGGAGCCACCTCGGGGCTCCCCCGGTGGCGCGAGGCCGTGAGCACCCGGTGCATCGGGGTGAAGGCGGGCGTGCCCACCCACAGCGCCCCATCGACGCGGGCCAGGGCATCGGCGGGGGAGTCGAACACGGACTGCGAGGCGAACGCGCCCAGGGACTCCCCGCACACGAAGAGGGCGGGGCGCTCAGCCTCGTCGATGGCGTCGATCGCCTCGCGAACAGCGCGGAAAAGGGCGCGGGAGGCCTCCTGGGCGGGCTCCAGACCCGTCAGCCAGTTGAGGGCGGAGGGCACGTAGGAGTACTGCAGGGACGCGGTCGCGCAGTCGCCTCCGGTCAGGTATTCGAAGGGCTGGACCTGCCACTCGTCCACCCATCCCGAGCCCGTGGACGCGGCGACCAGGACCGCTGCCCGTCGGAAGGCGCCGGTGCGCTCCAGTTCGGCGACGACCAGGGCGGCGGCCTCGTCGATGCCCGCCCCTGGGGAGGGCATTCCCGCGTACACGCGGATCGGTTCCTGCGCCGGGCGCCCGGTCACCGCTTCGACATCGGCGCGGCTGGGGCCCCGCCCGAGGAAGACCCTCCCCTGGCCGCCCACCGACTCCCACGTGGAGGGCGAGGCGGGCGAGGCGGAGCGCTCGGGAACGCTCGGCTGGAAAATACCCTTCGCGGTGCGCGTGTTCATCCGCTCGGCGTGCCGCCGGAAGAACCCGATGCCGCCGCGCAGGATCACGTTGGAGGTGAGGAAGTAGATGATCACGCTCAGGATGGCGACGCCTGCCAGCGCCGCCGCCCAGCGCGGCATGTGGTCGGCCAGCGCGTTGATGAGCGCCCGCCCGACCAGGCTGACGCCCGTGATGACTCCGACGAAGAGGTGGGCGATGATGACGGTGCCGACGGCCCCCAGCAGGTAGCTCCACGGCGTTTCGGCGCGCATCCCCACCAGCGCGGCCGCGCGGCGGGCGCGGCGGTACGACTGGACGACGGCGTACAACCACCAGGTGAGGAACAGCACCGCGACGCCCGCCCGCGAGGCCCATTCGACGGATTCGTCGGCACTGATCCTCAGGTCCGCCGCCTCGATGAGGCGCGCGCCCGCGCTCTGCACGATGAGACCCAGGACGTAGCCGATGGAGACCAGGACGCCCGATGCCACGGCGTGCCACCACCAGGACCTGGCCATGAGGGAGGGGGAGACCGACACCGCGTACATGGCGAGCGCGCCGATCAGCCCCAGAAACGACAATCCCATAGTGGTCGATTCTGCCAGTCGCGCGGCCGGAAAAGCAGATCGCGTGACCGTGCTCACTCCAGGGCGGGTGCCGACAGGCGCCTCGACCCGGGACCGCTGCCGTTGCCGCTACGGGACCTCGGGGGCGAGGCGCTTCCGCTACGGGACCCGGGCAGCGGGGGCGCGGGTGGTCCACACGAGCGTCGAGTAGGGGATCGTGATCTCCTGGCCCGCCTGGTGCCCCAGGTGCTCGTACAGGTACCAGCGCAGGTTGTCCTGCATCGCGCGCCTGCGGGCACCGTCCGCGCGCAGGTAGGACGAGCGGGTGGTGCCCAGTTCGAGGATCTGCTCGGGAGGCATCCGGTCCTCCCACCAGAACTGCTCGAGGACGGGCGGGGCGAAGCCCGCCGGACGGGGAGGGCGGTCGGCGCGGTGCACGTCCCCGGAGCGCATGATGCGGGAGAGTCGGTGGACCCACTGGACGGTGACGTCCATTTGGTTGAAGACGATGACCAGGGGCGCCCCCGGCTTCAGGATGCGCACCGCCTCGGCCCCCGCCGCCACAGGATCCACCCAGTGCCACGACTGGGCGTAGACGACCAGGTCGCAGCTGGCGGACCCCAGCCCCGTGCCCTCGGCGGTGGCGGCGACCTGCGTGATGAGCGGGTGGGGGCGCGCCTGGGCGCGCATCGCGGCGGAGGGCTCCACGGCCCGCACCTCCAGGCCCTCCTCGGCCAGCAGGGCGCTCATCTTGCCCGTGCCCGCCCCGATGTCGGCGGCGAGGGCGGGACGGTCGGTGGGCGCGGTGGGCGCGGGCGCTCCCGCGCTCCCCAGGGCAGTGGGGCCCACCGCGCCTCCCCGGTTCCTGGAACCGCCCGCGCTCCCCCGCACGTCCAGGCCAGCCGCCCGCAGGACAGCGGCGACGGCGGCGGCCGGGTAGGAGGGCCGCACGCGCGCGTAGCTGGGGCGCGCCGCCTCGAAGGGATTGTCCGGGCTGCTCCCGCACGTGCCCACGCGGCTCCTTGGGCCGGCCCCGCCCGCTTCTCCCCGGCTCCCCGGGCTGTTCCCGTCCGCTTCTCCTCGGTTCCCCGGATCGGTCCCGGCCACGCCGCTCCTGTTCTCCGGTGCGCTCACAGCAGCGCCGACCCGAGGCGGCACACGTTGTCCACGTAGTGCGCGTACCACGGCTTCCCGATCCACTCGGCCAGGGTGAGTTCCCGGGACCGCTCGCGGTAGCGCTGGTCGTTTGCGGCGATCATCTCCGCCAGCCCGGGGTCCTCGGCCAGCAGCATCACCTCGTAGTTGAGGCCGAAGGACCGGAAGTCCATGTTCGACGACCCGATGGTGACGGTCCGGCGGTCGATCATGACGTATTTGGAGTGCAGGACGGTGGGCGCCTGGTACAGGTGGATGCGCACGCCCGATTTGAGTAGGGGCCCGTAGTAGGAGCGCTGGGCGTGGCCGACCAGGAACTGGTCGGACTCCTCCGACACGAACAACTCGACGTCGACGCCCTTGAGCGCGGCGTTCGTCAGTGCCGACAGCAGGGCCTCGTCGGGGATGAAGTACGGGCTGACGACCGACACGGAGCGGGTCGCGCAGTGGATGAGGTCGACGAACATCCGCAGGCTGGGCTCGGAACGGTACGCCGGCCCCGAGGGGACGATCTGCATCGGCGAGGCGTGGGCCTCGCCCGTGCGCTCGGCGGCCTCGTCGCCGCCCAGGTCGGCGGGATCCAGGTCGGCGGAGCCCAGCACCTCGCCGCACGCGTAGAACCAGTCGGTGGCGAACACCGTCTCCACTTGGCGGGCGATACCGCCGTGGACGCTGACGGTCGTGTCGTGGAACTCTATGCCGGCCTCGGCGTAGGCGGGGGTGTCGTAGTCGGCGGCGACCAGGTTGTGCGAGCCGACGAAGGCGGTGCGGGAGTCGACGACGAGCAGTTTGCGGTGGTTGCGCAGGTCGGGCCGCCGCACGGGGCCCCTGAAGGGGTTGAAGGGCAGCATGACGTGCCATTGGACGCCGGATCCATCCAGGCGGTCGCGGAACCCCCGCCACCCGGGGATGGAGCGCAGCCCGTGGTGGTCCACCAGCAGGCGCACGACGACGCCCCGGGCCGCGGCGCGTTGGAGCGCCTCGTAGAGGACCGCGGTGTCGTCGTCCCAGCTGGTCTGGTAGTACAGGACGTGGACGTGGTGGGTGGCGCGGTCCACGGCGTCGGCCATGGCGGCGAAGGCATCGGCGGGCGCGTTGTAGAGCCCGCCCACGCGCCCGGTGGTCTCGCCGAACCGGGTGGTCTCGCGGTTCATCCGCATAATGGCGGCGGTCGCCTCGTGGGCGTGCGGCGCCCACCCGGGCGCGGCGGCCAGCAGTTCCTTGACGATTCCGGACGCCTTGGGGTCGTCGTCGAGAGCCCTGCCCATTGCCCACCACGACCCGAAGACGAGGTAGAGGGGGACCCCCAGGAAGGGCACCGGGAAGATGATCAGCAGCCAGGCGGTCGAGGTGGAGGCGCGCCTGTGTTTGGGGACCACCCCGAGCGCGACCAGGCGGATGACGGTATCGACTCCGATGATCGTGGCGATCAACCACGTCGGCAACTCGGGCGGCGGCAACGGGACCATGCGCCCAGACTACCGGCGGCCCCCTCAGGTGCGTACGACCAAGTCGGCGAGGCGCGCCCCGTCCCGTGCCCCGTCCTGCGCCGCCCACCTGTGCCAGTGGGGCGCGTACACGTCGCCGTCGCGGGCGAGCGCCCTGGTTCGGCGCTGGTCGGCGCCTCCGCCCGCTTCCACCCACACCGCCAGGTCGGCGCTGGCGCGCGAGGCGGGCGTCAGCGCACCACAGCCCTCGATGACGGTGGGGATCCCCGCGGGCAGGGGCACCGGGGCGAGGGGGCGCCCCGCTTCCCAGTCCCACGGCGTGTAGTGGGTGTCCCGCCCGGCGGCGAGGTCGCGGGCGATGCGGGCGGTTTCGCGGGAGCCCTCCTCGAGGCCGTCCCACCCGGGGTAGTAGGAGTCGAGGCCGAGGACCCTCCACGGGCCGCCCGGGGGCGCCACGGCGGCCGCGAGCGTGCTCTTGCCGGCACCGGAAAGGCCGTCGATCAGCACGAGGGGGGCGCCGGGGCGCCGCGTGTGGCGGGTGCGCGCCAGGGCTTCGAGCGCCCTGGCGACGGCGGGGACTGTGGCCCGGGGCGCCGTCACCGGCCCACCAACGACAGGTTGGAGGTGAGGACCGCGACGGTGATTGCGGCGGCGGGGATCAGGACGGCGACCGCCATGAGCGCGGCGTCCGCTGCGCCCATCTGGGACGGACGCGCCCACGTGCGCGGGCCAGGGGCGCCGAATCCGCGGGCCTCCATGGTGAGGGAGAGTTTCGCGCTGCGCCGCAGGGCGAAGACCAGCAGGGAGAAACTCCCCCTGAGGAAGGAGCGGACGCGGGAGCCGTCGCCGATGCCCCGGATGCGCCTTGCCCGTTCGAGTGCCTTCCAGTCGGCCGCCATGAGGCCGGTCATGCGCGCGCCCGCCAGCGCGGCCAGGATGGGCCGGGCGGGCAGGTGGAGGATCTGTGCCAGCCCGTCGCCCATGTCGGTGGGGTCGATGTTCGACAGCAGCACGATGGCGGGCAGGGCGACCGCGCACACGCGGAGCGCGATGCCGATGGCCAGCCAGATGGACCTGTCGGTGATGGCCGCGGGCCCCATGCTCCAGTAGGTGGCGCCCCCGGGGGAGGCGTAGAGCAGCATCGACAGGGCCGACAGGGGCGCGGCGACCGCCAGGGGCGAGCAGCGCAGCGCGAGGTTGCGCGCCCTCATCCGCGCGGCGGGCAGGACGAGGAGTTCGAGGCCGAGCGCCACTGAGGCGCTGACTGGGTCGACGCTGATGAGCAGGGGCGTCGTCATGACGATGAGCGCGAGGATCCGGGTGACGGGGTTGAAGCGGTCGAGTCCACGGCGCGCCCTCCCGCCCTCGCGGCCCGGGGTCCTCCGCGCCCGCGCCCGGGGGTGGTCGGCGCGGACCGCGCCCCCCGCTGCGGTGGCGGCCGCCTGGGCGCCGCTGCTGCCGGCTCCCCCGGCTTCGTCCGCGTCCCCGGCTTCGTCCGCGCCTGTTCCCGCAGGGCCGTGCTCCCCCTCGCCGGCGCCGCCGCTCCTGGCGGGGCCCGCGTCCCGGGCGCTGCCCTCCGGGTTCTGGGCGGGCGGGCGGCCGACCTCGGACAGGTCGATGACTGCGTCGCCCATGGCCGCGACGAAGGCCGGATCGTGGGTGATGGACACCAGGGTCGTTCCCCGCTCGCGCGCCCCGCGCAGCAGGCGCACGAGGCCCAGCCACGTCCTGCGGTCCTGTCCGAACGTGGGCTCGTCCAGGATCAGCAGGTCCGGGGCGCTGATGAGGGCGGTGGCCACTGAGAGGCGGCGCTTCTCGCCACCGGACAGGGTCATGGGGTTCGCACCGGCCAGGGACGACAGGCCGAGGGCGTCGAGGTGCTCGTCCACCAGGGCGTCCAGTTCGGGGCCCGAGGCGCCGGCGGCCCGGGGTCCCACCTCCAATTCCCCGCGCACGGTCCGGGCGACGAACTGGTACTCGGGCTCCTGGAAGACCATGGAGATGCGGCCCAGCATGTCGCGGCTCGACCACTCGTGCGGGTCGTCGCCCTTGCGGTCCGGGGCCCCGTGGGACGAGGTGGCGCTGATGGTCCCGCTCAGGGCGGGCAGCAGCCCCGCCAGGGTGAGGGCGAGGGTGGACTTGCCGACGCCGTTGGGGCCGACGACGCACGTGGAGGCTCCGCGCGCGATGTCCAGGTCGATGTCTTCGCGGACAGGCGCTCCCGGGTCGTAGCCGATGGCGAGGCCGCGCGCACTGAGGACGGGGGCGCTGGAGTCCGCGGCGGGCAGCGGGGGCAGTGCGCCCGCTTCTGCGGCCACGTCGTCCCCGGGCAGCCAGATCCCCCTGTCGCGCAGAACGCGGGCCTGGCAGGCCAGTACCTCGTTGATGGGGCCGTCGGCGGCGATCGCGCCGTCCAGGACCACCACGACGCGGTCGACCAGGTCCGCCCAGATGTCGACGCGGTGCTCGATGACCACCAGGGTGGCCTCCGACTCGTCGAGGACCCTCTCGACCGCGCCGCGCACTCCGGCGACGCCCACCGGGTCCAGGTTGGCGGTGGGTTCGTCGAGCAGGAGGAGGCAGGGTCCCATGGCGAGGACCGAGGCGAGGGCGAGCCGCTGCTTCTGGCCGCCCGACAGGGCGGTGGTGGGGTGGTCGGCGGCGGCGTCGAGGCCGACGGCGCCGGTGGCGGCGCTGACGCGCGGCCATATCTCCTCGCGGGGGACCCCCAGGTTCTCCATCCCGAAGGCCACGTCGTCCCCGACGCGGGCCAGGACCACCTGGGCCTCGGGGTCCTGCATCACGAGCCCGATACGGCCCCGCAGGTCCGCGGGGGCGGCCCCGTCGACGACGAGGCTCCCCTTCGCCTCGCCCTCGTCCTCGCCGCCCAGGAGCCCGGCCAGCCCGGCCATGAGCGTGGACTTGCCGGACCCGGACGGCCCGAGGACGAGGACGCGCTCACCGGGCTCGATCCGCAGGTCGACGCCGTCGAGGGCCCAGGCGAGGCGGCCGGCGTGGCGCCAGCCCCAGCCGCGCGCCTCGACGCCGGCCCCGCCCCCGGCCTGCGGGGCGCGGGCGAGCGCGTCCCCGTTCGCTCGGGGGTCAGACACGCTGGCGGGCCTGCCTGCCGGCGGCGAAACGGTCGAGGGCGCCGGTGGCGGCCAGTGCCCGGGTGAGCGCCCACGCGAGGACGCCTCCCAAAAGGGCCCCGGAGACGACGCCCGTGCCCAGGTAGACCAGGTTGACGGAGAGGGCTTTCTCGTAGTTGCCCGTCACGAACTCGTAGGCCCAGGCGCCGCAGAAGGCCCCGGCCCCCGCCAGGGCGGCGGTGACGATGGTGTAGCGCCGGTAGACGAAGAGCAGGAAGAAGAGCTCCGCGCCCAGGCCCTGGACGAGGCCGGAGTACAGGGTGGTGATGCCCCACTGGGATCCGAGGGCGGCGGACACCGAAGCGGCGAGGAACTCGACGAAGAGGGCGGCTCCGGGCTTGCGGATGATGAAACCGCCCAGGGGCCCGCCCAGCATCCAGATCCCGGTGGCCAGGCCACCGAAGCCGGGGGTCAGTTTGTCAAGGGTACCGATTCCGACCTCGCCGACCTGGTTCCACACCAGGAAGATGAGGCCGCACGCGACGGCGAGTACGGCGGCGGTGACGAAATCGATGACCCGCCATCCCAGTTTCGGGGCGGCGGGGGTGCGTGGTGCGGCCATGCTCAGGTGTCTCCTCTCGTCAAGCACAGCGGCCACGAGGGAAGAAGCCTTCCTACGCCGGTATGGTCCGGTTCAGGTTCAACGGTCGGGGTCCATCCCCTTCTCAGCTCGTCGTGAGCTCCCGTGGCACAGTGGTGAGCATAGTCACCAACCATTCTCTTCGCGAGTCCGGGCGCGAGGACCGGCTCCGGCCTGCGCCGGCACACCTCGGCGCCCCGGCCGGCGGACGCGGCCCGCTCGTCGAGGGCCTTGGCCCGCGAAACAGTCGCACGGCGGCTGGCGGCTCACCATGGAACAGGTCGAGGAGCACGACTGATTGAAAGAGGCCCGGGGGTGCTCGTCAACGATCACAGAGGGCCCTAGCGACCCTCTGGGCGAACTCCTGCATCGCGGCGCTCTTCTCCGCGCTCCGCAGGCGCTCAGCAACTGAGTACAGATGCCCTTTCCCACTCCAGTAGCAGTCCATTTTCCGAGAGACACGTTCGACAAGTCCAGGGGCGGAGTCCCAGACCAGCATGAAGAACTCCCCCGGGGTGTAGACCTCGTACGGGCATTCATCCCCTCCGGGGAAGTCCTTCACGTTCATCGTCAGGACGAAGTCGGCGCCCCCGGCGACGGCGGCTGCGTGAACATGCTGATCCCCTTCATCAAGGGCGCCGCCCTCCACAACGAAGTCACGCACTCGCCCATCGGGAAAGACCTCTTCTATCAATTCGCGAATACGACTGGTTTTCCCGCCTTCCCACCGCGGGTTGGCTTTGCGCAGGTGGTAGGTGCACTCGGCGAGGATGTCGTCGGTCCACAGGACGGTGTACAAATCGCCTTCCGCCTCGGTGGCGAGCATGCACACCCAGTCCCTCAGGGTCCGTGAGTACCACACATTCGCATCGACCAGAACCGTGTGATAAGGATGAGCGGACATGGAACAAGACTAGCTGAAGTCCTCCATCTCATCCTCCAGTTCCATCATCCTTCTCACGGAGTCGATCTGGGCGCGCCTGCGCTGCTTCTTGAAGCGCAGCACGTCGTCGGACTTGAACCTCGTGTGCCTGCCGACCTTGTGGGACGCGAGCCGTCCCTCGCCGACCCATTTCATCAGCGTGGGGCGCGACACCCCTAGGAGTTTCGCCGCTGCGGTCGTGGTGAGCTCCTTCGGCATGGAGCCCAGCGTCAGGGTCCTCCCATTGCCCGCGCAGCGCAGGGCCGCGAGCACGAGCTGCGTCAGCTCGTCGGAAAGATCGGTCTCCCGGTCGCCGACGACCAGTTTCAGGCGGACACGGGCGATGCCCCGCCCACCATCAACCTCATTGACGACTTTCTCGGCAGCGGCCTGCTCCTTCTGGGAGACGATGAGCGTCTCCGCCCCCCTGGCCATCACTGCGGCAGCCATGGTGCACTCCTCAATCACGGTCGCCGGCTCCCCGGTCGACCACCCGCCCCAAGGGGCTTACACGCACAAATGTAGACAGTTGCAGTTATAACTGCAACTGTCTACATATGATCCACGCCACCAGAGGCTCAGGACTCCAGGTACTCCTTGGCGGCGGTGAGGACCTGGTCCCACATGCCGACCTCGTCCTCCCAGGCCTGGCGGGCCACGTCCTCGTCGTCACTGACCGACGAGAGGCCGGACTCCTCAACGTGGATGGCGACGCCGCCGCGCTCCTCGGACAACGAGATCTCGACGCGCGCCGCCCGGTCGTCGGGCAGTTCATCGTCGGCCAGGGGGTACCAGCGGTAGGCGACGACATCCATCGGGTCCTCGTCGGCCTTCTCGATCAACCACTGCCCCGCCTCGGGGTCGTTGACGCGGTAGACGCCGTCATCACCCCGGGTGACGTCGTGGTCGCCGAGGGGGCCGTCGTTGACCCACCACCCGGGTTCGGACACGAGCGCCCACACCCTCTCGACCGTCGCGTCCACCAAGACATCGGTCTCGACCCGGTCGAAGTCGTTCTCACCCTCAACGGGCTCATCATCGAAGATGCTCATGCGACAACGGTAGCGCCCCGGACTGCCCCGCGCGCCGCGGCGCGTCCGGGGGGCGCGGATCAGGCCAGGCGGGTGACGCGGTAGCGCCAGCTGGGGCCGGCCTCGAGCGTCTCCACACGGTAGTGGGACGAGGAGTCCCGCAGGTGGGCGAAGAGCGGTTCGGGCTGGTGGGGCGCGCGGATCCGGATGTTCTCGCCGACGGGCAAGCTGTCCACCGCCGCGAAGAGCACGGCGTGCCGCACCACGCGGGGGATGGAGTGGATGTCCAACTCGTCGTCGTTGCCCTGGTGGGCCACTCCCGCGCCCCCGCGGTGCTCGTGCCCGTGGCGGTGGCCGCCGCCGTGCCCACCGCACCCGCAGCTCGACGAGGCCGGAGCCGCCTCGGGCGCCTCGTGCCCACCACAGCCGCAACCGGCGCCGGGCTGCGTGCTGGCATCGACCAGTTTGAAGGTCTGGGCGCCCGCGGGGGCCGCCTCGGAATTGGTTGCCACGGTGTCTCCTCATGCCTCGCGATCATGGGCGCTGCGCCCACGGGCGACCAGTGTAGGGTCCCCCAATGGGGCCGTCGCGCGGAAAGGGCCAGGGCCACCCGGACCGGCAGCCGCGACACCCGCATGCGCACAGCGGCCGTCCCGCCCGACCACCGGTTCCCCCTCAGGCCCACTCCTCATCCCTTCTTGGTGCCGCACACAAGGGAGGGAATTAAACAACACCGCACCGCACACAAGGGCAGGATCAAGCCCTTGTGTGCGGCGGGTGTTTCGTAAATCAGGGTCCTTGTGTGCGTACCCCTGGGGGAACCGGTCCGGGGCCCTGCCCTTGCGGGAACACAACGTTCCCCAGACGCGAGCATGAACGCGCGCTGTCGACACGGACGCGCGTTGTCGACAATGTGAGGGGGTTATAACGCGCGCTGGTGCCGATAACGCGCGTCGGCGTCGGCCGGTGCCGACACCGCGCCAGTGGCCATCATCCGCGCCGGTGCCCATCGTCGGCGCCAAGGGCGACGGCCGCCACGACACCCGCGGGCGCACAGCGGCCGTCCCGCCCGACCACCGGTTGCCCTCAGTCCTGGCGCAGGGCGAACTCCGCCTCGACCTCTACCGACACGCCCAGGGGAAGGGCCGCGACGCCGACTGCGCTGCGAGCGTGGGCGGAGCCGAAGACCTCGCTGAACAGCTCGGAAGCGCCGTTGACGACCCCGGCCTGCCCGTAGAAGTCAGGGCGCGAGGACACGAACCCCACCACCTTGACGACCCCTGCCAGCCCATCCACTCCCCCGGCGGCAGCAGCGGCGGCCGCGAGCGCGTTGAGGGCGCACACGCGCGCCGCCTCCTTGGCGTCCTCGGGGTCGACCCCGTCATCGCCCACTGCGCCGACGCACACCGGTTCCCCTCCGACGACGGGGATCTGCCCGGAGGTCCGCACGACTCCGCGGTCGATGGTGGCGGGCGTGTACGCGGCGACGGGGGTGGCGACGGGCGGCAGCTCAATGCCCAGTTCAGCCAGCTTCACTGAGGGTTTCGTCATGGTTGCTCCTTTCGCGGCGGCGCCTGCGCGGTTGCGGCGGCTGGCGCCGCGTTCAGGGTAGCGCGGGGCCGCGAACGCCGCAGCTGCCCACTGCGCCCCTCGGGCACAATAGTGTGGCGGAAGGGAGCCCTATGGACATCGTCATTCAAATCGGACTGATCTGCGCGCTGCTGTACGTGCTCGGAGTTCTCCTGCACGGCAGGCGCTCGCATCGGCGCCTCGTGTTCTTGCGGACTCTGGCCTTCCTGGCCTTGACGGCCCTGGGCAACGCGCTGCTGCTGATACTCCTGGCCGTAGGCGGGGGCGCGCTGCTGAGCGCAGTAGCGCTGATCAAGGATCCGAACGCTTTCGACAGCGCCAGGAACGCCGCGGGGATCCTCCAGTCGCGTTTCGGGGACTTCCGCAGCGTGTGGCTGCTGCTGACGCTGCTACTCCTCGTCCTGCTCACGGCCGTCATCCAATTGGTGGTGAGGCGCGCACTCACCCTGCGCTTCCACTTGGCCGCCGACGAGGAGGTCTACCAGATCGCCGAGTACTTCATCCAGTGGTTCACGATCTTCCTGGTGGTGTACCAGTTGTACTTCGCCGGGATCAAGGAGATGTTCGAAGCGTACCTGAGCAGGTCCTTGACGAACATGGCCTTCGATATCGCGTTGACGCCGGAGAACCTCAATATCGTCATGCAGCCCATCGCCTTCTCGACGTGGGTCGTCATCGCCGTCGAGCACATGCGCAAGCACGCGGCGCGCTCCGAACCCCCTGGCGCGCCCGAAGACCCGGGGTCCGGGGCGGTGGGCGGCGACTAGGCACTACGAGGCGCACTCCGCCGCGCTCAGTGCCGTCCCGAGCCCCCGCCTGCTTGGTGTTATCCTGTGCCCCCAGCACCGCCACCCGCTCGACGCCGTCCCGAGCCCGGCGATCCAAGCCCGGCGATCCCATTGGGGTAGGAAACCACGCATTGGGGTAGGCAACTTGCCTACCCCAATGCGCCACAGCCGACCCCAACACACCTCTCAGTCAGCCTCAGCGCGCCGCAGCCAGCCCTGATGCCGACCCGCACCCGCCCAGGAGCATGCGGCCCCGCCCTCGACGACGGCGCCCGAGCGCGTTTCGCAACAACCCGCCAAGTGAACAGCACCATAGTTCCGGACAGTAGAAACCCCCATCCTTCTTTAACATACGAATTAACATGTATATATGAGACGAACAGCTGAGGACGCGGCCAAGACCCGCGTCGCGCTGCTGGAAGCGGCGCTGATGTCCTTCGAGGAGAAGGGGTGGAGGGGGGCGACGTTCGAGCACATCGCCGAACGAGCGGGCGTGACGCGGGGCGCGTTGCACCATCACTTCCGCGACAAGCGGACCCTGTTGGTGGAAGCACTCGAATGGGGCTGGTCCGACTACGGCCAGCGCCTATTCGATACGGTCAGCCCCGCCACTGGCGATACCGGCAGTGCCGACGACGAGACTGTCGCACTCGATGAGCGGGCGCATCGCGCAGTCGAAGAACTGCTCGCGCGCTTCGTGCGACTCATCACCGGCGACCGGGCGTTCAGGGCCCTGGCCTCGACGACGGTACTGGTCGCGCCCCAAGCATTCGAACACTACGACAAGGGCGACGCGCTCAACGACTGGCGTGAGCGCATCGAGGGGATCGTCGCCTCCCGCAGGGGCGCGACCAACGTCGCACCACGGGACATCGCGGGCCTCGTCCTCGTACTGCTCCAGGGGTTCACCGTAGCTGCGGTGACCCGACCCGATGACATTCCGCAACCCGACCGGCTCGACGCCACGATGGCGGCACTGGTGAAGGGGTTGCTTGAAACATGAAAGAACCACATGACCACCAATACGACCACCAACGATCCGCGCCCCGACGGCGCGGCCCCCGACGACGGCGCGCTTCTCCGCACAACTCCCGCCCGGGCGACTGCCGTCTCCGGGGCGATCCTCTTCACTGACATGCTGCTCCAGGGCCTGGCGATCCCAGTTCTGCCACTGCTGCCCGCCGTGGTGGAGCGGGGAGCCGCCGCGACTGGCATCCTCTTCGCCTCCTACGCCGTGGCGATGGTGATCGCCACGCTCTTCGCCGGTCGCATGGTCGACCGGCGTGGGAGCAAGGGGCTGCTCGTGGCCGGCGTCATCGTCCTAGCGATCGCCACTCTCCTGTTCGCAACCGGCGGCCCCTACTGGCTACTGCTGACAGCGCGTTTCGCGCAGGGCTTGGCCGGCGGCGTCGCATGGGTCGCGGCCCTTTCCCTGATCGCCGCATCGACTGGCTTCGACGAACGGGGCCAGATGATGGGCATCGCGATGTCGACCGTGACCCTCGGCGTGCTCGTCGGCCCACCCCTGGCCGGCTTCCTGGTCGACGCCCTCGGACCGGCTTCCCCGTTCCTGGTCGCCACTGCCGTCGCACTCGCCGACCTCGTTGCACTGTTGGTTCTGATCCCAGGCTCGCCCCGACGCGCCGACGACACGGCCGGCCCCCTCGCGGTGCTGCGCGTGCCCGGTTCTGCATCCATCGTGACCACCATCGCCATCGGCGCGGCGGTCCTCGCAGCAGTGGAGCCGGTTCTGCCGGCCCACCTCGGGACGCGGGCATCCACCACAGCCATCGGCGTCCTTTTCGGCGTCGCTGCGCTGGCGGGCATCATCGCCAACCCGATCGTGGGGCGGTTCGTGGCATCGACGAGCCCCCGTCTGCTCATTGGAATCGGCGTCGTCGCGGCCGGTGCTGCGCTGGTGGTGCTCGGCCGCTCGACCGGAGTCTGGGAAGCCGGGGTCGGCATGAGCCTGCTCGGCCTGTCCTCAGCCCTGCTGCTCGCCCCGGCCACCACCTTGATCAGCGAACAGGGGTTCAGGTCGGACCCGCCCACGTTGGGCGGCTCCTTCGCCCTGTACAACCTCGCCTACGCCACGGGACTGGCGATCGGCCCACTGTTGACGGGCTTCGGCGTGCAGCAGACCGGGTTCGCCACGGCGATGGTGATTGCCGCCGTCGTGCTCGCCGCTCTCGGCGGCGGTGCCCTGACGCGCCTGCCCACCGGATGGGCCGCCGAGCGCGCCTCCACCACCGCTCGCGCAGACGGAACCCGTGCGTGACACTACGCACTCAAGTGCGCCCCCGCCCGTCGATCAGGGCGGGGGCGCACTCGGATCCGGGGGCGGTGGGCGGCGACTAGGCACTACGAGGCACGGGCCGCCGCCCGCCCAGTGCCGCTCCCCGCTCAGTCCGCATCCGTTGAGGCGCCTGGCGGGACCGGGCCACCGCCCCATTCCCCGCTCCCCTCTTCCGCTCCGTCCTGCGGGCAGTCCGACGGCCCCTGGGGAGGGCCGTCCGAGCGCCCCGCACTGCCGTCGAGGCGCTGGACGTGGAGTGTGAGGCGTGCGACCGCGCGGCGCAACTGGGCGACCTCCCTGGCGAGGGCGGCGGTGTCCGGACCAACGCCATCCCCCACGACGCCCGCTCCGCCAACACCGGCCCGCGCCCTGTCATCGGCCCCGCGGCCCCACGGCGTTCCGCCCACACTGGCCCGCGCGGCGCCGAGGACGTTCCCGGGCGTGTGATCCGGCCCGCGCGCTGCCTGTTCCGCGTCGTCGCGGACCCGCTCGACGATCCACGAGGAGAACAGGCCCGTGACCACGCCGAGCAGCGCTATGCCGAAGAACATGAAACCTGTGGCGACGATCCTCCCGGTGGGGGTGACCGGGGAGATGTCCCCGTAGCCGACGGTGGTGACCGTGACCAGCGACCACCACAGGGCTCGGCCGACGTCGGTGATGAGGGCGCCCTGCGCGTGCCGTTCCGCTTGGAGGACCGCGAGCGCCCCCATCCACACGAGCAGGACGGACAGCCCACCCGTGTACAGGACGAGGCGCCCCCGGAAAGTGGTTTCCGCGCGGCGCTGGAAAACGCGGAACGCCGCGAGTATCCGCACGAGGCGCAGCGGCCGCAGCGCGGGCAGCACCACGGATGCGAAGTCCAGCATATTGTGGCGCAGCCAGTGCCATCTGCGGGGCGCGGTGGCCAGTCGGGCAGCGAAGTCCACGGCGAAGAGCGCCCAACAGCAGTCGAGGACCACCTCGTGGCCGCTCCCCTCCCCGGAGTCGGTGAGGACCTCGGCGGAGTAGACGGCCAAGAAGACGACGGCGATCGCGATCATCGGCCATTCAGTGAGGCGCTCCCACCTCTTGTGGAGCCCCTCACGCGAATCAGGATCTTTCGTGGGGCGCGTCATTCCCCTATTGTGCATCGCTTCACGATCAGATGGAATACCCAGAAAGTCCCAAAAGTCGCCCAGAAACAATCCAGGGATCTCCCAGAAATGAGTGGAGTAATTAATCGTAATCAAAATGTTACCTACGGAGGAGCGCCAATGAGCACCTTGCAGATGATCGGCATCGACCTCGCGGCCATGCTCGTCCTCGTTTTCGGACTCTACTTCCCCCGCCACCGCCGCTCCGACCTGGTCGCCGCCTTCCTCGGTGTGAACGTCGGCGTGCTCGCGGTGGCGACGGTCCTGGCCAATTCGACAGTGAGCGCGGGCCTGGGCTTGGGGCTCTTCGGCGTCCTCTCCATCATCCGCCTGCGCTCGGACCAGATCTCGCAAACGGAGATCGCCTACTACTTCGCCGCCCTGTCGATCGGACTGCTGTCGGGCATGACCACCCAGGCCACGCCCCTGCTGCTCGGGCTCATCGCCCTCATACTGGGCGCCCTGGCACTGGGCGACTCGACACTGGTCTTCGGCCGCTACACGACGCAAACCGTCCAACTGGACAGCGCGATCGCCGACCAGGACGCCCTCGCTGCCGCCCTCGAGGAGCGCCTGGGGGCCTCCGTGGTCGCGACCAGGGTCATCAAGCTCGACCTCGTCAACGACCTCACTCTGGTCGATGTGCGCACGAGGCAGTCGCGCGGGAAAAGCGCTGCGACGGCCCCCCGCCACGGCGCCGCGTCCCGCACCGCCGACGACGCCCAGTCGCCCGCCCACGCCACGGCCGCGTAGGCCGGCCCCGCGAAGAGGAGTGGCCCCACAAGAAGGAGGAGAAGCAATGCCCACCACCCGCACCCGCGTCGTGCCGCGCGCCCTCGCACCCATCGGCCTCGGGGACCTCAATAAACGCGCCGCCCTGCTCACCCGCGTCGACCGCAAGTACGTCTTGGGGCTCGAGGAGGCCCGCAGGATCCTGGCACTGGTCGACCCGGCCTCGCGCCTGCTGAGCATCGACGGGCTTGACGTGTCCGCCTACTCCACCACCTACTACGACACGCCCGGGCTGGACGCGTTCACCATGACCGCGCGCCCCCGCAGGCGCCGCTTCAAAGTGCGCACCCGCCGCTACGTGGACTCCGGCCAGGCGTTCCTCGAGGTCAAGACCCGTGGCCCGCGCGGCACCACTATTAAAGAACGTCAGCGGATCGCGCCCCACGAGGCGGGAAGGCCCCTGACCGCCGCCCGCCGGGGGTGGGTGGCCGCCCGCCTCGAACGGGTGGGCCGCCCCGAGGCGGCCCAGGAAGTGGAACCAGTGCTGCGGGGATCCTACTCGCGGTCCACGCTGTTGTTGCCCGGGGGCCGGGCGCGGGCCACCATCGACTCCGACCTCGCGTGGGCGGCGCTGGACCCCCAGGGGCGCCCGGCGCGCACGCTGGCGCGCCCCGACCTCGTCATCATCGAGACGAAGGGGACCGCCACCCCCTCGTACCTCGACCACCTCCTGTGGTGCAATGGACACAGACCCACCAGGATTTCGAAATACGCGACGGCCATGGCCGCGCTCCACGAAGAGCTGCCCACCAACCGGTGGAACCGCGTCCTCACCCGGCACTTCGGGCTCGCAGCCTGACTGAGAGGAAGACACGCCCATGAAAACCTTGAAACCAGTATTCACCCCAGCCCGGGCGCTCGGCGCCGTCGCCCTCGTCTCCGCACTCGCCCTCGGCGCATGCTCACCGGGTTCGAATGGCCAGGCGAGCGGCGCGGCCACCACGACGACCGCATCGGCTTCCGCAACGGGCGACGGCGACACGACCGCACCGCCGACGGCCGCCGAGGCGCTGGCCGCGAACGCGAAGGCCTCCCACGTGGAAGACTCCGACTGGTCCGCCTCAAACGCGGTCGACGTGGCGCTCAGCGGAGGCGGCGCGACCAGTTCCTCGGACGGAGTGTCCAGCGCCGACGGGACCGTCACCATTTCGAAGGCGGGGGTCTACCGCCTCACCGGCTCCCTCAGCGGGAAGGTCGTCGTGGCCGCCGGGGACGAGGACCGCGTCGTGCTGATCCTCGACAACGCGACCATCGCCTCGTCATCCGGAGCGGCGATCGAAGCGACCTCCGGCGACGACCTGGTGCTCTCCCTGGTGGGCAGCTCGACCGTGACCGACGGCGCCTACGAGGCGGACGCCAAGGCGAACGCCGCGGTCTACGCGGACATGGACCTCACCATCACGGGGTCGGGGTCGCTGTCCGTCACCTCTGGCGCCTCCGATGCGATCACCTCGAAGGACGACCTGTACGTCGCCTCGGGCACGGTCACGGCCACCGCCTCGGACGACGGCCTGCGGGGCAAGGACTCCCTCACCATCGCGGGCGGCGAGGTGACGGTGGCCTCGGGCGGGGACGCCCTCAAGTCGGACCAGGACTCCGATGAGACGAAGGGCTACATCGCCATCACCGGCGGAACGGTGAGGGCCGTCACCGATGGGGACGGCATCGCGGCGGAAACGGACGCCATCATCACGGGCGGCTCCGTCGACATCACAAGCGGCGGCGGGGCGGCGGCCGGAGAACCGGCCTCCGGCTCGGCCAAGGGCATCAAGGCGGGGACCTACGTCCTCACGGGCGGCTCCCCCACCGTGACCGTGGACTCCGGGGACGACGCCATCCA
The DNA here is from genome assembly GCF_000429245.1 of Schaalia georgiae DSM 6843. Lineage (GTDB taxonomy): Bacteria > Actinomycetota > Actinomycetes > Actinomycetales > Actinomycetaceae > Pauljensenia > Pauljensenia georgiae. The sequence continues at coordinate 460,940 of NZ_AUBM01000006.1, forward strand.
CTCCGACGGCGCGCTGCGCCTGGGCGGGGGCACGATCTCCGCCTCGTCGGGAGACGACGGCGCGCACGCGGAGGTCGCGGCGGTCCTGGACGGCGCGGACCTCACGGTCACACGGTCCACCGAGGCCCTCGAGGGCGGCCTGATCACGGTGTCCGCGGGGAAGGTCGACCTCACCAGCACCGATGACGGCGTCAACGCCTCCGGTTCGACCACCGTCGAGGCGGGGCTGGCCGCGAAGGAGGAGTCGGACTCATCGACCGCGTCGTCGCAGCCGGCTTCGCCGGACGGCAGGGGCACCATGGAGGACACCGGCGAGCAGCTCACCATCACGGGCGGAGTCCTCACGGTGAACGCCGATGGCGACGGCTTGGACTCGAACGGCTCGCTCACCATCAGCGGCGGCACAGTCACCGTCTACGGCCCGAGCGCCGGGGCGAACAGCGCGCTGGACTCCAACGGCGCGATGACCATCACGGGCGGCACCGTCATGGCGGTGTCCACGAACGAGATGGTGGAGACCCCGACCTCCACGGACGGCCAGGGCTGGGTGAGCGCCGCGGTCACCGGCGCCGCGGGGGACGCCGTGACGGTCGCGGACTCGTCGGGCACGGTACTCGGCTCGTTCACGTCGCCCAAGGCGTTCGGGAACGTCATATTCTCCGCGCCGGGCATGACGAACGGCTCCACCTACACGGTGACCGCGGGCTCCAACACCGCCGAGGCGACCGCCGGTCAAGGCGGGGTCGGTCCGGGCCGGCCCGGTGGCCCAGGGGGTCCGGGCGGACAGCCCGGGGCACCGGGAGCACCGGGAGGGCCGGGGGCGCCGGGTGGCGAGCCGCCTGCGGGGAATCCGCTTGAGCCGCCCAGTGATGGCGCTGTCCTGCCGACGCAGCCGCCGTCACTCAGCTGACAGGCACAGAGCGGCCGTCGGCCGGTCCGGCGCCTGTCCGGATGAGAGCAGCCGACTGCCTGCCGGTCCGGGCACGGATCGACTGTCGGCCGACCCGGGCATCCGGTTCCGCGCGACCTGCCGGTCCGGACACCCGGTTCCGCGCGACCAGCCGCCTCGGCCTGGATGCGCCTCCGGCGAACGCTCCGGCCAACGGTCCGGACACAGCCCCGGCTCGCGCCCCCTCCCGGCCCCACCACGGGGCCCGGGAAGCGGGGCCTGGGCCGGGGCCGCCCGCACCCTCGGCATCGCTATCCCCAACGCCGGGAAGCGGGGCCTGGGCCGGGGCCGCCTCGTGCCCTGCGCGCGGAACGCCCTTGTTCCCCGAGCAGCCCTTCGCGAGGGACAACCTCTATGACATAGAAGCCCCCTCCTATGAGATAGAAACCGTCATCTATGAGATAGGAGCCTTCTCCTATGAGATAGAAATGTGTCATAGCGGATAGAATGCCCCTATGATCCAGACCCTCGAAGACCTCCAACTGGCGCTGGCGCAGATGGAACTCCACAGCGGTGACACCCTGTCCCTGGAGGCGAAGACGTTCTCCGAGTACTCGGCCAACGCCCTCGGCCCGACGCTCAGCGCCTTCGCGAACCTGCCCGGCGGAGGATCGATCCTACTAGGGGTCTCGGAGGATGACGGCGTGTCCGTCGTGGGCGTCGACGACGCGCACGCCCTCATCCAGAGCGCCGTCTCCCAGGCGCGCAACGGGTTCTCCACGGAGATCCGGGTCGAGGGCGGCGCGTTCGCCATCGACGGCAGAACGGTCGCGGTCCTCAACGTCAACGAGGTCCCCGCCAACGAGAAGCCCTGCCGTTGGAACAAGCGCAAGAAGTCCTACATCCGCCAGTACGACGGCGACTACGCGATGTCCCCGCAGGAGGAGCAGCAGCTCCTCCTGCGCCGCGGCCGCCCCAGGGAGGACTCCAAACCGGTCGACGGCTCCAGCAGGGCGGACCTCAACGCGGACCTGGTCGCCGCATTCACCGCCTCGGTCCGCCGCTCCACGTCGCGCATGGCCGATGTGGACGACGACGCGATCCTCTACCGCATGAACATCGTGACGGGCGACGGGCGGCTCACGACCGCCGGCTTGTACGCGCTGGGCGAGTACCCGCAGCGCCTGCTCCCGCATTTGACGCTGACTGCGGCCATCGAGGGGAGCGGCGGGGCTCGGGCGGTCAACCGACGGAACTTCGTCGGCCCGATCCCGGAGATCCTCGACGACACCCTCGACTGGGTCATGCGGAACGTGGATTCCGCGCAGGTGGTGACCTCCGGCGGCGTCGGGATCACGAACCCCTCTATGCCGGAGCTGGCCGTCCGCGAGGTGGTGACGAACGCCCTGGTCCACCGCGACCTTTCCGAGCCCGCCTCGGGCAAAGGGGTCGAGCTGCGCCTGGGGAACCGCGAGTTCCGGCTCACCAATCCGGGCGGCCTGTGGGGGGTCACCGTCGACCAGTTGGGCACGCAGAACAGCAAGTCCGCGGTCAACGAGTTCCTCTACACGATCTGCCAGAATGTGGAGTCCCGGCACGGCCGCGTCATTGAGGCCCTGGGCTCGGGCATCGCTGCCGCCCGCGACGCCCTGCGCGACGCGAACCTGGCCGAGCCCCGCTTCTTCGACAACGGCGTGTCCTTCACCGTCCTGTTCCCATCGTCGTCACTGCTGCCCGAATCGGATCTGGCATGGCTGGGCTCCCTGGGCGCCAGCGGGTTGTCCCACCGCCAGTCCCGCGCGCTGGTGGACATGCGCCACGGGACCGTGTTCACGAACTCCGCTTACCGGGCGCGCTTCGGTGTTGCGGCCGACGAGGCGCGGGCCGACTTGGCGGACCTGGTGCGCCGGGGCCTGGCGGAGCGGTCCGGCGAGCGGAGATGGGTGACGTACCGCCTGCCGTCCCGCCTATGAGCGGTTCCGAATAACGCGGCCCGCGCCCTCCTACGCCAACGCGCGCAGCCAGGTCCGCAAGTCCGCCGCCCACGCCCTGCCCCCGGCCCGGCCCTGCCGACTACTCGCACGCGCCCAGCCCGCCCCCGCCTCATCCCCCTGCTCCCAGCCCGACCTCGGCGGCTGCAGGCACGGGGTCACCCCCGGCCTCATCCCCCTAGCTGCCGGCCCGGCCCCAGCGGCTGCACGCACGGGGTCACCCCCGTTCGTACTGGAGGCACAGCGCTTTGAAGCGCTCGTCGAGCTCTGCGATCCTGGCCAGGGTATCGGCCAGTCGAGCACTGTCGTCCTTCATGCTGTTGACATGCGCCTGTCCGAACAGGGCGGCGATCCGTTCTTTCAGGTCCGCCCTTTCGGGGTCGTGTTCTTTGAGGAACCGGCCCATGTAGAGGCTCCTCGCCGCAGCGAGACGGAAACTGAAGAACTTGTGGATCTGCTTCTGCTGCCGGCTCATCCCATTCTTCCTGATCGAGTCCGCGTACATCCGCATGACGCCTGATTCGCCTTGCTCGTACCGCTTCCGCATGACCATGGATACCTCGTGGTAGATCTCCTCAGCATCCGGTTCCCTTGTCCGCGCGAAATCACCCCACATGGAGAAGGCGCCCCTCTTGTACGCGATCCCCTCTGCCGCCCACGCCCTGGCGAAGTCCTCCAACTCCATTTCCATGCAGGGGAATCCCGCCGGATCGTGCAGGCGGACGCGCCCCTCGTGGAGGCCTGAGACGCAGACGAAATGATCAACCCCTCCCAGGTCCTGGCAGTTCGGGTTGTATGTCAGGTAGCCCATATCCAAGGGCCCCGCCACCACAGGGCCATTGTCCAGCATCCGCTGAAGCCGCTCCCAGGCGTCATCGGCGCTGAGCCCCTCTGCCTCTTCGACATAGAAGTCCTCGTATTCGAACCCGAGGATGCGCAGGCAGTTGCTGATGGAGACATCGGGCAGACCGTTGTCGAAGAAGACCAACGGGTGCTTCGCGTCGCGCTCCACGACGCTCGCGCCGTTGCCCATCACCATCAGCGCCTCCAAATACTCGGGGCGGAAACGGAATCCGTATGAATCAAGTGCCATAGCCAAAGAATTGGTATAGCACAACGAGACGTCTCCGAAGTACATGTCCATGCCGCATCCTCTCTTCCTATGCGCACAGTAGATCAATCTGTCTTTTGGCGGCTCCCGGGCACAGTACTCCTAGAGGCATACTCGACCGGTCATCCACCACAAAGGGTGGGCTATTCGCACCGGACGGAGAAGTATTCCCCACCGACGCTCCATTCTGCGGAATCTTGACCTCCTTCGTCCTCGGGGAACCGCTCGCCATCACCATAGTGGCAATAAAATTTCCGGTCAACACTTCGGGCTCCCCGGGTTCTCTCCAACTATTTTTCCCGTATTTATTTTCGGCCGGGGGGCGTTCGATGACGCAGGATTCCCCGCTTCACTGGCCCCCTGACGGCTGGGGCCGCGGGCACTGGTGGCGCCATGGCGGTGAAACTGGTACCCGGAGCGGGTCACGTCCAGTGGAGCGGTGTAATCGTTTCGTGTCCTTCGGGTGGGTTATGCGGTGAGTGTGAGTGTGGTGTCCTCCTGGCCGGGCGGCCCTGGTGGCGTCATGTGTTGCGGAACGATCCCACCAGAAAGGCGCCCGACCTCCTAGCACCCTCCTGAGGGAGCTCCACCATAGAACGCGGGCGATCGGGACTGCGCGCGAGCAGTTTTGCAAGCAATGCCACATTTTCAAAGGGAAACCGCGCCCGCAGGGCGGGCGCTCGGGGCCGTTTTGCAAGCGAAGCGGAGTTTTCAAAGGGATACCGTCACTTTGCAAGTGTTATAACGCTTGCAAAGTGTTGCATCCCTGTGAAAGCGGAGGCATCGCTGTGAAAACGGAGCCCGTCGTGTCGGTACCGCCGTGGAAACAGCCCACAGCCGGGATACCCGGGCTCAGACGCCCACGGGCCAGGCGGTACCACAGCGAAAACAGGCCCCGTCGCGCGCACCGCGCCCGCCCGGGCGCCGCAAATCGCATTGGGGCAGGTTAGCTGCATTGGGGCACGTTAGCCCGCATTGGGGCAGGTTAATAACCTGCCCCAATGACCCGTTTCCTACCCCAATGATCCGGTTCCTACTCCGATAGGCCATTACCTGCCCCAATGCGGACGCGCATCCGCCCGCGCCTGCACCACCACGCCCACGCCCAGATCGGCCACATCAGTCGCCGGCCTTGCTCACACCCACCCCCGCGCGCCCCCGGACATCCGCCCGTCCCCGGACACCTGGCCACCCCCGGACACCCGCGAACCCCGGACACCCGCCCGTCCCCGGACACCTGGCCACCCCCGGACACCCGCGAACCCACTGATGATAACGATTGCATAACCGTTGCACCAAAGCGCTTCCAGCACGCAAAAGGCTGCCCGTATAGTGGACACACCGCGCTACTGCCCTGCGCCCCGCTGACCGCACCGTCAACGGCCGGAGCCCCACTTCGGGCGGGTAGGAGCCGTTGCCCTCAGGCGGAGTGCCCGAGGGCTCAACACAGTGGTTGAGAATCAACGGAGGAGTTGACATGAAATCCCGCATCGCCGCAAGTGCAATCGTTTTCACTTCGGCCATCGCACTGTCACTCGGAGCATGTTCGGGGGGCGGCACCACGCAGTCCGGGACAACGGGCACGGGCGGCGGAGGCAACTACACCATCGCCGTGGTCCCCAAGGACTCCACGAACCCCTGGTTCGTCCGCATGGAGACGGGCGTGCAGCGCTACGCCCAGGAGAGCGGCATGAACGTCTTCCAGAAGGGCCCCGCCGAGACCGACGCGACCATGCAGGCGCAGGTCATCCAGGACCTCATCGCCCAGGGCGTTGACGCCATCTGCGTCGTCCCCGTTGATCCCGGGGCCATCGAGCCCGTCCTCAAGCAGGCGATGGACGCCGGCATCACGGTGGTCACCCACGAGGGCGCCTCCCAGCAGAACACCATGTACGACATCGAGGCCTTCAACAACGCCGAGTACGGCGCCTTCATCATGGACAACCTGGCCGCGGCCATGGGCGAGGAGGGCACCTACACGACGATGGTCGGCCACGTGACAAACGCGTCCCACAACGAGTGGGCCGACGGCGCGGTGGCCCACCAGAAGGAGAAGTACCCGAACATGAAGCTGCTGGAGGCCGAGCCCCGAGTCGAGTCGCAGGACAACGCGGAGACCGCCTACCAGACCGCCAAGGAGGTCCTCAAGAAGTACCCGGAGGTCACGGGCATCCTGGGCACGTCCTCCTTCGACGCGCCCGGAACGGCCCGCGCCATCGACGAACTGGGCCTCAAGGGCAAGGTCTTCACCGCCGGAACTGGCCTGCCCAACGCCAACAAGCAGATCCTCCAGGACGGCTCGGTCGCCTCGCTGACCCTGTGGGACCCCGCTGACGCCGGCTACGCGATGGCCTCGCTGGCCACGAAGATCCTCAACGGCGAGAAGATCTCGGACGGCGTGAACCTGGGCGTCACCGGCTACGAGAACATGCACTTCTCGCCCGGGTCCAACAAGGTCCTCGAAGGCAACGGCTGGATCCAGATCAACAAGGACAACGTCGACTCCTTCGGTTTCTGACCCCACCACCACCCGGGGCCCGTTCCGCACCGCCCCGGCCCCCGCCTCGTAGACCCCATTGACGGGGCGGGGGCCGGGCCCGACGGGCCCCGCACACTAATTCCCGCGCCGGCGCCCCCGCAGGGCAGCCGCGGCGCACTGCGGGCTGAAAGGAAAATCAATGGAAGCCCCATTGCTCACTGTGACGGGCGTGAGCAAGTCCTTCAAAGGCGTCCACGCTCTGCAAGGCATCGACCTGGAGCTGGCTCCGGGCGAGATCCACTGCCTGGCGGGCGAGAACGGCTCGGGCAAGTCAACGCTCATCAAAGTCATCTCCGGGGTGCACGCCCCGGACTCGGGTTCGATCACGATCAACGGGACCACATGGGACCGGCTCACACCACTGGAGGCCATCGCAGCCGGCGTTCAGGTCATCTACCAGGACTTCTCCGTGTTCCCCAACCTCTCCGTCATGGAGAACCTGGCGCTGACCACGGAAGTGGCCGCCGGGCGAAAACTGGTCAACTGGAAGCGCTTCCGCGCCATCGCCGAGCGCGCGGTGGCGACCATCGGCTTCAAGGTCGACCTGGACGCAAAGGTCGGGGACCTGTCGGTCGCGGACAAACAGCTGGTCGCCATCTGCCGCGCCCTCATCTCCGACGCGAAGCTGATCATCATGGACGAGCCGACCACGGCCCTCACGAAGAACGAGGTGGCCGCGCTCTTCCGCATCATCCTGGACCTGCGCTCCAGGGGCATCGCGATCCTCTTCGTGTCCCACAAGCTCGAGGAGGTCTTCGAGATCGCCGAGCGATTCACGGTCCTGCGCAACGGCCAGAAGATCATCACATGCCCGAAGGAGGACCTCGACCGGCGCTCCTTCGCCAAGCACATGACCGGCAAGGAGTTCGACGAGACCCGTTTCGAGCCCACCGCGCTCAGTGATGAGCCAGTGCTGGAGGTCGCGGGCCTCAGCGCCCCTGGCGCCTTCGAGGACGTCTCCTTCGAACTGCGCCGCGGCGAGATCCTGGGCATCACCGGCCTGCTCGGCTCGGGCCGCACGGAGCTGGCGCTCGCGCTGTTCGGCGCCCACCCCACCCAGGCGGGCACCATCCGCGTGCAGGGCGACGAAGTGCGACTGCGCAGCGTCAACGACGCCATCGACGCGGGCATCGCCTACGTGCCGGAGGACCGCCTCACCGAGGGCTTGTTCCTGTCGCGCTCCATCGGCGAGAACATCGTGATCTCGGAGCTATCCGACTTCACCAACGCCCTGGGCGGAGTCGACAAGAGGGCCATCGCCACCGAGCAGGACCGCTGGGTGTCCGACCTCGAGATCGCCACGCCCGACCCCGCCAACGCCGTCAACACACTGTCGGGCGGCAACCAGCAGAAGGTCGTCCTGGCCAAGTGGCTCGCCACCAAACCCGACGTGCTGATACTCAACGGTCCCACCGTCGGCGTCGATATCGGCTCGAAGTTCACGATCCACTCGATCCTGCGCGAGCTGGCCGCCGACGGCATGGCGGTCATCATCATCTCCGATGACATCTCCGAGGTGCTCACGAACTGCTCGCGGGTCCTCATCATGCGCGGTGGCCAGCTGCGCGAGGCCGTGGACCCCGCCACGACATCCGAGGCGCGCCTCGGGGAACTGCTGGCCGCCACCGACTCACAGCCCGGATCCTCCGGGCCCGCCGGGGACGCCGGCGCCGACCAAGCCGAAGGAGGGCGATGATGGAGGCGTTGAAGAAGAAGACGCTGCGCGCCAACGAGTTCTGGGTGTTCCTGGTGGTCGTTGCCCTCGCGCTCATCATCCAAGTGCGCTCGGGCCAGTTCTTCACCGCGAACAACCTGGTGGACCTGGCGGGCGCGATGGTGGTCCCCGGCCTCTTCGCCGTGGCCGCCCACCTGGTCCTGGTCTCGGGGGGCATCGACGTGTCGTTCCCGGCCCTGGCCTCGTTGGCTGTGTACGCGACCACGCGCATGCTGGTCGATAACGGTTTCGACGGGCCCGTCATCGTGCCCTTCCTGATCGCGGCCGGGCTCGGCGCGCTGCTGGGCGCGTTCAACGGGATCTTCACCTCGCGGCTGACGGTGCCGACCCTGATCATCACACTGGGCACGGCGAACGTGTTCAACGGGTTCATGCAGGGCGCACTCAAGTCCGTGCAGATCAACACCATCCCCTCCTCGATGCAGTCCTTCGGGCAGGCGTCCCTCTTCGTCGCGCAGAACCGCGCCTCGGGCCTCCAGTCGGCCATGCCCGTGTCGTTCCTGCTGCTGGTCGCAGTGGTCGCGGCGGCGTTCTTCCTCACCCGGTACACGATGTTCGGGCGCGGGATCTTCGCGATCGGGGGCGACGAGGCGGCTGCCGCGCGCGCAGGGTTCTCCGTGGCGGGCACGAAGTTCTGGCTCTACGTGATCGTGGGGATCATCGCGGCCCTGGCCGGCATGGTCCGCACGTGCTCGATGGGCCAGATGCACCCGACGAACCTGCTGGGCATGGAGATGATGGTCATCGCCGCCGTCGTTCTGGGCGGCACCGCGATCACGGGGGGCAAGGGCTCCTTGACCGGAGTCATGCTGGGCACCCTGCTCATCGTCATCGTTCAGAACTCGATGATCCTCACCGGCATCCCAACGATCTGGCAGAACTTCGCCCTGGGCCTGCTGATCATCGTCGGCACGGGGATCTCGGCCGTCCAGGTCGCCCGCTCCCGCGGGCGCACAGCGTAGGAGGAGACGCCCATGAACACGAAGACCCGTTCCACCAAGACGGGAGCACTGCCCGCGTTCCTCACGCGGGACCCCTACATCACGCGCCTGGTCCTGGTGCTGGTGCTGCTGCTGGCGTTCTTCGCCATCGTCAAATCCGGCCCGTTCTTCGCGGTGCGCACCTGGCAGTCCATGGCCATCCAGTTCCCCGAGTTCGGCCTGATGAGCCTGGGCGTCATGTTCACCATGTTCACAGCCGGCATCGACCTGTCGGCGGTGGCCATCGCCAATGTCACGTCGATCTGCGCGGCCCTGGCCCTGCGGGCCGTCCTGGACGGGCAGCCCGCGGCCACCGTCCCGTCGATGGCCACGGCGACAGCGGTCGCACTGGGGATCGCACTGGCCGTGGGCGCGCTGTGCGGCCTCATCAACGGAGTCCTCATCGCCGTCGCCAAGATCCCGCCGATCCTGGCGACCCTGGGCACTCTGGAGCTCTTCGGCGGCGTCGCCATCGTCCTCACCGACGGCAAGCCCGTGTCCGGCGTCCCGGAGGCGTTTGGCGCGGTGTTCGCCGCGCGCGTGGGCGGGGTCGTCCCCATGCCCCTGGTGGTGTTCATCGTGTGCGCCCTCGTCGCGGCCGCGATCCTGGGGATGACGGGCTTCGGCACCAGGATCCTGCTGCTGGGCACGAACGAGAAGGCCGCCCGTTTCTCCGGCATGCGCGTGGCGAGCCTATTGATCCGCACCTACGTCCTGTCGGGCGTGATGGCCGCGATGGCCGGGCTGGTCATGCTGGCGAACTACAACTCCGCGAAGTCCGACTACGGCGCCTCGTACACGCTGCTCACCGTCCTCATCGTGGTGCTGGGCGGGGTGAACCCGAACGGCGGGTCGGGCCGCCTGTCGGGCGTGCTCTTCGCCATCGTGATGCTGCAGGTCCTCTCCTCCGGGCTCAACATGTTCCCCACCATCTCCAACTTCTACAGGCCACTCATCTGGGGCGCGGTCCTGCTCGTCGTCATCTGCATGAACGAAGGGGCCCTCTCCGCGCGCCGCCTCATCGACGCCTCGCGGCGCCTCCTCAAGAAAGGAACACAACAATGAAGACCGTCCGGTTCAAGAACGTCGTCGTAGGGGCGGACTTCGCGGGTTTCCCACTGAAGGAGGCCGTGAAGCGCCACCTGGAGGAGAGGGGGTGGACGGTGACGGATCTGACGCCCGTCCTCGAGGAGACCCCGATGTACCACCGCGTCGGCTTCGCCCTGGGCGCCCAGATCGCTGAGGGCCACTTCGAGAGGGCCCTGGCGTTCTGCGGCACGGGCATGGGGATCCACATCGCCGCCTCGAAGGTGCCCCACGTGCACGCCGCCGTCTGCGAGTCCGTGCCCTCGGCCCGCCGGGCGTCCGCCGCGAACAACGCGAACCTGCTGGCGATGGGGGCGTTCTACGTGGCGCCCCGCACCGCGATGGCGATGGCGGACGCGTTCCTGGCCTCCGAGCTCGGCAGCGGCTACGAGGACTGGGAGGGCTTCTACGCCTACCACCGCATCGGCTACGACGAGTGCGAGAACTTCGACTACGAGGCATACAAGGCCAACGGCTTCGAAGTGGTGGACCCGCAGACCGCCGAACTCGCCGAACAGCCCCGGGGCCTGGCTTACTGACCCCGCTCCGCCCCGGGGGGCGCTGATCGCCCGGCGCGCTCAGCCTCCCCCGGCCTAGAGCCGCTGGCCCCGGGCGCGTTCCAGTGCGCTGGTCCCGGCCGCGCCCGCACCCGCCCGCCCGGGCCCGTCACTCCCCGACGGCGCCCGGGCGGCGCCTCGTCGACTCCCTTTCGACCAGGGTGCCCTCGATGTGGATCCTGCCCGTGGAGTCATCGTCCCCCATCAGGATCGACACCCCCCGGTGGGCGATCGCGTCGAGCGGCTGGTGCAGGGTCGTGATCGTGGGGCGCATGAGCGCCGCGAACTGGATGTCGTCGAAGCCTGTGACCTGGACGCGTTCGGGCACGGCGATGCCCCGGCCGCGCAGCGCCGTGATGGCGCCGATGGCCAGCAGGTCGTTGAGGCAGAGGAACGCGTCGGGCACCGCGCCAGAACGGTCGAGGACCCGGTTGACGGCGGCCCCCGCCTCGTCGACCGAGAAGCTGCACTCGATGACGTCGTCGGGGTCCAGGCGCATCCCCAGTTCCTCCGCGACTGCGCGGGCGGCGCGGACGCGGGTCACCGAGGAGACGTTGGAGCCGGTGTTCGACAGGAGCGCGATCCGCTCCACGCCCCGCTCGGCCAGGTGGTCGAGCAGGGTGCGGATGCCGTGCGGGTCGTCCACCCCCACCATCGGCACGTCCAGTCGGACGCCGCGGTCCAGTTGGACCGTGGGCACGTGCGCGGCGGCGCGCTCCAGGGCGGGGGTCGAGTAGGTCTCGTGGCAGGGCACGACGACGAGCCCGTCCACGGCACCGCTCTCCAGGGAGCGGAGCAGGTGGTCCTCGTGGGCCACGGACATGCGCGCGTCCGCGAGCAGCAGGTTGAGTCCGCGCTCGGCCAGGCAGTGCTCCACTTGGGCCACCAGCTCCATGAAGAACGGGTTCCCGATGGAGGGGACGACCATGCCGATCTGCCCCGTCGTGGACAGGCGCAGCGAGCGGGCGACGGGGTTGACCCGGTAGCCCAGGCGCCGCGCGACCTGCCGCACGTGATCGCGGGTGTCGGCGCGGATCAACTCCGATCCCTTCCCCAGGGCGCGCGAGGCGGTCGCCACCGACACCCCCGCTTCTCGCGCGACGTCGACGAGGCGGGGACGGGGAGTCGGCTCCGGGATCATGGTCCCAGTGTAGGTCCCGCGCCGGGTGGTTCGGGCGGGTTCGTGCGGTCCGGTTCGGCTGTGCCCCGGGTGTTTCTGGCAGGCCTCCATTCTCTGTCGGGTCTGGTTGCGCGTGTGGGATGGGTGTGGCTTGTGGTGTTGTTGTGCCGTGTGTGGTGGCGTGTTGTCTCACTATTTGTGTGGTTGTCGGGGAAGTGGTTGACGGGGGGCGGGTGGGGGGGGCGTAGGTTTTCGGGCATGGATGCTTCTTCTGGTGTTGTTGGCCCGCCTGCGGGCGGTTCCGGCCCGTCGGGGTTCGATTCGTCGGGTTTCGATGAGGCGATCGCGCGCGTTGAGGCGGAGGCGGTGCGGGCCCGGGAGTTGGGGGAGCGGGCCGGGCGGTTCGTGGAGGCGGCCGCCGGGGTGCGCGGGGTGGGCGCGGACGAGAGGGGCCAGGTGCGGGTGGTGGTGGACCACACTGGGATGGTGGTGGAGGCCCGTGTCCTGGGCAGCCGGGAGCTGGGTGACGCCCTCGTGCGGGCCTACGCGGCGGCGCGCGCGGGGGCGGGCAGGGCCCTGGCCGACGCTGCGGGGGAGGCCTACGGGCCCGAGTCGGCGGCCGCCCGCTCCCTGGCCGGCCGTTACGGGTCGCGCCGCGGGCAACAAGCACACGAGTGGCGCCAGGACCTGGCCGAACACGGCGCCGGCGCGGTCGAGTGGATGCGGGGGTGAGGGGCGGTGGCCTGGGACCTGGTGTTCGACGACGAGGCAGTGCGCGCCACCGCCATGCGGTGCCGGGACACCGCCGACGGGGCCAGGTGCGCCCTGGGGGCCGCTGACACGACG
>NZ_AUBM01000007.1:0-46152 GCF_000429245.1 Schaalia georgiae DSM 6843
CCACAACAAGGCAGAACCACAAGCCAGGCACAACCACCACGAACCACGCCGCGGCGACAGACGAATAATCTACCCACCCACCCACACCACGTCAAATCCATTCAGAATGAACTGGCTCACAAACCGTATGTTCCTTTGGCACGACTGGGAAAAGTAGCATCCGATGCGCGCCGCACAGCCGCTCGTGAGCACCCGCCTCCCACGTCCCCGACCCCCTCTTCCCCATGTGCGAACAGTCCACGACCAGGGAACACGCCCACAGGAGTGGTAGGACTCATACTCCACACAGACCTCGTGGCGATAATGCCGGGCCCGGCCCACACCTCGTGGACCGGGCCCGTCTCGCGCACACCCCGCGCACAACAACCCCACTCAACCGAGCAACAGATCCGGCTGAACCGGAATCGCAACAGTCGGCAGATCACGAACCGCCTTGCGCACCGCACGGGAAACGGCCGGCGCGACCCTCTTGTCGAAGGCTCCGGGGATGATGTACGACGGCGAGAGCTCATCCTCGGAGATCACGGAGGCGATTGCGATCGCCGCCACCCTCAGCACCTCCGTAGTGATCTCCTTCACCTTCGCGTCGAGGAGGCCCCGGAACAAGCCCGGGAACGCCAGGACGTTGTTGATCTGGTTCGGGTAGTCGGAGCGGCCTGTCGCCACGACCGCGGCGTGGGCGGCCGCCCCGATCGGATCGACCTCGGGAGTCGGGTTCGCCAGGGCGAAGACGATGGCATTGTCCGCCATGGTCGCCACGTCGTCCGGGGTGAGGATGTTCCCCGAGGACACGCCGATGAACACATCGGCGTCCGCCAGGCCCTCCTTGAGGGAGCCGTGCACCAGGCGCGGGTTCGTGGCCTCCGCAAGCGCCTTGCGCGTGGGGTGCATGCCCTCGGTCTGGTCCGCGGCCAGCGCGCCCGTGCGCCCGTAGCCGACGATGTCCTTGGCGCCCTGTGCCAGCAGGAGGCGGATGATCGCGTTGCCCGCGGCGCCGACGCCCGATACGACGATGCGCACGTCCTCGATCCTCTTGCCCACGATCTTCAGGGCGTTGAGCAGAGCCGCCAGGACGACGATGGCCGTCCCGTGCTGGTCGTCGTGGAAGACGGGGATGTCGAGTTCGGCGCGCAGGCGCTCCTCGATCTCGAAGCAGCGGGGGGCCGAGATGTCCTCCAGGTTGATGCCTCCGTAGCCCGGGGCGATGGCCTTGACGATCGAGATGATCTCCTCGGTGTCCTTCGTGTCCAGGACCACCGGCCAGGCGTCGACGCCGCCGAACTCCTTGAACAGGACGGCCTTGCCCTCCATGACGGGCAGCGCCGCCTCGGGGCCGATATCGCCCAGGCCCAGGACCGCCGTCCCGTCCGACACCACGGCGACCGTGTTCGCCTTCATGGTCAGCAGGTGGGCCTTCTGGGGCATGTCGTGGATGGCCGTGCACACGCGGGCGACGCCGGGAGTGTAGGCGCGCGACAGGTCGTCGCGGTTGCGCAGCGGAACCTTCGAGTGGATCTCGATCTTCCCGCCGATGTGGCTCATGAAGGTCTGGTCGGCCACCGATTCGGTCTTCACGCCGGGCAGGGAGGCCAGCGCGTCGCGCACCTGGGCCCTGTGGGCGGAATCGCGCATATCGCATGTGAGGTCGATTACGATGCGCCCACGGTCCGAGTCGGCCACGTCGAGGCCCTTCACCTCCGCTCCGGTCGCGGCGACGGTGTCGACGATCTGGACGACCGTGGTGGTCGCCTCGTCCACTTCGATGCGGTAGGAGGCTGTGTACGACGGGGACGTTCGCATATGAGTCCTTCTCTCAGGGGGCGGAGCCCAGCAGTCAGGTTTTCTTCATCCTATGGAACTGGGCGCGCCGGGCGCGAGGGGACCACCTGGTGGACTCCGCAGTCCGACGAGGCGGGCGCCGGTGTCGCTTACCGGCGCCGGCCAGCGTTATTGGCGCCAGAGCGCGCTTATAACCCCCCTCACGGCGTCGGCAACTCGCGACCACACTTGCGCCAGGGGACCACCCGCGCTCGCGCCTGTGCCGTGTCCCGCGAGCAGAACGGGGGCGGCGGCCCGGACGCGCAAGGGCCCGGACCGCCGCCCCAGCGGGCGCCACGTGTCAGGCGCCCACCATCTCCATGATGAGTTCGCGCACACGGGCAGCGTCGGCCTGTCCGCGCGTCGCCTTCATGACGGCACCGACGAGGGCTCCAGCCGCCTTGACCTTGCCGCCCTTGATCTTCTCAACGATGTCGGGGTTGGCGTCCAGGGCCTCTTGGACGGCCGCGGTGAGGGCGCCGTCGTCGGAGACCACCTCGAGGCCCCGGGCCTCGACGACCTGCGCCGGGGAGCCCTCGCCCGCCAGGACCCCTTCGAGGGCCTGGCGCGCGAGCTTGTCGTTGATCCGTCCCGAATCGACGAGCCCCTGCAGTTCGGCGACCTGCGCCGGGCTGACCCCCGCCTCGTCCAGGGGGACCTCGCGCTCCTTGGCACGGCGCGAGATCTCGCCCATCCACCACTTGCGGGCGGAGGCCGGATCGCACCCGGCACCGACGGTCGCCTCGATGAGCTCCAGGGCGCCGGCGTTGATGACGTCGCGCATCTCCTTGTCCGCGTAGCCCCACTCGGCGCGCAGGCGGCGCCGCTTGGCCACGGGGAGCTCGGGCAGGGACGCACGCAGTTCCTCCACCCACGCCCGATCCGGGCGGATCGGCACAAGATCGGGCTCGGGGAAGTACCTGTAGTCCTCAGAATCCGACTTCTCGCGGCCCGACGACGTGGAGCCGTCCTCCTCGTGGAAGTGCCGGGTCTCCTGCAGCACCGAGCCGCCCCCCGCCAGGATCGCGCCCTGGCGCTGCATCTCGTAGCGCACGGCGGCGGCGATGCCCCGGAAGGAGTTCACGTTCTTCGTCTCGGTGCGGGTCCCCAGCGGCGCGTCCGGACTGGGGCGCAGCGAGACGTTGATGTCGGCGCGCACGTTGCCGCGCTCCATGCGGGCCTCGGACACTCCCAGCGCGCGGAAGATGTCGCGCAGTGCCTGCACGTAGGCGGCCGCCACCTCGGGGGCGCGCTCGCCCGCGCCCTCAATGGGCCGGGTGACGATCTCGACCAGGGGGACGCCTGCGCGGTTGTAGTCCACCAGCGAGTAGTCCGCTCCCTGGATGCGCCCGTCCGCGCCGCCGATGTGCGTGTTCTTGCCCGCGTCCTCCTCCATGTGGGCGCGCTCGATCTGCACGCGGAACATGGTGCCGTCCTCCAGCTCGACGTCGACGTGGCCGTCTGCCGCAATCGGCTCGTCGGACTGGGAGGTCTGGAATGCTTTGGTCAGGTCCGGGTAGAAGTAGTTCTTGCGCGCGAAACGGCAGTAGTCGGCGATCTCGCAGTTCAGCGCCAGGCCGATCTTGATGGCGTACTCCACAGCGCGGCGGTTCACAACGGGCAGCGATCCGGGCAGCCCCAGCGACACAGGGGTCACGAACGTGTTCGGCTCGCCGCCGAAGGCGTTGGGGGCCGCGTCGAACATCTTGGTCGCCGTTCCCAGCTCGACGTGCACTTCGATGCCGAGGACCGGGTCGAACCGCGAGACGGCCTCGTCGTAGTCCATGAGCTCGCTCATCACTTCTCCTCCCAATCGGCGGCGGGGCAACGGCCCGCGACATCCTCGCTCAGCGCCTCGATCAGGGAGGCGGCCTCGTACATCTTCAGATCCCCATGGGCGGGGGCCAGCACCTGGACGCCGATGGGCAGCCCCTCCCCCGACACGCCGTTGGGCACGTTCATCGCGGGGATCCCCGCCAGGTTCGCGGGGATCGTCGCCACGTCGTTGAGGTACATGGCCATCGGGTCGTCCGTCTTCTCGCCGAACTTGAAGGCGGTCGTCGGCGCCGTGGGCGAGACCAGGACATCGACGCGCTCGAAGACGGCGTCGAAGTCCCGTTGGATGAGGGTGCGCACCTTCTGGGCGCTGCCGTAGTAGGCGTCGTAGTAGCCCGCCGACAGGACGTGGGTCCCCAGGATGATACGGCGCTTCACCTCGTCGCCGAAGCCCGCTCCACGGGTGGCCGCCATGACGCGCTCAGCGGTCACGGGGCCCTCGGTGGGCTCCACGCGGATGCCGTAGCGCATGCCGTCGAAGCGCGCCAGGTTGGAGGAGACCTCCGCGGGCATGATCAGGTAGTAGGCGGCCAGAGAATACTCGAAGTTGGGGCAGGACACCTCGACGACCTCGGCCCCGGCCCCGCGGAGCCGCTCAACCGTGGCGTTGAAGGCGTCGATCACGTCCTTCTCGTAGCCGTCGCCGCTCAGTTCCTTCACGACGCCGACCTTGAGGCCCTTGATCGACCCCTGCCCGGCGACGGAGCGGACGGCCTCGGTCAGGGCGGGGACGGGCTCGTCGAGCGACGTGGAGTCAGCCGGGTCGAATCCGCCGACCAGCTCGGTCAGGGCGGCCGCGTCGGCCACCGTGCGGGTGACCGGGCCGATCTGGTCCAGGGACGAGGCCATGGCGATCAGTCCGTAGCGGGACACCGCGCCGTAGGTGGGCTTGGCGCCGACCGTGCCGGTGACGGAGCCGGGCTGGCGGATCGAGCCGCCGGTGTCGGAACCGAGTGCGAGGGGCACCATGTAGGCGGCGACAGCGGCTGCGGAGCCGCCACCAGAACCACCGGGGATGCGCTCCAGATCCCACGGGTTCCTCGTCGCGCCGAACGCGGAGTGCTCGGTGGAGGAGCCCATGGCGAACTCGTCCATGTTGGTCTTGCCGACAATGGGCAGTCCGGCCTCTTTGATCTTCCGGGTGACCGTGGCGTCGTAGGGCGGGCGCCAGTCCCCCAGGATCCGCGACGCGCACGTCGTGGGGATCCCCCGGGTCACCAGGTTGTCCTTCAGAGCGATCGGGACGCCCGCCAGGCGGTGCAGGTCCTCGCCCGCTGCCCGCCTCGCGTCCACAGCCGCCGCAGTGGCCAGCGCGCCCTCACGGTCCACGTGCAAGAACGCGCGGACCCGCGGGTCGATCGCTTCGATGCGGTCCAGGCACGCCGTCGTGAGCTCCACCGACGTGATCCGCCCGGCCGCGAGCATGTCCGCCAGCTCGAGGGCGCTCTTCCTCAGAAGTTCGTTCATCATTCCTCCCCCAGGATCTGCGGGACCAGGAACATGCCGTCCTCGCTGGCGGGCGCCTGGGCGAGCACCTCGTCGCGGTCCACCGTGGGGCCTGCCTCGTCCTCGCGCCACACGTTCGTCAGCGGGATCGGGTGCGAGGTGGCGGGCACATCCGGGGTTGCGACCTCGGACACCTTCGACACGGCGTCGGCGATCACGTCGAGTTCGCCCGCGAAACGCGCGATTTCCTCTTCGGTCAATGCGATGTGGGCCAGGCCCGCGACGCGGGCGACCTCGTCAGTACTGATGCGTGACATGTGTGGCATCCTAACCCTTATGGGCTTTTCACAGCGACGCCAACTCACGAAGCAGACATGGCGGATCCTCCGGCGCGTCGGCGTGGGGATCGCCCTCGCCCAGGCGGCCGCCGTCGTCACCGTTCACGCCATCGACCGGATGCGGGTCCAGCGCATCCCCGGGGGCGTCCACGGCTTCCCCGCCCTGGAGCCCGCCGACACCCGGATCGGGGGGACGTCGGCGCGCACCTACACGGAGGGCACCTCCCTGTACAACGACATGCTCGAGGCCATCGAGGGCGCTCAGCACCACATATTCTTCGAGACCTTCATCTGGCGCTCGGACGAGTGGGGGGGCCGCTTCAAGGAGGCGCTGCTCGCCGCGGCGCGGCGCGGGGTCGACGTGTTCTGCGTGTGGGACGGCTTCGGCGTGCTCAACCAGGACCCCCGCTTCTACCGCTTCCCCGACATCCCCCACCTGTACGTGAGGCGCTTCCCGGCGCTGCGCAGCGGGTTCTTCACGCTCAACATCCGCAAGACCGGGCAGGACCACCGAAAGATCCTGGTGGTCGACGGGCAGGTCGGATTCGTCGGGGGGTACAACATCGGCGACCCCTTCGCCTACGAGTGGCGCGACACGCACGTGCGGGTGACGGGCGACG
The DNA here is from genome assembly GCF_000429245.1 of Schaalia georgiae DSM 6843. Taxonomy (GTDB): domain Bacteria; phylum Actinomycetota; class Actinomycetes; order Actinomycetales; family Actinomycetaceae; genus Pauljensenia; species Pauljensenia georgiae. The sequence goes on from NZ_AUBM01000007.1 coordinate 6,059, forward strand.
CGGTGTGGGAGCTGGAGAACGGCTTCGTCGACTTCTGGAACCATTTCCGGCCGCGCACCGCGCCGACCCTGCCCGACCGCGGGGCGCGCCAGTGGAGCGCCGACGTCACCGCCGCCTTCAACCTGCCCGACCGGCTCCTCTACCCGATCCGCGGCATGTACATCGACGCGTTGGAGCGGGCCACCGACCGGGTGCTCATCACGACCGCGTACTTCATCCCCGACAAGGAGATCCTCGCCTCCCTCATAGCGGCCGCGCGGCGCGGCGTGCGCGTGCGGGTCCTCATCCCCGAGTACTCGAACCACATCATGGCGGACTGGGTGGCGCGCCCCTACTACGGGGAGCTGCTGCGCGAGGGCGTGGAGATCTGGCTCTACCAGCACGCCATGGTCCACTCCAAGACGATGACCGTGGACGGGCACTGGTCCACGATCGGCACCGCGAACATCGACCACCTGTCTATGCGCGGCAACTACGAGGTGTGCATGCAGTTCCACGACCGGGCGCTGGCCGAGCGCATGGAGCAGATCTTCGACAACGACCTCACCACGGCGCGCCGCCTCACCATCGAGGAGTGGGAGAAGCGCTCGATGCTCACCCGCATCGGCGAGGTGTTGCTGCGCCCCTTCGAACCACTCGTGTGAAGCCCGTACCTCGGGGACGAGGCCGGAGCTGGGTCGTGTCTTGACGTGGCCACGACGCTGTCTAGTCTTGGTCGGCCCGCTCTTCTGCCTTCTCGTCCTCCCGTTTGGCTTCGAGCTCGTACTCTTCCGCGAGGCCATCGAGGACGGCGGCGGCGCGGGGCCAGCGCACACTCATCTTGCGCGAGTGTTCGCGGTATCTGAGCGCCAGGCACCATTCCCGTGCCCCTCCGTCAAGGATTCCCCGGCTCGCGACGCCTCGGCGGTTGTACCTTCCCACTGCTATCCCCTGCTCTAGGTCGCGGCTCTTCGCGTCCTCAAGAAGATCACGAACTTCCTCGGCAGGCCACATTCCGTCCCTCCCGTCCGGGCTGCTGGCGAGGACCTCACCGACCTGGGTGTCTGCGATGTCCCCAAGTCCGTCGGCATTGAGGAGTTTTCGAGCTTCCTCCACCCAACGCGCGAGATACTCCCCGTCAATTGTCCCATTGTCGCTCAGTCCCGGTAGACGCCTCCAGTAGTAGAGGATCTTCCAGCACCCATGCCGATACACCTGTGACGCACGTGCAGCCTGGCTCTCACCAGAACCATACAGAGTTTTCACGCAATCGACAAAGAAACCAGGCTGGCAAGCCATCATCCGATAGAGAGAATCCGGGAACGTGAGATCGTAGCCATAGGTTAATAATCGGAATTCCAGCATCGGCAAGTCGGGATGATCTCCCGCCTCAGACTCGAGCCACGCGATCAATTCTTCAACGTCATCACGTAACGCTGTTCCCCCCTCAGACTCCATCGACTCACACAACAAAGAAAGCGCTCGCACCGTCTGTGAGGCTTTCGGCCACTGTCCTACGCCGATCATTATCGAAAGGAGGTCGATTGCCTTGGCGGCACATCCATATTCCAGAAGTACGTCGAGGACCTTGCACCTGCCCTCCTCTTCTATTTGGAAGACGCTCACGTTCTTCCAGTACGCGCGAAACCGGCGCTCATCAGTATCCGCGATAGCACTCCGCATATCTCTGTTCTGTGGTAGCGAGGCAACGAACCTTCTCTCACCATCCGCACTAAGGGATCCCTGCTCGACAATCGACCGCACCCAGGGCATCCCCTCCTGCTTCGCCCTGCTCCACACGTACGCGGAAGCCGCCTTTTGTAACGTCGGCGATTCCCCGTCCAACCACGACAGGATGCAGGGCTCAAGCTCAGGGTCTGTGCGCGCCAAGAACTCTCCGATGTAGTTAACGTTCTTCGACGCCTCCACGAGCGCACGAATCTGCGCATCGCCCCCTTGGATGACAGAGGTTAACGCATTGTCACGTTTCTTCCGAATCACTTCACCGAATTCCTCATCCTTACTTGTTAGCCCACCAATCATAATGCGATGATCGTAGTCGAAAAGCCAAGCAAATTTGCGGGGATCCTCGGCCGGCTCCAAAACGTCCAGTAGGTCGAGGAGTATGCGAAGTTCCTCATCAATCCACGCCAACTGTGCGTCGGAAGATGCTTGACGAAGACTCACCATCGTCCGCAGGAAAGACCAGATCTCCAACGACTGATCACTATTCCACTTTGCTTGAGCAGCAATGCCCCGAAACACATCAATGACTTCCCTCCGATCCCGAATGGGGAGGCGTCCGATCGCTCGCAGAAGATACAGCCAGCGTTCCGCATCGAAGCCCGCTAGTCTGACAGCCGCGCCGAGAACCACTTGACGATAGGCGGCGGGCGCGATGGCCACAAGAGACTCCTTCTCCGCATCCCAGTCCCGGAAGAGCGGTTTAGGTGGATGAGCGAAACCGATAGTCTGAATAACAAGCCCTTCAACAAGCGGCCATCCGAAACTCGAGCACTTCTCAAGCATCCATGTCACGATGTCGGTCTTCTCCTGCCAACCGCCCGCTCCGAACGAAGACCAACCCGCGACCGCTATTGTCACCGCCTCGACGTAATCGTGCCGATCAGCTTCAACAACGGCTAGATCACCCAGTCTTACTAGTGCGCGCACGGCCCTGCCGAAGTACTCAGGGGACCAGGTCAGACACTGCAGCGCCCGCTTGATAAAAGGCGCCGCCGATAGCAGGCGCTTTGGATCACTATCCGCCTGGGTGACGTCGCTTAGGGCCGCAGCGTCTTGCTGCTCCAGACAAAGCTCGATAGCCTCGAGGAATCTCCCTGGTGACGCCTCTGCGAGAAACGGAAGATTCTGAGACAGACGACCAAAACCAGAGCCACCGTTATCCTCGCATCCTTTGTCAATGAGCCCCTTGACAATGTGGTCGACGCACCTGCCGACATTGGCGAGGGATCCGGTTCTCCTGTTGCTCGCGGCGGCGGCTAGGGCGATTCCCCTAGCGACGTGATGGGTCAGAGTCGACGAAAAAGGCGGCCGCAGACCATTGATCAGTGCGTTAAGCGCTTCGGTCGCAGATTTCCCCTCCAACGGTCTTGTCGCAAGCAGGACATCATTGACAAGATTCTCCCAGCGCTCTATATGCGCCGAAGACAGCCTCGGCAACAGCAGCACAGCAGCATCCATTGCATCAACCAGCCGCCACTGTCCGCCTGATCGAATAAAAGGTGGATCCAGCGGATACTTGTCGACTAGTTCATCTAGCCGGGAACTAATCTCGTTCCCATCGAGATCGACGAACCGAGAAATCAAATCCAAGTCACCCGGGTGATCGACTTCCCACGCGCCGACCAAGACCAGCGGAGCCAGAACGTCAACAGTCTCTTTGTCTTTCGCCCAATCAGGACGATTCCTGGCCTTATCGCATGAAATCTGCCGGTAAAATCCACGCATGCTTCTGCGGGCCAGAGCCGTGAGCTTATCGGCTCTCAAGAAATCCAGTCCCGCACGAGCAAGCGCAGTGGCGCCGGCCCAACGATCAACCTTGAGAAGCGTGACGACGTCACTATCATCGCGACTGCTATCCATCTCAATGACTGGATGAATCACGCCGTGGCCGTTGCCCATCGCCAAACCAATGTCGGGATTATCGAATAGGGGGATCAGGATGAGCGTGGAGGGTTGAATCGCCAGCTGATGCCATGTCTCAGCGTCCGACACAACCAACGTCCGTTCAAGCGCAGCGATGTCCTTTCCAGCAAGGACAGCATGGCAGAAGGCAAGCGCATCATCGCGCCACGCAGATTGAACCGTTACGGCGCCACTGTCCGCATCCAGCAGCTCGAGCAGTTTGTCCGATTGTTCAACACGCCCAGCCATATGGAACTCCGGGGGAACGTCAATCGTACAGTTGCGACGGAGTCTTTCCCACCACGCTGCCAGTGGTTGAGCGTTCATTACTGGTATTCTCAGATGCTCGCTAATCCAGTAGTGGACGGCGGGCACTGACTGGAGCCAGCCCTCAAGCCGGTGTGCGTCAAATGCTTCGACGGATTCGTATATCTTTTCGTTACGGCGTTCCTTCGCCCATGCGGCAGCCCCAGCCCAGTTTCGGGGTGTGGCGAATACGAAGATCTCATCCGTTGTCCCGACAACTTTTTCAACACGCTTCTCGTAGTCCTCGTTGGCCTTGTGTTTCGGGTGCTTATTCGTACCGAACTCGAAGCGCAGCTCACCTGCTGGCAGGTACGCAGAACCCGCCGAGGTCGCAGTGCCATCCCACCCAGGAGCGGCGGTTCCCTCATGCGCGCGGATGTTGATGTTGGAGACACCCGGAGTTTGAGCCAGTAGTCTGCGCATGAGCTCGGGGAAGGCCCCCTTCGCGTCGTCGGTGTCTGCCCAGCTGTCCAGATCGCTCGCGCTAGCCAGCAGAGAGTTGCTTTCCATGAAAGCACCGTACACCGACGCATCTTCATCTGGTGTCGAACGAAACAGGCCTGCGTGATTGCCCCTTCACAGGCGAACTGTCACACGCCCACCCAGCCCAAGTCTCGTTACAGGCCGACGGCCGACAGGCCCCCCTCAAGGAGGTCGCCGAACTGCTGCTCAGTGATGACGGGGACGCCCAGGGACTCGGCCTTGGCGGCCTTGGAACCCGCGCCGGGTCCCGCGACCACCAGGGAGGTCTTCTTCGAGACCGAGCCCGAGGCCTTGCCTCCGCGCGAGGTGATGGCTTCCTTGGCACCCTCACGGTCGTATCCGGGCATCGCACCGGAGACCACGATGGTCAGCCCCTCCAGGACCGCGGGGACCGCCTCGGGGGCCTCGTCCTCCATGCGCACGCCCGCGTCGCTCCAGCGCCGCAGGATCTCGCGGTGCCAGTCGACCTCGAACCAGTCGGCCAGGGACTGGGCGATGACCCCGCCGACGCCGTCGACGGCCGCCAGCTCCTCCACGTCGGCCGCGCGCAGGGCGTCCATGGAGCCGAAGCGGGCAGCGAGGGCGCGCGCCGCCGTGGGACCGACGTGGCGGATGGACAGGGCGACGAGCACGCGGGCGAGGGGCTGGGACTTGGCGCGCTCCATCTCGTCGAGCATCTGTGCGAGCATCTTCGAGGCCGTGGTGCCCACCTGCTCGTAGACGGTCGTGCCCTTCACCCTCTTGGCCTTGTGGGCCTTCGTCCAGAAGTAGCGGACCTGCGCCCAGTCGCCGGTGGGCTCCCCCTTGACGGTGGTGGGCCGCCACACCATGACATCGCGCACGTCCTCTGCCCTCAGGTCGAAGAGGGCGGACTCGGCGGTCAGGACGGGGGCCTGGGGTTCGGGGAGCATCGCGTCGGCGGTGGCCAGCTGCTCCGCGTGGGGCAGGTCCCCGGCGTCGGCGAGCTCCAGGCGCGTGCCGTCCTCCAGGACGACGGCGTGCCCGGCCACCAGGGCGGCGGCGACCTGGTCGCGGTTGTTCTCGGGCTGGGTGAGGGCCAGGGCCGCCTCGTCCCCCAGCCCCTCGATGTCGAGGGCGGAGCGGGCGCCGATGTGCGCGATGCGCTCGGTGATCTGGGCCGGGCAGGCCGCCTTGTTCGGGCAGCGCAGGTCCACATCCCCCTCCTTCTCCTCCACCAGGGCAGTGCCGCACGACGGGCACGCTGTGGGCATGGAGAACTCCCTTTCGGAGCCGTTGCGCGCGTCCTCCACGGGGGCGACGATCTCGGGGATCACGTCGCCCGCCTTGCGCAGGACCACGAGATCGCCGATGAGGACCCCTTTGCGCTTGACCTCCTGGGCGTTGTGCAGGGTAGCTCGGGCCACGTTGGACCCGGCCACCAGGACCGACTCCATGACGCCGTAGGGGGTGACGCGGCCGGTGCGGCCCACCTGGACCCGGATGTCGAGCAGGCGCGTGTGGACCTCCTCGGGCGGGAACTTGTAGGCGGCCGCCCACCGGGGGGCGCGCGAAGTGGAGCCCAGGGAGCGCTGGAGCGCCAGGTCGTTGATCTTGACGACGACGCCGTCGATCTCATGGTCGAGGGTGTGCCGCGCTTCTCCAATCCGTGCGATCCGCTCCTCGATGGCCACGCGTCCGGTGAGCAGTCGCGTGTGGGGCGAGACGGGCAGCCCCCAGTCGTCCAGCTGCTCGTACCAGCCCTGCTGGGTGGTCGGCTCGGTGAAGTCCTCCCCGGCCTCGATGAAGCCCACTCCGTGGGCGACCATGGCGAGAGGGCGCTTGGCGGTCTCAGCGGGGTCCTTCTGGCGCAAGGAGCCCGCGGCGGCGTTGCGGGGGTTCACGAGCGCCCTCTCGCCGGCCGCGACGCGGGCCTCGTTGAAGGAGGTGAACTCGGCGACCGGGAAATACACCTCGCCGCGGATCTCGACGCGCCTGGGAGGGGCGGCAGTGTCGAGGTGGGCGGGGACCGAGGCGATGGTGCGGACGTTCGCGGTGATGTCCTCCCCCACGTATCCATCGCCGCGCGTGGCGGCGCGCCGCAGGACTCCGTCGACGTAGAGCAGGTTGACGGCCAGGCCGTCGACCTTCACTTCCGCGGTCATCGGCAGCTCAGCCTCGCCTGTCTCCTCGTGCATGCGCTGCTCCCATCCGGCCAGCTCCTCCAGCGAGAACACGTCGTCGAGCGACATCATCTGCTGTAGATGCCGGACGGGGGCGAAGGCGGAGTCCGCGGTGCCGCCGACGCTGAGGGTCGGCGAGTCCGCGCCCCGCAACTGCGGGTGGGCGCGCTCGATGTCCTCCAGCTCCCGGTAGAGGCGGTCGTACTCGGCGTCCGCCAGGGTCGGGGCATCGCGGTCGTAGTAGGCGCGGCGCGCCTCCTCGATGGTGGCGACCAACTCGTTGTAGCGGCTGCGGATTGCGTCGAAGGACTCGTGCTCAGTCATGGCGCAATTGTCGCACTCCGCCCGCGCGGCTGGAGCGTCGGCGCGTCGTCCACAGGCCCGCGCCCGGCTAGTTCGCCGTCCACAGGCCCAGCGTCCCGTGTGGAGCGGCAACGCGGAGCGGGGCCACCCTGGTCGCATGACCAGCCGACACCCCCATCCCGCGCACGCCCGGCACGTGCTCCGCTTCCCCTGCCACCTGGCGTGCACCTCCGGGCCTGACACCGGGGTCGTCATCGCCTCGGGCGTGGTGGGCCGCGCCGGCGCCGTTCCACTGAGGGCGGCCGACGTTTCCCGCGAGCACGCCGTCGTGGAGGTCGAGGGGCGCCGACTGCGTGTCACGCCCGCTCCCGGGGTCCGGCCCCCGCTGGTCCGCCCGCGGTTCGGGCCGTGGCGCCGCTTGCGCGCCGACGGGCGGCTCCTGCGGGTCGGCGATCGTCTGCGCGTCGGCTCCGACTGCTTCACCGTGCACGACAGGCCCGGGCGGCTGGCGTGGGCGCAGCCGCGGAGCGTGGGGCGCCGGGCGTGGCTCCCGTTCCTGTCCTTCGCGGTGATGGCCCTCCTCGGCGGGTGGCGGCTGGCCGCCGCGGCCCCCGCGGGCGCCATGGCGGCGGTGGCCCTTGCCCTCATCCTCGCCGCACTCGCGCTGGCCGCGAGGGCCTGGCTGCGCCGGGCGGCCCGCGTGTGCGACGGCGCGCACCTGGCCCTCGTCCTGGCTGCGCTGCCCGGCCAGTCCCAGCCCGTCCGCCCAGCCGAGGGGCCCCTCGTGTGGCCACGGCGCCCCACGCGCCTGGGGGCGCGCATCGCGGTGGCTGGCCCGGACGTTCTGCCGGGGAAGGGGCCCGGGGCCCGCAGCCTCGGCTTCGTGGGGCCGGCCGCCCACGAGTGCGCGCTGTGGTGCGCGGGGCAGATCGCCGCCCAGACGGGCGGAGCGCGCGTGTGCACGGACCAGGGGACGTGGACTGTGGGAGCTCCCCATGCGACCATCCACATCACCCGCTCCGAGGCGTGCCCCCACTGCACCGCCTCCGGCGCGCCCGGCGCGCAGGACGCCCCCGTCGTCCACTGCGGCGTCGGAGGGGCCTTCGAGGACCTCCCCCCGTGGTGCGAGAGGGTCTTCACCGCGCGCAGCGCCCCAGTGTCGCCGAGGTGGTGGTGGCAGGTCGCCACGTCGGACGACGAAGCGGCGCTGCCGGACGTGGTGGAATGGGAGGCACTGGGGGCCGCCGCATCCGGCGGCGACGGCGCGGGCGGGGACTCGCGTGAGGACTCGGACGGGCGCACCGGCGACGGCCTCGCAGCGCCCGTGGGCGTCGGGACGGGCGGGCAGGTGGTCCTGGACCTGGTGGCCGACGGGCCGCACGCCCTGGTGGCGGGGTGCACCGGGTCGGGCAAGTCGGAGGCCCTGCTCACGTGGCTGCTCTCCCTGTGCTCCCGCCACCCGCCCGAGCGGGTGCGCCTGGTCCTCATCGACTACAAGGGCGGCGCGACCTTCGCGCCCCTGTCGGACCTGGTCCACACCGAATGCGTCCTCACCGACATCGACCCGGGGGCGACGGCGCGCGCTCTGCGCGGCATAGGGGCGCTGCTGGCCGACCGCGAGCGCCAGCTGGCCCGCATCGGCGTCCCCGACCTGCGCCAGTGGGCGCTGCGCCACCGCACCGACCCAGCCCGGGTGCCTCCCCCTCCCGCGCGCATCGTGATCGCCATCGACGAGTTCCGGGTCCTGGTGGACTCCCATCCCGAGACGATGGGCGTCATTATGCGTCTGGCAGCGCAGGGCCGTTCCCTGGGCCTCCACCTCATCGCAGCCACGCAGCGCCCGGCGGGGGCGGTGTCGGCGTCGATGCGGGCGAACATCGACATCCGCGTGGCGCTGCGGTGCCTGACCGCAGCGGACTCGATGGACGTCCTGGGCGACGACAGCGCCGCCTGTATCCCCCGCACTCCGGGGCGGGCGGTCGTGCCAGGACGGGGGCCGCTCCAGTTCGCCCACGCCGGGGACGCGCGGGCGCTGGTGGAGCGCGTCAACGGGCGTTTTCAGTCGCGTGGGCGAACGCCGCTGTGGGCGCCACCCATCCCCGCCTCCCTCACGTGGGAGGACGTCGATGCCCGTTGCCCCGGGGGGAGGGCTCTGGGGCTCTTCGACTCGGTCGACTCCTCGGGGCCACTGCCGATCGTGTGGGACGGCGGTCCCATCGAGGTGCAGGCGCCGCGTTCCGAGGCGCGCCTGGCGGCCGCTTGGGTGCGCTCCCTGGCGGCGCGCGCCGCCTCCTTGGCGGGCCTGCCGGTGCACCACTGCTCCCAGGAGCCCGTGGCGTGGGCGGTTTCGCGCGTCACCCCCGAGGACGCGGCAGCGTGCGCGCGCCTGTTGGAGGGCGTATGCGCGCACGGGCCCTGCGTGCTCGCCATCGACGACCTCCCCGCCGTGCTCACGTCCATGTCCTCGGCGATGGGGCAGTTGCGCTGCGACGAGGCGTGGAAGGGCGTGCTCCGGGGGGCGCTGGCCGCCGGGGTGGTGCCGGTGGTCGCCAGTCCCGGGCGCTTCACGCTCCCCTCGGCGTCGATGGGGGTGTTCTCGACGCGCGTGCTCCGCGCCCAGAGCGTGGATGCGGCGCTCCACGCGGGCATCGACTCCCGGTCGGTGGTGCGCCTGGGGGCCGCCGAGGCCCTGGTCGAGGCGGCGGGCCAGGAGGCGGCGCTCGCCTCGGTGCCCCTCGATGCCCGGGAGCCGGTGGGCGGGGGCGTTCGAGGCGGGGGGTGGCGGGTGCGCACACTCGCGCAGGGCGTGGAGGCCGCTGCCCGGCTCTCACCGGCGCCCGCCGCGCTCGTCGGCGGTGACTACGCCCCGTACCGGCCCAGCGGCCCCCTGCCTTGGGTACTGGTCGGCGGCGAGTGCCTGGATGCGGCGCGGGCGATCCACGCGGCGGCTGGTTGGGGCGAGCCCGTCGTCGCCGACGTGGTCCCAGAGGCGTCCTGGGCGCGCCTCGGGCGGTGCCCGGGGGCGAGGGTGCTCGCCCTGGATCCAAATGACAACGTCGTCCGCGCGTTATTCCAGGCCGCCAGGGTCCGCCCGGCCTCCCTCCTGGCCTGCGGGTTCACGTCCACAAGCGGTTTGCTTAGCGATGATGGTAACCTGACAAACATCCAGATGACCGGCGGATTGGAGCCGTTCCGGCGGCCCCGCGAGCGCCCGGGTGAGAACCCCCATAGCGCTCCGGCGGAAAGTGTGCCTCAGAACTCTTGCGCCGTTGCGCCGCGTGCCGGAAACTAACGATGTTGCAGGTGAGTTTGCCCTCCGAGGCGAGACTTGATAAGAGGAGCTGTTGAGAGATGGATTGGCGCAGTAAAGCCGCGTGCCTGACGGTCGACCCCGAGTTGTTCTTCCCCATCGGAAATACCGGCCCCGCGATCGCGCAGGCCGCCGAGGCCAAGGCCGTGTGCCGCACCTGCGAGGTCCAGGCCGTCTGCCTCCAGTGGGCCCTCGACAACAACCAGGACTCCGGCGTGTGGGGCGGAATGAGCGAGGAGGAGCGCCGTTCCCTGCGGCGCCGCGCCGCGCGCGCCCGCAGGGCCTCCTGACCGCCGCGCCCGGCGGAGGACCGCGGAGCCCGGGGCGCCCGCCCTGGGCTCCGGGCTAGCCGGGCGTTCCCGTTCCGGGCGCGCTCGTCGTCCGCGGCCGCCCCTCACGGGTGTCGGTCAGCCCCATGGCGCGCATCCGGGCGCGCTCGTCGTCGACTGCGGCGGCCCCTCACGGGTGGTCCACGTGCATGTCGATCGTGACGACCGTCCCCCCGCCCTCGCGCAGTGCCCACTCGATATTGCCTTTGAGCTCCCCGCTCACCATCTGCTTGACGATCTGCGTTCCCAGACCGGTCATCGGGGTCCCCGCCTCGAAGCCCACTCCGTCGTCGGCGACTGTGACCGTCATGGTGTCGCCCCGCCTCTCGGCGCGCACCTCGATTCGCCCGTTGCGGTCGGCCAGGCCGTGCTCGACGGAGTTGGCGACCAGTTCGTTGAGCACTGTGGCCAGGGCCTGCGCCTGATCGGCCTGGATGACCCCGAACCTCCCGCTGGTGACCACCTCGACGCTGTGGTCCGTGGACGCCACCGCCCCCGACATCCGCAGCACGGTGCGCGCCACCTCGTCGAAGTCCACGGATTCGTTGACGTTCTGGGAGAGGGCGGCGTGGACGGTCGCGATCGCCTGGACCCGCCGTTCGGCCTCGGTGAGCGCCGCTTTGACGCCGTCCTCCCGCGAACGCCGCGACTGGAGGCGCAGCAGGGCCGACACTGTCTGCAGGTTGTTCTTCACACGGTGGTGGATCTCCCGGATCGTCGCGTCCTTGGTCATGAGCGCCTGCCGGTGCCGGTGCATCTCCGACACGTCGCGCGTGAGGACGACCGCGCCCAGCCGTTTGCGCCCGTTGACCAGCGGCAACGCGCGCATGGTGATCGTCGAGGCGCGGGCGGTGATCTCCACCCGCCACGACGCGCGGCCCATGATCACCACGGCCATGGACTCCTCGATGAGGCTGTCGTCGCCAATGACGTTCGTCACTTCTTGGGCAAGCACTTTGCCCGTCACGTGGGAACGGATCCCCAGGCGCCGCAAGCATGACACGGCGTTCGGGGTGGCCTGCTGCACCCGCCCCTCCGCGTCCAGCAGCAGCGCGCCGTCGAGGACGCGGGGCACGCCGTGGGCGGAGACCTGCGGCGTCGAATCGTAGGGGTACTCGCCGCGCGCCATCATCTGGCACAGCGTATCGGCGGCGGCGACGGTCCACCCCTCGAATCCCAGGGACAGTCGGGGGCTCGACAGGTTCGCCTCGCGCGTGACGACCGCGATGATCGTCCCGTCGTGGCACACGGGCACGCAGGTCTCCATCATCGAGTACGTCCCCGCCCAGCGCGCCGCCTGGGAGCGGATGACCCGCCCGGTCTGCATCGCGCGGCGCAGCTCGATCTCCCGCGCGGCGGGCAGGTGCAGGCCGATGATGTCGTCGACGTGGACGGTCGTGGAGGTCGCGGGACGGCAGTGCGCTGCGGCGATGAAGCGCCCGTCGTCGGAGGGGAGCCAAAGGACCAGGTCGGCCGCGGCCAGATCGGCCAGCACCTGCCAATCCGCGAGGAGCAGGTGGAGCCAATCGATGTCCTTGTCGGGCAACGGCGTTGAGGAGGCTTCTTCAGCTAACTGCATGAGGCTTCTCATGTCCTCTACTCTAGTTCCAGCGCGGCACCAACGAGGCGACTCGGGACTCGATTCGAGCAACACGCTCACGCCACGCCAGTAATCCGACAAGGAGAGCACCCATGGAATTCACTCAATCCGCCACCTATCCCCTGGACGTCGACTCCGTCATCCGCATGTCCACTGACCCCGCCTTCCTCGACATGCGCTTCGGGCGCTTCATGGCCGCCAACCCGGAGGTCACCGTCGAGGGCGACACCATCACCTACGTGGGCACGGTCAATCCGGAGCTGATCCCGGCGATCGCGCGCCCCTTCACCAAGAACGGCATCACCCTGACGTTCACCGAGTCGTGGACCCGCACGGAGGAGGGGGCCACCGCCCACACGGAGGTGGCAGTCGGCGGCGCGCCCGTCTCCGCGGCGGTCGACTCCACGCTCACGCCCGACGGCGACGGCTGCGCCCGCGAGCTCAACGGCACCATCACTGTGAGCGTCCCGCTGGTCGGCGGGCGCGTCGAGAAGGAGGCGGTTGCCCGCGTGGGCCACGCCTTCGACCGCGAGCACCAGCTGGCGGCCGAATGGGCGGAGAAGCAGGGCTGAGCCGACCGGCCCGGCCGCTCGGACGCGGCCGGGCCGGGCCGGCCCCGTCACTCCGCCGGGCCGCTGCGGGCGGTTCGCATTGCCCAGGGGCGGCGGAGAGGGCAGAATCCCCCTATGAGCGATTCAACGAAACCCCAGCCGTCCCTGTACCTCGAGCGAACGGGCGTCCGCGAGTACGTCGCACGGAACCAGGACGGAGCAGAGGTGCGCGTGGGGCACGGCCCCGGGTGCTTCTCCCCCGGCGACCTGCTCAAACTCGCGATCGCGGGCTGCAACGCGATGAGCTCCGACATGCGCCTCGTCAGCCGCCTCGGCGACGACTTCGCCCAGTTCGTGGGTGTGTCGGCCGACTACGACGAGGACGCCGACCGTTTCACGCACGTCGAGGTGGAACTGGTGCAGGACCTGTCCGCCCTGGACGAGCAGGAACAGGCCGACCTGATCCGCCGTGCCGACGCAGCGATCAAGCGCAACTGCACGATCGAGCACTCCGTGGTCGACCGCGCACTGCCCTCCCACCACGCGTTCACCAGCGAGAGAATCGACTGACGTGATCGACCGCCAGTACGAGGACCTCCTCGCCCGCGTCATGGCGGAGGGGGTCGCCAAGGGGGATCGGACGGGCACGGGCACCCGCTCCGTTTTCGGCGCCCAGTTGCGCTACGACTTGTCCAGGGGATTCCCCCTGATCACCACCAAGCGCATCCATCTCAAGTCCGTGGTCGGGGAGCTGCTGTGGTTCCTGTCGGGGTCCTCGAACGTCGGGTGGCTGCAAGAGCACGGGATCCGCATTTGGAACGAGTGGGCCGACGATGACGGCGAGCTCGGCCCTGTGTACGGCGTGCAGTGGCGCTCGTGGAACGCGGCCGGGGGCAAGCGCATCGACCAGATCGCGAGCGTCCTGGAGACGCTTCGGACGGACCCGGACTCCCGGCGCATGGTGGTGTCGGCGTGGAACGTCGGCGACCTGCCGCAGATGGCGCTGGAGCCCTGCCACGCCTTCTTCCAGCTCTACGTCGCCAACGGGCGCCTTTCCCTGCAGCTGTACCAGCGCAGCGCCGACATGTTCCTGGGGGTTCCCTTCAACATCGCCTCGTACTCGCTGCTCACCCACATGTTCGCCCAGCAGGCGGGCCTTCAGGTCGGCGACTTCATCTGGACCGGCGGCGACTGCCACATCTACTCGAACCACACCGAGCAGGTGGCCGAGCAGTTGTCCCGCGACCCCTATCCCTTCCCCCGCCTGGAGTTGGCGAAGGCGCCGTCGATGTTCGACTACTCCTTCGACGACGTGTCCGTCGAGGGCTACCAGCACCACCCCACGATCAAGGCGCCGGTGGCCGTATGACTAATATCGCATCCATTTGGGCGCAGGACCGGGGCGGGGTCCTGGGGAGCGGGGGCGGCATGCTGTGGCACGTCCCGGCTGACTTCGCGCATTTCAAGGCCGCCACGATGGGCTGCCCGATCATTATGGGCCGCCATTCCTGGGAGGCGCTCGGGGGCCCCCTGCCGGGGCGCGCCAATATCGTGATCACCAGCTCGCGCGAGTACCGCACCGATGGCGCGGACCTGGTGCACTCCCTGGACGAGGCGCTCGAGCGCGCCCGGCTCCACGCGGAGGCCAGCGGCGCGCGGACGATCTGGATCGTGGGCGGGGCCAACGTTTACGAGCAGGCGATGCCCCTGGTCGATGAGCTGGTGGTGACGGACATCGACTGCGACGCCACCGCCGGCCACGACGGCCCCGTCGTCTACGCCCCCGGGATCGACACGTCCACGTGGGGTCGCGATGAGGAGCGCTCGGACGCCCAGTGGCGCGAGCCGTCGGGCGGTTCGCGCTGGAGGGTGACCACCTGGGTCCGCGCCCGGAGGTGAGGGCCCGGGAGCGCGCCGGGAAGCGACCAACTGCGGGCGCGCCAGGAAAACGCCCACCCGGCGCGCTGACGTGGGCGCTGGCACGGGGACGGAGACGCGCGCCGCTCAGCGCCGCAGCTGGGGAAGGAAGCCCATCGCGTCGACGACCAGGCCCGCGGCCTGGTCGTACCCGGCCTCCGAGGGGTGGAAGCCGTCGGAGGCCCAGAACCCCTCGACCAGGTCGGTGTGCGCGACATCCACGTAGTCGACTCCCAGGCGCGCGCAGATGCTCTTCGAGTCCGCCGTCTGGGCGTCGATGCGCTTGGCGAGCTCCCTGCGCAGCATCGCGGGCAGCCGCGGGGAGTTGTGCGGCTGGCCGGCGCTGCACAGCACGACGTGCGCGGCCATCTCCAGGCCCCGGCCGAGCACCGCCTCGAGGTCGTCGGCCCACTCGGCCCGCGAGCGCCGCGCCATGATGTCGTTGCTGCCCGCGCAGACGAAGAGGATGTCCGACCTCCCCTCGACCTCTTCGAGGAAGCGGTGGCGGACCCTGCGCATTGTGGAGCCCAGCCGCGCGTGCGTCTCCCAGATGACGGGCGCCCCGGTCGCCGCGGCAACCCGGTCGGCGATACGGGGAGTGAGGGCAGTGGCTTGGCTGGAGGCACCCGATCCGGCCACCAGGGAGTCGCCCACCGCGACGAGGCGCAGGTACTCGGACAGGGTCGCGCCCAATCGCTCGCGCGCGATGCCGGAGCGCTCCCCCTCGGGTTCGGGCGCGAGCCGCACGGTTCTGGCGGCCCAGGCCGCCTGGGCGAGCAGGATCGTTCTCTTCACGGGGTTCACGGTGGCCGACCCTAACACGCTCCGCGCCCCCGGTGAAGGGGCCCCTCCCCCGCCGGACAGTGGAGGGCGGTGCGCCGCGGCCGGGACTATCTGAGAGGCGGTGCCCTGCCCCGCCAGGACGGATAGCAGCGGGGGGCGGGGCCTAGAATGAGGTGTGCCCCATCCTGATTCCCCCTCCTCCCGGTCGTGCTCGCCCATCCTGGCCGATCCCACGCTGCGCGTCCTGGTGGCCGTCGCCCTGTTCACGTACACGGCGCAGAACATGCTCAATGTGTCGATCGCCCCTTTGTCGCGCGCACTGGATCTGCCGGAGTGGATCGTGGGGGCAGCGGTGTCGCTGGCGGCGCTGGCGGTGGCGCTGCTCAGCCAGTTCTGGGGGCGGCGCTCCATCGCGTGGGGCCGCAGGCGCGTCCTGCTGTGCGCCCTTTTCCTGGCCCTCATCGCGGGCGCCCTGTTCTCCACTGCGGTGTGGCTGCGCGCGGGGGGCGGCATCGGTGCGGCCTGGGCGGCAGGAGCGATCATGGCGGCGCGGGGGCCCTTCTTCGGGGCGTCGGTCGCGGCGATCCCCCCGACCGGCCAGGCGTTGGTCGCCGAGGTCACGCACGACGAGGCGTCCCGTGTGCGCGGGGCGTCGGCGTTCTCGGGAGCCATCAACATGTCGGTGATGATCGGCTCGGTGGCCTCGAGCCTGCTGGGGGCGTGGTGGATATTCGCCCCCGTCCACGCGACGCCGTGGTTCGTCGTCGTCGCCCTGGTGATCGCGTGGGCGGGTGTGCCCCGCGACGGCGGCGGTGCGGACCAGGGGGCGCCGTCCCCGCACGCCCCGCCGGCGTCCGCCGCCCCCGGAGGCGAGGGCCCTTCCACAGGCGCCCAGGCGTCCCCGCTCCCCTCCCGCTCCCCTCACCCGGCGCGTCCCCTGCCGCCGAGGGTGTCGTGGACGGATCGGCGCATCGTGCCGTGGGTGCTGGGCGTGATCGGCCTGTACTTCGCGGCGGGCGTCACCCAGATCCTCATGGGGTTCCTCATCCAGGACCGGGTGGGGACCGCCCCCGACCGCGCTGTTTCACTCACGGGGCTCATGCTCCTGCTCAGCGCGGCGGGTGCGATGACCGCCCAGCTCCTCGTCGTCCCGCGCCTCCAGTGGCCGCCGCGGCGCCTGCTGCGCGCCGGAGTCAGCGTGGGCGTCACCGCAGTCGCGGTCCTCACAGTGGCGTCCGCCGTGGTTGCCCTGGCGGTTGCGATGCT
The DNA here is from genome assembly GCF_000429245.1 of Schaalia georgiae DSM 6843. Taxonomy (GTDB): domain Bacteria; phylum Actinomycetota; class Actinomycetes; order Actinomycetales; family Actinomycetaceae; genus Pauljensenia; species Pauljensenia georgiae. Next base: position 22,675 of record NZ_AUBM01000007.1, read on the forward strand.
CTTCATGGGGGTGGCGACGGGTCTGACGTCGACGGGTTTCACCGCGGGCGCCTCGTTGGCGGTGCTCGACGACGAGCAGGGGGGCGTCGCCGGCCTCGTTTCCGCCACGGGCGCGATCACGTGGATCTTCGCGCCGGTGAGCGCCACCGCCCTGTACGGGTGGCAGCCGCTGGCCCCGTTCGGACTGGCCCTGGTCCTGGTCGGCGCCTCGTGCGCGGCGGCGTGGGCCCACCCTGGGCTGCGCAAGCCGTCAGCCCCACTGCTGGACGGGGGCTCCTGAGACGGGAATGGGAGCGGCGCTAGGACGGGAGGCCCCCGGGGCGGCTGTGGGAAGCGGGTATCCTGGGACCGTTATGATCGCCTGATGCGAAGGAGCCGAATATGGCCGACAACACACGCACCGAATCCGATTCCATGGGGACCGTGGAGGTCGCCAACGACCGCTACTGGGGGGCGCAGACCGAGCGGTCCCTCCACAACTTCGACATCGGCCGCAACACTTTCGTGTGGGGCCGTCCCATGGTGCGTGCCCTCGGCATCCTCAAGAAATCCGCCGCCCTGGCGAATGCTGAGCTGGGCGAGCTGCCCCGCGACATCGCCGACCTGATCGCCCGCGCGGGCGACGAGGTGATCTCCGGCAAGCTGGACGACCACTTCCCCCTGGTCGTCTTCCAGACCGGCTCGGGCACCCAGTCGAACATGAACGCCAACGAGGTCATCTCCAACCGGGCCATCGAGCTGGCCGGCGGCACGCTGGGATCCAAGAAGCCGGTCCACCCCAATGACCACGTGAACCGCGGCCAGTCCTCGAACGACACCTTCCCCACCGCCATGCACATCGCCGTGGTCTCCGAGCTGCAGGACATGTACCCGCGCGTGCGCCAGCTGCGCGACACCCTGGACGGGAAGGCGAAGGAGTTCAACGACGTCATCATGGTGGGCCGCACCCACCTGCAGGACGCGACGCCGATCCGGCTGGGCCAGGTCATCTCCGGGTGGGTCGCGCAGATCGACTTCGCCCTGGACGGCATCGAGTACGCGGACTCGCGCGCCCGCGAACTGGCCATCGGCGGCACCGCAGTGGGCACGGGCCTGAACGCGCACCCGAAGTTCGGCGAGCTGACGGCCAAGAAGATCTCGGAGGAGACCGGAATCGCCTTCAAGCAGGCCGACAACCTCTTCGCCGCACTGGGCGCCCACGACGCGCTGGTCCTGGTGTCCGGCGCGCTGCGCGTCCTGGCCGACGCGCTCATGAAGATCGCGAACGACGTGCGCTGGTACGCCTCGGGCCCCCGCAACGGCATCGGCGAGCTGCTGATCCCGGAGAACGAGCCCGGCTCCTCCATCATGCCCGGCAAGGTCAACCCCACCCAGTGCGAGGCGATGACCATGGTCGCCACCCAGGTGTTCGGCAACGACGCGACGGTCGGTTTCGCCGGCTCGCAGGGCAACTTCCAGCTGAACGTGTTCAAACCCGTGATGGCGTGGAACGTGCTGGAGTCGATCCGTCTGCTCGGAGACGCCTGCGTGTCCTTCGACAAGAACTGCGCCTACGGGATCGAGCCCAACCGCGAGAGGATCCAGCACAACCTGGATGTCAACCTCATGCAGGTGACGGCGCTGAACCGCCACATCGGCTACGACAAGGCATCGAAGATCGCGAAGAACGCGCACCACAAGGGCCTGTCGCTGCGCGAGTCCGCCCTGGAGCTGGGCTTCCTGACGGAGGAGCAGTTCGACGCGTGGGTGGTGCCCGCCGACATGACGCACCCCAGCGCCGCCGACGAGTGATACCGGACCGGCCCTGTGCCGGGCGGCCCCGCTGGAACAGCGGGGCCGCCCGCGTTGGCGGAGACCCGGCGCTGACTACGCCCCGGGCAGGACCAGGGGGATCGGCGCCTCGTCCACGCCGTCCTCGACACTGAGCGAGGCGACAGTCCGCGGAGTGGGGTTCCAACTGATGATGCGGGCACCCCGGGGATTGATGACGTCGTAGGCCGGATCGGCCGGGTCGATGTCGATGCGCGCGCGCTTCAGCTTCAGTAGCGATTCCTTGGCCGTCCACAGGTTGACAACGTCCCCCGGGTGCTCGTTGAGGTGCATCCGCTCGGCGGCGGTGAAGATACCGGGAAGCAGGGCGATGCGCTCGGCGGCGGCGAGCGCATCGCAGTCCACGCCGACCCGCTTGTCACTGATCGCGACGCACACCAGAGCCTGGCAGTAGCTGGCGGCAGCGTGCCAACCGGGCACGGTGAACATTGCGGAGGCCATGGGAGCGCCGTCCCCGACTTGGGCGATCCCCCCCTCCGATGTGATGCGGCCGTCGGCGCGCGCCTCGTCGAACAGGGCGTGCAGCAGGATCCTCTCGACCAGGGCACCGCGCTGGAAGGTGGCGGGCTGCCCCCTCACCCACGCCCTCTCCTGGGGTTCCAGCCCCTGCGCGCAGCCCCACAGGGCGCGGTAGCCCATTTCGAGAGGGGCCCAAGCGATGTACGAGTCCCACTTCGGCCACCACATGGAGCGCTGGCCGGGGAGCGCGGAGCTCTTGGCCTCGGTGTCGTCTGACATGGCGATGACACTCCTTCCGGGGCGGGTACAGGAACTCATTCCCGTACCTTTTCACACATTTAACAACTTTGTTGTAATTTTGTCACCTTACTCAGTATCCGTAAGAAATATCAACGTCTTTGGCAGAAGCCTTCCACAGCTCCGACCTCTACGACCGCGCGCCATGACCCCCTAGGGCGCCCCGATCACACCTTCGTATACTGATTGGTATGAATGATCGTTTATCAGTGGAGGGCCTTCGCCACATTGCCGCAGTCCACCGCTGCGGGTCGTTCTCGGGGGGCGGCCCGGGAGTTCGGAGTGGCACAACCGGCACTGTCCGCGGCCGTGCGCAAGGTCGAGGACTTCATGGGCCACCCACTGTTCGAACGGTCAACGCAGGGAGTGGTGCCCACCCCCTTCGGCGGCACCGTCATCGGCCTCATCGAGGACGCCGTCGCAGCCGACGACGAGGCGGCCGCGCGCACGCTCGTCCTCGTGGCGCCAACGTGCGGCCTCACCGTTTTCACCGAGGCGCTCTTTCGATCCGCCGGAGTCGCCCTGCACGAGCACCCCGGACGGGCCGCCTCCTACCGTGTGCTGGAGGAGGGGCAGAACGAGCACCGCGTCCGGGTGGACAGATAGAGCGGCCCGCCCGGGGGCAGAACGAACGGAGCCGCTGGGAATCCCAGCCGGGCGCCTACGGGAGCGCAGGGCCGGGGTGGCCGAGCGACGCACCACTGACGACGGCGGGGCGCCTCCGGGAACGCGGGGCCCGGACTGTGGACGGGATGCACGGCCCAGCGACCAACAGGCGCCTCCGGGAGCACGGGAACCGAGAGCTCACGGCCGGCAGCCCCCGCGGAATACGGCGCGCCCGTATGCCGTTGAAACACGTATCCGACGAAAGGCCCGCTCATGACGACCCCTGCAACCGGCGCCGGCACCGGCACCGGCAAGGTGGACAGCATGACGACCCCCGCAACCAGTACCGGGATCGGTACAGGGAAAACGGGCAGCGCCGCGCATTCCCGCCTCGTGCGCCGCGCCGTCGAAATCCTCTGCGCCGAGGAGGGCACCGAGCCCCCGGCCGGCCTGGACCCCGGCGCCCAACGCGCCCTGCTGCGCGCGTTGATGAACACCCGCGAGCCCGGCCCCCTCGACCCGGAATACCTCGAGGTGGAGGGCGCCATCCTCGACGCGGAAGCGCAGGAACGGGGAACCGCCTCGTGGGAGGACGCCGAGGCGTCCCCCGTCCACCCGCGGCTTGCCCTGTGGCGCGGGGACATCACCCGCATGGCGGTCGACGCCATCGTCAACGCCGCGAACTCCGCCCTGCTGGGGTGCAGGGTCCCGGGCCACGCCTGCATCGACAATGCGATCCACTCCGCCGCCGGGCTCCAGCTGCGCGAGGCGTGCGCGGGCATTATGGCCCAGCGGCGGGCGGCCGGGCTCGGCCCGGAGCCCACGGGGGAGGCTGAGATCACCCCGGGCTTCCACTTGCCCGCCCGCCACGTCCTGCACACGGTGGGGCCCATCGTCTCTGGGCGGCTCACCGACGCGCACCGCGCGGCCCTCGCCTCGTCGTACCGGTCCTGCCTCAGCCTGGCCGCCTCCCACGGCCTACGGACGGTGGCGCTGTGCTGCGTGTCCACCGGGGTCTTCGGGTTCCCGCAGGACCAGGCCGCGCGCATCGCAGTGTCCACGACCGCCGCGTTCCTGGACTCCGCTGTGCCCGGCGCCTCCCGCATGCGCGTAGTTTTCGACGTGTTCGGCGCGCGCGACGAGGAACTCTACCGGAGGGAACTGGGGCTGTGAGCGCGGACGGAGGCGGGGCTGGCGCCGAGGCGGAGCAGTGCTGCTAGGGGGCTTACCCTCGTGGCCGGATCCCGTTAGCCTGATGGCATGGCGCTCTTGAAAGACCCCCGGGGGATCTTCACCTTCACCTTCCGCTACCTGTTGCTCCACGTGGCTTTCCTGATCGGGTTCCCCCTCTCTGTGGGCGGCGATCTCATTCTATTCTACTTCTTCGGCTTCATGGGCTTCTTCACCTTCATCCAGGTGCTGGCGTCCATCTCCCGGAAGTTCCTCGACCACGGCGGGGCGTGGAAAGCCGTGGTGATCATGGGGGCCGTCGCCTCCGACGTGGTAGTCCTATGGTGGTTGGGGCGGATGCTGTACGGCTTGCTCTTTGGTTCCGACTGGGAGCTCGTGGCCAAATGGCTGCCCTTCCACTTCCTCGCCGCGTTCCTTGCTTGGGGGCTGCGGGAGTTCATCCACATGTTGAGCTCACAAGGCACCAGCCATCCAGGGCTGCCCAGATGACTCGGGGGCCGTCGTCGGCGCCCGAACACGGGATCCCGAGGCCCCCGCCGTTCTCGCAGCGAAGAACGGGCACCGTTCCACAGCACTGGGCCAGATGATCAGTCGAACACCCACATATTGGCATAGCCCCTGAGGGGCTTACCCTCGTGGCCGGATCCCGTTAGCCTAGTGGCATGGCACGTTTGAAAGATCCCCGGGGTATCCTCACCTTCATCTTCCGCTACCTCGTGCTCCACGTGGTGTTCCTGCTCGGGCTCCTCCTCTCCGCGAGAGCCGACCTCGCTCTGTACTACTTCTTCGGCTTCATGGGCTTCTTCACCTTCATCCAGGTGCTAGCGTCCATCTCCCGGAAGTTCCTCGACCACGGTGGCGTATTGAAACTCGTGGTGGTCCTTTGCGCGATCGCCACGGATGTGCCGATCCTATGGTACTTCGGCTGGATGCTGAGGGGCCTGTCCCCCAACCACTCCGATTGGGGCCTCGTGGCCAACTGGCTGCCATTCCACTTCATCGCCGCCATCTTCGCCTGGGGACTGCGCGAGATCATCCACGCGGTGAAAACGGGAGGAACCGCCGAGCCCAGAAACCCGAGTCGTCCCGTCGATCCGGGTGCTTCCGCCGATCCGAGTGGTCCCATCGATCCGGGTGCTTCCGCGAGTCCCAGCAGTTCCGAAGGCGCAGACGCCCCGACGGGCGGCCCCGCGAGCATAGACGCAAACACCGACGACCGGTGAGGCCGTGGGGCGCTGGCGTCACCGCCCGCCCAGGCCCACGAACCGTGACACCCAGGCGCGCAGGGCATCGAGTACCCTGGCCTTCTTCTCTGCGCGGCCACCACCCCGGGCGAAGCGCGACATAGGGGGCAGGATGCTTGACAAACCGGTCCCCTCCTCGGAGACGAACCCCTCCGCCAGTGCGCGGTGGGCGAACTCGCTGGCGTTTGCGCGCAGGTTCTCGCGTTCGATGATCCCCTCCAGTTCGGCCTCGCGGCGCTCGGCGACGTAGCGCGCGAACTCGGTTGACACGTCCCCGCTCAACGACACGCGCCTGTAGAAGTCCTCTATGAGGTCGCGCTTGTCGCGCAGTGAGGGGCTGGATTTCAGGGCGCGCGTGATCTCGACGGGGATCTCCACGTCGTCGCCGTCCCCTCTGCTTGCCCGGTGTTGCTCAACCAGCATCAGGATGTAGTCGACGTTCACCTCGACCTGTTTGACCAACTCGATCTCGAAGACAAGGTCCGCGTTGATGGGTTCCTTGTCGGCGGCGGCGTGCTGGCGCATCTCCTGGTAGAGGTCCAGGTAGGCGCTGCGGTAGTCCTCAATGTCGCGCGCGGAAAAGGGGTCGTCGGCAGCGAAGTCGTCGAAGGACGCGAGGATGTTGCGCAGGCGGAGGATCTTGCCGAAGAGCACGACGAATCCCCGCTGTGCGTCTTCGGACGCGATGGGGCCCAGCGGCAGGGGGAACTCGAGGCGCAACCGCGTCACGGCCTCAGCGTGAGCGTCGAGGTACTCCTGGTAGGACTTGAGCAGCACCTGCCCGCGCGCCTCCTTGTTGCCGAAGAGGGCGATGGCGTCCTCGGTCTCCTGCGCCAGGTTCCTGAAACACACGATGTTCCCGTAGGTCTTCACAGAGTTGAGGATGCGGTTGGTGCGCGAGAACGCCTGGATCAACCCGTGGCTGCGCAGGTTCTTGTCCACCCAGAGGGTGTTGAGCGACTTGGAGTCGAAACCTGTGAGGAACATGTCCACCACGATGACCAAGTCGATCTGCTTGGAGGACAGGCGCCGCGAGATGTCCGCGTAGTACCCCTCGAAACCCTGGGCGGAAGAGTCGAAGTTCGTGTCGAACTGCCGGTTGTAGTCCCTGATCGCCATGTCCAGGAAGTCACGGTCGTCATGGGTGAGGGCCGAGGGGTCCATCCCCTCCTCAGAGAGGAAGCCGCCGGCGTCGGGCGCCTCGGCGTTCGGCGCGTAGGAGTAGATAATGCCGACGCTGAGGCGCTGGGCCTGCGGCAGGCCGCGCTGCTGGCGGGCGAACTCCTGGTAGTAGGCGCGCGCCGCTTTGATGGAGGCGGTGGCGAACAGGGAGTTGAAGCCCCGCACCCTGCGGTCGCTCAAAGTGTAGGAGGAGTGTCGGAGGGTCTTCTGGTCGAAGTGCTCGCGGATGTAGGTCACGACCTGGCTGATGTGCCGGGGGTCCATGAACGCGGTCTCCGTGTCGATGCCCGCCACCAGTTTCGCGTCCACGTGCGGGGCCACGGAGAAGCTGTTGACGTAGTCGATCCGGAAGGGCAGGACATTGTTGTCGCGGATGGCGTCTGCGATGGTGTAGGAATGCAGCTGGTCGCCGAACGCCTGGGCGGTGGTCCGCAGGTTCGCCTTCCCGCCGCTCGAGGCGTTCTGAGCGAAAATGGGCGTGCCCGTGAAACCGAAAAGGTGGTAGTTGCGGAAAGCCTTGGTGATCGCGGAGTGCATGTCCCCGAACTGGCTGCGGTGGCATTCGTCGAAGATGATGACGACGTGGCCGCCGTAGATCGTGTGGCCCCGGTTGGCGGTGCTGGACACGAAGTTGGAGAGTTTCTGGATCGTGGTGACGATGATGCGGACGCTGGGGTCGTTGATCTGCCCGGCGAGTTGGCGGGTCGATTGGTTCGCGGAGACAGTTCCCGCGGCGAACCGGTTGTACTCCTCGATGGTCTGGTGGTCCAGGTCCTTGCGGTCGACGACGAAGAGGACCTTGTCAATGCCCTCCATTCCCGCCGCCAGTTTCGCGGTCTTGAAGGACGTGAGGGTCTTACCCGATCCGGTTGTGTGCCAGATGTACCCCCCAGCCGCAAGCCTACCCGTCTGCTTGTTGAGGGTCGCCGAGTTGATCCTCCGCAGGATCGCCTCCGTGGCAGCGATCTGGTAGGGCCGCATGACCATGAGCTGGTTCTCGACGGTGAGGACGCAGTAGCGGGTGAGCACCGCCAGCAGCGTGTGCTTGGCGAAGAACGTCCTCGTGAAGTCCACGAGGTCGGTGATCGGGTTATTGGCGGCGTCGGACCACCACGACGTGAACTCGAAGGACTTGGATGCGGCGGCCTTGACCTCGCGTCTGCCCGACTGGTTCTCAGTGATCTGGGACAGGCGCACGGTGTTGGAGTAGTACTTGGTGTGGGTGCCGTTGGAGATGACGAAAATCTGCACGTAGCCGAAGAGCCCTGCCCCCGCCCAGAAGGAGTCGCGCTGGTAGCGGCTGATCTGGTTGAAGGCGTCGCGGATGGCGACTCCGCGCCGTTTGAGTTCGATGTGGACCAGGGGCAGTCCGTTGACCAGGATCGTCACGTCGTAGCGGTTCGAGCGCGAGGCGGTCGTGGCCTCGTACTGGTTGATGACCTGCAGCGAGTTTCGGTGCACGTTCTGCTTGTCAATGAGGTAGATGTTCTTCGTTTCACCGTTGTCGCGGATCAGGCTCTGGACATGGTCCTCCTGGATGCGCCGCGCTTTCTCGATGACGCTGTCGCCAGGGGTCCGGATGGATGCCTCGAAGAACCGCTTCCACTCGTCGTCGCTGAACCGGTAGTCGTTGAGGTCCTCGAGGCGGGCTCGCAGGTTCGCGATGAGTGCAGCTTCGTCGGTGATCCGCACGTACTCGTAGGCCTGCGCCCTCAGTTGGCGGATGAGGGCCGCCTCCAGTTCGGCTTCGCTTTGGTGCGCGCCGCCCTCACGGGGCACGGGCTCGTAGAGGCCCACCACGGTGGCGTCGTCGGTGAGGATGATGGGTTCGACGATCGGGTGGTGGGCTTCGGCGGCCATTCGGGGACCTTTCTGCTGGCGTGGTTCGACTGGAACGATGGTAGCCCCGGGCGGGCGCGTCTGCGTCAGATTCCCCCCCGCTCAATGGGAACTCGCCACCGGGCGCAGCGGGGATGCGCCTGTGGTTGTGAAGGCCTTGATCCAGGTGGGCGCCCGTCGCGAACCAGTTGTCCCGTCCCGAAAGGCCAGATTCGGGGTGTACTGTGACAGTGAGAGGAGGAGACCATGGCACGCATTGTTGATGTCGCAGCGCGCATTTTGGCCGAGACCGGTACCGTCACGACGATGAAGTTGCAGAAACTCGCGTATTACGCACAGGCGGAGCACCTCGTGCGCACGGGTCGGCCGTTGTTCCCCGAGGACTTCCGCGCGTGGCGCGGGGGGCCTGTGGCGCCAGAACTCTTCACGCTCCACGCCGGGAAGTTCCTCATCCGGCCCGGCGAATTGGATGGCGCGCTCGCCGAGGGCGCTTTGAGCACCGAGGAGGAAGCCCTCATCGCGGAGGTGTGCGCCGCCTTCGGCACCTATTCGGGCGCCGAGCTCTCCGAACGCACGCACAGCGAAGCGCCATGGAAGAACGCACGTGGTGGCCTCCTGCCTTCGGAGCCCTCGACTGCTGTGATCACGAAGGACGCGATTCGCGAATACTACAGCGAGCACCCGGTTCTCGACGGGCTGAAGGACTGAGTCCACCAGGCTCCGCAGGGGGGCGCGTGATTGTCACGTGCCCCCCTACTGTTTTCCGGGTTCATCGTTTGAGAATTGCCGCACCGCCACCGATCTCGGAACCGGCGTCAGCCCTCGAGTCCACGCTCCTCCCATTGAGCGTAGGTCTTCTCCTGGCCGTGGTCGTCCCATTTCCAGCTGGTGCGACCGCTGCACGATCTCCCAGTGACCAGTCGTCCCGCCGCAGTAGGACTGGTGAAAGTGATGTCACGCGTGAGTACCCCATGATCCCCCTCGACCCGTATGGTGCCGTCGGCAACCAGCTGGGAGTGGAGAGCATGGATCCGCTGGTAGCGCCGCGGACTGGTGACCTCAGGCGTAACACGCGAACCTTGGAGGACGACGAATTCGCCGCCGACCACCCGGGCGCGGGCGTCGATTCCCCGCTTCGAAAGCACGTAACAGAAAACAGGACTGTCCTCCGCCGCGGTACTCTCCTCCTCGCGAGGCAGGGGCTGGGTCTCACGGAACACCTGGACCCCCAGGACAGGCAGAATCGAGCGCATCTGGGTGAAGAATGTCTCCGCATCGGATTGCTGGGCCTCCGAGAGTTTTCGCACCTGCGGGATCTGCGCGTTGTCCTTGAGGGTTGCGCGTTTCGCGCGCACGGCGACCTCGACCATGCGCGCCTCCAGGTAGCCCCAGTGCCCTTCGTTGAAGGCGTCTTCCCGCGAGGAGACCAGGACGGCCCGGTCCCACCAGTCCTTCTGACGGTCGTGGTCGCGGAAGCGCCTGCTGAAATCCTCCGTTTTACCGATGTAGCAGCGCACACCGTCGACGCACTCGGGATTGTCGCCGAGCAGCAGGTAAACGCCATTGCGCGACGCTTCCTTACGACCAAGCAGGCGCGCGAGTTCAGTGCGGGGACCAACCAGGATGTGCCCGGTCCACCCGGACACGTTTGCCGTCGTAATGCCGCCTGCTTCTCCGTCGACCAGGAAGAGCTCGATGTGTTTACCCACCATCGCAGTCAGACCTCCTTTTCGGGGAATGACAACAAACGATCGCGGTAATGCTCGTACTGTTTGCGCCGGGCCGCGATCTCCGCGGGCAGGCCGGACGAAATGTCATTGACCAACGCATCGAAACGATCAAGGATATCGGCGATACGGCGCTGTTCCTCGATCAACGGAACGGGAATCACTAGTTTCTTCAGTTTCCGTTTTGATAAGTTGAACCTAGTAACCCCATCTGCTGAACAGGATATCAGCTTTCGCATCGCACCGCTCCTGAATAGGTGTTTAACAAAGTCCGGATAATAAGCCTCCGGATTTCTCCACCGCACTCCGATACAGAAACTGTTCAAGTACAGATCGTGGGGAGGCTGATCCACAACAACAGACGACATTCCAACCTCGTCACGACTTTCAGAAGATCCCGTGAGAACCAAGTCACCAAGGAGCAACCGCCTTTGATTTTCGTCTGGACGAATTCGCACACGATCCTCTGGATCGACATCAAGCGCGATGTTTGAGTACACATTCCTATAAGACGCATACCGGGCGTCACCAACACCGAAGTCCCCTTTTCTCTTTCCGGTCAAACCACCAAACACATCGGAGGCGTCACCAATCGACACCCAGCGAACACTCCGATCTCCGGGATGAAACGAAAGCAAGCTGTCCCTGTAGTGCTCGTACTGCTTGCGCCGGGCTTCCAGCTCCGCTTCCAGCTCCGCTTCCAGCTCCGCTTCCAGCGTCGTAAACTGATCTAATATTCTCACAATTTCCTGTTGCACTTCAAGAGGCGGAATAGGGCACAGCAATTTCGCAACGTCCTTCGTGTAAACATGGGGAACGCCTCCTCCGCTCTTGAACGAGTGTATCTTATTCTGACTGCCCGCCATCCAGTGGTAGACAAAGCGTGGAAGGAGAACCGTGCCGTCGACTTTGATCGAGAATGCGTCCGAAACAAATACAGGACGATCCCAGTAGGACACGTAACCCGCGTAAGCACCGGATCCTGCAACGACGAGAGTCTCCCCCTCTCTGTTCGCAACATTATGGGAGTACGCGGGCTCGCGCCCTCCTGCGATTACGGGAATATCCCCGGTAGCGATTTGTCTCTTCGTAATGGGAGTCCCCCGCTCAAGGGCAGCTACCCTGCCCAGCGGCCTGTACTCCGCCCCGTCCGGGCACAGATCCCGAATCAACTCGGATAAACGGCTCATCGCTCCTCCTCCGCAGCGCCGTCGCCAGCGCACGCCGTCCCTGAGGCGCCCGGCGTGTCAGAACCGACGGGACTGGTCTGCGCGGAAGCGGCCCCCGCCTCGTCGGCCTCCAGTTCAGCGACAATCTGGTCGATGGAGGCGCGCAGCCGCTCCTGGCGGGCAACGATCTGCGCGATCTCGGCGTTGAGGGCGACGATGTCGACCTCCTCACGAGTGTCCTCCGGCTCCACGTAACTCGACACCGACAGGTTGTAGTCATTGTCCGCGATGGCCTGCTGGGAGACCAAGGAAGCCACGTGCGCCTCGTCGGCCCTGGCCGCCAGCAGGGAGAGGACACGCTCCCGGTTCGGCGCGGCCAAGCGGTTCTTGTTGCCCTCGCGCACGAACTCCTTCGAGGCGTCGACAAAGAGGACACGGGAATCCGGTCTGGACTTCTTCAACACGATGACGCAGGTGGCAATCGTCGTGCCGAAGAACAAGTCCGGCGGCAGTTGGATGACCGCGTGCACGAAGTTGTTGTCCACCAGGTAGCGGCGGATCTTCGCCTCCGCTCCCCCGCGGTAGAGCACGCCCGGAAACTCGACGATGGCGGCCGTGCCCGCCACGTCCAGCCAGTCCAGCATGTGCATCGTGAAGGCCAGGTCCGCGTAAGACTTGGGCGCCAGGACGCCCGCCGGGGAGAAACGCGGATCGTTGATGAGCGCCGGATCGTCCTTGCCGACCCACTTCGTCGAGTACGGCGGGTTTGAGACGATGGCGTCGAAGGGCTGGTCATCCCAGTGCGCCGGGGCCGTCAGCGTGTTGCCCAGAGCGATGTCGAAATGTGAGAAGTTCACGTCGTGGAGGAACATGTTGATCCGGCACAGGTTGTAGGTCGTGAGGTTGATCTCCTGGCCGAAGAACGCGCCCACGTTCTCCGTCCCCAGCACCTTCGCGAACTTCAGCAGCAGCGACCCCGAGCCCGCGCACGGGTCGTAGACGCGGCCAACGCGGGCGCGCCCGTCGGCTGCGATCGTCGCCAGTACCTCGCTGACCTCCTGCGGGGTGAAGAACTCACCACCCGACTTGCCCGCGCTGGAGGCGTACATGGTCATCAGATACTCGTAAGCGTCACCGAATGCATCGATCGACGAGTCCCCGTAAGACAAGTCGAGGTCGCCGATGGCATCCATGATCTTGACCAGTTTCGCGTTGCGCTCGGCCACCGTGTTCCCCAGTTTCGCGGAGTTCACGTCGATGTCGGCGAAAAGCCCCCGCAGGTCCGACTCCGACCCCGTGCCCTGGGCCGAGCCCTCGATGTATCGGAACACCCTGGAGAGCCTCTCGTTGAGGTTCTCGTCGGAGCGCGCCACCGCCCGCACATTGCAAAACAGTTCCGAGGGACGGATGAAGAAGCCCTTCGTCCTCACGATCTCCTCGCGAGCGAACTCGGCATCAGCGTCGTCGAGGCGGGCGTAGTCGAAATCGGGGTCGCCGTCCGCAGCCGCACGCTCCTCGGCATTGAGGTAGTCCGTCAGATTCTCCGATATGAAGCGGTAGAACAAGAACCCCAGCACGTAGGCCTTGAAGTCCCAGCCGTCCACACTGCCGCGCAAGTCATTGGCAATCTTCCAGATCGCTTTGTGCAACTGCGCGCGCTCCTCTGCTTTCCCCACGTTCTCATCCCTTTCCCCAGGCCGATGGATTCCCCGCAAGTGTATCCCAGCACACACGCGTCTGGAGGGGGTTCGCCCACAGGGTCGTCACCACGCCCTCAGGCCCGCAGACCCCGGCGGGGAGTGCGCCGTCGACTATCAACAGTGGCCCACCTCCCCTCGCCACATTTTCGTACTACGATAATAGGGTGAGTACGATGAACGGACACCCCGTTTCCGAGGCGCAGATCGATGACTGGGTCGCGGAGGCCGAGCATGGCTACGACATTGAAACCCTCCGGCGGCGGGGACGCCCCTGCCGCGGAGACCAACCCGCGCGGACCATCTCGGTGCGCCTCACTGATGACGAGATCGACGGCATCGACCACTACGCGGATAAAAACGGGGGCACGCGTTCCACAGTGATACGCGACGCCCTGCGCGCCTTCATCTCATGATTTTGAGACCATCGGCACTGAAGCACGGGATTCCCGAAGAAGCCGCGGTATTCGCGGCGACGAACGGGTGCAGATTCACGGCTTCGCTTGACGACGATCATCCCCAGCGGGAGTTTCGCCTCGGTTTCGACCAATCCATGCGCCTCCTTGAACTGGTTGTGTCCTGCGCTGGGACGATCAAACGGAGGAAATCATCCATGCGATGAAAGCACGCAAAACATACCGGCATCTACTGGAGTAGGCGGCTCCACTCCCTGAGGTCCGGGCAGCCGCAGTCTCCATCCCGTCCCACGAAACCCGGCCCCCTCGCCCCCGATGCCCCTGGAGAACTGGGTCCGCGCCCGTCCGGCCCGTCCCCCGCTCCCCGCATGCGCTTTCGCACCACCACCGGCCCCCGCTGGGCGGGTACTCGGAAACCGTCGTAGAGTCGACAGCCACAACCCGTTCCCGTGCAGATCGGCCATCCCCATGAGTCTTGAACTGCTCATCATTGTCTGCGTCGCGGCCATCGTGGCGACGGCGCTCACCAACCGTTTCCGCTTGATCGGCCCCGTCATGCTGATCGTCGCTGGCATGGTGGCCTCGTTCACGCCGGGCGCCGAGGACGCGGGACTGCCCAGTGAGGTCGTCCTCACTGTGTTCCTCCCAGTCCTGCTGTACTGGGAGGCGCTGTCCGTATCGCTCAATGGCATGCGCCGGGCGCTGCGGGGCATCATCCTCTCAGCAACCGTCTTGGTGGCCATCACCTCGGCGATCATCATGGCGGCGGTCTTGGCAGTGGGGTTGTCCGCGGGCGGGGCGCTCCTGGTTGGCGCGTGCCTGGGGCCCACCGACGCCACCGCCGTGGCCGCGCTGGGCAAGGGGATCAACCGTTTCGGCCGCACAGTCCTGCAGGCCGAGTCCCTGCTCAACGACGGCACCGCCCTGGCGATCTTCTCCATCGCCCTGCGGATCGCCGCAGGGGGCACAGGGGTCAGCGCCACCTCAGTCACCTCGGAGTTCGCCATCTCGATCGGAGCCGGATTGGGAATCGGCGTTGTCTGTGGTGCGGCTGCAGTGCTCCTGTGGGCGAAATGGAACGCCAGCCAGAGCGACGCGATGCTGTCGAATCTGATCGCGCTCACAGTCCCCTTCACCACCTATTTCCTCGCCGAGGAGCTCCACGGCTCCGGCGTGCTCGCCGTCGTCGCCTGTGGCATCGTCTACTCCCGGTACAACCGGAACGCCAACGACTCCGCCATCCGCCTCGTCGGGATCCCCTTCTGGTCGGTTCTCACCTACCTGATGAACACCGTGCTGTTCATCATGGTGGGACTGTCCCTGCCCGACATCGTCCGTCGCCTCCCCCGCCAAGAGCTGGTCCGAGGCCTCGTCCTGATCCCGATCATCTATTTGGTGATGGTGGCCGCCCGCTTCGTGGGCCACCACGCCATTATCTTCAGCATCCGGGCCCTGGACCGTCGCCCCCAGCAGCGCGAGCGCCGCACGAACATCCGGGGGCGCCTCGTGTCGACGGTCGCTGGATTCCGGGGGGGGCCATCTCCCTGGCGATGGCCCTGTCGATCCCCGGGTCCTTCGGGGGGACCGCCTACGAGGAGCGCGACCTCGTGGTCCTCATTACCGCCGGAGTCACCCTGCTGTCACTGGTCGTCCAAGGGATCGCGCTCCCGCACGTGGTCCGCTGGGCGAATGCGCGTCCCACAGCCGTCCAGCGGCGCGAGGCGGAGGAGTTGGACGAGGAGACGCGCGTGCTGGCGGGGATCATGCGCGATATCGTCGAAGAGCTCCCCTCTATGGCTGAGCGGGTCGGCGTCGAGGACGAGGACCTCGTCAACGCGATCCGCGAGTCCTACGAGCGCCGCGAGCAGCGGATGGTCCAGGCCGCCTCCGAGGAAGAGTTCTCCTTCTTCGACGAGGACGAGACCGTCCTGCGGCTGGAGTGCATCGACTTCGCCCGTGCCAGGGTGCTCGAGGCGCGCAACGCCGGGCGTTTGGACGGGGCGACCGCCTCCCTGGCGATCAGCCGCCTCGACACCGAGGGCGCACTGCTGGCAGGACCGATCGAGATGGAGTGAGGCCGCCGGAGCTTCCCTCGCGCCGGCTCAGGCCCCAGGCTCCAGGGGGCCCACCACGGCACTGGCCGCGTCCGAGCACACGTTGAGGTCCGCGTAGCTCAGGGTCATGGCCATCGTATCGCCGGGCAGGACCACGGCGACCAGGTCCGCTCTGGCGGCCGAGCACCCGGCTGCGGCGGGGTCGTCCAGCGTGAGGGTCGCGTGCGCCGACTCTCGGGGAAGCACTTTGAAGATGTTCCCCGGGTCCTCGCCGTCGCGAACGGCCTCCGAGCCCACAGTCTCGTTCGTGCGCGACGACATGAAGGACACCCGCGGGAAGCCGCTGATCGTGCACTCCTGTCCGCTGCCGTTCCAGAAGGAGATCGTGAGCGTAGTGGTCCCCCCGCTCGTCGTCTTCTCCCCCAGGGACGCCTCGAGTTCCTCGGTCGTGCACGGCAGTCCCTCCACGTCGGGGGGCGGCAGGGACGGCGAGGCGGTGGCCGCCCCGGACTGGGGCGCTCCCGTGACCGGGGGCTGAGCGGTGCCCGAGGCGCCACCGGTAGCGCCGCTCTGGGCGGTGCCGCCGGGAGTGCAGGCGCCCAGCGCCACGCAGGCAAGGGCGGCGGTCATCATACGCAGCTTCTTCACCATGTGCCCATCCTAGTCTCTGCGGCGCGGCCGCCACCAGGCCCCTCCCCAGCGTCCCGCCCACCGACGGAACGCCCCGCACAGGCGGGGCCGACTCCGAGGGGCCAGTACCGCTCCGCTCTCTGTCGGCGCCCCCTGCCCTACCGGCGCCGACGGCGCGACATGTCGTCGATGCGCACGCCCTTGACGTCCATGTCGTCCAGGGCGACCACCCGGTCGCGCTTGACCAGGTGGAACCCCAGCCACACGATCAGGAACAGGGGCAGGCCGACGTAGGAGGGCAGGACCTCCATGTACGTCCCCTGCACGAACGCCTCGTAGACCTGGCCGATCATGATGATGATGCACATGGAGAAGGCCAGGATCGGCCCCGCCGGGAAGAAGGGCGAGCGGTAGGGCAGGTCGTCCAGGGAGTACCCCTGGCGCACGTAGGCGCGGCGGAAGCGCCAGTGCGCCGCGGCGATGCCCAGCCACATGACGATCCCGGACAGGCCGACGATGTTCACCAGCCACGTGTAGGCGACGCCCTCGCCGACCAGAGCCGTCAGGAACGCGCAACCTCCCATCAACGCGGTGACGATCATGGCGTTGACCGGCACCCCGTGGCGGCTCACGTAGCTGAACATCTTGGGCGCCTGCCCCACCAAGGCCATGGAGTGCAGCATCCGCGAGGCCGCGTACAACCCGGAGTTGCCCGCCGACAGGATGGAGGTGAGGATCACGGCGTTCATGATGGCCGCTGCGCCGCCGACGCCCAGGCGCGCGAACACGAGGGTGAAGGGGGATTGGGCGACGTTCGACTCGCTGGCGGCCAGCAGGTTCGGGTCGGTGAAGGGCAGCAGCGTCCCGATGACGGCGATCGCTCCGATGTAGAAGATCATGATGCGCCAGAAGACCGTGCGGATCGATTTGGGCACGTCCTTGTGAGGATTCTCCGATTCGCCTGCGGCGATGCCCACCAGCTCCGTCCCCTGGAACGAGAAGCCTGCGATCATGAACACGGCGACGACGCCCAGGAACCCTCCGTGGAAGGGGCCGTCCTCGAGGGTCCAGTTCGTCAGCCCCGGGGAGGCCGATCCCATCACCCCGAAGATCATGGCGACGCCGGCGATCAGGAAGACGACGACGGTGACCACTTTGATGGTCGCGAACCAGAACTCCGCTTCGCCGTACACGCGGGCTGAGAGCGCGTTGAGCATGACGAGGAACGCCAGGAAGCCCCCTGCCCACACCCACGAGGGGACGTTGGGGAACCAGTAGTACATGACCAGGCCCGAGGCCACCAGGTCCGCAGCGACGGTGATCGCCCAGTTGAACCAGAAGTTCCAGCCCATCGCGAAGCCGAAGGAGGGGCTGATGAACTTCGTGGCGTAGGTCTGGAAGGAGCCAGCGATCGGCTGGTGGGCGCTCATCTCGCCGAGGGACTGCATGAGCAGGAGCACCATGATCCCGACCGCCGCGTAGGAGACGAGGGCGCCGCCCGGACCGGCCTTGGACACGGTGGCGCCCGAGGCGACGAACAGGCCGGTGCCGATCGCGCCGCCGATGGCGATCATCCGCATGTGGCGGCCAGATAGCTTGCGCTTGAGCTGGGTGCTCCTTCCCTCCTTCGAGGCGATGACCTCATCGATGCTGGGACCGGCGTCTTCTGCTGCGGAGGGTTTGGTCTCACTCATGCCGCGACTCCTGGGGTTGTCCGGGCCGTTCCCGGCCCTCGGTGCGCTGCCATTGCTTGGCCCGCCTTTTTCGCTTCCTTGACTGTAGTCCACTGGAAGGGGTTCCGGCACCCCTCCCCACATGGTGGCCGGGCGCTGCGGGACGAGGCGGGCGCCGTGCGCGGGCCCCTGCGCCGTCCCCCGCGGGGGCGCTCACACCGAGTGGCGGTGCAAGGCGGCGCCCACCGTCTCGAGGCGCGCCTGGGCGGCTTCCTCCTCGTAGGGCCCCAGGCGCAGATCCTCGACGATCCTGCCATCGACCAGGACCAGCACGCGGTCGGCGCGGGCCGCGACGCGCGCGTCGTGGGTGACGACCACCATCGTGGTGCCCGAGGCGTGGACCCGTCCGAACAAGTCGAGGATGGAGGTCGCCGCGGAGTGGTTGAGCGCCCCCGTGGGCTCGTCCGCGAAGAGGACCGCGGGGTCGTTGATCAGGGCCCTGCAGATGCCCGCGCGCTGCAGCTGCCCGCCCGACACCTCGGTGACGCCGCTCGAGGCGCACTCGCCGATCCCCATCTGCTCCATGAGGGCTCGTCCGCGCTCCACGACCTCGTCGCGCGGGCGCAGGCCCGCCAGGAATCCTGGGAGGACGATGTTGTCCAGCAGGTTCAGGGTCGCCATGAGGTGCGCCTGCTGGAAGACGAAACCGAACTCCGTCAGCCTCAGCGATGCGAGTTCCTTCTCCCCCAGTCCCGTGATCTCGCGCCCCCGCGCCACGACCCTGCCGGAGTCGGGCCGGTCCATTCCGCTCAGGCAGTGCATCAAGGTCGATTTCCCCGAACCCGACGGGCCCATGACGGCGACGAACTCCCCGTCGGCGATGTCGAGATCGAGGTCCTCCAGAACGGGGGCCCCGTAGGATTTGGTCAGACGGCGGGCACTCAACGCGGGCGCCGCGTCCCCATTCGTCCCAAGGCTTGTCTCGGTGGTCATTGGCACTCCTCAGTCGGTGTCGGTCAGGGTGATGGAGGGCAGGGGCCTGAGCGCGAGCCCCACTGCCATGGCGGTGGCGGACAGGAGCGCCGCCGGCACCACCACCCCTATCAGCAATGGATCGGCCAGCAGGTGCAGATCGGGGGCCCCGCGGCTGGCGAGGACCAGCCCCACGGCCCATTCGCCGGCGGTCATCGCCATGGCGACGCCCAGGGCGACCCCGATCGCTGCGACCACGCCGAAGCGCGTGAAGTACTGGCCAGCGACGGAGCGCACGGTCGAGCCGAGCGCTCGCAGAACAGCGATACTCCCGCGCTCACGGGCGAGGACCAGGACGGAGTAGAGGGCCGTGATGAGGAACGCGAGCCCGAGGGATATCACGAGGGCCATCGCGGCCAGGACATCCACTTGCGACTGGGTCGCCCCGAAGAACTGCGAGGCGTACTCGACCATCTCCACGACCTGCGCCCCTGGGTGCTCGCGCGAGAGGTCCTGTGCGACCTCCCGCGCGTCCTCCCCGCTCGCCACGTCCGCGTACATGAGTTGCCACAGCGCGGGAGTGGAGTCGTCGAAGGCCGCCTTCGCGGTGAGCCCGTTGTTGGTGATGTCCTGGTACACCCCGACGACTGCGAGTTCCCTTTCGCCTTCGGAGCCCTTGACCGTCACCGTCGCGCCGAGGGTGGCGCCCGCCTCGGCCGCCTGGCTGTGGGACAGGGCGATCTCCTGATCGTTCAGGGGCGCGCGCCCCGACATGTAGTTCACCGGGAAGGCGCTGTGGTCCCCGATGTCGATGAGCACTGACGCCCATGCGCCGTCCTTGTTGAGCATCGTGTAGTCCCTGCGCATGATGACGACTTGCTTCGCGATCCGCGGGTCGGCGGCGAAGTCCTGGGCGATCTCCTCGATGTCCGCGACTCCGGCGCGCGCATCGACCCGAAGATCCGCCTGGCCCACCCCCAGGTACGTCGCGCTCCGGGGGTCGGCGAGGGTCGTCGACACGTTCATGGGCAGCACCGCGGTGAAGGCGCACAGGGCCAGGACTCCGAGCAGGAGGGCGTTCGCGGGGCGCAGCGCCTCACGCACCCCGAGCCACGCGTGCGGGCCGAGCAGGCGGGCGCGCGAGAGCCTCCACCGGCGGCGGGGCCGTCCCGCGCGTCCGCTGGTCCCGCTGCGAAGGGCCTCCACTGCGCTGATCCTGCCCAGTCGGCGCAGAACCAACCACGCGGAACCGACGACCACCGCCGCCAAGCCCGCCGCCACCAGGACGGGCCCCACGGCTCCGCCCACCGTCGTCGGCGGCGTGCCGAGGTAAAGGGTGGTCGGCGCCTCCAGGGACGAGGCGAGCAGATGGGACAGCGCGTAGCCGGCGCCACCGCCCACTGCGGCGATGACCGCGTACTTGAGCAGGTAGAGGCGCCGGATTCCCGCCTGGGGGGCGCCGATCGCCTTGAGCACCGCCACCTGGGGCAGGTCCGTCTCGAGGGCGGCCAGGACCGTGTAGCGCAGGGCCAGCACTGCCACGGCGGCGAGCACGCCGGCCACCACCAGTGCGACCGCGGCGATGAGCATCGTGGACAACGCGTTCATCAGTTGGATCTGCGCCGCGGTCACCGCGATCCCGGTGCTGGGGAGCCCAGCGGCCTTGTACTCCTCACTGACGGCGGCGGCGCTGGCCCCGTCGGCCAGGTCGAACTCGATGAGGTACTCGGGTTCAGCGATGTGCTCGTCCAACGAGGAGAAGTCCTCGGGGTTGACGACCAGCCGCTTGGAGGGGACCATCGCGGCATTCATCTGCGCGTCGCGGAGGAATCCAGCCACGCGCAAGTCGATCCGCCACTCCCCCGTGTCCACAGTGACCGTGTCCCCGGCCTCGGCGAGTTCCGCCGCCTTGTAGTGGATCGGCAAGTAGACCTGCCCCGGATCGGGCAGCACGCGCTCACCGTTCTCGTCGAGCAGCAGATCGATGCGCTCGGGCGCGGTGACGAATGCGGGCTCCAGGTACGAGGCGGCCTGGACGGCTCCCCCGATGGAGAGCTGCGCCCGGGGGACCGGCAGTGTCCGCATGACCATGTAGTCCTTGACATCCGCGCGCGAGTCCGCCCATTGCGCGATCGCGCGGGAGTCCGCCTCGCCGGTGTGCATCTGGACGAGGTCGGGGACCCTGGCGCGCTCCGACAGGCGGTCCACTGCGGAGACCGTATCGATGATGAGGGAGGCGCTCGCGGAGGCGAGAGTCGCCGCCAACGCGACAAGGGCGACCAGTACTGCGGCCACCGCCCGCCCGCGGGCGAGATCGGCTTTCAGGAGTCTGAGCAGCACTGGGGCGCCTCCGCATCGGTGTGGGGAAGCGGCTGGGAGCCGCCCGTGGCCGCGGAGGCGAGGGCTCCGGGTTCGCAGCCGAGCAGTGTCTCAGCGGCGTGGAGGATCCCGAGGGTCCGCCGCGGGAGCTCGTCGTGGTCGCCGGTGAAGATGCCCTCGTCCAGCAGTATGCCCGCACTGGTGAGAAGGATCTCGACGGCTTCGCGGGGATGGGGGGTGGAGAAGACACCTTCCGCGATCCCCTGTTCCACGACGTCGGTGAGAATGGGCGCGAGGGCGCGGACCATCTCGACGATGGTGAGGATGTGGAACTGCGCATTGCCACTGGCGTGGAGCTCCTCGGCGAGTTCGCGCTCGGGCTGTTCGACCCGGCTGGCGGCGGCCACGGCGACGAACTTGGCGATTGCACCGCCCGGCCCCTCGGCGAGGGCCCTGGCGGCCGAGGCGGCCTGCTGGGTCGTCCGGTCGATGAGGGCCCGCAGGATCTCATCTTTGGACGAGAAGTGGTAGTAGAGGGTGCCTTTCGCGATCCCGATCTCGGCGATGACGTCTTCGACGGATGTGTTCTGGAATCCCTTGGCGACGAATAGGCGCTGCGCCGTGTCGAGGATCTCCGCGCGGCGCGATGGCGCCGCTTTGGTGGAACGGGGTTTGGGTGTCATATCTGCTCCGTACTCGGACGCGTCGAGCGCTCTGGGACAACTTAACCGACCGACCGTCAGTCGGTAAGGGCTACCGTACTCCCCTTCCCCTTTCGTGTCAACGCGCTTCCCGCACCCCCGACGAGGCGCGCCCGGACCTATTGCGCCTCTCCACCGGCGTCCCGTCTCCGACGGGACGCCGCTGGCCCTGCGGAAGCAGGCGGGGCACAGCCCGCGATCCGACAGCGCGCCCGCCCGGGCGCGCAGTGCGCTGGCGGGGGCGGGGACCCATGTCCCCGCCCCCGCCCCGTTGTGAGGGCCGCGCTGCCGCACCAGGCCAATAGGGCCGCCCGAAACGCCGATCAGGATGTCGCTGGCGCAGATCCCCGGCTCCCTACTGGTAGGGGTTCGTCACGATCAGCGGCGCCGCGCTGCCGGGCGCACTGATCGGCTCCCTACTGGTAGGGGTTCGTCGTCCCCGCCTGGTACGGGTTCGTCCCTCCCGGCTGGTACAAGCGGCTCTCCCCGCCCGTCTGCACCGACTGCGCCGGACCGCCCGCTCCCGGCTGGGAGCCTACGGCTCCGCCCTGTGACTTCTTCAGCCCCAGGGCCTGGAGCACGGTCGCGACCACCATGAGCAGCACGGAGAACAATCCGATGTACCAACCGTACGAAAGGGTGAAAATGCCCAGGTTGCCCGTCGCCACCGCCACCCAGGTCACGACGACCGCTATGACCACGGTCGCCACGCCGCCGAGAACTACCGAGGCGAGAAGTGCCCACCGCTTCTTCACGAACCACGAGGCCAAGGCCACTACTACGATCGGGGCGGTGCCGATCATCAGAATGGTGCCCTGCAGAGTACCGAAGAGGGAGTACCCGGTACCGTCGTGGCTGAGGTAGGGCAGGAAAACGCTGCCGATCGCAACCGCTGAGGCGACAAGCAGACCGAGGAACGCGATCAGCCGGGGGCCCGATCCGCCCTCGTTCGCAGTCGCGCCTTGCGCCCCTTGCCCCTGCGGGCCAGCCGACCAGTCGGATGAGTATGTGTACTGGCTGCTGTAGGAAGGCGTCTGCGGGTTCGCCGCCTGGGGGTTCCACTGGCTTTCCCCGGACTGTGGAGCGTGGGGCTCCGCCGACTGCGGCTTCCATGGCTCCGACTGCCCCTGCGGGGCCGCGAAGGATGCCTGCGGCTCCTGAGGGCGCGGGGATTCTTGTACGGCATGGGCGCGCTCGTCGGGCTGGGCACCCCAGGAGGGTTCCGGCTCCACGGAGGACTCGACCGCCGGGGCCTCCGCCTGCGGCTCCTGGACCCCCCCGGGCGCACTGGGCGCCTGGGGCTGCGCCTGCGCATCGGCATGGGCGCGCTTATCGGACTGGGCACCCCACATGGGCTGGGGCTCTGCGACCGGCTGGGCCTGCCCGCCGGGCTGGGACCACTGACCCTGAACCGGCTGAACCTGCCCACCCGGCTGCTGCCACTGACCCTGAACCGGCTGAACCTGCCCACC
>NZ_AUBM01000007.1:46162-339081 GCF_000429245.1 Schaalia georgiae DSM 6843
CCACTGACCCTGAACCGGCTGAACCTGCCCACCCGGCTGCTGCCACTGACCCTGAACCGGCTGAACCTGCCCACCGGGATGCTGCGCCTGGATCCACGCGACCAGAGCGGGGTAGACGGAGGGGTGCCGCACGACGAACGGGTGCAGGTCCGGACGGGCCTGGGCGATGACCGCCAGGTCATTGGCCGTCAGGCCCGGGTTCGCCATATCGCTGGCCTGCAGCCGCGACGGATCGATCATGATCGTGTAACTCCTTTCGCGCCCCGGTGGTGCTGTGCCGCATGCCTGCACCGGCACCGCCGAAGCCACCCCCATCCTAGCCTCCCCGCCGCTGCGGTGAACGCCCACCGTTCCTGCGCAGCACCCGCCCAACCTTCCGGGCTCCGTTAAACTAATGCGATGAACGCACCCGCCCCGGCACCACGGACGCCAGCGACGACGCGGATCCTTCGCAATCCCAGCATCCGGTTCGCCCTGTCCATCATCCCCGCCACGATCGTGCTCGCACTCGTCGTTGAACCAGTCCAACCCGGTGCCCCCACGTGGCTCGTCGGCGGAGTCGTCGGAGCCATGGGGTACCTGCTGCGACGCCTCACCCAGCCCCACGCGCCTGGGCGCGACGGGACGATCGAGGAGGCGCCCGCCTCGTGAACCCCTACCTCACTGAGATCGCGTGGATGGTACTGGCGCTCGCACTGTCCACCCTGATCGGGCTCGAGCGCCAGATCCGCGGCAAAAGCGCGGGCATCCGCACGCAGGCGATCGTGGGGCTCACCGCGGCGCTCATGGTCCTCGTATCCAAGTACGGCTTCCAAGACGTCCTCACCGACGGCATCACCCGTTTCGACCCGTCCCGAGTCGCCTCGCAGATCGTGTCCGGCATCGGTTTCCTGGGGGCGGGCATCATCCTCACGCGCCACGGAGCGATCCGCGGTCTGACGACGGCGGCCACCATCTGGGAGACCGCGGCGATAGGCATGGCGTGCGGAGCGGGCCTGTGGTGGCTCGCGATCGCCGGTACCGCGTTGCACTTCCTGATCGTCCTGGTGATGAGCCCGGTCATTCAGCGCATCACGAAGCGCGCCCGGGGGAGCAAGACAGTGGTCGCCGTCCGTTACTGGCCCGGCCACGGGATGGTCGCCGAGCTCCTGCAGCAGGTGGGCGCCCTCGGCTGGCAGGTCCACCGACTCTCGTCGCACGCGGACGGTAAGGACAGCCCCACGGTGGCCCGTCTCGTCGTGTCCACCGCGCAGCCACTGGCGACGTCGGCGCTGGTCGCTTCACTGGTCGATCTGGAGGGGGTGCTCGGCGTCGAAGTCGTGGAGGACGACGAGGAGTAACGCCCCGCCGGGCAGTCGGCGCCCGGGGGTGCCCGCCCTGAAACTTGCACGCCGCCCCCGGTCTACCCCCGGTCAGGCGCGCCCAGTCCCCTCCGCCCACGCGTCGAGGGCCTCCGCGAGCCGCACGGTGTCAGTGTCGGCCGGAATGTGGAGGAAACCCGCCGCACCCCCATGGGCTCGTGCGGCTGTCAGCGCCGCGTAGAACACGGAATTGCACACGAAGGTGCCCGCGCTCCAGGACTCCTCCGCCTCGAATCCCGCTGATCGCAACCCAGCGAGGAGCGCCCTCCAGTCGATCGACGCGAATAGCCCGTCAGGCCCGGAAGGATCGACGGGCTCGTGGTCGCATGACAGTCCGTCATTGTCCGTGCCCGTGCGCTCGTTGACGGCGACGCGCTCTACGCACAGGGGCCGACGGGACGCGGCGAGGCCGACGCAGAGGACCGCGCGCGGCCTGATCCGCTCGATGAGCACCCGCACGAGGCGGGGGCCCGCCTCGAAGCCCACCGGCAGCAGGGCGGTGGTGACCCGTGGCGGCCGACGGGCGCTGAGGCGCTCGATGAGGAGTTGCGAGGGATTGACGGCGTGGGGGCCGAAGGGCTCGAAGCCTGTGATGAGAACATCCGCGTCCATGGGGGCACATTACCAAGACCTGGACAGCGCAGCCCCCGCAGCACCGGCCACGCGGACGGCGGCTCTGGTGGTGGTCTGGTCGGCTCCGGCCGAGCGCTCCCCCGCAAGGGACCGGGACCTGGATCGTGGGCGTTCCCTCGTCCCGCGCCCGGATGGGGCGGGGGGCTGGGTTCCTGCCCCGTTCAAGCCGGGCGCGCGGAAGGGCCCGGTCTCGGTTGAGACCGGGCCCTCTGGGTTGGTAGCGGGGACAGGATTTGAACCTGCGACCTCCGGGTTATGAGCCCGGCGAGCTACCGAACTGCTCCACCCCGCGTCGGCTCTGTAGAGTCTAGCGCACCGGTACGGGGGGCACAAACTGAACGCGGTGATGTGGGTCCTAGCAGCGCGCGGGCACTGCTCCAGCGGGGCGCGGTGGCACGTTCGGCACGGCGGGCACTGGCGCTTCCGTCACTCCTGGGGCCCTTGAGAGGTTCGCGGCGGCTACTGGCCGCCGCCCGGGGACTGGAAGCCCTGCGCGCCAGAGCTCTGCGGGCCGCCCGTGTACTGGGCCCCGCCCGGGGACTGGTCAAGGCCCTGAGCCGACACTGGATACCCGCCCTGCGCGGGCTGGGGGAACTGCCCACCGGGGGAGCCGTAGGGCGCCATTGCGCCATAGGCCGGCATGGCGGCACTGGGGCGCCCGTCGGGAACCGCCAGGCAGATCGCGCAGACGACACCGATCCAAGAGAGCACCCATACCACCATCGCGCGCCAATACAACGAGGAGAAGACGTAATCGAACTGCGGGGGGAGGAAGCCGGTGTACCAATCCTCTCCGAGGAGGGTTTGGATCACAGGAGCGAGGACGAAGGTCTCCACGAGCAAGCACCCGGCGAGGGTGTAGCGGGCGGCGCTGCCGTGCCGCGCCAGGAACGTCGCGGCCAGAACGATCATCACGACGTTGAACACGGTCCAGAACCAAGTGGTCCAGTTGACGAGAGCAATATAGTACAACTCGAGATAGCTGAAGTCCCACGGGATAAAGCGGTTCAGGATGAAGCAGAACTGCAGGCAGAGGAGCACACGCGCGCACACGCGCGCACGACGCGAGGTGAACGCGCCCGGGCGGGCGCCCTGCTGGACGGGCGCGCCCGGCGCCGCCTGTCCGTACTGGTAGGGCCCCCCTTGGGGAGAGGCCGGCTGGTAGGGCGTCCCTGGGGGGATGGACGACTGCTGCGCCCCGCCGGAATTGAGATCCACGGAGTACGGGCCTTGGGGAGCGGTCATGGTGCTCCTTCCACTGAGTTAAAGGTTCAACACTGCATGTGCTTTGCATCATAGTAGCAAGCCGCTGCCGCTTGGACCGCATTGCCCCGCCCCGTCGACGGCGGTGGCCCCCGCCTTGACTGGGCGGGGGCCACCGAGGCCGGTGCACCGCTCTAGGAGCCGGGCTGTCCGCCGGTTGAAGCGGCACTCGGGGTCGGAGCGGGCGTGCCCGCAGCGGCCTGTGCGGCCTCAGCGCGGTTCAACGCCTCCTTCAAGCGGTTCTGGGCCTCGCCGTAGGCACTCCAGTCGCCCCTCTTCAAGGCCGAATCGGCGTCCCGCATCGCCGCGGAGGCATCGGCGAGGGCCTGGGCCACCGTGGGCGTGCGGGGCTGGGCCGTGGAACCGGACTGAGCGCCGGACTGCGATCCATCGCCGCCGTCCCCGCCGCCCGGCGACGGCCTCGTTGAGGACCCGTCGTCGGAGATCAGCTGCTTGAGCGATTCCTCCAACGTGGACGCGAAGCCCACCTTGTCGCCGAACGCTGTGAGCACCGAACGGAGCACCGGGTACGAGGCGCTGCCCGTCCCCTGCACGTAGACGGGCTGGACGTAGAGCAGGCCGCCGCCGACGGGAAGCGTCAGCAGGTTGCCCCTGATAACCGTCGAGTCGGCCTGGTTGAGCAGGTTGAGCTGCGTGGCGATCTTCTCGTCGGAGTCGTACTTGTTCTGCACCTGCCCAGGGCCGGGCACAGTCGTCGACGACGGCAGCGCCAGCAGTCTGAGTTTCCCGTAGCCCTCGCGCACCGCGCCCGGCTGGGAGCCCGTCTCCGAATCGACTGCCAAGAAGCCGGCCATCGCCTCGCGCCGCCCCTCGCCGCCGCCTCCGGGGACGAACACGCTGGTGAGCGAGAACTCCGCGCTCTCCTGGCCCGGCATCTGCATGGTGAGGTAGTACGGCGGCTGCAACGAGGTCGAGGCGGGCGCCTGCGAACCGGCGGCCTGGGCGTGGGAGGCGCCAATGGTGGAGGTCTCCTCGGCCAGACGCCACCTGTCACCGCCCGCGTAGAAGCCGGCCGCGTCAGTCACGTGGTAGGTGGCCAGCAGGTTGCGCTGCACCTTGAACATGTCCTCCGGGTAGCGCAGGTGGCTCATGAGGTCGCCGGAGACATTGGCGATGGGCTCGACCGTCCCCGGGTAGATCTTCTCCCAGGTCTTGAGGACCGGGTCCTTGTCGTCCCAGCGGAACAGCCGCACGGAGCCGTCGTAGGCGTCGACGACAGCCTTGACGGAGTTGCGCATGTAGTTGATCTTATTGGCCTGGACGTACTGCCCCACCTGCGTGGCCTGCGAGTCCACCGTCGCGTCGGACAGGGACTCGTGCTGCGAGTACGGGTACTGGTTGGTCGTCGTGTACGCGTCGACCACCCACACGAGGCGCTTGGGGGTCGAGGCGTCGTCGTCCATGTCGACCACCGCCGGGTAGGCGGACTGCTCGAGGGTCAGATAGGGGGCGACCTTCGCCACCCGCTGGAGGGGGTCGCGGTCGTAGAGGATCTGGGACGCCTCGTTGGTCTGCGAGGAGAAGAACAAGTCGGTGGAGCCGAACTTGATGGCGTAGAGGAGCTTGTTCCACACGTTGCCCACCGAGGGGCCGCCGTTGCCGGTGAAGGTCGTGGAGACCTGGCCGCCGACCGCAGTGTCGTCCGGGTAGTCGAGCTCTTGGGGATCGGCTCCTTCGGGTGCGCCGACGATCGAGTAGTCGGGCGCGTTGGGGCTGAAGTAGACGCGCTCCTCGTAGTCGCCCATCTCGCCGACCGAGGGAACGGACTGCTCCCAGTAGGAGGGCAGGCCGTCGCTGGTGAGCTGGTTGCCGTAGGCCGCAATCGCCCCGTACCCGTGCGTGTACACGGTGTGCTGGTTCACCCACGTCTGCTGCTCGGCCGACAGTCCCGCCAGGTTGAGCTCGCGCACGGAGACCACGGTGTCGCGGCGCTCGCCGCCCACGTTGTAGCGGTCGACCTTCATCCCCGAGTTGAAGCCGTAGTACAGGCGGGACTGCTGAAGCTGCTGGACGGTCTTGGTGATGACCTTCGGGTCGAGCAGGCGCACCTGGCCGGTGAGGGCGTCGTTATCGAACTGCCCCGCCGAGGCGGTCGTCGCCGCGTCGTAGTTGGTCTGGTAGTCCACGTCGTCCAGGCCGTAAGCCTCCAGAGTCGCGTCGATGTTGCGCTGGATGTAAGGGGCCTCCAGGGTGCGCTGGTTGGGGCGCACCCTGAACTGCTGGATGAGCGCGGGGTAGGCCATCCCCAGGACCAGGGCGGCTACCACGGTCACAGCGATGCCCGACCCGGGCAGGCGCCACGTCCCGCGGTAGGCGGCGACCACGAAGAGGACAGCGACCAACACGGAGATCACCGCGAGGATCGAATGCGCGGGCAGCGTCGCGTTGATGTCGGAGTACATGGCCCCGTCGATGTTCATGCTGGAGTTCGTGCTGGTGAGCAGTTCGTAGCGGCCCAGCCAGTAGTTCGCGCCGATCATCAGGGAGACGGCGGCGGCCAGCATGCCCGCCTGCAGGCGGGCGGGCTTGGAAGCGTGGGGGCGCGGGGCCAGTCGGACCGTCCCGTAGAGGTAGGAGACGACCAGGCCCGCCACCAGGCAGATCCCGGCGGCGCTCATCAGGAAGGACACTAGGACCTTCAAGGCCGGCAGGGTGAAGACGAAGAAGGAGATGTCGAGGCCGAACTCGGGGTCGACGCGGTCGAAGGACGAGCCGTTGACGAACTGCAGGAGGGTCTGCCAGTTCGCGGCCATGCGCACCCCCGCGGTGAAGCCGAAGAACAGCGCGACGCCCCAGAACGCGAGTTTGCGGACCGGCGCGAGAGCCTTCTGGTAGGCGCGCAGCGACGCAGCGGCTTCCCCCCGCGTCGATGCCTCGCGGTGCTTGTAGGCGTGGGCCATCGACAGGTACACGACGGTCGTCATCACGCCGAAGCCCACCAGGAACAGCCCGATGTGGGCGCCCCACTGCGTCAGGAGCACCCGCGTCGCCCGCATCTGGTTGAACCACAGGACCTCGGTCCACACGATCGAGGCGGCGTAGACGACGCCCGCGATGACGACGAGGGCGGCGACGGTGATCCCGAAGGGCCCGACCCTGGGCGCGGACCTCCGTGAAGCGGGGCGGCGCTCGGGCCGGGCGCCTTGGGCGAAGGGGAAGGAGCTCACGGCGTTGTCCTCTCTGTTGATGTGCAGCTCCGCCCAGTCTAGCGGTGCCGTGCGATCGGGACTGAGGCGGGAGTTGCGCTGTCCGTGAGACGATGGGTCCATGAACGGATCCATGACCCCGACGGCCCCCGAGGTCGCGCTGGCCAACGTAGTGGTCGACATCGAAAAGGGCGCTGCCCGCGCGGGCTGGGACCACGCGCCCACGCTGTACGCGCTGGTCCCCACGGCGCGGCTGCTCGACGACCCCCTGCTGCCCGACGAGGTGGCCGCCCACCTGCGGTCGGGCTGGGACGGCAGCGACGACCATCTGTCGGCCGTCGTCCAGGAGGACATGGCCGACGACGACCTCGAGGAGGTGCTGGGGCACTTGGCGTGGCCGCCCGAGGTGGCGGGGGCCGCGCTGACCGTCGAGCGCGTCGTCGTCCCCCCGGAGGTGGAGGCCCAGGCGCCCAAGGATCCGGAGGCCGCGATCGAGTTCGTGTCCAACCACCCCTCCCGCACGGAGGTGCGCCTAGCCGTCGGCGTCCTGCGCAGCGGGGAGTCGTGGTGCGCGCTGCGCATGCGTCCCTTCGACTCCGATGACAAGGTGGGGCAGGGGTCGGTGCTGGTCCCAGCCCTCGTCGATGCGCTGCGCGTCTCGTTGGAGCCGGACGAGGCGGGAGCCTCGTAGGCCGCAGGCGCCTCGTCGGCCGCGGGATCCGGAGCAGGCCAGGGGCCCGGGCCCCGTGGGCCGCCGCGTCGTCTGCGCCACCGTCAAGCGCGGGAGCAGGCCGGGGGACGCGGGCCCGTGGGCCACTTGGCGGGGCCGCCCGTCTCACCACGTGGCCAAATCCCCACCCGCTGGGCGCCCGACGGGGTACTCTAGGCGCATTCCATTTCTTTGACGATTTCTTGGGAGCGGCAATGAAGTTCGGTTTCGTCGGCACCGGGGCGATGGTGAGCGCCATCGTCCGGGGGGCCGCTGCGGCCGGATTCGACGCCTCCAAGTTCGTCCTTTCGAACCGCACGCCCCAGGACGCCCAGGCCCTGGCCGACGAGGTGGGCGCCACGACCGCCCGTTCCAACGGCTCCCTGGCCCACCAGGTCGACGTGCTGGTGCTGGGCGTAAAACCCGCCGTTCAGCCCGAGGTCATCGAGCAGATCGCCCACATCGTGCGCGAACGCCCGGAGATGTGCGTCGTCTCGCTGGCTGCGGGGCGCACCCTGGACACGATCCTCGAGGACTTCGGGGCGTGTGTGCCCCTGGTGCGCGTCATGCCGAACGTCGCGGCGCAGATCGGGCAGTCCATGAGCGCCCTGTGCTCCGTGGGAGCCACCGACGACCAGGTCACCGCGGTGC
Source organism: Schaalia georgiae DSM 6843 (assembly GCF_000429245.1). Lineage (GTDB taxonomy): Bacteria > Actinomycetota > Actinomycetes > Actinomycetales > Actinomycetaceae > Pauljensenia > Pauljensenia georgiae. The sequence goes on from NZ_AUBM01000007.1 coordinate 53,947, forward strand.
GCCGACTGATGGACGCGGTGGGGCGCACCGTGGTCATCGACGAGAAACTGTTCCCAGTTTTCCAGTCCCTGGCCAGTTGCTCGCCCGCGTGGCTGTTCCAGATCATCGACAGCCTCGCCCGTGCTGGAGTCAAGCACGGACTCCCCAAGGACATCGCCGTGCGGGTCGTCGCGCAGGCGATGACGGGTTCTGCCTCCCTGGTGCTCGCAGCATCGGCCGAGGGGCGCGTGCCCGCCCAGCTCATCGACCAGGTGTGCTCGCCCGGCGGCACGACAATCGCAGGATTGCTCGCCGCCGAGGAAGGTGGTTTGTCGGCTTCGCTGGTAGGCGCTGTCGACGCATCCATCCACGCCGACTCCCATCTCGGCTGACCCCGCTCCGGCGGGCATCCCCCGCGGGCCGCGCGCCCGCCGGGCACCACCCCAGCGCACCCGCCGCGCCGCTCCCTCATCCGCGCGTACCCGGCGGTCCGACTGCGCTCCCCTTCCAACACAGGAATAGTCATGTTGGTCTTCAACGCCGTTGTCGTCTCCGTGCTCGTGATGCTGGTCCTCTCAATCGCCCGCGTGCACGTCGTCATCTCATTGTTCGTCGCCTCACTGGTGGGCGGCCTGGTCTCCGGCATGGGCTTGTCGGCGACGATGGTCGCCTTCCAGGAGGGTCTTGCCGGGGGCGCGAAGATCGCCCTCTCCTACGCGCTTCTGGGTGCCTTCGCCATGGCCGTCGCCCACTCGGGCCTGCCGCAGCTGCTGGCGAATTGGATCATCGTCCGCATGAAGAACGCCGACGAGTCCAACCAGGCCAGGATCGCCCGCGGCGCCAAGTGGGGGATCCTGTGCGGGGTGATCGCCATGGGCATCATGAGCCAGAACCTCATCCCCATCCACATCGCCTTCATCCCCCTGCTGATCCCGCCGCTCATCGGCGTGATGAACCGGCTCGGGCTGGACCGCCGCGCCGTGGCCTGCGCGATCACCTTCGGCATCGTCACGACGTATATGTTCCTGCCCGTGGGCTTCGGGCGGATCTTCTTGCACGACATCCTCTACAAGAACATTATCGAGGCGGGCCTGGACGTGTCCGGGGTGAGCCCGACGGCCGCTATGGCGATCCCGGCTGCCTCGATGCTGGTGGGATGCCTGATCGCGTTGCTCTTCTCGTACCGGGGGCGCCGCGAGTACGAGGACCGCAGTGACTCCTTCGGGCGCCCGGCTGAGGAGCCCATCGACATGAAACGGGTGTGGGCCGCTCTGGCGGCCATCGTCTTGTGCTTCGTGATCCAGACGTGGCTGACGCTGGTCGAGTCCGAGGCGGATCCCCTGCTGATGGGGGCCATCGTGGGCCTGTGCGTGATGCTGTCGATGCGCGTGGTGCCCTGGCAGCAGGCGAACGACATCTTCAGCACCGGCATGAAGATGATGGCGATGATCGGACTCATCATGATCGCCGCGCAGGGCTACGCCTCGGTCTTGAAGGCGTCCGGCCAGATCGAGCCCCTCGTCACCGGCACGGCGGCTGTGTTCTCCGGCTCGAAAGCCCTGGCGGCGTTCGTGATGCTGCTGGTCGGCCTGGTCATCACGATGGGCATCGGGTCGTCTTTCTCGACGTTGCCGATCATCTCGGCGATCTACGTGCCCCTGTGCGTGGCACTGGGCTTCTCCCCCATTGCGACGGTGGCGATCATCGGCACCGCGGGGGCGCTGGGCGACGCGGGCTCGCCCGCTTCGGATTCGACGCTGGGACCGACGACCGGTCTCAACGTCGATGGCCAGCACGACCACATGCGAGACACGGTGATCCCCACGTTCCTCCACTACAACGTTCCACTGCTGGTCGGCGGCTGGATCGCGGCGATGGTCCTGTGACCCGCCCCGGTCCGCGCCGGGGGCCGCAGTCGGCGGGGTCGGCCCGTGCGCTCCCGCGCGGGCAGACCCCGCCGAGCACCGTGGCACCACTGGCCCGCGGCGCCCCATGTCGCACACAACGGCCCGAATTACGCAACACGGTAACGCACACAACGGCTTGATCCCACCGTTGTGTGCGGAAGACGTTTCGTAAATCACCTCCCTTGTGTGCGTACCCCCGCTATCCGGTTCCCCGGAGGGGGTGTGATGAAGACTCACGCTCCCCCGGGCGGGGCCGGTGGACCGGGCGCGGTACCGAAAGTACGCTTGTCGGGTACTAGTCCACGACTCGGATGGAGATAACAGAACATGGCAGATCGACCCGATCAGCTGCCCGCCACCGCCCGCGCCCCCCGTGTGCCCGACCGCGCGGCGCCGGAGGGGCTGGAGCACAAGTGGGGTTCGGCCTGGGAGGCCGAGGGGACCTACTCCTTCGACCGCACGGCCGCCCGCGAGCAGGTCTACTCGATCGACACCCCGCCCCCCACGGTGTCCGGCTCACTGCACATCGGCCACGTCTTCTCCTACACGCACACCGATGTCGTCGCCCGCTTCCAGCGTATGAGGGGCAGGGCCGTGTTCTACCCGATGGGGTGGGACGACAACGGGCTGCCCACGGAGAGGCGCGTGCAGAACTACTTCGGGGTCCGCGTGGACGCGACACTGCCCTACGACCCCGACTTCGAGCCGCCGCACGTGGGCGGCGAGGGCAAGTCCATCAAGGCCCGCGACCAGAAGCCTATTTCACGCCGCAACTTCGTGGAGCTGTGCGAGCGCCTCACTGTCGAGGACGAGGCCCAGTTCGAGGCCCTGTGGCGCTACCTGGGGCTCAGCGTGGACTGGAAGCAGAACTACCAGACGATCGGGCGGCGCGCCCGCAAGGTCGCCCAGGCGGCGTTCTTGCGCAACCTGGCGCGCGGCGAGGCGTACCAGGCGGAGGCGCCGGGCCTGTGGGACGTGACCTTCCAGACGGCGGTCGCCCAGGCTGAGTTGGAGTCCCGCGAGTACCCGGGCTTCTACCACCGCATCGCCTTCCACCTCACGGACGCGTCGGCCGCGGCCGAGGCCGCCCGGGCGGGCGCCCCCGTGGAGGACGGCGTCGACGTGTGCATCGAGACGACCCGCCCGGAGCTGCTGGCCGCGTGCGTGGCGCTGATCGCCCACCCGGACGACGAGCGCTACAAGCCGCTCTTCGGCACAACGGTGGCCTCCCCCGTCTACGGCGTCGAGGTGCCCGTCCTGGCCCACCCGGCCGCTGAGAAGGACAAGGGCGCGGGCATCGCCATGTGCTGCACCTTCGGCGACACCACGGACATCGACTGGTGGCGCGACCTGGGCCTGCCGCTGCGCGCGATCCTGCGCAAGGACGGGCGCCTCGTCGCCGATACGCCCGAGTGGATCACCACGGAGGCGGGCCGCGAGGCGTTCGCCGAGATCTCGGGCAAGACGACGTTCTCGGCCCGCGAGGCCGTGGTGGCGCGCCTGCGCGGCAGCGGCGAGCTCAAGGGCGAGCCCACCAAGACGGTCCGCCAGACGAACTTCTTCGAGAAGGGCGACAAGCCCTTGGAGATCGTCACCTCCCGCCAGTGGTACATCCGCAACGGCGGCCGCCCATGGACGAGGCCCGCCTCGGGCGCCGACCTCAACGACGAACTGGTGGAGCGGGGCCGCCAGCTGGAGTTCCACCCGGATTTCATGCGCGTGCGCTACGAGAACTGGGTGCGGGGCCTGAAGGGCGACTGGCTGGTGTCGCGCCAGCGGTTCTTCGGCGTGCCCTTCCCGCTGTGGTACCGGGTGGGCGCGGACGGCCAGGTCGACTACGACTCCGTCATCACGCCTTCCGACGACAGCCTGCCCGTGGACCCATCGACGGACGCGCCGGAGGGCTTCACGGAGGAGCAGCGCGGCGAGCCGGGCGGTTTCGTGGGCGAGCTCGACATCATGGACACGTGGGCCACGTCCTCCCTGTCGCCGCAGTTGGCGTGCGGCTGGTTGCACGACGACGACCTCTTCGCCCGCACCTACCCGATGGACCTGCGCCCCCAGGGCCAGGACATCATCCGCACGTGGTTGTTCTCCTCGGTGGTGCGCGCCGACTTGGAGTTCGGGGCCCTGCCGTGGCGCCACACGGGCCTGTCGGGGTGGATCCTGGACGCCGACCACAAGAAGATGAGCAAGTCCAAGGGCAATGTGGTGACCCCGATGGGCTTGCTGGAGAAGTACGGGTCGGACGCGGTGCGCTACTGGGCGGCATCCGCGCGCCTGGGCCTGGACGCCGCTTTCGACGAGCAGCAGATGAAGATCGGGCGGCGCCTGGCGATCAAGGTCCTCAACGCCTCGAAGTTCGCGCTCACCATGGGCGGCGAGGGCGCCCGGCTGGACCTGGATCCGGCTCTGGTGACGGTGGACCTGGACCGTTCCGTGCTGGCGGAGCTGGCCGGGGTGGTCGCCGAGGCGACCGGGGCCCTGGCCTCCTACGACCACGCGCGCGCCCTGGAGGTCACGGAGTCGTTCTTCTGGACGTTCTGCGACGACTACTTGGAGCTGGTGAAGGAGCGCGCCTACAACCGCGAGGGCGCGTGGGACGAGGCGTCGGCTGCGTCTGCGCGCGCCGCCCTGGCCCTGGCGATCGACACGGTGGTGCGCCTGCTGGCCCCCTACCTGCCGTTCGTGACGGAGGAGGTGTGGAGCTGGTACCGGGAGGGTTCGGTGCATACCGCGCCGTGGCCGACCGGCGCCCCCCTGGCCTCCGCCGCCGGGGACCCGTCTGTGCTTGCCGCGGCCTCCGGCGCCCTGATCGCGCTGCGCCGCGTGAAGTCCGAGGCGAAGGTCTCCCCGCGCACCCCGTTCCTGTCGGTGGTGCTCGAGGTGCCCGCCGCGTCCCTGGGGGCCCTGGAGTCCGTCAAGGGCGACCTGGAGGCCGCGTCGAAGGCCGTGGGCGCGCTGACTGTGTCCGCGTCCCAGGACTCCGAGGCCACCGACGCCGTGGTCGAGTCTTTCGAACTGGGCGAGGCCCCGGCCAAGCGCAAGAAGGGCTGAGCCTGTAGCCGCATTGATTGGCGGGTGTGTGCCCCGGGCCCTGCGGCCCGGGGCACGGCCTTGTTCCGGATCCGTACCTGTCACATTCCGGGCGCAATGTGATACAGTTTACTTGGATTCTGGTGTCGTCTGCTGAAGGTATAGACATGCTCACCCGTTTTGAAGTCTCCGGATTCAAGAACCTTGAGAATGTCACCGTCGACTTCGGACCATTCACCTGCATCGCGGGACCGAACTCGGTGGGGAAGTCGAACTTGTTCGATGCGATCGAGTTCCTGTCCCTGCTGAGTGACCACAACTTCCTCGAGGCCTGCACGCTCATCAGGCCCACGCCCCAGCAGCGCTCAGACATCTCCTCCCTATTTCTCCACCCGAGTCGTCCAAGGCCACGACAACGTCTGTTTAGCAGCGGAAATGATCCTCCCCTCCCCCGTCTCCGATGAGTTCAACCAACAGGTTGAGCCCGAACGCACATTCGTGCGCTACGAGGTCCGACTCGCCGTCCGCCGGGGAGGTCCCCTCTCGACGGGCTTGCAATTGAGACTGGTCGATGAATGGCTTTCGCCGGTCCAATACCCGAAAGACCATCTCCGTTTCCCGGAGTCGCCAACCTACGTGAAGAGGTTCGTACACGGAGCTCACAGATCGCCCCCGCTATCCACCACAGAGGAGAACGGGAACACGATCATCCAGATCCGAAACGGAAACAGGGGCCGGCCCAGGAAGATCGCCGCGGACAACGCACAACGAACTGTGCTGTCGGCGACAGCGTCGGCCGAGAACCCGACTATCCTGGCCGCACAGACTGAAATGAGGTCCTGGCGCTTCGTCGCCCTGGAACCGAGCGCGATGCGCGCCCCTGATGACATGGTCGAGACCCGGCCCATTTCCGCCACCGGCGCCCACATCCCGTCCTCCTTGTTCCGTCAGGAACTCCAAGAGGGGAATGGCAGTAACGTCATGAACCGCGTTCGCGATGCAATCGGAGCACTTGTGGACATACGCCATCTGCGCGTCGTTCAAGACCGATCCCGTGACACACTCGAACTGCGTGCCAAGATTGGGGCGACGCCGGAGCTGCCCGCGAGATCGCTCTCCGACGGCACCCTTCGCTTCCTCGCCCTGTCCGCGATGAAGGTGTCCCGTGACTATTTCGGAATGCTGTGCATGGAAGAACCCGAGAACGGTATCCATCCTTCCAAGATCGTCGACATGCACAGGCTCCTGCGGGGGATTTCCGACCCTACGGAGCACTCGGCCCGACAGGTCATTGTCAACACTCATTCCCCCTATTTCGTCCAAGCCACGAAAAACGATGACATCCTGTGCGCCGTCGGCAAATCGATTCCCGACGGCCAGGGGGGCGTCCTGCGCAGCGTCGGGTTTCACCCGCTCCCCGGCACATGGAGGGCCAGGACCAAACCGGAGGACAGCACGGGAGCCCGTCCCGTCTCGCGTGGCGAGATAGCGGCATTCCTTGAGAACCCGGACAAATGGAACGGCGACGAAGATGAATGAGTGGCATTGCTGCCTCGTGTGCGAGGGCTCTTCGGATGCCGCACTAACCAACGTGTTAGAACTCCTGCTCACCCGCTTGACACGCGAGCCCGCTTCGGTCAGCGCGCGCCTCGACTTGAGGGGTTCAGTCCGCGAGAAGCTCTTCGCACTGCAGACAAATGATGCGGGGCTCTACGACCTAGTCTTCGTCCATCGCGACGCGGACAATACTGGCCTCCAGGCGCGCCAAGAGGAGATCAAGCGCGCCGTGGATTCAGTACAAGACGCCGCAATCACCCCGGTTGTTCCCGTAGTACCAGTGACAATGACTGAGACTTGGGCTCTGGCATCACTTTTCGGTGATCCGGATTGCCGTGCCTGGTTGCGGCGCGAGGCGTCAGTATCCGAGAAGACACTTGAAACCTACCGAGACCCCAAGAATCTTCTCCGTCGCCTCCTCAGTCGCGACGATCCCGATGGCAAGCTTCTACCCAATGGAGTGTTCTCGGTTCGAAGAGCACGCATCCTTGCCGAACTTGACACAGCCGACGGTTCCGCACCCTCCCGCCTCCCAGCGTGGAACGCCTTGAACAAGGTACTCGCGGACGCCGTTGCCCGTGTCCGCCCATGGCTCTCCTAGGGTGATGCGAAGGCACACTGTCCTGATTTCCTCCGAGTTCTACGCCGACGACCTCGAAGTCCTCAGGAGCACAGCGAACGCTTGTCCGGCGAAGGAATCGAACAGTGGTTGCGCGACGATGCCACCCCCACTATCAGGGCGCACGAGTCGCACCCCGAGTCCGGGCACACACTCGACGAGCTCGAAGCCACCCTCGGCCTGAAGTGACTCCCCGGCCGCGTCGCCTGGTCATTTCCGACCACGCTTTCAGCCAGCTGCTGGATCTTCGCGGCCCAGCATTCGTCCCGGTCTACGCTTTCTTGGATTCCGCAGCACTCTCACCATCGCATTCGTCATCTACCCGGAAGCGCTGGTTGTGATGCCCATCGACTCCTCCCGCCGAGAGCACCTTTTGATCGAACACCTTTCTACCTTCGACGGAAAGTCGTCCCGCATGACCAAGAATCCGGGCTACCGTCCCCGGTCTGCCCGAGAGATAGCTCTTCGTATCTAACGGCGCAGGTGGGGTCGCTTGTGGGCGTGGCGGGTGGTGGGCGAGGATGTCCGGGTCAAGTCCAGTGGAGTGGTGTAATCGTTTCGTGTCCTTCGGGTGGGTTATGCGGTGAGTGTGAGTGTGGTGTCCTCCTGGAGGGTGGGTTGGGGTGCGAGTCGGGATTTGGCGAGGACGCCCGGGCTGAGGTGGCGTCGGCCTTCGGCCCATTCGTCGGTTTGCTCGGCCAGGACGGCTCCCACCAGGCGGATGACGGCCTGGCGGTTGGGGAAGATACCCACGAAGTCGGTGCGACGCCGGGTTCCCCCACTCGAACTCCCGGACTCCCCCGCGAAGGAAGTCCCGCAGGAGGCGGGTTCGGCCCGATCCCGGCCCCGATCGCCGCGCCGAGCCCCGGTGACCGCATTGCCATTCAGGTGGTCACCGGGGGCCGGCGCTGGGCCCCACTCACTGCCTACACCGACGCCGTCACACTCAGAGCAGGCGGTCACCGGGGGCCGCGGCGCTGAGACTCAGCCACGCCCCTGCGGTATCCGCTTCTAAGGTTCTCGCCTCGTCGGACCCGTGGGCGGGACGGGCACGTGGGCAGGCCCAGTCACTTCTCTGCTGCGTCCGCTTCTTCCCCTCCCAACGACGTTTCCAGCTGCTCGACGATCTCGGCGTGCTTCTTCTCGCTGAGGGTCACCTTGACCGCGAACACGGCGGCCGAGGCGACGATGATCGCGAGGGGGACGTAGAAGGCCGCGGTTTTGAACGTCGTGATGTTCGCCGCGGTCAGCGAGGCCGGGTCCGCGTCGTTGGTCATGGCCGCGGCGATCGCGACGAATCCGACTATCGAGTTCGACAGCGCGCCCGCGATCTTGTCGAGCATCGGGCGGACGGAGAGGGTCACCGCCTCGTTCCTCCGGCCCGTCTTGAGCTGCCCGTACTCCACCGAGTCGGTGAGGGTGAGGATGGCGGTCATCTGGATGAAGGTCGAGGGGATGTAGAACAGGACCAAGGCGGCGAAGACGACCAGGACGTTGTTCGAGAAGAAGATGAAGAGGACGTAGGCCGCAGCCATGAACGCCATGCCCGCCAGGTACAGGATGCGCCTGGGCACGCGCTTGTTGATGAACGGGTAGAGGGGCGTGGTCGCCAGGCCGATGCCGAAGGCGATGAGCCCCACCACCGAGTAGCTGTTCGGCATTTCGAGGACGAACTTGAACAGGTAGATCATGAAGCCGGTGGTCGCCACATTGGCCACGGAGTACAGGACGTACGACAAGGACACCCACAGGAGCTGGTCGTTCTTCGCGATCGCGGCGAAAGCCTGCACAGGGTTGGAGCTCTCGGCGGCGTGGGCGCGCAAGGGGCTGTCCTGCTCGGTCGTCCCGAACGCGACAGCGAGGCACGTGGTTATCCCCAGTACCGCTATCAACGCCCCGAACCCGGTCCACCCCGCTTGGCTCTCCCCCGTGACCCCGGCGAAGACCGAGCTGAAGAACGCGACGACGGGCACCACTATGGCGGTGACGCCGTTGTACCCGATGGAACCCGTGAATGTGCCGAGGGCCGTGAAGACCCCCCGCTCGTGGGACGAGGACGACAGCGCCGGGATCATCCCCCAGTAAGAAATGTCGCGAAGTGAGTAGAAAATGTCAAGAACAATGAAGACAATGATGAAAACAACGATGAACACCATCTTGTTGGTGTTGACCAGGCCGAACAGTCCGGTGAAGATCGCGAAGAGCAGCACGGACGACACCACGCCCCCGACGACCTGCCAGGGATGGAAGCGCCCGAACCGGGTCGTCGTGTTGTCGACGAGGTTGCCGAGCAGGGGGTCGAGGAAGATCTCAGCGATCCTGATGACGAAGACCAGCACGGTGATGACACCGATGAGCGCCTCGGCCTCCGCCCTCTCGTACTGGGCGAAGAGCGTCTGCGCCGCGTAGTACGTCACGAAGTAGGTGGACAGCGCGTTGTAGAACGCCGCCTGTCCGAGGTTGCCGAAGGCGTAGCAGATCCTCTGGACCAGGAGGGGGCGGATCCTGGAGCCGTCCGGTGCGGTTGACATGTTCTTCTCCTTCGAAGTCGGCGAAACTCACCTACCCACTGAAGTATACTAGTTTACCTACAGATGTAAACTCACTCAGCCGTATCCACCTTGAACTGCACAACAGATCTTGCCATCACACCCCAAATGCCTGTAGACTCAAGGGTAATTCGGTTTACCTGATCAGCAGCGCCGCCATCACTCAGGAGGTAGATCCTATGCCATCCGCAGCCCCCACACCCTCAGCCCAGTGGCTCACAGACCCCACCGTGTTCGCCGTGAACCGGCACCCACAGCGGTCGTACCACCGCACCGACGCCCCCAGGCAGTCCCTCAACGGCCCATGGGAGGTGCTCGACACTGACGCACGCGCCATCGACGTCGCCGATCCCGAGTCGCCCGCCTCCGTACTGCGATCCGCATCGGATCGGATCGCCACCATCCCCGTCCCCTCCACCCTTGAGACGAACGGAGGGTGGAGGCCCGCGTACGTCAACATCCAAATGCCCTGGGATGGGCACGCGGACCCGGAGGCCCCCTCGGTCCCAGACACCAACCGCGTCGCCCTCTACCGCCGCCTCTTCACCCTCGATGAGGACCTCCGGGGGGCCGCGCTCGACGGCGGAACCGTCCTGCTCTCATTCGGGGGTTTCGCCACCGCGCTCTACATCTGGTGCGACGGCGTGTTCGTCGGCTACTGCGAAGACGGGTACACCGCCAGCGAGTTCGACATCACCCGCCTCCTCGGCGGGGCGTCCACCGACACCATCCACGAACTCGTTGTCGCGTGCTACGAGCACTCCAGCGCCTCGTGGCTCGAAGGACAGGACTCGTGGCGTTTCCACGGCCTGTTCCGGGGCGTCTGCCTCACGGCCCTGCCCCCCACCCACGTCAACAGCGTCCGCATCGACGCCGACTTCGACCACCACAGCGAGGTCGGCCGACTCCACATCAAAGCGGATGTCGTCGATCCCCTCGGGGGCGCATCAATCCGCGCGGAGCTCTTCGACTACTCCGATGCGCCCGTGTGGAGCACCGAAACGCCCCGGAGCGCGGCGGCGGACCTCGTGTCCGACGGGATCCCCCAGATCGCGCCGTGGTCCGCCGAGTCCCCCACCCTCTACCGCCTCCACCTTGACGTCATCGACCGCGATGGGCGCACGTGCGAAACGGTGGCCCTCAACGTCGGTTTCAGGCGCTTCGGAATCGAGAACGGCATCATGACGCTCAACGGGCGGCGCATCGTCTTCAAGGGCGTCAACCGCCACGAGTTCCACCCGCGCAAAGGGCGCGCGCTCGACGAGGCGGACATGCTGGCCGACATCCGCTTCTGCAAGCTCCACAACATCAACGCGATCCGCACCAGCCACTACCCCAATGACCCCCGCTTCTACGACCTGTGCGACGAGTACGGGATCTACGTCATCGACGAGGCCAACCTCGAGACCCACGGAACGTGGACCCTCCCCGGAGACGTCCCGACGCCCGACACGGCCATCCCGGGGTCGCGGACGCAGTGGCAGGACGCGTGCGTCGACCGTCTCGAGCGGATGATGGTCCGCGACTACAGCCACCCGAGCGTTCTCATCTGGTCACTGGGCAACGAGTCCTACGGAGGTGAGGTCTTCCGCGCCATGAGCCGACGTGCCCATGAACTCGACCCCGCGCGCCCAGTGCACTACGAGGGGATCACCTGGGACCGGGAGTACGACGACGTGAGCGACATCGAGTCCCGCATGTACGTCCACCCGGACAAGATCGAGCAGTACCTCGCGTCCTCGCCCGCCAAACCGTACATTTCCTGCGAGTACATGCACGCCATGGGGAACTCGGTCGGCGGCTTGGGCCTGTACACGGACTTGGAGCGCTACCCCCATTACCAGGGAGGGTTCATCTGGGACCTGATCGACCAGGCCCTGTGGCATCCGGCGACCCCCGCGAGCGCCGGGGAGTTCCTCGCCTACGGAGGGGACTTCGGGGACCGGCCCTGCGATTGGGAGTTCTCCGCGGACGGGTTGCTCTTCGCCGACCGCACCCCCTCCCCCGCTGCGCGCGAGGTCAAACAACTGTACTCGGATTTCTCACTCGTCCCGTCCACAACCGGAGTCGATGTCACGAACCGGTCGCTGTTCACGTCCAGCGGCGCCTACGACCTGGTGTGCTCGCTCCTGGTCGACGGCGAAGCGGTCTGGCGGATCACAGTGTCTTCTGATGTCCGCCCCGGTGATCGCGCCACCGTGCCCTGCCCGTGGCCCATCGACGAGTACTCGGCCCCCGGCCGCCAGATCGTCCTCGTGGCCTCGCTGGTCCACCTCCATCGGACCGCGTGGTGCCCGGCGGGGCACGAAGTGTGCTTCGGCCAGTCCGCGCTCCCCCTCGCCGCGCCCCCGTCCCCCCTGGGCGCCGCCGATCGGAAAGACGCGTCGTACACGGTCGGACGCTGGAACATCGGGATGAGAACGGGCGGTGAGGAGGCGCTCTTGTCCCGGACGGCTGGAGGAATGGTCCTCTGGGCGAAGGACGGCGGCCCCCTCGTGCTCCATCCCCCAAAGCTCACGACGTTCCGGCCCCTCACGGACAACGACCGGGGTGCCTCCCACGGCTTCGAGCGCGCGGTCTGGACCGTCGCGGGCAGGTACGCCCGCTGCTCGGATGTCTCGGTGCGCCAGGAGGACCGCGGTGTCGAAGTCGCCTACTGCTACGAGCTCGCCGCCGTGGGCATCCCGGTCTCCGTGGTCTACCGCCTCAACGACGACGGAACGATCAGGTTCACCGCCTCGTACCCGGGGGCTCCGGATCTGCCGACGCTTCCCTGCTTCGGCATCGAGTGGGCGCTTCCGCCGTCGCTCTCCCGTTTGCGCTTCTACGGCATCGGCCCCGACGAGACGTACATCGACCGGCTCAGCGGAGGCCGCCTCGGGATATGGTCGCGCTCCCTCTCAGAGGACCTCACTCCTTACGTGGTGCCGCAGGAATGCGGGAACCACATGGGCGCGCAGTGGGCGGAGGCCAGCGACGAGCAGGGGAACGGGATCCGGGTCGTGAGCGCGACCGGCAGCCCGTTCGAGGTCTCCCTCCTACCGTACTCGAGCGCCCAGATCGAGGAGGCCGTCCACTGGTGGGAGCTCCCCGATCCCGGGCGCCGTCCGGCGACCCACTTGCGGCTCCTCGCGGCCCAGATGGGCGTTGGGGGCGACGACTCCTGGGGCTCCGAAGTCCACCCGGAGTACCTTGTGCCGTCCGAGCAAGCGCACGTCCTGGACGTCGTCCTGTCGATGCTGTGAACTGCGCCGCTGGTGCCCGGGACCGTGCGCTCCGGCCCCGGGCACCAGCGGGCGCGCCCTAGACCGCCGAGGCGGGAACGAAACTCGATCGGACCACCAGCTCAGTGGAGATCAGGACATGGTGGCGCTGCTCGTAGCGGCCGATGATCGAGTCGGAGAGGAGGAGGATCGCGGACTCGGCGAGCTCCTCGCGGTTGATCGCGTAGGAGGACAGCGGCGGGGCCGTGTACTCGCACACTTCGAGGTTGTTGATCGAGACCACCGCGACGTCATCGGGCACACGCATTCCAGCCGCCACGAGGCATTGGAGCACTCCAACGGCCAGCGGATCCGCGGCGACGACGACCGCGTCCGGCGCAGGACCGGTGGAGTCCGCCAGTATCTGCTCCATCTGGCGGCGGCCGTTCTCCACCGTGAAAGAGCCCTCCGCGCAGACCCTCGCCTCGGCGGACAGCCCCAGGCGCTCCATCCAGTTGACGAACGCGAAGGTCCTGATGTCCTCCTCGTAGAAATGCATGCCCATGATATGGCCATCGCCTCCGACGAAGGAGATCCGCCTGCGTCCCTGGTCCCTCAGCGCGTCGATGGCGTCGAGGACCGTCTGCTGGAGGTCGGGGCGCACGGAGTGGAACAGTGTCGGCGCTGGATTGATATCAATGAAAACACCGTGGGGCAGCGCGGCGTGGAGCTTTTCAAGGTCGCCCCCCTTCAAAGGGGAGGGGCCGACCGAGATGAAACCGGAGAAGCGATCGGCCGCGCCGATGAGCGAATCGCAATCCGGGAAGGACGCGAGCGACATCATGTGCTCGGAGGCTTTGACTTTCAGCGCCTCGCGGACGTCGAAGAAGTAGGCGTCGTGGAGCCCCCGCTCAGGATCGACGTTGTCGAGGATCGCCACGTTCTGGGGGATTCCCACGCGCCTGCCCTTGAGCGCGTACCCCATCTCGTTGCCGACCTCGATAATCCTGCGGCGCGTGTCCTCCCGGACTGAGAACGTGGGATCCCCGTTGAGCACCCGTGACACCGTCGCCTTCGAATACCCGGTGGCGGCGGCGATATCACTGAGGCTGACCATTTGCTACCCTCCTTCGAGAACAGTTCCTCCGCGGTGTTCGCGCCGCTGAGGGCCTATTCCCGCAATCGGTTCCCTAGTCTAGCGCGTGCCCGTATGGCGATCCGATCGCCACCAACCGGATCCGATCCCACCCCTGCCCCACCCTACGGTGCCGTAAGATAGGGCCCATGCGCGCCACGGACGAAGGAACAGACATGAGCGACAACCCGACCCCCGCCTCGTCGGAAGACAGCGCCACGGAGCTCGAGGCCGTGCCCGCGCCGACCAGCGAGGGCGCCACGGAGGCACTGGAGTGGCACGCCCCCACGCTGGTGCGCATCGACGAGACCTGCACGATCCCCCGCCTGCTTCAGGACCGCGTGGGCCGCAGCCCCCGCCGCCCTCTCATCCTGCGCAAACTGGGCATGGGCGACACGTGGCGGCCGGTGAGCGCCCGGGACTTCCACGAAGAGGTCCAGCAGGTGTCCGCCGGGCTCATCGCGCGCGGGCTGGAGCCCGGCCAGAGGGTCGCGATCATGAGCCGCACCCGCTACGAGTGGACGCTGCTCGACTTCGCGTGCTGGTGCGCGGGCCTGGTCCCCGTTCCCATCTACGAGACGAGCTCCATCGAGCAGGTCGCCCACGTGCTCTCCGACGCCGACGTCGACCTGGTCGTCACTGAGACCGTGTCCCTGGCGGAGATCGTGCGCACGGCCGCCGAACGGGCCGGGCGCCACCACGTCGTCGTGCTCTCCTTGGACTCAGAAGCCATCGAGACCCTGGTCGCCGACGGCGCCGGCGTGCCCCGCGCCACCGTCGCCGCGCGCACCGGGGCCCTGACGAAGGACGACATCTCCACGATCGTGTACACGTCGGGGACGACGGGCACCCCCAAGGGCACGGTGCTCACCCACGAGAACTTCACGAACCTGTGCCTCAACTCCCACGCGTGGATGCCCGAGATCGCTGCGGGCGAGGACTCCCGCCTGCTGCTGTTCCTGCCGCTCGCCCACGTGTTCGCGCGCTTCCTGCAGGTCTTCCAGATCAGCGGCAACGGCGTCATGGCGCACGTGTCGAACATCAAGAACCTGCTGCCCGACCTGGCCTCCTTCCGGCCCTCCTACCTGCTGGTCGTGCCGCGCGTCCTGGAGAAGATCTACAACTCGGCCGACGCGAAGGCCACGAAGGGCGCGAAGAAACGGGTCTTCCGGTGGGCCGCCCACGTGGCCATCGAGTACTCCAAGGCGCTGGACACCCCACAGGGCCCTTCGCGCTCACTGCGCGCCCAGCGCGCCCTGGCGGACAAGCTGGTGTTCCAGACCATCCTCAAACTGGTCGGCGGGAACGCCCGCTACATCGTGTCGGGCGGGGCGCCCCTGGCGACCTGGCTCGGCCACTTCTACCGGGGCCTGGGCATCCCCGTCCTGGAGGGCTATGGCCTGACGGAGACGGTGGGCCCCGTCTCGGTCAACACCCCGCGCCTGTCGAAGATCGGCACCGTCGGCCCGGCCCTGCCGCCCATGTCCTTCAAAGTCTCCGACGAGGGCGAGATCCTGCTCAAGGGCCCCTCGGTCTTCCACGGCTACAACAACGACCCCGAGGCCACCGCCGCCTGCTTCACCGAGGACGGCTGGTTCAAGACGGGCGACCTGGGCTCCCTGGACCGCGACGGGTACGTGAGGATCACGGGCCGCGCGAAGGAGATCATCGTGACCGCCGGCGGCAAGAACGTCGCCCCGGCCGCCCTGGAGAACCCGATGCGCTCCCACCCGCTGATATCCCAGGTCCTGGTGGTCGGCGACCAGCGGCCCTTCGTGGCAGCGCTCATCACCTTGGACGCGGAAATGCTGCCCGTGTGGCTGGAGTCCCACGGCCTGCCGGTCATGAGCGTCGCCGAGGCGGCCACGAACGTCGAGGTCCTGGCATCCTTGCAGAAGGCGGTGGACGGGGCGAACGAGCATGTCTCGCGCGCCGAGTCGATCCGCAAGTTCAAGGTGCTCACCTCGGACTTCACCGAGGCGAATGGCCTGCTCACCCCGTCGTTGAAGGTCAAGCGCACCGTGGCCGTGCGCCGCCTGGCCCCCGTCATCGACGAGCTCTACGGCGGCCCCGTCGAGGAGTGAGCCGCTTCCGGCGCGGGCAGGCCGGCTGCGGCCTCCGTCGTCGCGGTGATGTGGTGGGGCGCTGTACGGGTGCCGTAATGGTCCAAAATGCGTCTGAGTTTCGCCGTGTTTCGGCGGTGCCGGGGCGCAGTGTTCCATTTTGCGTCTGAGTTCGACGGTTTCGGGCCGATTCTCGCGATTTTGCCTAGACTCAGACGCATTTTGGAACAGCCACCCGGGAATCCCCCGGAAAGGCCCGAAACTCAGACGCATTTCGGACCACCCGGGATGCTGCCGCCTGCCGGTGCGCCTTCTGCCGCGGTCCCAATGGCTCTGGCGGGGCAAGCACAGCCGCCGCCCGCCTTCCCCCGAGGCGGGCGTGCTGGCACTGGTAGGGGCAGCGGCACCGCAGCCCGTTGGCGCGCCTTCTCCCCTCCCCGGTCCCAATGGCACAATTCGGGGCGGCTGACCGGCTGCTCAGGCGGTCCAGCGGACCTCGTGGGGCGCGGGAGTGGTGGGGAGGATCCCGAACGCCCATTCGATCTGGCTGCGCTCCTGCTGCACGCGCGGGTTGCGCAGGGGCGTGTAGGCACCAGTCTCCCGCGTGTAGCCCTTGGCCGCGCCCCAGTTCCAGATGCGCCAGCAGTGAAGGACTGCGAGGGAAACCACTTCATCCCTCGACAAGCGGTACCACGCGAGATTGCGCATCCTGATCCACCGGCCGTCCGGGGCGACGACGCAGACCATGGCCATGGGCAAGCGGCGCCGCACGTTGAGGAGAACGGGGAACAGTGACGGTGTCGGCGTCCAGGGGGATCGGGCCGCGCGCCGAGGCCCTGCACTTGCAGCGTTTGCCCCGCAACGGGTCAACCGCGGACGATGCCGTAGAGGTGCTCTTGTTTGGACCGCATGGCTTGCTGGATGCCGAGGCCGCTGAGTTCCACGTACTGGCCGGTCTCGCGGGTGAAGCCCTTTGCAACCGCCCAGTTCCACAACCGCCAGCACTGCGTGATGCCCTTCACTTCCATTTCCGCCACGTCGATCCCGGCCCAGGCGGCGCCGGTGAGCGGCATGGCCCGCCCGTCGGGAATGATAACGCGGACGGACGCCTCGCTGACGAGAGAGCTGGCCCCCCTGCGCTTCCTCTCGACCCGCACGTAGAACCCGGTCCGCGAGGTCGGCCACGGGATGTCTGCCGACCGCACCATGTTCTTGGCGTGGAACCCGGTGGCGTCGATGGTCATCGACGAGGAGCGGAAGAGGAACCCGCCGAAGAGCAGGAACGCCCCGAATATGCCGAGGACGACGATCCCCAGGACAGTCCCTTTCCCGCCGAGGTAGATCACGTTCCAGATCGATCCCAGGATGAAGGGAACGGAGAGGACGAACGCCAGCCACGCTGCGCCCGTCGCACTCGGCATCACAATGGAGTCCGCCGTCAGGGGAATGGGGGCAGTGTCGTCGCGCTGGTACTGGTAGACACCGCCCCCCTGGCCGGGCGCGCCGCCCGCCAGAGCCCCTTGGGCGTACGCCTGCCCGCCCGTGGGCTCCCGACCGGCCCCGGCCCCTCCGGGCGCGCCGTACTGCTGGGCAGAACCACCGGATGCCGCGTAAGGCTGAGACGAACCATCCGGAACCCCGTACTGCTGGGCCGGTCCTCCTGGCGGCGCGTAGGGCTGGGCCGAGCCGCCGGGCGCGCCGTACTGCTGGGCAGAACCTCCGTAGCCGGGAGCTCGGCCGCTCCCCTGTCCGCGACTATCGGCGTTCGGATCGGGCTGGGCGTAGGGCGATGTCATAGGCTGCCTTTCGACTCGATTCTGTTCGACGGTACCACTGTTGTAGGGGGCAGGGGCAAACTCGGGACGCCCGACCGGTTCCACTCGCGAGCGCCGCCGCACCCGCTCCCTTCCCACTCGCGAGCGCCGCCGCACCCGCTCCCTTCCCACATGTGAGTGCCGCCGCACCCGCTCCCTTCCCACATGTGAGTGCCGCCGCACCCGCTCCCTTCCCACATGTGAGTGCCACCGCACCCGCATGCACGCCCGCGCCCGTCGGCACATGGCCGACGGGCGCGGGCGTTCCCCATCGCGCATTCCCCGCCAAGCGCTCCCCATCAGGCGGGAGCTCCCCATTGGGGGCATCTGGGGCTCGAGTCGCTACTGGGCGTTGAGCGCCGCGGTGGGCGGTGTGCGCGAGGCCCTCACTGCGGGGTAGAGGCCTGCGACTGCCCCGATCCCGACTGTCACGGACAGGCCCGCGACAACCACGTACCACGGCAAGGTGAATGGCCATCCGTTCGCCGCACTCATCCCGAAGGTGACGCCGATGCCGAGCACGCACCCTGCGGCCCCTCCCAGGAACGCCAGCAGCAGCGCCTCAGCCAGGAATTGGACGAGGATGTGCCCGCGCATGGCCCCAAGCGAGCGCCGCAGGCCGATCTCCCTGCGCCTTTCCAGAACGGAGATGATCATCGTGTTCGCCACGCCGATGCCACCGACCAGCAGGGCGATCGAGCCGACCCCCACCAGCAGCGCCGTGAAGGTCTGGTCCGCGGCGTTCTTCGCGGCCAGGGCGTCAGAGGGCCGCGAGACCTTGACGGAGGTCGGGTTCTTCGGGCTGAGCGTGGGGCCCAGGAGGGCGCGCACGTCCTCGACCCTGTCCTCAGTGGAGCGCTCGTAGACAGTGGTCGGCTTCCCGTCGAAGCTGAACTGCTGCTCGGCGATGCTCGACCCGATCAGGGCTGAGTTGTCGAGCTCGGGCGCCAGGGTCACCGGATCGAGGATGCCGACGACTGTGAACGAGGTGTGCCCGATCCACACCTGGGTGCCGGGCTCAACGACGCCGAGGCGGTGGGCGGCTTTTGCTCCGAGGACCGTCGCCGGGTAGGTGGCCGTCGCTTCGTTGAGCCACGTCCCCCGGGCCACGGAGCCCGCCACCACGTCGAGCAGGGACTGCTCGGCAGCCATGGTGAGGATGCCGCCTGTAGCGTTCTTGTCCGCGA
This sequence comes from Schaalia georgiae DSM 6843, assembly GCF_000429245.1. Classification (GTDB taxonomy): domain Bacteria; phylum Actinomycetota; class Actinomycetes; order Actinomycetales; family Actinomycetaceae; genus Pauljensenia; species Pauljensenia georgiae. The sequence continues at coordinate 72,996 of NZ_AUBM01000007.1, forward strand.
GGCGGGAGCGGTAGACGGACACCCCCGACAGGGTGGCCGTGGAAGTCGCCTTCTCCACCCCGTCGATGAGCCGTATCCTGCCGACCGCGTCACCCGGCAGGCGCGTCGACGACCCGGACAGGTCCTCGCCGGCCTGGGCGGTGAGCATATTGGTGCCCAGCGCCCGCAGCTGCTCGGCGAGCTGGGCCTGGCTGGAGGTCGACACGCCGATGACGCCCACCATCGCCGCAATGCCGATGGCGATGCCCAGGGCCGACAGGACGGCCCGCGTGGGGCGCGAGCGTATGCCCGTTCCACCGAGGCGCGCCACGTCGGACCAGCGCAGCTTCGAGTACATCGATTTGGAGCCCTCAGACATAGGCCACCTCCTTCGCGGCGGAGTCGTGGACGATGCGTCCGTCCTTGATGGCGACCTGGCGGGGCAGTTGCATCGCGAGGTCGTTGTCGTGCGTGATGACGACGATGGTCGTCCCCTGCTCGTGGAGCTCGTGGAGCAGTTCCACGATGGACGCGCCCGACACGGAGTCGAGGTTGCCCGTGGGTTCGTCCGCGAGCAGCAGCGGGGGGTCCCCCACGACCGCGCGGGCGATGGCGACGCGCTGGCGCTCGCCGCCCGACATCTGGTGGGGCTTGTGGTGGAGCCGGTGCGACAGCCCGACCCGGATGAGGGCTTTCTCCGCCTTCTGGCGGCGCTCGGCCCGGGACACGCCCAGGTAGAGCAGGCCGTCGGCGACGTTGTCAATCGCCGTCATGCCCTCGCTGAGGTGGAACTGCTGGAACACGAAGCCGATCAGGTGCGCCCGCAGTCCCGACAGCCTGCGGTCCGACAGGCGCGACACGTCGATCCCGTCGATCTCCACAGTACCCGAGGTGGGGCGGTCCAGTGTTCCGATGAGGTTGAGCAGAGTGGACTTGCCCGACCCGGAGGGGCCGACGATGGCGACGAACTCACCCCGTTCGATCGAGAGGCTGACCCCGGCGCACGCCGCCACGGGCGGTTGGCCGTAGGTACGGCGCACGTCGTGCAGTGAGAGTATTCGGCTCATCGGTCGGGCACCACCACACGCTGATTCTCAGACAGCTCGTCACTGGTCACCTCAACGCGGTCCCCGGCGAAGAGACCGGTCTTGACCGGCACCTTCCGGATGGTGTTGTCGTCGTTCACCACCTCGACGCCGAACTGGTCGGGCGTGAGGGCGATGAGCGCGCCCAACGGCACGGACAGGACGTTCTCGCGCTTCTCACTGACCAGGCCCAGCGACACAGACGCCTCCTGGAGCCCTTCTGTCGCCGAGGGGTCGTCGGGCGTAACGGTGATCGGGATTACGCGCTCCTTGTCGCTTGCGGAATCGGAACCAGAGCCAGAACCAGAGCCCGAACCGGAGCCAGAGCCGGAGCCCTTCTGCTCGCCGGACGCAGATCCTTTGTCGGTGGGCGGTTCCACGGTGGCGATCGTCCCCGTGGTGGTCTGGCCGCCGGGCAGGCGGATCTTGACACTGTTGCCCACGACGCCCAGTTTCTGGTCAGCCAGTTTGAGGTTGGCGCTGATCACCTGGCGGGTGCTGGAGACGTTGAACAGGTCGGTCTCCGGTGTCGCGCGGTCACCGAGGCGGGCGATCATCGTGCCGACCCGCAGATCCTCGGGGGCGAAGACCACGCGGCCCAGCGGGAGGATCCCGTTCTGCGTGAGTCCCTTGTCCTTCTGCCACTTCTGGATGGCGGCGCGCGTCAGCCAGTCGTAGCGGGTGTTCGGCTCGCCGGTGAAGTACCCGAGTTCTTTGAGCGCGGTCTCCAGTTGGGTGACGTCGTCGCCGTTGCTCATGTCGGGCTCGAAAGTCCTCCAAGCGGGGGTCGCTCCGCGCATGAAGTAGGTGGGCTCGTCGCCGACCTGCTGCATCATGTCCCCCTGGTGGAGCGTGGTGCCCGGAGTGGGGAGTTTCGTGATGACGCCTTCGAAGGTGCCGCGGAACTTGTACTGGTCCGCGTAACGCAGGGTTCCCACTGCGGTCGTCTCCCCCTCAAGGGTGCCGCGGGTCACCACGTCGGTGCTTCCCGTGAAGACGTTCCCCTCCGACTGGTTCTGCTCACCGCCGGGCAGTTTGCCCAGCGCGTAGGCTGTTCCCACCCCTGCGAGAGCGACCGCCAGGACCGCACAGGTGCCGACGACGAGCATCCGGCGCTTACGCGGCGGTTTCGTTTCCGTCGAGTCCGTCGTCATTTGGTTTGGGCCCCCTGGTTGTTGAAGCACTTCTGCAGGGCGTCCTGCGGGACGTCCTTGACGTTGAGGCCCTTACCCGGCTCCGGATCCGGCACGTCGTAGCCAAGCCCGCGCAGGCACTCAGCGCCCTTGACGAGCTGCTGCTGAGCGTCAGCGTCCTTCGTGAGGTCGTTCTCCTCGCCCAGCGCCGGACCGATCTCCTTCTGGCACTCGTTGAGGGCGTTGTTGAACGCCTCCGAGGTGTCGGAGAGGTTGTCCGGGGTCAAACCGGTGTCGGGCACGTCGAAGCCCTTCCCGCGCATGCACTGCGCGAAGACCAGGTTCGCGTCGTCCGCGGACTTGACGGTGCTCGACGAGCTGGCGGAGGGCTTGCTGCCAGCGTTGCCCGAGGCGCCGTTGGAGCAGGCGCCGAGGACGCCCACGGCGACTGCCAGGCCGATTGCGGCGAAGGCACGGGCGGGGCGGTGTTTCTTCATGGGAAAACTCCTTGAATGTACGTGTCTTTGCGGCGGATCACGCTCGCAGTTGATCATTCAAGACGGCATCCCTGGAAGTTTCCTTAAAGGAACCCTGGAGACAGACCAGAAATAACCTCTCCCAGTAACCGTCAAGCCGGGAACTGCTCTCTCCTAGCACCAAAAAACGGCACCCGTCACAATTCGGTAACGAATCGACGAGGCACGCCCCGCTACCCGGCGCCGTTGTACTCGGCTTTGATGTCCTCGTGGTGGCGGATAACCTCGCGCACCATGAAAGACAGGAACTTCTCCGCGAAGTCCGGGTCCAAGCCGGAGCCGACCGCCAGTGCCCGCAGGCGCTCGACCTGGCGCGCCTCCCTCTCAGGATCGGCCGGGGGCAGGTCGTGGACCGCTTTGATGTGCCCCACGCGCTGCGTGCAGCGGAAGCGCTCAGCGAGGATGTGGATGAGCGCGGCGTCGATGTTGTCGATGGTGCGGCGCGCGTCGGCGAGTGCCTCGGGAATCCCCGTCACGCCGCGATCGGCCGGGCCCGCCGTATCATTCCCCATTGATCCGCTCCCCATCACAGGGCCCCTCAGGCGCTGCGCACCCGCTCGGAGGAACGGTCCGTGTACAACTCGGCGGCGCCGACGCCGTTGACGTGCTCGCGCGTGATGACCACGCGGGCCACGTCGTCGCGGCTGGGCAGCTCGAACATGAGGTCCGACAGGGTGCGCTCCATGATGGAGGACAGCCCCCTGGCACCGGTCTTGCGCTCGTTGGCCTGGGCCGCGACGGCCAGCAGGGCGCCACGGGTGAAGTCCAATTCGATGCCGTCGAGCTCGAAGAGGTGCTGGTACTGGCGCACCAGCGAGTTGTTGGGCTCCGTGAGGACCCGGACCAGATCCTCCTTGGTGAGCTCCTTCGTCGATGTCAGGATCGGCAGGCGGCCGATGAACTCGGGAATCATCCCGAACTTGTGGAGGTCCTCGGCGTTGACGGCCTCGTAGAGGTCCCCCATCTCCGAGGCGGACTTCAGTTCGGAGGCGAAACCCGTGGAGCGCTGCCCCAGGCGCGCCTTGACGATCTCCTCGATGCCCGCGAAGGCGCCGGCGGCGATGAAGAGGATTCCCGAAGTGTCGATCTCGAGGAACTGCTGGTGGGGGTGCTTGCGCCCCCCCGACGGCGGCACCGAGGCGACAGTGCCCTCGATGATCTTCAGGAGGGCCTGCTGCACGCCCTCGCCGGAGACATCGCGGGTGATGGAGGCGTTCTCAGCCTTGCGCCCGATCTTGTCGATCTCGTCGATGTAGATGATGCCGCGCTCGGCCTTCTTGATGTCGCCATCGGCCTCCTGGATGAGTCGCAGCAGGATGTTCTCCACGTCCTCGCCCACGTAGCCCGCCTCGGTGAGCGCGGTGGCATCGACGATGGCGAAGGGGACTTCGAGGAGGCGGGCGAGCGAGCGGGCCAGGTGGGTCTTCCCGGTGCCCGTGGGCCCCAGGAGCAGGATGTTCGACTTGGTGCCGAGCATGTCCTCCTCATGGCCGGCCTCGCGCGAGCGCACGCGCTTGTAGTGGTTGTAGACGGCGACTGACAGCGCGCGCTTGGCCCTGGTCTGACCGATCACCCATGAATTGAGGAACTCATTGATCTCGCGGGGCTTGGGCAGGGGCGAGGCCGCCGAGGACGAGGGCTGCTTGCCGAGCTCCTCCTCGATGATCTCGTTGCACAACTCGATGCATTCATCGCAGATGTACGCGCCGGAGCCTCCGATGAGTTTGCGCACTTGCTTCTGGCTCTTCCCGCAGAAAGAGCATTTCAGCAGTTCTGCGCCATCAGTGAGTCGAGCCACGGGACCTCCAAGGTTGTTGGGATACCGCCCTGGGACGGTGCCGGTACGCCGGCGGTGTTTCAGTCGTTCAAACTATTGCAACGATAGCGCACACGGGGAAACACGCAAGGCTTTTCCCGCGAAAAGTCGCGATTCCCCCTTCCCCCCCTCGGCATCGCGCGGTCCGTCTCCACACCCATCCGCCACTGTGAATGGACCACAGCATCGGCCATGGCGAGAAACTACTGACTTACCGACAGGTTAGTTTTTCTCAAACCCTTCGCCAGTTTCCATGACCGGCGTCACGAACTCGCATTCACTAAACGAGAAGGGCCCGTGGCGTTCGATAGATACCGAACACGCCACAGGCCCTTCCGTCACTGGGCTTTGCGCGATTCCAGCACCTGGTCGATCAGCCCGTAGTCGGCCGCCTGCGGAGCGGTCAGGATCTTGTCGCGCTCGATGTCGCGGCGCACCTGTTCGACCGGGGTCCCGGAGTGCTTCGCCAGGGTTTCCTCCAACCATGCGCGCATCCGGTCAATTTCGTCCGCGACGATCTGGATGTCGGAGGCCTGCCCCTGCATGCCCTCCATGGCCGGCTGGTGGATGAGGACTCGCGCGTTGGGCAGCGCGAGGCGCTTGCCGGGACTGCCTGCCGCGAGCAGGACCGCTGCGGCGGAGGCGGCCTGCCCCAGGCACACGGTCTGGATCTGCGGCTTGATGTACTGCATCGTGTCGTAGATGGCCGTGAGCGCGGTGAACGAGCCGCCGGGGCTGTTGATGTACATGGTGATGAGCGAGTCGGGATCCTGGGACTCCAGGACCAGCAGCTGCGCCATCACGTCGTCCGCCGAGGCGTCGTCCACCTGGACGCCGAGGAAGACGATGCGGTCCTCGAAGAGCTTCGTGTAGGGGTTCTGGCGGCGGAATCCGTAGGCCGTTCGCTCCTCGAAGTCGGGCAGCACGTAGCGGGCCTGCGGCATCTGCCGGGCAGCGGCCTCGAAGTAGGGTCGGGTGGTCATCAGAACTGTCCTCCTCGGGTGCCGATCTCCTGCGGGCCCTCGATCAGCCGGTCGACGAAACCGTACTCCAGGGCCTCGCGGGCGGTGAACCAGTGGTCGCGGTCGGCGTCGGCCTCGATCTGCTCCACGGACTTGCCGGTGCGCTGCGCGGTGATCTCAGCGAGTTCCTTCTTCATGCCCAGAATCAGGTCCGCGTTGATGCGGATCTCCGTCGCCGAGCCCCCTGCCCCGCCCAACGGCTGGTGCAGCAGGACCCGGGTGTGGGGGGTGATGTACCGCTTGCCGGGAGCTCCGGCCGTCAGCAGGAACTGCCCCATCGAGGCGGCCAGGCCCATGCCCACAGTCACCACGTCCGGCTTGATGTACTGCATGGTGTCGTAGACCGCCATGCCCGCGGTCACGGAGCCGCCGGGGCTGTTGATGTACAGGTAGATGTCGCGGTCGGGGTCCTCGGCCGCCAGAAGCAGCAGCTGAGCGCAGATCGTGTTGGCGTTCTCGTCGCGGACCTCTCCGCCGAGCCATATGATGCGCTCCTTCAGAAGGCGCTGGTAGACAGAGTCCCCCAGCCCCATGATGCTCTCGGCGCCAGGGCCGGCCATGTGCACGCTCACGCGCTCCTCCTCCTATACGTAGACCCTCTTCCCGGGTCAGGCTGCTACCAACGTAGCGGTTCCCGGTCCCGCACGCGTCCCAGCACGGGCCTTTTCGCTTTGAGCGCAGGTTCACCGCAATCCGCGCGGGAGCGGGGACCGGCTTCGGGGAGGCGGGATACGGCGGGGCCCGCGCCTACTGGCGCGGGCCCCGCCGACACTGGTGGGCCAAGGGCCTCACTCGGCGGCGTCCTCCGGATCCTCGGAGGCTGCTGCCTCGTCGGAATCCGCCCCGCCGACGATCTCGGCGTTCTGCGCAGCGGCCGGGTCCTCGCCGAAGAACTTCGACAGGTCCACGTCCGCTCCGGCGGGATCCTTCACGGTGACGCGCTTGAGGGCCTCGATGAGGGCCTTCGAGCGGCCGAGGTCGGCGACGACGTTCGCCATCTGCTGGGAGGAGGAGAACAGCTGGTTGATATCGACGCCGTAGTTCTGCGACATCTGGATCGCGTAGTCGATGAGCTCCTGCTGGGAGACCTGCACGTCGAACTCCTTGGCGACGGCCTCCGACAAAAGCTCGGCGCTCATTTCCCTGACGACCTCGGCGCGGAGGGCGTCCTGGTCGGCGGACTCTCCCGCGGCCTCGACGCGCTGGGAGACCTCGTGCTCGACAGCCGACTCGGGCAGCTGGATCTCGACCCGCTCCAGCAGGAGGTCGATGAGGCGGTCGCGGGCCTGGAGGGCCTGCTGGGACTCCTTGGACTGGGCGGCCTGCTTCCTCAGGTCCTCGGTGAGCTCGCCAATGGTGTCGAACTCGGAGACCATCTGCGCGAAGTCGTCGTCCGCCGTGGGCAGCTCGCGGACCTTCACCGACTTGACGGTGATGGAGACCTCCGCCTCCTCGCCCTCGTGGTCGCCGCCTTTGAGGACGGCTGTGAAAGCGACCTCGTCGCCGGCGCTGGCGCCGGACAGCGCCTCGTCCTGGCCGTCGAGCATGTCGCCCGAACCGATCTCGTAGGACACGTCGGACACGGAGTCGACCTCTTCCCCGCCGATGCGGGCGACCAGGTCGATGGTCGTGAAGTCCCCGGTCGCTGCGGCGCGGTCAACGGTCTTGAGGGTCGCGAAACGCCCGCGCAGCTCCTCGAGCTCCTTGTCCACGTCCTCGTCCGCGACCTCGGTCGAGTCCACCACGACCTCGATCGACTCATCGATCGCGGGCAGCTCGAAGGGCGGCACGACGGCGACCTCGGCGGTGAACACCAGCTGGCCGCCCTGAGGGCCACTCGTGTTGGGGATCTCGGTGACCTCGACCTCGGGCTGGGCCATGGGGCGCAGATCGTTGCTGGCGACCGCGCTGGAGTAGTGCCCGGGCAGGACCTCGTTGACGACCTGCTCGATGACGGCGGCCCGCCCGAAACGCTGGTCGATAATGCGCGGGGGCACGTGCCCCTTGCGGAACCCCGGGATGTTGACTTGGCCGGCGATGTCCTTGTACGCCTTGTCCATTTCGGACTTGAGCTCCTCGAAAGGTACCTCAACGGTCAGGCGAACCCTGGTCGGTTCGAGTGTCTCGACACTACTCTTCACGTGCGTATGCTCCGTTACGTCTGGCTGATTCCGGGCCCTTCCGGGCACATAACCCGTCCAGTCTACGACAGTGCCCCGCCCGTGTCGCCGCGCCACCTCGTTTAGTGGGCAAACGCGCCCCGCAGCCCTGGTCTTCCGCCATGATTTCGGGCACACTGGATCCATGGCAACGACGCTCACATTCCTCGGCGGGGCACGCACCGTGACCGGGTCGAAGTACCTGCTCACCATCGACCCGCCCGATGGCGCCCCGGACCGCCCGGGCGCGGGGCCGCGCCGGATCCTGGTCGATTGCGGACTCTTCCAGGGGATGAAGAAGCTCCGCCGCGCGAACTGGGCGCCCTTCCCCGTGGATCCGGCGTCCATCGACGACGTGCTGCTCACCCACGCCCACATGGACCACACCGGCTACCTGCCCCGCCTGGTCAAGCACGGGTTCCGCGGCTCGATCTGGGGCACGGACGCCACCCAGGCGCTCACCGAGATCGTCCTGCGCGACTCGGCGTACCTGCAGGAGCGGGACGCCGACTTCGCCAACGAGCACGGGTTCTCGCGCCACGAGAAGGCCCTGCCCCTGTACCGCATCGGCGACGTGGCCAAGACCCTGCCGCTCATGCGCTCCGTCGAGTTCCACCGGCCTTTGGACCTGGGCGACGGGATCGAGGCGACCTGGTACCGGGCGGGCCACATCCTGGGCTCGGCGTCGATCCGGGTCACCACCCCGGATGGGGCCGTCCTGTTCTCCGGCGACCTGGGGCGCACCACCCACCCGGTGCTGCGCAGCCGCGAGATCCCCCCGGGGGCCGACGTGGCGCTCATCGAATCCACCTACGGCGACCGCGAGCACATCGAGCCCGCCTCGCCGCACGAGGCCTTCGCCGCCGCCGTCCGCCGCACCGTCTCGCTCGGCGGGTCGGTGCTGGTGCCCGCGTTCGCCGTGGACCGCACCGAAGTGGTCCTGGCCGCCCTGGACCTCATGGCCGCCGAGGGGCGGATCCCCCCGGTCCCGGTCTACGTGGACTCCCCCATGGCCCTGCGCTCCCTGGAGATCTACCGCGCCCCCTCCCAGGCCGGCGAGCTGCGCGACGCCGCCCAGCTGCGCTTGCCCCACCTGCACCTCACTCAGTTGCGCACCGTCGAGGAGTCCAAGCGCCTCAACGCCCTGGGCACTCCGGCGATCATCATCTCCGCGTCGGGCATGGCCACGGGCGGCCGGGTCCTGCACCACCTGGCGAGGATGCTGCCCGACCCGCGCAACTGCGTCGTCCTGACGGGCTACCAGGCAGTCGGCACGCGGGGGCGGTCGCTGGCCGACGGCGCCCAGTCCCTCAAACTGCTCGGCATGGAGGTCGGTGTGCGCGCCAAGGTGGTCCGCGACGAGGAGTTCTCCGTCCACGCCGACGCCTCCGAGCTGGAGGACTGGGCCCGCGGCCTGTCCCCCGCCCCGAGCAGGATCTTCTGCGTGCACGGCGAACCCGACTCGGCGAGCGCCCTCGCTGCCGCACTGCGCTCCCGTCTCGGCCTCGACGCCGCCGTGGCCTCGCCCGGACAGACGATCACGATCACCCAGGGGTGAGGCCCGCCGACGGCACGTCGGCAGGCGCGGAGGCGATGGGCCGCGAGCGCCCGCGCACCACTGCGGCCAGCACGGCGCCCGGCACCGCGGCGACTCGGCGCACCCCCATGAGGATCGCGGCGTGCGAGGCCCGGGCCTCGTCGTCGTCCGCAGCAGTGAAGCGGGCCGTGGCACGGGGCTGGCCCGATACGACCGCGATGTCCCAGGACTCCAGGCGCACCGCGCTGCGGGCCGCCGCCTCGACCTCGCGGGGGTCGTGCCCGGCGCGCACCGCGCCCACTGCCATGATCGACCGGTACGACGGCACAGGACCCCCTTGGTTTCCGTTCGAAGTCGGGGTGACAGGATTTGAACCTGCGACCCTCTGCTCCCAAAGCAGATGCGCTACCAAGCTGCGCCACACCCCGGCGGGGGCACTCCCCCCTGCGCAATCATACCCACGGGCCGCGCCCGTTTCGCAATTCGCTGCCCGGTCCGCTAAGGTTGGGGGGTCCCCGACCAGGGGGCGCGCGGATGTAGCTCAATGGTAGAGCCTCTGCCTTCCAAGCAGATCACGCGGGTTCGATTCCCGTCATCCGCTCCGTGGCGCTGGCCCCGGACCCAATCGGTCCGGGGCCCTCGTGTTCCCCCGCTCCCCCGCCCGGAACAGGAGCGGCCGCGCCCCGGACGCGCGGGCGAAACCGGGTGGCGCGCCGGGAACCAGTGCCGGGCGCGCCCGGCGCGGACCGTCCAGCGCGTCAGAAGGTCGCGGTGTCGATGACGTAGCGGTAGCGGACCTTCGAGGCGACGACGCGGTCGTAGGCGCCGGTGATGTCCTCGCCGCCGATGATCTCGACCTGGGGCGCCACACCATGGGCGGCGCAGAAGTCCAGCATCTCCTGCGTCTCGCGGATCCCGCCGATCTGGGAGCCCGCGAAGGATTTGGCGCCGTTGACGAACGCCCGCAGCGGCAGGCGCACCGGCTCCTCGGGCAGGCCGACGTCGACGAAAACACCGTAGGGGCGCAGCGTGCCCATCAGGCCCTCGTAGTCGAGGTTGTTGGCGCTGACGGTGCAGATGATGAGGTCGAAGGATCCGCGCAGGGCCTCGACGGCCCCCTCCTCGCTGGTCGCGTGGAAGGCGGAGGCGCCGAAACGGCGCGCGTCGGCCTCCTTGGAGCGCCCGTGGGAGATCACGCTCACCTCGGCGCCCATGGCGGCGGCGAGCTTCACGCCGACGTGCCCCAGGCCGCCCATTCCGACGATGGCGACGCGCGTGCCCGGCCCCGCCCCGTACCGGCGCAGCGGCGAGTACATGGTGATCCCCGCGCACAGCAGGGGCGCGGCGGCGTCGAAGGGGATCTGGTCGGGGATGGCGCAGGCGAACTCCTCCGAGACGGTGAATCCCTGCGAGTAGCCGCCGGTCGTCGGGTTGCCGTCGGCGTCGGCGCGGTAGGTCCACAGCGTGCCGGGCGTGCCCGTGCACCACTGCTCGTAACCGGCGCCGCACATTTCGCACTGGCCGCACGAGCCCACCATGCAGCCGACGCCGACCCGGTCGCCGACGGCGAAGCGGGTGACGCCCTCGCCGACCGCCGCCACGACGCCGACGAACTCGTGGCCGGGGACCAGCGGGTAGTCGACGGGCCCCCACTCCCCCCTGGCGGTGTGGATATCGGAGTGGCAGATGCCCGCGTACTTCACGTCGAAGTAGATCTCCCCCGGTCCGGGCTCGCGCAGGTCGATCGTGGTCTTGTGGAAACGGGTGGTCGCGTCGTCGCACGCGTAGGCGAGTACCTGGGGCATCGTTGCTCCTCCAATAGTGGGGCCGTCTCTTCAATCCTACGCCACACACCTGTTTTTGACCGGACAAAGAAAAAGGCCAGTCGCATCCCCGGGAAGGCGACCAGGACCCGGGACGACAGCACCCCTGCGCACTGGCGCCCACAGCCCCCGCGCCAAACCGGTCCCCCACGCACCGGTGGTCAAACACCCCGCGTCACACGCCCAACTTCTCGGACACTCGTCGGTTGCCCGCGCGAACCGGTGGTCAACCACCCCGCACCACACCACGGGGGGAGGGCCGCCGTCAAGCTGCCCAGTCACCCAGCGCCCCGCCGAGGCACCCGAGCGCCGCCTCGACTAGCGCCCACCGCTCGGCGGGAGGACAGCCCTTGTCGACCCACCGCAGGCACGCGGCGTCCACGAAGCCGTAGTACCCCCACAGCGCGTACTCGTGGCGCACCTGCTCGGAGGGGGCGAGGAGGCGCGCGAGGCGCTCCACGTAGTCGGCACGAACACGGACGCGCAGTTCCGCGGCGGCCTGCGGCTCCCCCCTCGACCCGCGCAGCGGCGCCGCCCAGGCGTCCGGGTGGCTGGCGATGTGGTCGAGGTAGACCAGGGTCGCCGCGCCGACGCGGTCGCGCACGGGGACCCCCTCGTCGAGGGCGTCGAGGGCTGCGGCCTGCTTGTCCAACAGGTCCTCGATCGCCATTTCGACGACCTGGGCGTAAAGCTCCTCCTTGCCGGCGAAGTAGCGGTAGACCAGGGAGCTGGAGGCCTGGGCGTCGGCGGCGATGGAAGCAATGGTCACATCGGCGAAGGGGCGCTGGGCGAAGGCGGCCGCGGCTGCGGCGAGGATCGTCTCGCGCCGCGAGTCCGGGTCGAGTCGGCGCCGGGGGGCGCGGTCTTGTCTCACCATATTGCCCATCCTATCGTTAGTGATATACGATCACTAAGCTTAATGAACGAGATTCACTAGGAGTTCCCCATGGACTGGAAACACCACGCGATCTGGTGGCACGTCTACCCCCTGGGATTCTGCGGGGCGCCGGTCCACGAGGCCGACCCGCACCCCGGACCCCGCCTGCGCGCCCTAATGGGTTGGCTCGACTACGCCGTCGAGCTCGGCTGCTCGGGCCTGCTGCTCGGTCCCGTCTTCGCCTCGGCCACGCACGGCTACGACACCCTCGACCACTACCGCATCGACCCGCGCCTGGGCTCCGACGCCGACTTCGACGCCCTCGTGGGCGCCTGCCGCCAGCGGGGCCTGCGCATCCTGCTCGACGGGGTCTTCTCACACGTGGGAAGCGACCACCCCCGCCTGCTGCGCGCCCTGGCCGAGGGCCCCGGCAGCGGGGCGGCGTCCATGTTCGACATCGACTGGGAGGCCCCCGGCGGCCCCGCCCCCCGCGTCTTCGAGGGGCACGCCTCCCTGGCGCGCCTCGACCACGCCTCGTCCGCCGCCGCCGAGTACACGGCAGATGTCATGTGCCATTGGTTGGACCGCGGCGCCGACGGGTGGCGCCTCGACGCCGCGTACTCCGTCAGCACGGACTTCTGGGCGCGGGTGCTGGCCGGAGTGCGGGCCGCCCACCCCGACGCGTTCTTCCTGGCCGAAGTCATCCACGGCGACTACGCGGGCTTCACCGCCGCCACGGGCGTCGACACGGTCACCCAGTACGAGTTGTGGAAGGCCGTCTGGTCCTCGATCAAGGACCGGAACCTCTTCGAACTCGACTGGGCGCTGCAACGCCACAACGCCTTCCTCGACTCGTTCACGCCCAACACATTCATCGGCAACCACGACGTGACGAGGATCGCCTCAGTCGTCGGCTCCGACGGGGCGGTCACCGCACTGGCGATCCTCATGACCGTGGGCGGGATCCCCTCCATCTACTCCGGTGACGAGCAGGGATTCACCGGCGTCAAGGAGGAGCGCGCCGGCGGCGACGACGCCGTGCGCCCGGCGTTCCCCGCCTCGCCGGACGAACTGGCGCCCTGGGGGTGGGGCGTCTACCGCGCCCACCAGGACCTCATCGGCCTGCGCCGCCGCAACCCGTGGCTCACCACGGCGACCACGTCGGCCGTCGCCCTGGAGAACCAGCGCTACACCTACAGGGTGCGGGCGGCCGACTCCAGCGCCCACTTGGACGTCTCCATCGACCTGGACCCCGCGCCCCGCACCACCATCCGCGACGGAGGCGGGACCGTCCTGTGGGAGCAGGCCGGGCACTGAGCCGAGGGCCCACTGCAACGTGCCGCGACGGCGGGCGCGCCATGAACAGGGCCGTCGGGCTCTGTCCGCACCACTTAGACCTGTTGTGCACCACTTAGGGTCAGAAGGCCCTCTGGTTCTCCCGGCGTGTCGGCGGCCTAAGTGGTGGACGGACGCGCTAAGTGGTGCGGACGGGCGCCGCACAACCGCACGCGGACGCGCGTCCGCCCCCCTACTCCCCTTTCGTCGCGGTGATGTCGAAGAACGCCCAGAACGCGCCCAGAAAGCAGCCGATGAGGAGGAAGTACCACTGCATCACGACCAGGTTCCCGGTCAGCAACTGCGCGAGCGAGACCGCCAGCATGACGACCGCGCCGACTCCGAGCCCCTTGGCCAAACCAAGCAGCTCAACGGTGGGAGGCGGCTGCGGGCACCCCCGGCCCACCCACCTGACCAGGCGGACGACGGCGGCGATCCCAACGAGGACGGCCGCTGCCACGACGACGGACCCCCGGAGCACCAGATCCCCGCGTTCCGGGGAGTTGAACATCAGGAGCAGGCCATGGCCGAACACCATGAAATCGAAGAGGAACACGGCGTGAACGAGCCTGCCCTGGCGGCGCGGCATTATCGACAGCTGCTGGAAGAACCTCATGCGCCCACCGGACTGCCCAGCCCGGTCCCGCCGAGCGCCGCCCCGCGCCCCGTGTCCTTCACAGTTCCCCGCCTTCCAGCCTCCGCTCCACCACGGCGGCGTACCGCAGCGGCCCTTGGTCCTTCCAACGGGGCGCGGCGTACACCCGCCGGATGCGGGCGATCACGGCGCGGCACCCGTCGGTGTCGCCCATTCTTTCCAGGCACCACAGCATGCAGTGCAGGGGCCGCGCCATCGCCTCCAGGTCGTTCTTCACCATGTACCCCGCGCACGCGGCCTCGCAGTGCTCGACGGCCTCACCGAATTCACCACTGGCTGCGAGCAACGTCGCGTACTGGTCGTGCCAGGCCCCCATCTCGTAAGCGCTGGAGTAGTCGCCGTCATCGCCCAGGGGCGCGATCGCGGCGCGCGACTGCTCCATGAGGGCCCGCACCTCGTCGAGGTGGAGGCGGGCCTCCTCCTGGGCGAGGCCCCTGATGGCCGTCCTCGCGGCGTCGCGGAGGCAGCGCCCCCGCAGCACGCGGTCAGCGAGGCCGTCGCCGTCGTGGAGGCAGGCGGCCTCCGTGTAGGCGCGGACCGCCCCATCGCGGTCATCCAGGGCCTCGGCGGCTTCAGCGGCGCGCCGCAAGTGGGACGCTGCGGCGCCCCGGTCGCCGCCCTCGATGTCCCGCTGCGCCAACTCGCGGGAGTTGTCGAACACGCCCTGGTGCTCACCGAGTTCCATGAGGGCGTGGCAGAGGGTCTCGCGCAGCGCGTACTCCAGCGGGGTGCGCCCGCACCCCTCCACGAGGCCCAGGGCGGACTCGACGACCTCGGCGCACTCCAGGTGGCGCTCATCGCGCATGAGCACCTCCCCCAGGTACCGCAGGGTCGAGGCGGCGCGCACGGGCATGCCTACGGCCAGGCAGACGTTGACGATCTCACGGAGCTGGGCGATGGCCTCGCGGAACTCCGCCATCGCGTCGGAGGCGTCCGCGATGACCTTCCTGGCCCGCATGGCGGTGATCGGGGGGCACGGGTCGTGGCCGCGCATCACCTCGTAGGCGGCGGCGCAGGCCTGGTAGGTCCTGCCCCGTTCCAGCAGGATCCTGGCGCGGTTGAGGCGCACCAGGTCCTCCGCGTCACGGCGGTGCTCAGCACATCCCACGAGCGCCTCCGTGCCCTCCAGCGCGGATCCGGCGCAGTCGCGGTCGCCCACCGAGGACGCGAGCCCCGCGATCACGGAGAGGGCGGAGGAGACAGCGGCCGCGTGCGCGCAGGCCTGGGCGGGTCCGCAATCCTCTGCGGCGCAGGCCAGGGCGGTGTCGGCGAGGCGCCGCACCTCTTCGATGCGCTCGTCCCTCAGGACGACGCCCCCACTGGGACGCGCGTCCCTCAGCAAGGAGGCATCGATGAGGACGCCCAGCGCGCGCAGCACGCACGCGCAATACCCGTCGGCCCCGGCACCCGGATCCCCGCTGGCGCGGTCGAACGCGCCTGCCACGGCGTCCCGCGCCTTGCGAAGCCACTGGGACGCTCCGTCGTGGTCCCCGACATTGCGGCGCATCGATGTCAGCAGCATGAAGCGCTCGATGTCGCGCCCGTCCATCGCCTCCAGTTGCGGGCCCAAACCCCGGGCGCACGCCTGGTCGACCACGAAGGAGCCCTCCGCCCCGTCGCCGGGGTCGAGGAAGGTCGCGGCGTAGCGCTCCAGCGCCTCCTCGGCGCCCGCCAGGGGGGCGGGGCGCGTTGTATCGACGGCGGGGTAGGGCGGCGCGTCGTCGTCGCCCGCCAGCCGCTCGTTCGCGGGGGCCGGCGGCTCGGCCGGCACCACGGTCCCGTCCTCAGCGAGGCGCTCGCCCTCAGGAAGCTGTTCGCCGGCCTCCAGCAGGCCGATCCCCGCGTCGGCGAAGGCGTCCTCGGCGGCGCTGAAAACGGGGCGGTCGAGTTCGCGCGCGGTCCACGACGTGAGGAATCCGTTGCCGTTGCGCTCGTCGAAGAGCCCGGCGACGTCGAGGGCCCATTGGCGGACCCGCGCCTGCGCCTGAGACAGCGTCGCGGCCGCATCCAGCGCCTCGGCGGGGCACCAGGGGCTGTCCCCCGCGACCTCCACGCCGAGTTCCTCGTCCCCACGGCCCGCGGCCACCGCCTCGCGCAGGACCACGGCGGCGCCGCGCAGCAGCAGGAGCAGGGAGTAGGCGCTGTCGGCGCGCGACGCGAAGGGCAAGGACTCGCGCAGGACCCTGACGCCGCGGCCCACGTGGCCGGACAGGGCCAAGTACTGCATGTGCCGCGCTAGTCCGTTCGTGAAATTCGGGTTGAAGCGCTGGAAGCGGTAGGAGCGCACGTGCGCGTCCCACGCGGCCTTGGGCCGTCCGCTGGCCAGCAGGGCCAGCAGCGCGGAGGACTGGATGTTGGCGGGCTGGTGGGAGCACCCGAGCTCACCGCTGAGGACGGGCACGGCGCTGGCCACGGCACGCTCCCAGTCCTCCTCCGCGCTCGCCACGATCACCTGGCGCTCAGGGTCGCACGCCACGCAGTCGGACAGGCGGTCGCGCCCCGTGGCGCGCCAAGCGGCGATGTCGCGGCGGACGGCCTCCATGTCCCCGAGGCTGAAGTCCACGTACACGGCAGCGCCGTGCACCGTGTGCATGGAGGCGCTGTGCGCGCGGTAGAACCACTCCAGGCCCTCCATGAGGCGGCGCACCTGGTCCACGGGCACACGGGGGTTGTCGGCGGCGCACCCCACGATCCACTTGTACCGCCATTCGAAGTGGAACAGGCGGCGCCCGGTGAGCAGTTCCGGGTGCTCTTCGAAGGCGGCCAGGCACCACGCGAAGGGCGCCATCGCCTTCCAGCCCTCGTTGCCGTAGGCATAGGCGTCGGCCAGCGCCAGGTGCGCGTCGGCCCGCAGCCCCAGGTCGTCCACGTCCAGGGACCACGCGGCCGCCTCGGCCACCTGGGCGGACCTGGCGGGCCCCCAGCCCATTGTCTCGGCCTGCGCGAGCCTGTGGCGGATGTCGTCGGCTGTGGTCATGGTCCGTCCTTCCGTGGGTGGTCGAGCGCCGCGTCGATGAGGGCCCCCAGGACCTGCCCGGCCCACGCGCGCTCCTTCGGGCCCAGCGCCTGGCGGCCCTGGAGCAGGCACTGCACGTACAGGCCGCGCAGCACCTGGGCGGCGACCGCCCCGCCCGCGTCCAGAGCGGCCAGTCGCGCAATCAGTGGGTTCGTGCGGTTGAGGACCATCCGGGGAGGCCGGGTGCGCGCGAAGGGGTCGTCGATGCCCAGCAGCTGCGCCCACACTCCCGAGGCCGCCTCCTTCGAGGCGCGGGCGATCTGTCGGCCCGCCAAGTCCGGGTCGGGCAAATACAGGGCGGGCATGGTCGCGGGCTCGAATCGCCGCATGACGACCTCGCAGTCGCGGGGGTCGATGGCCCGCCGGGCGGCGAGCATGAGACCCGCCGCCTCGGCCTCCTCCGTCGGGGAGCACGGGCTGAAACTGTCCAGCAGGCGTGCGGGGTCGACAAGCGCGATGTCCGCGCCCGACCCGCCCAGCGCGGGACTGGCCAGGAATGCGGAGAGCACCTCCTCCTCGTAGGCGTAGCCCGCGTTCACCAGGACCACGCCCTGGCTGGCGGCCACATCCGCGAGCGCGTGGTACTGGTCGACCGTGCGCGTGTAGCGCACCGGGACGCCGAGGTCGGCCAGTTGGGCCAGGGTCCTGGGGCCCTGGGTGGTTTCGAAGGGGACGTGCTCGACCACCAGTTCGAGGACGAACCCGTCCGTCGTCGCCACCGACCGCAGGCCCATGGCGTGGGCGGAGACGAAGGCGGCGAAACGGGTGGGCGCGTGCCGGGCCAAGTCGTCCAGCCAGGCGCGCACCCGCTCGCCGACCGCCGCCCGGGCGTCCTCCAGCGCCTCGTCGTCGACCAGTTGCTCGCGCGAGGCCGTCAGGCGCAGGTGCGCGGAGTCGGCGACGACCCACGCGAAGTACGCCCACGGGGGCGCCAGCCCGTAGGCGCTGTGTGAGACCAGCATTCCCTTCGCGTAGACCGTGTGGCGCGCGTCGCCGACGCGCCCTTCCTGCGGGCTGATCGCGATGGCGCCGCGCAGCCCTGCCGCTGCGACATCGAAGTCGATGACGTCGATGGGGGCGAACCCCAGGTTCTCCTGGCACCACTGGGCCCGGTCGCGCCCGCCCACCCTCCACACGGGCAGGGCCCTGCCGTGGCGGGTGACCGCTCCCCCGCCCCGGACCTCGATATCGGCGTCCAGCAGCGAGGCGAACTCGTCGACCAGGGCGCGCACGGTGGCGGGCTCCATCCACGCCTCACCGGGGAAGGGGCGCAGGACGACCCGGGTCCCGGGGCCGGGAGGGAGGCTCTGGGCCTCGTGGGCGGGCGCGGGGCGCACGCAGTAGGTGCCGTCGGCGCTGCCCGTCCACTCGATGGCGCCGTCGGCCCCCGCCCGGGCTGAGCGCGACACCACGGTGATGTCCGGGCTCACCATGAAGCAGGAGAGCAGTCCGATGCCGAACTGCCCGAGGAAGTCGGCGCGCGCCAACCCCAGTTCGTCGCGTTTCGACGAGGCCCCGATGGTGGACAGCAGGGAGGCGGCCTCCTCCTCGGTGAGGCCGATCCCCGTGTCCGAGCAGGCGAGGCCCCCGTCTCCGACGGTGAGGACGATGCGCGCGGGGCAGTCCGGCTCCAGTTGGCGCCGGGCGGCGATGGCGTCGACCCCGTTCTGCAGCAGCTCCCGCATGTAGACGCGGGGGCCGGAGTAGAGGTTGCGGGAGAGCAGGTCGACCATGCCCCGCAAGTCGACGTGGAACTGCGCCACGCCTACCCCGCTTCCTTCTCGTCGTCTATTCCCAGGACCTCGCGCAGGGCTTTGAAGCGCTCCACGGTCGTGGTGGTCATCATGCCCAGGTAGTCGTGCAGTTGCTCGTCGTTCGCGCCCGCCTCGATGTTCACGAGCGCGCGCGTCGCCACGGTGGTCGCCTCGCCCTGGGAGGGCAGGACGAAGACCGAGGGGACCCAGCAGGACTCGTTGACCTGGGTGGCCGCGGCCGCCACGCGTTCCTGGGAACCGGGGCCGTGCCCGGTGCCGTACGTTTCGCGTCCCCTGACGCTGAGTAGGCGCGGAGAGGGGATCTCGATGAGGAACTGGGTCCGCCCGGCCCCCGTGTGGATCTCGTCGTAGTCCTCGCCCCTCCTGCGCTCGTACTCCCAGCCGATCCGCTCCAGCCAGGCGGCCACGCGGTCCATCGTGACGGGGGGCGTGGCCGCGTTGTCCGGGTCCGTCCACCACGCCATCAGCGGGCCCCCTGCCGTTGGGCCAAGTCGGGGAGCGCTTCCGCCGCCTCCTGCAGTGCTCCCCCGATCACGGATACCGCCATGTTGAGGTAGCCCGCGAGCTGCTCATTGCTCATGCCCTTCCCAATGAACGCAGTCGTCTGGGCGAACAGGTGCCGCGGTGGCGCCGTCCGCGAGGAGATCCCGAGTTTGGCGACCACACCGTCGAGCGTGTCCTGGCGGATGTGCGCGTCGACGCGTTCGAGGTCGGTGTCCGCCAGCTCGGGGTGCCAGTACCCGCGCACGGGCAGCAGGTCGCTGAGTTCAGCGCCCAAGAAGATGTAAATGGTGAACTCCTCGAAGCGGAGGACGATATTGCGGTCGTCATCGATGGTGTAGCCCAGGTCCTGGCTCCACAGCCAGTCCGCTATGCGCGCCGTCGTCACCTGTGGCTGTGCGCTCATGCGTGCGGACCCCCTTCGTGTTCCGTACCCACTCTAGACCCGGTATCCCACCGGGACAAGGGAGTTACCGCGCAAGCGGTCGGAGTCCGGTGGCGGCCCCGGGATCTGCTGGCCCGGGAACGGCAAAACCCCTGGAACCTAATGGTCCCAGGGGTTTGCTGGGGTGGCTGACGGGACTCGAACCCGCGACGTCCTGGACCACAACCAGGTGCTCTACCAACTGAACTACAGCCACCATTCGGCCCGGAGAAGGGCAACGGGAAGAGACTAGCACCCCGCCCCAGCAGGAGGGAAATCAAGCGGCCCGCACCGGCGGTGGCGTGCGCCATAATGCGCCGCAACGGGGCGCTCCGCTCCCCTCACCAGTGGGCGCGGGCGGAGATCGCGTCAGCGAAGTTGCCCAGAGCACGCGGGGTCGTCCCCAGGTAGAG
The DNA here is from genome assembly GCF_000429245.1 of Schaalia georgiae DSM 6843. GTDB lineage: Bacteria > Actinomycetota > Actinomycetes > Actinomycetales > Actinomycetaceae > Pauljensenia > Pauljensenia georgiae. The sequence continues at coordinate 93,082 of NZ_AUBM01000007.1, forward strand.
GTCGGCATCCACCAAGGAGACCTCCATGACCATGAAGGACCCGTGCCCGTCGGGGACCAGATCCACCCTGTTGAAGAGCAGCAAGTCGTCGTGCCCGTTGCGCTCGCGGACGTAGTCGTGCAGGACCCGGCGGATCTCCTCGCCCCACTTCCACGCGACTGAGTCGGCCGGCTCGGCGGTGACCACCGCCTCGTGGACTGTGGGGTCGGTGACGGAAGCGGGGTGCAGGGCCGCCCGCTTCTCGACCGCGTGGGAGACCAGTCCGTTGAAGAACACCAGCGAGATCTCGCCGTGGACTTCGATCTCCTCCATGTAGCGCTGCACCATGACCGAGCGCCCCTCCCGCAGCAGGGACTGCACCTGGCGCATCGCTGCCTGCCGCTGGGAGATCGACAGGGTCGTGTAGCGCCCGATGTCGCGCACGCCCGAGGAGACTGCGGGTTTGATGACGAACTCGCCGAAAGCGGGGAAGCGCGTGTGGATCTGGTGCTTGGACAGACTGTGCTCCGGCTCCAGCCAGGAGGTGGGGATCGTGGGCATGCCGCGCGCCGCCAAGTCGCGCAGGTAGTGCTTGTCGGTGTTCCAGTCGAGCACGTCCGCCGGGTTCAGCACGCGGCGCAGGCCCCTGGCCCATTCGAGGAACGCGGAACGGTCCGCCGCGTAGTCGGACACCGAGCGCACGACGACCATCCCGGCGTCATCCCAGTCCACGTCGGGATCGTTCCACACCGCGATCCGGGGGGCGCAGCCCCGTTGGGCGAGCTCATCGGGCAACCCCTCTTCCCCGTGGAAGAGGTTCGGCATCGACGCGCAGGTCACCAGCGTCACTTTCGGCTTGGAGGTCATAGGACCAGGGTAGCCGACCCCGGTCTACCCCGCGTGCGGTTTCCACCGGCGGCGGACGCCCACGGCACCGGCGTTCCCACGGGTGCGCCAACCGCCCCCCGCGCGCGGCGGCAGGGAGCAGGAAACGACCAGGGGGATGCGGGTCTCGAGGACCGCCCCGTGCGCCGGGGCGGGGAGCCCCCTCAGCGCAGGCTGACGGTGCGCGCGGCCGCTTCCTCCAGCAGCGCGTCGATGAGGGCGGGGTAGTCGACCCCGGCGGCGGCCCACACCTGCGGGAACATGGAGATCGGCGTGAAACCGGGCATCGTGTTCACCTCGTTGACCAGCACCGTCCCGCTGTCCTCGTCGAGGAAGAAATCGACGCGGGCCAGGCCCTCGCACTCGAGGGCGTCGAAGGCGCGCAACGCGGTCTCCCGCACCCGTTCCTCGTAGGCGGGGGCGACCTTCGCCGGGCACACCAGGCCCACGACATCGTCGACGTACTTGTGCTCGTAGTCGTAGAACTCCCCGTCGGGCACCTCGATCTCACCAAGGGGCGCCGTCGCGCTGCGCCAGTCGGCGCGGCCCCCCAGGACGCCGCACTCGACCTCGCGGCCGACGACGCCCGCCTCGACGATGACGCGCGGATCGTGGTTCTGGGCCTCCTTGACGGCCACCGCCAGCCCCTCGGGGGACTCCACCTTCGAGATCCCCACAGACGACCCGGCACGGCACGGCTTGACGAAGACCGGGAAGCCGAGGGCGGCGGCGCGCTCCAGGCACGCGCCCTGGTCCGCCTCCCACTGCAGCGGCGTGATCAGCTCCCAACGGCCCACGTCGATGCCCGCGCCCGCCAGCACGACCTTCGTCAGGTGCTTGTCCATGGAGACCGCGCTCGAGGCGACCCCGCATCCCACGTAGCGCACCTCCGCCATCTCGAGCAGCCCCTGGATGGTGCCGTCCTCGCCGTAGGGGCCGTGAAGCAGCGGGAGCACGATGTCCACGCGGCCCAAGTCGCGGGCGCCGACCACCCGGGCCCCCGGATCGGCGGGGTCGCCGTCGTAGGAGAGCTCCACCAGGCTGCCGCCCCCGGGGGTCAGCGCCACCCGCGTCGCCCCCGCCTCGACGCTCCGCCCCTTGCCGTCCTTGAACTCCAGGAGCGCGGGGTCGTCGCTGGCGCGCACCCACTGGCCGTCCTTGGTGATCCCCAGGGGGACCACGTCCCATTTGTCGCGGTCGATGGCCCTCAGGATACCCGCGGCGGTCGCGCACGAGACCTCGTGCTCGCTGGAGCGGCCGCCGAAGACGATGAGGACGCGTGGGCGTTCGAAGTCAGTCATGCCTCAAGGGTAGCGGCATCCGGGGACGGCTCAGACCAACGTGATCTTCCACCCGTCCATCTTGCGGGGGCGCGAGAGCAGCATGTGGCCCATGTCCTCGATGGTGGCGTCCCCCTCGACGACGCGGACAACGGCCTCCGTGATGGGCATGTCCACACCGGCCCCGCTGGCCAGCTGCAGGATCGGGCGCGCCGACGCCACGCCCTCGACGACGCCCGGCGAGCGCTCCAGGGCCTCCTCCAGGCTCATCCCCTCCCCCATGCGGTGCCCCAGGGAGAAGTTGCGCGACAGGCGCGACGAGCACGTGGCGATCAGGTCGCCGATGCCCGCCAGCCCCGCGAAAGTGGCCGGATCGGCCCCGAGCGCGGTCCCCAGGCGGGTCATCTCCGCCAGGCCCCGGGTCTGCAGCGTCGACCGGGTGTTGATGCCCAGGCCCATGCCCTGCGCCGCTCCGATGGCCACGGCGATCACGTTCTTCGTGGCGCCCGCGATCTCGGTGCCGATCACGTCGGTCGACACGTAGGGGCGGAAGTACGGGGTGTGGCAGGTGGAGGCGATGCGCTTGGCGAGCTCCAGGTTCTCCGAGGCGACCACCGTCGCCGTCGGGTTCTCCTCCGCGATCTCGCGCGAGAGGTTGGGCCCGGACAGGACGGCGATGCGGTCCTCGCCGACGCCGGCGCTGTGGGCGATGACCTCGTCCACGCGCTTGAAGGACGACAATTCGATGCCCTTGGCCAGGGAGAGCACGCCCGCGTCCGGGTCGATCGCGCAGGCGGCGGCCTCCATCGTGGGGCGCACGGCCTTGACGGGCACGGCGACGACCACCAGGTCCGCGCCGGAGACCGCGCCGCGCAGGTCGGTGGTGGCGCGCACGGAGCCGGGCAGCTCGATGCCGGGCAGGTACGCGGGGTTCTCGCCGTCGTTGATGAACTCGACCACGGCGGCGTTGCGCCCCCACACCGTGACCCCGGCACCGGCGTGGGCAACCACCCTGGCGAATGTCGTTCCCCACGCGCCCGTCCCCAGGACTGCCACGCGACCGTACCCGTTCTCCTCGCTCATGCCCCCAAGGGTACTCGGTCCCGTCGCGCGGGCGCAGCGACTGCGCGGGGCCGCGCTCCCCGGCGCCGGGTCCGCGGGCGCCCGGCCGACAGGGGCCCGGGCGGCATCCCGGGGCGCTGCTCCCCCTCGCGGTCCTTGGCGGGCAACGCCAAGACCATCGGGGCGCGGGGCGTCACTCCCCCTTGCTGGCGCCCTTGCGCTCCTTCTTCGCCCTCTTGCGCTCCTTCTTGGCGCGCCTGCGCTGCTCGTGCTCCCACCACGGCCCCGCTTCGGTCTTCGGGTCCCAGATCTCCTCGGGCGCCTCGACGCCCCGGATCCGGGCCACGCCCTGGCGCACTGCGAGCGCAATGCGCCGCGTCGCCTCGTCCACCGCCGCGTGATCGTCCGAGCCCGCCTCGCTCATGAGGTCTGACAGGTCCACGGGCGCGCCGAAGCGGTACGATAGGGGGCGGCGGGGCTTGAGGTTGATCCTCTTGGAGTTGTAGGGCTCCATGATCCTCTGGGCGCCCCACTGCGACACGGGGATCACGGGAACGCCGGTGTCCAGGGCCAGGCGGGCGGCACCGGACTTGAAGGCCATGGGCCACTCCTCGGGGTCGCGGGTGAGTGTGCCCTCCGGGTAGATGCCCACCACCTCCCCCGCCGCCAGGGCCTCGCGCGTGGGCGCCAGGACCGCCGCCGGGTTCTGATCGCGGTCGACGGGGATGAGGCCCATGCCCTTGAAGACCCACCCGAAGAACGGGACTTTGAACATCGAGCGCTTCGCGAGGAAGCGCACCGCCGTATCCCGTTTCATGAAGTACCAGCACAGGCACAGCGGGTCGACGTTCGACAGGTGGTTGCTCACCAGCAGGAAGGCGCCCTCAGTCGGCAGGTTCTCGGTGCCCTCGGCGTCGAAGCGCACCCACGGGGTCATGATGGGGGTGAGCACGCACTTGGCGAATCGGTAGAAACCGGTGACTCGACTCATGGGCGCAAGTGTATCCGAGGACCCCTGCCCCGGTCCCGCCCCTGTGCGCGGCCCGCATCACCCCCCATCCGAGCGGGGCGGGGCGCCAGGGGGCCGGGAGCAGCGCGCTGGGGGGCTGGACGCCCGACGGGACCGGGAGGCGGGCGCGCCGCGCGGAACCGGTCAGACCAGCACGCGCACGACCTCGGACGCCACCTCGACCGTGAAGGGAACCGTGGCCACCACGTCGCCGTCGGCCATGGCGGTCATCCCCTGCGGCTCCAAGAACTCGACGAGGCGGGCGCTGCTGACGCGGATGCGCGGGTCGTGGGCGCCCCGGCCCGCGACGACGCGGGCAAGGACCGGAAGCGCAGAACGGGTGGGGATCGGACCGACGTGGCAGACCTCCAGGACGCCGTCGCACATGTCCGCCCCAGGGACCAGGGCGATCCCGCCGCCGAAGCGGCCCGAGTTCGACACCGAGGCGATCCACCCGGACAGGTCGCGCTCCTCGCCGTCCACGCGCGCACGGATCGGCGCGGGCCTGTGGGTCGCAAGAGCAGCGAAGGCCCCGTAAGCGTAGGCGAGGGGACCGTTGGAGAGAACGGACCGGTTCGCCAGCAGGTTCGCCCGCGCGTCCAGGCCGAGCGAGACGATCCCCAGTGCCAGGCGGCGGCCCGCCCCATCGCCGCGCACCCACATTCCATCGATGGCGCGCACGGACCCGTCGATCGCCCCGCGGTCCGAGCCCAGCGGTGCCAGGCCCGAAGCGCGCTGGAGGGGATCCGCCCCCACGCCGAGCGCGCGGCACAGGTCGTTCCCCCGCCCGCCGGGCATCGGAGCAAGGACTGCGCCGCGGTCGTGGCAACCTTGTGCCACCGCAGCCAGGAACCCGTCCCCGCCCAGGGCGCCGACGGCATCCGCCCCGGGATCCACCATCGAAGCGGGGTCATCGCCCGCAGTGGTCACGACCACCTCGACGTCCCAGCCCCCACCCCGTAGCGCTGCGACGACCGCCGGACCCACGCGCAGCGCCCGTCCGCCGGCCGACATCGACGACACGAGCAGCCGCATCGCCGGACGGCCCGGTCCCACTGCCACGGGTCAGTCCACGTAGCTGACGCGGGCGTCGAGTTGGTGGAGCTTGCGTGTGAAATGCTCGTACCCGCGCGAGATCACGTCGATCCCGGACACCGTGGAGGTCCCCCGGGCCGCGAGTGCGGCAATGAGGTGGGAGAAGCCGCCGCGCAGGTCGGGCACCTCGATGTCCGCGGCGTGCAGGGGCGTGGGCCCGGAGATGACTGCGGAGTGGAAGAAGTTGCGCTGCCCGAAGCGGCACGGCGTCCCACCCAGGCACTCGCGGTACACCTGGATGGTCGCGCCCATCTGGCGCAGGGCCGAGGCGAAGCCGAAGCGGTTCTCGTACACGGTCTCGTGCACGATGGACAGCCCGTCGGCCTGCGTGAGGGCGACGACCAGGGGCTGCTGCCAGTCCGTCATGAAGCCCGGGTGGACGGCGGTCTCCAGGGCGATGGAGTGGAGGCGCTCGCCGGGGTGGTAGAAGCGGATTCCGTGGGCGTCGATGTCGAAGGCGCCCCCCACCTTGCGGAAGGTGTTGAGGAAAGTCGTCATGTCGGGCTGGAGGGCGCCGCGCACGTAGATGTCCCCGTGTGTGGCCAGGGCGGCGGCGGCCCACGAGGCGGCCTCGATGCGGTCGGGCAGGGCCGTGTGGCGGTAGCCTCGCAGCTTCTCGACGCCCTCGATGCGGATCGTGCGGTCCGTGTCGACGGAGATGATCGCGCCCATCTTCTGCAGGACGTTGATGAGGTCCATGATCTCGGGCTCGATGGCTGCGCCCCGCAGGGTGGTGATGCCCTCGTTGCGCACAGCGGTGAGCAGGGTCTGCTCCGTGGCGCCCACGGACGGGAAGGGCAGCTCGATGATGGCGCCGTGCATGCCCGAGGCGGGCCGCCTGATGCGCACGCCGTCGGGGCGCTTGTCCACGACGGCCCCGAACTTGCGCAGCGTGTCGAGGTGGAAGTCGATGGGGCGCCCGCCGATGGCGCAGCCGCCGAGCTCGGGGATGAACGCCTCGCCGAGCTGGTGGAGCAGGGGGCCGCAGAAAAGGATCGGGATGCGGGAGGCGCCGGCCAGCGTGTCAATGTCGGAGCGCGAGGCGATCTTGACGTTCGTGGGGTCCAGCATCATTGTGCCGCGGTCCTGGTCGAAGTCGGCGGTCACTCCGTGCAGGCCCAGCAGGTCGGAGACGACGTCGACGTCACGGATCAGGGGGACGTTGTAGAGCTCGGACGGAGTGTCGGCCAACAGGGAGGCCACCATCGCCTTGGGCACGAAGTTCTTCGCGCCGCGCACTGTGATCTCCCCGCGCAGTGGGTGGCCGCCCTCGACTCGCAGCACCGATGACATAGTGGTCGCTCCTGGGTTGGTTGAAGTGCCTGGCCACTACTCTAGGCCACCGGGCTTCGCCCGGGGATCCCGTGGCCGGTCGTCTCGAACACACGGGCGGCATTCGTTGGGCGCTCCGACTGCCGACGCCCGGCGCCTCGCGGAGCACTGCTGGGTCAGCGGCCCGGCCAATGGCCCGGTCCGTCGGGTGCGCTGCCAGGCGGGCGCGGCCGCCGCGCGCGTTCAGGCGCGGCCGCACTGCCCACAAGGAGGCGCAGCGGCCCGGCCATGGGTCAGCCGATTCCACGCGCCGAGGCGACTTCCTCCTTGGGCAGGGTCCTGGCGGGCAGCGTGGCCGGTTTGAAGCCGGGGCACCCCGCCTCGTAAGCGGCGATCTCGTCCTCGTGGCGCAGCGTCAAGGCGATGTCGTCGAGGCCCTCCATGAGGGTCCAACGCACGTAGTCGTCGATCTGGAAGGTGCCCGAGATCGCACCGGCGCGGAAGGTCTTATCCTCCAGGGACACGGTGATCTCGGTGCCGGGCTCTACCTCGAGGAGCTTCCACAGGGACTCGCAGTCCTCCTGGGAGACGACGCCCGCCACCAGGCCCTGCTTACCGGAGTTCCCGCGGAAGATGTCGGCGAACTTGGGCGCCAGGACGACGCGGAACCCGTAGTCCTTCAGCGCCCACACCGCATGCTCGCGCGAAGAGCCGGTGCCGAAGTCGGGGCCTGCGACCAGCACGGAGCCGTTGCGGTAGGGGCCCTGGTTGAGGACGAAGCCCGGGTCGGAGCGCCAAGCCGCGAAGAGCGCGTCCTCGAAGCCGGTGCGCGTCACCCTCTTGAGGTAGACAGCCGGGATGATCTGGTCGGTGTCCACGTTGGACCGGCGCAGCGGCACGCCAACGCCCGTGTAGGTGGTGAACTTCTCCATAGCGTTGCTCCTGGGCCGGTCAGAGGTCGGCGGGCGAGGACAGGGTGCCGCGCACTGCGGTCGCGGCGGCCACCACGGGGGACACCAGGTGGGTGCGGCTGCCCTTGCCCTGGCGCCCCTCGAAGTTGCGGTTCGAGGTGGACGCGGAGCGCTCCCCCGGGGCCATCGTGTCGGGGTTCATCCCCAGGCACATCGAGCACCCCGCGTTGCGCCACTCGGCGCCGAACTCGCGGAAAACGCGGTCCAGGCCCTCGCGTTCGGCCTGGAGGCGCACGCGCGCGGACCCCGGGACCACCATGACGCGCACGCCGTCGGCTTTACGGCGCCCCTTGAGGATCCCGGCGGCAGCGCGGAGGTCTTCGATGCGCCCGTTGGTGCAGCTTCCGATGAACACGGTGTTCACGGCGATATCGCGCATGGGGGTGCCGGCCTGAAGGTCCATGTACTCCAGGGCCCGCTTCGCGGCCGCGCGCTTGTTCTCGTCGGCGAAGTCCTCCGGGCTGGGCACGGCCGCAGACAGGGGGACGCCCTGGCCGGGATTGGTCCCCCACGTGACGAAGGGCTCGATGTCCGTGCCCTCCAGGACCACCTCGGAGTCGAAGACGGCGTCCTCGTCGGAGGCCAGGGAGCGCCAGTACTCGACCGCGCGGTCCCAGTCCTCGCCCTCGGGGGCGTGGGGGCGGCCCTTGATGTAGGCGAAGGTTGTGTCGTCGGGGGCGATCATGCCCGCGCGGGCTCCGGCCTCGATGGACATATTGCAGATCGTCATGCGCCCTTCCATGGACAGCTCCCGGATCGCCTGTCCGCGGTACTCCAGGACGTAGCCCTGGCCGCCGCCCGTGCCGATCTTGGCGATAATGGCCAGGACGATGTCCTTGGCGGTGGACCCCGCGGGCAGGGAGCCGTTGACGGTGATGGCCATCGTCTTGAAGGGGGCCATGGGCAGCGTCTGGGTGGCCAGGACGTGCTCGACCTGACTGGTGCCGATCCCGAAGGCGAGCGCCCCGAAGGCGCCGTGGGTCGAGGTGTGGGAGTCGCCGCACACGATCGTCATGCCGGGCTGTGTGAGGCCCAGCTGAGGGCCGACGACGTGGACAATGCCCTGGTCGGCGTCGCCCAGGGAGTGCAGGCGGATCCCGAACTCGCGGGCGTTCTTCCGCAGTGTGTCGATCTGCGTGCGGCTGGTGATGTCGGCGATGGGGCGGTCGATGTCGACCGTGGGAGTGTTGTGGTCCTCGGTGGCGATCGTCAGGTCGGGTCGGCGAACCTGGCGCCCGGCGAGACGCAGTCCTTCGAAGGCCTGGGGGCTTGTGACTTCATGCACCAGGTGGAGGTCGATGTAGAGCAGGTCGGGGGCGCCATCGGCGCCCTTGGACACGATGTGGTCGCGCCACACCTTCTCCGCCATTGTGCCGCTCATCGTCTGGCCCTCCCCCTGCTGCTCGACTGCGGTGGATCATTCGCGCCTCCGCTCCCCCATCCAAGCGCGCATCTCATTTCCCGGGCCAATAGTCTCACAGAGTGGGATTCCAACAGTCAGAACCCGTACTGTTTCACATTTTGGAGGGTTGCCATCTCACTAATTGAGACCGAAAATAGGTGCATGGAAGAGCAAACATCGAGCGGCGTCGGAGTCCTCGACAAAGCGGCGCTGGTCCTCAACGCCCTTGAGCCCGGCCCTGCGACACTCGCGCAACTCGTTTCCACCACGGGCCTCGCACGGCCCACCGCACACCGGCTGGCCGTCGCCCTCGAGTTCCACCGCATGGTCGCGCGCGACATGCAGGGCCGTTTCATCCTGGGCCCCCGCCTCCAGGAGCTGTCCACCGCCGCGGGCGAGGACCGTCTACTCGCCGCCTCGATGCCCGTCCTCCAGGCCCTGCGCGACCACACCAAGGAGTCCTCGCAGCTCTTCCGCCGACAGGGCGACTACCGGGTCTGCGTCGCGGCCTCCGAGCGCGAAATGGGGCTGCGCGATTCGATCCCCGTCGGAGCCACCCTGTCCATGAGCGCGGGCTCCGCCGCCCAGGTCCTACTCGCCTGGGAGGAGCCCGACCGCCTCCACAGGGGCTTGTACGGCGCCTCCTTCAACGCCACCATGCTCTCCGAGGTCCGCCGCCGCGGCTGGGCCCAGTCCGTCGGCGAGCGCGAGCCCGGCGTCGCCTCCGTTTCCGCTCCCGTGCGAGGCCCCTCCGGGCGGGTGCTCGCGGCACTGTCGATCTCTGGCCCCATCGAGAGGATGGGACGCCAACCCGGTCGCCAGCACGGCCCCTCCGTCATGGCCGCCGCCAACCGCCTCTCCGAGTTCCTCCACAGCGTCGACGAGGCCGACTTCTAGGGCGTACCGCGCAAGCGACCAGGTTCACTATCTTCCAGGGCGCGCCGCCCGAGCGACCAGGTTCACCGCGTTCCCCGCAGGTCCAGCCCTCGTTCCTTCTTGGTGTCGCACACAAGGAAGGGAATTAGCAAACACGGGGCCGCACCAGGCGGCTTGTTTCTGCCCTTATGCGCGGCGCGCGTCAAGTGAATCGAAGGCCTTGTGTGCGCACCCCCAGGGGCAGCGGACAACCCGGGGGAGCCGGACTGGGAACCAGCTGTCAAGCCCTGGCGGGAGAGGGCATCCCCTGGGCGTGGGCGCGCATTGCCGGCACTGGCGCGCGTTGTCGACAATGTGAGGGGGTTGTCGACACCGTGAGGGGGATATAACGCGCGTCGGTGTCGATAACGCGCGTCGGTGACTGCAACCATCGTCGACGCCGGTGACCGTTGTCGACGGTGACGACCGTCCTCGGCGCCGATAGCCGTCGTCAGCTCCAAGTGCGACGGTCGCCCGGGCCTACTGGCACGGCAAGCCGCCTACTCCAATGCACCTTGCCCACCCCGGTGTGGCTCACGTACCCGTGGGAAGAACAACGGAGCCCGTTTTCACAGCGATACCACCTGGCCAGCGAGTGGCTGGGGCACGGATACCCCACGTCGTGGGCTGTTTTCAAAGAGATATCGCGCTTGTAAAGCGCTACCACACTTTGCAAGCGTTATAACACTTGCAAAGTGACGGTATCCCTTTGAAAACTCGACTTCGCTTGCAAAACAGCCCCCACACCAGCCTGACGGGCGCAGCTTCCCTTTGAAAGCGCGGCATCGCTTGCAAAACGAACGGTGCCCGGCCCCGACCGGGCCACTTCTCAACGCATGATTTCGCCGAGGGGAACCCGAGCGGCCAGGCCCGGCATCGACCCAGGACGGCATCCCGACCCGGAAGGCGTGGAACACGGAGGTCCCCGGGCGCGGACGAGTATTTTCTCTCTCCCCCCGACCCGGAAGGCGTAGAACACGGAAGCCCCCCTGGCGCGGACGAGCCCCCGACCCAGCTCAACACGGAACGGGGTACGCCCCAGCACGACACAGGCCGGCATCGACCCAGCACGACACAGAACGGGGCCCGCGACCTCCTGGTCGCGGGCCCCGTCCGCCTTCGCACCGGCGTGTCAGCCGATCCACCGCCCTGATGAGGAGAAGCGGTAGGTGGTGCCGTCGATGACCTGGGTTCCGGTGGCCATGACGCCGGAGGCGTGCATGTAGTACCAGGACCCGTCAACGGGGACCCAGCCGATGGCCATCGCACCCGAGTCCGTGAGGTAGAACCAGGAGCCGCGCACGTACAGCCACCCGCGGTCCATGGCGCCCGAGGGGGCGAAGTGGTACCACTGGCCATCGATCCTGGCCCAGCCGGTCGCCATCGCGCCCGACGGCGCCAGGTGGTACCAGGTGCCGCCCAGTTCCAGCCATCCTGTGGCCATGGCCTTGGTGGCCGGATCCAGGTAGTACCAGGAGCCGCCGTCGTGCAGCCAGCCCGAAACAGCGGCACCGGAGGAGCCGTAGTAGCGCCACTGCCCGTCCGTGCTGTCCCAGCCGGTCACCATCCAGCCCTGCGCGTCGAAGGCGTAGTCCTTGCCGTCGATCGTGAGCCGGGTCGACCTCGGGTACGTGCCATCGGAGTAGCGGTACCACCAGCGGGATCCGTCCTTCACCCACTGCCCGGTGAGCGGCTGGGGCCCGACCCCGCCAGTGGCCTGGGTGAACACGGCGACTGTGCGCGCCGGAACAGTCACTGTGCCGGTCGCCGCGTCGAACGTGGCTCCCTTGACGACCTCGTCCGATCCGCCCGCCTGGACGCTGCTGAGCTGGAACGCCCTCCCGGCCAGAGCGCCGACCGTCTGGGTCAGGGGCTTGTCCGAGGCGTTGAACACCGCGAGCACGCCGTCCAGGGCGGGATCGGCGTCGGCCCCCACTGTGTCGTCAACGAGCATCGTGAGAGAGCCGGGCACCGCGCCGCCGCCCGGGAAGGACACCTTCTGCCCGATGAGGTCCGCCGAGCCCAGGGCGAACAGCGGCGTCGAGGCGCGCAGGCGCAGCAGGTCCATGGCTTGGCCGTTGGCCGACGCGATGTCGGCGGGGGTCGGCTTGAGGGAGGCGTTCTCGAGGAGCGGCCTCATGATCGGCCACTTGTCGCCGTTCTTCGAGGCGACGGGCAGGCCCGCGCCGAAGCCGTTGTCCTGCCCGGTCCAGTCGATGGCGTTGAAGTGGTCGCCCGAGTTGTACGAGTCGCGGTCCAGGGACTTCGAGCGCAGGAGCTCCGTGCCCGACGACCAGAAGGAGGGCGACTGGCCGAGGGCCACGGTCGCCAGCGACAGGGTGTTCATGCGCACCCTGTCGCCCATCGGCACGGACGTGGGCAGCTTGTACGTGAGCAGGTCGAAGAGCGTCTCATTGTCGTGGGCATCGACGTAGTTCACGGACTCGGCGGGCTGGGAGGCGTAGCCCGCCCCCTGGCCGTTGTAGTCCAGCTGCTTGCCGGTCACAGAGCGCCCGTCGTAGGTGGTCATCGCGTAGCCCTTGAGGTTGCCGGCGAGACTGAGCTTGACCAGGTCCACCCTGTGCTGGTAATCGGCCTGGCGCTCCGCGTCGCTCCTGGTGTCGAGCCCGTTGGGGTCGGAGAACGCCCCCGAGCCGAATCCCTGGTAGACGCGGTGGTCCTCGTCGAAGGGGCCGCCGCCGTGGACGGCGTCGCGGATCCGGTCGTTGAAGGCGCCGATCCCGGTGCCGTCGAGCTGGCCCTGCGTGGCCTGGGTGAACAGCGCGTTGTTCGCGACCTCGCCGAAGTTCCAGCCCTCCCCGTACAGGTAGAGGCTGGACCCATCGACCCCGTCGGCCTCCAGCGTCAGCTGGGACAGGGCGGCCTTGGCGCGCTCCATGGTCTGGCGCGAGTGGTGGCCCATGAGGTCGAAGCGGAATCCGTCGACGTGGTAGTGGCGCGCCCACATCACCAGGGAGTCGATCATGAGCTGTTCGCTCATCGCGTTCTCAGTGGCCACGTTGGAGCAGCACGTGGAGTTCTCCACCCCGCCCGAGGCGTTGAGGCGCTGGTAGTAGCCGGGAACGATCCTGTCGAGCACGGACTTGGGGTCCTGACCGGAGGCCGTCGTGTGGTTGTACACCTGGTCGAGCACCACCTGCAGTCCGGTGGCGTGCAGAGCGCCCACCATCTCGCGGAACTCGACGGTGCGCCCCCCGCCGTTCTGGTTGGCGTCAGTGGCGTAGGAGCCCTCCGGGGCCATCCAGTGCAGCGGGTCGTAGCCCCAGTTGAAGGCGTCCTGGTCGGCGACAGCGCTCACGGCGGCCTGCTGCTCCTCCGAGGCGGGCCCCGCGCCCTCGGGGATCTGCGGGGTCTTCTGCTCGGCGCGCTTCTCGGGGATGGTCGCGATGTCGAAGGTGGGCAGCAGGTGGATGGTGTTCATCCCGGCCCCCGCCAGTTCTCCCAGGTGCCTCATGCCCGCCGAGCCGGAGACGGTGAACGCCTTGTAGGTGCCCCTCATCTCCTCGGGCACGGACTGGTCCTTGGCGGAGAAGTCGCGCACGTGCAGCTCGTAGATGGCGCGCGAGGCGTCGTTGCGGACCTTGGGAGCGGGGGTGGAGGCCCATTGGGCGGGCGCGAGCGCCCCGTCCGACAGGTCGATGGCCACTGAGCGCGTCGAGTCGACGGTCAGGGCAACGGAGTAGGGGTCGGTGACGGTGTTCGTCTCGACTTTGCCGGTGGAGGGCACGTAGACCTCGACCTCCCACTGGAACTGGGCGCCCTTGGTGATCGCGCCGTCCGCGTTCGCCACCCGCCAGGTGCCGTCCGCTCCGGCTTGGGCCTCGGTGCGCACGGCCTCGCCTGCGGCCTCGGCCGCAGAGCCGGTCGGGTCGGAGGTGTTCCACGTCAGCAGCGACACCTTCCGCGCGGTGGGGGCCCACAGCGCGAAGGAGGGGACGTCGCCGGCCCAGGTGACGCCGAGGGCGCCGTCGCGCGCAGTGGCGGCGTAGAGCTCGTCGAGGACGGGCGCCAGCTGGACGCCGGTGAAGGCGTTGAGCGCGCCACCGCTTCGGGCCTGCGTGACGGCGACCTGGCCGCGCAGCGCCTCGCGCACCTGCTCGGAGGTGAGGGAGTCGCCGATGCCGAGGGCCAGGTAGCCCCGCAGGTTCGGGTGGGCGTCAGTCACCTGAGAAGGCAGGTCCCCGATCACCGTCAGGGGGTGGCTGTCGCCGCCGGTGACCGCGCCCCCGTCCACGCCGGCGCCCCCGTCGGGAGCGGTGACGAGCGTGTAGGCCAGTCCGGCCTCGCCGGAGATCACTTGGTCGCGACTGACGCCGTCGGGCAGCAGGGAGACGGGCCAGGCGAGGGTCTTCTCACCCACCCAGTAGGCGCGCTGCTCGCCCACGCCCTTGAGGGGGGCGTCGGCGACATCGATGTCGAGTTTGTGGGTGGCGAGCGTGTACGTGAATGTCACGAGATTGCCGGCCTTCGTGTTGAATGAGTAGTTCGCGCCGCCCGGGGCGCCATCGACCCCGTAGTTCTCGTTCCACGAGAGCCCGTGGGCGACCTTGAGCTCGTAGGAGCCCGCGGGCAGCCTATCGGTCGAGTAGGTCCACGTCCCGTCGCCGCGCGGCACCATGAGGGGGGCGAGGCAGTCGGGCGCCCAGTCGCCGCCGTTGTCGCCGCGGGTGCAGCCCAGTTCGGACTGGAGGGAGCCGGGCAGAGTGATGACGGGGCCGTCGGTGGTGTTCCACACGCGGTGGGTGACCGGGTCGTAGTAGAAGGTCACCGTGGTCGCCTCGGTGGTGGAGTAGGCGATGTTCGCCCCGCCGGGGATCCCGCCCGCGCCGTAGCTCACATCCCAGGTCCCCCCTATGGCGACCTTGTACTCCCAGTCGCCCTTGGGCAGGTTGAAGGAAGCGGTGTACAGGCCGGACTCGGGGTCGCGCGCCAGGGCGGCGCTGGAGCAGTCGGGCTGCCACTGCGAGGCGCAGCCCATCGCGGTGTTGTGCGAGCCGGGGATGGTGACGAGGTCGGGCGCGGCCTCGGCGGACGCCCCTGATTGGGCGCCGGTGGGCGGGGCGTCTGCCGCCATGGTGGGCGCGCCCAGCAACGAGAGGCCGCCCAGGGCCAGCGAGACCGCGGCGGCGAGGGCGGCGCTTACCGACGCCCGGTGTTTTCTCCTGTGTTTCCAGCGGATGAGAGTGCGCACGAAGACTCCTTCGTCCATTGTGTTGGTCGCCCCGGGGGATGGGGGTGCCTCCACTTTAGAAGCCCCGGATTTGTTTCTGCAAGGTTTCTGCAAAAGTGCGGCACGCCCACCGATAGCGCCTGCCACCTGCGGGAGCGCGCTCCTGGGGCATCCCGGCGGCCGACGACCGGCGATTCCCAGAGCGGCGACGGGGGTGGGAACCCGCCCCTCGGGTAGCCTGGTGCCCAACGACCCGATCCCCACCACTGCGGAGGCAAACGATGGCGCGTCCCCGCAAACCCATCGACAGCGACCGGCGGGGCGCCCTCATGCGCGAGGCGCGCTCCTCCTTCGCGCGCCTGGGGTACGCGGGGACCTCGTTGAGCTCCGTCCTGCGCGCCTCCGGCTTCCCCCGCAGCTCCTTCTACTACTTCTTCGACGGGAAGGAGGCACTGCTCGACGAGGCATTCGCCGATGGCCTGTCCCGCCTCGCCATGTGCGCCCCGCCCCCCAACCCGGGCGCCCTGACCGCCACGACCTTCTGGCCCCGCCTGTTCGGCTTCGTCGACGCGCTGGCCGCCGCGGGCGCCGACCCGGATCTGGCGGCGACCGCGCGCCTCTTCCACATGCCCGACGCCCCCGCCTCAGCGAGGCGCGCGTCCTTCGAGCGCGGGGCGAGGCGGTGGTGCGCCGAGGTCGTGCGCGTCGGCCGCCGCCTCGGCGCACTCGACGAAGAGCTCCCCGAAGAGCTCCACGCCGAACTCGTGTGGGCGGTCGCGGCCGCCCTGGACCGGTGGATGGCTTCGCGCGCCGAGGTGCCCGCCGACTCCCACGCCCTCGTGCGCGCGGTGATGGTGCGGCTCCTGGGCGCGCCCGGCGCCCCCTGAGCGCCCGCGCCCCCCGATCCGGATTCCGGTCCCCAATTCATGGACACACCTGTCCACGAATTGGTAGACTGGGAACGCGCAGACGGCCCCGCACGCGGGCACTCACGACGAAGTGGAGGGAAGAGCAGATGAGCACAATCACAATCGCCGGGGCGACCGGGTACCTCGGGCGGCACCTCGTCGCGGAGTTCCACCGCCGCGGCCACACGACCACAGCAATAGTGCGGGACGCCGAACGCGCGCGCTCCGCCGGACCATGGGGCGCCCCACCCCTGGACGGCCTCGTGGACCACTGGATCGTCGGCGACGTCACCGACCCCCGGACCACGGCCGGAGCCGCCGCCGGGAGCGACCACGTCGTCTCAGCACTCGGTGTGACCAGGCAGAACGCGGATCCGTGGACGATCGACAACCTCGCCAACAAAGCGATCCTCGCCTCGGCCCTGCGCCACGGGGCCAACTCGTTCACCTACGTCAACGCACTCGGCGCCGAGCACTGCCCCACCCGCCTCACCCGCGCCAAAACCGCCTTCGCGCGCGCCCTCGCCGGCTCCAGGATCACCGCGCAGATCATCAACCCGCCCGCCTACTTCTCCGACATGATGGCCCTCCTGTCGATGGCCCGCCACGGCATGGTCGCCGTCATGAGGCGGGAGGCGCGGATCAACCCCGTGCACGGGGCGGACCTGGCCCGCTACATCGCCGACCGCGTGGAATCGGGGGACGCCGGGCAGTGGGACGTGGGCGGCCCCGACACCCTCACGTGGGAGCAGTGGGCGCGCACGGCGTTCCACGTCCTGGGCAGGCGGGCGCGCGTCGTCACCGCGCCCCAATGGCTCGTCGGCCCCGCGATCCGGGCCACAGCCATGGCCAGCCCCCGCAAGGGCGATACCGCCCGCTTCGCGGTGTGGAACATGCTCCACGACTGCGTCGCGCCCGCCACGGGGACGCACCGCCTGGCCGACTTCTACGCCGAGCACGCGCGCGGGCCGCGCTGAGGGCCGGATGCGGGGGCCGCGGCGGAGCCGGAGGGGCAGTAGCGGCCATCCGCTAGCCCGACCGAACACGCGGGCCGGGCGCGGGCGACCACGGCGCACCTGAGGACCGAGGGCAGAATGCGAGGGCCGGGCGCTACACGGGGGCAGAGCGCACACTCCGGGCGCGGCGGCGGGACAACGAGAAGCGGGAGGGCCGCAAGACCCTCCCGCAGGAGTACCCCCAACCGGATTTGAACCGGTGTTAACGCCGTGAGAGGGCGTCGTCCTAGGCCGCTAGACGATGGGGGCCCATCACCCGGAACCCATTCGGGACCGAGTCGTACCCCCAACCGGATTTGAACCGGTGTTAACGCCGTGAGAGGGCGTCGTCCTAGGCCGCTAGACGATGGGGGCCTTCCCGGCGATCACTCGCCGAGTGGCTGGGGTACCAGGACTCGAACCTAGAATGGCTGAACCAGAATCAGCTGTGTTGCCAATTACACCATACCCCAATGTGGGATCGCCGCTTCCCTTGCGAGCCGCGGGCGACAGGTAGAAACCTTAGCGCACCCCCACAGTGAAACCAAATCCACAGGAAGTGGCACCCCTCACGGATCAGGCGAGCGCCTCGCGGAGCGCACGCAAACGCGCCAACGACGACTCCCTGCCCAGGATCTCCATCGACTCGAAGAGCGGCGGGGACACCTGGCGGCCCGTAATGGCCACGCGCAGGGGCCCGAAGGCCAGCCGCGGCTTGATGCCCATCCCATCGACGATCCTCTGGCGCAGCCCCGCCTCGAGGCGGTCCGTGGCGAACTCCTCCGCCCCTATGCCCTCAACGAAGGCGATGGCCTCGTCGAGCACCTCCCCCGCGTTGTCCTTGAGCTTGGCGACCGCCTTGGCGTCCACCTCCAACCCGGAGTCGGCGACGAAGAGGAATCCGAGCATCCCCGGCGCCTCGGAGAGCACCTGGATGCGCGTCTGGACCAGGGGGGCCGCCTCGGAGAGCACCTGCTGCTCGCGGGGGGCCAGGGCCCCGAAGGAATCGGCGGACACGAACCCGTCGCGGCGCAGGAAGGGCACCAGGCGGTCGCGGAAGTCCGCCCCGTCCAGCAGGCGGATCTGCTCGGCGTTGATGGCGACGGCCTTCTTGTGGTCGAAGCGCGCTGGATTCGGGTTCACATCCGAAATGTCGAAGGCACCGACCATCTCCCGCATCGAGAAGACATCTCGGTCGGGGGCGATCGACCAGCCCAACAGGGCGAGGTAGTTGTTCAGGCCCTCGGGGATCATCCCCGCTTCCTTGTGGAGCAGCAGGTTCGACTCGGGGTCGCGCTTGGACAGCTTCTTGTTCCCCTCGCCCATGACGTAGGGCAGGTGCCCGAAGCGGGGCATGGCCTCGGCGACACCGATGGCCTCGAGGGCCCGGTAGAGCGCGATCTGGCGGGGGGTCGACGACAGCAGGTCCTCGCCGCGCAGCACGTGGGTGATCCCCATGAGGGCGTCGTCCACGGGGTTCACCAGCGTGTACAGGGGGTGGCCGTTGGCGCGCACGATGACGTAGTCGGGGACTGACCCCGCCTTGAAGGTGATCTCACCGCGAATCAGGTCCGTGAAGGCGATGTCCTCGTCGGGCATGCGCAGGCGCAGCACCGGCTGGCGCCCCTGGGCGCGGAAGGCTGCGACCTGCTCCTCGCTCAGGTCCCGGTCGAAGCCGTCGTAGCCGAGTTTGGGGTCCTCGCCCTTGGCGCGGTGGCGCTCCTCGACCTCCTCGGGCGTCGAGTAGGACTCGTAGGCGTACCCGGCCTCGAGCAGGCGGGCGGCGACATCGCGGTAGATGCCCATGCGCTCGGACTGGCGGTAGGGGCCGTGGGGGCCGCCCTTGCCGACGCCCTCGTCCCAGTCGAGGCCGAGCCACTGCAGCGACTCGATGATCTGGTCGAAGGACTCCTGGGAGTCGCGGGCCGCGTCCGTGTCCTCGATGCGGAAGACGAAAGTGCCGCCCGTGTGACGGGCGTAGGCCCAGTTGAACAAGCACGTGCGGACCATTCCGACGTGGGGTGTCCCCGTGGGCGAAGGGCAGAAGCGGACGCGCACGTCGGCGCCGGTTGCGGTTGTTTCACTCATGATTGCCCAATCCTACTCCAGCGCCGCCGTCGCGAGGGCCCGCCAGTCGGTTCGGCGCTGCACCGGGTCGGAAGCGGCAATATGCTTGTCGCGCCCGACACCGCCTATCCGAGGAGCAGCCTTGACAGTCCGCACGTTCACCGACTCCCAGCTCTACCGCACCGGCTCCCTCAAATGGACGGGCGTGACGCGTTCGGACGGCTCCCCCACTATTGGCGCGTGGGTCGCGGAGATGGACTTCGGGACGGCTCCGGAGGTGGCGGCCGCCATGAAGGGCGCCATCGACGACGGCCTGCTGGGCTACCAGCCGCGCTGGCTCGAGGGCGCCGTCGCCGAAGCCACCGCAGCCTTCCAGCACGAGCGCTTCGGCTGGGAGGTCGAGCCCGGCCAGGTGCGTCTGGCGGCCTCGGTGCTGCCCGTCCTGGAGGCCATGATCCGCCATTTGGTGCGCCCCGGCTCTCCCGTCGTCGTCCCCACGCCCGCGTACATGCCCTTCCTCACCATCCCCTCCAGGCTCGGCCACCCGGTCATCGAGGTCCCCTCACTGCGCGGGACCCGCGCCGGCGGGCACGGGTGGGCCCTCGACCTGGATGGGATCCGCGCGGGGCTCGAGGCAGGGGCCGGCCTGGTCATCCTGTGCAACCCGTGGAACCCGACGGGCAGGATCCTGCGCGAGGAGGAGCTGCGCGCCCTGGCGGGCGTCGTCGGGCAGTACGACGCCCTGGTTTTCTCCGACGAGATCCACTCGCCCCTGGTCCTCGACGAGACCGTCCCCTTCGTGCCCTACGCCTCACTGGGCGGCTCCTGCGCGGCGCACACGGTGACCGCGACGGCCGCCTCGAAGGGGTGGAACATCGCGGGCCTGCCGTCGGCGCAGGTGATCCTGCCCGACGAGGCGCTGCGAGCCCGCTGGGACGCCTTCCGCGACGAAGTCGCCCACGGCGCCACCGTCATCGGCACCGTGGCCACCATCGCCGCCTACGAGAAGGGCGACGCGTGGCAGCGGGAGGTCAAGGACCTCATCCGCGCCAACATGGATCTCGTGGAGTCCCGCTTGTCCGGCTCCCCCATCGACTTCGTGCGCCCTGAGGCCACCTACCTCACGTGGTGGGGCTTCGAGGGCGTGGACCTGGGCCGCCGCTCCCCCTTCGACGTGCTGCGCGATGAGGCGGGCATCGCCGCTAACGAGGGGCTGACCCTGGGCGCGGACTACTACAAGTGGGCGCGGATCAACCTGGCGTGCGCCCCCGACGTGGCGCGGCGGATCGTGGACGGTGTGCTGGCCCTCGACGCCCTCCGTTAGCGGGGGCCATCCCCGCAACGGTCGCCCGGTGGTCCAAAATGCGTCTGGGCTTCACCCGAGGCGGGCGTGTGCGCAGTGCCCGCGGTTGCCCGGTGGTCCAAAATGCGTCTGGGCTTCACCGCATTCCAGGGGCGCCAGGGCGCACTGTTCCAAAATGCGTCTGAGTTCGACGATATCTGGCCGATTTCTACGATTCCGGGCAGACTCAGACGCATTTTGGACCGCCCAACCCACAAGCCCCCGGAATCACCCGAGACTCAGACGCTTTTTGGACCACCAGGAGTGGCAGACGGCCGAAACTATGGTGCGTGAGAAGCGTCAGCGAAGGAGAAGCTCTCTTATGAGGCATCCTCTTCCCGCTGGGGGAAGGATGGGGGAAGGAATGGGTCGCCCAAGCGCGCGGGGCGGGCCATCGGGCGGGGCAGCCTACTCCAGCGCCGCCTCGATCACTAGACGCACGGAGGCTCCCTACTCCAGCGCAGCCTCGATCCCCATGCGCACGGCCTCCCCCGCCCGCGCTGCCGCCTCGACGACGAGCCCCGGGTCCGTCGGGGAGGCGGCGAAGGACAGGTCGGACACGACCGACATGCCCGCGACCCTCACGCCGAGCGCGTGCAGGGCCAGGGCCTCCATGACCGTGGACATGCCCACGCAGTCAACCCCCAGACCCGCCAGGGCGCGCGTCTCGGCGGCGGTCTGGTACTCGGGGCCGCGCAGGAGGGCGTAAACCCCTTCGCGCTGGCACTGTCCGCGCAGGGCATCGGTCAGTTCCGCGTCCCACACAGCCGAGACGTCCAGGAAGAGCGGGCCGTTGAAGGGCGAGGCTCCCGACAGGTTCATGTGGTCCGTGATCGCCATGACATCGCCCAGCTCCCAGTCGCGCAGGCAGCCGTTCGCGTTGGTGAGGACCGCGCGCTCCACACCCGCGCTCGCCGCCGCCCGGGCGAGGGCTGTAACGGGCCGGGGCCCGTGGCCCTCGTACAGGTGGGTGCGCCCCGTCGCCACGAGGACCGGGCCCGAGGCGTGGTCGTAGAGGCGCACTTCGCCCCCGTGTCCGTCGGCGACGGGAGCGAGGCAGCCGGGCAGGGAGGCCAGGGGCAGGGATGCGCGCGGGGCGGGCCACGCCGTATCGAGGGCGGGGGCGAGCCCCGACCCCAGGACGACGAGCGCGCGGGGCGCCCCTGCTGCGAGGGAAACGAGGGCGGAAGCGGCGGCCGCGGCCTCCTCGTCCACGAGAGCCGAGACGAAGCGCGGGTCCGCGTCCCCGGGGGGAGTCATCGCTCCCCCTCGGAGGCGCCCTGGGCGTAGGTGCGCGATGGCTGGGCCTCCTGGGCGCGCACACGGCCCGCGCTGGTCGCCCAATAGCCTACGAATCCGACGACCAGCGCGAGGAGGATGCCGATGTTGGCGCCCGCCCAGTCGCCCTCGCGCCCGCCGAGGGGGCCCAGCAGGTAGCCCTGCCAGGACAGCCACGAGGCGCTCGTGTTGACCACCAGCCCCCACCCGACGAAGGAGGCGACCGCCAGCGCCGCCACCGCGCCCCAGTTCACGGAGCCGTAGCGCCCGTCGGAGACGAAGAGCGAGGGCTCGTCGTAGTCCTCGCGGCGCAGTGCGATGTCGGCCAGCATGACGCCGCCCCACGCGGCGATGACGACTCCGAGCGTGGTGAGGAAGGCAGTGAAGGGGGTGAGGAAGGAGTCGGCGAAGAACACGACCACGATGGTGCCCACCGTCATGATCGTGCCATCGATGGCGGTGGCGACAGGGCGGTTGACGGGGACTCCCGTGGCCAGCAGCGACAGGCCCGAGGAGTAGATGTCCATGACGATGCCGCCGATCAGGCCCAGGATCGCAACCAGGGCGAAGGGGATGAGGAACCAGGTCGGCAGGATCGTGGTGAGCGCCCCGATGGGGTCACCGCCGATCGCCTCGGAGAGCTCGTCGAAATTGGAGCCCACCAGCAGGACGCCGAAGAACACGAGGACGACCGTGGGCAGTGCCGCCCCGAAGGTCGTCCACCCCACGACGCCCTTGGTGGAGGCGGTGCGCGGCAGGTAGCGCGAGTAGTCGGCGGCCGCGTTGATCCACCCGAAGCCGAAGCCGACCAGCAGCATGCACCCGGCGCCCAGGACCGCTGCCACCGATCCAGCGGGGCGCGCCATGAGCGCGCCCATGTCGATGGTGGGCGCCGCGAGGACCAGGTAGACGAGGGTGAGGACTGCGGTCGCCCACGTGATCCACGTCTGCACGCGCATGATCGCCTCGAAGCCCAGCACGCCCGACCCTGCGGCCAGGACCACCACCAGGATGAGGGCGAGGACCTGGGCGACCAGGTGGTTCTCGAATCCGAGGGCGCCCATGACGGTGGCCGTCGCCTGGACGGCCATGATGCAGAGGAAGGTCTCCCACCCGACGGTGAGAATCCATGAGATCAGCGCGGAGACGCGGTTGCCGTTGTAGCCGAAGGCCGCGCGCGACAGGACCAGGGTGGGGGCGGAACCGCGCTTGCCCGCCAGGGCGACCAGGCCGCACACCAGGAAGGACAGGGAGACCCCGATGACCGAGACGACGACGGCCTGGGGGAAGGACAGGCCGAAGCCCAGCACCCACGAGCCCCAGGAGATGCCCAGGACCGAGATGTTCGCGGCGAACCACGGCATGAACAGGTCCGACGGCCTGCCCTTGCGGTCGCTTTCGGGGATGACGTCGAGGCCCGCCATTTCGACGGCGAGGCCGCCCTGGGCATTGCCCGAAGTGGGCGCAGAGGAATCGGACATTGATTGCTCCTATGGGGAATGGGATCTGCACCATAGAGCATAGTCAGTGCGCAGCCCGCGCAACACCCCCTGCTCCGAGGAGGCCGCGAGCGCCACCGCACCGACCGCGGCGGGGCGGAACACCCCCGCGCGTACGGTAGGGGCCACGAAGCGGCCGTACCCGCCCGGCTCCCCGGGGGCGGAACACCCCCGCGCGTACGGTAGGGGCTCCCATCTGTGCGCGCACGACCGGGAGACCCCTCGAACCGACCACGGCGGGGCGCCCCCTCGCACGGTTGGGAGAGGGCTCCCCCTATACACGGACGACCGCGACGTGGAACGCCCGGGCGTGCCGGTTCGCCGGGGCTCTCCCCTATGCGCGCACAACCGGGTTCGACAGGGTGCCGATTCCGTCGATCGTGATCTCGACGCGGTCCCCAGCCTTAACGGGGCCGCAACCGGGGGGAGCACCCGTGACGATGACGTCTCCGGGCAGCAGGGTGAACGCCGTCGAGGCGTAGGAAACCAGTTCGAAGACGTTCCAGATCATGTCGGCGCTCGACCCGTCCTGCGCGGGCACGCCGTTGACGGTGGAGCGGATCGCCAAGTCAGTCGGATCCAGCCTGGGGTCCACCGTGATCCACGGGCCCAGGGGGCAGGCGGTGTCGAAGGACTTGCCGCGCGCCCACGGCCCCCCGTCCACCGCGTCGCGGGCGGTCGCGTCGTTGGCCACCGTGTACCCCAGGACCACCTGGTGCGCCTCCTCGACGGGCACGTCCTTGGCCAGGGACTTGATGACGACGGCCAGCTCGCCCTCGAAGACCACGTCGTCGGACCACGCGGGGATCGCGATGGGGTCGTCGGGCCCGATCACCGAGGTGTTCGCCTTGAGGAACAGCGGCGGGCGGGTCCTGTCAGCGTCGGGCACGGGCTGGTCGGAGTAGTTGCCGGCGACCCCCACGACCTTCGACCGCGGGATCACCGGGGAAAGCAAGCGGACCTCGTCGAGCTCGAAGATACGGCCCGAGGGCTCCACGGCCGCGAAGAGGGGGTCGCCCTTGAGGCCGACGATCCTGGTGGAACCGTCGTCGAGGGCACCGTAGCAGGGACTCGACCCGTCGGAAAAACGCACGATTCTCATAGCGCGATCCTAACCGGCGCTGCCGGGTTTGCGGGCGCGGGACTTCTTCGGGCGTTTCCACACGCGCCCGGGAACGTCGCGGGGCAGCAGCGGGTTGCCCTCCCCCACGAACACGGGGTCGGCGATCCCCGCTCTGCGCTGCTCCTGGTAGTCGCGCAGCGCCCCCAGGCCCCAGCGCATGAGGAGGACCAGGGCGATGAGGTTGGTGATCGTCATGACGGCCATCGCGATATCGACGGCATTCCACACGACATCGAGGCTGAGCAGCGCCCCAGCGGTGGCCGAGGCGACGCAGACGACGCGCACTCCCCACGTCGCCCACGCCCGGTCGCCGAAGACGAAGGACATGTTCGTGTCGGAGTAGACGTAGGCGGCGATGATCGACGAGTAGGCGAGGACGAAGACGAGGACCGCCATTGGGACGATCGCCCAGGCCCCCAGTTCGTGGGAGACCGCCAGGGTCGTCAGGTTCGACGGGTTCACGCCCCGGCCGCCCCACACCTCGGCCCCGGCGATGAGGATCACGAAGGCTGTGGCCGTGCACACGACGATCGTGTCGATGAAGACGCCGAGGGACTGGATGAGGCCCTGGCGCACCGGGTGGGACACGGTCGCGGTCGCCGCGGCGTTGGGGGCCGTGCCCTGGCCGGCCTCGTTGGAGAACAGGCCCCGCTGGGTGCCGTTGACCATGGCGGCCAGGATCCCGCCGCCGAGTCCGCCCACAAGCGGCTCGGGCGAGAACGCCGACGTGAAGATCTGGCCCAGGACGGTGCCGAACTGCCCGATATTGAGGACGCAGATGACGGCGACCATCACGACGTAGACGAGGGCCATGATCGGGGCCATCCACTCGGTGACCCTGGCGACCGTGCGGATTCCCCCGAAGATCACCATCGCGGAGAAGACGAAGACGAGGCCGGCGACTGTGAGCTGGGCCGCCGAGAAGCCCCCCGCCCCCTCGAGGGGCTGCCGCGTGCCCTCGCCGAACGCCTCGGTGAGGGTGCCCGCGATCGCATTGGACTGGACGGAGGTGATGACGACGCCGCAGGTGAGGACGGTGATGACCGCGAAGACTTTGGCCATCGCGCGGTTGCGCATGCCGCGCTTCATGTAGTACGCCGGCCCGCCGCGGAAGGCGCCGTCGGGGTGGCGGACCTTGAAGATCTGCGCCAGTGTCGCCTCGAAGAACGCCGTCGCCATGCCCACCAGGGCGACGACCCACATCCAGAAGATGGCGCCGGGGCCCCCGAGCAGGAGGGCGGCGGCGACCCCGAAGACGTTGCCGACGCCGACGCGGGCGGCCAGGGAGATGGCGAACGCCTGGAAGGAGGAGATGCCGCCCTTGGCGCCCTGACGGGAGCCGAACACGGTGCGCACCATTTCCGGGAGCATGCGCAGTTGCACGCCCCGCGAGGCGATGGTGAGCAGCAGGCCCACGCCCAGCAGGATCACGATGGTGAAGTGCGTGGTGATCCAGTCGGCGATCTGTTTCTCTGCCGCGGCGAATTCTTCCACTTCGGTTCCTTAGGTTACTGTGCCGGGGCGCCAGGGGAGGCGCCACCGACGGGACCGCCCGCTGGCGCCGCACCCCGGGCGCCGCCCTGATGTGACGTTGACAGCATGCCACACGGGGGCCGGGTCGGGCCCGGGGCGTCCATGCCGGTGCGCCGCGGGGGTCTGGGACAATGGGGGCATGACCGCGATGCTCAACGCCCTCCTCGACGACCTGGAAGACTCCGGGAGCCTCACCGACGACGACGCCCTCTACGAGGCGTTCGCCGGGTGGGCCGAGGGCACCGGACGCCCCCTCTACCCCCACCAGGACGAGGCGCTCATCGAGGTCCTCGCCGGCAACCACGTCATCGCCGCCACCCCCACGGGCTCGGGCAAGTCGATGATCGCGCTCGCCGCGCACTTCGTGTCAATGGCCCACGGGGGCCGCTCCTACTACACGGCGCCCCTCAAGGCCCTCGTGTCGGAGAAGTTCTTCGACCTGGTCGCACTCTTCGGCGCCGACAACGTCGGCATGATCACCGGGGACGTCTCCCTCAACGCCACGGCCCCGATCATCTGCTGCACCGCGGAGATCCTGGCGAACCAGTCCCTGCGCGAGGGGCCCGGCCTCGACTGCGACATGGTCGTCATGGACGAGTTCCACTTCTACGGGGACCGCCAGCGCGGCTGGGCGTGGCAGGTGCCGCTGCTGGAGCTCACGGGCGCGCAGTTCGTCGCGATGAGCGCCACCCTGGGGGACACCTCGCGCTTCGAGGAGGCGTGGCGCGAGCGCACCGGCCGCCCCGTGGCGCTGGTCGACGACGCCGAGCGGCCCGTGCCCCTGGAGTTCGAGTACGTGGTGGACCGCCTGCCGGACACTGTCGAGCGCCTGCTCGGCGAGGGCCGCTGGCCCGTGTACATCGTGCACTTCTCCCAGCGCGACGCGGTGTCCACCGCCAAGTCCTTCGACCGCAACTCCCTGGTCCCCAAGGACCGCAAGGCCCAGATCGGGGCCGCCCTGGCGGGCGTCCACTTCGGGCGGGGCTTCGGCCAGACCCTGCGCTCCCTGCTGGTCCAGGGCGTCGGCGTCCACCACGCGGGGATGCTGCCGCGCTACCGGCGCCTCGTCGAACGCCTCACCCAGCGGGGCCTGCTGCCCATCGTGTGCGGCACAGACACCCTGGGGGTCGGCATCAACGTGCCGATCCGCACGGTCCTGATGACCTCCCTCATCAAGTTCGACGGCGCGCGGATGCGCCACCTGAGCGCCCGCGAGTTCCACCAGATCGCGGGCCGAGCGGGGCGCGCGGGCTTCGACACGGTCGGTTTCGTGCGGGTCCTGGCCCCCGAGCACGAGGTGGACGCCGCCCGCGAGAGGGCGCGCCTCAGCGCGGCGCAGGAGGCCGCCCGTGACGCGCGCGAGGCCAAGCGCGCCGCGAAGAAGGCAGCGAAGAAGCGCAAGGGCCCCGCCGACGGCTCGATCTCGTGGACGCGCTCGACCTTCGACCGCCTCGTCGGAGCGGCCCCCGAGCAGTTGAGGAGCCGTTTCGAGATGACGCACGCGATGGTGCTCAACGTCCTGGCGGGCGCGGAGGACGCCGGGCGGGACCCCGGCGAGCACCTCGTGTGGCTGGCGCGCTCCAACGACGACCCGCCCACCGCCTCGAACCCGCACCTGCGGCGCCTGGGCGACATCTACTCGTCGATGAGGCGCGCGGGAGTGGTCTCGCACGAGTCCTCGGCGCTCGCCGCCTCGCAGGGGCGCCCCCGGCTGCGCGCCGCCACGGACCTGCCCGACGACTTCGCCCTCAACCAGCCCCTGTCGCCCTTCGCTCTGGCCGCCCTGGAGCTGTTGGACCCGTCCTCGCCGGAGTTCGCCCTGGACGTGGTGTCCGTCGTGGAGGCCGTGCTCGAGGACCCCCGTCCCCTGCTCTTCGCGCAGGAGAAGGCGGCGCGGGGCGAGGCCGTGGCCGCCATGAAGGCGCAGGGCATGGAGTACGAGGAGCGCATGGAGGCCCTGGAGGAGGTGACGTGGCCGCGCCCGCTCGCCGAGTTGCTCGAGGGCGCGTTCCGCACTTACGTGGCGGCGAACCCGTGGGTGGGCGCCCTGGAGATCTCACCGAAGTCGGTGGTTCGGGAGATGGTGGAGAACGCCATGACCTTCACGGAGCTCGTGTCCCGCTACGACGTGGGGCGCTCGGAGGGCGTGGTGCTGCGCTACCTCACCGACGCGTACAGGGCGCTGCGCCAGATCGTCCCCGAGTCCATGCAGACCGACGAGGTCCGCTCGATCGTCGAGTGGCTGGCGGCGCTGATCCGGGCGGTGGACTCCTCGTTGCTGGACGAGTGGGAGGCCCTGTCGCAGGGGCGCTCGTGGGACCAGGCGGGCGACGCGGACGCCTCGGCGGGCGCGGAACTGGCGTTCGGCGCCGACGAGGACGGCACCGTGGCGTTCAGTGCGAACCGGCACGCGTTCCGCACCGCGGTGCGCGCCGCGATGTTCGCGCGCGTGGAGTTGATGAGCCGTGACGATGTCGATGGCCTGGCGCGCTTGGACGGCGCCGGGGCGGGGGCTCTGGCCGGGGCGGGCCCGTGGGGCGGGGACGACTGGGACCGCGCCCTGGAGCGCTACTGGGCGGAGCACGACTGGATCGGCATCGACGCCGCAGCCCGCTCGGCCTCGATGTGCGCGTTGAACGAGGCGCCCGCCCGCGAGGACGTGCTGGCGGTCCTTCCCGCCTCCGCCTCCTCGGACGCGGACCGGCGCCTGGCCGCGCGCGCCGAGGCACTGGCGGACCTGGTCGACGAGGCGCCCCCGGGCTCCTACTGGCTGGTCGAGCAGGCCCTCGCCGACCCCGACGGCGACCACGACTGGCGGATCGCCGCCCTGGTGGACGTGGCCGCCTCGGACCGCGCGGGCGCCGTGGACCTCGTGATCGTGACGGTTGCCCCGCGCTGATTGGGCCCACTTCCATGACGCCCGTGCAGGCACAAGCAGGCGCCGAAGCCGCAGCCACCGCCCGGTGGGCGTTGAAGAAGGCGGTGCCCTACCTCCCTGCCCTACGGGGACATCATCATGTGGTCGTCGGGTGCCCTGCCCTGGGCGCTGTTGGCAGCCCGCGCGGCATATCGGGGCCAGTGCGCGTTACTGGCACTGTCGCCGACGCGCGTCATTTGCACGAGCGCGCGTTGTCGACACCAGCGCGCGTTATAACCCCCTCACGATGTCGACAACACGCGTCGGTGTCGACAACCCCCTCACGATGTCGATGACGCGCGTCCACGCTCGCCTCGCACCCGTGTTCCTGCCAGGGGAACATCCGGAGCAGGCCGATGCTCGCGCCTGGGCCGGGCACCCGATCAGTCTCCGGGGTGCGCACACAAGGACTCCGGTTTACGAAACCGTCCGCAAACTAAACGCAGGCCCCAATCCGGGGTACGCACACAAGGACCCCGATTTACGGAACACGCACCGCACACAAGGGCGGAATCAAGACGCTCAGTACGATCCGGTGTTGCCTAATTCCCGCCCTTGTGTGCGACACCAAGGGGAATGGACGCTGAAAACGGACAGGAGCAGGGGCGAACTCACCGGCAAAACGGCAAACCTGCGGAGAAAGGGCGGCTGGTTTCCAGCGGCGCCTATAGAAACCGCGAACCAGAACAGCGCCTGTACCCGGCGGCCAGCACGACGCGGCCGCCCGGAAACCGGCAAAACAAAACGGCGCCCCAGGGGCTTGCACCGGCGCCTGGGGAGACCAGCAAAACAGAACGGCGCTTGGGGCTGGCACCGGCTCCGGGGGCGTTACCCCACGACAACGGTCCCACACCCCGCAGCAAGGCGACCGCGCGCGTCGTCCGGGGGCACTACCCCACGACACGCCCCGCAACGGCTAGGCGCGTGCCCGCGCCGCCCTGCGGAGCGCCCAGTCGACGGCCGCGAAAAGGCCCAGGAACGCCATCGCCCCAGCCAGGATGGCGCCGATGACGACGAAGGCCTGCCCGTAGCCGATCCGCGTGACGTTGAGGAACGCGTAGGGGTACTGGTGGACGAGCGCGCCCCGGGCCATCGTGTAGGCGACCCAGGCGACAGGGATGGCGAGCGCCCGGGCGACCGTGCCCCACGTGATGCCGCCGCGCGGGCCGAAGCCGAAGGCGGCGGCGACCATGGCCGCGGGGACGACGACGTGCTGCAGGGGGTTCGTGATGATCCCGATCCCCCGCAGGGTCTCCGAAGGGGCGATCAGCGCCGCGTAGACGATGGCGGTCACCGTGATCATCATGGTGGCGCACAGGTGGATGGCGCGCGTCCACCGCCCAGCCGGTCCGCGGTCCCTGGCCAGGCGGGTGGCGATGACGGCCACGACGATGTTCGACAGCTCAGTGAAGTAGGACAGGCACTCGACGAGCCTCTGGGGTGCTCCCGCCCACCCGTCGGGAGCCCCGGCGAAGAGGCCCGGCTCGTAGAACGCGGGCGGCGGGTACCCCCCGGCGGTGGCGATGGAGACGGTGGCGGCCGCCCCCGCCCACGCGAGGACCGCGACCACCGCGTAGGCGGCTCGGCCGCGCCGGGAAAGGGATGGGGCGCTAGTGCTGGTCATGCGCCCCACTGTAGTGGTTGCGCCAGTGTCCCGGCCGGGGCGGTCACGCCCGCGCGGCAGGCGCGGGCCGCTCGCCGATCTCCTGCTGGAGGCGCAGAAGGTACCCGTCGGGGTCCTGGACCAGGAACTGGCGGACGCCGATCTCGATCCCGCCCGCCCTGTACCACTCCTCCTCGGTCTCGACGAAGACGGGCCACTGCGCCTCGCGGATGCGGCGTCGTGCGGCGTCCAGGTCGGCGACCTGCACCTCGAGGTTGATCCCCCTGCCCAGGGGAGGCTCGAGGTCGGCGGTGGCCCACGTCCGGGCGGCGTCGATCTGGTCGAGCATCACGTGGGCGCCGCCCAGGACGAGGTACCCGAACCCTTCCTCGGGGCGCTCGTACTCGACGGAGAAGCCGACGAGGCCGCACCAGAACCGTTTGGAAGCCGGGTAGTCGGTGACGGCTAGCTCGGGCACGAGGGCTGGTCCACTGGTCATGGGTTCACTGTAGCGGGAGGGCGCCGAATGCCCGGGCGGCCGCCCATTAGTCGAGGATGTCCGAGTGCGATCCAGTCCGAACCGCAACGAGCGCATACAGTGAGTCATCCTCGTCAGTCATCGCCGGTGTCTGCCATCAGTTCGCCAACGCTCGCGTAACGGCGGGGTACGACTCTTCCAGCTGCTATCTCGCGGGCCTCATGCATGGCCGCCTCGGTCTCCGCGTTACAGCGGGGCTGGCGCAGGTTGAAGGGCAAGCCGCCCTCCAGGATCGACTTGTGCAGGAAGACGTTCACCGCGTCAGTGAGGTTCATGCCGAACTGGGCGTAAACCTGTTCGGCTTGCTCCTTGACTCGCGGATCGACCCGCATATTCAGGGTTGCTGTCTTTCCCATCTCCGCTCCTCTCACCTCCAGTGCACAACTTTTGCAACACATTGCCCCCACTATGCGCGTCTTCACCGCAGGATGGAACCACGCGCTCCAAGTCCCAACGACGGCAGTCGCCACCGACACCAGCACCAGCACCAGCACCAGCACCAGCACCAGCACCAGCATGCGTTATAGCCCCTCACAGTGTCAGCAACGCGCGCCCGCGCAGCGGCCCATACCCGAGCGCGCCTGCACCGCTGCGCGCCCACGGCGCGCGGGTCCTACTGGGCGCACAGGGGGACGACCTCGGCGCCCACCAGCTCCGCCAGGTCGAGGGGGCTGAGCTCGACGGAGAGCCCGCGCCTGCCGCCCGACACGACCACGGCCTCGTGGTCCAGGCACGACTCATCGATGAAGGTCCTGTGCCGCGTCGTCTGCCCCAGGGGGCTGATCCCGCCGACCACGTACCCGGTGCGCCGCTGCGCGAGGGCGGGTTCGGCCATCTCGGCGTGCTTGGCGCCCGCCGCCCTGGCGATGAGCTTCATGGACAGGCGCGCCAGGGCGGGCACGCACCCGACGACGAACTCCCCTGTCGGCTCCAGGCGGACCATGAGGGTCTTGAAGGCCCGTGCGGGGTCGATGCCCAGCTTCTCCACGGTCTCCTCGCCGAACGCCCGGGCGGCGGGGTCGTGCTCGTACTCGTGGACGGTGAAGGGCGCGCCGGCCGCCGTCAGTTCTTCGATGGCACGGGTGGGGCCGCCGCCTTGCCCCTTGCCGTGTTTGCGAGCCATAGCGCCCAGTCTACGGCGTCATAGGATCGAGGCGAAGCGGTCATCGATGATCGCCTTCCCGAAGGGGAAGCAGGTCACTGGGATCATCTTCAGGTTCGCGATGGCCAGGGGGATGCCGATGATGGTGATGGCCTGCAGGAGGGCAGTGGCCATGTGCCCGATCGACAGCCACAGCCCGGCCACGACGAACCACACGAGGTTCATGAGCGCCGAGCCGGCCCCCGCCCCGGGCAACGGGACGACGCGTCTGCCGAAGGGCCAGATCACGTAGGCAGCGATCCTGAAGCAGGCGACCGAGGCGGGGATGGTGATGATGAAGAGCATAGAGACCAGGCCGGCCAGGACGTACAAGACGAAGAGCTCGATACCGCCGAAGACCAGCCAGATGACGTTGAGGATAATGCGCATCGCCTAAGCCTTTCAATGCGGGGGCCGAACAGGTCAGTATGCCAGGCGTCCACCCCCGGAGCCATCGCACGGGCATCGGGATCCTCCCTGGAACACCCATGATTACCGACCACCTATGCGCGGGCGGGCGCGGGGAGCGCGGCCCCGCACACGCCCCGCCCAGCGCCGCGGTGGCCCGGTGGTCGCCCCGTTACCGGGAGCGCCGCCCCGCACACGCCCTGCCCAGCGCCCGCGTCGATGTCCATTACGCTAGTGTGTGGAAGCGCCCCGCACACCGCCCTTCCCGCTGCGGCTGCCGAGCGGGCGCGTAGGATCGGGCCATGACGATTTTCGAGGCGATCTCCGCAGCCAGGCGCGCCATCGACGAGGCGGCGCGCACGGCGGGCCGCACCGACCGCGTCACCCTGGAGCTCGCGGCCAAGACCCGCACGCCCGGGGAGTGCCACGAGGCGGCCGCCTGCCTCGCGCGCCTCGGCGGGCCCGTGCTGGTCGGCCACAACCGCGTCCAGGAGGCCCGCACCACCGCCGAGGCGATACGCCGCGTGGACGGCGCCCGCATCCACCTGATCGGCCCCCTGCAGACCAACAAGATCAACCAGGCCCTGGCCTGCGTGGACGCCGTGGAAACCCTGTCCAGCGCGGAGCTCGCCCGCAAGATCGACGCCCGCGCCACGCGTCCGCTCCCCGTGTTCATCCAGGTGAACGTCTCGGGCGAGGCCACCAAGAGCGGATGCGCGCCGGACGCGGTGGCGCCCGTCATCGACGCGGTGTCCGAGTGCGCGAATCTGCGGCTCGCCGGGTTCATGACCGTCGGCCTCAACTCCCCCGACGAGGCGCCCGTGCGCCGCGCCTACGCCCGCCTGCGCTCCATCCGCGACGATGCCGCCGCCCGGACGGGCGTCGGCGCCGCGTCGTTGGAGTTGTCGATGGGCATGAGCCGCGACATGGCGTGGGCCATCGCCGAGGGCGCGACCATCGTGCGCTTGGGGAGGGCGGTTTTCGGCGCCCGCTGAGAGCGCGCGGGACAGCGTTGCGCACTCCCCAGCGCCCGCCTCGTCCTGGCTCCGCAGCTGCCGGAGCCGGATGGGACTCGCACTAGAATGGGATCCATGACCACCGTGCTCGCAGGTTTCACCGCGGCGCTCCTGGCGCTCGCCCCGATCACCAACCCCATCGGCGCGCTCGCCGCCTTCGCGGGCCTGACCGCAGGCGACAACCCCGGCTCAGTCCGTTCCCAGGCATGGAAGACCGGGATCTACGTGTTCGGCATTCTGACAGCCTTCGCGGTGAGCGGCTCGCTCATCATGCGCTTCTTCGGCTTCGACCTGCCGGCCCTGCAGATCGCCGGTGGCATCGTCGTCGCCCACTCGGGCTTCTCCATGCTGGAGAACAAGCGCCGCTCCACCGGCGCGGAGGATCAGCACGCCGCCACTAAGGAGGACGTCTCCTTCTCCCCCATGGCGCTGCCGCTCATCGCCGGCCCCGGCTCGATCGGCGTCGTCATCGCTCTGGCCGCCCGCGACCCTTCCCCCGCCTTCCACGCGGGCATCATCCTGGGCGTCCTCGTGGCGTCAGCGGCCATAGCCCTGCTCCTGCGCTACGCGACACCGTGGATCGACAAGCTCGGTGCCACCGGGGTCGGCGCAATCGTGCGGATTATGGGTTTCCTGATCCTGGTGATCGGCGTGGAGCTCATCATCCACGGAGTGCGCTCTCTCCAGCTGTTCTGAGCCAAGGGCACGAAGACCGCGCGTCCGGCCACGCCCCGTGCCCGACGAAGAGACGGCCGACGAGCCCCACTGCCTACGATAGGAGCGACACGGACAGGCGCTGATACCTCTCTCGGAGCCATGGACGCAGGTCGACGCTCTCCCCCCTGATCTTCATATCTGTCAGACGAGTGGGCACTTCAACCCGGTCGAGAGCAGCTCCGTACGCGGCGATCATGGAATGAACGGCCTCTTCCACGAGGTCACGTTCAACGCGGCACAGGTCGGCGATGCTCAGCAGGTCGCACAGGCGCACGTCCCCCGCGACCTCCTTGCCGCATAGCTTGAGCGCCATGTCCTGCGGCCGGTTGAAATAGATGGCCGTACACACCAGATCGTAGGCGGGTGACAGCGCACTATTACGACGGTCCCGGTAAATCAGGCTCCAGTTCTTCAAATGCGCATCGTCGTTTCCGCACAGCATGTTGAAGACCGTACGGCGCACGCACTCAACAAGTGAGCCACGGTCGTAATTGCGGTACGCCATCTTCATCACGTACTCGACCGACCCGTGGTACTTGCCGTCTCCGCGACCGGAGAAGTTGCCCGCCTGGCAGAAATCCTCCATGTGCACGCGGCCCTCAGCGCTCCTGTCGAAGCGCTCGATGCTGAACGCGTGCTCCTCGGATGTCGCCCATGCGTAGCGGGGAATCGCCACATCATCTCGCTGGACAACACAAAATTCGGGGACTTCGATACCGCACGTCTTCGCCAGCGACATCACATAGGCCTCGTTGTGGACGAGCGCGTCGTACTCGCCAGGAGGAGGCAGCTTGACGATGCGGTCCCCGAGCTCGCCTCTCTCCGGGAGGGTCAAACGCTTATCGCGGGACTTCAACGAGAACTTCAGGACGTTCCCCGCGATGGACGCCCGGAACATCGGAGCCGGGGAATGGGCAGTTCCGTCGTCGGACAATGAGGTTCCAACTCCTGAACTGCTGGCACCGTCACCAGTACGGCGCACCGTGATGGCGCCGGGCAGGTCATCGCCGAGCGCGGAGAGAATACCGGGTTCATCGGAGTCGCTCAACCCGTGCTGCTCGCAGACGAGGGTGCGCAACAGGCCCTCTGGGAGGAGGTTGGAGAACCAGAGCGGCAGGACCGACTGCCCTCTGCTTCTCGCTTCGCGCCGCATCCCGTTCTCGAACCAGAAGCCCAGAACGGGCCGGTCCGAAATCCAGCAGTACTCGTCCGAGAAACGAAACGAACTCATGGACGCGTAGCAGGAGACTGTTCCGATCTCAATGCCGTGCAGGAAAACGTGGAACCCGAAATCTGGCGAATACGACGACATCCACTGCCCCTTCACTTGAACTCCACCGGGGCAAAGGACTCGTAATCCCACGCCATCATCAGGTCGAAAAACTCATTGACTCTCGCGGACAGGAGCTCCTCGCGCCGCTCCAGAGTGTGAATGGTGTCCCCGGAAGACCCGGCGCCACCAGTGCCATCGGGAAGAATAAGCATATCGGGGTGCGAGTCCATGAAGGACCTGGCCGCGTCCGCATCCTGGTGCGCCCGCTCATCAACCAGAAGAACCTTGTTGGCGAGCGACGAATAGAGCTCGTTCTCCCTATCGGAGACACGATGAGGATCTACGTAGTCGACAAGGAGCTCTGACGCGCTCCCGGAGTCTCCGACGAGCGAATCGAACAGCTCGATGGAAGCAGCGCCCTCATAGTCCTTCGCGCGCACGTAGTAGGACCACATGGCGCACACGCACGCTTTCGCATCCGAGCGGTTCATTCGCGCAATGGGGATCGCGACGCGTTCTCCTACAGATCTCTCGCCGATGCTTTCCAGCAGCCGCTGAATAGAGCCCGATTCGTCCCCGCGGCGCACGCTCTTCAGGAAAAAACGGGTCTGAACGCCCGCGCCGCTCATGCCGCCATCGATCATCTTGGACACGGTCCGCCACACCCAGCGTTTCAGCAGCTCCTTATTCCGCCTCTTCGGCTCCGGGAACAGCGCGAAGAACCTCGACACAACGTACAGTACCGCCCCGTACGGCAGCAGCGTGACGTGGGGAATGCAGCAGCTATCTTGCAGGAATCTCACGGCCTGAATGATCACACGTTCTGTTTCGGCATACGCTGCGTCCTGGTCCTCATCTGGAAAATCGGACACTCTTCTTCTCTCATCCGCGAACTCCGTGCCCGCGTCGCGAATATAGTCCGGATGCCTGCGCGCCTTCATAACGTTGAGCACGTACTCTTCGGAGATCTCTCCGAAGCCCGTCACGCGCGCAACAGTATCCGAAATCGACCGCAGGGTACGCCCAGTGGACGCGGAACCATTGAGCGCGTCGAACACCTCGGATGCTTTGAGTCTCTTGCCGCTTTTATTGATGCGAGCAAAGATGACGCGGAGCTTCCCCGCGTCGGCATCCTCTAGCACGGTGGCCGGGACGCTCACTGCGTTAAAAGTATTAAACGCCTCCATATACCGGCCACGCAGGGGCTGAGATTCGGCGTGGTCCCCGAACCACTGCCACGCGCCCTCGAAGTCGAAGAGGAGGCAGAGCGGCATCACGGTCCGGGCATAGCGCCCCAACATCGAAACCACGCGAGCGTTTTCCAGGTCATACCCCACAGCGAAGCGAGCGTCCCCGGCACTACGCGCATCCATCGCGTTGACGATACTCGTCACGCGCTGCTGACCGTCCACCAACCACAGTGCATCCGGGCGCGCAGGCGCATCGATGATGATCGAACCGACAACGACTCTGTGCGCCGACGCTTCCCGTTTCCACATCAGCAGATTCCCGATTGGATACCCCTGGTGCAAAGAGTCGAAGAGCGCGACAACGTCCTTGTTCTCCCACCGGAAGGAGCGCTGAAAATCGGGGATCCTCACGCGACCCGTCGCCACCAGGTCGCGCAATTCAGCGAGCCTGTAGGCTTCATGTTTCGGCTGCATCGCTTCGTTCGACATGGGTCCATGTTACTCCAACACCGATTCACAGACGACGCCCAGGCGCGCACAAGGAATGCGCTTCTGCCCAACTCGCCCCGGCCTCGTGCCCCGGCGAACCGGCCCCACCCCGACCGCGCCGCGCGAACGGCGGGGAGCCGGCGCTCAGAGGATGCTCAGGGGATGCGGTGCACCCACTCGGGGCGGGCGAACTTCGTCTCGCACCGGGCTCGGGCGACCTCCAGGTCCTCCTCGGTGATCGTGCCCTCGGTGGCCTGGTACTTGTCCTTGAAGTGGTCGAAGAACACCCGCATGATCTCCTCGCGGGGCAGGCCCGTCTGGGAGCGCATGGGATCCACGCGCTTGACCGCGCTGCGCGTCCCCTTGTCCCGGATCTTCTCCATGCCGATGCGCAGGACCTCGTTCATTTTCACGGCGTCGATGTCGTAGGCCATGGTCACGTGGTGCACCATGTAGCCGTTCGCCCAGCGCTTCTGCGCGGCGCCGCCGATCTTGCCCGCCTCGGAGGCGATGTCGTTGAGGGGCACGTACTTCGCCTTGATGCCCAGCATGGCCAGGACCTCCATCACCCACTGGTCCAAGTACGGGTAGGCCTGCTCGAAGCTCATCCCGTCCACCAGCGCCGTGGGGATCACCAGCGAGTAGGTGATGCAGTTGCCGGGCTCCATGAACATGGCGCCGCCCCCGGTGACGCGCCGTGACACCGTGATCCCATAGCGCTCCACCCCGTCGGGCTGGACCTCGTTCTGGTAGGACTGGAAGGAGCCGATCACCACCTGCGGCCCGTTCCACTCCCACAGGCGCATGAAGGGCTTGCGGCGCCCGGCGGCCACATCCTCGACCAGGGTCTCGTCCAAGGCGACGTTCACCATGGGATCGACGACGGGGCCGTGGATCACCTCGAAGTCGATGTCACCCCACGACAGGGCCGCGCCGAGGGCCCGCCGCACCGCGATCCCCACGGCCTCCGGATTCACGCCGATGAGAGTGTCCCCGCCGTGGAGGGCGGCTGCGACCAGAGCGGACAGCTCCTTCGCGCTCGACGAGGCGGGCGCCCCCTCCAGCGCGCCCGTGATGCGGGTGAGCGCGTCGTCGGGGTCGAGGAAGAAGTCACCGGAGACCTTCACGTCGATGAGCCGGTCCTGGTCGACCTCGAGGTCGACGACAACGAGTTTCCCGCCGGGGACTTTGTATTCGCCATGCATGGGCCGATTCTCTCACATGCCCGGCGGCGTCCGCCGCACGGCGACTGGTGCCAGCAGTGGGCGCGCCCCGGCCTCGTGGCGCGGGTCCCGGGGTTCGAGGAGCCGCCGCGGGCCCCGAGGGGAGGGCCGCGCCCGGGAGCAGGGCCACGCACCGGGGAGCGGCGCCCGCCTCGTGGCGCCAACGGGAGCACCGGGACTGGGCCGCTGGTCCGGGGGCCGGGGGCTCAGACGTCGAGGCGGCGCAGCAGCTCCGCAGGCGGGAGGCCGCCGTTGACGATGTAGTCGTGGAACACGGGCGAGGCCTGACATCCGGTGAAGACCTCCTCGGGGTGCAATTCGGCGGTGAAGGGCTCCCCGCCGCCGAAATCCCATTCGACCTCCACCCAGGCGCCGGGGTCCCGCACGGGTTCGCGCGCGACCCTGTAATGCTCGTAAGCGCCGTCCGGGTGGGTGACGCGGATCTCGACGGTCATAGCCGCCGCCGAGCCGCCGCACTGGATGTAGTTCCTGCGCGAGTAGTGGTCCAAGGGCACGTCCTCAGGGTCCTCGGCTCCCGGCGGCAGCGCCCACAGGATCAGCGCGTACCGGCGCGAGCCGTCGAAACGGCGGGGCGACTCGAGTGTCGCGCGGACCCAGTCGGCGAGCGCCCCGGGCGCCTGGGAGGCGTCGAACCTCTCGACCTCCCCTATCCCCGCGATCAACTCACTGCAGACGAACCGCCTCATCTCTCCTCCTGCACGGTGCCCGGCCCAGTCGTCCCAGCGTATCGGGCACCGCCCCGGCTGCGTCAAGGGACTGCAGCGGCTCCGGGCCTGCGGAGCGGGGCGGGCCGCGCGGGGGAACGGACGCGGCGCAACGGGGCCGCGTCAGGCGGGCGGGGAGCCGACCGGCCCTGCGGATGATCCGGCGCGCCCCTCCTCCAGGAGGCGGCGCAGCAGGGCCATGTCGTGGAGGTCCTCGGGGCGCGGATCGTAGCCCTCGTGGAGTTCCATCAGCCGGGAGGCGGTGGCGACCACGACCGAACGCCCGCTGATACTGCCGAGCGTGCGGTCGGCGGCGCGGTGGGCGAAGACCTGTGAGCCGAAACCCGCTTGCAGGCCGTCGCCCCTTTCGTCGACGTCCATCGGATGCAGATCGACGCCGAGGTCCCCTTTCCTGAGCTCCACGCGGATCGGCAGCCAATCCACGACCACCTGGTAGCCCCGTCCGCGCAGCCACTGGGACAGTTGGTCGCACGCGCCCGCCTCGACGATGACATCGAGGTCCCGGTGGCGGCGGGTGGCGCGTCCGACCAGCGCGTCGACCGCCCAGCCTCCTGTGATGACATGGACCGCCCCGTGCTGCTCCAACCAGTCGACGACAGCGATCACCTCATCGGCGTGCATTCCCCCGTCGACACCGTCGTTCCCGTTGGCCCGCATCATGGCTCCTCCTCCCGCATAGGCACGGCCGCCAATGCGCCGCCGTGGCTCCGGCCATCAGCGCAGCGCCCTGTTGACGGCGGAGATGACGGCCTTGTAGGAGGCGCGGGAGATGGACGGGTCGATGCCGACCCCCCACACGATCTGGCCGTCTATGGCGGCCTCCACGTAGGCGGCGGCCTTCGCGTCGCGGCCCTGGCTCATGGCGTGCTCGGAGTAGTCGAGGATGCGCACGTCCAGGTCGAACTCGTGGAGCGCGGAGACGAAGGCGTCGATGGGGCCCGTCCCCTTGGCGTTGACGGTGACGGGCGCGCCGGAGTCGATGAGGACCGTGGTGAGTTCGACGTGCTCGTCGTCGATGGTGCCGACCTGGCTGGAGCGCAACTCGAAGCGCCCCCACGGCTGCAGGCCGGGGGCCGCGGAGGTGGGCAGGTACTCGTCGGCGAAGACCGCCCACAGGGTATCGGCATCGATCTCGCCGCCGTAGGTGTCCGTGTGGCGCTGGATGATGCGGGAGAACTCCACCTGGAGGCGCCTGGGCAGCTCGAGGGCGTGGGCAGTGGACATGAGGTAGGCGACGCCGCCCTTGCCGGACTGGGAGTTGACGCGGACGACCGCCTCGTAGGAGCGCCCCACGTCGTGCGGGTCGATGGGCAGGTAGGGCAGCTCCCAGGGGACGGCGTTCTCGTCCCCGCCTGCAGCGGCGACTTTCGCGGCGCGGGCCGCGAAGCCCTTCTTGATGGCGTCCTGGTGGGAGCCGGAGAAGGACGTGTAGACGAGGTCTCCCACGTAGGGGGTGCGCGGCGGGGTGTCCATCTGCGTGCAGTACTCGACGGTGCGCCGGATGGCGTCCACGTCGGACAGGTCGACGCCCGGGTCGATGCCCTGGCTGAACAGGTTGAGCCCCAGGGTGACCAGATCGACGTTGCCGGTGCGCTCGCCCTGGCCCAGCAGGCAGCCCTCGATGCGGTCGGCCCCCGCCATCACCGCCAGCTCGGCGGAGGCGATGCCGGTTCCCCGGTCGTTGTGGGGGTGGGCGGACAGGGCGATGTGCTCGCGCCGCGACAGGTTGCGGCTCATGTACTCGATCTGGTCCGCGAACACGTTGGGGGTGGCGCGCTCGACGGTGGCGGGCAGGTTGAGGATGATCTCGCGGTCCGCGCCCGGCTGCCACACGTCCATGACCGCCTCGCAGATCTCCAGGGCGAAGTCGCGTTCGGTGTCGACGAAGATCTCGGGGGAGTACTCGAAACCGAAGACCGTGTCGTCGCCGAGGCGCTTCTCGGCTTGGGCGACGACCTCGCGGGTGCCGGTGACGGCCAGGTCGACGGTGGCGGCGCGGTCGGCCCGGAAGACGACCTCGCGGAAAACGGGGGCGGTGGCGTTGTACAGGTGCACGGT
The DNA here is from genome assembly GCF_000429245.1 of Schaalia georgiae DSM 6843. Lineage (GTDB taxonomy): Bacteria > Actinomycetota > Actinomycetes > Actinomycetales > Actinomycetaceae > Pauljensenia > Pauljensenia georgiae. The sequence goes on from NZ_AUBM01000007.1 coordinate 134,207, forward strand.
GGCGCGCGGGAACCCGACGATGGCCTCCACGGTGCGCTCGATGAGCTCGGACCGCGACTGGGTGAGCACGGAGACGGTGACATCGCCTGGGACGGCGTCGTCGTCGATGAGGGAGCGCACGAAGTCGAAGTCGGTCTGCGAGGCCGCGGGGAAGCCGATCTCGATCTCCTTGTAGCCCAGCCCCACGAGCAGGTCGAACATCCGGCGCTTGCGCGCGGGGTCCATGGGCTCGATGAGGGCCTGGTTCCCGTCGCGCAAGTCGGTTGACATCCAGCGCGGCGCCTTCGTGATGCGCTTGTCGGGCCACGTCCGGTCGGGCAGGCCGACGGGGTTGACGTCGAGGAAGGCCCGGTACTTCGCGGCGGGCATGGGAGAGCCGGAAGGAACGGGGACGCAGGATGTAGTCTTCACGCCGTGCAGTCTATCGGCGCGCCTTCGCCCGGGAGCAGGCGCTGCGCATGCTGGACGTGAGATACGGCGCGATCACCCCCGGACACGATGTGGCCGCCGAGCTCATAACGTGTGCGCAAGCCCATTCATATGTCATGATATTTGGGTCCAATGTCCCACACACCGACGCGCGGAGCATCAATGACACCCTTATTAGTCCCCTCGTCCTTCACCCCGTCGACGACGGCCGTCGCGGACAACGTTTTCCTCACCGCCATCGTGGGGCTCCTCCCCCTCGTCGTCTTCTTCGTCCTCATGGGCGTGTTCAAGGTGGCGACCCACTGGTGCTCACTCATCGCGCTCGCGCTCTCCATCGTCATCGCGGCCTTCGCCTTCCACATGCCGATCAGCATGACCCTCCTGGCCGGCACGCAGGGCGCGGCGATGGGCTTCATGCCGATCATCTACATCATTATCGCCGCCGTGTGGCTGTACAACCTCACCGAAAGGTCCGGACGCAGCGCCGACCTCAAGGCGGTCTTCAACACGATCGGACGGGGCGACCAGCGCGCCCAGGCCCTCATTGTCGCCTTCTGCTTCTGCGGCCTCCTCGAGGGCCTGGCCGGCTTCGGCGCCCCCGTCGCCATCACCTGCGCCATGCTGGTCACCCTGGGCGTGCCCAAGATCAAGGCCGCCGTCGTCACCGTCGTCGGAAACGCGATCAACGTCGGCTTCGGCGCCATGGCGATCCCCACGACGACAGCCGGGCGCCTCGGCGGCGGCGATCCGACCGTCGTCGCCACCGACATGGGACACCTGACCTGGGTCTTCTGCCTCTTCATCCCCTTCCTCATGCTCTTCATCCTGGACGGGGGCAGGGGCGTGCGCCAGCTGTGGCCCCTCGGCCTCGTCGCGGGCGCCGCAGCCGGAGCGGGCCACTTCCTCACACCCTCCGTCTCCTACGAACTGACCGCGGTCGTCGCCTCCCTGCTGGGCTTCGCGGCCTGCTACGTGTTCCTGCTGCTGTGGGGCCCCGCGACGCCCGAGGAGTGCGCGACCTCCACCGACGAGTCGGACAAGCCCACCGGGTCCCGCATCGGCCTGGCGCTCATGCCCTATGTGCTGGTCGTCGCCATCATCGCCGTCACCAAGCTGTGGAGGATCGGCGTGAGCCTGCCCGATCTGCTGAAATCGACAGACCTCGACATCCCCTGGCCGGGACTCTACGGCCACTTCCTGGCAGCCGATGGATCGGTCGTCAAAGGCCCCTACTACAACCTGCAGATCCTGTCCAACCCCGGCACCTGGATCTTCGTCGCCGGCATCATCGTGGCGATCGTGTACGGTCGGAACTCCTCCGGCGGCCGCTTCCAGACCTCGGTGGGCGAGATGTTCGCCGTCCTGCCGCGCACCATCTACTCGCTGCGCATGGCGATCCTGACGATCGCCTCCGTCATGGCCCTCGCCTTCGTCATGAACCTCTCCGGGCAGACCACCTCCATCGGCGCCGCGCTGGCCACGACGGGCGCGGCGTTCGCATTCCTCTCCCCCATCCTGGGGTGGATCGGCACGGCGGTCGCAGGTTCGGCGACCTCAGCGGGCGCCCTCTTCGCGAACCTCCAGTCCACTGCCGCCGCGGGCGCTGGCCTGGACCCGCACATCCTGCTGGCCGCCAACACGATCGGCGGTGGCATCGGCAAGATCGTCTCGCCCCAGAACCTGGCGATCGCGGCGACCTCGGTGGATTCGGAGGGATCGGACGCGGAGATCCTCAAGAAGGCCGCGCCCTACTCGATCGGCCTGCTCCTGGTCCTGTGCTCCCTGGTGCTCATCGCCTCACAGGGATGGCTGGGAGCGTACATGCCGCACTGATCCGCCTCAGATCGTCCTGTAGCCCCGAGAGACCCGCGTTTCTCGGGGCCTTACCCTGGTTGCCTCCTTATTACCCCCGCTTGTACCTTTGAAGCAGATGCAGGCTCCAGCGACACCCCATCGCCCTGCTATGCGCCCACCAGAAAGGCATGATCGGATGAAGACTCGTCTCCGCTTGCTCATCACGCTCGGAGCCGTCGCAGCCCTCACGGCCGCCTGCAACCCCATCGGCGCGAACTCGAGAACGAAGTACCCCGAGGACCCGCGCTTCGCGGAGTTCACTTACCAGACCGATGGCGAGATCAAGGTCCAAGAACGCACCGACTCCCTCAACGAGCGATGGCCGGGACTGAAGGCCACCGAGGGCCACGTGACCGTCGAGTACTCCCCGTCGGGGCTTCTGCCCAATCCCGATCCTGAGTTCTGGCTCACCGGCGTCGCCACCGTCCCTGACGACACGATCACCGCACTCATGGAGGGCACGACCGACTCCACCCTGCTGCCCGGCATCTACCCCGGCCTCTACCAGTACGTGCCCCAGGACTGCCACTTCTCCACCATCGACCCCACCCACGCGGAACAAGTCCTCGAGGGCGACGACATGCAGGTGAACAAGGAGTTCGGAACCCTGCCGATCAAGGAACTCGCAGCGTCCAGCGACTGCCACCTCGTCGTGGTGACGGGCAAGGGCCTCTCCGACTGACGCCGCGGAACTGCGGGCGGCGGACCCTTGTCAGAGAAGCCGCGGAGGAGTAGCCTCCGTGGTACCTGCGCTCCAGGACGGCTCCCGTGTTCCCGCCCACCGCTGATGGGCAGAGAGGCCCCTCCGATGACGACTACCGACGTTTCCGCGCCAACCCCTCCAACGCGACTGGAGACCTCGATCATGGGACCGACGTCCCTGGTGGTGGGGCTCATCCCCACCTGCGCCATGCTCCTCGGGCCCCTGGTGGCCCGAGGGCCCCTCTTCGAGGTTGTGCCGCTGGCCTTCTTCCTCGTCCTCGCCGCGCTCCCCCTGGCATTCGGCCTCGGCGTCGCAGCCCTTTCCTTCGACGTGCGCCGCGGGCGCCGCTGGGCGTGGGCGGGCGCGGGCGGCCTCGTCTTCGCAACCGCCCTGCCACTCATCACCTCCGCCATCCGCCTCCTCGGCGTCCGCTAGCGCCCCTCCACGAAGGAACCATCCAATGTCCGCCGCAGACCGGGCGCCCTCCCCGGGCACCGCACCCGCCTCCCGCCTCGCCGTCGCCGCCCTGGCCCTCGGCGCGGTCGCGTTCACGTTCCCGTTCCTGGAGGTGTTCTGGAACATCTCGTTGGTCGGGCCGTTCCAGTTCCCCTGGGTCGCGCTGCCCCTGAGCTGGACCGCCGTCGTCGTCGGCGTCACGGCGATCATCACGACCGCGCGAGGAGGCCGCCGGGGCATGTGGATGCCGGTTCTGGGAACGATCCTGGGCCTCGCGTTTCCCATCCTCGTCTCCATCGCCCCGTAATGGTCCACTCCCCGATCCCTCCGGCGCTTTGTTGTTGCGTATCCGACTCCATATAATTCCCGTGACCCACGGCACGCGGGTGCCAGTACGAGGGAAGGACGACGATGGAGTGGATTCCATGCGGGAGCGGGCATGAGCTCAGCATCCAGGACGGCGCGGTCGTCGCACGCAACTCCAAGGGCAGGGTCCTCAAATCCGTGCCCGCCGCGGCGAAGAAGACGCGCGAGTGGGAGGACTTGGACGCGGCCCTCGTCTTCCTCCACCAGCACGACGCCGAGGCGGGGGACGCGGTGCAGCGCTGGTTCCTGCGCTCCCTGCCCGTTCCCCGCGCCCTGCTCGCCGCCGTGTGGCCCGACGAGGCGTGGCGCTCGTGGCTGACCGACCTGGTCGTGTCCACCCCCGACGGCCGCCTCGCCGGGTTCCTGCGGGCCGCCGACGCCGACGGCCTGGGCGTGGTCGACCTGGACGGGGAGTCCGTGCGGATCGACGCCGAGCGCGTCCTCATCCCCCACCCCGCCATCATCCCCGACCTCGACGACCTGCGCGAATTCGCGGCCGAGCTGTCCCTGTCCCAGCGCTTCGACCAGCTGTTCCGGGAAGTCCACCGGCCGGATCCCGCCAACGCCGAGCGCACGCGGCTCACCGACTGGTCGGGGGGAGCCTTCGACCAGCTGCGCTTCGCCACCGGGCGCGCCGCCTCCTCCGGTTTCAAAGTCTCGGGCGGCTACGCCGTGTGCCCCGTGTACGAGGACGGGGCGCTCATCACCGCGCGCTACTGGATCGGGGCCGACGCCCCCGACTACGAGACCGAGACCGGGGACCTCCACTGGGTCCGCTCCGGCGACCCCGTCCCCATCGGGCAGGTCGGCCCCGTCGCCTACTCCGAGGGCGTGCGCATGGCCACCCGCATATACGCCGGCCGCAAACCCGACAAGACGGAGGGCGCCTGAGAACGGCGCCCGTTCTGGCAGTGAGGATCCGCAATGATCAACGACTCCACCATCGCCGCCCTGGGGGGCGTGGCCGCTTCTGCCGCGCCCGGGGCGTCCCCCGCACAGGCGCGCGCCTACACCCACCCCGCACTTCCCGGGCGCACCGTCGTGCGCCTCACCACCGACGCCCTCGCCCAAGTCGAGGACACCACCCTGGCCTCCCTGGGATTCACACACACCGGCACCCCCACCCCCGTCGGCCACACCCGCACCAGGACCACCGGCTTCCCCGAATGGCCCATCCTCACCGACCCCGCCAACGCGCGCCACGCCCTCAACCTGGTCGGCGACCTGCGCCGGATCGAGAAGACCGCGCGCGCGAAACCCGGCAACGCGAAGAAGGGGATCGACGAACTGGCGAGGATGCTCGACGAGTCGGCGCCGCACTTCCTGCCGACCTTCCTGGAGGAGGCGGCCCGGATCTTCCTGCGCAGCGACAACCGCGCCTACGCCACCCAGTACTTCGGGAAAGCCCGCGAGGCCGAGCGCGCCCACAGCCTCAACATCGACGAGGAGCGCCACCGCCAAGTGTTCCTCGAGTTCGCCCTGGCGGGCGCCGTGTCGGCCAAAGAACTGAGCGCCGAGGGCAAGGCCCTGCTGGAGCGCTACAGCGCGGGGGTCGCCCTCGACAGCTTCCTCACCCTCAACATCGAGCGCGTCAAGGGCGGTATGCCCCCTTATGGGGGGTTGGCCGCCGACGTGAGGCGCCTCGCCCAGGAGGCGGGAGCGGACCTGCTCGGCACCCAGGTCCACCTCCTGCGCCAGATCCTGTCCTCCCCCTCCGTCGAGCAGTCCTCCGCCGCGTTCTGGAAGCAGTTCCGGCGCGCCCTCGTGGAACTGGCGCGGAGCGACGAGGAGGCGAAGACAGTGGTAGCCCGCCTCGCTCCCCCATCGGTGGCGCCCGACGACTGGGTGGGCGTCCTGGATGACCTGGGGATCACCGGGGAACTCGTGGACGGCCGCCTCGACTGCCGGGAGTGGGTGGAGCGGTATACCCGGATGCTCCAGGGGACGTGGCGCGCGTCCTACCCCCGTGCGCTGTGCCTGCTGATCCGCCGTATGAAGGGGCTGGCGGGCAAGACGGTGGCGCTGTCCACCGGTTTGTACTCCCTGGAGCCGGAGATCCTCGACGCCATGCTGGAGGCCGGGGCCCGCGTCGTGTTCGACGCCGAACCGCCCTTCTACTCGTTCCTCCGCCTCGACCGGTGGGCAGCCTCCCCGGACCGGCCCGACCTGGACTTCCTCGCCGACTCCGACATGGTGCCCCTGGTCGTGCGGGGAATCGAGTCCGCGATGCGCTCCCACCTCGACACCCTCATCGCGCACTCGGGAACGCGGCGAATGCTGGGAGTGTGGGCCCAGCCCAGGCTCGGCGATGAACCGACCGCCGCCCAGGTCCTGGCCGAGGCCAAGCGCCTGTCCAAGCTGCTCACCCCCGTGGGGGCGCGCTCCTTCCCCGACCAGCTCGCCGCACTGGCCGCCCATCTCGACGGCCCCCGGTTGCTCGCCCGGACCCTGCGCGACGGCCTCGTCACGGAACTCACGTGGCCGGCGCTGGAAGCCGCCGCAGCGGAGTCCGGCGACGCCTCCCCCACCCTCCACGAGTCCTTCCCCGCCGTCGGCGTCGCGTCGAATGAGCACATCGTATGGGTCGATGGGGACCAGCGTGTCGCCGAGGCGCGATTCACCCCGAAGGCGGGCACCGCCCCGCAGCGCTGGGAGTACCTGCTGGTCGAGGGCGAGACTGCCTACCTGTGCCGCCACGACGACGGCACCACCGAGCTGACGTGGTCCAACAACCCGGGAGCGCAAGCGGACCAGGGGTACGTCTACTGGTGGCGGCCCTCGTGGGAATCCACCATGCTGCCCGTCCCCGGGGGCCGCCTGGTGGGCGAGCGGGTCGTGCGCGTGGGCGACTCCGAACAGCCCTTCAGCAGCGTCCGCCCACTGCTGAGCGAGGACGGGCACTACTGGCGCGTGGAGAGCAACCACGTCAACGAGGTCGATCCCCAGACCGGTGCCGTGGGACGCGAGTCGCTGCCCGGACCGCTGGCCGACCTCATCGCCCCCTACCTGCGCGACGGGTGGGAGCTGCAGCCCCACTCAGTTTCCTGGTGCCCGACCACCCCCACGACCGAGAGGTCCCTCGTGTCCACCGCCCAGGGCCGCCACGCGTGGGTGACCCTGAGCCGTGACGGCGAGTTCCTCCACCTCGACGCCGACGGGCACGTGTGCCGGGCCGGCTCCCGGAACACGATGGGGAGGATCAGCAGGCCGGGCGGGGGGCACTGGCTGGTCTCCGACGGCGCCCTCGCGCGCGAGGACGGCTCCCCCCTGCTGCGCACAGCGGGCGCGAACGGACTGGCCCACCTGCTCCACCGGGTCCCCCGCATCGGCTGGCACCAGTTCCGCGTCCGCGACGCGGCCGCCAGCGGGCGCCTGCGGGGCACCACCGAAGAGCAGGCGCAAACCCTGCTGGCGGCTGTGTCCGCTGCCTCCAGCGCCAACCCCGCCGAACCGGCAAATCCCCCGCAGGACCCGGCCGAAGTCCTCACCGACGCCGCCCGGGCCGCCGCGCGCGCCTTCTTGGGATCCGAGGACCCGGCACTCGTCGATGCCGTCGTGTGGGCGAGCGCCGGGGTGAAGAGGATCCTCCTGCTGGGGGCCGTCCCGGACGCCGCCGCGCCCGAGGCCCCGAGGAGCTTCCCCGGCGCGGAGGCGTCGTGCGTGGCACTGCGGTGGGCGACCGGGGACTGGGGGCGCGCGACCAGCCGCGAGGTCATCGGCAACGCAGTGCGCCGCCTCGCGGGCGAGAACGCCGCATCCGCCTACGCCGAGCAGTCCCTGCCCGTGGTCCTCGCCGAACCGCTCACACTGCTCTTCTCCGCCGCCCGCCCACTGGCACCGCGGGAGTTCGTCGAAGCAACGGCCGCGGCCTTCGGCGATGTGGCCGACCTGGGCCTGTACTCCCCCTCCTGCTGCGTCTTCGACATTCCCGGACTGCGCCAGGCCCTCCTAGGACGTGCCCCTCTGCCTGTCGTCGACACGCCCGACGGCCCCGCCGTCATGCTCGGCAGGTCCTCCTTCAACGTGACATCGAACGCTTCGGAGCGCTTCTACTCGCCCTCGGGGGGCGTGCCCTCAGCAGTTCATGGCATCGCCCCCCAGGTCGCCATGCGCGGGTGCGGCATCGACGCGGACACCATCATCGGGGCGCTCAGGACCCTCCTGTCCGACGGGGTGCCCGAATGGGACCCGGAGGCGGTGCGGCGCCTCGCAGAGGGCACCGGGTGGTCGCCGGCGGCCGCGGCGCTCTTCATGGCGGGGCTTCCCGGCGTCCAACCCTTCTCCGCGGGACCCCTCGCCAAGGACCTGCGCGCGCTCCTGGGCTTGAAGGCGAAGGAGGCGCGGGAGGGCCAGGAGTTCCTCATGGGCCTGGGATCAGCCGCACTGAGGCGCCTCGTCGCAGCGGCCGCCCACGACCCCGTCCGCTTCGTGCGCGAGGGGGCCGACGTCGACGCGGTGGTCGAGGCGTGGCGCCGTGAGGACGACGGCTCCTTCCATCTGCCAGGCCACCTCCTGGACGAGGCGGGGCGCGCCTTCCGCTACGGGGGCCGAGCCGCCCTCCTCGGGCTCGGCGGCTCCCCCGACGAGCAGAACCTGGACGCCTGGCTGTGGGCGGCGGCGCTCGCCCACCGCGACGACCCGCTGGCCGAGTGGCTGGTGGACGCCTACGAGTCGATGAAGCGCGCCTGCGCGACCACCCCCCTGACATGGTCGGTGTACGACCGGGGCGCGGCGCTGCGCCCCCTCCTGGGACTGCCCCCGGCCACCGAGGACCCGCCGAGGGGCCGCGCCGACTCAGCTGGGGCGTGGACCCTGACGGCTGACGGCTACAGCACGGCCATCACGTGGGATCCAGCCGCGTGCGCGGACATCCAGGCCGAGGCCCGCCTCGTGCGGGCACTGCCCTACGACGACGGGCACTACGAGAGGATCCGCGCGCGCCTCGACATCCTGTCGGGCGTGTACGACGCTGTGGCGGAGGATTTACGAGTGGTGCGGCCCGGCGCCCCCAAGGACCCCCTGTCCAGCGCGCCCCACGTCGTCGCCGACGTCCAGAAGGCCCTGGGCCTGCCCCAGGACGCTGCCCGCTACTGGCTGCAGATCCTCGCCCTGGCCGACCCCACCGACGCCAACATCCACACCTGGAACACCTGGACCCGCAAACAGCGCCTCAAAGCCACCGGGCCCCTGCTCGAAGCCGGACTGCTCGTCCAGGCCAAACGCGCACGCGCAGGGCGCACCGCCTTCCTGCCCGGCGGCTGGCAGGAGGCCACCAGCCCCCACAAACCCATGGAAGTGTGGAAAGCCCCCTTCTACGACCTCCTCAACACCCCCAAAGTCACCCCACGCCACCACACCGTCACACCCCTGACCACACTCGCCACCCTCTACGAGGACGCCTGGCACCGCTACACCACAGGCGACACCCCCGGATACACCGAACTCCGCACCACCCCCTACCGCAGACGATGATGGGAGGACCCATGGACACACCCCCCGAGCCCGGCGCCCAGCAGGTGCCGCCCCCGGAAGCGCGCTACGCCGACGAGCTCGCCCGCCTGGCCGAGGTCGACGGGCCCAGGCCCCCCGGATGGCTGCTCACGCCCTCGGCCGTCGTCTCCTTCGTGTGCGGTAACGCGCGCCTGGGTGTTTCCCGCAAGTTCGTGGGGGACCGGGCGCTGGTGGAGCGCTGCGTCATCACCCTGGCCGGGGAGCGCGCTCTGCTGCTGGTGGGCGAGCCGGGCACAGCCAAGTCGATGCTCTCCGAACTGCTGGCGGCCGCGATCTGCGGGACTTCGGGCCTGACGGTGCAGGGCAGCGCCGGGACCACCGAGGACCAGCTGCGCTACGGGTGGAACTACGCCCAACTGCTGGCCCGGGGCCCCAGCGAGGACGCACTGGTCCCCTCCCCCGTCCTCGCCGCCATGCGCTCGGGGCGGGTGGCCCGCGTCGAGGAGATCACCCGCTGCCTGCCCGAGGTGCAGGACGCCCTCGTTTCCGTCCTCTCCGAGCGGCGCCTCGCAGTGCCCGAACTGGGCGAGTACGCCATCCACGCCGCGCCCGGTTTCTGCGTGATCGCCACCGCGAACCTGCGCGACCGGGGCGTGACGGAGATGAGCGCCGCCCTCAAACGGCGTTTCAACTTCGAGGCCGTCACCCCGATCGCGAGCGCCGAGGAGGAGGTCGCCCTGGTCATGGAGAAGACGGAGCGCGCCCTCGCCGCCGTGGGCGCGCCCGCGAGCGCCGACCGCGTGGTCGTGGAGGCCCTGGTCACCGCCTTCAGGGACCTGCGCGGTGGGGTCAGCCAGGAGGGGTGGTCCGTGGAGAAGCCCTCGACGGTCCTGTCCACCGCCGAGGCGGTCGCCGTCTCCGGGTCCATCGCCCTGGCGGGCGCGTTCTTCCCCCACGCCAAGGACGGGGTGCGGTTGATCCCCGGCCAGCTGCTCGGCGCGGTGCGCAAGGACGACTCCGACGACGGGGCGCGCCTGTTGGCCTACTGGGACTCTGTCGTCAAACGCCGGGCGGCGCAGGGAATGCGCACGTGGGAGCAGCTGTGGGAGCTGCGCGGCGCGCTCGAGCAGTGACGGGGGCGACGTGGGTGTGAACGCGGACGGGGAAGTCGCGGCGCTGGCGGCCTCGCGCGCCCCGTTCCTGATCGGGGTGCGCCACCACTCGCCCGCGCTGGCCGTCGCCATCCCCCGACTGCTCGACAGTTTCAGCCCGGACGTGCTCGCAGTCGAATTGCCCGCGCAGGCGCGGGCGTGGGTGGATTGGCTCGCCCACCCGGAGACGGTGGCCCCCGTTGCCCTGGCGTTCAGCCGAGGCGAGGGCATGAGTTTCTACCCCTTCGCGGACTTCTCCCCGGAGTTGGCGGCACTGCGCTGGGCGCGCGGCGCGGGCGCCGAGGTCGCGTGCGTCGATCTGCCCGTCGGCGCCGGTCCCGGCGACGGGGGCGCCGAGGCGGGGGACGGTAGCCCCGGCCCGGCGGGGGCGGAACCGGGTGGCGGCGGCCGTCCAAGCCCGGCGGGGGCGCACCCCAATAGCGACCGTCCAAGCCCGGCGGGGGCGCACCCCGGTGGCGGCGGCTCCAGGGGGCCGGGCACGGCGGAGGCCGGCCCGGGCGACCCCCGCGGGCGCCTCGCCCTCGAGGAGCGCGCGGGCTGCGGCCCGGGGGACGCGCAGGAGGCGTGGGACAGGCTCGTCGAGGCGCGGGCGCCCGCCTCGTCCCCCGAGCAGATCCGCGTGGCCGCCCTGGCCAACGGGTGGGCGATGCGCGCCGACGAGGGGTCCGTGGACGCCCGGACTGCGGCGCGCGAGGAGTGGATGCGCGCCGCCGTGGCCGCTCTGGTCGGGAGCGGTCGCAAGGTGGCGGCCCTGGTCGGTGCCTTCCACGCCCCCGCCCTGCTCCGGCTCGAAGCGGACGGGGCCCGCACCCTGCCCGAACCCGACGAGGTCCGCGCCGCCCTGGTGGGCTACTCCTTCGACCACTTGGACTCCCGCTCTGGGTACCCCTCGGGCATCCGCGACCCCGGGTGGCGCCAGCTGGTCCTCGACTCCGGACTGGACCCCGCCGCCCTCGAGTCCGGCGCCGTCGGGGTCATCACCTCCATCACGCGGGCCCTGCGCGCGGCCGGGTTCCCCGCCGGCCCCGGGGAGGCGGCCGAAACGGCGCGGCTCGCGCTGGACCTGGCGGCGCTGCGGGGGCTGGCCGCCCCCTCGCGGCGCGAACTCATCGAGGCTGTGACCAGCGTCCTGGCGCAGGGGGAGGTGCTGGGGCGCGGGCGCGCGGTGGCCGACGCCCTGGAACAGGTCCTGGTGGGCACCCGGACGGGACGGCCCGCGCCGGGCGTGCCCGCCTCGCCATTGCGGGAGGCGGTCGCCTCGGAGCTGGCCTCCGCGGGCCTGCCCACCACCGGTGGCAAGCGCTTGTCCCTCACCCCGGGCCGGGGTGGGGCGGACCTGGCGCGCTCGGTGCTCCTGCGGCGCCTGTGCGCCGGGGGCATCGCCTACGGCCGGCCGCTCGGGGCGGCGACCACCCGGGGCGCCGAGGCGCTGGCGGAGCCGTGGGACGTGTCGTGGAGCGCGGCCACGGACGCCAGCATCGAACTCGCTTCCTCCCGGGGGCTCACCCCCGAACAGGTGGCGCGCACGGCCCTGCTCACGCGGGGGGTGGAGGAGCCCGCCAACGTGATCGCCCTGCTGCGCGAGGCCGCCGCCTGCGCCTGCCCCTCCGCCGTGGAGCGGGCGCTGGCCGCCGCCCAGGCGATGGCGTCGACCGTTGGCTTCGCTGACGCGGTCGCCCTGGGGACGGCCCTGGCCGACGTGTCGCGCTGCCACATCCCCGCCTCCTCGCTGCTGCCCGCGCGGTGCCGCGAGCGGAGCGAGGAGTTGGGCGCGCTCCTCGCATCGGCTGCGCTGCGCGAGATCCGGGGCATCGAGGGGTCGGACGACGTGGCCGACGCCTCGGCGCTGGCGGCCTTCGCCTCAACCGGGGCGCCCCAGGGGCTCTCCCTGGACCACGCGCTGCGCCGCTTGGCCGCAGTGGGCTCCCCGCTCATGCAGGGCGCGGCCGCTGGGCTCCTCATCGACCAGGAGGGGGCCGCCTCGCGGATCGCCTCGTGGTTGGACGCCCCGACGGCGAGGGCGCGCTCGGCCCTGCGCCGCAGGGTCGCCGGCCTGCTCGCCGCCGCAGGCCCGCGTTTCGACACCGCGCCCGCCGCCCTCGCCCTCGTCGACCGGGTGGGTTCCATGCCCGACGACACGTTCACGGCGCTGCTGCCCGCGCTGCGCGGCGGCTTCGACGTCCTGGAGGAGGAGGCGCGGGAGAGGCTGCTCGTCGACCTGGCGCCCTCCTTGGGGCCGGGGCGCGCCCTGGTGCTCTCCCCCGATGACACGGTCGCCGTGGCCCGCCATGACGCCGGGGCGCGGGCGCGCCTGGAGGCGCTGGGCCTGGCGGACCTCGTTTTCACTCCGCCGCAGCGGTGGCGCCTCGTCCTGGGGCTCCGCCGGGGGGACGAGGGCCCCCGCGAGCTCCGCCTCGCCTCGGCGCTCGACGAGCTCTACGGGCGACCCCGCTCCGACGCCCTTGACGGGCGGTCGCGCAGTGCGGGCCTCGGCCCCTCCCAGTTGGGCGTGCGCCAGTGGGAGCAGGAGATCGAGGCCCTGTTCGGGCGCGGCGAGGTCGAGGAGATCTTCGGAGAGGCCGCGCAGCGGGGGCGAGGCGATGTCCTGGAGCGCCTCGACCCCGATTCGGTGCGCCCCTCCGTGGAGCTGCTCACCACCGCCCTGTCCCTGGCGGGGGCACTGCCCGAGGCGCGCCTGGCGAAGCTGCGGCCCCTGGTCGCCCGCCTCACCCGCGACCTGGCCGAGGAGCTGGCGGTGCGGATGCGCCCGGCCCTCAGTGCCTTGGCGTCGGCTGCTCCGACGCGGCGTCCCAATGGGCGCCTCGACCTTCCCCGGACGCTGCGCGCGAACCTGCGCCACGTCGCCGACCTCGACGGGCGGCCCCAGGTGGTCCCCGTGCACCCGGTGTTCCACGCGACTCGGGCCCGCCAGGTCGATTGGCGGCTCGTCCTCCTCGTCGACGTGTCGGGCTCGATGTCGCAGTCCGTGGTCTACAGCGCGCTGACGGCGGCCGTCCTGGCGCAGTCGGGGTGCCTGTCGGTGGACTTCCTGGCGTTCAGCTCGGAGGTCATCGACTTCTCAGGCCGGGTGGACGATCCTTTGTCGCTGCTGCTGGAGGTGGAGATCGGGGGCGGCACGGACATCGCGGGGGCGATGCGGGTGGCGCGCTCGCGCCTGCGCGTCCCCTCGCGGACCCTGGTGGTCGTGGTCTCCGACTTCGAGGAGTTCGGGTCCGTGGACGCCCTGGTCGGGGAGGTCGAGGCGATGCGGGCCTCGGGCGCGGTCCTGCTGGGGTGCGCGGCCCTCAACGACTCGGGGGAGGGCGTGTACAACGCGGGAGTCGCCTCCCGGGTGGCCGCGGCGGGTATGCGCGTGGCGGCGCTGTCCCCCCTGGACCTGGCGCGCTGGGTGGGGGCCGTTGTGAGGGAGGCGCCATGACGCGGATCAGTCCGGGCCTGCTGGCCCGGATCGTCGACGCCCTGGCCCCCCGGGTGCGCAAACGCGTGGACGCCTATCTGGCGGAGGGGGTCGAGGCGGGGCCCGCGACCCGGGTGGCGGGCGCCACCGTGCGCCTGGCCGATGTCGGGGTCCTCACCGAGGAGGACCAGATCGTCTGCGATTGCCTGTTGGCTCCCCGCTGCGCCCACCGCGCGGTGGTGGCCCTGTCCCTGGAGGTCGCCGGCGACGGGCCCGAGGCGGGCGGTGGAGGGGAGGAGCGCTGCGCGAACAGCGGACCGGCGCCCGGGGAAGACCCCGCCGCGTCCGGCGACAGTCCAGCACCCGGGGAGGCGCCGGCCGGGGCCCCGGCGGGCGGCTCGGGGACCGGGAGCCCCACGGCGCCGGCCGGCAGCGGCGGAGGAACGGGCGGCGGACCTACGGGAAGCGGATGCGACGCGGCGACGGGGGGCGCGCCCCTCAGCGCCGCCCAGCGCGCCACCGCCGACGCGGTCCTGGATCACCTCGGCGAGATCCTGCAAGTGGGGGCCGCGCGCATGGGCTCCCTGCACCGGGCGATGGTCGCCAAGGACCTCCACGCCCTGCGCCTCCGGGGATTCGTCACCGCCGACCGGGCGCTCACCGCCTTCCTCTCCTCCCTGGGCGCGGCCCCCGCCCCACGCGCCGCGGCATTCGCCTCGGCCGCCCTCAACCTGCACCTCCTGACACGTCCCGGCGCCACCGCCGACCCCGCACTCCTCGGCCGCGCGCGCCAGGGGTACAGGGAGGTCGGCGGCCTTTCCCTCACCCCCCTTTACGCCGAACCGGTCCTGGCAGCGTCGGGGTTCGCCGGGGCACAAGCGGTCTTCACCGACTCCTCGGGGGCCACGTGGTCGGTGGCGCGCGTGCGCCCGGGGGATGCCTCGTCGGTCCCCGCCGCGTACGCGGCCGAGCCCGTCTGGCGGGAGCTCAGCGCCCCGATCCGGCAGTTGTCGCGCCACCGGCTGCTCGTCGCGCGGGCCAGCGCCCGAGGCGACGGCCGCCTCAGCGCGGGGGCCGCGGTCCGCGCCTCGATGGGCGCCGCCCACACCGGTTGGGAGGGCGTGCCCGGGCCCTTCGAGGTCGTCGAGGGGCCCGTCAGCGGCGGCGACCGGCGGGGCATTGTCGTCGCGGGCCGCTCCCTGGCGCTGAAGGAGGCGGCCCGGGCACTGGGCGCGGGCTTGGCGGCCGAGCTGTTCGGGCTGGCCGTGGGCGCGCGCGTGCGCTGCCTGGTCCTGGGCGGCGAACTGCTGGGCATGACCGCGCGCGAGGGCGCCATCCACGTGCCGGACGGCCTGGGGGGCGTGTGGTGGCCCGGCCTCGACCGCGTCACCCGTTCCTGGGTGGGGGCCCTGCCCGAGGGGGCAGGTGTGCCGCGCCCGGGGGACGGCGTGGGCGCCTCCGGGCCGTCCCAGGTCCGCGAGGTCGTGGGGCGCTGGTGCCAGCGGGTCCTCGACGCGGGGCCCAGCGTGCTCGCCTCCCCCGCGCTCGAGCGGGACCGGGCGTGGGCGGTGGCTGCGGGGGCGCCGTTCGCCTCCCGACTGCTGGGGGGCATGGAGGCGGCCACCCACCAGGGGAGCCGCCGTTTCGACGGGACGTGGGAGGCGGACGCGCCGGCGCTCTTGGTCGCCTGGCTGGCCGCCAGCCAGTACTAGGGCCACCGTCCAAACGTGGGTCGTGACATCACACTCCACCAATGCGTATGATCTAATTCATAAAAATCGATATTGACACAGTTATCAAACAACTTAGGATTACCTTATGGGTTTGACTCATAGTAGTAGCGTCCTGTGTAGGAGCAGGATCGACACCATCACGCCGAAGGCCCTTTGATCATGACGCACCGTTTCCGCGCACTTTCAATCAGCATTATTTCCACTGCGCTCGCTTTCACGCTTTCAACGCCAGCAGTCGCGACGCCCGAAGACACTGTCGCTCAAATCCTTCAGATCACCCCCGGGATCTCCAGAGACGAACTGATCCACGCCGCGAACGACTGGGCATCGGAAAACGGAACCACCTCGGAAGAAGCGCTCCGAATGGCCCTGGACCAACTCCTCGAAGAGCAGAACTCAAACGCTACCGCACACACAGGTTCCAGCGGAGCGAAATTGAACTCAAGCTCCCTCGGCGCCGCCACAGGAAGCACTTCCACTCTCCCCAAGTCATGGTACAAAGGCGACGTCTACTACACTCCGACAGGAGCTCCGTGGGCGCACGTTGGAATCTACGGCGGCACCTGGTGGGTGGTGGAGGCCAGTGGACCCGGTTACAAATCCGACTGGTACCGACACACCTCCATCACAATACGCTCCGGCGCAAAACAGGTCTACTACCATGTTCCACAAGCAGCACAGGACGCCGCAGCCGATTACGCCTACAACAATCTACGCGGTTACAGGTACAATCTGAATTTCGCTTTCAACAAGTCGAAGAATCCGTGGATGCTGAACTGCTCACAGCTCGTCTGGTACGCATACAAGTATGGAGCAGGAGTGGATATTGACAGTAACGGCGGCCCCGGCGTGTACCCGCATGACATCGTGGAAGGGCCACTCGCCCACACCTACGCGAACCTCTAGGAGGCGCTGATGCTGTCCCAGTCCCCCCGCGCCCTCGCGGCACCATCGGCGGGCATCGCGGCTCTCGCGCTCGTGTGCGCCTGCGCCCTGCCGGGGTGCTCGTCGAGCACGGCATTTCCCAAGGTCGGCCAGGACCGCGCAACGACAGCGAACTCGGTTCTGGCGCTGCGCATCGGGAACTCCCCCGGAGTCGGCGCCGACGCGTACAGCACTGGAGTCGGCAGCCTGCTGCTGGTGGACGGGGCGGGGACTGGGAATAGCGTCGACGTGGGCGCCATGATCGATGCCGGACTGGTGTGGGACGCCTCCGGCCTCCACTACGGGACGTCGGGGGCCGAGGTCGCAGTGTCCGACAGCGGGACGACCAGCGTCCCGCGCGGCAAGGACGAGCGCCACGAGCTCAGCCGGTACTCGATCGACGACGGCGCGGCCTCGCTCGCCTTCTACATCGACGGCGACCAACAGGACGCGGTGGCGGTCACCGCCGACGGCGGCAGCGCAGTCGCATCGATCCCCGGCATGCACCCCTTCAACTCCGTCTGCGACGGCCGCCTTTACTCCATGACCTCGACGCGCTTCCCCGGGAACGGGTCCCTGCCCGCCCAGTTGGACGCCTCGAACCTTCAGGCGGACACCCGCCCGGATGGCCAGGACCCCGCGGACATGCTCATCCGCGTGGACCCGCATGATGACCCCCAGGCCACCATCGTCGGCATCGCGCCGATTGATGAGGGGCTCGACACCCCCCCAGAACGAGGCGCCCTGCTACGACGGCAAGATCTACGTGCCGACATTCCACAAGACGTACCCGGGGGCGAATCCCGACAACGGGCAGGACCCCACCGCGGGCGAACCTGTGCTACAGGTCTGGGACACCACCAACGGGACGCGCGACCTGGTCCCCATGGTCGGGGACGACGGTTCGCCCATCGCCCTCTCCCCCGGACGCCTCGATTGGCTGGTCGGGCATCTATCGGGATCGGCGTACACCTTCGTGACCTCGTACGGCGAGGTCTACAGCACCGACTTGGGCACCGGGACCACGCGACCGCTGTTCACCGTCCCACTGACCGACCCCGATAGCCAGGCATCCCGTTTCATCGTCGACGCCCAGAACGTCTTCACACTGGATGTCCCCGCCGACTCCGACGCCCCCCTCGCGCTCCGCCGGGACCCCCTCGACGGCAGCGGGGGCGAGGCCCTGTTCACAGTGGACGCGTCTCCTGTCCGCAAGGGCACGTTCCTCACCGGCGGCCCGCTGATGGTGCAGGCCTTCGCGCTGCGCCCGGCCTACATGGAGGGCTTCGCGCGCTGACGCCCCGCAACCAGCGGACACCAAGAACGCGCAGACCCCCGCGCCCGGACCCGCCCCCGCCTCGCGCCCACGACCGGCACCCCGCGCCGTGCGTGCGCCGTCCACATCGCTGATCCGGGGGAAGGAGACGGCATCCCGCTCCTCCGCCCCGCGTTCCTGGCAACCCTCCCGGCCCGCACCCCGGAGGGCGACAGCCCCCAGTGATAAACGCAAGCACCGCCTTGGCTAAGTCGTCCCCGCGAACGGCTCGGCGACAGTGGATCCGGCTCCGGGGAAGCAGCCGGCGACGGGGACTTTCCGGCACGAATCCGCCGTTCCTGCCATTGAGGTGGAAATACCACGACAAAGGCGTGGTGGGACCTCGGACCCACGCATATGCTGACAGCACTACGCCCCTCCGAGGAAGGACACCCTATGCGCATCGCCCTCTTCGCCACGTGTCTTGCGGACGTCATGTTCCCGCAAGCCGCGCAGGCCACCGTCACGCTCCTCGAGCGCCTCGGGCACGAAGTCGTGTTCCCCGAGGGCCAGGTCTGCTGCGGGCAAATGCACGCCAACACCGGTTACTTCGAAGACGCGGCGAAGATCACCCGCAACCACGTGAAAGCGTTCGAACCCGTGCTCGACGGGCAGTGGGACGCGATCGTGGTCCCCTCCGGGTCCTGCACGGGCGCGGCCCGACACGAGCAGAAGGTCGTGGCCGAGCACGTCGGCGACCACGAACTGGCCAAGCGCTCCGCCCAGATCGCCGCCCACACCTATGACCTCACCGAGCTCATCACCGACGTGCTGGGCATGGAGGACGTGGGCGCGTACTTCCCGCACACCGTCACCTACCACCCCACCTGCCACTCGCTGCGCATCGCACGGGTCGGCGACCGCCCGTACCGCCTGCTGCGCGCCGTCGAGGCGCTCACCCTGGTGGACCTGCCCGACGCCGAGGTGTGCTGCGGGTTCGGCGGGACGTTCTCGATCAAGAACGCGCAGACCTCCACGTCGATGCTGGCTGACAAGGTCACCAACGTCATGTCCACCCACGCCGAGGTGCTCGTCATGGGCGACTACTCCTGCCTCATGCACGTGGGCGGCGGCCTGTCACGCCTCCAGTCGGGCATCCGCCCCATGCACCTCGCCGAGATCCTCGCCTCCACCAAGGACCAGCCGTTCCTCGGGAACATCTCCTTCGCCCCAGAAAGCGCCCAGGTGATCTGACAATGACCGCAACATTCATCGGGATGCCCGCAGTCGCCGACTCGGCCTCCTCCGACGTCCACACCGGCGGATGGCGCACCACCGTCGATATCCCCGAGGACACCCTGCGCTGGGGCACCACCTTCCCCGAGGGAGCGAAGAAGACCCTGGCGAACACGCAAATGCGGCGCAACCTGGGCCACGCCACGCGCACGATCCGCACGAAGCGCGGGCAGCGCGTCGAGGAGATGCCGGACTGGGAGGACCTGCGCAATGCCGCCGAGGCCGTGAAGTTCGAAGTCGAATCGCGGCTGCCCGAATTGCTCGAAGAGTTCGAGCGCAATGTCACCGCCCGCGGGGGCATCGTCCACTGGGCGCGCGACAAGCACGAGGCGAACCGCATCATCGCGGGCATCATCAAGTCCAAGGGCGTCGACGAGGTCGTCAAGATCAAGTCGATGGCCACCCAGGAGACGAACCTCAACGAGTACCTCAAGGACCAGGGGATCTCCGCGCGCGAGACGGACCTGGCCGAGATGATCGTGCAGCTGGCCGACGACATGCCCAGCCACATCGTGGTCCCTGCCATCCACCGCAACCGCTCCGAGGTGCGCGGCATCTTCCTCGACCGCATGGACGACGCCCCCGAGGACCTGTCCGACGACCCGACCGAACTCACCGGCGTCGCCCGGGCGCACCTGCGCAAGAAGTTCCTGCACGCCAAGGTCGCCGTCTCGGGCACCAACATGGGCATCGCGGAGACGGGCACCGTCTCGGTCTTCGAGTCCGAGGGCAACGGACGCATGTGCCTGACGCTGCCGGACACCCTCATCACCCTGATGGGCATCGAGAAGCTGGTCCCCCGCTTCCAGGACGTGGAGATCTTCTCGCAGCTGCTGCCGCGCAGCGCCACCGGCGAGCGCATGAACCCGTACACCTCCATGTGGACGGGCGTCACGCCCGGCGACGGCCCCCAGGAGTTCCACCTGGTGCTCATGGACAACGGGCGCACCAAGACCCTGGCGGACCCGATCGGCCGGCAGGCCCTGGCGTGCATCCGCTGCGGCTCGTGCATGAACATCTGCCCCGTGTACCAGCACACCTCCGGCCACGCCTACGGCTCCGTGTACCCCGGGCCGATCGGCGCGATCCTCACCCCCCAGCTCACCCAGGGCATGGCCCACGACGACCCGGTGCACACCCTGCCCTTCGCCTCGTCCCTGTGCGGCGCGTGCGGCGACGTGTGCCCCGTCAAGATCGAGATCCCCACGATCCTCATCCACCTGCGGGCCCGCACCGTCGACGAGAAGCACGCAGTGCTGCCCGACGTGTGGGACCTGGCGATGGGCTCGGCCACCCCCGTCATGTCGAACGCGAAACTGTGGACCGCGGCGGGCATGGCTGTGAAGACGACGCGGCTCATCGGCGGCAAGAAGGGGCGCATCGGCGCACTGCCCTTCCCTGCCTCGTTGTGGACGGGGGCGCGGGATCTGCCCACGGCGCCGAAGGAGACCTTCCGGCAGTGGTGGAAGCGGACCCACCCGGACTCGGACGCCTCGTCGACCCGCTGGGACGCTCCCGTCCGGGGGATCCCGCTGGCCAGCGAGCACGGCATGACGACCCGCACGAACGACGACACCACGGAGGACTGACATGGCTCCCATGGACGCGAAGACCGCGATTCTGGCCCGCGCGCGCGACGCGATCGGCCGCTCCCAGCAGGGCCGCCCCGTGCGTCCCATCCCCCGGGACTACATCCGTTCCACGTCGGACGCCCCCGGCTCGGACACCGTGGTCGAGGAGATGATCGAGAAGCTCGAGGACTACTCGGCGAAAGTGGTCCTGGCCCCCACCGACGCGGAGGTGGCCGACGCCATCGACTCCTTCCTGGAGGGCCTGGGCTCCGTCGTGGTCCCCACCGGATTGGACGCGCCCTTCAAGAAGGCCGCCGCCCGGTCGGGCCGCACTGTGCGCGAGGACTCGCGGGAGAAGGCGATCCCCACCCTGGAGCTGGACACCATTGACGCGGTGGTGACGCGCTCGCGCGTCGGCATCTCGATCTCCGGCACAATCGTGCTGGACGGCGAGCCCGACCAGGGGCGCCGCGCGATCTCCCTGGTGCCGGACACGCACGTGGTAGTGCTGGAGCGCTCGGCGATCGTCCCCACCGTGCCGCAGGCGGTCGATGTCCTGGGCGAGAACCCCCTGCGCCCGATGACGTGGATCGCGGGCGGCTCGGCTACCAGTGACATCGAGCTGGTGCGGGTCAACGGCGTGCACGGCCCCCGCAACCTGCGGGTCGTTATCGCGCACTGACTCCCGGGTCCCGCTTTTCCGGCCCCCGTCCCGCCCGCCATTCGGTGGACGAGGCGGGGGCCGGACCGTCGACGGGTCGGGGCCAGGAGCACTGTCCTGGCCCCGACCCGCTCATACGAGCACCCCTGTTCGACGGCGCCCCGCAGTGGGACAATGGGGATGGGCACCGCCCGCGGACGCGCCGCACCCACAGCCGCCCCGCGTTCGTTCCAACCGCCGAGAACCACCCAGGAGCCCCTCATGACAACGTTGTCCCAATCTGTCCTCGCCCCCGACTACGACCGCTCGCGCATCACGACGGGCATCATGCACATGGGCGTCGGCGGCTTCCACCGCGCCCACCAGGCCGCCTACCTCGACGACCTCATGCGGCGCGGCGAGGCACTGGACTGGGGGATCTGCGGCGTTGGCCTGATGCCGCGGGACGCGCGCATGCGGGACGCGCTGCGCGACCAGGACTACCTGTACTCCCTCACCCTCAAGCACCCGGGAGGGCGTGCCGAGTCCCGCGTCATCGGGTCGATCCACGACTACCTCTTCGCCCCCGACGATCCCGGGGCCGTCCTGGCCGTCATGACCGCGCCGACCACGCGCATCGTGTCCCTGACGGTGACGGAGGGCGGTTACAACGTCGACGACGCCACCGGCCTGTTCCGCACCGAGTCCGAGGGCGCCGCCCGCGACGCCACCGACCCCCACCACCCGACGACCAGTTTCGGCTACATCGTGGAGGCCCTGCGCCGACGCCGTGATGCTGGCGTCCCCCCGTTCACGGTGATGAGCTGCGACAACCTGCCAGGCAACGGGAAGGCGGCGCGCACGGCAGTCGTGTCGCAGGCGCGGATGAGCGACCCCGGTTTCGCGCAGTGGATCGACGACAACGTCGCCTTCCCCAACTGCATGGTCGACCGCATCACCCCGCAGACAACGCCCGCGGACATCGAATCCGTCCGCCAGCGCTTGGGAGTGGAGGACGCGTGGCCCGTGGTGTGCGAGCCCTTCACGCAGTGGGTGCTGGAGGACCGGTTCACCGACGGACGCCCGCCTTTCGAGCACGTCGGCGTGCAGATGGTGTCCGACGTGGTGCCCTACGAGCTCATGAAGCTGCGCCTGCTCAACGCCTCGCACCAGGGCCTCGCCCACTGGGGGCGGCTGCTGGGCATCGAGTACGCGCACGACGCCGCCGCCGACCCGGACATCGCCGCATGGGTGCGCGCCTACTTGGAGCGCGAGGCCCGCCCGACGCTGCGGCCCGTGCCCGGTATCGATCTGGACGGGTACGTGGACGCGCTCTTCGAGCGGTTCACGAACGAGGCCATCGCCGACACGCTGTTCCGTTTGGCCCAGGACGCGTCGAACAGGATGCCGAAGTTCGTGCTGGGCACTGTGCGCGACAACCTGGCCTCCGGGGGCCCGATCCGCTTGGGCGCCGCGATGGTGGCTGCATGGGCGCTGGGCGATGAGGGCGTCGACGAGGCGGGCGCCCCGATCGCGGTCGACGACCCTGCGGGCGCGCGCCTGCTGGAGCTGGCAGCGGCCCAGAAGGACGGGGACGACCGCGCCTTCGTCTCCGACACCGCGGTGTTCGGCGACTTGGCCGGCGAGGAGCGCTTCGTCGAGGAGTTCGCCTCGCAGCTGAAGGCGCTGCGGGCGGAGGGAGCCCGCGCCCGGATGCGGGCGCTCGTCGGCTGAGCGCGGGCCCGGTGATCCATTTTGCGTCTGAGTCTGACGGTTTCGAGCGGATTCGCGCGAATCTGGGCAGACTCAGACGCTTTTTGGAACAGCCACCCTTTTGCGTCCCCGTTTCCGCCCGGATTTCAGACGCATTCTGGGACTCGGGATGCTCCGCGGGCCGGGTTCCAGTCCCGTGCCGCGGCCTACCCCAGGATCCCGGGCCGGGCGGCGCGCAGGTAGCGGCCCGTCACCGAGTCCGGGCGGGCCGCCACGTCGCGGGGCATGCCCTGCGCCACGATGCGCCCGCCGTCAGCTCCGCCGCCGGGCCCCATGTCGATCACCCAGTCGGAGTTGGCGATGACATCCAGGTCGTGCTCGATGACGACGACGGTGGCACCGCGGTCGATGAGGCGCTGGAGCACGTCGAGGAGGACCTGAACGTCGTCGGGATGCAGGCCGATGGTCGGTTCGTCGAAGACGAAGAGCGCTCCGTCCTGGCGCCGCCCCATCTCCGAGGCGAGTTTGAGCCGCTGGGCCTCGCCTCCCGACAGGGCGGGCGTGGCCTCGCCGAGCGCCAGGTAGCCCAGCCCCAGGCCCGACAGTGTGCCGAGCAGTGCGCCCGCTCTCTTCAGGCCCCGCACCGCGCCCCGCGCGTCGTCCACGCTCATGGCCATGATGTCGGGCAGGGTGAGCCCATCGCGCCGGATCCCGTGGGCCTCCTGGCCGTAGCGGCTCCCCCGGCAGTCCGTGCACTCGATGTCCACGTCGGGCAGGAACTGCACGTCGAGGGTGATCTGGCCGGTCCCGTCGCATGTGGGGCATCGCAGCGAGCCCGTGTTGTAGGAGAAGGCCCCCGCCTTGAGCCCCACTGCCCTCGCCTCCTCGGTGCGCGCGAATGCCCGGCGCAGCTCGTCCAGGACACCGGAGTAGGTGGCGACTGTGGAGCGCACGTTGACGCCGATGGGCGTCGCGTCGATCAGGTTGACGCGCGAGATGCCCGCCGGGTCCACGTCCCGCACGTGTGCGGGCAGCGCTTCGCCGACCAGGGCCGCGCGCAGCGCGGGCACCAGGGACTCCAGGACCATTGTCGTCTTCCCCGACCCGCTGGCGCCCGTGACCACCGTGAGCGCCCCCACTGGGATGTCGACGCCCAGGGGGTGGACCGTGTGGATCCGCGAGGTCTCCAGGTGGATGGCGCCGCGCCCGTCGGCGCCCGCGCCCGGTCCGATCTCGATGAGGTGGTCGGCTGCGGCCAGCACCCGGGTGTCGTGGTCGACCACGATGACGGAGTTCCCGTCGGCGATGAGCTCGCGGACGATGTCGAGGACTCCGTCGACGTTGGATGGGTGCAGGCCGATGGTGGGTTCGTCCAGGACGTAGAGGACGCCGGTCGTGCGGTTGCGGACCGCGCGGGCCAGTTGCACGCGCTGGCGCTCGCCGTTGGACAGGGTGGAGGAGGCGCGGTCGAGCGAAAGGTAGGACAGGCCCAGGTCGGTCAGGCGCTCCATGGGCTCGGCCATCTCATCGACGATGACGCGGGCCATGGGCGCGACCTCGGCGGGGACGAGGCCGGGCACGCGCGCCACCCACTCGCGCAGCCCGCTCAGGGTCAGGCGCGAGGCCTGACCAAGGTCGATGCCGTCGATGAGGGTCGAGCGAACCCGTTCCCCCAGGCGAGTGCCATCGCAGGCGGGGCACGTGCGCGTGATGAGGTACTTGCCGACGCGGGCGAGGGCCTTCTCGTCCTTGGCCTTGGCGAGCGCGTTCTCCACAGTGGCGACCGCGTTGAAGTAGGTGAAGTCCAGTTCCGCCCCGCCCGTCTTGGTGGAGACCACGATGTGGCGTTTCTCGGCGGGCCCCTCGTAGACGATGGCCTTCTCCTCCTCGCTGAGGTCGCGGAAGGGCACGTTCGTGCGCACGCCCATCTCGCGTGCGACATCCTTCATGAGCTTCCACATGAGGGAGCCCCAGGGCGAGACGGCCCCCTGGTCGATGGTGAGGGACTCGTCGGGCACCAGGGCGGCGCGGTCGACGACGCGTTGGACCCCGGTGCCCTCGCACACGGGGCAGGCTCCGGTGGAGTTGAATGCCATCTCCTCGGCGCCCAACCCGTGGAAGGATTCGCCGCACTGCGGGCACACGAGCGGCACTTCCAGGGCCACGTTGCGCGAGGGCGGCACGCGGTGCCCGCTGGGGCACAGGTAGGAGCCCGCGCGCGAGAACAGCAGACGCAGGTGGTTCGCCAGCTCCGTGGCCGTGCCGAATGTGGAGCGCACGCCGGGCGCGCCCGGCCTCTGGCGCAGGGCGAGGGCGGCGGGGACGTGGGCGACCCGGTCGACCGGCGCCCTGGCGGCCTGGGAGAGGCGCCTGCGCGTGTAGGTCGCCAGGGACTCCAGGTAGCGGCGGGACCCTTCCGCGTAGAGGGTGCCCAGGGCCAGGGAGGACTTGCCGGACCCGGACACTCCCGCGATGGCGACGAAGCGGTTCAGGGGGACGTCGACGTCGAGGTCCTTGAGGTTGTGGACGCGCGCTCCGCGCACTTGGATGCTGGAGGGGGTTGCGCGGTGGGGCATGTGCTTCCGTTCAGGTCGACGAGGCGGGGGCCGGTCCGCCTGGTCCCACAGTAGCGCCGCCCGTGGGCGCGGGGGCAACGCGTCACGCACGCGGCCTGCGTGTGGGCCGACGGGCGCCGCCTGTGGGCGCGGGGGGCAACGGCATCCATTCCGCCGCCGACTGACAAGCCCTCCCCAGTGCAAGCCCACCAAGTCGTGCGCGGGGAGGCGCGGGCGACCCCCCGTTCCGCCAGGGGTTCGCACGAGCACCAACCCGTGCGCGCGAGACGGCACACCTGAGGGGGCAGGCCCCACTCCAACGGAAGGACACCAACCCGTGCGCGCGAGCCGGCAAGGCGGCACCACCGGCCACGCGGAATCTCGCGCCACCGGGAACGTCTCTCCACCTATGCTCTGCGATGCCCCCGATTGCCCAGTCTTCTGGGGGTCTAAGTGGTGCGAACGCGGTCTAAGCCGCGCAGTGGCACCCCTATGGGAAACTCAGTGGTCGGAAGTCGCGCATCGGGGCAGGTTACGGCAGCAAGCGCATCTCCTCGACGTCCTCCCGCAATCGGTGGGCCGCGCATCGGGGCATCTTACAGCGCATTGGGGTAGGTTACGGTGCATTGGGGTAGGTTATTAACCTGCCCCAATGAGGGTTAACCTACCCCAATGGGGATTAACCTGCCCCAATACTCCCCCACTTCATCGAGTTCCTGGCTGAGGAGTTGTTCAAAGGCGCCATAACCTTCAAGGGCACGAACAACGGAGCACGCGCCCCGGCCACGCGTCAAAAGCTGAGCGCACACAGACCCCGAGGACCCCAGTAACGGAGCACGCGCCCGGCCACGCGTCAAAAGTTGAGCGCGCACAGGCCAGGAGGGCACTAAGAACCCGCAGACTGGCGGGCCAATAGCCGGGCGCGCGGGCGGCCCCAGGCCTGCCCGCGCGCCCTGCCGCGGTAGTCGTAGTAGTGGGGCCGCTACTCCTTCTTGGCGGCCTCCCGGTTGCCCAGGCGGACCTTCTCAACGGTCCTGCCCTGGTCGAAGTCGCTCTCCTTGAAGCCGAAGAAGTAGGTGCACACGAAGGCGACGGCGAGCGCCACGAAGGACGCGATCCAGAAGTTGACGGCGGAGGAGGTGTCCTTGCCGTTGGGGTCCACGAAGGACGCGAATCCGGTGAACGCCCCGGCGAAGCCGTACATGTTGATATTGAGCAGGCCGGTGACCAGGCCGCCGGCGGCCCCGCCGACTGACGCGGTGAGGAAGGCGCGCCCGTACTTGAGGTTGAGGCCGTACATGGCGGGCTCGGTGACCCCGCAGAACGCGGAGATCGTCGCGGGGCCGGCCAGGGAGCGGATCTTCGCGCTGCGGGCCTTGATCCAGAAGGCCAGGGCGCCGCCGCCCTGCGCGATCATCGTGGCGGACACGATGGCGTTGATCGTGGAGGACTGCCCGTGGATAGCAAGCTGCTGGGCGATCACGGGGATCACGGCCCAGTGCAGGCCGAAGATCACGAGGCACTGGTAGAAGGCGCCGATGACGAGGCCCGCGAAGGCGTAGTTGATGGCCAGCACCCAGTTCAGCCCGGCCGCGACGCCGCCGGAGACGAACATGATGATGGGTCCGAAGACGGTGAACAGCAGCGTGGAGATCACGAAGATCTCGATGAGCGGGGCGAAGATGGAGTGGACCACTGCGGGCACCCACTTCTTGAGCAGGGGCTCGATCTTGGACGCCAGCCACGCCCCCACGATGATCGGGAAGATCGAGTAGGCGTAGGCGTTGTCCAGCGGCAGGGAGATGGGGATCCCGAAGAGCTCCGCGTTGAAGTTCACGCCCAGCAGCGTGTGCAGCACGTGGTACCCGGGGGCATCGTGCTTGGCCAGCTGGACGATCGACGGGTAGGCCAGGACGCCGCCGATGATCGCGACGACGATGGGGTCGGCGCCCAGGCGCTTGGCGGCCGTGAAACCGATGATGATGGGCAGGAAGAAGAACATCGAGTCCGCCATCGCGTTGAGGATGACGTTCGTGTCGGAGTCCTTCGCCAGCCAGCCGACCTGGACCAGCAGGCCCAGCAGGCCCTTGAGGATGCCCGATCCGGCCAGGACTCCGACGACGGGGATCATCGACCCGGTGATGACGCCGATCAGTGAGCTGAACCCGTACTTCACCCAGCCCAGGGGGGTGGTGGGCTTCTCGACGGGCTCGGCCGCCGCCTCGTCGTCCCCGGCCGCGCCCTGAGGGAGCCGCTTGACGATCTCCTCGTAGACGTCGCCGACGGTGGCGCCGATGACGACCTGGTACTGCCCGCCGGCCTTGGCGACGTCGATGACGCCGTCGATGTCGGCGACGGCCGCGTCATCGGCCTTGGCGTCGTCCTTGAGGTAGAAGCGCACGCGGGTGATGCAGTGGATGACGGAGGCGACGTTGTCCGCGCCGCCGACGCCGTCGATAATGCGGGCGGCCTGCAGGGCGAACCCCGTCAGCCCCTCGTACTCGCCTGCCGCGCCGGCGGTCCCGGCCGCTTCCGGTGCGGTTCCCGACGGGGCTGCGCCAGTGCCGGACGAGGCGGGGGCTGCCTCCGCGCGGGCGGGCGCGGCAGGAGCGGCGGCTTTGAGGAAGGCGTCGGCGACGGCGTCGCCGGCCCGGGCCCGGCCGGTCCGCACGTCGAGGGATTCCACGCGCTTCTTGGAGTTGGTGATGACGGTGATGGCGACCGTGGACTTCCCGGCGGCTTCGACGGCGGCCAGGTCCATCGTCCCGATGGAGTCGCCCGCCTGCACGGTGTCGCCCTTGGCGACGACGAGGCGGAAGGGCGCGCCCTTGAGCTCGACGGTGTCGACGCCCAAGTGGAGCAGCACCTGCAGGCCGTCGGCGGTTTCGAAGCCGACGGCGTGACCGGTGTCGGCCACCATCGTGATCCGCCCCGAGACGGGGGCTACGACCGTGTTCTCCTCGGGGACCACGCCGAAGCCGGCGCCCATGGCGCCCCCGGCGAAGGCGGGGTCGGGGATGTCGGCTTGGGCGATGACGCCGCCCGGCATCGGGGCGAGCAGTGACGCCCTCTGCTGTGGTGATTCGGACATGGTTGTTCCTTTCGTGCCGTGTTCGGGCACCGTGTCAGGCACCTGTGATGATGGACAGGCTCTCGTAGGGGCGCAGCGTGATGCGCGAGCGCACGACCGCGTCGTCGTAGTTCCCAATGAGGACGCGCCCCTGGGCGAAGCCCCCCAGGACGTCGACGTCGACGTCGTGGGCGCGGAAGTTGTTGAGCACCAGCAGGCGCTGGCCGTCGTGCTCGCGCACGTAGGCGAAGACCTCGTCGGGGGCGTTGTAGGGGGTGTAGGAGCCCTCGGCGATGACCGGGTGGGTGTGCCGCGCCTCGATGAGGCGCCTGTAGTAGGGCAGGATGCGGCCCCGCTCGGCGGACTCGACGTTGACCTCGGCGTGGTTGACCGGACGCAGCCAGGGAGTGCCCCGCGTGAACCCGGCGTTCTCGGAGGCGTCCCACTGCATGGGGGTGCGGGCGTTGTCGCGGGCCTTGGAGTGGACGACGGCGAAGGCCCGCGCGGGGTCGGCGCCCCCTTCGATGAGGACACGGTAGGCGTTGCGCGCCTCGACGTCCACGTAGTCGTCGATGCTCGTGTAGGCGGGGTCGCTCATGCCGATCTCCTCGCCCATGTACACGAAGGGCGTTCCGCGCAGCAGGTGGATGGCGGTGGCGAGCATCGTCGCCGACTCGTAGCGGTACTCATCCACGTTCCCGAAGCGGTCGAGGGCGCGGGGCTGGTCGTGGTTGTTCCAGAACAGGGCGTTCCAGCCCCCGCCCTCCTGCATGCCGAGGGCCCACTCCCCCAGGAGGCGCTTGAGCGCGGCCAGGTCGAAGTCCTTGAGCGTCCACTTCTGGCCGTCCTCGTAGTCGACTTTGAGGTGGTGGAAGTTGAACACCATCGACAGCTCGTGGTTGGCGGGGTTGGAGTAGCCGATGCACGCCTGGATGGAGGTCGACGACATCTCGCCGACGGTGATGGAGTCGGCGTCCTGCCCGAAGGAGTGCTCGGAGAGCCACTGCAGGTAGGTGTGGACATCGGGGCCGTCGGTGTACATCGCGCGGTCGTCGGTGCCCTCGGGGGCGTCGAGCAGCGCCTCGGGCTTTCCGATGACGTTGATGACGTCGAAGCGGAAGCCGCGCACGCCCTTGGAGCGCCAGAAGTTGACGACCCTGGCGGCCTCCTCGCGGACTTCGGGGTTGTGCCAGTCGAGGTCGGCCTGGGTGCGGTCGTACAGGTGCAGGTAGTACTTGCAGGTGTCCCCGAAGGGCTCCCAGGCGGGGCCCCCGAACTTCGACACCCAGTTGGTGGGCAGTGAGCCGTCGGGCTTGGGGTCGCGCAGGTAGTAGTAGCGCTGGTAGCGCTCGTCGCCGGCCAGCGCCTTGCGGAACCACTCGTGCTCGGTGGAGGTGTGGTTGAGGACCATGTCGAGCATGACGCCGATCCCGTGGGCGCCCAGGGCCTCGACGAGCTCCTCGAAGTCCTCCATCGTGCCCATGGCGGGGTCGATGGCGCAGTAGTCGGAGATGTCGTAGCCGTTGTCGCGCCCCGGCGAGGGGAAGAACGGGTTGAACCAGACGTGGTCCACGCCCAGGGAGGCGATGTAGGGGATCTTCTCGATGATGCCCCTCAGGTCCCCGACGCCGTCGCCGTTCGAGTCGTAGAACGACTTGGGGTAGATCTGGTAGACCACTGAACTACGGAACCCCGTCATCGTGCCCTCCAATGCTCTCGCATTCGTCAACGTTGTTTCGTACGCGAAAGTTTACCCTTTGAAAGACAGGTCAACGAGTGGTCTTTCACATATTCACACCACCGTTGTGGACGACTACGATTCTCCCCTCAGAAGCCGAGGCGCCCCAGCATCTTCGGGTCGGACTGCCAGTCCTTGGCGGTGCGCACGTGCAGGTCCAGGTACACCCGCTTGCCCAGCAGCTCCTCGATGTGGCGCCGCGCCTCGGTGCCGATCTCCTTGAGGCGCGCCCCGTCCCGCCCGATGATGATCGCCTTCTGGGAGTCGCGCTCCACGTAGACGTTGACATGGACATCCACCAGGGGCGGACGGGTGTCGCCCTCCCTGCGCTCCCGCTCGATGACCTCCTCGACCTGCACGGCCAGGGAGTGGGGCAGCTCGTCGCGCACCCCCTCCAGGGCCGCCTCGCGGACGAACTCGGCGATCAGGGTGTCGCGGGACTCGTCGGTCACGTCCCCGGCGGGGTACAGGGGCGGCGAGAGCGGGACTGTTTGGGCGAGCACGTCGCGCAGGTGGTCGATGCCCTTGCCCTCCACGGAGGACACGGGCACGATGGCATTCCACTCGCCCAGCCGTTCGATGGCGAGCAGGTGCTTCATGACGCGCTCGCGGCCCACCGCGTCGCACTTGGTGGCCACGGCGATGACCGGGCGCTTCACGCCCCGCAGCTCGCGGGCGATGAACTGGTCGCCCGGGCCGATCCTCTGGTCGGCGGGCAGGCAGAAGAGCACGGCATCCACCTCGGCCAGCGCCTCGCGCACCATGTCGTTGAGCCGCTTGCCCAGCAGCGTGCGGGGCCGGTGGTAGCCGGGGGTGTCCACGAGGACCAGCTGGTAGCCGTCGCCGTGGACGATGCCGCGGATGTTGTGGCGGGTCGTCTCGGGGCGCCCCGACGTGATCGCCACCTTCTGGCCGACCAGGGCGTTGGTGAGGGTGGATTTGCCGACGTTGGGGCGCCCCACGATTGAGACGAAGCCCGCGCGGAAGTCCTCGGGGTAGTCGGGGACCTCGATTGCGGCGGCCGCGTCCTGGCGCAGCGAGGCCACCGAGGTCAGCGCCTCGAAGGCGTCCAGGTCCGCGTCCTCCTCGTCCTCCAGGTCCGACAGGTCGTCGGCCCCGTCAGCGGCCGTATTCTCGGTGTCGTCGAGGCCGGGGTCGTCGCCGGGCCCGTCAGCGTCCGACGCTTCGGCGTCACCGGAGCCGGCGCCACCACCGGGCCCGGCCCCGTCCTCCCCTCCGAGGCCGGCACCGATCTGCGCGCGTGCCTCGGCTTCCGGATCGTCGGCGTCGGGCGCCACCTCGATGCGCGCGTCCCCGAGGGCGTTGGGGCCTGCCATGAGCTCGTCGTCACTGGGGAAGCGCATCAGTCCTCTTTCCGTGTTCCTGCGTGGGGCGGGGCACCGGGCGCCCCGCTCCCCCCAACTGTAGAGCACACGATGGTCCCCACCTGGCGCCGGCGGCCCCGCGCCTCCTCGGCGCGCATGCGCACCCCCGCCAGTTCGCCGCGCGCCCCGGGCAGCGGCACTCTGCCAATGGCTTTGGCCAGCAGGCCGCCCACCGAGTCCACGTCCTCGTCCTCGACCTCGACGCCCAGCAGGTCGCCGAGCTCGGAGATCGGGTAGCGCGCGGGCACGCGCCACGCGCCCCCTCCCAGGGGCTCGGGCTCGATGACGTGCCGGTCGTGCTCGTCGGTGAGTTCGCCGACGACCTCCTCGATGATGTCCTCCAGGGTGACCAGGCCCGCCACGCCCCCGTACTCGTCGATGACGATCGCCATGTGGGAGTGCTCGGCCTGCATCTGGCGCAGCAGGTCGTCGGCCGGCTTCATCTCGACGGTGAACTCGGCGGGGCGCATCATCTGCTCGGCGGTGTGGTCAAGGTCGGGCCCGTGGGCCTCCAGGCGGGCCACCACGTCCTTGAAGTAGAGGACGCCTCGCACGTCGTCGACGTCGTCGCCCACCACGGGCAGGCGCGAGAACCCGGAGCGCACGAAGAGGCGCAGGGCCTTGCGGGCGCCCAGGTCCGCGTCGGCGGTCACCATGTCCGTGCGCGGGACCATGACCTCGCGCACCAGGGTCTGGCCCAGGTCCAGGACGGAGCGCACCATCTCGCGGTCCTCCTCCTCGATGGACTCGGGCTCCCCCACCTCGTCGACGATCTCGCGCAGGTCGGAGACCAGTTCAGCGCGGGCCTGCGCCTCGGTGGGCTCGGGCGCGGGGCGGGAGGCTCGCACGCGCCCCAGCAGCGGGTCCAGGAGGCGGCTGAGCCGCACGAGGCGGGCGGCGGTGGGCGCCCCCGCCAGGGCGATCCCCTCGGGGCGGCGCGCCGCCCACTGGCTGGGGACCAGGGACACGAAGAGGAATTGCAGGGCGGAGACGGAGGCGACGGCGATGAGGGCCACGGCCCACCACGCGATGCCCTTGTCGACCAGGATGAGCGTGACGGACACGGCGAAGACCACCTGCCACAGGGTGCGCGCCGAACGCAGGACCAGCAGAGTGCGCCTGCGGTGGGCGACCAGGCCCGCCAGCACCCCGGCGCGCGCCCTGCCCTGCTCGGCCAGGTCCTCCACGGCGGCGGCGCTCAGGCGCGAGACGCCCTGTTCGACGCTCTGCGCCAGGCAGGCCACCACCAGGGCGAAGGCGGCCAGCACGGCGAGCGCCAGGTCGGGGACGGCCCCGATCGACGAGGCGCCCGCCGCCTGGGCGGTCAGCGGTGGGGTCATCGGGACGCCAGGAAGGTGAGGAGCAGTTTGCGCTGCAGGGCGAACATCTCCGCCCTCTCGGCGTCCTCGGCGTGGTCGTAGCCCAGCAGGTGGAGGATGCCGTGGGTGGCCAGCAGCAGCATTTCCTCGGCGGCGGTGTGCCCGGAGTCGGCGGCCTGGCGGGTGGCCACCTCGGGGCAGATGCAGATGTCTCCGAGCATCCCCGGCGGCGTGGGGTTGTCGGCGGTGCCGGGTTTGAGCTCGTCCATGGGGAAGCTCATGACATCCGTGGGGCCGGGCAGGTCCAGCCATTTGACGTGCAGCTCCTCCATGGGGCCGGCCCCGATGAACAGGATGTTGAGCTCGGCGTCGGAGGCGACGTGCATCTGGGTGAGCACGTAGTCGGCCAGGGCCGCGAACTCGGCGCAGTCGATGTCGTAGTCGGTCTCGTTCAGAACCTCGGTCATGAGCGGTCCTCTCGGGGGTGTCTGGCGCGGGAGCGGGCGGAGCGCCGGTGCGCGCCGCCGTCCTCCCACCGCTGGTACGCGTCGATGATATGGCCGACCAGCTCGTGGCGGACCACGTCCGCGCTGGTGAGGTGGCAGAACTCGATGCCGTCCACGCCCTCCAAGATGGTCTGGATGACGGCGAGGCCGCTGGGCTGGCCGCCGGGCAGGTCCACTTGGGAGGCGTCGCCGGTGACGACCACTTTGGATCCGAATCCCAGGCGGGTGAGGAACATCTTCATCTGGCCCAGCGTGGTGTTCTGCGCCTCGTCGAGGATGATGAAGGAGTCGTTGAGGGTGCGTCCGCGCATGTACGCCAGGGGCGCGACCTCGATGGTCCCGGCGGCCATGAGCTTGGGCAGCGCCTCGGGGTCCAGCATGTCCCCCAGGGCGTCGTAGAGGGGCCGCAGATAGGGGTCGATCTTGTCGGTGAGGGACCCTGGCAGGAACCCCAGGTTCTCGCCCGCCTCGACGGCCGGCCGGGTCAGGACGATGCGGCGGGCCTCGCCGGACAGGAGGCGGCGCACGGCCTGCGCCATGGCCAGGTAAGTCTTGCCCGTGCCCGCCGGACCGATGCCGAAGACGACGGTGGAGCGGTCGATGGCGTCCGTGTACGCCTTCTGCCCGGGCGTTTTGGGGCGGATGGAGCG
Source organism: Schaalia georgiae DSM 6843 (assembly GCF_000429245.1). Lineage (GTDB taxonomy): Bacteria > Actinomycetota > Actinomycetes > Actinomycetales > Actinomycetaceae > Pauljensenia > Pauljensenia georgiae. The sequence goes on from NZ_AUBM01000007.1 coordinate 168,411, forward strand.
GCCGCGGGCGGAGAGGATCTCCTCGGAGGGGGCTTCGCCGCGCGTGACGCGCCCCAGCAGTGAGATGGCCTGTTCGACGGCGTCGGCGTCGAGCGCCTGGCCCCGCCCGGCCAGGCCGATGAGCTCCTCGACCAGGTTCGCGGCCAGGTCGATGTCGGCTTGGACGCCGGTCATGGAGATCTCGCGCCCGGTGACCAGGAAGCGCACATGGGGGAAGCCGCGCTCCAGGGCGCGCAGCACCTGGTCGGCGACCCCCAGGACCATGATGGGCTCCAGGCGCGCGGGAATGGTGGCACGCCTGGTCTGCACGAGGGTGCTTTCAACGGTGGGGTCGCTCATGCGGTGGAGGTCCACGCTCCTTCGGATCCGCTTGTGGTGCTGCCCCGATTCTATCGGCGCCGCCGGGGCGGGGGCCACTCGGCGTGCCCGCCCCGCCCGCGGATGTTCCTCCCCGCCCCCCCGGGGGCAAGCTGACGCGCAGCGTGTGGGCGCGTTTGTTCTCCAGCCCTACCCGGCCCCCGGGGGCAAGCCCCTGACTCACAGTTTTCGAGTACTTGTCTGCTTCACGCGGGCGGGCGTAGTTTTGGAGCATGGCTGGAGCTTTCGAGGATTTCGAACAGATGATCGCCGACGCGCAGCGGCGCGTGTCGGAGAACGCACGGGCGGGGGCGCGCTTCAGGCGGGCCAGCGAGGGCGTGGTGGGGCGCGGGCGCGCCCTGGGCGGCGAGGTCGCGGTGGAGGTGGACGCCTCGGGCGCGCTGGTGCGCTGCGCTTTCGGGCGGGGCGTCCAGCGGGTCTCCCTGTCGTGCTTGGGGGCCGGGGTGGTGGAGGCGTACACGGCGGCACGGGCGGACGCGCTCGCCGGGGTGCGCGGGGCCGCTGTGGAGGCGTTCGGAGCGGACAACCCGATCCTGGCCCCCCTGATGGGAGGCGGGGACGGTGAGTGAGGAGCTGCGGGTGGACACGGACGTGGTGCGCTCCTACGCGGCGCGCGTGGACGCGACAGCCGACCAGGTGTCGCAGGCCCAGTGGGCGGTGGGCTCCTTGAACACCATCGGGGCGCTGGGCGCGTTGTGCGCGCCGCTCCTGGGGCCGGCGGTCAGCTTCGTCGAGGCGGGGGCGCGCTCGTGCATCGACGCGACGGGGCAGGGCCTTGGGCGCATGTACGAGCTCTTGGGGCGCACGGCCCAGGACTACGACGCGGTGGAGGCCCAGATCTCCGAGGATCTGCGCGCGATCATGGAGCGCCTGCCGTGAGCGGCGGGGCGGCGCTGAGCGCTGCTGATGCGCCCGGCGGGGCGGTCCGCGGCAGCGGGAACCCCGGCAGTGCCCTGGTGGCCGAGCGCCAGGATACACGCAGCGGCTTCGAGGGCCTGGGCATCATTGAGGACGGGCACGCCCTGGTGGAGGCCATCCAGGGCGGCAGCTGGGCGGGCACAGCGCTGGGGGTGGCGTTCACGGGGTTGGACGTGGCGTCCGCCGTCTCGGATCCCATTGGCACCCTCATCTCGATGGGCCTCGGCTGGGCACTGGAGTGGGTGTGGCCCTTCAACGCGTTGTTCAACGCCCTGGCCGGGGACGCGGCGCAGGTGGAGGCGAACGCGCAAACGTGGGAGAACGTGGCCGTGTCCCTGGAGGCTGCCGGCGCGCAGTTGGAGGAGGACACGACCACCTGCCTGTCCGACATGGCCGGGGACGGGGTCGAGGCGATCCGGACCTCGGCCGACGGAGTGGCGGAGCACGTGCAGGCGGCCTCCCAGTGGGCGCAGGCCATGGCGGACGGCCTGCGCATGGCGTCGGGCATCGTCCAGGTGGTGCATGACGTGGTGCGCCAGGCGATAACGGATCTGATCGGCACGATCTGCTCGGTGGCCATCGAGGAGGCCTGCACCCTGGGCCTGGCCACTGCACTGGTCATCGAGCAGATCACCACCCGGGTCGCCGCGTTGTCGACCCATGTCTTCGAGGCCATCGGCCATTTGAAGACCGCGTTCTCCAGTTTCCACGGGCTCCTGTCGGAGCTGGGGCGCTTGTGGAACACGCTCACCGGGGCGATCAGCTCCATGTTCCACCGGGGGGCCGCCGCTGTGACGCCCCACGGCCCCGTGGCGGGCACGACCGCGGCCATCGGAATCGGCGGCGGGGCCCCGCACGGCGCTCACGGCCCGCACGCCTCGGCCCAGCCCGCTCCCCCGCCCCCTCCTCACACCAAAGACCCCGTGAAGAACGATCCCCTGGTCTTCCCCGAGCGCAAGCCGTGGAAGGGCAAGTCGCGGGAGAAGCCCGAACCAGAACCCCACCACGGCGAGAGGTGGGGCGAGGGGCGCGACCAGGCCCAGCTCAACACACTGAGGGACGCCCGCGTCGAGACCAAGCAGCACATCGAAAACCTGGAGGCCGAACTCCGCGCCCACGGGGTGGATCCCAAGGACGCGACGCAAGAACGACTTGAAGAGACTATAACTGACCTCAGGAACAAGGGAATGCCTGACCCCGAAATCAAAAAGGTACAGATGATTGCAGACGCCTTGTCATCCCAGCGCGGAGAATATTCCCGCCTCGGCGAAGAAGTGGGTATCGTTGGGGCAGAATCTAAATTGGAGAGTCAGGGGATGGAGCTCGTTCCCGATACCGGGGGCACAGGCGCGGGGAACGCCAGCGGCGACATCTACGCGACCGCCCTGGACAAGGAGGGCAATCACCAAGCCTTCCACGTGGTGGAGGCCAAAGGATACAGCAGCAAACTGGGGACGCGATTGGTCGATGGAACGCCCTTCGAACAGGGGTCCCCCACATACGTGCGCGACATCATGCTCAGCGACACGCAGCTGCACGGCGCACTGGCCGGGGACGCGGCCCTCCGCGAGGCCATACTCAAAAGAGAGATCCCGGTGATCGCGGATGTGTACCGCACGCGCCACCCGTACATGTCCTGCGTCACCTTGCAAAAGACAACCGCCGTGCCCCTCGACGACGACTTCATAAAGAAGCTGGAAGAGATACTCAAGGGACACCCGGCCTACACGCCTTCATCTCCCCCGAAACCCACCCCCTGAAAAATACACTAGAAGATAATACCTACAAGGAGTAGAATTAAACCATGAGCACCACATTCACCCCCTGCCCCGCAGACAGATTCGCCGAGATTGCCAAAACCTGGCTCGATCACACTTGGCCCATCTCAGCAGCCGAGGCCAGCCAGATCTATGAGAACCTGGGATACTCGGCAGATCCAGAAGATCCAGAAATGTTCGCATCCCCCTTTTCAGACGGCAAAAGTGACTCGTATTATGTCACAGTGAAAGGCTTTGTCAGCACGGTCGACATCGCGGTTGCACGTCCATGCAATACGGGTGAAGAGGAGGAAGCATCTGCCGCTATCGCCGACACCTACACCACATATAGTCGAATTATTGATCGCCAATATGCTAGTACAATTAGTTCTACGCGATCCCGAGATCATTCGAAAGCATGGTTCTTCACGACTGGACTTGAACTGAACATCTCAATCTGGAACCGATCCCTTTCAATGCGCATTCGCTCCCCGTACATGACCCAGTTGCGTCGCGAAGAGGAGGAAATGGGCTTGACCAGCTACAGCGAGATCCTCGAGGACGACTGAAGAGGACGTTCAGCTCATGACGACGCAGCGCCCCGCCAGATTCGAAGCCTACCCAACAGATCGCCTCATCGAAATTGTCAAAGCCTGGGCCAACCACTCCTGGCCCATAACCACAGAAGAGGCGCGAAAATTATACGAAAGCCTGGGATACCGCGCTTACGCACCGAAACCGGAACTATTTATTTCAGACTTTTCACAGACAGACCCTGATTCCTACATCACAACATACAATGATCGCGTAGGCGACGCACGCATTTCAGTGTCCCACCCATGCGACACTGTTACACCACAGAACACAGACATAATCGCTCACACATTCAGCGATTACTGCGCCACTATCGAAGACAAGCTTAAAGATATAATTGCACGTCGCAAGAGAGAAAGGAACACAATCCGATGGACACTACACAACGGTGTTGATATTCGTTTAGCAAAGCTATCGAAGAACATCTCACTTTTCATCGAATCACCTCGTATGACCAAGTTGCGCCGCGAAGAGGAAGAAATGGGGCTGACCAGCTACGGCGAAATCCTCGAGGATGACTGAACGGAACATTCAGTCCATGACGCAGCAGCCGGCGAGGTTCGAAGCCTATGCTACGGACCGTTTTATCGAAGTCGTTAAGGCCTGGATTAATCACCCATGGCCGATTACACCTGACGAAGGAAAGGGATTATATGAAAATCTCGGACTCCGCGGATACAATCCGCGCCCGAACTTTTTCTGGTCTGATTTCTCCACGGACAAGGAACCAGACTCCTACTACGTCGTCACGCGGGATCAAGTCAGCACGATCGACATGGAAATGGCGCGACTCCTCCCCGGCAGGGGAGCCAGCGACGATTCACCGCTCTATGAGATATATACACGATACTGCAACGCCATCGACACGGTATTCAATGGAAACGCAACAAAACATCCAGTTCACGACAAAGTGACCGAATGGACGTTTCATAATGATGTCCGAATCAGGATCGCGAACATCGATATCGCAATATCTTTAGTTATCCATTCACCTCACACGACCCAATTGCGCCAAGAAGAAGAGGAAATGGGCTTGACCAGCTACGGCGAGATCCTCGAGGACGACTGAGGAGGAGATTTAGTCCATGACGCAGCGCCCCGCCAGATTCGAAGCCTACCCTACAGGCCGTTTCAACGAAGTCGTTAAAGCCTGGATTATTCACCCATGGCCCATAACCACAGAAGAGGCGAAAGAAATATACGAAAGCACTGGATACCGCCCCTACGCCCCAGACCCGAGTTTGTTCATATCAGATTTGTCAAAAGACGGCGAGCCGGACTCTTACTACACACATAACGACGGCTATATAAACACGGTCAACATAACAGTTACGAAACAAGGAGAAATAGGGACTGAGAAACACGATGCCGACAAAATTGAGAAGACATACAAACAGTACTGCAATGCGATTGACGCTCTACTTTCGAAACGACTTACCCGACGACATCAACAGGATTCCGCAACTGAGTGGTTCATCGACAATAATGTGAACATAAGAGTCGGAAATCCCGGGCACAGGGTAACGTTTTCCGTTTCCTCGCCGGCCATGACTCAGTTACGCCGCGAAGAGCAGGAAATGGGCTTGACCAGCTACAACGAGATCCTCGAAGCCGACTGAGAGGAACACCGGCGCCCCAGACTTGAGACCACCACCACTACAGAAGAAACGAGGATTCGGAGAGTGGACACCACCAACGTGACACGGACGCGCATAAGGCGCACACTCAGGCAGATGGCGAACAACCGGAGCCCGATCACAGAGCAGCGCCGCATCGAGCACATCGCCGACGCCCTGGCCCACGAGCAGGGCGAGTACACCAGGCTCGGCGAAGAAGTCGGCATCGTGGGCGCCGAGTCCTCCCTGGAGCGCGAGGGGATGGTAATACTCCCCGACATCGACGGCCCCAACGAGGGAAACCACAGCGGCGACATCTACGCCGTCGCCTACGACGAAGACTCCATGCCCCGTTCCCTCCACGTGGTCGCGGCCAAGGGGTACTCGCACAGGCTGAGGACGCGGCCAGTCGACGGCACCTACGCCACGCAGGGCTCCCCGGAGTACGCGCGCCACCTCATGCTCACAGACCGGTGCCTCCACGCCGCCCTCGCCAAAGATCCCGTTCTACGCCGGGGCATACTCGACGGCAGTGTCGAAGTCATCGCCGACGTGTACCGCACGCCGCACCCTTACATGTCGAGCGTCATCCACCCGAGCGCCACCCCCGTCCCCCTCGACCGGACTTACGCCACCACGCTCCAGAGCATCGTGAGGCAGCACCCGGACTACACCGAGTAGAGCACAATGAACAGCACCGCATTCCAGTCCTACCCCGTGGACCATTTCATCAGCATCGTTCAAGCCTGGGTCCACCAGGCATGGCCGATCACCACGGCGGACGGCCGACGGGTGTACGAAGCCCTCGGCATGAGACCCCACGCCACCGATCCCAGCCTCTTCATGTCCCACTTCGCGGTGGGCGGCGAGCCCGATGCCTACTTCACGGAACACGAGGGCCTCATCAACACGGTCCGCATGCAGATCGGCCGCCCATGCCCTCTCGGAACCGAAGAGCAGAACAGGCCCGTTATCGCCCAGTACTTCGCCGCGTACTGCGGTTCAATCGAACAGGCATTCGGGCCGAGCACGCTCATGCGCAGGCGAGAGGACGACGGAGCAATCGACTGGATCCTGAACAACAACGTCGGAATCAGCCTCGGCCCCCTCAGCCACTCGATCATCCTGTTCATCGACTCCCCCACCATGACGCAGCTGCTCCGCGAGGAGGAGGAGAACGGCCTGACCAACTACAACGACATCCTCGAAGACGACTGAGCAGAACGGCGAAGGCATGCCACAGCGCCCCGCCGCCTTCGAGGCCTACCCGGCGGAGCGATTCATTGAGATCGCCAAAGCCTGGGCCGACCACGCCTGGCCGATTACCGTCAAACAAGCACAGCGCGTGTACGAAAGCCTGGGCTACCGTGCTTACCCACCGGACCCGAGCCTCTTCACATCCGACTTATCTGCGGACGGCGAACCCGACTCCTACTATACTGCCACAGGAAAACACATCAATTCAATCAGACCCGCAGTCGCTCGGCGTTGCCCTATTGAAGAGGAAGCCAGATACTCCGCCCTGGTTTCCGACACCTACGCAAAGTACCGCTCTGCGTTCGATAGGACTTTCAACCATGTTGCTAAGCATGTGCGCGGAAGTCGGTCAGATGAGTGGACCTTAGACAACGATGTGCGATTCAGGATCAGCGATATAGGTATTACAATCACATTCGTCATTCATTCCCCACGCATGACACAATTGCGTCGCGAAGAGGAGTCGATGGGTTTGGCCAGCTACGATGACATCCTCGAAGACGACTGAGCAGAACGGACAGCCATGGGACATTACCCCACCAGATTCGAAGCCTACTCCGTAGACCGTTTCATCGACATTGTGAAGGCATGGATAGAACATTCCTGGCCGATCACAGCAGCAGAAGCCCAGCACGTTTACGAGAGCTTGGGTTATTCAGTGGATCCAGAGGATCCCGAAATGTTCACCTCCCCCTTCGCAGACGGAAAGGCCGACTCATACTATGTCACTGTGAAGGGCCTTGTCAGCACGGTTGACATCGCGGTTGCGCGCCCATGCAATCCGGGTGAGGAAGAGGAATCCTCAGCCGTCATAGCAGATGCATACGCCACATTCCACCAAGCGATCAATTCGCACTACATGAATATGATTAGTGCCACACGGTCCGATGCTGATTCCACGGAATGGACTTTTACAAGTGATGTTGAGTTAGATGTCTCAGTCTGGAACCGTTCCGTTTCAGCGTGTATTCACTCTCCTTACATGACCCAGTTGCGTCGCGAGGAGCGGGAAATGGGCTTGACCAGCTACGAAGACATCCTCGAGGACGACTGAGCAGAACGGAGAAGGTATGCCACAGCAACCCGTCACCTTCAAAGCCTACCCCGTAGAACGCTTTATCCAAATCGTCAAAGCCTGGGCGAACCACCCCTGGCCCATGACACCCGATGAGGGCAGACAACTATACGAAAGCCTTGGCTACAAAACAGACGACACGGACCGAGAGATGTTCTTTTCACCATTCGCCAATGGTGAACCAGACTCTTTCTTCACGCACACTGGAAACACCATTGCCGACATCGTCATCGCCGTCGGAGAGCGCCACACAGTCGAAGAAGAAGACAGCTGCATAGAAGCGGTGACGCGCGCATACGAGGAGTACTGCGGAGCAGTTGACGCATCGTTCATTGGAGCAGTGGACAGCCGCCAGAAGACAAGCGACGCGATGGAGTGGTTTTTGAACAATGGGGTGCAGATTAGAATTGACAATGTGGGAATAATGGTCAGCCTGACACTCCACTCCCCACGCATGACCCAGTTGCGCCGCGAAGAAGAGGCCATGGGGCTCACCGACTACGACGACATCCTCGAGGACGACTGACCCGGATCGCCCACCGACCGCCCGCCCCGGCAGCCAGGCCCGCCGCCCCCGCGCCTTCGGGGCGCAGCGGCGATAATGGTGGCGTGCGCACGCTTGAGGACCTCGTATCGGACCCGCCCGACCTGCCCGTCGCGGCCTCGCTGCCCGCGATCACCCGGGCCGCCCGCTCCGGCGCCTGCGCCGTCATCACCGCTCCCCCCGGAACTGGCAAGACCACACTGGTCCCCGCCGCCCTCGCCGCAGCACTGGCCCAGCCCCTCCGCGAGCGCCCCGGCCGGATCCTGGTCACCCAGCCGCGCCGCGTCGCCGTGCGCGCCGCCGCCCGCCGCATCGCAAACCTCCTCGGCGAACGGGTGGGCGGCCAAGTCGGCTACACGGTACGCGGCGACTCCGCCGCCTCCCGCTCCACCCGCGTTGAAATGGTCACCCCGGGCGTCCTGCTGCGCAGGCTCCAACGGGACCCCGAACTGCCCGCAGTGGCCGGCGTGCTCCTCGACGAGTTCCACGAGCGCGACCTCGACACCGACCTCGCCCTCGCCTTCCTGCTGGACGCGCGCGCCGCCCTGCGCAAAGACCTCTTCATCGCCCTCACCTCCGCCACCCTGGAGGCCTCCCGCACGGCCGGCCTGCTGGAGGACGCGACGGGCACCGCCCCGGCGCTCATCGACATCCCAGGCGCCATCCACCCACTCGACGTGCGGTGGGCCCCTCCCCCGCGCGGGGCCGAGCCCCTCGGAGCCGTGGGCGGGCGCGTCGGCGTGCGCCGCGAGTTCCTGGCCCACGTGGCGCGCACCGTGGAGTCCGCCTACGCCGGAAGCGACGGGGACCTGCTGGTGTTCCTGCCCGGCGTGGCCGAGATCGAACGCGTCCGATCCCTCATCAGCGCCCCGGGCGCCAACGTGCTCCCCCTCCACGGGCGCCTCGGCGCCGCCCAGCAGGACACTGCCCTGTCCCCCGGCTCCCGGCGCCGCATAGTGCTCTCCACGTCCATCGCCGAGTCGTCGCTGACCGTGCCGGGCGTGCGCGTCGTCGTCGACGCCTCCCTGGCCCGCGAGCCCCGCCTCGACGCGGCGCGCGGAATCTCCCAGCTGGCCACGGTCCCCGCCTCGCGGGCCCGCCTCGAACAGCGCGCGGGCCGCGCCGCCCGCCTGGGGCCCGGCACCGCCGTCCGCGTCATGGACCCCGTGGACTTCTCGCGCCGCCCCGCCCAGTCCGCGCCCGGCATCGCCGTCCAGGACCTCACCGGCGCGCGTTTGCAGGCCGCCGTGTGGGGCGCCCCCGACGCCACCGGGCTCGCCCTGCTCGACGCCCCTCCGGCGGGCGCGTGGAACGCCGCCGGGGCCAGGCTGCGCGCGTTGGGCGCCATCGACGAGGCGGGGGCGGCCACCCCCTTCGGCCGTGCCCTGGCCTCCCTCCCCCTCGACCCGCCGCTGGGCCGCGCACTGCTGGCGGCCTCCCCCGTCGTGGGCGCCGCCCGGGCGGCGCGCCTGGCGGCCCTGCTGGCCGAGGACGTGCGGGCCGACGGCGCGGACCTGGCGCGCCTGGAGCGCTCCCTAGGGTCCCCGCCCGCCCACCTGCGCGCCACTGCCTCGCGGGTGGCGGAGCAGGAGGCGCGCCTCGTGGCCCTGGCGTCCACGGTGAAGACCCCGGGCGGCGCGATCCCGGGGGCGGGTTCGGAACCAGCGGCAACGGGCGCGACGCGCACGCGGGAGGACGCGCTGGCGCTCACCGTCGCCCTGGCGCGCCCCGAGTGGATCGCCCGCAAGCGCCCCGGCTCCTCCGCCTACGTGCTCGCCGGGGGCGTGGGCGCCCTCCTGCCCGCGGGCTCCGCCCTGGAGGGCCAGGAGTGGCTGGCGGTCGCGGGCATCGACCGGGCCAGCGGCGACAAGCAGGCCCGCATTCTCGCGGCCGTCCCCATCGGGCCGGACGACGCCCTGGAGGCGGGCGCGCCACTGCTGGCCACCAGCACCGACGCGGCGCTCGAATCAGGGCGCATCCGGGCGCGCCGTGTGCGCCGCCTGGGTGCGATCGAGCTGTCCTCCCAGCCCGCTGGAGCCCTCCCCGCGGACGAGGCACTGGCCATGGTCCGCGCCTTCGCGCAGAAGAACGGCCTGGGGGCCTTCGGATGGGGGCAGCGCGCCACGGCGCTGCGCGCCCGCCTGGCCGCCCTGCGCGCCGCCATCGGCGCCCCCTGGCCCGACGTGTCCGACGAGGGGCTGCTGGCCGCCTCCGACACGTGGCTGTCCCCCCACGCCCAGCACCTCGCCTCTGGAGCGTCCCTGTCCGGCGTTGACATGGCCGAGGCACTGCGGGCGCTGCTGCCCTGGCCCCAGGCCTCCCGCCTCGACGAACTGGCCCCGGAGAGGATCACCGTCCCAGGCGGCGCACAGCGCGCCATCGACTGGTCCACCGGCTCCCCCGTGCTCACGCTGCGGGTGCAGCAGGCCTTCGGATGGACCGACACCCCCGTCCTCGCCGACGGCAGGCTCCCCCTGGTCCTCCACCTCACGAGCCCCGCGGGGCGCCCCGTCGCCGTCACCTCCGACTTGGCGTCCTTCTGGGCGGGGCCGTACACGCAAGTGCGCGCGCAAATGAGAGGGCGCTACCCCAAGCACCCGTGGCCGGAGGACCCGCTGTCCGCCCGGCCCACCGACCGGGCGAAACCCCGCCGCCGGTGACGGCGGCGCGCCAGCCGGGCGCCCTCAGTCCTCCAGGCTCTTCTCCACCACGGACCTGCCGTCGGGAAGGTTCTTCGACGGCATCTGGTAGCCGCCCACGTCCGCTATCGACGGACGCTCCAGTCCGAGGTCGCGCAACTGGCTGAGCGTCGACATGCGCACGGGGCCGAGCTCGGCGACGGGCACACCGCCCTCCAGCAGAGTCACGACCTCGCCTGATGAGACACGTGCGACCACGTCCCCCATGTTCTCCCGAAAATCACCAATATCAAGAGCCCTCATAGGGCTTATCGTTGCACATTCCCCAGTCCTGCGGCCAGTGGTGCTCCAACAGGTGGAATACTCCCCCCACCAGCGGCGTTGACACCCCGGGAAACACGAAAGCAAACGACTGAAATGGAGGCGGCATGACCACTGCGCCCGCACCGGAGAACTTCGACCTGCTCGTCGTGGGAGGGGGGAAAGCCGGGAAGTCCCTGGCGATGGACCGCGCCAAACGCGGATGGAAAGTGGCGTTGGTCGAACGCCGCTTCGTGGGCGGAACCTGCATCAATGTCGCCTGCATCCCCACCAAGACCCTGGTGGGCTCCGCGCGCCGCCTCGCCGAGGCCCGCACGGACGCCGACTTCGGCGTCGCTGGCACCGAGGGCGCCCGGATCGACCTCGCGTCGCTGCGCGCCCACAAGGACGGGGTCGTGGGCGCGATGGTGGCCGCCCACGAGAAGATGTTCGCCGCCCCGGGCATTGATTTCATCCGCGGGAGCGCCCGTTTTGTCGGCGAGCGCACAGTGAACATCACCACTGATGACGGCACGATTAGGACCATCAGCGCACCCCGAGTGCTCATCAACCTGGGAACGCGCCCCGCACGGCCCGCCATCCCCGGCCTGTGGGAGTCGGGCGCGTGGACCAGTGAGGACATCCTCCGCCTCGAGTCCCTGCCCCAATCCCTGGCGATCATCGGAGCCGGGTACATCGGCGTCGAGTTCGCCTCCATGATGGCCACCTTCGGCGTCACAGTCACCCTGGTGTCCTCCTCGCCGCGCATCCTGCCCCGCGAGGACGCCGACGCCGCGGCCGAACTGGAGGCCGCGCTCGAGGCGCAGGGCGTCACCATCGTGCGCGGGGCGCGCGCCGAGTCCGCCTCCCGCGACGGCTCCACGACCGCTGTGGCCCTGTCCGACGGCACCACGGTCGTGGCGGAGGCCGTCCTGGCGGCGGTCGGGCGCACCCCCAACACCGACGGCATCGACCTGGAGCTGGCGGGGGTCGACGTGGACGAGCGAGGCTTCATCGCCGTCGACCCCCACCTGCGCACCACCGCCGAGGGCACGTGGGCGGCGGGCGACGCGGCGGGCACGCCCATGTTCACCCACGCCTCGTGGAGCGACTACCGCATCATCCGCAACCAGTTGGACGGGGTGGGCCTGGACGACCCCACGACCTCCACCGCGGGCAGGACCATCCCCTACGCGGTGTTCTCCACCCCGGAGCTGGCGCGCATCGGCCTCAACGAGACGGAGGCCGCCGCCCAGGGCCTGGACGTGCGGATCGCGAAGATCCCGACCGCCGCGGTCCCCAGGGCGAAGACACTGCGCTCGCCCGCCGGGTTCCTCAAAGCGGTCGTGGACGCGCGCACCCACCGGATCCTGGGGGCGACCCTCATCGGGGAGCACGCCTCGGAGACCATCACCGCCGTGCAGATGGCGATGGCCGGGGGCCTGACCTACGAGCAGCTGCGCTTCCTGCCCATCGCCCACCCCACGATGGGCGAGGGGCTGCAGATCCTCTTCGACTCGCTGGACTGAGGCGCCCCGCTCCCGCGGGGCCGGCGGCTGCGCACAGGGGAAGGGCGCGGGGCACGAAAGGGGCGGGGCCCGGACCACAATGGTCCGGGCCCCGCCCCTCGCATCGCACCAGCAGATGCTCGCGCTGGTCAGCCGATCCAGCGGCCGGAGGAGTCGAAGTTCTGCCAACGCCCATCGACCCACTGAGTGCCAGTGGCCATCTCACCAGAGGGCTTCAGGTAGTACCAGTACCCGTCCACGCCCTTCCAGCCGGTGGCCATGGTGCCGTCCTCGTTCAGGTAGTACCAGCTGCCGTTGGACGCCTGCCAGCCCGTGGTCATCGCACCGGAGGCGTCGAAGAGGTACCAGCTGCCGTCGATCGACTTCCAGCCGATCGTCATGACGCCGGAGGCCTCCAGGTAGTACAGGCTGTCGCCGACCTTGGTCCAGCCGATCCGCATCTGCCCGGTCGACGGATCCAGGTAGTACCAAAGGCTGTTGACCCTGGTCCAACCGGATGCGCGGCCGTTGGGGCCGTAGTAGTACCACTTGCCGTCGGCCTTGTCCCAGCCGTAGGCCAGGTAGCCGTCGGCGTCGAAGCGGTACGCGACGCCGTCGATCTCAACGACCTCGGAGGAGGGGTGGGTGCCATCGGAGTACTGGTAGAACCAGCCCTTCCCGGTGTTCATCCAGCGCCCCGTCTTCACCGCGGTGGCGAAGAAGCCGACGGCCTGGGTGATGTCGTCGTCAGCCGCGGGGTCGTTGTTGGCGCCCTTGGCGGTGACGGTCGCGTTGACCGGGGTGGCGTCGGACCCGCTCAGGTGCAGGTTCGCCAGGTCGACCAGGCCGGACTCGACGACAACCGAGTCGGCGCCCTCATCGACCGTCTTGGAGACGGTGGCCAGTCCTGCCACGTCCAGGGTCGCCGAGGTCACGGACCCGGTGACGGTCGCGCGGACGTAGATGGTGCCGGACAGGGTCGCGCCCTCCAGGGGCTGCCAGGTCGCGTTGTCGGTCGAGTACTCGACGGATGAGACAACGGGCTTCTCCTGGTCGCGGGTGACCGCGGCCAGCGCGTTGACCAGGCCGGCGCCACGGTACTCCTTGCCGTCAGCGGGGACCGTGAGGCGGTCGAAGGAGTAGGCGGCCTGCTGCTTGAGCAGGGCCACCAGCTGGTCGGCGGTGTAACCGGGGTGGACCTCCTTGAGGAGGGCGACGACGCCCGCGGCGTGCGGGGAGGCCATCGAGGTCCCGGACAGGTAGGCGTAGCCGGACTCGCGTATCCCGGTCGGCACGGTGGACCACACGCGCATACCGGGGGCGGCGACGTCAACGGACTTGACGCCGTAGTTCGAGAAGTACGCGCGGTCCAGGAGGCCCGTGGACGCGTCCTGGCCATCGAGCAGGGCCAGCGCGGACACGGAGATCACATCGTCGTTGAGCATCGCGGGGACGTCGATGCCGCCAGTCACGTCGCGGGTGAAGGCAGCGCCCTCGACATCGTTGGGCGAGCTGGTATCAACCGTCGGGTTGTCGTGGTCGTCGTTGGCGTTGCCCTCGGCGGCCACGTTGACGACGCCCTTCTGGTGGGCGTAGTGGACGGCGCGGCTACCGGCCTCCATGCCAGCGGCCTGCGTGGGGTCGTTGGGCAGCCAGAACGCCCACGGATCCATGTAGAAACTCGCGTTGGTCACATCGACCCCGTGATCGGCCGCCCACGTGAACGCGCAGGCGACGTACTCGGGGTAGAAGCTGCCGTTGGAGTTCGAGGTCTTGATCGCGACCAGGGTCGCCTCGGGGGCGACGCCGTCAACGCCGATCCCGTTGTGGGCCGCGGCGATCGTGCCGGCCACGTGGGTGCCGTGGTAGTGGTCGTCCTTCCAGGCCGAGTAGTCCTGGTTGGCGATCCCGTTGGAGGCGCAGCCGACGGAGCGGGTGCGGTCCACCTGGTCCTTGAGGTCCGGGTGGTCGGCGTCGATGCCGGTGTCCAGGACGCCCACAGTCACCTTCGCACGGGGGACATCGACCTGCTGGGCCTGGACCGAGCCGACGGCGTACAGGCCCCAGGCGTTCGCATCGCCCTCGTCGGGCGTGAAATCGGTGCCGCCCTCGGGGGCGAAGTCATTGAGCTGGGAGTTGGGCGACAGGCTGTCATCGTGGTTGGCCACGGCCTCGGCGACCGCCTGATTCTCGCCGGGGGTGCCCTGGTTCCGCTCCACCTTGACCTCAGCGCCGCTCACCGTGGCGTAGCGCGTGGGGCCGATGGAGTCGTAGGAGATCCCGGCGGCGACCAGGGCAGCTCCGAGATCGGGCGCGAAGGCGGCCTTCACCGACTGCACGAAGAAAGAGTTGAATACCGGGTACTGGGCGAGGACTACTCCGCCCACATCACCGGCTTTCGAAACAGCCGTTGCAAAATCCGACTCGGAAGCGCCAACGGGCAGGTTCACGGCATAATTCATGACCTCGTCGCGCTCCCGCGCGGCTGAGGTAATTCCTGGAGTGCCCTCCGCGTGCGCGGCGGGACTACTCACGGCGACAACGGACAATGCTGTGGCCAGCGTTACTGCGGCGGACAGCATGACCCTTACGGGTGTACGCGACATCGTGTCCTCGATTCATTCGACGGATGGGACGGTCCCCCGAGCGGCGGAAGGCTCCTCCACTCAAGCTCCCGTCCTTTCATAATGTCGGGGATAACCGGTAAAAGTCCAGCAATATCCACATTTTAAGAACTGTTTACCATGTGTGAACACCGGTTCCAGGACTATCCACAACCCACTCACTCCCTTGTCATCACTGCATTCGACGCACAATTGGGGAAGCGATGGCACATGAGCGGGAGACATATCACTCCCCTATTCCCGCCGGGATCAGACAAAGCACTGACCACGTGTACCACATCCGCCCCAAGAAGCAGCGCCCCACCGCGTCCTGAGTACCACGGACGAGCCAGCGGCGGCGCGCCCCGCAGGCGGACGAGGCGATAGCCGCGCCGCGCTCAGTCCTCCAAACCCGCGTCCAGGGCGAGCAAGTGCTCCATGCCCTGCGGACGGACGAGCCAGTGGTGCTCCCCCGCCCCGACGCCGACGACACCGGGTTTGGTGAGCATGTTGTAGTTCGACGCCATCGAATAGCCGTAGGCGCCGGTGGCCGGGACCGCGATCACGTCCCCGGTCCGCACGTCGGCGGGCAGATCCACATCGCGCACCACGATGTCGCCGCTCTCGCAGTGCTTGCCCACGATCCTGCAGCGGGCCAGCTCCTCGGCGCCCGCCCTGCCTGCCAGGACCGCAGTGTACGACGCGCCGTACAGGGCAGGGCGGATATTGTCGGACATCCCCCCGTCGACGGCGACGTAACGGCGCACACCCCCACCCGGCAGGGACACGTCCTTCACAACGCCCACCGTGTACAGGGTCAGCGCAGTCGGCCCCACCACGGACCTGCCGGGCTCTGCGCTCACATGGGGGACCGGCAGCCGCAGCGACGCGCAGCGCTCGCGCACCACCCCCGCCAGAGCGCGCGCCACGGCCGCGGGCGAGTCGGGCACGGGATCCTGGCCGGTGTACGCGATGCCCACGCCCCCGCCCAAGTCGATGGCCGCCGTCTCCACGCCCAGCTCGTCGCGGATGAGCGCCGCGAAGTCCACGACGACGCGCGCGGCCTCCTCGAAAGCGGCCGTGCCGAAGATCTGCGACCCGATGTGGGAGTGGAGGCCCAGGAACCGCAGGTGGGGGGCCTCGCGGATCCGCCGGACGACGTCCAGGGCCTGCCCGTCGGCCACAGACACCCCGAACTTCTGGTCCTCGTGGGCGGTGGCGATGTACTCGTTGCCGCCCGCGTGGACCCCCGACTTCAAGCGCACCATGACGGGGGCCTCCACCCCCAGCCGCGCGGCGATGCGCTCGACGGCGCCCACCTCGTCGGCCGAGTCGATGAAGATCCTGTGGATGCCGGCCTCAAGGGCCAGCTCGATCTCCGCGTCGCCCTTGTTGTTGCCGTGCAGACCGATCCTGCCCGGATCCACCCCGGCGCGCAGCGCCAGCGTGAGCTCCCCCAGGGACGCGGTGTCGATCCCCATCCCCTCCGAGGCCACCAGGCGCGCCACTTCGGCGCTGAGGAACGCCTTGCTCGCGTAGAAGGCGGCGCCCCCGGCCATCCCGTAGCCGTCCCAGAACTCCTCGGCCATCGCCGACACCCACACGCGGGCGCGCGCGGCCAGGTCGGCCAAGTCCACGACGAAGAGCGGGGTCCCCAGCCGGCCGGCCAGGTCGGCCATTGCCACACCGCCGACCTCCAGGGCGCCGTCCGGGCGGCGCTCCGCGCTCCACGGCCACAGATCCGGGCGCTCGGCGGGTCCGGGGCACACCAGCGAGCCGAGCGGCGGGGAGTCCGCCCCATTGGAGCCCGGCATGGTCACATCCTCTCCGGGGCGGCGACCCCCAGCAGGCCCAGTCCCGTGCGCAGCACCTGCGAGACAGCGTCGTTGAGCCACAGGCGCGCGACGTGCCCCGCCTCGACGGGGTCGTCACCGCGAGGGGTGACGCGGCACTGCCCGTACCACGCGTGGTAGGTGCCCGCCAAGGCCTCCAGGTAGCGCGCGACGCGGTGCGGCTCGCGCAGCTGCGCGGCCTGGGCGATCTGGGCGGGGAACTGGGCGAGGGCCCCCAGCAGTTCCGCGTCCGCGGCGGTGTCCAGGGCGGCCGGGTCGAAGCCCGCGTCCCGCCGGACCCCGTGGTCCGCCGCGTTGCGCGCGACATTACGGGTGCGGGCGTGGGCGTACTGCACGTAGTACACGGGGTTGTCGTTCGTGTGCTGGGTGAGCAGGTCCAGGTCGATGTCCAGGTTGGAGTCCATCGACACGCGCACCAGCGCGTAGCGCGCCGCGTCGACGCCGACGGCGTCGACCAGGTCGTCCAGGGTCACGATGGTGCCCGCGCGCTTCGACATGCGCACGGGGGCGCCGTCCTTCACCAGGTTCACCATCTGGCCGATGAGGATCTGCATGTTCACGCCGGGCTGGTCGCCGAAGGCCGCGCACATCGCCATCATGCGGCCGATGTAGCCGTGGTGGTCGGCCCCCAGCAGGTAGATCGCGGCGTCGGCGCCGCGGCGGCGCTTGTCCAGGTAGTAGGCGACGTCCGCCGCGAAGTAGGCGGCCTGGCCGTCGGACTTGATGAGCACGCGGTCCTTGTCGTCGCCGTAGGACGTCGTGCGCAGCCACACGGCGCCGTCGCGGTCGAAGACCTCGCCGCGCTCGCGCAGGGTCTCGATGGCGGCGGACACCGCCCCCGAGTCGTGCAGGGAGTCCTCATGGAAGAACACATCGAACTCGGAGCGGAAGGCGCTCAGGCGCTCCTTGATCTCCGCGAACATCAGCTCCACCCCGCGCGCGCGGAATGCCTCAACGGCCTCCTCCTCGGGCAGGCCCACAGGATCGGGCCGCCCGGCGGCGCGCGCGTCGGCGCGCACCCTGTCGGCGATGTCGGCGATGTACTGGCCACCGTAGCCGTCCTCGGGTGCCTCGCGGCCCAGGGCGCGCGCGTACAGGGAACGGGCGAAGCGGTCGATCTGCGAGCCGTGGTCGTTGAAGTAGTACTCCCGCGTCACGCGCGCGCCCGAGGCGGTCATCAGGCGGGCGAGCGAGTCGCCGACCGCCGCCCAGCGGGCACCGCCCAGGTGGACAGGGCCTGTGGGGTTCGCCGACACGTACTCCAGGTTGATGTCCTGGCCCGCCAACGAGGCGTTGGCGCCGTAGGAGTCCCCCGCCTCGACGATCGCTGCGGCCAGCTGCCCGGCCGAGGACGCGGCGAGGCGGATATTGATGAATCCGGGTCCTGCGACCTCCACCGACTCCACACCCTCCGCGTCCAACAGGGCATCGGCGATGAGGGCCGCGAGGTCGCGCGGAGCGGTGCCGGCCCGCTTGGCCAGCTGCATAGCGGCATTGGTCGACCAGTCGCCGTTGTCGCGGTTGCGAGGGCGCTCGACCCGCACGGGGTCGGGGATGTCGGAGGGGTCGAGGGCGACGCGCCCTCCGGCGGCCGCGTCGAGCAGGACGGCGCGGATCAGTGAGGCTAGTTCTTCAGGAGTCACGCCCCAAGCCTACGGGCAATGGGCGGAGCGGGCGAACCGCCGAGCCCTCATCCCTCCCGATGTCGCGCACAAGGACGGAGTGGTGCCCCTCCTGCGGGCTGCGCCGTGAATCCGGGTGGTGATGGGCGGGACGGTCCAAAATGCGTCTGAGTTTCGCCGTTTTCGAAGGCCTCCGTGCGGGGTTGGTCCAAAATGCGTCTGAGTTCGACGGTTTTAGCCGGATCTGGGTAAATCCGGGCAAACTCAGACGCATTTTGGACCATATGCCCTCCAAGCCCCTTTTCCAGCCCGAGACTCAGACGGATTTCGGACCACCGACCCACTGGCGCCACCGGGCCGCTGGCCACAGGACCACAGCACAGCCCCTCCCATCGGAAGCGGTGGGAGGGGCCGCGTCCCCGCTCACGCGCGGTGCGACGCCTCGTACTCGGACATGAGGTCGATGCGCCGCTGGTGGCGCGCGTCCCCGGAGAACGGGGTCTCCAAGAAGGCGTCCACCAGCGCCAGGGCCTCCTCGACAGTGTGCTGGCGCGCGCCCACCGCTATGACGTTCGCGTCGTTGTGCTCGCGGGCCAGGCGGGCCGTCGCGTCGTTCCAGACGAGGGCCGCGCGCACGCCGGCGACCCGGTTGGCCGCCATCTGCTCGCCGTTGCCGGAGCCGCCGATGACGACGCCCAGGGAACCGGGCTCGGCGACGACCGCCTCAGCGGCCTCGATGCAGAACGGCGGGTAGTCGTCCAGGGGCTCGTAGGACAGGGCCCCGTGGTCGACGACGTCGTGGCCCGCCCCGCGCAGGTGGGCCACGACCTTTTCCTTCAGTTCGTATCCGGCGTGGTCGGTGCCGATGTGGACTCGCATATGACACTTCCTCGGGTGATGTGACGATGACACGCGCAAGTATGTCACACATCACCCGTGCGCACCCTTCCGCCAGGGCTGCTACACTGTTGCGCGCCGCCCCGATAGCTCAGTGGATAGAGCGTTCGCCTCCGGAGCGAAAGGCCGCAGGTTCGAATCCTGTTCGGGGCACTCTTAACGCCCAGCGCCCTGCCCGTCCGGATCCGGGTAGAAGACGTCCTCGATGCGCTTGCCGAAGACGGAGGCGATCTTGAAGGCGAGCCCCAGGGACGGGTCGTACTTCCCGTTCTCGATGGCGATGACCGTCTGGCGGGAGACCCCCAGAGAAGCCCCGAACTCCGCCTGCGTCCAGCGCTTCTGCGAGCGCCACGAAGCGCAGCAGACGAGGCGGGGGCCGCCCCGTCGCGGACTGGTCCGCGAGGCGGGGGCAGGAGTCGCAGGAACGGTGGGAACTGGGGCTGTGCGTGTTGCGCTCACGACCCGAAATGCACAGCATCCTTCACATCGATGTGAAGGCCACTTGACACTAAATGTCAACCTTCCTTGACTTCGTGCGCAAAAGTCACCGTCGTCCACCCCACATTCGCGTCCACGGAACGCGCACCCGGGCGACGCCAGGACCAGCCTCCCGTAGAGTGGGGGGACTCATCTGACCTCGAACAAGGAACTCGCATGACCTACCAGTGGTGGTCCCTGCTCCCCTTCGTGGCTATGCTCGGCTGCATCGCGCTCCTGCCGATCATCCCCGCCACAGCGCACTGGTGGGAGCGGGCCTCGAGCCAACTCATCATCGCCCTCGCCCTCGGAGCGCCCACCACCGTGTGGATGTTCCTGGGCGCGGGTTCCTCCCCCCTCATCGCCACCGGAGTCGAGTACGCGCAGTTCATCATCCTGCTCTTCGCGCTCTTCACCGTCTCGGGGGGCATCCACCTCGACGGCGACATCAAAGCAACGCCCCGCAACAACACGATCTTCCTTGCGGTCGGCGGACTCCTCGCCTCGTTCGTGGGAACGACCGGCGCGGCGATGCTGCTGATCCGCCCCTTGCTCGCCACGAACAAGGAGCGCGTCCACCGGGTCCACACCGTGCTCTTCACGATCTTCGTCGTCGCCAACTGCGGCGGACTGCTCACCCCCCTGGGCGACCCGCCCCTCTTCCTCGGCTACCTGCACGGCGTCCCCTTCACGTGGACGCTCGGCCTGTGGAAGGAATGGTTGTTCGTCCTCGCGCTCCTGCTGCTCACCTACTACTCGATCGACCGGATCCGCTACGCCTCCGAGGACGCCAGCGCCATCGAGTCCGACGACAGGGACATCAAGCCCCTGCGGCTGCGCGGCGGGCTCAACCTGCTGCTCTTCGCGGTCATCATCGCCGCCGTCGCCTTCGTCCCCTCCTGGGACGGCGAGGCGCTGGCCGAGGGGCACGTGGGCGGCTGGACCGAGCTGGTGCCGTGGCGCGAGATCGTCATGATCGGCGCTGCGGCGGCCTCCTACTTCCTCTCCGACCGCGAGGTGCGCTTCACGTCCAACGCCTTCACATGGGGACCGATCAGCGAGGTGGCGATCCTCTTCATCGGCATCTTCGCGACGATGGCCCCCGCGCTGCGCTTCCTGGAGCAGATCGCACCGTCGCTCCCGCTCACGCGGATGACGTTCTTCCTCTTCACCGGCGGCTTGTCGTCCGTGCTCGACAACGCGCCCACGTACATGACCTTCTTCGAAATGGCCAAAGCCCTCGGCGGCGACGGCACCCTCATCGCGGGGGTGCCCGAGTACTACCTCATCCCCATCTCGCTGGGGGCCGTGTTCTGCGGGGCGGTCACCTACATCGGCAACGGCCCCAACTTCATGGTGAAGTCCGTCGCCGAGGCCGACGGCGTGGCGATGCCGAGCTTCGGGGGCTACATCACCCACGCCTTCACACTGCTCGTCCCCATCCTGGCCGCGATGGCCCTGGTCTTCGTCGGAACCTCCTGGGTGGAGCGGGGCGTCGGCATCGCCCTGGCCGGCGGCCTGGCGTTCAACTCACTGTGGCGCATCCGCCGCGCTGGCAAGGTCGAGGGGGCCGCGGACTTCTCCGGCGAGCGCTGACCCGCCGAGGACGCCCGTGGGCCCGGGCGTCCGGGCCCATTCTCACGCGGGCGCCTGGGGCGCCTCCCACAGCCCGCGCGAGTCGAGGAGGTCGCGCACCATTGTCGGCTTCTCCGTGACAATGCCGTCGATGCCGTAGTCCAGCAGTTCCAGGACCTCCTCGGCGGTGTCGATCGTCCACACGTGCACGGCGAGCCCCAGGGTGTGCGCTGCGGCCACGAAACGGCGGTCGACGACACGGAGGGGCCCGAACCCCGCGGGCACCTGGGCGGCGACAACGCCCTGGGAGGGGCCGGGAACGCACCACCGCGACGGGTCGGTGGCCGTCTTCGCCGCTCCCACGAGGCGCACCACCGCTTCGGTGCCAAGGGAGGTGGGGATGGACGCGCGGGTGCGCACGGCGCGCAGGCGCGCTTCCTTGAAGGAGGCGACCAGGGTGCGCGAGGCCGCCCGGTGCTCCTCTATGACCGCGATGAGCGGCTCGACGACGCCGGGGGCCTTGGCGTCGATATTGAAGTACATGTCGGGGAACGCCTCGAGGACCTCGGCCAGCAGGGGCATCTTCTCCCCCGGGGCCCCGCGGTGGCGCAGCCGCGAGATCTCCTTCCAGTCCAGCTGGGCGATCGGCCCGGTCCCGTCGAAGCAGCGGTCCACCGTGTCGTCGTGGGAGAGGACGACCCTGCCGTCAGCGGTGAGGTGGGCGTCGGTCTCGATGTGGCGCACCCCCAGGGACCGGGCGTGCTCGAAGGCGGCCATCGTGTTCTCGGGGGCCTCGGCTCCCCCTCCCCGGTGGGCGAGGACGATCGGGCCGCGACGGGACACGACGGGAATCATTGGCAGGCCTCCTGACCGGGATAAATGGCTCGCACCCCGGCCATCCAGGCCTCGGGGTCAACGGGTTCGTCCTTCTCATTATGAATCTCGAAATGGAGGTGCGGGCCCGTTGACCACCCATTGTTACCCACGGCACCTATGGTTTGCCCGGCTGTGACCTGGTCGCCGACCTTCACGGTGATCCGGTTCATGTACTGGTGCAGGTACGCGGAGTAGAAGACCGTGCCGTCCTTGCGCTGGTGCCGGATCTGCAGGTAGGCACCCGACCGGGAGTTCTCGGCGACCTCCGTGACCGTCCCCTGGTAGACCGCGACGACCGGGGTGTCCAGCGGCGCCGCCATGTCGATGCCCTCGTGCTGCAGCAGTTGGCCCGACACCGGGGAGACACGCATCATGAAGGGCGACGTGATCGTGAAGGACCCCTCGGCGAGCGGCCAGTAGATGGTGTCGGTGGTGATGTTGACGCTCCGGGTCCCGTCGGCGCCCGCGCTCGAGGCGCAGCCCACCATGGAGACGGGGGCGCGCACCCGAGCCCGCGACGCCGCAGTGAGGGAGCCCTCGAGCATGGAGGCCCGGGGCAGCACCTGCCCCGCGGCCCAGCTCTGGCGGTCGGGCGGGGCGCCCAGGGCCATGGCGGGCATCGTGAGCGCCGTCGCCGAGCCGATGCGCCCCGTCATCGGAACCGCGATGGTGGCCCCGGCGAGGCCGACGATCAGGGTGGCGCGGGCGACGTGTCCGAAGAATCCCACCGTCCTGCGGGGTTTGCCCGGCCCCGGCTGGGACTCGGCGACGTGCCCCCCTCTGGGCCTGCCCCCGCTGCGCGGGGCGGAAGCCTCGCGATGCCGCTGGGCGCGTTTGGGCAGTGGGCATTGCAACTCGGTTCCGCTCACCCGGGTCCCCCGTTCGCTGTCGGTCGGCCAGTTCGCTTACTCATAATCTACCTCCAGGTGAGCGCGGGCGCGCAAGCCCGCGCAGCCGTGAGGTTGCACCCATATCGCGGCGGGGTGCAGCCGGACCGGTCCCCCTCGCCGGGGCCCGCCGCAGAGCGCCGCGCCCGACCAGAGCCGCGCCGGGCACGGGGATGGCCGCCCCGCACTCCGCGGACGCGCTGTTCTGCCCGCCGCTGGCGCCCCAGTGCGGCGCACTCCGCCCGGGGGCCTCACCGCTGGAGGGAGTCGCGCACCTCGCCGACCAGCTGCTCGAGGATGTCCTCCAGGAAGAGCACCCCTGCTGTCTCCCCGTCGCGCTCGACGAGGGCGCAGTGGACGCCCGTGCGCTGCATGTGGCGCAGCGCGTCCTCGACCTCGTCGGAAGCCCCGACGGTCTCCAGGCGGCGGATCCGCCACGGGGTGATGGGTTCGTCGCGCTGGGCGCCCTCGGCGTAGAGCACGTCCTTGAGGTGGACGTACCCACTGATCGCCCCGTCCCCGTCGAGGACCGGGAAACGGGAGTACCCGGTGCGGGCGACCTGTTCCTCGACGTCGGCGGGCGTCGCCGAGGCGGGCAGGACCACCAGGGCGTCGAGGGGGACCATCGTCGAGCCCGCGGTCTCCTCGGAGAACTCCAGCGTCCCGGACAGCAGGCCGAGCTCGTCGTCGAGGACGCCCTCGGCCTGGGAGGTCTCGACGATGGTGGCGACCTCCTCCACTGTGAACGTCGAGGCGATCTCGGCGCGCGGCTCGTACCCGGCCAGGCGGACGAACCAGTTCGCGAAGGCGTCCATTGCCGTGATGACGGGGCGGATGACGCGCCCTATGCCCACCAGGACGGGGGCCAGGACCAGCAGCATGCGCACGGGGGAGGCCAGGGAGATGTTCTTGGGGACCATCTCCCCGAACACCACGTGGGCGAAGAGGACGAGCGCCAGGGCGGCGGCGAAGCCGACGACGTGGGCCGAGGCCCCGGGCAGCCCCGCCCGGGCCAGCGGCGCCTCGACCAGGTGCGCGATGGCGGGCTCGGCGACGACGCCGAGGGTCGTGGAGGCCACGGTGACGCCCAGTTGGCAGATGGCGAGCATGAGGGACACGTGCCGCAGGGCGTGCAAGGCGTGGCGGCTGCCGGTCCTGCCCTGCTCGGCCAGGGGCTCGATCTGGGAGCGCCTCGTCGAGGTCACGGCGAACTCGCCGGCCACGAAGAAGGCGTTGACGCCCAGCAGGAGGACGGTGACGGCGATGCCGAGTCCGGCGTTCATCCGGCCTCCTCCGGCTCCGGCGGCGGAGTGAGGGCGATCTGCGTGACGCGCCTGCCCTGCATCTGCGCGACCTCCAGGCCGATGCCATCGACTTGGAGCCTCTGGCCGACGGCGGGGATGTCGCCCAGCTCGTTCATGACGAGGCCGCCGAGGGTGTCGTAGGGGCCGTCGTCGGGCAGGGCGATCCCCGTGCGCGCCTTGAGCTCGTCGGGCCGCAGCGTCCCGGGGACCAGCAGAGTGCCGTCGGGGCGCGGGCGGATCCCGAGGCGGCGCTGGTCGTGCTCGTCGGAGACCTCGCCGACGATCTCCTCGATGACGTCCTCCAGGGTGACGATGCCGGAGACTCCGCCGTACTCGTCGACGACGACCGCCATTTGCAGGCCCTCGTCGCGCAACTGCACCATGAGCGGCCCGATCGGCACGGTCTCGGGCACCGAGGGCGCGGGGGCGAGCAACGACGCGGAGACGACGGGCACCTCGGCGCGGCGCTCGTGGGGGACGGCGACGGCGCGCCTGAGGGACACGAGGCCGACCACGTCGTCGGAGTCCTCGCCGATGACGGGGAAGCGCGAGTGGCCGGTGCTGGCCGCCAGGGCGATGACGTCGGCGGCGCTGGCGCCCTCCGGGAGGGTGCGTACGCGCCCCCGGTCGGTCATGACGTCCGCGGCGCACAGGCGGGACATGCGGATCGAGTTGGTGAACAGGGAGGCGGTGGACGTGTCGAAAGTGCCCTCCTCGGCACTGTGCTCGACGAGAGCGGCCAGCTCCCCGGCCGAGCGCGCCGACGAGATCTCCTCGCGGGGCTCGATCCCCATGCGCCGGAGCACCCAGTTGGCGGTGCCGCCCAGCATCCAGATGACGGGGGCGAACACGGTGGTGAACGCCATCTGGAAGGGGGCCACCGCGCGCGCCGTGTCCATGGGGTGGGCGAGCGCGAGGTTCTTGGGGACCAGCTCCCCGAAGAGCATGGAGAAGACGTTGATGAACACGGCCGCCGCGAAGGCCGCTGTGCCCGTCGCCAGGCCCCAGGCCACCCCCGCCGACCCCAGTGCCGATTCCAGCAGCGAGGCGATGGTGGACTGGGTCGTGTAGCCCAGCAGGATCGTCGTCAGTGTGATGCCCACCTGCGCGCCGGAGAGCTGGGTCGACAGCGTCCTCGTGGCGCGCAGGACGCGGGCCGCGCCGCGCTGCCCCTCCTCGGCGCGCTTCTCGACGACTGCCTGGTCGATGGCGACCAGGGAGAACTCCGCCGACACGAAAACGAATGTCCCGGCGGTGAGGACGAGCCCCAGAACCAGCATCAGCGCGGTCGCCATTGCCGCCCCCCGCCGACGCCCTCGGTGCCCTGCGCGCGCCGGGCGCGTGGAGTCGGGGACGAATACCCTGGTGTGCCACTGTCCATGATGGACACCAGTCTAACGAGCCATTCCAGCGCCCTGCGCCCGCGCACGCCCCTTTTGCCAAAACTCACCCGCGCGCCCTTCAAGGGGAAGGAAGGGGGCGGCCAAGTGTCGCAAAAGAACAGTGAATGCGCTCACGGGACTCATACAATTGACTCCATCGCCACCAGTGCCGGGCCCTCGAGCGTCAGAACCAACCGGAGGAGACAGTGCCCAGTTCCACACAACACCCCGATCCCCAGTGGTACATCGCGAAGATGCGGGGCCTCTACGCGCGGGACCCCGGGCGGCTCGACGAGTCCTGGCGCGCCTACTTCTCGACCGAGACCGCCCCGCCGCAACTGCGCTCCCCGTTGCCCGCTCTTCCCACCGCGCCCGGGGCCACAGCGCAGGCGCCCGCCCCGTCGACCCCGCACGCGCCCACCGACGCTGGGACTACCTCATCGGCCCCTCCGGCGCCCGCCGGAACGGTCCCCGGGTCCAGCCCGGAGCCGGACCGGCGACCGCTCAGCGTCACCGAGCCCACTACCGGCCTGGAGGACTTCGCGCCCCAGGAGGGCGTCGCCAATGAGGAATCGGTGACGCGCGCCGACCTGCCCCCAGCCCCTCCGGCCGCCGTCGCCGAGGCGACCAGCCCCTACACGCGCCAGCAGCACGGGCGCGCCGCCTTCACCCGGGGCGCGGGCGGGGCCACCAGCGACGAGACCGCCGTCCTCAAGTCCACGGCGCGGGCCACGGCGAAGCACATGGAGGCGTCCCTGTCCATCCCGACCGCCACCTCGCAGCGCCAGATCCCGGCGAAGCTGCTCATCGAGAACCGCGCGCTCATCAACTCCCACCTTGCGCGGAGCGTGGGCGGCAAGGTGTCCTTCACCCACCTCATCGGCTACGCCCTGGTCGAGGCCCTGTGCGAGATGCCCGGACTCAACGTGCGCTACGCCCTGGAGCGCGGCAAGCCCGCCGTCGAGCACATGGCCCACATCGGGTTCGGGCTCGCCATCGACGTGGCCGACGCCCAGGGCAACCACTCGTTGAAGGTGCCCGTCGTCCACGACGCCGACACCCTGACCTTCGCGGAGTTCGTCGCCGCCTACCAGGACCTGGTGTCCCGGGCGCGGCACGGCGCGCTCGCTCCTGGGGACTACGCGGGCGCCACCGTCACCCTGACCAACCCCGGGACGCTGGGAACCACGACCTCGGTGCCGCGCCTCATGGCGGGCCAGGGCATCATCATCGGCGTGGGCGCCACCGACTACCCCGCCGAGTTCCGGGGCGTGTCCCCCAAGCGCCTGGCCGCGATGGGCATCGGGAAGACGATGTTCTTCTCGTCCACCTACGACCACCGCGTCATCCAGGGCGCCGACTCGGGCCGCCTCCTGGCCCTCATCGACCGGAAGTTGTCGGGGCACGACGGATTCTACGAGCGCGTCTTCACCTCCATGCACGTGCCCACCCGCCCCTACAAGTGGCAGGCGGACTACGAGTACGACCCCGCACGGGAGAAGGGCAAGGCGGCGCGCATCGCCGAGCTCATCCACGCCTACCGCTCCCGCGGGCACCTCGCCGCCGACACCGACCCCCTGTCCTACCGCGTGCGCCACCACCCCGACCTGGAGCTCTCCTCCTACGGCCTGTCCGTGTGGGACCTCGACCGCCCCTTCCCCGGCGGCGGCCTCGGGGGCGCCCAGACCCTCCCCCTGCGCGAGATCCTCGCCCAGCTGCGCGACACGTACACGCGCACAGTGGGCATCGAGTACATGCACATCCAGGACCCCGTCCAGCGCCAGTGGGTGCAGTCCCGCATCGAGAAGCCCTACTCGGCCCCCGACGACGCCGAGCAGGCGCGCATCCTGGACACCCTGATCCGCGCGGAGGCGTTCGAGGAGTTCCTCCAGACCAAGTTCATGGGCCAGAAGCGCTTCTCCCTGGAGGGCGGGGAGTCCCTGATCCCCCTGCTCGACGAGATCCTCTCCTCGGCGGCCCTGGCGGGGATCCACGAGGTGGCCATCGGCATGGCCCACCGCGGGCGCCTCAACGTCCTGGCCAACATCGCCGGGAAGTCCTACTCCCAGATCTTCGGCGAGTTCGAGGGCAACTACGTGGCCAACCCCGCCCAGGGCAGCGGCGACGTGAAGTACCACCTGGGCACGTGGGGCGTGTACTCCGTGGACGACGGCATGGCGACGAAGGTGTACATGGCCGCCAACCCCTCCCACCTGGAGGCCGCCGACGGCGTACTCGAGGGCATCGTCCGCGCCAAGCAGGACGCCCTGGGCGACCCGGACCTGCCGGTCATCCCCGTCCTGGTCCACGGGGACGCCGCCTTCGTCGGGCAGGGAGTCGTCCAGGAGACCCTCAACATGAGCCAGGTGGAGGGCTACAAGACGGGCGGGACGATCCACGTGATCGTCAACAACCAGATCGGTTTCACCACCGGCCCGGCCTCCGGGCGCTCCACCCGCTACGCCACGGACCTGGCCAAGGGCCTGCAGATCCCCATCCTGCACGTCAACGCCGACGACCCCGAGGCGGTGGTGCGCTGCGCCCGCCTCGCATTCCAGTACCGCTGCCGCTTCCACAAGGACGTCATCATCGACATGGTGTGCTACCGCAGGCGCGGGCACAACGAGGGCGACGACCCGTCGATGACGCAGCCCGTCATGTACTCCCTCATCAACCGCATCCCCTCCACCCGTTCCGTCTACGTGCGCAACCTGGTGGGGCGGGGGCGCCTCACCGAGGAGCAGGCGCGGGCCTCGATCTCCAAGTACGAGGCGGAGCTGTCGCGCATCCTCGAGGAGACGCGCTCGGGCGGGCACGAGGGGAGGCCCGCCCCCGACCCATCGCTGACGGCGGGCGTGGGCGGCGCGGGCGAGGCGGAGGACTCCGGGTGGACGATGCCCGAGTCCCAACTGCCCGGCCAGGGCATGATGATCGGGTGGGCGTCAGCCACCTCGGCCCCCCGGATCCGCCGCATCGGCAAGGCGCACACGCGTTTCCCGGAGGGTTTCACCCCCCACCCCAAGATCCGGCGGCTGTGCGAGCGGCGCCGCGAGATGGCGATGGGCGAGCGCCCCATCGACTGGGGTTTCGCCGAGATCCTCGCGATGGGCACCCTGCTCATGGAGGGGACGAATGTGCGCCTGTCCGGCGAGGACGCGGCGCGCGCCACCTTCGTCCAGCGGCACGCGGTGCTCCACGACCGCACGGACGGCAGGGAGTTCACGCCCCTGCGCTTCCTGCGCCCCGACCAGGCCGACTTCGGCGTGTGGAACTCCCCCCTGTCCGAATACGGTGTGCTCGCCTTCGACTACGGGTACTCGCTGGAGAGCCCGGAGACCCTGACCATCTGGGAGGCGCAGTTCGGCGACTTCGCGAACGGCGCCCAGACCGTGATCGATGAGTTCATCTGCTCGGCCGAGCAGAAGTGGGGCCAGCGCAGCGCCCTCGTCATGCTGCTGCCCCACGGCTACGAGGGGCAGGGGCCGGACCACTCCAGCGCGCGCATCGAGCGCTACCTCCAGCTGGCCGCCCAGGACAATATGTGGATCGTGCAGCCCT
Source organism: Schaalia georgiae DSM 6843 (assembly GCF_000429245.1). Taxonomy (GTDB): domain Bacteria; phylum Actinomycetota; class Actinomycetes; order Actinomycetales; family Actinomycetaceae; genus Pauljensenia; species Pauljensenia georgiae. The sequence goes on from NZ_AUBM01000007.1 coordinate 198,031, forward strand.
CCACCCCGGCGAACCACTTCCACATGCTGCGCACCCAGGCGTACAAGCGCCCCCGCAAGCCCCTCATCGCCTTCACCCCCAAGCAACTGCTGCGCCTGGCGGCTGCGGCCTCGTCCGTGGAGGAGTTCACCAGCGGCTCCTTCCGCCCCGTCATCGGCGAGGCGCAGGCCGGCATCGACCCCGCGTCCGTGGAACGGGTCCTGGTGTGCACGGGGCGCGTCTACTACGACCTCGTCCGCGAGCGCGCGGCCAGGCGCGACCCGTCGACCGCCATCGTCCGCCTCGAGCAGCTCTACCCGCTGCCCGAGGAGGCCCTCGGCGAGGAACTGGCCAAGTACCCGGGCGCCGAGGTGGTCTGGGTGCAGGACGAGCCGAGGAACCAGGGCGCGTGGCCCCACCTGGCGCTCAACCTCTTCGCGCAGTGGCCCGGGCCCGTGCGCCTGGTGTCCAGGCCCGAGTCCGCGACCACCGCGGCCGGCCGCCCGTCGCTGCACAAGGAGCAGGCCTCGTGCCTTCTGCGCGCGGCGTTCGGCGATTAGGGGCGCGCGCTCCGTATCCTGGACGCATAACGGTGCGAGTCGAAGGGAGTGGACGATGCGGCTGTGCGTGATCGGTGACGAGCTGGTGGCGGGCACGGGCGATTCCCGGAGCCTGGGCTGGATCGGCCGCGTGTGCGCCCGCTCCCGTTTCAAGGTGCCCGCGACGGTGATGGTGCTGGCGATGCCCGGGGAGACCACGAAGGAGATGGGGATGCGCTGGGAGGCCGAGGTCTCCCCGCGCCTGGCGGACGACCAGCCGCGCGGCCTCGTGATCGGGGTGGGGCCCGCCGACGTGCCCGCGGGGGTGTCGACTGCGCGCTCGCGCCTCAACCTGGCGAACATCACGGACAGGGCCGCGGTTCTGGGGATCCCCTGCTTCGTCGTGGGCCCCCCGCCCCTGGCGGGCGTCGACCACCAGGCGCTGCGGGGCCTCAGCCGCTCCTGCGCGGAGGTGTGCTCGCGGCGGCAGATCCCCTTCGTGGACACCTTCACCCCCCTGGTGTCGCACGACCAGTGGTTCGAGGACATGGCGGGGTCGATGGCCCGCAACGAGGCGGGGATGACGCTGCCGGGGCAGACGGGGTACGCGCTCATCGCCTGGATCGTCCAGCACCAGGGCTGGTACGAGTGGACGGGGGCGTCCCTGCCCGAGGACTGACGGCGGGCGCACTGTTCGCCGCCGGACCGGCTCCGCGGAGCGCGGGCTCCCGCCTACCCGCGCGCCGTCCTGCTGGCGGCCTCCGCCGTCGCCACCGCGTTGAGGAGCCTGCGCGCCGAGGCCACCCGGGAGGCGCGCCGCGCGAGCACCCCGGGTCCCGGGGCAGCCTCCCCGTCGCCTGCGCCATCCGGTGCCGCTCCCCCGGATCCCGGTTCCTCCGCCAGCCCTTCGGCCCCGTCGCCTCCGGCGCCGAAGGGGGCCTCGCCGCGTGCGAAGGCGTCGAGGGCGCAACTGGGCTCGGACTCGGCGTGCGTGCACATCGGCAGGCACCACGAGGCGGCGTCGCGCACGTCGGGGAAGACGGCGAGCACGTCGCCGGAGCCCACGTGCCCCAGTCCGAAGGAGCGCACGCCCGGCGTGTCCACGATCCACCCGCCGCCGGGCAGTTCGAAGGCCTCGGAGGAGGTGGAGGTGTGCCGCCCGCGGCCCGTCACCCCGTTGACGCTGCCCACTGCGCGGTCCGCGTCCGGCGACAGGGCGTTGATGAGGGTCGATTTGCCGACGCCGGAGTGGCCGACCAGCACCGAGAACTCGCCTCTCAGCGCCTCCGCCAGCCGGTCGGCGCCGCTGGCGCCCCCGCCCCCGGTCACAACCACGTCGAGGTCGAAGTCCGCGTAGGCGCCGACCAGCGGCCCGGGGTCGGCCAGGTCCGATTTGGTGAGGACCAGGACGGGGCGCAGTCCCGCCTCGTAGGCGGCCACGAGGCAGCGGTCGATCATGCCCGTGCGCGGCGGGGGGTCGGCCAGGGCGACGACGACGCACATGAGCGACGCGTTCGCCACAATCGCTTTCTCGCCCCGTGCGTCGGGGGCGTCCTCCAGGCTGCGGCGCAGCACGGTCGAGCGCTCCTCGACCCGGACGATGCGCGCCAGGGCCCCGGGCGCGCCCGACAGGTCGCCCGCCAGGCGCACCCTGTCGCCCATGATGACGCCGCCGCGCCTGATCTCCTTGGCGCGCACCGCCACGACGCGGTCGGCGGCCCCGGCGCGGGGCCCCCGCAGCTCGGGAGCGAGCAGCACCTGGTAGCGGCCGCGGTCGATGCCAATGACGGAGCCGACGGGCGCGGAGGACCAGTCGGGGCGGTCCTTCGTCCGGGGGCGCGAGCGCTTCGGGGGGCGCACCCGCACCCGCGGGTCGTCCGTCCCAGTGTCCCGGCGCCCCATCAGGGCTCCCGTCCGCCGGTGAGCGCGTCCGCCCACATCCGGGCGAACCCCGGCAGCGTCTTCGACGTGCATTCGATGTCGCGCACCCCCACCCCGGCGGTGGTGAGGCCCAGGACCGCGCCGAAGGCCGCCATCCTGTGGTCCTCGTAGGTCTCCACCGTGCCCGGGCGCAGCGGGGCCGGGGTGATGGCCAGCCAGTCGCCCCTGTCCTGGGCGGCGCCGCCCAGGCGGTTGAGCTCGGTGGCCAGGGCGGCGACGCGGTCGGTCTCGTGGCCGCGCAGGTGGGCGATCCCGCTCAGGCGCGAGGGCGAGGAGGCGGAGGCGCAGATCGCGGCGAGGGCGGGGGTGAGCTCCCCGACGGCCGACATGTCGGCGTCGATGCCCGGGTAGTTGCCCGCGCCGGGCCCCTCGACGGTGAGGCCGTCGTCCCCCAGTTCGACGCGGGCTCCCATGTGGCCCAGGATCGTGCGCCAGGCGTCGCCCGGTTGCGAGGTGGCGCGCGGCCAGCCCGGGATCCGCACGCGCCCGCCGGTGACCATCGCCGCGGCCAGGAAGGGCCCGGCGTTGGACAGGTCGGGCTCGATGTCGGTGTCGCCGGGACTGGGGCGGCCGGGGAACACGTGCCACGTGCGGACGGCCCCCGCCTCGTCGACCTCCTCGATGTCGATGCCCGAGCGCGCCAGGGCGCGGACAGTCATCTCGACGTGGGGCATCGAGACGACGCGGCCGGGGGCGGACACGAACAGGGGGTCGCCGATGAGTGGGGCCACCAGCAGCAGCGCTGAGAGGAACTGGGACGAGGCGGAGGCGTCGACGGCGCACTGGGCGCCCAGGGGGGTCCTCAGGGGGCCGCGGATCGTGAAGGGCAGGCGCCCCGGACCACCCTCGTGGTGGACGCGCGCGCCCATGCCCTCGAGGGCGTCGAGCAGCGGCGCGAGCGGCCTGGCGCGGGCGGCCGCGTCCCCGTCGAAGCGGGTCGTCCCCTCACTGAGGGCGGCCAGCGGTGGCAGGAAGCGCATGACGGTTCCGGCCAGCCCGCAGTCGATGGCGGCGGGCTTGGGGCGTTCCCCCATGGGCGTGACCCGCAGGGCGCCGCCCTGGCGGTCGAAGGAGGCGCCCATCTGTTCGAGGGCACTGAGGAACAGGCGGGTGTCCCGGGCGTCGAGGGCGCCGCGGATCGTGGTGGGGGCGTCGGAGACGGCGGCCAGGTAGAGGGCGCGCGCCGTCTGGGACTTCGAGCCGGGGAGCGCGACGACCGCGTCCACCGGCCGGGAGGCAGTGGGGGCCTCCCACACCGTCATCGCGTGTCCCCGCGGGCGGCCGCGACCTGCCTGAGGGCGCCTTCGCGCGCGGCCTTGACCGCCGCCGCGCGCTCCCTGCGCGCGCGCCGCGCCCACGAGGCGGAGGGCGCCCCCACGCGGTCGGTGGAGGCGATGAGCATGCCGCCGACGAGCGCGAGCCTGCGCATCACGGCGGCGCGGCGGGTGGCGCGCCCGGGTTCCTGGGCCGGTTCGGTCTGGGGGGCCAGGGCAATGGGCACCCCGACGACGGCGAGGACGGCGGCGCAGACGCGGGGTCCCCGTCCCAGCGCGAAGCCCACTCCCGCGACGGCGGTGAGAGCCCCGAGAGCGCGGGTGGCGGTGACGAGGCGGCCGTCGTCGGCCTCCACGCCCGTCACTGAGGCGGCGCGGTCGATGAGGGGGCGGGCGGGCGCGATGCGCGCCACATGGGAACGAGGATCGCGCACCGCGTCGATCCCGTCGGCGATGAAGGGGGCGGCGAGAAGGGGGCGGGCTACCATGCGCAGCAGATTCATACCCCTATTCTGACCGGGATCGGCGTGTTCGCGAAATGGAACACCCCGGGGCGGCGGCACGGGCGCGACAACTGCGACACAGGCCACTTGCGCGCGGGGAATACGGCGGGGGCGCGGCGCGTTCCGCTCACATGCCCCGCCAACCAGCCACGACAAGCGCCCCCCGCACCCCCGCGACTAGGCTGGTCACCGATGGACACGACGACACGCACACCGGCGGGGGCGACCCCACCCGCCGAGCAGGCGGAGCTGCGGGAGCGGTTCATGGACGAGGCGATGCCCCTCATGGACCAGCTCTTCGGCGCTGCCCTGGGCATGACGCGCAACCGCGCGGACGCGGAGGACCTCGTCCAGGAGGCCTACCTCAAGGCCTACTCGAAGTTCCACCAGTACAAGCCCGGCACCAATATCAAAGCCTGGCTCTACAGGATCCTGACGAACACGTACATCACCCAGTACCGCAAGGCGCAGCGCTCCCCGAAACGGGCCTCCACGGACACAGTCGAGGACTGGCAGCTGGCCGAGGCAGCCTCGCACGACGCCCGGGGCCTGGTCTCGGCGGAGGTCGAGGCGCTGGAGTCCCTGCCCTCCGAGCAGCTGCGCGACGCCCTGGAGTCTTTGTCGGAGGAGCACCGGATGGTGATCCTCATGGCCGATGTGGAGTCGATGACGTACAAGGAGATCGCCCAGGCCCTGGGGATTCCGATCGGAACAGTCATGAGCCGTTTGAACCGGGCCAGGCGCAACCTGCGCGCGAAACTGGGCGAGGTCGCAGCGGAATACGGGATCGGAGGAGCACGATGACAGCCGGAGGAACACGATGAGCGGCCCCGAGCCCACCTGCCGGGAAGTCCTGGAGCAGATCTACGCCCTGATCGACTGCGAGGAGTGCGACCGCCGGGGCGCGCTCATCGACGGCGGCGACGTCGACGGCCCCGACGCGCGCCTGCGCGCCCTCATGCTGGCGCACGCGGCCTCGTGCGCGCATTGCTCGGACGCGTTGGAGGCCGAGCGCCACGTGCGGGCGCTCCTGCGCCGCTGCTACGGGACCGCCCAGGCGCCCGCCGCCTTGCGCGCCCGTGTCACGGCCTCGATCACCCGGGTCTCGGTGGTCTACAACGGTTGAGCCGTGGCGTTCGGGGGGCCGCTTCGGGCCCCGGCCGGAGGGACGGGCCCACGAGGACAAACGCGTGGTGCGCGCCACACGACTATTGCGCACGTGGTGATGTGCGTCGCCCCCGGGGCGGGGCACGTTGGTGGCGCGGTGGCATGTGTGCGAAAATACGGGGGTTCAGATCGACCAATGAGGAGAACACCATGTCGAAGAGGGGTCGTAAGCGTCGCGATCGTCGCAAGAACGGCGCGAACCACGGCAAGCGTCCCAACGCTTGAGCCAATGACTCGGATGCCCGGCGGCCTCACGGCTTCCGGGCATCTTCTGCACTCCGGCGGCGCGTCATCCACGCCCCGCGGCCCCCGTCTTCCTCCCTATGTCGCACACAAGGGGCGGATTTACGCAACATGCCACCGCACACAAGGGCGTGATTCCGCCCTTGTGTGCGACTCATGTTGTCTAATCCGGGTCCCTTGTGTGCGTACCCACGGGGGACTCGGCGAACCCGGCCGCCCACACGGCGCTCCCTAGGCCCCGGTCAGCGCCTGAGCCGCCTGGCGGGCGCGGGCCTCCCACGTGTGGCAGCCCTTGACCCCCTCCACCGCCGCGCGCGCCCGCGCCGCAGCTCCCGGGTCGGCGACGAGGCGGGCGAGCAGGTCGGCGATGGCCGCCCGGTCGTAGGGCACCGTCCACCCGGTGCCGGTGCGCGCCACGAAATCGCCGACGTACGTGCCCTCGGAAGCCAGGACCGGCAGGGAGCGCCCGATGTACTCGAAGAGTTTCACGGGCGCGGCGAAGGCCCGGTACTCGACGGGCCGCATGGCCAGTACGCCCGCCCCCGCCCGCGCGTAGTGGGGGTCCAGGGCTTCCCCCCGCCCGTGGACGACGCTCACGCCACCGCCCAGGAACGGCTCGTAGGCGGCCCGCTGGGCCCGCCACTGGTCGGGGGGCACGCACATCGTCAGGGTCGCGCCGGGCGTGGCCGCCACCGCCGCCGCGCACTCGGACAGGTCGTAGTAGTCGCCCAGCGCCCCCACGTAGAACAGGTCCGCGCCCGCCCCCGCCGATGCCGCGCCCACCGGGGCCCCGGGCGGGAGCTCGCGGAACTTGCCGGGATCCACCCTGGGCACGTACTCCCCCATCCGCATGGTCGGCAGGAAGAGGACGTCCACAGCAGCGTCCAGGCGCCGCAACTCCCAAGCGTAGTGCGCCCTGGCCCACAATCCGTAGGCGACTCCCGCCTGCCGGAGGTAACCGGGGAAGCGCCAGTAGACATCCCTGTAGAAGGCTCCCACGGGCACCCCCCGGGAGCGGCAGTGCCGCAAGAACGCGAAGTCAGCGCGAGGATCCACCCGCGTGGTGATGGGCTCGGTCAGCGCCACCGGCGTCGAGGCCATCTCCGCGTACACGAACTCCACCCCGCCCACGTCCACGCGCTCGCGGGCGCGCGCCATCGCCTCGTGGCGCTCGCGGTGGCGCCCGCTCACGTCGATGACCTCGTAGCCGAGCCTCCCGAAAGCCTCGCGCATCCGGTAGGGCCGCACGCCGGATCCGGAGCCCGCGCCCCCGCTGACGACGGTCGGGGAGTAGAAGACCATCGCGCTCATCCGCGCCCTCCGACTTCACCGCTCCCATCGGCCAACGAGGCGTAGATGCCGCGCCACCTGCGCACGAACGCCTCCTCCCCGTAGCGGGCGCGGGCGCGCTCGCGGATCCGGCCCGCGGGGGCGAAGGCCGTGGGGCCGGCGGCCTGCCGCATCGCCCGGACCAGGGCGCCGGGGTCGTCGACGGGCACCAGCAGGCCCGTCCCCTCCGAGACGGCGTGCTCCCCCGCCCACGTGGAGGTCGCGACCAGGCGGCACCCGGCGGCCTGCGCCTCGGAGAGCACGGTGCCCCCCGCCTCGACAGCGCTGGCGAGGACGAACACGTCCGCTCGCGCCATCTCGCGGGCGGTGCCGCGCCTGTCCATCCGGCCGTGGAAGTGGATGGAAGCGGCGCCGGGTCTGCCCCCCACCGCGCTGCGCAGCGCCTCGACCTGCGCGGGAGAGCCCCCGACGACGTCGAGGCGCGCGCCACCGTGGGGGAAGGCCGCCAGGAAGGCGTCGCACATGGGGCCGGGGCGCTTGTTGCTGTCGAGGTGGGAGACGTGGACGAAGCGCGCGCCACCGGCTGCGCCGGCGCCGTCCGCGCTCCCCGTGCCGTCGGCGCTTCCGGCACCACCCCCCAGCGGCTCGTCGAAGAACAGGGCGGGCACGGGCAGCGGCACGGCCTCCCACTCCCCCATCCCGTAGTGCTCCCCCAGTCGGCGTGCGAAACCGTCCGAGACCGTGGTGAGCGCGCCGGCTCCTGCCACCGCGGCTGTTATTGGGCGGCAGCGGGCCCCGAAGGCCGGGGAGTCCAGCGTCGAGGGCCGGTGCTCGGTGATCGCGTAGGGGCGGCGCCACAGCCGGGCGAGCCCGCGGGCAACGGTCGCTCCTGGGAACACCGTGTGGGCATGGAGGACATCGGGGACGCCGAACACGGCCCCGACCAGGCGCGCCGCCCTGCGCGCCACCCACGCGTGCACGGCGGGCTCCAGGCGCCGCGTTCCCGGCGGCAGGGCCGGGACGCTCGCGCGCATGACGACGAGGCCGTCCTTTGAAGTGGCTCGGGGCGGGACCAGCCAAGCGGGGTCCTCGGCCCTCACCTGGCGCAGCGCGAGGACGCCCACCCGCAGACCGGAGTCGGACAGCATCCGCGCCTGCTCGGCGAAGAACGAGCCGTCGAAGGGGCGTTCGGCACTGGGGTACCACGAGCACACGAGGAGGATCCTCACCGCTTCCCTCCCCCCGGCGCCGCGCCCCCGTCGTCAGGGCACCCCGGGCCGCGCGGGGATCCTCCCGGGGCCCCCTCCGCGGGAGCCCCCGGGCCGCGCGGGGATTCCCCGGCTCCGCCGGGCGCCGCTCCTTCCCGCCGCGCGGGGGCGCCCTCCCCTCCGCTCGGCCCTTGCCCGCCGTTATCCGGCTGGCCAGTGCCCCGTGCGAGGCCCCCGCGCCGGTCGAACTCGCGCGCGCACGCCCACGCCATGGCGACCATCACCACGAGAAGCGCCGCCATGCCCGCCCCCAGCACGCGCACGGTCGCCGCCAGGTCCAGGGGCGACAGCCACAGCCACGCCAGGGGCGCGGCGCAGTAGACGACGGCGAAGGCGAGCATCCTGTGCTGGTTGTCCGTCACGACGAAGAGGTTGGACACAGGTGAGGACACCACCATCATCGCCAGCCAGGGCACCAGGGAGCGCGCGAAGTCCCCGGCCTGGCCCCACTGCGCGCCGAACACCACGGGGAACAGCCACGGCGCCAGGGCGTACAGCGCGCCGAAGGGGACTGCGGCGCCCAGGACCGCCCGCCTCATGGTCACTGCCACCAGGGCGCCCATCCGGCCCGGCTCCGTGCGCGACAGGGTCCGCAGGAACACCTGGCCGATGGAACCCACGATCAGGGCGACGGGCACCTGCAGCACCGCCCAGGCCAGTTGGAACTGCCCCAGCGAGGCCACCGCAGCCGATCCGATCAGCAGGTTGATGCCCGTGTTGCGCACCGCGTCGACGAGGACGTTGGGGCCCCCCAGCAGCGCCATCCTGCGGTACCTGCGCGCCATCTCGCCCATGGTGGGCGCGCCGGGGCCCCCGGGCGAACGGGCATCGCGCCCCCGCCCCCACACGTAGGCCAATGCGATCAACTGGCCCACCACGGTCGCGCCGATGAGGGCGTTGAGGCCGCCGCCCGCGGCCCACCCGCACACCAGTTGCAGGCCCGCGACCGCCAGGGAGCGCACCACCGACGAGCGCGCGATGTCGCCGAAACGCCCTTTGCGCGTGAGCCAGTACTGCAGGTTCGCAGCCTGGGCGAGCGCGAACACAGTGATCCCCGAGCCGCACAGCCACGCCGCCAGCTCCGCCGAGCCGTAACGGGACGACACCCACGACGCGGCCACCACGCACGCCAGCGACGTCAACAGGGAGGACACGACGATGCACCTGCTGGCCAGTCGCACGAGGACGCGCGCGCCGTCGTCGTCGCGCGGCAGCACCACCGACAGGTCGAAGCGGGCGGCGGCCACCGTGACCACCAGGGAGGCCACCGAGCCGTAGATGCCGAAGAGCCCCTTGTCCGTGGCCGAGTAGGTGCGCGCGATGCCGATCTGCAGGACGAAGCCGATGACCTGGGCGGCCAGGGTGCCTGACAGCAGGGTCATGACCGCCGTGAGCACGGGGGACCGCCCCCGCAGCCGCGCCGCGCCCGAGCGCAGAGTTCCACTGACCCGCATGGGCCCATTTAATCAGACCCCGCCACCGCGTAGACTCGTAGGCATCGCGTTGCCGAGGTGAGAGCGAGGAGGAGACGTGCTGCCCACCATCTCCCTGAACGCCTCGTGGAGGAGGTCCAGCGCCCCCGCCACAGGGGACGGGACCGGGGCCCGGACATGGGCGTGGTCCCCTGTCGGCGACCTGCCGCCCTCGTTGTTCTCCTTCCCCTCCGACCCGGACCTGGCGCGCCTGCCGGGGCAGTGGGCACTCGTGAGCCGCACCGGCGGCCAGGTGCGCCTCGCCGTGGACCCCATGCGATCGCGGGTCCTGCTCTTCGCCTTCCACGACGGGCGCTGGGTCGTCGCGGACTCCCCCGAGGCCCTGCGCGCCCTGGTGCCGTGGCGGCTCGACCGGGCGGGCGCCACCCAACTGCGCCACCTCGGTTTCTCCTTGGGAGCGCGCACCCTGGTCGAGGGGGTGCACTCGGTCCAGGCCGCGCACACCGTCGTCCTCCACGACGACGGCACGTGGAAGCAGCGCCCCTACATGCGGTACCGGCGGGGCCCGGACTCCGTCGAGGACCCCGATGAGTTCGCCGGGATCTTCGGCGGGGCACTGCGCCAGTGCGTGTCGCGCCTCGTGGCGGCTGCTGGCCGGCGCCAACTGGTCATCCCCCTGTCGGGCGGACTCGATTCGCGGCTGCTGGCCACCACCCTGGTCGAGGCGGGGGCCCCGCACCTGGCCGCGTTCTCCTACGGGGTCCCCGGGTGCGGCGAGGAGGCGGTCGCCCGGGGGGTCGCCGACAGCCTCGGCATCCCCTTCACGGCGGTCCGCCTGGACCCGGATCGCATGGCGCGGCGCTGGCGGGGAGCCGACGACTTCCGCCGCGCCACGTGGGGCGCCACGTCCCTGCCGCACGTCCAGGACTGGTACGCCCTGGGGGAGCTGCAGAGCCGGGACCTCATCGACGGCGACGCCGTCATCGTCCCTGGGCACACCATCGTGGGCAACGCGCACGACTGCGCCGCCCTGGCCCACCACCCCTCCCCGGCACGGGTCGCCTGGCTCATCACCCGCTACCACGGCTCTCTCCAGGGGGCCCCCGGGGCCCTCAGGCACGACCCCGACATGGCGCTCGCCCTTCGCGAGACCGCGCGCGACGCCGGGGTGGGCGCCGGCGCCGGTGATGCGGCGCTGCAGTCGTGGGTGGAGTGGTTCAACCTGCGCGAGAGGCAGGCGAAGTACATCAACATGTCGATGCGCGCCTACGAGCACTTCGGGTACGGGTGGGCGGCGCCGATGCTGGACGCTCAGATGTGGCGGGCGTGGTTGCGCGGTGGCCCGGTCCTGACGCGGGACCGCGGGTGGTACGCGGGCTTCGTGGACGCGCTCTACTCCTCGGTGTCGGGATCCCCGCCGAGGGACTACTACAGCACGCCGGGCAACGACCATGGGCTCCCGCCGGACCTGAAGAGGACCGCACTGCGCCTCATGGGCGCCACCGGCGCGGACCGGGCGCTCGCGCGGGCGCGCTCGGTGCGCGCCCAGCTGCGCCACCCGATGGGTTTCGAGGCGTTCTCCCGCCAGGTGCCGCTGCCCCTGCAGACGCTGCGCTACATGACGGGGGCCACCGTGCTGGGCACGTGGGCGCGCCTGTTCACCGACAACCGGTGGGGCGGCCAGGGCAGGATCGTCCCCGAGGAGGAGGGCGCATGAGGACGGCGATCACCAAGGGGACCCTGCGGATCCCCCCGACGTACTTCGCCCTGGCCCACGCCGACGCGATGCCTGACATCGAGTGGAGGGCCTTCACCCTGGTCGCCGACATCGCCGACCCGACCGTCGCCGTCCCCGTCGAGCAGGCCACCCCCCTCGCGGGGCGCCTGGGGACGCGCGTCCGCGAGCGGTTGAAGTGGGGGCGCCTGGGGGCGATGGCCCGGGCCGTGGAGGCGTGGGAGCCCGATGTCGTCCACCAGCAGCAGGCCACGTGGTCACTCCCCGCGGTCCGCGCCTCGCGGCGCACCGGAGCCCCGATGGTGACGACCCTGCACGGGGGCGACGCCTACCGGGCGGGGGCTGCGCGGGGTGCGGCGGGCCGGGCGTGGAACGAGCGGAACCGCAGGGCGGCCTTCGCCCAGTCGGAGGCGCTGCTGGCGGTGTCCCGCTTCCTCGCCGACATCGCCGTCGCCTCGGGTGCGCCCGCCGACAAGGTGGAGGTGCACTACCAGGGCGTCGACACGGGCTTTTGGACCCCCGGGGATCCCTCGCGCAGGGCGGACGGGGAGCCCACGGTCCTCTTCGTGGGGGCACTCACTGCGCTCAAGGGGGTGATGGACCTGGTCGAGGTGTCGTCGCGGCTCGTGGAGCGCCACCCGCACCGCCTCGTCATCGTCGGCGAGGGCCCGCTGGAAGAGCGGGTCCGCGCGGCCGCGGGCCCCCACGTCCGCTTGACCGGCGCCCTGCCGCGCGAGTGGGTGCGCGACCTCGTGCGGTCCGCGGCAGTACTGGTGTGCCCGACGCGCAGCTCGGAGGGGCGCCAGGAGGCGGCGGGCCTGGTGCTGTTGGAGGCGCAGGCCTGCGCGGTCCCGGTGATCGCGGGCCGCGTGGGGGGCACCCCGGAGATGCTCGCCGACTCCTCCACGGGGTTCCTCACCGCCGACGGGGACCGCGACGACCTGGCTGCGGCCCTCGGCCGGGTGCTGGCGATGCCCGAGGACGAGCGCGCTGCGATGGGGACCGCCGCGCGGGAGTGGGTGGTGGGCAACCGCTCCCTGCGGGGGGCGACGGCGCGCCTGCGCGAGGTCTACGCGTCGCTGGGCTGAGCGGGGCCCGGAAGCGGGGCGAGCCGCACGGCGCACCCCGTCCGCGCGCTGTCGAGGATCGCCTCGGTGACGCGCAGCGCCTCGAGTCCCTCATCCATGGACACGTGCTGGGAGCCCTCCCCCAGGACGGCGTCGCGGAAGTGGGCGTGCTCGACCGACAGGGGCTCGCGCTTGGTGAGGGCGTAGCGGATGACGGTCCCCTCCGACACCCCGCGGAAGGCCGCGATCTGGTCCCATTGGAGGGGCTGGTCGCCGTTCTCGTGGAAGGTGAGGTCCCCCATGGCGGTGTCCGCCACCAGCGCGCCCCGCTCCCCGGTGACGATGGTGGTTCGATCCTTGAATGGAGTGAGCCAATTCACAATATGGTTGACGAGGATTCCGTTCGCGAGCGTTCCCGAGGCGACCATCATGTCCTCGTGCTCCCTGCCGGAACGGGCCGTCGTCATGGCGCTGATGGTGGCGTAAGGGGAGCCCGCCACCCACGCGGCCAAGTCCACGTCGTGGGTCGCCAGGTCCTTGACGACGCCCACGTCGCAGATGCGGGCGGGGAAGGGGGACTGCCTGCGGGTGGCGATCTGGTAGATCTGGCCCAGCTGCCCGTCCGCGATGCGGCGGCGCATCTCGATGAGCGCGGGGTTGCAGCGCTCCACGTAGCCGACCGCGCCGACCAGGCCCGCCGAGGAGAAGGCATCGCGGATACGGGCCCCCGCGGCGGCCGATGCGGCCAGGGGCTTCTCGACCAGGGCGTGGACGCCCGCACGCGCCAGCGCCAGCGCCGCCTCCTCGTGGTGGACGGTGGGGGCGGCCACGATGGCGGCGTCAATGCCCGCGCGGATCAGCGCGTGGACGTCGGGGAGGACCTCCAGGGGACCTGCGGCGCCATGGGGATCGCCCGCGGGATCGGCGAGCGCCACCACCTCGAAACCGGGCGTGGCGCGCGCGTTGCGGACGTGGTGGCGCCCCATCGACCCCAGGCCCAGGATCCCCACGCGGATGGGTGCCCGCCCCATGGCCGCCCTCACGATCCCGCACGGGCCAGGGCGTTGACCCCGGTGACCACGCGCTCCAGGTCCCTGGTGAGCAGACTCGGGTGGACGGGCAGGGACAGGACGGACCGGGCGGCCTCGTCGGTGTCCCCCAGGGCGCGAGCGGGCGCGAAACGGGACAGGGATTCCAGGCGGTGGCACGGGATCGGGTAGTAGACGCCGGATCCGACTCCGTGCTCCTGGGCCAAGGCGGCGACGAAGCGGTCGCGGTCCTCGACGCGGATCGTGTACTGGTGGTAGACGTGGACGGCCCCGGGGGCGACGTGGGGGGTGACGACGCCGCGCAGCTCCGCGTCCAGGAACGCGGCGTTCGCCTGGCGCCTGCGCGTCCAGTCCGCGGCCTTGCGCAGCTGGACCCGGCCGATGGCGGCGCTGATGTCGGTCATGCGGTTGTTGAGCCCCACCACCTCGTTCGCGTAGCGCCGCTCCATCCCCTGGTTGCGCAGCAGGCGCACCCGGCGCTCGACGCCCGGGTCGGCGGTGGTGACCATGCCCCCCTCGCCGCAGGTCATGTTCTTCGTCGGGTAGAAACTGAATGCCCCGAACTCCCCGAAGGAGCCCACGCGGCGCCCGTGCAGGGACGCGCCGTGGGCCTGAGCGGCATCCTCGAAGACCATGAGGCCATTGGCCTCGGCGATGGCCATGATCTGGTCCATCGGAGCGGGGTGGCCGTACAGGTGGACCGGCATGATGGCGCGGGTGCGGGGCGTGATCGCCTCCTGGACCGAGGCGGGCGCCAGCGTGTAGGTGCCCAGGTCGATGTCGGCGAAGACGGGGGTGGCCCCCGTGATCGCGACGGCGTTGGCGGTGGCGGCGAAGGTGAAGGAGGGCACGACCACCTCGTCACCCGGCCCGATCCCGGCGGCCAGCAGCCCCAGGTGGAGGGCCGAGGTCCCCGAGTTGACGGCGACGGCGCGGGCGCCCGGCACCATGGCGCGCGCGAACTCCTCTTCGAAGGCGGCGACCTCGGGTCCCTGGGCGATCATGCCCGAGCGCATGACCGCAGCGACTGCGGCGACCTCCTCCTCGCCGATCAGGGGGCGCGCCGCGGGGACGAGGGGGGCGCTCATGCGCCCTCCCCCTCGGGCACCAGGGCGCCGGCCTCGTTCAGGCGGTAGGTGCGCCCGCTGACGGGGCACGTGAAGCGGCCGGGCTCCGCGCCCGGCACCAGGGGCTCGCCCGCCTCGCCGACCCATCCGATGCGGCGGGCGGGCACGCCGGCGACGAGGGCGTAGGCGGGGACGTCGCGGGCCACGACCGCCCCGGCGGCGACCATCGCCCACGGCCCGATGCGCACGGGCGCCACGCACACGGCGCGCGCGCCGATGGACGCCCCGCGGCCAACGTCCACGCCGACGCGCGTCCAGTCGCCCGCGCCCTTGGGCGAGCCGTCCGGGTTGACGGCCCGGGGATGGCGGTCGTTCGTCAGGACCGCAGCAGGACCGACGAACACCCCGGAGCCGAGCCTGGCGGGCTCGTAGACGAGCGCGTGGTTCTGGATCTTGCACCCATCGCCAACGCCCACCCCCGCCCCGATATACGCGCCGCGCCCGATGACGCAGTCCCGCCCGATGACGGCACCCTCGCGGATCTGGGCGAGGTGCCAGACCCGGGTGCCCTCGCCGATGGTGGCCGACGGGTCGATGTCGGCGGTTGGTGCGCTGGCCACGAAGACCTCCCTCTCAGTGTGTCGCACTGTGAACTATACTTCCCTGCGGCCCGCGGGGCGGTGCGGCGGCCCGGGCAGTTCGCGCGCTGCCAGGGCGCCGCCCCGTGCGGGTGTGGGACACTGGGGGCATGCCAGTGAACGACGACACGTGGGTAGTCATCCCCCTGTTCAACGAGGCCCCGGTGATCGCAGGGGTCGTCGAGGGGCTGCTCGAGCGGTTCCCCCACGTGCTGTGCGTCGACGACGCCTCCACGGACGGCGGCGGGCAGACCGCCCGCCGGGCGGGCGCATGGGTGGCCACCCACCCCGTCAACCTCGGCCAGGGCGCCGCCCTGCAGACCGGCTTCGACTGGGCGCTGCAGCACGGAGCGCGCTTCGTGGTGACCTTCGACGCCGACGGGCAGCACCAGGCGCGCGACGCCGAGGCGATGGTCGCCACCGCCCGCGAGCGGGACCTCGCCTTCGTCCTCGGGTCGCGTTTCCTCGGGGCCGCGCCCCAGGGGATGGGGGCTGCGCGCCGTGCCATCGTGCGGGCGGCCGCGCTCGCCACCCGGTGGCGCTCCGGCCTGCGCGTCACCGACGCGCACAACGGCCTGCGCGTTATCCGCGCCGACGCCCTGAAGGGGGTCCGCCTCACGCACAACCGGATGGCCCACGCCTCGCAGATCGTCTCGCAGCTCGGCGCGACGGGCCTGCCATGGGCGGAGGCGCCGGTGACGATCCACTACTCGGAGTACTCGCGGTCCAAGGGCCAGCCGTTGTTGAACTCGGTGAACATCCTGGTGGACCTGGCGCTGGAGGACGCGTGACGCGCTACTTCATCATCAAAGCGCTCCTGCTGGGGGCACTGTGCCTCATGACGTGGGCCCTGGTGCGGCCCGTGCGCTCCCAGTCCTCCCTGGCCCTGCGGCGCCTGGCCACAGCCATCCTAATGGTGTGCGCCGCCGCCGCGGTCGTCTTCCCCCAGGTGGCGAACACGGTCGCACGGGCCATCGGCGTCGAGCGGGGCGTCAACCTGCTCACCTACGGGCTGATCGTGGCGTTCTTCGCCCAGTCCGTCACCACCTACCGGCGGGACACGGGCGTCCAGCGCCAGTTGACCGCGCTGGCCCGCCAAGTGGCCCTCGCCTCAGCGCGCCCGCCGCACGCCGGGGCGGGGGCTCCCCCGCCCGGGGCCGAGCCGCCCTCCGGCTCCGAGGGGGGCGGCGACGAGGTGCAACGCGCCGCACCGGCGGCGGATATTCCCCGAAACGAGCCGTATAACGATATGGTTGCAACCGATGAGTAGCTTACCCATGCGAACGATCCAGCATTCGGCAACGAACTTCGGGCGCTTCGGACTCATCCGGAGCGCGCTCGCAGTCGCCTTGTCCGGGGTCCTCTTCGTCACCTCGGCGGGGGCCTTCCTCTACCGCGCCCTCGCGAGCCAAGTGCAGGACCGCGTCATCGACATCAACAGCTTCGTCACAGACTCCTCGGACACGCAGACCCCCGACTCCTTCGAGGGCCGCGCCGTCAACATCCTCGTGCTCGGCATCGATTCGCGCGAGGGCAAGAACTCGGACCTGGGGGCGGGGGACTCCGAGGACGTGGGCGGCCTGCGCAACGACTCGACGATGGTCGTCCACATCTCGGCCGACCGCACACGCCTGCAGGTGCTCTCGATCCCCCGTGACACGCTGGTCGACATCCCCTCGTGCCGGCACGCGGACAACACCTCCTCCGCCCCGCAGACCGATGTCATGTTCAACACCTCGATGTTCACCGGGGCCAACGGCGGCGCCGATGCCTCCGACGTGGCGCCCGGCGTGGCCTGCGTGAAGGCGACCGTGGAGCAGATGTCCGGGATGGCCCTGGACGCGTTCATGGTGGTCGACTTCGCGGGCTTCATCTCGATGGTGGACGCACTGGGGGGCGTGTGGTTCAACATCCCCGAGGACATCGCCGACGACGAAGCGGGGCTGTACATCGACGAGGGGTGCTGGAAGCTGGGCGGCACCCACGCCCTGGCCTACATGCGGGCGCGCTACTCGCTGGAGGACGGCACCGACATCTCCCGCATCGGCCGCCAGCAGCAGCTGATCTCCGCGATCATGCGCGAGTTGCAGTCGAAGAACTACGTCACCGACCTGCCATCCCTGGTCTCCTTCCTGCAGGCGGCGATCGCCACCGTCAACATCTCGTCGAACCTGGCCGATCCAATGGCGGACGCGACGCTCCTGGTCAATCTCATGTCGAAGCTGGACCGCGCGAACATGCAGTTCGTGACCCTGCCGGTCGTGGCGCCACCGTGGGACGAGAACCGCAGGATCGCGGCCGAGCCCTTGGCTTCCAAGGTGTGGCAGGCTATCGAGGACGACCAGGCGCTGCCCGTCGGCACCGAGTACACGGACGGGAACGGCGCGCACCTGACGGTCCCCGATCCGAACGCGGGGTCCTCCTCTGCGCCCGGTGCCGGGGACTCCACCCACGACCAGGGCGCCTCCCCCTCCAACCCCGGGCAGGGCTCCTCCAACCCCGGGCAGGGCTCCGAGGGCTCCACGTCGTCCCAGACCGATGTCGCCCAGGCCAACGACACCGCCGAGGCAAAGGCCAAGAACCAGGTCGACACATGCCCTCCGGCTGATCAACGATGAGCCCCCACCCCCCGTCCTTCACACCTGATCCGAAGCGGCACCGTCCCGGCGCCGACGACGCGCGCGTCGTCGGCGCACCGGAGGATCCCCACAGCGCGCCCGCTCCGCCTCCGCCCGGTGTGGCGCCGCAGATGTGGCGGATCTCCGAGGACCAGCAGGGCCCAGAGCACCCCCTGCTGCCCAGGACCCTCGACCAACCGAAGAGGACGGGCGGCGAGGGGAGCCGCATCCCGCAGGCCCGTGCGATGCCGCCGTCGTACCAGCCCTCCTCGGCCTCCAATCCCCCTTCCTATGCGCCGGCGTCGGCCTCGGCGCCCTCCTACGCGCCCGGCCGTGACGCCCCCAGCGGGCCCCGCGACGGCGGCCCCTCCGGCCCGCCCGGCCGCGCAGTGCCCGGAAGGCCCCGCAGGAGGAGGGGTCCCTTGCGCAGGGCTATGCGAGTCGTGGGCGTATTGCTGGTCGTCCTGCTCGCGTGGGGGGCTTTCCTGCTGTGGGACGCGAACTCGAACCTCGGCCGGGTCGATGCGCTGTCGGGGAAGGCCGACACCCCCGGGACGACCTACTTGCTGGCCGGGTCGGACTCGCGGGCCGACGGGGCGGTGCAGGACGGTTTCAACGAGTCCGAGCGCGCCGATTCGATCATGCTCGTCAACGTCGCGCAGAACGGCCAGACAGTGGCGCTGTCGATCCCGCGTGACACCTACGCCGAAATCCCCGGCTACGGGTGGGACAAAATCAACGCCTCCTACTCCTACGGGGGCGCGGCACTGCTGGTGGAGACGGTGGAGAAGCTGACCGGCCTCGCCATCGACCACTTCGTCCAGATCGGCATGGGCGCCGTCCCCGACATGGTCGACGCCGTGGGCGGCGTGGAGCTGTGCTACGACAACACCGTGTCCGATCCGTATTCGGGCTTGAACTGGGAGGCGGGGTGCCACACCGTCGACGGCACCACCGCCCTGGCGTTCTCGCGTATGCGCTACGCGGATCCGGAGGGCGACATCGGGAGGACGAAGCGCCAGCGCCAGGTGATCTCGAAAGTGGTGTCCGCCGCGATGTCGCCATCAACCCTCATCAACCCCGTGCGGACACTGGGCGTGGAGAGGGCAGGATCGAAGTCCTTCACGGTGGACGACTCCTCGTCGAACGTTTTCACTGTGGCGAGCCTCGTCATGGCCCTGCGTTCGGCGACTTCCAGCGAGATGATGGGGGTCCCGCCGATCGAGTCCCTCAACTACACGACGGACGCGGGCGCCTCGGCGGTCCTCCTGCGCGACACGACCGCGCCCGATTTCTTCGCCAAGCTCCGCACGGGCTCCCTGACCACCTCGGACTTCAACCAGGTCGACGGCTTCTGAGCGGGACCCCGTGGGCGGTCCTATGGGGAGCGCCCCCGCTTCGGAGCTTTGGGCGCTCGTTCCGGGAATCCGAGGCGCGGGAAGGGCTGCGCGACGCCTGCATGCGGACGCTCCCTGCACCTGCACCACTTGGACACTGCCCGCACCACTTAGGCCCCCGACACGCCGCGAGAACCCGGACCGACAAGGACCCGAGTGGCGCAACGGCGAGACAAGTGGTGCAGCGGCGCGCTAAGTGGCGCAACCACAGGCGAATCGGGCAGCACGGCGCACGAAGCCGCACAGAACACCGACAACGAAGCGTACGCGCCCCCCAACCACGCGGCGCAGAAGGAACCGGAATCAAACCCACACGGCCCAGCCCCACAGGCGTCAGAGCGTTGCGCGGCCCCGGTGATGACCGGGGCCGCGATCGCACGGTGCAGCGGGCCCGGCACGCCGAACCCGGGGAGGGCCTACCGCCCGGGGATTGTGATGGGGCGCTTGCCCGCCTGCCAGCCCTCCCACGCGGACTCGATGATCTCCTCGACGCCGTTGTTCGCCTTCCAGCCCAGGTCCACGCCGATGGAGAGCGGGTCCCCGATGAGTTTGGGCGGGTCGCCCGCGCGACGCCCCTGCTCCTCGACGGGGAAATCCCAGCCGATCACGCGGCGCAGGCCGTCGATGATCTCGCGCACAGAGGTGCCCAGGCCGGTGCCGACGTTGTAGGTGTGGTGCTCGGGCTGGCGCCCTTCCGCCAGGACGTCCAGCGCCGCGATGTGCGCCTCGGCCAGGTCGAGGACGTGGATGTAGTCGCGCACGCAGGTGCCGTCGGGCGTGTCGTAGTCGGTGCCGAAGATCTTCGCCGACTCGCCCTTCTCCAGGCGGTCGAGCACCATCGGGATGAGGTTCATGATCGCGGGGTCGGCCAGGTCCGGCCATCCCGCTCCTGCGACGTTGAAGTAGCGCAGGCCGATCCACTTCAGATCCCAGGCCCGCTCGCAGTCGGCCATCATCCACTCGCCGATGAGCTTGGTCTCCCCGTAGGGGTTGATGGGGTGGCAATCGACGGTCTCTGGCACCACTTCCACGGGCGGCATGCCGTAGACGGCCGCGGAGGAGGAGAAGATCATCTGGTCGATGCCCGCGTCGTTCATCGCGGCGAGGACGTTGGCCAGGCCGCCGACGTTCTGCTGGTAGTACCACGCGGGCCGTTTCACGGACTCGCCGACCTGCTTGCGCGCGGAGAAGTGGATGACGGCGGTGACGTCCTCGTCGACCATGACGTTGGACAGAACGGATTGGGCTTGGTCGGAGGCGACATCGAGGGTCACCAGCGTCGCGTCCCCGATGCGGTCGGCGCTACCGGTGGACAGGTCGTCCACGACGACGACCTTGTCGCCGCGTTGGGACAGGAGGCGGACCACGTGGGCGCCGATGTACCCGGCGCCGCCACAGACGAGAATGCTCATGTCCCTAGTCTACGACGGGGCGGCACGATGGGCGCTCCCGGCCGCCCCCGTCCCCGCGGCCGCGCTCCCGGGCACCGGAGCGGGGCGCCCGGCGGTGTTCCGTTCGTCGTCCACCGTCAGCCAGACGCCCTTCCGCCCGTCAGCGGTGTCCACCACGGTCCGCTACCGCCACGGTCCGCTACCGCTGGGAGGAGACGCGCTCGGCCAGGGCCGCGCCCTTGGCGGCGGCCATTGCGCGCAGCTCCCCCTGGAATCCGCGCATCCTGGCGCGCAGGGCAGCCGCCCGCTCCCCCTCGCCCGCGCCGAGGATCCGCGCGGCCAGCAGCCCGGCGTTGCGGGCACCACCGATCGACACTGTGGCGACCGGCACACCGGCGGGCATCTGGACGATGGAGTGCAGCGAGTCGACGCCGTCGAGGTGCTTGAGGGCCACGGGAACGCCGATGACGGGCAATTCCGTGAGGGCGGCGAGCATCCCGGGCAGGTGGGCGGCGCCCCCGGCACCGGCGATGATGACGCGCAGGCCCCGCGCGGAGGCGGAGCGCCCGTAGGCGACCATGTCCTCGGGCATGCGGTGGGCCGAGACGACGCCCACCTCGCAGGCGATGGAGAACTCGGCGAGGGCGGCAACGGCGCCCTCCATGGTCGGCCAGTCGGAGTCGGAGCCCATGACGACCCCGACCAGGGGGTCCTCACCGGTGGCAGTGAGCCGGACATCAGGGCTGGTGGGCATCGTTCCTCCCGTGGATTGTGGTTCGAGGCGGGGGCCGCCCGCCCGGTCAGTGGCGTCCGCGCTCACCTGGCGCCCCGCAGGGCGGCGACGGCGGCGCGGGCGAGGGCCTCGGCCTCGTCGGCGCTGGGGCCGACGACGGTGACGTGGCCGAGTTTGCGCCCAGGTCGCACTTCCTTGCCGTAGAGGTGGACGCGCGCCCGGGGGCCGCCGGCCTCCATGGCCGCGCCGAGGGCCCGGGCGGGTTCGTCCAGCCGCGAGCCGAGCAGGTTGACCATGACCGCGCTCCATCCTGGTCTGACGGGGTCGGTGGCGCCCAGGGGCAGGTCGAGGACGGCGCGCAGGTGCTGTTCGAATTGGCTGGTGACGGCCCCGTCGATGGTCCAGTGCCCGGTGTTGTGAGGGCGCATGGCGAGTTCGTTGACCAGCACCCGCTCCTGGTCGCCCTCCCCCACGACGAACATCTCGACGGCGAGGACCCCGGTGACGCCGAGGCGCTCGGCGATGTCCTCGCCGGTACGGCGCGCCAGGTCCGCCGTCGCGGGGCGGATCCCCACGGCGGGCGCGGTCACGGCCGAGCAGACGCCGTCCTCCTGGACGGTGGAGGCCACGGGCCACGAGCGGACCTCCCCTGAGGGGCGCCTGGCGAGCAGGGCGGCGACCTCGCGGGTGAAGGGGACCATCTCCTCCGCCAGCAGCGGCCCCTCCCCCAGCCACGGGTCCGCGTCGCCGGCCCGGCGGACTGTTTTGACGCCGTGCCCGTCGTAGCCCCCGCGCGGGGTCTTCACGACCAGGGGCCATCCGACTGCGGCGCCGAATGCCTCCAGGTCGGCCCGGGTCTCCACGCGGGCCCAACGGGGGCAGGGGATCCCCATCGCGGTGAGGCGCTCGCGCATGGCGAGTTTGTCCTGGGCATGGAGCAGGGCCGCGGCGGGCGGCTCGATGGCGACCAGGGGGGCGCACGCCTCGAGGACGGCGGCGGGGATGTGCTCGTGCTCGAATGTGAGGACATCGGCGCCCTTGATCAGGGCGAGGACGGCGGCGGGGTCGCGGGGATCCCCTACGGGCGCGTCGACGATCGCCTGCCCCCCTGATCCGTCGGGGGCCTCGACGAGCGCGCGCAGGGCGACCCCCAGCGCTATGGCGCTCTCCTGCATCATGCGGGCCAGTTGTCCGCCGCCGATGACGGCGACAGTCGGGCGGTGCTCGTTGTCCACGGCTACAACATAGCGCCGCTGGGTCAGAAACGCCGCGAGCGACGCCCCATGGACATGAGGGCGCCCTCGGGCATGACGCGGTCGGGGTCCAAAGACTTGGGGATGGCCGCCAGTGAGACGGTGAACACGGGCGGCCGGTTCTGGGCGAGTTCGAGGCGCCCTCCCATCGCTTGGGCGAGGTCGCGCGCCAGTGCGAGGCCGATCCCCGTGGACCCGTGCCCCGAAACGCCCTTCTCGAAGACGTTCGGCGCTATCTCGTCCGGGACGCCCTCTCCCTCGTCGCTGACCTCGATGATGATGCCGCGCTTGGACGTGCCCTTGCGGGCGCGGACCGTCGTCGTCCCCGCGCCGTAGCGCAGGGAGTTCTCGATGAGTGTGGCCAGGACCTGCCCGAGTTTGCCCGCCTCGGCCAGGACAGGCGTCTCCGCCTCGTCGAGGAAGACCAGGGGGCGGTCCTCGGACTCGAAGCGGTCCTCCCACTCCTCACGCGCGGTGTTGAAGACCTCGAGGATGTGGATGGCCTCGGTCTGGCCGTTGCTCCGCGCGTTCGCGTCGAGGAGGTCGGTGACGACCCGCGTCATGCGCTCGACTTGCTCGAGGCAGGTGCGGGCCTCGGCGCGCACTTCCTCCTGGGACGAGACGAGTTCGATCTCCTCGATCCGCATGGACAGCGCGGTGAGCGGGGTGCGCAGCTGGTGGGAGGCGTCGGCCGCGAACTGGCGTTCGGCGGCGAGGCGCCCCGCCATGCGCTCGCCCGTGCGGGCCAGTTCCTCGGACACGAGGTCGATCTCCTCGATGCCGGAGGACTCGACGCGGGCGCGCACCTGCCCGGAGCCGATCTGCTCGGCCTGGGCGGCCAGGTAGATGAGGGGGGCGGAGAGGCGCCGGGAGAGCCTGCGGCCCATCGCCCAGCCGGTGAGCATGGAGACCGCCATCCCGGTCGCGAAGACGGCGCAGGTCAGGGCGATGCGCATGACCGCGTGCGAGCCGGATGCGGTGAGCTGCACGGAGATGCCCGCGGGTGAGGAGACAGCGGTCGTGATGGTTGGTTGGGAGGGCCGCACCTGGTTGACCATGAGCGCGTGCCCTGGGATCTTCACCCTGTAGGCCACCGGGGAGCCGCTGCCCGGCTCGGCCACCAGGGAGTCCAGGAGCTGGGGGGTGATGGGCTCATCGGAGCTGAGGCGCCGCTCGATGGCGTGGAGCACCGCCTGCCCCTGGGTGTCGAGGGCGCGCTGGTCGTTGTCCCACACGAGCACCGAGGCGAAGAACGCGCCGGGCACCCCCATGATCAGGGACACGACGGCGACGACGGAGACGATGATCCGCACCGCCCGTTCCCGCATGCCCGGCCCCCCGGCTCAGCGGCGGGTCGTCTCGAAGCGGAAGCCCATGCCGCGCACGGTCGTGATGTAGTGCGGGTCGGAGGCCTCGTCACCGAGTTTGCGGCGCAACCACGACACGTGCATGTCGAGGGTCTTGGTGGATCCCGTGGGGTCGGAGCCCCACACCTCGCGCATGAGCTCGTCGCGCTCGACGACTGATCCGGCCTCGCGCAGCAGGACGCGCAGCAGGTCGAACTCCTTGGCGGTGAGCTGGAGCTCGGTACTGCCGGAGAACGCCCGGTGGGCGGCCACATCGACGCGGATGTCCTGGGCGCGCAGCTCGGACTCGGCGGGCTCGGCCGTGTGCCGGCGCAGCAGCGCGCGCACGCGTGCGAGCAGTTCGGCCAGGCGGAAGGGCTTGGTGACGTAGTCGTCGGCCCCGGCGTCGAGCCCGACGACCATGTCCACCTCGTCGGTGCGCGCGGTGAGGATGAGAATGGGGACGCGCCCGCCGTCGGCGCGGATCTCGCGGGCGACGTCGAGCCCGTCCATGTCCGGCAGTCCCAGGTCGAGGACGACGAGGTCGGCCCCCTCGACGCTGGCGAGCGCCTCGCGCCCTGTGGACGAGGCGAGCACCTCATACCCTTCGCGGCCAAGGGCGCGGGCGAGGGGCTCCGAGATCGCGGGGTCGTCTTCAACGAGGAGAACTCTAGTCACGCCCCCATCTTAGCGAAGACGGGGGATCTCTTTCACGTTTCTTGACCAAAATACGGGCATACGCTGAAGGCGCCCGAGGGCGCGCCACACCAGGCCCTAGACGTCGACGGCCGAGAGCACGTAGGGGGACACCGGGCCGAAACCGCGCAGGTCGGCCGTGGGGAACTCCTCGAGCTCGTAGCCGTGCCCCCCCTTGCCCGCGGCGACCGCGGCGGCGGTGGTCGGATCGGTGAGGATCTTCCCCACCGGGGCGATGTCCACCAGCCGGGAAGCGAGGTTCACGGTCGGTCCGAAGACGTCGCCGGAGCGGGAGAACACGTCCCCGCGCACGAAGGAGGCGCGCACCGGGAGGATCTCGTCGTCGGCGTTGAGCCTCTCGATGAGGGAGGTCGCCACCCGCAGGCCCGTCGGGAGGTCGTCGGCTATGTACAGAACGGCGTCGCCGATCATCTTGACCACGCGCCCGCCTGCCTCGACGACCGCGTTGCGGCTCTCCTCCTCGAAGCGCTCAACGAGGCCGACCAGGGCGTCCCCCAGAATCGTGGACGACGAGGTGTAGGACACCATGTCGACGAAGCCGAGGGAGCGGTTGAGGGGGAAACGGGAGCGGCGGTCCTCGTGGCCCCTCTGCGCGACCTCCTTGTCGAGGCGCGCCAGCAGCGCCTCCAGCTGGCGCTGCCACGAGTGGATGAACATGCTCTCGAAGACCTCGACCCTGGCGCGCATGTGGTCCAGGACGTACATGCGCGCCGTGGTGTCGTCGAGGCCGTGGCGGCGCATCGCGTCTTCGACGAGGGCCTCGAACTGCCACAGCGCGAGGCGGTCGGCCAGGTGCGAGTTCGCGCGCAGCAGCGAACGGGACGTCGCGGTGTCGATGGCCCCCGACTCGACCAGGTCGTGCCACTGGGAGAACACGTCGAGGTCCCTCTCTGAGAACACGACGGCGTCGGGGTCGGGGGTGGGGAAGCCGAGGGCGCGCCAGAACTCGTTGACGCGGACGATCGGCGTGCCCGTGCGCTCGGCGATATCGTGCGCCGAGTGCAGCAGGGGGCCCCCCAGGAGCCGCGGCACGTAGCTGGGGGCGGTCAGCTCGTCAGGAAACGCTGACGACGGCACGTCGTGCGCACCCATCAGGATCCCCTCCTCCGGCTGCTGAACACAACCTCATCAGCAGATAATGGTATCAAATCTCACATTTTTCGCTCGAAGAATCGATGAGAATCCTTCGATGAAATCGAGTATAGTGGATAATTTGATTTTTATCCATTGATTGTGGCTCCCACCTGCGCAAACCTGTTCCGCGATACGCTGGACCGCGGGCCATCCAACCCATTCACCCCCGATTGAGAGAATAATCCCATGCACTTCATCCTTGCCTCACGCTCGCCCGCGCGCCGCGCGACCCTGGAGTCGGCGGGCGTCCACCCCACCGTCATCGTCTCCGAGGTCGACGAGGAGGCGGTCCTGGACGCCCTGCCGGGCGGCCGGGCCTTCAGTGGCGGGCCGACCACCCCCGCCGACGAGGTCATGGCCCTGGCCCGGGCGAAACAGGAGGCCGTGACGGAGATCCTATGCGAAGAGGACTCCCCTTTCCAGGAGGCCCCCTCCGACGCGCTGATCGTCGTGGGGTGCGACTCGATGCTCGAGCTGGACGGAAGGATGCTCGGCAAGCCCCACACCCCCGATGTGGCGCGCGCCCGCATCCGCGAGATGCGGGGACGGACCGCTGTTCTGTGGACGGGCCACTCGATGGCCCGAGTCTCCCCCGCCCGCCCCGGCGCCACGCGGACCGTTGCCGGGACCGACACCGCCAGCGCCTCGACCCTGGTCCACTTCGGGGACATCTCCGACCGCGAGATCGACGCCTACGTGGCCACGGGCGAGCCCCTCGGCGTGGCGGGCTCCTTCACCGTCGACGGCCTGGGCGGCCCTTTCATCACGGGCGTGACCGGGGACTACCACTCGGTCGTGGGCATCTCCCTGCCGCTCGTGCGCACCATGGCGGCCGGCCTCGGCGTCTTCTGGCCGGACCTGTGGGAGGCCGCCGGGTGACGACGGGCACCCGGGGGCGCGCCACCGTAGAGTTGACGCATGGACACCAACACCGTGTGGGGCGTCGGCCTCGCGACTGTCACAACCAGCGGTCAGACCCTTGACACCTGGTACCCGGCTCCGCAGCTGGGCGAGGGCCACGACGACGAACTGTCCACGCGCCTCGCCTTGTTGGAGAAGGTCGATGACGCCCGGGGGGTGCGCACCAGGGTCGTCACCTGCGTCCAGCGCCTCGACGAGGCGCCGGACTCCACCGAGGGCGCCTACCTGCGCCTCCACGCCCTTTCCCACCGCCTCGTGCGGCCGAACACGGTCAACCTCGAGGGGATCTTCTCGTTGCTGCCCACGGTCGTGTGGACCGACGCGGGCCCCTGCGCCGTCGAGGGGTTCGAGGAGACCCGCCTGCGCCTGCGCGCCCGCCTCGGCCGCCCCGTCGTGGTGGTGGGGATCGACAAGTTCCCGCCGATGACGAACTACGTCGTGCCGTCGGGCGTGCGCATCGCCGACGCGGTGCGCGTCCGCCTGGGAGCGCACCTGTCCGAGGGCACCACCGTCATGCACGCAGGCTTCGTGAACTTCAACGCCGGCACCCTCGGCGCCTCGATGGTCGAGGGCAGGGTCTCCCAGGGTGTCGTCATCGACGACGGCTCGGACGTGGGCGGGGGCGCCTCGACCATGGGCACCCTGTCGGGGGGCGGTAGGCAACGGGTCCGGCTCGGTCGCCGCTGCCTGCTGGGCGCCAACTCGGGCCTGGGGATCCCCCTGGGCGACGACTGCGTCGTCGAGGCGGGGCTCTACGTGACCGCCGGCGCCAAAGTGGCGCTGATCGACCCCGCCTCCCCCGGCCAGGAGCGGATCGTGGCAGCCCGCGAGCTCGCGGGGGAATCGAACATCCTCTTCCGCCGCAACTCCGTGAGCGGCAGGATCGAGGCGATCGTGCGCGACGGGCACGGCATCGAGCTCAACTCCGCGTTGCACGCGTCGAACTGACCGCCCCGGCCTGGCGCACGGGCCGGGCCGGTCCCCCCGCCCTTTCGCACAGCGGCCGGAACGGTCCCCCGCTCCTTGCGCCGCCGCCCAAGCGGGCTCCGCTCAGCCCCAGTGGGAGGCGATCCTGGAGGCCGCAGCCCCTATCCTCTCGTCCGTGGCGGTCAGCGCCATGCGCACGCGCCCGCGCGCGGCCTCGCCGTAGAAGGCGCCCGGTGCCACCAGGATCCCCAGGTCGGCGAAGCGCCGCACCAGTTCCCAGTCGTCGTCGAAGCCCGGGCAGCACAGCCACAGGTAGAGGCCGGCCACGGACTGCGGGTCGTTGACCAGGCCCGCGGAGCCCACGGCCTCCAGGAGCCGAGCGCGCCGCGCCCCGTACACGTTCCGCTGGCGCCGCACGTGCGCCTCGTCGGACAGGGCGACCGCCATGGCGTGCTGGACCGGGGCGGGCACCATCATGCCCGAGTGCTTGCGGGCCTCGACGAGGGCGGCCACCAGGCGCGGATCGCCGTACACCAGGGCGGCCCGGTAGCCCGCCAGGTTCGACTGCTTCGACAGTGAGTAGAGCACGACCAGGCCGGAGGGGTCGCCCCCGCACACGTCGGCATCCAGCAGCGAGGGCACGCCCCCACTGATGTGCGGTTCGGCCCAGGGCAGGGCCGCGTAGCACTCGTCCGAGACGATGACCGCGCCCCTGCTACGCGCCCAGGCGATGGCGGCGCGCAGCTGGCAGGCGTCCATGACATGCCCATCGGGGTTGCCCGGGGAGTTGAGGAAGACCAACGCGGCGTCCGGCCAGGACCCGGGCCGCAGAGGGTCGACGGGCACAGGGACCGCCCCCGCCAGGCGCGCGCCCACGTCGTAGGTGGGGTAGGCGACCTCGGGCACCAGGACGGTGTCGCCGGGGCCCGCGCCCAGCAGGGTGGGGATCCAGGCCACCGCCTCCTTCGAGCCGATGGTCGGGATGACACCCGCCTCCCCCACGTCGACCATGTTCCTGCGGGCGCCCCATGCCAGGATCGCCTCGCGCACCTCGGCGGTCCCCACCACCGCCGGGTACCCGGGGGCGTCGCAGGCCTCGGCCAACGCCCCCCGGATCAGCGCGGGCGTGGGATCCACGGGAGTCCCCACCGACAGGTCGCAGATCCCGTCGGGGTGGGCGGCCGCCCTCTCCTTGTAGGGGACCAGGGAGTTCCAGGGGAACGCGGGCAGCGGGAGGGGACGGGGCAGCTCAGCCATATCAGTACCCGTTCTCGGCCTTCCACTCCTCGTTCTGCGGGGGCAGTGCGGCGACCATCGGATCGTCGTACTCCTGGACCCCGGTGCGCTGGGCGCCGCCCGGGCTGCCCAGCTCGCTGAAGAAGTCGGCGTTGGCGCGCAGGTAGTCAGACCACTCGTCGGGCAGGTCGTCCTCGTAGAAGATCGCCTCGGTGGGGCACACCGGCTCACACGCACCACAGTCCACGCACTCCTCCGGATGGATGTAGAGGCTGCGCTCCCCTTCGTAAATGCAGTCGACGGGGCACTCGTCGACGCAGGCGCGGTCCTTCACGTCCACGCACGGCTGCGCGATGACGTAGGTCATGTGGCATTCCTCCTCGGAAGTGTCTGCCGATAGCTCTGCGTCTATTATTCACGCGTGGAACCCTCCATACCCCATGAGCCTGGCCACGGGCCGGCGAACGGCACCACTGCGCCGAATAGTCGAACCACCCGCGATCCGGGGGCGGCGCGGCGCCCAGGGGCATTTTCTTCATCCCGACAGCGTGCAATTGAGCGCCTCCCGTGGATGCGGTGGCGCCCGGGCGAGCGCGTCGTCCTACGCTACCGCCTGGACGACGGCCTGCACGACGCCCTGGGCACGGTCATCGAGGTCGCCATTGACCACGTATCCATCGAAACGAGGCGGGGTCTGGTTCGAGTGGAGGCGACGACCATGGTGACCGGGAAGTCCGTCCCCGGCCCGCGGGCGCCCGATCCGGGGACTGGGGCCCGAAAACGCGGGCCGGGCGCCGCCCCGGGCACCCCGTCGTAAGGGGGGCGGGGGTGCCTTGTTGCGGGCCGGACTGCGCGGCCCGCCTGGGCACCCCGTCGTAAGGGGGGCGGGGGTGCCTTGTTGCGGGCTGGGTCGCGCGGCCCGCCTCCGGGCACACCCTTGTAAGGGGGCGGGCGCCTTGTTGCGGGCTGGGTCGGCGTCTGTTCTTGGCCAGGCCGGGGTGCTGGTCCCTGAGGTGCGTTTCGGGGTGGTGGGCGAGTACGTACGCCCGGAAACCTGGTGGGCAGATCCGTGAGCGCCCGGCGGGCCCCGGGCACGCGCGGTGGGCAGGCGGCGCGCGGGCGGGGTTTCCGGGCGGGCGCGGGGGCTGTTTTGCAAGCGCCCTGTCCGGCGTTGTAGGCGGCCAGGGCGCCCAACGGGCGGGCGCGGGGGCTGTTTTGCAAGCGAAGTGGAGTTTTCAAAGGGATACCACGCTTTGCAAGTGTTATAACGCTTGCAAAGTGTTGTATCGCTGTGAAAGTGGAGGTATCGCTGTGAAAGTGTGCCCCGTCGTGTCGGTATCGCTGTGAAAACAGCCCATGGCGCGCGGCTCCCGGGCCTGGGAGTCCGGAGGCCACGCGGTATAGCCGTGAAAACGGGCCCCGCGCCGCCTCCGCTTTCCAGCGAGCCGCATTGGGGCAGGTTAGCCCGCATTGGGGCAGGTTATTAACCTGCCCCAATGACCCGTTACCTACCCCAATGACCCCTTTCCTACCCCAATGCACCCTCTCCAATGCGACGTTGCCTACCCCCATGCACCGTCGTCCGCCCCAATGCGGGAATGCGCCGCCCGGAGCCGCATGACGACCGGGTCGCTGTTCTAGTCGTATAAGGGCGTGACGTTGTTTGCGGGGGCGGGGACAAGGCTAGCGGGGACGAGCGTGAAAACCGCAGTCGCCTGCGACGTTGTTTGCGGGGGGGCGGGGGCGAGGCTGGCGGGCGGCTACCACCTGCACTGCGCTGTGAGACGAACAACCGCCCCCGCGCCCAGCAGTACCCGGCCCGCGCCCAGCAGCACCGGCCCACGCCGTTCCACGGCGGAGCCGGTGCTCACACGTCCTTCTGCTCGTAGGGTTTGTCCCAGGAGCCTATTTCGATCAGATTCCCCTCGGGATCGGCGATGTAACAGGTCCTCTGCCCCCACGGCTCCGTCGTGGGCTCCATCACTGGTTTCGCGCCGTTGTCGACAACGCGCCTGAACGAGGCGTCCACTTCCCCGAAAGTGTCCACGTAGAGCGCGATCTCACAATGCCCGTTCAGTCCCCTGGCGTAGTCGTAGCGGCGGCCCGTCATCCTCTCGAAGTCCTTCCTGCCGTACAGCAGGAACAGGGTGCCGTCCTTGACCAGGTAGACGTTGGAGGAGTCCTCCGCCTCCTTGATCCCGAAGCCGAGCACGTCCCTGTAGAACCGGATCATCACCGCCATGTCCTCGACGAGCAGTCCGAAACCGTCAAGCCTCATGCGGCACCCCTCGACCACGATCGCGATTACGCCTCTGGATACTGCTATCAAAGCCACTGATCATGCGGCCCCCTCGATCACGATTACGCCCGGTCACCGGTTCGCGCGGCGCTCGCGGGCGGCGATCTTGAAGCGCTCCTGGGCGTCCAGGACGACCTTGCGCACGCGCACCGCCTCGGGGGTGACCTCGACGCACTCGTCGTTGGCCGCGAACTCGAGGGACTCCTCAAGGGTGAGTTTGCGCGACGGGGTGAGGGACTCGTACACGTCTGCGGTGGCGCTGCGCGTGTTCGTCTGCTTCTTCTCGCGGCAGATGTTCACGTCCATGTCCTCGCCGCGTGGGTTCTCGCCCACGACCTGCCCCTCGTAGACCTCAGAGGAGGGCTCGACGATGAAAGTGCCGCGCTCCTGCAGGTTCGTCATCGCGTAGGGGGTGGCCTGCCCGGCGCGGTCGGCGACGAGGGAACCGGTGAGGCGCTGCTCGATGGGGCCCTGCCAGGGCGCGTAGCCCTCGGCGATGGACGAGGCGATCCCTGTGCCGCGTGTTTCGGTGAGGAAACGCGTGCGGAAGCCTATGAGGCCGCGGGCGGGGACAACGAACTCGAGGCGGATCCAGCCCGAGCCGTGGTTCGCCATGGTCTCCATGCGTCCCTTGCGGGCGGCCATGAGCTGCGTGACCGCGCCGAGGTACTCCTCTGGGATGTCGATGGTCATGCGCTCCATCGGCTCGCTGAGGGTGCCGTCGATCTCCTTGGTGACGACCTGGGGCTTGCCGACCGTGAGCTCGAAGCCCTCGCGGCGCATCTGCTCGACCAGGATCGCCAGGGCGAGCTCGCCGCGGCCCTGGACCTCCCAGGCGTCGGGGCGCCCGGTGGGCAGGACCTTGATGGAGACGTTGCCGACCAGCTCGCGGTCCAGGCGGTCCTTGACCTGGCGGGCGGTGACCTTGGCGCCTTTGACCCGACCGGCCATGGGCGAGGTGTTGATGCCGACGGTCATGGAGATCGCGGGGTCGTCGACCGTGATGAGCGGCAGGGGCCGGGGGTCGTCGAGGTCGACCAGGGACTCCCCGATCATGATGTCCTCGATGCCGGCGACGGCGACGATGTCGCCGGGACCGGCGGACGCGGTGGACACGCGCTCGAGGCCCTCGGTGGCGAGCAGTTCGGAGATGCGGACCCGCGAGATGGTCCCGTCGTGGCGGGCGAGGCCCACGTCCGCCCCCTTGCGGAGCGTGCCGTTGTGTATGCGCAGCAGGGCGAGGCGGCCCAAGAAGGGGGAGGCATCGAGGTTGGTGACGTGGGCCTGCAGCGGCGCGGACTCGTCGTAGGCCGGCCCGGGGATGCGGTTCAGAATGGTCGCGAAAAGGGGTTCGAGGTCCTCGGTGGGCAGCTGCCCGTCGCCGGGGTTGTCGAGGGAGCACTTCCCGGCTTTGGCGCAGGCGTAGACGACGGGGACGTCCATGAGCGAGTCGACGTCGATGTCGGCCCCGTCGTTCATGAGGTCCTCGCCGAGGTTGAGCAACAGGTCGGTGGTCTCGGCAACGACCTCGTCGATGCGTGAGTCCGGACGGTCCACCTTGTTGACGACGATGATGACGGGCAGTTGGGCGGCGAGGGCCTTGCGCAGGACGAAACGGGTCTGGGGCAGGGGCCCCTCCGAGGCATCGACCATGAGGATCACACCGTCAACCATGGACAGGCCCCGCTCGACCTCGCCGCCGAAGTCCGCGTGGCCGGGGGTGTCGATCACATTGATGGTGACGCCGCCATCGATGCCCAGCGCCCCGGCGGCGGGGCCGTTGTAGTGGACGGCCGTGTTCTTCGCGAGGATCGTGATCCCCTTCTCGCGCTCGAGGTCGCCCGAGTCCATGACGCGCTCGCCCGTCTTCTCCACGGTGTCGCGCTCGGAGAAGGCCCCGGACTGCCAGAGCATGGCGTCCACCAGGGTGGTCTTCCCGTGATCGACGTGGGCGACGATCGCGACGTTGCGCAGATCTTGACGGGTGGACATCGTGGACTCCTCTTGCATGGACGACTAGCATTGTGAGGTGCAGGACACCGTGGTACCCCCTGCTGGCGGAAAGCCAACCAACCCTCACAGGCACACGGGTCTCAGAATATCGGCTGCCCCGGGCGCACGCTCATACGCGCCTGCGACATGAGACACGTAGGCGCCGCACAAGACCGACCAACCGGTCTAGTTGCACAGTAATTATATGCCTTCTTAACTGGGACCATGACTGAGATCGACATCCACACTTTCGGGCGCTATGCCAACGCGGGGCACGCCTCACCATTCGGCGCGCACGTCCTCGACTGGCAGCCGAACAGCGACCACCCTCTGCTGTGGCTCTCCCCCAGCGCCGTCACCGACGGCACCGCGCCGATCCGGGGCGGTATCCCCGTGTGCGCGCCGTGGTTCGCCGCACCCGGCCAGTCCCCCGCCGCGCCCCTGCCGGGCGCCCCCGCGCACGGACTCGCGCGCACCCGCTGTTGGGAGCTCGAGGAGTGCACCCCCCAGTCCCTCACCTACTCCCTCACCCACCGGCGCGCGGACGCCGACGGCGCCTTCCCCCACGATTTCACCGCCCGCGTGGTGATCCAGGGATCCGAGGAGCTCACGGTCGCGCTCACCCTCATCAACGACGACGACCACCCCTACGCCGTCGAAGCCGCCCTCCACGCCTACCTCGCAGTCGGCGATGTCAAGGACATCACGATCGACGGCCTGGACGGAGCGCCCTACTACGATGCCGCCAAGGAACGGAACGCCGTCCAGAAGGGGGCTCTCTCCCTCGTGGGCCCGACCGACCGCGTCTACGTGTCCACCTCGCCCATCCACGTCATGGACCCCCGGTGGGGACGGCGGATCACAGTGGACAAGAGCGGATCCGGCACTACCGTCGTGTGGAACCCCTGGCGGGAGGGCGCGGCCAGGATCGCCGACATGGGCGACGACGACTGGCAGCGCTTCGTGTGCGTGGAGACTGCCAACGCCCGCCAGCGCGCCATCACCCTGTGGCCGGGCCACCCCCGCCGCCTGACGGCCACCTACGGCGTGGACCAGATGGACTGACACCTCTGCCCCAGAGCCCCGCCCGCGTGCGCGCGCGGGCGCCCCGGCCTCGTACAATGGTGCGCGCACCATCACCTGCCCGGGAGTGAACATGGGACTGAAGAGCGCGGTGGCGACCGCATACCTGGCCATCTCGCGGTGGAAACTGGTCTGCGAGCCCCTGCCGCCGAAGGTCGTGATCATCGGGGCGCCCCACACCTCGAACTGGGATGGTGTCTTCATGGCGATCTCACTGTGGAAGGCCGGCCGTCCCTTCCAGTTCCTCGTCAAGGACTCGCTGGCGAAAGCGCCTGTGCTCGGAGCCTTCATCCGTGCGATCGGAGGCGTCTCCGTCCAGCGCGGGCAGGCCAACGGCTTGGTGGGCCAGGTCGCGGAACGCTTCCGCGCCTCGGAGTCCTTCACCCTGTGCATGACGCCGAAGGGGACGCGCTCCCCCCGGGAGTACTGGAAGTCCGGCTTCTACCGGATCGCCCTCGAGGCGGGGGTGCCGATCCAACTCGGTTTTGTGGACGCGTCCACCCGCACATTCGGCTGGGGCCCCACCTACGAGCTGACCGGGGACATGCGGGCGGACATGGACGCCATCCGGGCCTTCTACGCCGACAAGACCGGCGTACACCCGGAGAAGGCCTCCGTTCCGCGCCTGCGCGGTGAGGACGAATGACCCCGTCCCCCGTGCCCCCGGACCAACGCGGCCGGCCACCGCGGCCCTGCCCCCTCCGCCGGTGGCCGCGCCTGGTCATCGCCGCCTGCGCGGGCGCGGCCGCCCTCGGGTTCACCGCACCCGCCGGTGCGGAACCGGTCCAGCGCATCTCCCTCTACGAGGAGTACGAGGTGACCCCCGCCGTCTCCGCCCAGCACCGCGTCTTCCTCACGGCTGAGGGCGTGGCCCTCTCACAGAAGCAGTGCCAGGAAATGGGGAAGGGCGCGAACACGGACGTGGCGCGGACTGCGCGCCACGACGGGCAGGAGGGCTGCGAGTTCCACTGGTCCCTGGCGGACGCGGGGGCCGAGGTCTTCACGATCGACGACACCGGGAAGTTCGCCTTCCGCTCCCGCACCGATGAGCTGCTCGCCGGATTCGACACCCCCGACGCCCGCGCCTCCGTCGCCTCCGTCGTGCTGACCGTCCACGGCGCCCACGTCCACGAGACAAGCGGGCAGCCGCAGATCGACTCCCATGACGAATCCACCAAGAACGACGCGACAACGGTGACGTGGTCCCAGCCCGACGGCGCCGTGGAAGCCCGGGGCACCATCGATCCCGGGGCCTCGCCTACTCCGTCCCCTCCCCCGGCCACAGGTTCTGCGCCGCAGTCCACCACTGCGGCGCCCAGCGGCTCGGTGCGCCCGCAGGCGGCGGGATCCGCGGACCCGGACCCGTCCGGCCCCCCACTGGGGATCTACCCCCTGCTCGCCGGATTCCTCACACCCCTCGCCGTCGTGGCCGTCTTCTTGATCGTGGGGCGCTGGCGAGCGAACAGGGCCGGGGCGGCGTCCGAGAAGGGGGCAGCCGCCGAAGCCCCTCCGCCCCCAGTCGATCCCGCCGAGTCCGCCGAGTCCACGCGCTTCCCCTACGGGAGGCCCCGTACTTAGAGCGCCTCCCCGCAGGAGCGCGGGCCCTGATCGGATGGCGCGCTTGTTCGTTACGTTGCGTAATGAATTATCGTGAGCCCAACGAAAGGAGGGCACGATGAGCGGGAAGCGGTACACGAGCGGCGAGATCGCCATGGCCGCGGGAGTGACCGTCCGCACGATACAGCACTACGACAATATCGGCCTGCTCCCCTCCACGGGAAGAACCGACGGAGGGCGCCGGTACTACACCCAGGACGACTTGGTCCGGCTCGAGCAGATCGTCTTCTACAAGTCCTTGGACTTCCCATTGGACCAGATCAAAGAACGCCTACTGCTCCAACCCGGCAAGACCGAGTTATTGACGATGCTCGAAGAGCAGAGGCTACTGCTGCTCCAGAGGATGGAGCACCTGCACACCTCGTTCGCCACGATCGGGATCATGTCCGAGATGATCGAGTCCGATAAGGAACCGCCATTCGCCCTGATGCTCAGGTTCCTCAGCGCCCTACCTGGCGACGACGTGTTCTCACGGGCGCCCCAATTGCTGACAGAGGAACAGCGCGAAGCGCTCTCACCGCGGTTCCAGGACATCGAACCCGTCCAAACGTTCTACCACAGGTGGAAGGAGGTCCTCATCGAAGCAGCGGTACTGGTCCACGAGAACGCGCCCCCGGACAGCGCCGCCGCGCAGGAACTGGCGAAGCGGTGGTGGAATGCGATCCTCTCACTCACCAGCGGGGACATGGACCTCATCGAGCGATTGTCCCAGCTGCGCCTCGAGGACCAGATGGGAACGAGGGACGACGAGCTGATGGATTCGGCCAGCCGTTACGTGGAGGCGGCTTTCGGCCTGTTCTCCGCCAACGGCGGCCCACCCCCCGATCCGGACGGGAACAGTGCGGGAGGAGATGACGATGATAGAGCTGTGCAGCCTGACGAAACGGTACGCTGACAAAGTCGCGGTGGACAACGTCAGCTTCCAAGTCCGCCCGGGGGCGGTCACGGGTTTCCTCGGCCCCAACGGAGCGGGCAAGACGACGACGATGCGGATGATCCTCGGCCTGGCCGCCCCCACCTCGGGGCGTGTGGAAATCGACGGCCACTCCTACGCCGCATTGGACCTCCCTTTGAAGAAAGTCGGCGCGATGGTGGACGCGAGCGCGATAGACCCCCGCCTGACCCCTGCGCAGTACCTGGACATCCTCACGACCACTTCGGGGATCGGTGGCGGCAGGATCCGGGATGTCCTCGCCGTCGTCGGACTCGCCGGGGCTGCGGGCAAGAGGATCGGCGAGTTCTCCTACGGCATGAGACAAAGGGCCGGCATCGCGGCAGCACTTGTCGGCGATCCTGAGACCGTTTTGATGGACGAGCCCTTCAACGGCCTGGACGTGGACGGAATCCACTGGCTCCGCGCATTGTTCAAGGATCTGGCGCGGCAGGGGAAGGCCGTCCTCGTGTCGAGCCACCTGCTGAGCGAGGTCGAGGAGATCGCGGACAGGATCGTCGTGCTGGCCCGTGGCGCGCTGGTCGCCGACACGCCCATGGCCGATTTGCGCGGCAGGAGCGCGGACTCCTACGTGCGGGTGCAGTCGGATGACGCGTCCGCGCTGTGCCGCGCGCTGGTGGCGCAAGGCGCGCAAGTGGAGCCTTTGGGGCGCGGCGCCCTCCGTGTGAGGGGTTCGAGCGCGAGGCGCGTTGGGGACACCGCCTTCGACGAGGGCCTGCGCATTCACGAGCTGGCGGAGCACCAGCCGTCCTTGGAGCAGATCTTCGCCGAGCTGGTCGAGGGGAAGACGGAGCACGGGGGCGTCGCCCCTCGTCAGGAGAGCGGAGCGGCACAGCGATGACGAGAGCGATCAACGCGGAGTGGAAGAAGATCTGGTCCCCCACGCGCTCACGGCTGTACCTGCTCCTCGCGCCGGTGGCCGCCGTGGTCATGGGACTCGTATTCGCCTCGACGACAAAGGTCACTCGGGGCGAGGCCCTGTCCCAGCTCGACCCCATGTCCATAGTCAGCGCGAACGTCCTGGGAGTGGATGTCGTGGCGATCCTGCTCCTGCTCTTCGCGGCGGTCCAGGTCGGCCGCGAGTTCCGCGAGAGGACCGCGCAGTCCTACCTCGCCGCCTCGCCGCGCAGGAGCACTTACTTCATCGCGAAATCGCTTGCGTTCGGCCTGGTCTCACTGGCAGTCGGAGCCGCCGTGGCACTCGCCGCCCTACTCAACGGGCTCCTCCTCGTATCAGCGGTGGGCAAGCAAGCGCCTCCCCTCGTGGAGGCGTGCCGCCTCGCCACCGGGAGCACCGCCATGGCGCTCTTCTACGTCCTGCTCACGGTTAGCGCGACCTTCTGCACGAGGAGCACGGCCGCCGGGGCGGCGATCCCGTTCACTGTCCTGTTCCTCCCGGCGATCGCCGAACTGCTCCCGGGGGCGCTGCGGGACGCCCTCGTCCCGATTCTGCCCGCCTCAGCGATCCACACCCTGTCCGGGCAGGCCCCAGTCGGCAGCGCGGAGCACACGGGAGCCCTGGTGGCGCTCGCCGTCCTCGCCGCCTGGACCCTGCTGCCCGCCGGGTTCGCGTCCTGGCGGTTCCAGAAGACGGATGTGTGAAGCGCCGACTCTCCCCGCACCCTTCCACGAACGGGCGCCGGCCCTTTGGCGGGGGCGCGCGGCCCCGGTGCCCCCGCCCAGCCCCCTCGTCGGCACGCCCTACCACTTGACCGGGCCGGTCGGCGGCGCCGCCGGTCCTCAGCCGATGTGGAAGTACTGCTCCACCAGGTCCTCCACACTCACGCGCGAATCCGCCAAGTCCTCGCGCAGGTGCTCGTCGCCGAGGGCGACCAGCTGCCGCGCCCACGCGTCGATGAGGCCGCTGGGGAACACTCCGCCGGCCTCGTAGTCCGCCCGCTGGGCCAGCAGGCGCCCCGCCGCTTCGAAGCATGAGGCGGGCAGCTGGTCGAGTCCCCCGGTCCTAGAGGCGTCGCCGCTGACGTAGCGCTCCTTGGCGTACTCCAGCATCCCGGGGCCTGTCAGGCCGAGCCGGGCCGCCACAGTGATGCCGGCGAGCAGCAGGTGGATGGCGGCCGACCCGTCGGGGCTGCGCAGCTCAACGGTCTGCGCGTCGTTCGGGATCGCGCCCACGGGCGCTTCGGCGGGGTTGGCATCGCGGAACATGGAGTCCGAGACGTTCTGCCACCCCAGGGGCACGCGCACCAGCACGGAGCGGTTGCGGTCCCCCCAGCACACGGCGGTGGGCGCCTCCTGGTGGGGCACGAGCCGCAGGAACGAGGTGGGGGCGGTGTTGCCGAATGCCGTGAGCGAGGCCGCGTGCGAGAGGTAGCCGCCGATGACCTTGAGCGCGTCGTCGGTCAAGCCATGGCCCTGGGAGAACCGGTTCACCCCGTCCTGGACCAAACGCGTGTGGAAGTGCATCCCCGACCCGGCCTGCCCGACGGCGATCTTGGGGGAGAACGACACCTCAATGCCGTGGGAGTGGGCGACCTGGCGCACGACCCACTTCGCCAGGACCATCTGGTCGGCGGCGTCGCACACGTCCACGGGCAGGAACTCGATCTCCTGTTGGACCATTTGGAGCCCGCCGGACACGAAGTTCCCCACCTCGGCGTGGGCGTATTTCACGGAGCAGCCCATGGAGGCCAGGTGCAGCAGCGACTCGGTGCGCACCTCCTCCCACTTCGAGAACGGGGCGGCCTCGTGGTAGCCCCGCTGGGGCTCGACGGGGAAGAGGCGCTCCTGCTCGGAGAACAGGTAGTACTCCAGCTCCCCCAGCGCCTCCATGCGGCACCCGGTCTCCTCCTCGAGCAGCCGTTGCGCTTTGCGCAGGACTTCTTGGGGCGCCGAGGCAAGGGGTCCGCCGTCGACGTCGTAGAAGTTGCACATGAGCTCCAGCGTCGGAATGACACTGAAGGGGTTGAGGAAGGCCGAGGACAGGCGGGGCACCACGTACAGGTCGGAGCTGGTCGCATCGACGAAGGAGAACAGGGAGGAGCCGTCGACGCGCTCGCCGAGTGTGAGGACACGGTCGAGGTGCGCCTTCGACTGGATGGCGAAGTTGAGTGTTTTGAGCCGCCCGTCACCGCCGACGTACCTCAGGTTCAGCATCGGGATCCGATGGTCCTCGGCGTACCCCATCACGTCGGCTTTCGTGAACTCCTCCGCGGGTTTGCCCAAGGCCTGCACGAGGGGGTTCGGACTGAGGGAAACAGTGTCCGTCGACAGCATGGGAACTCCTCTTCGAGCATGATTCGTATCACCGCAATAGTGGCATATTTCCAGCGAACACGGAAGGCCCGGCCACTCCGCGGCTCCGCGCCGCGCCCCGGGGCCGGGGAAGCCCGCGCCGGAGCCATCGCCGCGCGGGCCGCCCCCCAGCGGTCGGACGGGCCGATCAGTCCGCGTGCGCCACCTTCTCGAATGCCCACACCGGGCACGTCTGCCCCTCCAGGGAGACCTCGTTCTCGTGGACCACGCGGCACCCGCTGTTCTTGTAGAAGCGCACGTTGTCCTCCGTGCACGTGATGAAGGCGATCCTGTGCCCGCCCCTGCGCCGCACGTAGGCGGGCAGCACGTCGCGCATCACCCAACTGCCGATCCCCTGCCCGCGCTTTCCGGGAGCAACGGCCAGGATCTCCAGGTACCAGTCGTAGTCCGAGTTCTCCTTCGCCCCGCGGTCCGCCTCCTCGGTGACCGCGAAGAAGCGCAGCAGCGACGCCAACGACGCCGAGCGCAGCATCGACAGGCCCCCGTTGGCAATGTAACCGGCCAGTCCCACGGGGACGCGGTTGAGCAGCGCGATGGCGACCGCCACACCGTCCTGTTCGACCACCAGGGCGTTGCGCCACCTGAGGTAGGCGCGCACCATCGTCGTGTTCAAGTCGACGAGGAAATCGAAGTAGGAGGCGCCTGGCTTCATGAACGGGCGCATCATCCCGTGCAGCGGGTACTCCTCGAAACCGTGCGCGGCGATGAGCGCCATCGCCTCAATGTCGTTGTGGCGCGCTGCGCGGCATCTCAGGGTCATGGGGGCTCTCTTCCCTAGCTGTGGTGATGGGGGGTGGGCACCGGCCGTTCCATCCGTCGGCGGTGAGGTGCCCGGACCAACTGTTCGTTAGTTAGGATGAGTCTACTCATTATGCTATTCGAACGATCGCGCGCGACTGGCCGACGGCACGCTGCCCGCGGTTCCCACCGCCCGCGCCCCCGGGCCGGAGGGGGCCGCCGCGTTCCCGGTGCCAGCGCCCCGGAGGAACTGCCATGCACCCACAGCGTTTGACGGCGCTGACGCGCCTCGTCGGCGCAGCCGTCCTCGCCGCCTGCCTCGGCGCCACCCACGCCGTTCCGGCGCTCGCCGTGGACAACGGCCCCGAACCGGCGCACGTGGACGAGATCTTCATGCTCACCAAGGACGGGCAGCTCATCAACCGCGTCTCCATCACCGACCCCTTGGGCCGCATCGACTACAAGCGGTGCCAGGCCATGGAGTCCACCCTTGCCCCCTCCTCGCGGGCCGACCAGACCGACGCCCGCGGCACCACTTCGGGGAATACCACCATCTGCGACCTCACGATGTCCTACAACGACGCCAACACCCAGACCGAGGTCAAGGCGGGGGTCAACGGCACGTGGGCGCTGGACACGAAGACGTTCGCGACTGCGGAGAACATGCAGCAGCTCTTCAGCGTTCCCATGGCCTACCGCTCGGCGACGGTCATGGTCGAGGGCACCGTCGATGAGAACTCCTCCAGCTCGCAGGCACGCCTGGGCACCGACGAGACCGTCTCCAACCGCGTCTTCACGGTGGCGCGGTGGGACACGGCGCCCGGACAGCTCATCGCGGCGGGCTCCCTCACGGCCGGTGGCGTGGCGCTGGCCGACGACCCCTCGCGCGCGATCACCTCCCCGGCCTCGGCAGTGCCGGTCTACCCGGGCGGCCACTCGTTCTACACGGCCGCGAGCGCCACCCCCACCCCCAGCGCGTCCTCCTCCACCGCGCCGTCGTTGGGGAGGCGGGGCACGAATTGGGGCCGCCTGGTCGTTGCCGGAATCGTCGCGGTGGGCGCCGCGGGCTTCGGCGCTGCGCGCAGGCGCAAGAAGTCAGTCGCCGAGCCCAAGGGGTTCCCCCCGCCCAGCCAGTGGCCCGCGGCACCCACAGAATACGGGCAGCCAGCACCCACTGCCGCGCCCGGGGCCCCCAGTACGGTGCCGGGGTCCCCAGCGCCCTACAGTGTTCCCGGTGCTGCGGGCGCTGCGGCGGGTGCAGCGGGCACTACTGCGGGCGCCCCCTTCGCACCGGCGGCCCCGGCGCCCGCCCCCCAGGCCGGACAAGCCGGGCAGATCGGGACGGCGCCGTCAGATCCGGACCGTTTCGCGCCGGAAGCGCGACCGCCCAGCGGGATGGGGGAGTTCGTCATCCCCGATGACCTCTCCGCCCTCGACTCCCTGCCGCCGCGCGGCGGCGCCCCCGGCTCCGGATCCGACTCCGCTGCCCGCCCAGGACCCACGCCGCAGCCGGACGACGCTCCCGACTCCGACGACGAGCCGCCGCGCGGCAACTACAAGTCCGGCGGGAAACGCTGCGACTGACGGCGCCCACACCCGTTTGCGCGCACGCCGACAGCTCTGCGGAACCGGCCGCTCCCCGGGAGGAACAGGGCGCGCCTGTTGCACGTGGAGCGGAGGGCGACCACAGCGCGGCGCTCCCCGGGAGGAACAGGGCGCGCACGCATCTGCCGCGGTCATAAGTCGGGCCAGGACCTGGGGGAACGGGGGCGCGCACGCATCGGGGCGCTGCTAGGGTTGTCCCATCGCTTCACCACGAGGAGACGGAATGTCCGACGCACGCGCGCAGTTGCTCGACCGCATCGAGCAGCTCCATTTGAACGATGAGCACCAGCAGATCATCGCACTGATAGAGGCTCAGAGCGATTTCACCGGCGACTACGACCTTGCGTCGTTGTTGGCGCGCGCGTACAACAACTACGCCCAGCCCCACATGGACACCTACCACGACCTGCTCCGCAGGGCTGTGGACCTGCTGCGCGGAGTGGAGACCGAGGGCCTGTCGGATCCGAAGTGGCATTACCGGATCGGTTACGCGCTCTACTTCCTCGACCGCGAGGACGAGGCCCTCATCTACCTCCGCCAGGCCCAGGCGCTCGACCCCACGGACACCGCCGTCACCGACCTCATCGACAGCTGCCACCGCTCCCTCACCGCACGCACGGAGCTGCTCCCCATCACCACGCAGAGCATCGCCGACTACTTCGACGACCGGGGGTGGACCTACAACCTCGACGACAACACCCTGTTCACCGGTTTCACCGAAGGGCTGTACCGCTTCCGCAAGGAGACCGACACCGATGACCTGAGCCTGTGGGGCGCCCTGCGCACCGACGCGCCCATGGACCTGCGCCCCCGGCTGGTCGAGACCTGCAACGACTGGAACAACTCGACCCGTTGGCCCAAGACCCACGTCGTCACCCTGGATGACGGGACCGTGCGCATCTGCGCCGAGCAGTACCTGACGACGCATTTCGGCATGACCCGCGCCCAGTTGTCGATGGCGGTGACCCGTTTCATCGACACGTCGGAGCAGTTCTTCTCCCACATCGTCGAGCGCTTCCCGTCGCTCGCCCAGCCCCCGAGCGAGGACTGAGGCCCCCATGGCGGCTATCGACGAAGAGGAGCGCTTGAGGCTGCTGGCCGAGGTGGCGCAGCTGCACGACGCCGGCCAGCACCAGCAGATCATCGCCCGCATCGAGAGGGTGAACGGGCACCGCGAGGACTACGTGATGGCCGGCCTGCTGGCGCGCGCGTACGTCAACTACGCGGACTCGTCGAAGTCCTCGTTCAACCAGCTCCACCAGACCGCCGTCGACTTGTTGGCGCCCTTCGAGCAGGAGGGCGCCAACGACCCCATGTGGAACTTCCGGATGGGCGCCGCCCTGTACTGGCTGGACCGTTTGGACGAGGCGATGCCCCGCTTGCGCCGCGCGTGCGAGCTGGACCCGGCGGACACGGCGTTCGCGCAACTCACCGAGAAGTGCGCCCAGGAGATCGCCGACAAGACGACCGTCACCCCCATCACAACGAAAACGATCACCGAACACCTCGATTCGCGTGAGGCCACTTACGCCTTCCACGACGACGGCGCAGTGTGCATGATGTTCCCCGTCGGGCACTACTGGTTCTCGGTTTCCCCGGAGGACAACAACCTGTCGCTGCTGGCCAGGATCGAGACGCCCGCGTCCCTCGACCTGCGCCCCGCACTGGTGGAGGTCTGCAACGACTGGAACTCCAGGACCCGCTGGCCGAAGGCGAGCGTCTTCGTGAACGACGAGGGCAAGGCCTTCGTCTACGCCGAGATGCACCTCACCCTCAGCGGCGGGATGACACGGGCCACCGTGAGCACGAACATCGACCGTTTCGTCAGCACCTCCCAGCAGTTCTTCACGCACGTCGGCGAGCGCTTCCCGTCGTTGGCCTACTCCCCCGAAGAGTGATCAGGAGCCGGTATGTTCGGTGTGTTCCAGCCCCGCCAACGACTGTTCGCGAAGATATCGCGCCTCAACACCGATGGCGAGTACCAGCGCGTCATCGCCCTCATCGAGGGGCACAGGGGCTACGAGAACGACTACGAGCTGGTGGGCCTGCTGGCCCAGGCCTACATCGACTACGCACAGCCGTCCATGGACGCCTTCAAGGACCTTCTCCAGTCGGCGGCCAACTTGCTTGCGAGCACGCAGGCGCAGGGCGCGGGCGACCCGCTGTGGAACCAGCGGATGGGGGTCGCGCTGTACTGGATGGACCGCAATGAGGAAGCGGTGCCGTACCTGCGCCACTCGCTGCAGTTGAACCCGTCGGACTCGACGACCTCCAGGTTCCTGGAGCTCTGCGAGGCGGAGATCACCGAGCGCACCACCGTGGCCCCGCCGACGGTCGAGCAGATCGCGCGGTACTTCGACCGCAAGGACTGGAAGTACGCGCTCAAAGAGGACAAGGGCGTGCTGGTTACGGACTTCACACGGGGCCACTACTGGCTGTCGTGCGACTCCGACGGTAGCGACATCCAGCTCCGCGGGGCGCTGCTGGTGGTGCCCGACGAGGACCTGAAGGCTCCTCTGA
This sequence comes from Schaalia georgiae DSM 6843, assembly GCF_000429245.1. Lineage (GTDB taxonomy): Bacteria > Actinomycetota > Actinomycetes > Actinomycetales > Actinomycetaceae > Pauljensenia > Pauljensenia georgiae. The sequence continues at coordinate 242,976 of NZ_AUBM01000007.1, forward strand.
TGGACGCGTGCAACGAGTGGAACTCGCTGATGCGCTGGCCCAAGGCCTACGTCTCGGACATCGACGGGCCGCTGCGGATCTACGCGGAGATGTACGTGACGTGCAGGCACGGCCTCACGTTCACGAACCTGTGCGTCAACGTCAGTCGTTTCATCCACACCGCCGAGGACTTCTTCGAGGACATCACGACGAAGTTCCCGACTCTGCTGCAGGATCCTCCCCAGGAAGGGGACTCCTGAGCCCCAGTGCTCTGCCGGATGCGGCGGGCGCGGTGGCCTGCAGCCCCCGGACGGCGGATGGGCGCCGCGTGCCCCATTCGGGGCTTCGGGGCGGTCTTGTCCTCTCAGGCGCCGGGGAGTAGCCTCTCCACAGAGGTGATCGATCAATGGCACAGGCGTTGTGGGCTTTGAACCTGGTGTGGCAGGCTGTGGCGGCGGGGTTCGCCTTCTCCTACGCCGTCACCCTCGGCGCGTTCTTCCAGTGGCAGGTGCGCGCCGGGGACGACGAGTTCTTCACACGGGTGTACACGCCCTTCCGCACGACGCTCCGCCTCAAGTGGCGCTACAGGTTGTTCATGCCCTTCGGGCCCGCTCTGACGGCAGCCGCGTCCCTGGCCTTCAACCACTCCGCGCACGCCGCCCTCCCACAGGTCCTGGCCGTCGTCGTGTTCTTCCTCTACTACTTCCTCGCGCACGTTCCGACTGGTTTCGCGAAGGCCGAGGAGGACCTCATGTCCGGGAAGGGCCTGACTGAGCGCCAACGGCGGATCTACTTGCGCCTCAACATCCCCCTGCACATCCTCATGGGCTCCCTGTACGCGGCTACCGCCGTGGCGCTCGCCCTCACCTGAGCGCAGCGCGCCGACCATTGCCCACTGCGACTCGGCGTCGGTAGCGCTCTCACCGGACGAAAGCCGATTGACAGGTCCCCGCTCTGCCTCTACTCTTGAATGAAACGTTTCATCCTCAATGCGGAGGCGCCCATGACCATCCCCACCGCGGACTTCATCGCACTGTGCAACCGGATCGGAGCGGACCCCGAGTTCACCAGGGCCGGAGGCGGCAACTCGTCGGCGAAGACCGGTACGACCCTGCGCATCAAGCCCAGCGGAGTCCCCCTGGCGACCCTACGGGAGGAGGACCTGATCCCCCTCGACATCCCCACACTGCTCAACGCCCTCCACTCCCCCGCCCCCGAGGGCGAGGATCCCGTCCGCGCCGCTGCGGAGCGGGCCCAACTGGGGCACCACGACAGGCGCCCCAGCGTCGAGATCCTCTTCCACGCCCTCATCCCCGACCCCTTGGTACTGCACCTCCACCCACTCACCGCCAACGCCGTCACCTGCAACGCCAGGGGCGCCGCCCTCACCGAGGAGATATTCGGGGACCAGGCGATCTGGGTGGACTACACGGATCCCGGGATCCCGCTCGCCCTGGAGGTCGAACGGCAGCGCGAAGCCTTCCAGGCCCGCCACCACAAGCAGCCCCCGCGCATCACAATGCTCGGCAACCACGGAGTGATCGTGTCCGGCGCCACCGTCGAGGAGGTTGATGAAAGGGTTCATTTCCTCACGGCCTCCATCCGGGCGGCCATTGAACGCGCAGCCACCAATATGGAGGAGCGGTGCCGCCGCATCGCCTCCCATTTCAAAGGGGCCACCGGGGCGGCGGCAGTCGCCATCGCCGCCGACGAGGCCGCCCGCTCGGACTCGGAACGCGATGCCGGCCCCGTGTCGCGCGGCCCCCTGATCCCCGACCAGATCGTGTACGCCGGATCGCTCCCCCTCCTGCTGGACCGCAACGACACCGAGGAGGTCGTGGGGGCGAAGACCGCGCTCTACCGGGCTCAGCACGGACGACTGCCCATCGTCGCGGTCATCCCGGCCACGGCCGTCATCGCCCGGGGCGATTCCCAGGGCAGCGCCGACAACGCCCTCGCCGTCTTCCTCGACGCCCTGCGTGTGGCCCGTGAGGCCGACCTCCTAGGGAAAGTGCGGGTCATGGACGAGGAGGAGCGGTGCTTCATCGAGCACTGGGAGGCCGAGTCCTACCGGAGGCAGGTGGCCAGCACCGGACTGCCCTGACCGGTGGCCAGCACCGGACCGCCCTGACCGCCGCCCTGTCCGGCGGACGGGGCGCCGGGCCGTGGTGTCCCAGCGGGCCGCTTCGACCGACCGGAGGCAGGCGCGTCGCCGCCTACGCCCCACCGCGCGCGACCCGCTCCTCGGCCCGCTCCCACTGGGACGCGGCTCCGCGCCGCGGAACGTAGCGCGCGAGGGGGGCCGACGAGGCGACGAGGCGCCTCATGTCCCCCAGGCCTCCGGACACGGCGCCGACAGCGCGCAGCTGGACGAGCATGTTCCCCAGCGCAGTCGCCTCGACGGGCCCGGCGACGACGGGGATACCCGTGGCGTCGGCTGTGGACTGGCACAGCAGGGCGTTCTTCGACCCTCCTCCGACGATGTGGATCGTGGTGGGAAAGACCCCCGACAGCTCGGCCGCCTCGCGCAGCGCGCGCCTGTAGGCGACCACCAGGGACTCGGTGATCGCCCGCAGCAGTTCCCCGCGCGTGGTGGGCACCGGCTCGCCCGCCGCCTCCAGCCGCGCGCCTACGCGCTCGATCATTCCACCGGGGGCCAAGAACTCCGGCGCATTGATGTCGAAGAGGGAGCGCATTGGCTGCGCTGCCTCGGTCTGGGCATCCAGCGAGGTCCAGTCCAGGCCGCCTTCACCCCGTTCCCTCCACTGCCGCAGGCACTCCTGCTGCACCCACATCCCCATGATGTTCTTGAGGAAGCGGACAGTGGAGTCCACGCCGAGCTCGTTCGTGAAATTCGCCAGGCGCGCTTCAGTCGTGCGCACGGGCGCACCCAGTTCCACGCCCACGAGAGACCACGTGCCCGAGGACACGAAGGCGAAGGGGCCGCCGTCCGGGTCGGCGGGGACACCGACGACCGCCGACGCCGTGTCGTGGGTGCCCACGGCCACGAGCGGGGTCGCCTCCCCCGACGGGGAGCGCAGCCCAAGGCCGGGGACCGTGATAGGACCGACGACGGCGCCCGCCTCGACGAGGCGGGGGAATCGCGCCTCGACGCCGAACCCCTCCATGAGCGCCTCCGCGATCCCCGGGTCCCACACGCGGGTGCCCGGGTCGAGCAGGCCGGTCGTCGAGGCATTGGTGGCCTCGGTTACGGTTTCCCCAGTCAACCAGTAAGCCAGCAGATCGGGGATGAGCAGCGCCCGTCGCGCCAGGGAGGCCCGGGCCTCACGGGCGTCTGCGACCAGTTGGAACATCGTGTTGAAGGGCTGGAACTGCAGGCCATTGCGCTCGTACAGCCATTGGGCGTCCAGCTCGGCCAGGACGGCGGCCGCCGCCGGGGCGCAGCGGGGGCTGCGGTACGAGGCCGGGTTGCCCAGCAGGCGGGAGTCGGCGTCGAGCAGGGCGTAGTCCACCGCCCACGAGTCGATCCCCACGGCGTCGACCGGGCCCAGCCCGGCGGCCACGCGCAGCCCGTCGAGGATCCCCGACCACAGGGCCAGGACGTCCCACGCGTACTCCTCCCCCACTCCGGCCCCCGCCGACGAGGCGGTGCGCAGGGGCAGGCGCACCGGGCCGTTGGCGAAGCGCGCGCACTCGTGGACGCTCAGGCGCCCTCCGTCGAGGACGCCGCGCAGGACGCGGCCCGACGAGGCGCCCAGGTCGACGGCGGCAACAGTCGTGGACACGTCACTCACGCGCCCCAACTGGCCTGGGCGCCGCCCACGCGCTCCGCCTCGGCGCGCGCCAGGTACCCCGATCGCGCGAAGGCCGCCAGGGGGTCGGGGTCGAGCCCCTGGGACTCGCGCAGCTCGCGCAGCAGGGGGCGCACATCCGTGGAGTAGGCGTCCATGAGGACCTGGTTCGCCCCAATGACATCGTGGGAGCGCTGGGCCGCGTCCAGTGCCGCGCGGTCCACCAGCAGGGCCTTGGCCGTGGCCTCCTGGACGTTGAGGGCGGAGAGGATCTCGCCGGGGATCTTCTGCTCCAGGTTGTGGCACTGGTCGAGCATGAAGTTCACGCCGCTGGTGGCCTCCAACGCCCCGAAGGACACGATCTCGTGCATGATGCGGAAGAGCTGGAACGGGTCGGCCGCCCCGACGACCAGGTCGTCGTCGGCGTAGAAGCGCGAGTTGAAGTCGAAGGCGCCCAGGCGCCCGGCGCGCAGCAGTTGGACCACGATGAACTCGATGTTGGTGCCCGGCGCGTGGTGACCGGTGTCGAGGCAGACCACGGCCCGCTCGCCCAAGGCGCTCACGTGCGCCAACGCCGTCCCCCAGTCGGGCACGTCGGTGTGGTAGAAGGCGGGCTCGAAGAACTTGTACTCCAGGAGCAGGCGCTGGTCCCCGCCCAGGGCGCCGTAGATGCGCCCCAGCGAGTCGGCGAGGCGGTCCTGGCGGGCCGCGATCGAGTCCTGGCCGGGGTAGTTCGTGCCATCGCCGAGCCACACCTTGAGAGTGGTGGAGCCCGTCTGGTCCATGACGTCGATGCACCGCAGATGGGCGTCGATGGCCTTGCGGCGTACCACCTCGTCGGAGTTGGTCAGCGAGCCGAATTTGTAGTCGTCGTCCTGGAACACGTTGGAATTGATGGTCCCCAGTTCGATCCCGCGCTCAGCGGCGTGGTCCCGCAGGCGCGCGAAGTCGTCGACGCGGTCCCAGGGGATGTGGAGCGAGACCCGGGGTGTGATCCCCGTGTACTTGTGGACCTGGGCCGCGTCGTCGATCTTCTCGAAGGGGTCGCGCGGCGCGCCAGGGGTGGTGAACACTTTGAATCGTGTTCCCGAGTTGCCGAACGCCCAGCTGGGCAGTTCGATCGTTTGCTCGCGCAGCAGGCGCGCCTGGGCAGGGGTGAGGTCGGCGAGGGAGGGGGGCATGGGGGTCTCCTATTGCTTGTGTGCGGGTTGTGGGCGCGGCGGCTCAGGGGTTCCGGTTCGGGCGGGGCCCGGGCGGGCGGCGCCCGGAGGCGCGGGTCGGCCCCGGGACGCGGCGGGGTTCCACTGGGCCCCCTCCCCTAGATCCCAGGAGGGCGGCCGGTGGAGCAGGGGTCAGGGGAGGTAGAAGTACTGGTGGAGGGCCTGGGCCCCTCCCCCGCCATCGGGCTCGAAGTACTGGGCCATCTCCCGCTGCCAGCGGGCGTTGACCCTGGTCGCGGCGATGGCCTCGGAGGCCGCCCGGGTGTCGTCCGCCTCGTAGTAGCCGACGACGAGGCCGGAGGAGGGGTCCAGGAAGAGCGAGTAGTTGCGCCACCCCGCCCGGCTCAGCGCGGAGCGCATCTCCTCCCATACGCGTTGGTGGACGTCGGCGTACTCCGCGAGTTTCTCGGGGCGCACTCGCAGGAGGAAGCAGGCGCGCGACGGGGAGGACTGGGATGTGGTGGCGAGTGTCTCGTCCAGGGTGGGGGTGGTCGTCATAGCCGTCCTTTCTGCTCGGGCACGGTGTGCTGCTCCCGGTGTTCGCTGCGGGATGCCGGTCGTCGGGCCGTCTCCGTGAGCTGGAGCCACCGGGAGCCAGTGGATGAATCGTTCAATCGCGTATGCGGGCGGCCCCCGCCGACGGGTCCTGTGCGGTGGGCGCGTCCACCGCACAGGACCCGAGGGGTCAGAAGTCGTAGTTGTCGATGTTGTCCGCGTTGAAGCGCACCGGGTCGCCCACGACGACGGTCTTACCGTCCTCAATGGTCCGCTCACCGAGAGTGCCCGCGGTGAAGGTCTCGCCGACCTCGCCCTTGACCGCCCCGCTCTCCAGTGCCGCGCCCGCGTAGGCGGCGACGTAGCCGAGCTGGGCGGGATCCCACAGGGCGAATTCCTTGACGGTGCCGTCCTTGACGAAGGAGCGCATCTCATTGGGCAGGCCGAGGCCAGTGAGGGCGACCTTGCCCTTGTAGTCGGAGGTCGACAGGTAGCGCGCCGTCGCGGCGATCCCCACTGTCGTCGGGGACACGATCGCATCGAGGTCGGGGTGGGCCTGCAGCAGGCCCTGGGCCTCCTGGAAGGACTTCGTGTCGTCGTCGTCGCCGTACACCTTCGCGACGATGGAGATGTCCTTGTACTTGGCGTTGGAGGCGATCTCGTCCTCCATGTACTGGATCCACGTGTTCTGGTTGGTGGCGTTCGCCGTGGCCGACAGGATCGCGACCTTCCCCGAGCCTCCGGTCTGCTCCGACACCATCTCCAGCATCGTCAGTGCCACCTGCTTGGACTCGACCTGGTTGATGAACAGGTCGCGGCAGTCGGCCGAGGCGTCGGAGTCGAAGGTGATGACCTTGCTGCCCGCGCCCCTCGCGTCCTTCAGCGCCGGGCACACGGCGTCGGGGTCGTTCGCCGCGAGCACGATGACATTGGTGCCCGCCTGAACCTCGGAGTTGATGAACGAGACCTGCGAGGAGGACGACGCCTCCAGTGGGCCGACGACGTGCGCCTCGGCGAATCCCAGCTCGGCCGCCGCGTCCTTCCCCCCGCCGAGCATGACGTCGGAGAAGGGGTTGTTGAGCTGTTTGGGGATGAAGGTGATCGTCTTGGAGGAGACGTCGTAGGCGCCGCCCGCGGGGGTGGCCCCGGAGCCGCCGGACGCCTGGGAGTCGGAGCCCCCGCCGCATGCGGCCACCGCCGTCGAGGCAGCGAGGACCAGGGCCGCCAGTGCGGTCGCGCTGCGTTTCGTGAGAGACATCGGTGTCTTCCTTTCAGGCGCCCTGGGCGCCGGTGGTGGGTGTTATCGGTGTTCGATGGGAACGCCACTGCGACCACGCCGACGCTATCGACGGAGCGACCACGGAGGCGATGAGCAGCAGCCCGGTCACCATGACCAGGACCACATCGGGAATGCGGTTGAGCCGCAGTGCGTAGTTGAGGACGCCGACGGTGAAGACGCCGCACACGGAGCCCCACACGGAGCCCTTGCCGCCGAAGACGCTGACGCCCCCGAAGACGACCGCCGCAATGACGACCAGCTCCAGGCCCTCGACGTTGTCGGCCTTGGCCGCCGAGTAGCGCAGGGTCCAGTACACGCCGGCCAGCGCCGCCATCACGCCCGACAGGACCAGGGCGATCAGGCGCGCGCGCCTCGTGTCGATGCCGACGAACTCCACTGCCTGCTTGGAGTGGCCGAGGGCGAAGAGCCCGCGCCCGTAGGGCGTCATGTGGAGCAGGACGGCGAAGAGGGCGACCGCCACCGCCAAGGGGACGATCATGTAGGGGATCCCCGTCTTGCCGAAGGAGCCCGTGACGGCCTCCGTCGCCCACTCGGGAAAGGCCGAGATCGACTGGTCGCCGATGACCACCAGGGCGAGGCCGCGGTAGAGGGCGAGCGTACCGATCGTGACCGCGAGCGCCGGGAGTCCGACGTAGGCCGTCATGACCGCGTTGAAAAGGCCGCACGCCACGCCGATCAGCAGGCACAGAGCGGCCACCGTCCACAAGCCCATCCCCGATTGGACGAGGACCCCCATCACAGCGCTGACCAGGCCTGCCGTCGAAGCGACGGACAGGTCGATATCGGCGTTGATCATGACCAGGGTCATCGGCAGGGCCATGAGGAGTGTGGCCGCCACGTCCAGCGTCAGGAAGGTGAGAGTGCGCGGCTGTCCGAATCGGGGAACCAGGACCAGGGCGGCCACGACCACCAGGGCCAGGACCAGCGTCATCTTGGCGTCCCTGGAGGCGGCGATGCGCCGCAGGGCGCCTGGCGCCCTCCTTCCCGAGTCCTCCGCCGGGGTGTTCGGTGTCCGGCTCATACTGATGCGCCTCCTTTCTTGCGCAGCAACTCGCGTCGGCGGATCGTCGAGACCCGGTCGATGACGATGGCGACCAGGATGAGGGCGCCGACGACGGCCCTCTGCCAGAACTTGTCGACGCCGATCGCGGTGAGCGCGGATGTCATCGTGTTGAGCAGCAGGGCCCCGATGGCGGCGCCGTAGGCAGTTCCCACACCGCCGGTCATGGCCACACCGCCGACGACGCAGGCGGCGACGATGTCGAGCTCCATGCCGCTCCCGGTCGTCGCCCCGACCGAGTTGAAGCGCGAGGCGTACAGGACGCCGCCGAGTCCGACCATCGCCCCATTGACGATGAAGGCCATGAGGACGCGGCTCCCCACGGGGATGCCGTACACGGCCGCGGCGGCGCGGTCCGATCCGATCGCGTAGAGGTCGCGCCCCGAGCGCGCATAGCGCTGGAACAGGGAGATCGCCGCGATGACGGCCACAGCGAGCAGTGTGAGCAAGGGGAAGCCCATGACGGTGGCGACACCGAGGTCCCCGAAGGCCTGGGGCCTATCCCCCGCGAAGTACTGGGTGGAGCCCGCCCACCAGTTGAGCGCTCCGCGGAAGACGTAGAGGGTGCCCAGGGTGATGACCATCGCGGGCACCCGCGCCCGGGTGACCAGGAGTCCGTTGATCGCGCCGAGCGCCGCGCCCAGGGCGGTTCCGGCGAGGAACACGACGATGATCGGGACCCCGGGCGCCGATGCGAAGAGCACGCCCGTGAGGAAGGCGGAGCCGCCCAGGATCGAGCCGACCGACAGGTCCACGCCCTCGGACTGGATGATGAGGGACTGGCCGGCGGCCATGAGCATCGCGATGGTGGCGTTGAGGAACAGGTCCTTGATGCCCTGCGGCGTCAGGAAGCGCGGGTTGAACGCCCATGTGACCAGGACGAGGACGACCAGGGCGACCAGCACCGGCGCCTCGCGCAGGGACGCCAGGGAGCGCCAGGCGCTCCGCGCGGCGGGTGCTGGGGGCGGGGCGGGCGCCTCGTTGGCGGGAGCGGTGGTGGTCATGATGCCGCCTTCGTGTGGTCGGTCGCCGCCGTCATGATCGCCTCGGCGTTCGCCTCGGCGCGTTCGAGTTCGGCGGTGACGCGGCCCTCGCACATGACGAGCACCCGGTCCGCCATCCCCATGACCTCCGGCAGCTCGGAGGAGATCATGAGGATGCCCACCCCCTGGCGCGCCAGCGCCGACAGCAGGCGGTGGACCTCCGCCTTCGTGCCGATGTCGATGCCGCGGGTGGGCTCGTCGACGATGAGGATCCTCGGATCCGTCGCCAGCCACTTCGCCAGGACGACCTTCTGCTGGTTCCCGCCGGACAGGGAGGAGGCGGGCGATTGCTGGCTGGCGGTCTTGACCTCGAGGGTCCGCGTCCACTCCTCGGCGGCGCGCGCCTCGGCCCGGGCGTCGATGATGCCCCACTTCGCCAGCTTGTCGCGCAGGGTGAGGGTGGTGTTGCGCGCGACCGACAGGTCCATGACGAGTCCCTGCTTGCGCCGGTCCTCGGGGACGAACGCCAGGCCCGCGCGGATCGCCGATGCCGTGTCGCCGAGCTTGAGGGGCTCGCCGAAGGCGGTGGCCGAGCCCGCGTCGGCGCGGTCGATCCCCATGACCGCGCGCGCCACCTCGGAGCGCCCCGCGCCCACGAGGCCCGCGAGGGCGAGGATCTCGCCGGAGCGCAACTCGAAGGAGACGTCCTCGAAGGCCCCGTAGCGGGTGAGTCCGTCGACGCGGAGCACTGGTCCGCCGATCTGGGCCTCGAGCTTGGGGAAGAGCTGGTCGACCTCGCGGCCGACCATGTCTTTGACCAGCTGGGCGCGGTCGGTGCCGGCCAGGACGCGCGTCGACACATAGCGCCCGTCGCGCATGATCGTGATCCGGTCGCACAGGTCGTATATCTCGTCCATGCGGTGGGAGATGAACATGAGCGCCGCGCCGCGGTCGCGCAGGGAGCGCGCGATGGCGAAGAGCCGGTCCGCCTCGTGCCCGGACAGCGCGGCCGTGGGCTCGTCCATGATGAGGACCTGTGCGTCCATGGAGATCGCTTTGGCGATCTCGATGATCTGCTGGTCCGCGATGGACAGCCCCTCGGCGGGCATCGCCGGGTCGATGCCGACCTCGAGGCGGTCGAAGAGGCGCTGTGCGTCGGCGCGCATCGCCGCGTGGTCGATCATGCCGAAGCGGCCCCGGGGCTGGCGGCCCACATAGATGTTCTCCGCGACGGACAGGTCGGGGAAGAGTGTGGGCTCCTGGTAGATGACGGAGATCCCGGCGGCCTTGGACTCCGCCGTGCTCTTGAACACCACCGGCTCCCCGTCGAGCAGGAGGAGCCCTCCGCTGGGCCGGTGGATTCCGGCGAGCACCTTGACCAGGGTCGACTTCCCGGCGCCGTTCTCGCCCGCCAGGGCGTGGATCTGCCCGCGGAAGAGGTCGATGCACCCATCGCTCATCGCCGTGAAGCTGCCGAACCGCTTCACCGCGTGCTGCAGCGACACGACGGGTTCGACGGAGTCACATGTCATGGTTCACCTCCACACTGAGGAATGAAACGATTCAGTGGTCAGAAGTCTGACACGGCGGACGAATGCTGTCAACTCGACCACAGAATTCCGCCGCGCCCTGTGAAATGACGCGGAACAAGGGCACCCGATTGTACTAATATGAACGATTCATCCTCGATTCTCACACCACGCGCGACGGAAGCGGAGCCAATGACCCCTCGGACCCAGGCGACCCAGCGTTCAGACCAAGACCCGCCGAAGGCGCCGCGCCGCCCCGGCCCGGCCCGGCCCGGGGGGAAGGCCCCCGGGGTCAAGGACGTCGCCACCCTGGCCGGAGTCAGCGTGGGAAGCGTGTCGAATGTGATCAACGGGCGCGGAAGCGTCAGTCCCGAAGTGCGCAAACGGGTCGAGAACGCGATCGCGCGGCTCGGCTACGTCCCCAACCCCACCGCCCAGGCCCTCAGACGGGGGACTTCCCCCCTGGTGGCCGTCGCCGTCTTCGACCTCAACAACCCGTTCTTCATGGAGGCCGCCTCGGGCATGGAGCGCTGCCTGCGCGAAGCGGGCTTCGTCATGACCCTGTCCTCGACCCACGCCTCGGTGGCCGAGGAGGCCCAACTGCTGCGCACTATGGCCCGGCAGGCCGTGCGCGGCGTCCTGCTCACCCCCGCGGACTCGGAACTCGAGGCGGCCCACGAGCTCGTCGCCCAGGGGATCCCCGTGGTCCTCTTCGACACCCCGGACACCCCGTCGGATATGTCGAGCATCGCCGTCAACGACCGGGCGGGCGCATCATTGGCGATCGAGCACCTGCTGGCCCTGGGGCACCGGCACATCATCTTCGTCAACGGCCCCGCCCACGTGCGCCAGGCCCGGCAGCGCCTGCTCGGCGTCCGCGACGCGATCGCGCACTGGGAGAAGCTGACGGGGACCGGATCGGTCGTGCTCGACGTGGTCTCCGTCGAGGACTTCACCGCCCGCGCCGGACGGGAGTTCGCCCAGGAGTGGCTGGCGGCGCGGGGCCTGGGAGCCCGCGCGGGCGCGGAGCGGGGCGGGGACGGCACCCCGGGTGGAGCGGACGGGGATGGCCGGGGCCCAGGCCGACCCGGCTCCAACGGCGCGCAGGACGGGCGCGGCGGCCGCACCGGCACCGACGAAGACGACGAGCACCCGACAGCGGTCTTCTGCGCGAACGACCTCATCGCCTTCGGCGTCATGTCCTCTCTGCGCGACGCCGGGATACGCATCCCCGCCGATGTCTCGCTGGTCGGTTTCGACGACATCGCCCTCGCCTCGCAAACCTCCGTGCCGTTGACGACAATCCGCCAGCCGATGGAGGAGTTGGGCATGGCGGCGGTCGAGTTGTTGCTGGCCGCCCCCCACGCCGACGAGGGGGACTCCCCCGTCATCGAGCACCGCTCCTTCGACCCGCAACTCGTCATCCGCGAGTCCACATCCGCGCCGAGGCGTTGAAATCCGGCGCCGGAGTGGGCCCTCCAAGCTCACGACAGCACACTCCGCCGCCCGCTACGATTGGGCCATGGAATCCCTCGACATCCTGGTCATCGGAGGCGTCGGCGTCGACACCGTGGTGCGCGTCCCCGCGCTCCCCCTCCCCCAGGCGGACTCCCTAATGGTGCCCCCCGTGCGCACACTCCTCGGGCACACGGGGAACGGCGTCGTCCGCGGCGCCCACGCCCTGGGAATGCGTGCGGCGGTAGTGGACGTGATCGGGGACGACCCCGAGGGCGCCCTCATCCGCTCCTCCTTCGAGCACGACGGCATCCCCGCGTCGTTCGCGACGAACACTGCGGGCACCCGCCGCTCCGTCAACCTGGTCGCCCCCGACGGGCGCAGGCTCTCCCTCTACGACGCCCGCGCGGACGGGTACGAACCGGACCCCGCCCTATGGCGCGACTGGCTCGGACGGACCCGCCACGTCCACGTGTCGATCATGGACTGGGCCCGCCGCGCCCTGCCGGACGCCCTGGGGTCCGGCACCACCACTTCCACCGACCTGCACGACTGGGACGGCCGCTCCGACTACCACCGCGACTTCGCTTACGGTGCGGACACCGTGTTCGTCTCAGCCACCGCCCTGGCTGACGAGGCCGGGGTCGTCGCGGATGTTTTCTCGTGCGGCAGGGCTAGCACTGTCGTCGTCATGGACGGGGAGCGCGGGGCGAGGATCTGGAGCAGAGCCGCCCCCGACTCGCCGATCCGAGTGGCCGCCGCGGTTCTGCCGGACAGGCCAGCCATCGACTCCAACGGGGCGGGCGACTCCTTCGTCGCGGCGTTCCTCCACGCGCGCCTGATGGGGCGTCCGCTCGCCGAGGCGGGCCGCGCGGGCGCCGTCGGCGGCGCGTGGGCGTGCGGCTCAGCGGGGACGCACACGAGCTTCGTCAACCGCCAGGAGCTGGAGGCAGCCCTCCGCCTTTAGAAGGCGGCGCGGTGGGCACAGCACCGCCCAGCCGCAACCGCACCACGCCCTGGCGCTGCCTCAGTCCGCCCCGCCCCCGACTCGGACGAGTCGCCCGCGGGGCCGCAGCAACGGCACTGCATCGGCGGGGACGTACACGCTGAGCCCGCCGTCGCTGACGGGGATCTCGACCGCGCCGTCCTGGTCGGCCACGACCGGCGGATGCCCGCCGATCACGCACTCCCACGTGGACCCGGCGTGGCGCTCGCCCACGAGAAGGCGTTTCACGCCCGCGAGGCGGTCGGAGAACACCACGGCGCATCCCGACGACGGGTGCGCGCTGTCGCCCTCGCGCGCGAACCCCACGACGTCGGGATCGTCGAAGGCGTTGTGCTGGGGCCCGTAGGCCAGGAAGCGGCGCGCGAGCACCAGGGCGGGCAGCTCGGAGACGGCAGGGAGCCCCCCGGAGCCGGGCGTCCCGAAAACGTCCCCCCAGAACACGCACGGCAGTCCCGCCTCGTGCAGCAGGATGAGCGCGTAGGCCGACGGCTTGAACCACGGCGCCACGGTCGACGCCAGCGACTGCCCGGGCTGCGTGTCGTGGTTCTCCACGAAGGTCACGGCCCGCGCGGGGTCGGATCCGACCAGTGTGCGCTCGAAGATCCGCGACAGGTCCATGTTCCCGTCCGACACCGAGGCGTTGTGCAGGCGGAAGTGCAGGGGCACGTCGAAGAGGCTCATGTGCGGGACCTGCTCGAGGTAGCGCTCCAGTTCGGCGACGTCGCCCGACCAGTACTCCCCCACTGCGGGCAGCTCCCGCCCCGTGGAGCGGCGCAATTCGGCCAGCCACCGGGAGAAGAAGTCGGAGCCCACGTGCTTGACGGCGTCCAGGCGGAAGCCGTCCACGCCCGTGGTCCGCACGTACCAGTGCCCCCACCGGTCGAGCTCGGCGCTCACCTCGGGGTCGGTGACGTGGACGTCGCACCCCATCAGGTAGTCGTAGTTGCCGAGCTCGGCGTTGACGTTGTCGTTCCAGTGCTTGCCCTCGAAGAGCCACACGCCGTGCTGGCGCCGCTGCTCGTCCCAGTCGCAGCCGTGGAAGCGCGTCCAGTCCCACACGAAGTCCGAGTAGGCGGAGCCGCGCCCGGGGAAGGTGTAGCGCGTCCACGCCGTGATCCACTCCGCCTCCCCGATGGCCCTGCGGCGGTCCGCCGGGTCCATGGGCGTGGCGCGCACGGTCTCAGCGGCGTCGCCGCCCATCCTGTGGTTGAGGACGATGTCGGCGATGACCCCGATGCCGGCGCGGTGCAGGGCGTCCACGGCCCGCAGGTACTCGTCCTTGGTGCCGTACTTGGTGGCGACGGAGCCCTTCTGGTCGAACTCGCCCAGGTCGTAGAGGTCGTAGACGCCGTATCCGACGTCCTCGGCCCCGCGCTTGCCCTTGTAGGCGGGCGGCAGCCACACGGAGGTCACCCCGTCCTTGAAGTCGATGGCATTCTCGGCCTTGTAGGCGGGCGGCAGCCACACGGAGGTCACCCCGTACTCGGCGGCCAGGGGCGCGTTCGCCTCCAGCAGCCGCCAGTGCGAGGAATCGGCCGGCAGGTCCCACGCGAAGGCCTGCAACAGCAGGGGGTTGTGCTCTTCCGGCCGCCCCGCCGACGAGGCGGGGGCAATGCCCGCTGATCCACTGTCGTTCTCGCTCACCCTCCGATCGTGCCAGGTCGGCGGCCGGGGCGAAAGCCGGGCGTGTCGGGGCGGGCGCGACGGTTCGGCGCGCGCTCGCCGCAACGAAGCCGCTCCTAGTGGGCGCCGCCGCGCCCGAGGACCGCGCCTTCCCCGCGGCGGGCGGGCGCTGGCCCCTCGCCGGACAACCGCTGTCACAGGCCCCGGGGCGCCGGTCATGTACAGTTGGCCGACATGGAGTACGAGACGACCGCGCCCCCGTTGCGCCGCAGCGCGCTGATCGGGGCCGCCAGCGGCCTGGTGCTGGCGGCGGCCACGTTCAGCCCCCACTGGTCCGGCCAGTTGCTGGCCCCGCTGGCGCTGGCGCCCGTGTTCTGGCTGCTCGCCCGCGTCCGTGCCCGCCAGGCCTACGCGGTGGGCACGTGCTTCGCCCTGGCGTGGCTGGTCCCCACGACCTACTGGTACTACTCCTTCATGTCCGTGGGCGCCGCCGTCGGCGCGAGCATCGGGTGGGCGCTGCTGCAGGCGAACCTCTTCCACCTGGCGGCGCTGCGCGACCGAATCGGCGTGCCAGGGGTGTGGCTGGCGTTCTCGGCCGCGTGGGTGGTCCTCACATGGGCGCGAATGCGCCTGCCCGTCACCGAGGACTGGTGGATCCCCCACCTGGGTTACGGCGTGTGGCGCAACCCCGGCCTCGTGTGGCTGGGGGGATTCGGCGGCGAGGCCGCGCTGGAGGGCGCGGTCCTGCTCGGCGGCGCGGTCGTCGCGTGGGCGCTGCTGCGCTCCTCGGCGCGCGCGGCCGCCCTGGCCCTCGGCGGCGTGGTGCTCGCCGTCGTCTGCCTGGACGCGGTGGCCTGGAACCTGCCCGCGCGCCCCATCCCGCCCTCTCTCGCCCTCCAGCAGATGACGCGGGGAGGCGTGGACGCCCCGGCCACCGAGGAGGACGTCGACTCCCTCATGGCCGCGACGCTCGCCGCAGCGGGCGCCGCCCCCGCGCAGGGCACCACGGCCGTGTGGCCGGAGAACTCGGTCCCCGCCTCCGCCCATGCGCGCATCGCGGCCTTCGCCTCGGACAACGGGGTGAACATCGTGTACCACACCGCCGAGGCGGACGGGGGCGCGGTCTACAAGAAAACGGTTGTCATCGACGCCTCCACCGGGCGCGAGGCGCTGTCGAACTACAAGAAGCACCTCGCGCCGGACGAGGAGGTCGGCGAGCCCCGCGATACCGCGAACACCGCGGACCTATCCGGCCACCGGGCCACGTCCTACATCTGCTACGACCTGCACTACCCGGACGCCGTGGAGCGCCTGCGGGGAGCGCAGGTCGCCTACGTGCCCCTCGACGACGCCGCCTACGGCTACCTGCAGAAGCAGTTCCACGCGGCTGACATCGCGCTGCACGCCGCTCAGGCGGGCACCGCCGTCGTCGCCGCCGCGACCGACGGCCCCACGATGGCCGTGAACTCGAACGGCGTCGTCGTCGAAGAGCTGGCGGGCACCGCGCCCGGCCACATCGCCGTACCCTGAGGGCGCGCGGAGCGCGCAAGGACGCGCCCTGGCCGTAGTCGGCGAGTCCGGCAGCCATGACGGCGTTGAGCGTCAGCTGCTCCTCGCCCGCCAGGCGCGCCTCGTCCTCGGCCTCGAGGGCCTCCTCGATCGCGGTCGTCGCAGCGCCCGACCGGGATGGGAGGAGCAGCCAGAAGACGAAGGCGACGACGTGCCCCAAGGAGAAGGTGAGCACGAGCGCGGGCTCCCTGCCCTGGACGGCGACCCATATCGCGGTGGCCGCCACGAGGGCCGCGCTCCCCGCGACCGCCTCCGCAGTGCGCTGGCGCAGCAGGAGGAGCAGCACCAGGAACATCGAGGCGCCGCGGGCCGCCCGCCTCACGAGCGCGGCCAGGACGGGTCCGCGCTTGGCCTGCTTGTCCCGGGGACCACTCCACTCCAGGACGACCCGCGTCCCCCCGCCGGGGCACGAGGCGAGGGACGCCCTGCCCCGACCGCCTCCATCCTGGCCACGATGGAGTCGCGGATCCCGTGGCACAGCCCGGTTGGCCGGTCCGGGTCGAAGCCACGCCCGTGTCGGTGATCGTCACGCGCACCGCGCCGCCTTCGAAGACCAGTGCGACGCGGCACTGGGCGGGCCTGCCAGGGTCCGAGGCATCGGAGCCCGCGTGGAGGCGGACGTTGTTGAGCGCCTCGTGGCCAGCGTCGATCGCCTCCCCGCGCCGTCGTGCCGCCGTCCCCTGGGGGCGCGCTGGGGGCCGCACACACGGTTCACGGGAACCTCATTTACAATGGACGGCATGACCAACCGCCGCACCGCCCCCACGTTCGAGAACCACGGTGGCGCGGGTAGCGCCCCAGAGGCCGCCCCCGCCGCTAACGACGACATCAGGGATGCGGTCCGCGCCCTCAACGAGGCGGTCACTCGTTTCTCGCGCGCCGTGGGCTCGGCCAGCGGCGACGCCTTCGGCACCAGCAAGAGCGCGGTCGCGGCGTCCCTCGACCAGGCCGCCCGCGACTTGGCGTCGGCCTCGCGCGCCGTCAGCGGCGTGTCCGGGAAGCAGGACGGGCGCCGCCGCAGGAGCGAGGAGACCCGGGCACGCCTGCTCGAAGCCGGGCGCGCGATCTTCGCCGCCCAGGGCTACGACGGCGCCTCCGTCAGCGACATCGCCCAGAAGGCCGGGTACACGAAGGGCGCGTTCTACTCGTCGTTCCCGTCGAAAGAGGCCCTGTTCCTGGAGATCGTCGACCGCCTCGACACCGGCATGCGCGGCTTCCCCGGGGCGGGCTCGCTTTTCGCCACCACCGGCACCGATCCGCACGACTGGGTGGCGGGCATCCAGGCGCTCCCCGCAGACGACGTGCTGCTGCACTTGGAGTCGTGGCTCTACGCGATGCGCCACGAGGACACCCGCGAGAAACTCTCCGAATCGTGGCACCGCTGGGTGGCGGGGATCGCCCTGGAGACCGCGCGCTTCGAGGGCCGCTCCGAGCCCACTCAGGAGGACTTCGACACCGCCTTCGGCGTGATCGCGGTCGGGATTTTCGGGCGCGTGTCCGCCAGCGCCTCCAACGAGGCGGGCCCCATGGTGGAGCGCGTCTCCCAGCGGCTCATCTCCACGCCCGGGGAGCAGCAGAACAGCGCCGACGACTGAGCCCGCGGCTCCGCTCCGCCTGCCCTGGGAGCCGCACCCCCACTCGGCGCGGCCCCCCTCCGCTGCCCGCCTCCCCTGGCAAGACGGGAACCAGCCGGACGCCGCCGCCTGAGCAACGAGGATCAGGCGCCGAAGAGGAATCGGGACCCGCGGGGACCGGCCCTCAGCCCAGCGATGAGACGAAGGCGGCGACCGAGTCGAGTGCAGCGCGGACCTCGGGGGATGGGACGAGCGCGACGTAGTCATGGATCCCCCCGGGCTCGACACGCAGGCGGATATCCGCGCCGCGGGCGCGGGCCTTGCGGGCGAAGAGCTCCACATCGGGCAGCAGGATGTCCCGGTCGCCCTGGTAGACGCGGGTCGGCGGCAAGCCCCGCAAGTGGTCGTGCAAGGGGCTGATGCGCGGATCGGCGGTCCCGAGGTCCCCCGCCCACTTCTTCCCGCACCAGACCAGGCCGTCGATGCCGAGCATCGGGTCCAACCGTGCCATAGGCGCGATCCGGGGGTTCGACATGGACACGTCCACCCACGGCGAGAACAGGACCAGCCCGTCGGGAGCGCGCACGCCCGCGTCCCTGCGCTGGATGGCGAGGCTCACCGCCAGTCCCCCGCCCGCGGAGTCGCCCGCCAGAACGGCCCTGCCCGGGGCGTCGAGGACCTGGCCCACGAGAACCCCCAGGGGAGCGAACGCCCCAGCCGCCGTGTACTCGGGGGCGCGGGGGTAGGCGGGGACCACGACCGCTGCGCGCGTCCGCTCCACGAGGGCGTCGATGAGCAGCCAGTGCGCCCAGCTGATGGGCGAGACGTAGGCGCCCCCGTGCAGGTAGACGATGACAGTCCCGGAGCCCGTGGCGCGCGGCTCGACCCGGATGACGCGCATCCCGGCGACGGCGCTGGCGCCGATCCGGTACTTCCACCGCATCCAGCAGGGCACACGGGCGCCGCGGCGGGGCAGCGCCATGGAGCGCCGGGTGAGCTCCTCGGAGTCGAGCATCCGGGGGGCCAACCGGAAAACGCCCCGTGTGAGCGCCATTTCCAAAGACATGGACCGGCCTTTCCGCACGGTGGCCGCCGACTCAGCGGCCACGGCCCCATCCTACGCGGGGCACCGGGGCGCGGGCACTCGGAGCGCGGCCCGGCCCCGCTTCGACTGGGTCTACCCGTATTCGTATTCAGCCATGCGTTTGAACTGACCGATCTCCACCTCGACGCGGGAGTAGCCCGCGTAGAGCCGCACACCGAACCCATCGACCGCGAACAACTGCATGAGCGTTCCAGCCGTGCTCGCCGCGCACCCGAATGGCGGGCCGTAGCGCTGCGCGAGCGCCTCCCCGATCCCCCTCGCGTACTCGACCACCTCGCGGTCGTCGAAGCGCACACGCGGGGCGGGCGGTTCCACCAGGTTGACCATCCAGCCGTCATCGCGTTTGGGATTCACGCTCCACCCGTCTGCTTCGAACAGCGGCCCGTCCCCACCGCGCGCTTTGCGCGCGCCGTGCTTCTTGAAGACCCGGGTCGGCTTGCGGCCCCGCCTGATGCCCCCCACGATCATGAGGACCTCCGGCGCGCCGAGCCCCGCGCGGAAAGGCGCACGGCGGATCTCGAGGGGCTCCTCCTCCTGCTCCACCGGCGAGCGCGCTATCAGGCGCCGCAACTCCCCCACGCTCAGCGGCTCCCACGCCTCCTCCCCCTCGTCGAAGTCGTCGGCGCTGATGCCCTCGCGCTCCCATTCCGGTCCGATGGGCGCCTCCGCGTAGAAATGGTACGCCTCGTCCCGTTCACAGGATGCGAGGCCCACGGACATGAAAGGCGCGCCGTGCGCGAGTCCGGCAATGGCCATCCCCATTCCCACAGGGTGGCTCCCGCTCCACCGTTCCAGGATCGAACGCGGCACCAGCAAGGTCTCCCCCGTGGACTCGACCATGACCTCAACGCCTTCGGGCAACGCCGTGAAGAACACGTCCCCCAACTGCGGCGCCGTCATCCTCCAGCGGAACGGACGCCTCCATTCGGGCGGGGTCATCGCGATGTCAGCGGGCAGCTCATTGAGCGTCGGCGCTATCAAATCACTGAAGGAGTCCCATGTTCCGACGGGGTACGCGCCCGGGTAGAACCACCCACCCGGGATCTCGCCGATATCGACCGACCAGTAGAACGGGTAGTCGGCGGGATCCGCCCACTTGAACGTTCTGTACTCCTCGATGTCAATGGCGTACTCCGTGTCCATTCCACGCACACGGAGCTCGAACGGCCAGTCCCCGCGCGCCCGTTGCGTCTCGACCTCGATGGTCCGGTCGTCCACGACCCATCGGAAACGCAGGCCGGGGCCGTACATCGAGATCGGTTTGGCCTCCAGGACCTGCGCGACTCCGCGGAGGAAACGATGGATCCCTTCCTCGTCCAAAGGCGCGCCGACCATTCGCGAGATCTGATCGCATACCAGCATTTCCGGGCGCATACCGGTGTCCTCCTACGCGTTGGCCTCACCCAATCCTACGCCGCCCGGGCCCCGTGGCGTGGAGGGCATCTGGTTCTGCTCGGCGGCCCCGGAAGGGCCCGCGCTCCAGCGGCGATCCATCCGAACACGCACCATACTGAAAGAGAGGGTAAAGAGGGGTTCACTCACGCCCCATACACTGTTAACCTGAGGGGGATGGACCAGACCACCGGCGGGCGAGGCGACGGAGCCCCCGCCGTCGACGAACGACTCGAGGAGGGGCATTCTATGACACGTCCGAACACCGCTGACTCGCGTGACACCAACGTCAAGTACATCGCCGCGGTCGCGAAGATTCTGCACGCGAACGCCGAGGCGGCCGCGGAGGGGTGGACCGAGGTGGGGCTGCTGGTCAACAAGGCCCCCGACAGCCAGAAGGTCTCCACCTACGCAGCGCTCGAGCGCGGCTCCGAGCACTTCGACGACTGGCTGACCCCGTCGGCGTGGGACGAACTGGGCAAAGTGCTGGCCGCCTGGCAGTTCGATCTCTCCCAGCAGGGCCATCCCAAATGGACGGCGATGTTCCTGGGCGGCGTGCGCGACGGAGGATTGGCGTGGCTGCCCGACTACTCGCCCACCTTCGGCAAGTGGCGCATCCGCAGGAAGCACTCAAACCTGCCGGCGATCCAAGAGGGGCTGGAGAAGGCCGCCCGCCTTTGAGGACCCCTGCCCCGGGGCGCTTGTCCGTGCACCGGATCTTTGTCCGCGCCCGGAGCGCAGTCCGCACTGCCCGCCCGCGCGCGGGCGGCGACGCGCGACTCCCAGCCTCCCGCCTCCCACGGCAAAAGCGCTGATAAACTTATCAAACGCCCGAAGCGTTGATAAACTTATCACCATGAGGACTCCACTGGACTCGCCCTTCAGCCCCGGATCCGATACCGTCCCCCACGTGTGGGCGGGGCGGGTCGAGCAACTCAGTGACTGGCGCGATGTCGTGCGCCCGCGTCGGCGCGCGGGCATTCACGAGCGCGGGCGCACCATCCTCGGCGAAGCCGGGTCGGGCAAGTCCGCGCTGGTCCGCAAAATCGCCCACTACGCTGCGGCCGAAGGCGACTGGACGACGCCCCAGCTCAGGATCCCCTCCGGTACCGACCCCGTGAAACGGGTGGCGTCGGCGCTCCTGCGCCTCGCATCCGACGCGGGCCTGCCCAGCGCCCGCGAGCGCCGCATCGCCGACCTGCTCGGCCGGGTCGAATCGATCGCCGCATCAGGATTCGGACTCACAGTGCGGGCGCGCGCAGGACCCGAACCGTACACGGCGCTCACCGAGCTCCTCGTCGAGATCGGCCGCGCCGCGATTCGCGCCGACGCGGTGGTCGTCATCCACATCGACGAGGTGCAGAACATCACCGACGAAGCGGCCCGCTCGCAACTGCTCATCGCCCTCGGCGACGCGCTGGCCCACGAGGAGGAGATCGTCCTGCCGGGCGGTCCACGCGCCTCGCGCGCCCTCCCGATCACCGTGTACCTCACCGGCCTCCCTGAGTTCGCCGACATGGCGGGGGCCAGGACGGGCGCGACCTTCGCACGGCGTTTCCGCACGACGATCCTCGAACCGATCAGCGACAACGACCTGCTGGTCGCGCTCCACCCGTTCGTGACCGAGGGGTGGCAGGTGCCCGGCGGCGAGCGCGTCTACATGGAGCCATCTGCACAACGGGCCATTGTCGAGCTCGCGCGCGGCGAACCGTTCCTCTTCCAACTGGCGGGCGAGCGCGCCTGGTACGCGGGAACCGACGACCTCATCACCGCCGAGCAGGTCGCATCGGGATGGCGCGGCGCAGCCCACGAGGCCGAAACCCACGTGCAGCGCATCCTGGAGCGCCTGCCCGCCCGGGAACAGGCGTTTCTTGAAGCGATGGCGCAGTTGCCGCCCCCGGAGCGGACCCTGACGAACATCGCGCGCGCACTCGACTACCGCCGGGCCTCCGACGCGGGACCGACCGCCCAGCGTCTCGACCTCATCCGGCGCGTGATCCGCAGGGGCCGCCCCCACTACACATTCCGCAACAGGGCGGTGGGCGCCTACTTGGAGTCCGACTGGCCGGAGTGACCACCTGCCGGGGGACGGGCCGGAGCCCCGATGCGCGGCGCGCCACCACTGCACGGGCACTAGCGGCGACGATCTCAGAAAGCTCGGCTTCCTTCGGATCGGCCCTTCCCTCTTCGCGAAGGCGCTCGACCCCCAGCGCCCGGTACACGCAGTCAAGGCGCTCCACCGTCATGTAGCGCTCCAAGTCGGCGAGGATCTGCGACCCGTTCTCCATGACGTGCGCCCGCACTTCGCCGGCCGGCGCTGCCCTCAGTGCCCGCGCCTCGTTCACATGTCCTTCGACATAGCGCCGGTACTTCTCCCTGTACTCGTTGATCTTCGCCTGCTGGCCCTCCACTTCCTTCCACACCCCGGGGGTCACGCTGCGGATCCACTCCGCCTCCTCGAACGCCTGATCCACCATGCGCGCTACCCCGGCGAGCTCGTCCTGTCTGTCCTCGCTCATTCCCTTGAGGATCTTGCGCGCGACCCCGCAGGTCTCCTTCGCCGTCTTCTCCAATCCGCTCAGTTGCAATTGCAACGCGATCATTATGGAAGCAGGGCCCAGGGACGCCAGAACAGTGCCCCCAGCGATCCGCGGGCCGACTGGCGTCCAACGGATCTGCCTGGCGAACCGCCCGCGTCCGTTAGGACGCCGAGGTTGCCACCGCCGCTCGTGAGGGCATTCATCCCCGCGTTCATCGCAGCCACGGTGTCCGGGGTGAGGCACACAAGCCCCCGCAGCCCTGGGTCCACGAGCTGCAGCCCGCCACGGTGAGGCGCACAAGCCCCTGCAGGTTCCCGACCCCTGCTGCGGCGGAAGCCGCTTGCGCGAGAACACCCGACATTCCGAGCACCTTGTCCAGTTCGACCTGGTCAACACCGAAAGGCAGTTCGACCAGATCGCTTGTGACTTCGTCGGGTAGCGCACTAAACGACTCACCCACATGGTGGCGTGGTACTCGGCGAGCCGTCTGGTGTTCCAAAATGCGTCTGAGTCTCGGGCGGGAACGGGGGCACGGCGGGCACGTGTTCCAAAATGCGTCTGAGTCTGCCCGAATCCGCCCAGATCGGGCCGAAATCGCTGAACTCAGACGCTTTTTGGACCAACCCGCGGCTAAGCCGTCCGAATGCGGCGAAACTCAGACGCATTTTGGACCAGTAAGCGCAATGGGCAGTCCGGCCAGACTCCGCAGACGGGCAGGCAGTCCCCGCTCGTCAGCGGTCGCGCCCGCCTGCGGTAGTGCCTTCTCCGACTAGCCGTTGCGACCTCCGGCCGAAGTTCCTCACATCCTAGCGCGGTAGTACCGGACCGCCACCTGCGTGCGGTTGCGCAGCCCCGTCTTGGCCAGGATGGAACTGATGTGGTTGCGCACCGTGCCCTCACTCATGAAGAGCCTCTCCGCCACCTCGGCGTTGTCCAGGCCGGCCGCCACTGCCTCGACGACCTCGTACTCGCGGTCGGTCAACGAGGCGAAGACCGTGCTCCTCGGGTCCGGGGCCCCCACCGCGCCCGCGGGCTCGCCCGGATCTCCGGGCGCCCCGGGCCAGCCACCGCTCTCCCCCGCCCCACTGCCGGACGTCCCCGCCCCGCTGCCGGACGCGGGAGCGGGCCGGGCGCGCATACCCATGGCGGTCCCGCGCTCGAGGACATCGCCCTCCAGGACGCACACGCCGACCATGACGGAGCGCAGCGCCGGGGCGATCTGGGCGACATCCTGTTTGATGAGGTAGCCGCGCGCCCCCATTCTCAGGGCCCGGACGATGTACTCGTCGTCAGAGAAGGTCGTGAGGAACACAATGCGGGCCTGCGGGTCCCCCTCCAGGATCTCCTCCGCGGCACTGAGCCCATCGGTCCCGGGCATGCGGATGTCCATGAGGAGCACGTCGGGGCGCAGCCGCCGGAACTCCTGGACCGCCTCCGTGCCGGACAGGCACGTGCCGACCACGTCGATGCCGTCCTCGGCGGACAAGATGGTCGCCAAGGATTGGACGACGATGGCGTCGTCATCGACGATGAGAACCCTCATACCGCACCTTCCTGGTCTTTCGGAATCGTCGCGAACACTGTGAAACGCGGGCGGGGGGTGATCCGCACGGTCCCGCCCAGTGCCTCGACCCGGTCCGCCATCGCACGCAGTCCGAGGCCGGGGCGGACGGCGCCGTCGCCTGATGTCCCGAGCCCGAACCCGCCGTCGTCTGGCGTCCCGAGCCCGAACCCGCGGTTGGATGGCGCACTGCCAAGGGAAGCCCCGAATCCGGGCGCGCCACCGCCCGGATCCGCGTCCCCGGCGGGAACGGCGCCGTCGTTATCGACCGTGACCTGCCAGAAAGCGGGGTAGTCGGTCACGGTGACCCGCGCTGAGGCCGCACCGCCATGGCGCGCCGCGTTGGTGAGGGCTTCGCGCACGACGGCCGTGACGCAGCGCGACACCGCGCGCGGCGGCTCCGCCTCCAGCGAGCAGTCCACCCCCACTTTCGCGATGGCGCTCCGCGAACCCAGCAGGTTGAGGGCGACAGCCAGGTCCTCCCCCTGCTCCGACAGGGCGTGGACGGAACAGCGCATGGAGTCCAGTGCCTCGTCGAGCCCATCGCTGAGCGCGGCCAGGCCGGCGACGACGCCGGGCTTCCCGCGATGAGTGATCTGAAGGGCTTTGATCTGCAGGAGAAGCCGGGTGAGCAGGTGCCCGACGCCGTCGTGGATCTCGCGGGCGATGCGTGTGCGCTCGGACAGGGCGGCGGCGCGCAGCTCGTCGTCCTGCATCTGGAGCATCCGGGTGTTCGCGTTCTGCAGGGCCAGGACCCTCTCGCGCAGGTCGTCGCGGGCGGCGTTCAGGTTCTGGCGGGTGGCCTCCCCCTGGCGGGTGCGCAGCGCCAGCAGCGCGGCGACCGCCCCCAGGGCCGCCGTGCAGGCCGAGGTCGGCTCTCCCCCCACCACCATCACGGCCGTGATCGGGGCGCACACGGCGGCGGCCGCCAAGCGCTGCCATGGCGGACGACCGGTACTGGCCCGGGCGAGGTCGTAGACGGCCAGCGGAGCGCCCACGGACGGGGCCGCCGCGAGCGCCGCCGCCAACAGGTAGGCGGCTGGTACTGCGGCGAACCAGCGCCAGTGCTCCGCCACCACCGCCAGTCCGCTGATCGTCACGGCGAGCAGCAGCCAGACCACGGTGGCGGCGTCCGCCCTCCACATCAGGACGCATCCGCACAGGACCACGCCTTTGTCCGCCAAGACCTTCATGCCCCGATTATCGGCGATCGAGGCGCGGGCGCGCCTCGCGGCCGCGGAACCCCATCGAAGTCATGACAGAAGTCATGCCCTCCCTCCGAGCTCATGACTTCCCGCACTTCCGCGGCGCCCGTCTCGTCGGGATGATTGGGGGCACGGGGCCAACGCACCGACACGAGGAAGGCGGGGAGGAATGGACTCCGAGAAAGGCGCCGGGGGCGCGCAGCGGAACGAGGCGGTCGGGGACGCGGAGCCGACGCGCGGAGCCGGGACTGATGCGGATCAGGCGCGCGGGCCCGGAGCGGGCACGACCGGAGTGGCTGGGGGTCGGTCCGGAGCGGCGGACACCGCTCACGGGACCGACGGCCGGGCGGACGCTGCCCATGGGACCGACGGCCGGGCGAGCACCCTCCACGGGAGCGACGGCCGGACCGGTGCCGCCGTCGAGATCGAGTCCCTGGTGAAGCGCTACGGGGAACTGATCGCCGTGGACGGGTTGTCACTGAGGATCGGGCGGGGCGAGGTCGTGGGCCTGCTCGGCCCCAACGGCTCGGGCAAGACCACGACGATCAACTGCCTCCTCCAACTGCTCTCCTACGACAAGGGGGCGATCCGCGTGTTCGGCGAGCCCATGTCGCCCACCGCCTACGGCCTCAAGCGCCGCATCGGAGTGGTGCCCCAGGAGGTCGCCGTTTTCGACGAGCTCACCGTGGCCGAGAACATCGACGCCTTCTGCGCCCTGTACGTGCGCGACCGCGGCCTGCGGCGCCGCATGGTCTTAGAGGCGGTCTCCTTCGTCGGGTTGGAGAAGTTCGCGGCCTTCAAACCGAAGAAGCTCTCGGGCGGAC
The DNA here is from genome assembly GCF_000429245.1 of Schaalia georgiae DSM 6843. Taxonomy (GTDB): domain Bacteria; phylum Actinomycetota; class Actinomycetes; order Actinomycetales; family Actinomycetaceae; genus Pauljensenia; species Pauljensenia georgiae. The sequence continues at coordinate 269,148 of NZ_AUBM01000007.1, forward strand.
TGCTGCGCCGCCTCAACATCGCGTGCGGGATCGCGCACCGCCCCGACCTCATCATCCTCGACGAGCCCACGGTGGCCGTCGACCCCCAGAGCCGCAGCGCCATCCTCGACGGCATCAAGCGCCTCAACCAGCAGGGCGCCACCGTCATCTACACGAGCCACTACATGGAGGAGGTGGAGCAATTGTGCGACCGGATCACCATCATGGACCGGGGACGCCAGGTGGCCTCGGGCACCTCCGACGAGCTCAAAGCCATGATCGGCACGGGCGAGCGCATCCGCGTGGAGGTCGTCGACCCGCTCCCCCTGGGTGAGGAGGCCCTGGAAGCGCTGCGCCGCCTCGCGCGGGTGCGCTCCGTCGCCTACGAGGCGCCCACCGTGCTCATCGAGTGCGCCACCGGGCCCCACAACCTCTCCGACGTCATGGGCGCACTGGCCGCGGTCGGCGCGACCTGCGGCCGGGTCGTCTCCGAGCCCCCGACCCTCAACGAGGTGTTCCTGGAGATCACCGGCCGCGCGCTGCGGGACGAGGCGGCCTGACATGGCGGCCGTCTTCCGCTACCAGGTGCTCCGGCTCCTGCGCGACCGCATCCTGCTCGTGTGGACGCTCGCCTTCCCGATCGTGCTGTCACTCATCTTCATGGCGCAGTTCTCCAACCTGGAGAAGGCCTACGAGGCCACCCCCATGAGTTTCGGCGTCGTCCAGGACGACGCGTACTGGGAGGCCCCCGGACTGGACGCCGTCGTCGAGCGCATCTCCTCCGAGGACGCCGACCCGCGCCTCGTCGTGAAGGTCGCCCATTCCACCGCGTCCGAGGCCGAAGCCGCCGCGAAACGGGGCGACACGAACGGCTACCTCGCCGTCGAGGACGGCGGGCCGGTGCTGCACGTGACTCAGAAGGGCAACGAGTCTGAGACGACCCGGGTCCTGCGGGTGGTCATGGACTCCTACACCCAGGCGGTGGCCGAGCACCGGGCGCTCGCCGAGGCGGGCGCACCACCCGAGCAGGTGGCCGGGGCGGGGGCCGACCGCTCCTTCACCCGCCCGGTCTCGGTGACGCCGAATCCCGTCAAGCCCGCGACCCGCTACTACTTCGCGCTGCTCGCCTTCGCCAGCGGCATGGGCACGACCGTCACCATGGTCGCCGTACAGGGCATCATGGCCTCCTCCCCCCTGGGGGCGCGGCGCGTCCTGGCTGGCCTGCCGCGGTGGAAGGTCCTCACCGCCACACTCACGGCCTCCTGGGCTTGCGTCCTGGTCTGCCTGCTCATCGCCTTCGCATTCATCGCCGCAGTGGTGGGCGTGGACTTCGGACCGCACGTGGGCCTGTGCCTCGTGGCGATCGGGGCCGCCAGCCTCATGTCGAGCGCCGCGGGCGCCGCCCTGGGATCGGCAGGCAGAGCCGGGATCGGGGTGGTCTCCGCGATCACCTGCCTCCTGTCACTGTTCACCGGCCTGTACGGGCCCGGCGCGCAGTCCGTGGCCAACGCGGTCGAACACAACGCGCCGTTCCTGGCGCAGGCCAATCCCCTGTGGCAGGCATCCCATTGCTTCTACGCCCTGCTCTACTACGACTCCTTGGAGCCCTTCGCCCGCAGCTGCGCCGTCCTGGCGGGCATGACGGGCCTGTTCCTCGCTATCGCTCTGATCCGCGCCAGGAGGATGACCCATGAGCGCCTTTAGAACGTCGTTGAAGATCGTGGCCGCCCACCGGGTGTACGTCCTGGTCTACCTGGTGCTCCTGTCCATGCTCGGCCTGCTCACCGGGTTGGCCCGGTCCGAGGACTCCTCCGACCAGGTCCAGCAGGCCACGGCGAGTGTGGCCGTCATCGACCGCGACGGCTCCACGGTCTCCCGGGGGATCAAGGGCTACATCGAGTCCGTCGGCGAGGCGAGGCCGCTGGAGGACTCGACGCGGGCCTTCCAGGACGCCACCGCGCAGAACCGCATCAACTACATCCTCATCATCCCCGCCGGTTACGGGGAGGCGCTGCAGCGGGCCGCACGAGGCGGGGGCGAGCCGCCGCAGATGGACACGGTCATCGGGTACGAGTCGGCCTCGGGCGCGCTCATGGACGTGCGCGTCGACTCCTACGTGGGGCAGGTCGCCGACTACCTGTCGGCGCTCACCGACGACCCGGCCCGGGCCGTCGCTCTGGCCGAGGAGACGATGAGCCACTGCGCCCCCGCCGAGAGGATCGCCCAGGACGCCACCCCCCTGCCGCACAGCCTCCTCGTCTACGCCCGGTTCTCCCTGTACCCGCTCTTGGCTTTCGCAGTCATCGCGATCGCGACGCTCATGGCGTCGTTGGGGCGCCGGGCGGTGCGTTCCCGCCTCACTGCGGCGCCGGTGAGCAGCGGGACCCACAACCTCGGTGTGCTGGGCGCCTGCCTGGTCGTCGGCGCCGTCGGGTGGCTGTGGGTGTTCGGACTGGGAGCGGCCGTCTTCGGAAGGGCCTCCCTCGCAGCGTCGGCGCCTCTGCTGGGCGTGGTCGGCGCCGCCCTGGGGGCCTACACACTCGTGGCCGTGTCGCTGGGGTTCCTCATAGGGGAGATCGGCCTGGGCGAGAACGCGGCCAACGCCATCGCCAATATCGGCGGCATGGCATTGTCCTTCCTGGGCGGGACCTGGGTGCCCATCGAATGGCTGCCCGACGCCGTCGCCCGGGCCGCCAGGCTCACGCCCGGGTACTGGGTGGACCAGGCGCTCTCCGGTGCGTACTCCGCCACCTCGACATCCGCGCAAGCGCTCCTCCCCCTGCTGGCCGACTGCGGGATCTGCGCCCTCTTCGCATTGGCGATCCTCTCAGTCGCCATGGGCGTGCGCCGGACGCGGGCGCGCGCGTCGCTGTGAGGCGGTGTGCGGGACGGAAACATCGCCCGCTCGCTGCGCCGCCCCTCGGATCACGCACACAAGGAACCGAATTACGTAAGACGTGGTCGCACACAACGGCGGAATTGCGCCGTTGTGTGCGACCAGTGTTTCCAAAATAGAGTCCCTTGTGTGCGTACTCAAGCAGGAGGCGCCGCCTCCCTCCCCCACGGAGCGCGGGACAGACCCGATCCCCTCGATCCCCTCACGCGAACCGTGGGGGGAAGGGGTCCTGCTCCACAGCGTCGAGCGCGGCCCGGATCCTCGCCTCCTCATTGGAGCCGTTCGTCGGCAGCCGCAGAACGGGCACGCCGTAGGCCCGCAGCACCTGGTCCTTCAAGACATCGCGGCGCCGCTGGACGGGGTCGCCCCCGTGGTAGCGGAACCCGTCGACCTCGATGCCCAAGACCAGTTTGCGCGTGACCGTGGAGAACACTCCGAAGTCGAGGGCACTGCCGTGCCAGACGAACTGCCGTTGCTCCTCGTTGAGACGGCGCGTGTGCGGCAGCACATCGCGCAGATGCACCTGGAACTGGTAGCCCAGGCGCGCGTAGCGCGTCTCGGCGAGGATGCTTCCCAGGAGCGTGTCGATGATGTTCTCCGAGGGGAAGCGGCTGGGGCCGTGCCATTTGCTGCGCGCGTACCCGCGCACAGCGTCCGAGTAGTGGGCGTAGAGGACATCGAACACTGACACTATGTCGGATTCGACGACCTGCTCGGGATCCAGCATGGTGATGTAGTCGAGCAGCGCAGTCACATTGCGGCTGTGGCGCACCCCTCCGTGGGCGGTCACAACGACGACCCGGTCCTTCGCCCGTGAAACGGCGACGTTCGTGATCCGCGAGTCGTCGTAGAACCGCGGATCCCCGCCGTCGGTGTCGTCGGAGTTCAGCACCGTGGAGAACACGATCGTGCCTGCGCCGCGGCCCTGGAACTTGTGAGCTGTTTCCGCGAGCCACCTCGCGTGCCCGCTCCCCTCCGATTCCTGCCGTACTCGCGCGCCCACGCGGTTCGCCTGCTCCCGGTAGGGGGTCACGATCCCGAGCACGTAGTCCCCCGACTCGTCTTTGTCCTCTGTCGTGACTCCGCGGTCCAGCAGTCGCAGATCCTCCAACTGGGCGATGATGTCGATCTCGCGCTGGGAGTACCGGCCACCGCGCAGGCGGCGCGCGTGGTTGCCGGGAGCGGCGCGCACGACGCGCATAGGCGGTTCCTGGGTATCGGACGGATCCGTCATCGCGATGAGCTGGCCGTTGTAGTACATGCGGTTGCAGAACTCGATGATGGCCGGACGGCACCGGTAGTGCTCTCTGAGGAGGGTGCGCGGGATCCCGGCCACTTCGCCGAGCGCCTTGACGGACTTCAGGAGCGACAAGGACCGCACGTCGTAACGGGGATCCGGCGGCTCGCGGCGGCTCTCCTCCCACCCCGTCAGGACGGGGCCCAGTTGTTGCTCGTCCCCGACGATGACGGCGTTGCGGGCTTTGCTCAGCGCCGCTATGCCCTCGGGGATGACGACTTGGGAGGACTCGTCGATGATGACCCAGTCGAGCAGGACCGACTCGTCCAGGTTCCCGCGGATCGAATGGCAGGTGGAAGCGACCACGGGGTACGTGCCGAGCAGGGACCGCGTCTGCTCGCTGAGGTACTCGGTCGACGTGAGGAGGGTCCGGGGCGCGGCCGTGAAACGGCGTCGGAGCGCCCTGTCGAGCACGGCCCGCGATTGGCTGCGGTACTCGCGCGCCTCCTCCTGGGCCCCGGCATTGCGGGAGCGCTCCTCCGCGCGCTCGATCCGCGAGGCGGTCTGCTCCTCGAAGGCCCGGTACCACTGCAGTTGCAATGCGGCCTGCGTGTCGGCGTCGTCCAGCCGCACCCCCTTGAGGGAGCCGTAGACGAAGTAGCGGCGCATTCTTTCGACGAGGCCGAGTACTCCCCGGTGGGGCCTGGGCGCTGACCGCGCGAGGGCGAGCAGATCCGCCAGCGCCTCCGGGCCCCGCCTCACGACGGGGAGGCCGGAGACGTCCGTGAGCGGGCGCCCGGACTCCCGGATCTTCACTTCGAGGAGTTGGCGCTCCTTGCGCGTCGCAGCGAGTTCCGCCCGGATCCGGGGAATTTCCCTCCCGTCCTGCCACAATTGGACAAGGCGCGCCTCGCGTTCGTGGAGGTCATCGGGGGCGACCGCAACCGGCGTCCCATCGGCTCCGAGGCTGGCCGTGGCCTCCCACTCCTCCCACAGCTCCCCGAGGCGTCCTTGTTCGCGGAGGAAGGCCTCCACTTTCTCCCGCTTCCCCACGTTCGCCACCAGGAACCCGTACCCCTCCTCGGTGAGCTTCTCCACGACGTTGTCCACCGCCGAGTTCACTCCGGAGACGATGCCGACCGTTTTCCCCTGGGCGACAAGGGTCGCAACCAGGTTGAGGATCGTCTGCGTCTTGCCGGTTCCTGGAGGGCCGTCGATCACGGAGAGTTGGTGCGAAAGCGCCGCTTTGAGCGCCCTGCGCTGCTCGAGGTTGGAGACGAAGGGCATGATGATGTCCTGCTCCGCGCCCGTGTCCGCGCTGCTCGTGCCCGTCAGATAGGCCTCGAGCGCCGAGCCCGGTGGGATTCTGCGCAGCCGTTCCCACACGTTCGCCAACGTGGCCGCTGCCCTCGCCGAGTTCTTCTCGGCCCTCCACCTCGTGGAGCGCCCCGTGTCCTCCTGCCGGGCGCCCGCCCACCTCGCCTGGCCCCTCACTTCGTCGCGCACGTAGCCCATGATTTCGAGTGCGTTGCGCCGTTCCGGGGTCAGCAGCCTCATCTGGACCTCCCCCTCGCCGCGGCGGCTGAGACCTACTGTGCCGTTGCTACGTCGGTACACAAGCGTGTAACGCACCCTACTGGGATCTTCGCGCAAGCCGAGCGAGTAAACGGTTTCAACAGTCCCCCACAAGGACCCCCGTACATAGACCTCGTCCCCCCGGACGAGGTCGCGCCGGACCACCTGATCGTAGATACGGACTTTGGCGGCCCGGTAACGGTATATTCTCCCAGAGGAATAGGTGACGACGATCTGGTCGCCCCGCTCTTCAAGGCCGCTCACGCGGCCCGTCACATCCTCGAAATCCGGCTGGCCCTGGTTGTGCACCAGCACGTGCATCGCCCGGGCATCGATGGCCCCCATCTCTCCCCCTTTGACGGTCGCGGTCCCATCACTCACGCTAGCGGACGGCCCGCCCACCCGGTAGGTTGCTGGGAATCCTCCCACCGGCGCCGATTCACTCGGCCAGAGCTCTGCGCGGCCCGCCTCGTCCGCTCCCCTCGCCCCCTAAGAGGCGAATCGAAGCCATCGACGGGAGCTTGGACCACCCGACGGACACCTCCCCCGAGGTCCGCAACCGAATCTGCTACCGGATCCGGAGCATCCTTGAAACCATCGGTCCCGCACACCACCTACACCGTAAAGCGCGAAGAACCGGCAAACGCGCACGAGGCCTAATCGCCAGCCCGGGTTTCTCACCGAGAATCTGCGGGTCGCAGCCGCAATTGCCCGAGGCAGTGGTCGAGCCGCGCCCTCGCACGACCCGACCACTGCCTCACGACAGCTCGCACTCCTTAGTCAAGATCCGCCAACACGCCCACGTCGCTGGCAGCGTGACGCAAGCGCTTATCGCGCGTCCATAGCGATACCCCGGGGGTGACGATGGCACTCGCTAAAAGCGCTGCATCAACAGCGCTGAGCCCCCTGCCCCACAGACGCCGCTCTTCGACGAGATGACGCACCCCCTGGTCATCAACGTTGCGAACGATCATCAAGCGTTCTAACGCCTTCAGGAAGATCGACCGGTCTTTCAGGTTGCCCAATGCCAGCTCAGTGATGACGCTCTGGTGCACGCACACCTGATCACGTTCGAGCAGATCGACCAGGACTGGCTCAGTTGTGCGCAGGTGGTCGATCCACACGTTCGTGTCAACGAGGACTCTCATGCGCGCGCCCGGCTCCGCGGCGCAGCCTCCGCTCCCGGATCACTGCCGCCGAGCACAGCTAGCTGACGGCCGCTCTCGATACGGACGAGAAGCTCCACCGCGTCTCGGATCAAAGCGGACCGTTCTCTGATCCCAGTGAGCTCCTCGGCGCGGGCGAGCAGGTCATCATCGAGTGTCACAGTCGTTCTCATGCTTACCTCCATCACCAGCATAACATCACCAGCATCATCATTTGATTCACATTGTGATGCGACTTCGCTTCGCGAGCTCCACTCCCAACAGGAAAGCCGGGCCATGCCCTCGCACGACCCGGCCGCTGCCTCTTTCAGGAATTGGACTCTCGTGCCACAAGCCACTCGTTCGATTTCCGACAGACCGTCCGCAACTGCGGGTGCTCTCGCACGATCTGGCGCTGCCGCTCCGCCGACAGCCCAAGCTCGAGCAAGATGTTGAGGATCACGACCGCGGTTGTGGCCCCGACAATGGCATCCAACTCATCGATGGAATGGTTGGGCGTCCTGCCCTCGTGTGCGAGGTCGTTGCGGGCACACGCCGTCCGCTTCGCCCAATGATCGACGTCTGGCACGAACTGCATGATCGCTTCCTGATTGGGGCGAGCGGCTAGGGCGAGAAGCCGGTCCCGAAGCGTCGGAGTGTTTCTGATCGCCGCCTTGAACCTGCCTCGGTGCTCTTCGGGCACCTGGTCGAGCATGGCGTTACGGATCGCCTTGAACTCCGCCTCGGGGATTGGTTTCTCATCGATGTCGAGGCCTCGGTGCAGCACTTCGGCAGCACCCACTGCCATCAGGAGGTTGTTCTCAACGAAGCGAGCCGACGCGTAGCGCAGACCCAGGATCATGTTGGTCGCTGCCCGCAATCGATCATGCGCCTCGCACCAGCGTGGCAAGACTTCCTAAAACGGGAGCTCCTCACAGGTGAAGAACACCCGATCAGGGTCAACACCCTTCTCGTCGTGCTTACCGGGCGCTACGGGAGAGTAGAGCACGTTGGCGGACCGGCGCGGCCGAGGCTGGTCATTCGGCAGGACCGACTCTGTTCCGGCAACCTCCAGCCGGAGCCAGAGCACGCCAGCAGCACGGTGCGTCGCCAGCGCAATCAAATCCTGTATCAGGCTTGCTTCCTTCAGCGCGACATTCAGGGCGAACGGCTCGTCTCGGCAGACGCGAATGTGAACAGTGTCGCGCATGCGCCCGACCATCCCGCCCTTGCGCCGGTCAAAAAATGGCAGGGTGTGAGTGCGCACAAGGCTATACTCTGCGCCACCAACTAACACCGTCTGCGTCCCGATCGGCTCTACTGAGACCGCCCCGGTCCCATCGAGCTTGCCATCACGAGAGCCGAGGGAGGCTGAGAAGACAGACGATGCAGACCAGAGCGCCAAGTCTTCGACCGAGACCTCAGCCGCCGCGAACGCCGCGTCGCCTTCTCCGCTGACGTGTGCGCCGATGACCGCTATCGTCGCACTCACGGTCTGCAGGTCGGGACTCTCCACCCGCGCGAACATGGTCCGTTCGCTCCTAGTGGGAACACAGCCTAGGAGTGTGACCTCACGCTGCTCGGCCACCCCGTGAATAACGTCCCACGTCCTGGTGCCCTCGAGTTCATCCATAACTCCAGGGGCGAGAGTCGAAAAGATGCGGTCCTCGAACGCCCCGATCAGCGAGAGCGAGGATCTTCCTTCGCCGTCATACCGCAAGATGCCTGGGATCTGCTTGCCAGGCTCATCCGGCAGCCACCACAGGCCAGCCAATTCGACGGCCTCATCGAGATTCAAAGGATTGTTGGCCATCGCTCTCCTATGACGACTACTCAGACATTGAACCGGAACTCCACCACGTCCCCGTCCTGCATGACGTAGTCCTTGCCCTCCATGCGGACCCGGCCGTGGGCGCGCGCCTCGGCGATGGAGCCCAGGGAGACCAGGTCCTCGTAGGAGACGATCTCGGCCTTGATGAAGCCCTTCTCGAAGTCCGTGTGGATGACGCCGGCGGCTTTGGGGGCGGTGTCGCCCTTGTGGATGGTCCAGGCGCGCGACTCCTTCTCGCCGGCCGTGAGGAAGGTCTGCAAGCCCAGGGTGTCGAAGCCGACGCGGGCCAGCTGGTCCAGGCCCGACTCGTCCTGGCCGGACTCGGCCAGCATCTCGCGGGCGTCCGCCTCGTCGAGCTCCACCAGCTCCGCCTCGAACTGCGCGTCCAGGAAGACCGCCTCCGCGGGGGCCACCAGGGCGCGCAGCTCGTCCTTGCGGGCCTCGTCCTCCATGCCATCGGCGTCCATGTTGAACACGAAGATGAAGGGCTTGGTCGTCATCAACTGGAAGGACGCGAGCGCCTCCTGGTCCAGGTCCGCGCCCGCTGGGCCGCTGAGCAGTTCGCCCTTCTCCAGGACCGCCAGCGCCGCCCGCGCCGTTTCGAGGACGACGGGCTCGGTCTTCTTGCCGCGCACTTCCTTCTCCAAGCGGGGGATCTGCTTCTCCAGCGTTTGCATGTCCGCCAGAACCAGTTCCGTCTGGATCGTCTCAATGTCCGAGGCGGGGTCCACTTTCCCGTCCACGTGCATCACGTCGGGGTCGTTGAAGGCGCGGGTGACCTGGCAGATGGCGTCCGCCTCGCGGATGTTCGCGAGGAACTGGTTGCCCAGCCCCTCCCCCTCCGAGGCGCCGCGCACGATGCCGGCGATGTCGACGAAGGACACGGTGGCGTGCACGGTCCGCTGCGAGTGGAACATCTGGGCCAGCGTGTCCAGGCGCGGGTCGGGCAGGGGGACCACTCCCACGTTCGGTTCGATGGTGGCGAACGGGTAGTTCGCGGCGAGCACCGTCGCGCGCGTCAGGGCGTTGAACAGGGTCGACTTGCCGACGTTGGGCAGTCCGGCGATACCAATCGTAAGAGACACGGTCTCATCCTAACCGACCCCCCGCGCACCTGGGCCCGACCCACGGGCCCGTCCGCACCGATGCCCAGTTCGCCGGCGCCCCCGCGCCTGGGCCAGGCGCGGCCGACCGTGTTCCTGGCCGCCGGAACCGGGGTGGGCGCGTGGACGCCCGGCCCCACGCGGACGACACCGACCGCCACGAGAGGCGCTATTCAACCCCGCCGCCGTTTCCCCAGAACGCGGCTTGCCCCGGCTCCGCGCATCACCCGTACAAGCTGTGGAACGCGAGCTTCTCGAAAGAGCCGAAGACGACGCGCAACCCGAGGAACGTGTTGATCGCGAGCCCGCGGTCCCCGATCCGGAAGAACCGCGAGAATCCGAAACTGCTTGATGTCCATCCCGCGAAGGGGCTCCCGTACACGTCCTGGAACTCCCGGCTCAGCTGCCAGGCGGCGGCCGCCAGCTGTTGCTCGTCCGTCCGCGCGTGCTCTTCGGCGGGGGACACAACGATCTCCCAATCACTGGAGACCCGGCCCGTCACGGCGGCCCAGTCCCGCCCGACCAGTGCCTCGTCGTTGAGGTAGGTGCCCGGAACCGCCCCCAGTTCCATGAGGACACGGTCCATCCGCGCGCCCGCCGACCACTGCTGGACAATGTCGCGCAGTTGGCCCAACGAGAGCCCCCACCGCATCGGGAGGACCGTGCGCCCCGCCCGGCGATGGGCGCGGGGAGCCGTTTCCTTTTCCGGTTCTGCGAGGCGGGCGCGCAAATCCGCGAACGTCAGGGCGGGCCTGCGGTTGTCGTCGGTGTCCGGGCGTATCCCCTCGTCGTTGTTCTCTTCTATCATCTCGATCTCCCTGAGCACGTCTTCGGGCTCACTGCCGTCGAGGGTGATCGGACCGGCGTCGAATCCACTGCTCTCAAGCATCGGCACCTTTTTAAGGGGCGCACCGCCTGCGAGCCCGGCGAGGACCGCCCCCATCCCCTGCGTGCGCCCCGGCGGGAAGACGACGCACTCGCCCGTCGCCGCACTGGATATTTCGATCCCCTCGTGGGTGGCGCGCAGGGTGACGGCGCCCAGCCCGCTCACCGACATGTCCCACCGGTAGACCACCTCCCGGCGCCATTGGGGAGGCATCAGTTCCAGGTCTTGGGGCAGCGTGTTGAAAACCGGGTCGAATTCTATGTCGAAGTAATCCCAGTTGTATCCGACCAGGCCGCATTGCCGCCACCAGTCGAAGACAGATGTCGTGCGCTCGCCGAGCACCATGGACCACCGGAACGGCTTATCATCGGCCATCCCCCACTTGAAGGCGTGGTACTCGTCCTTCTCGGTGTACTCGCTGTTGAAGAAGTGCACGGCCAGCGTCAGCCTGCCCCGAAACCTGTGGGGGGCGACCACGACCGTGTGCTCCCCCAGCCTCCACCGCACCCACATCCCGTTGCCGGTCACGACCGGGACAGCGGGCGCGAGCAACTCGGCCGTGTCCAGGATGAACTGATGGACCTCGGACAGCGCCAGGTCACGGCCCGCGAGCGCGGCAACGCGGTCACTGAGTTCTTCAATGGGATCCATGACGGGCTCCTTAGCCGTTCTCTCAAACCGGTACCAGCGCGCACCTCGACCCCTGGGATCCGTGCGCCCCATGCGTCTTCCATGCTACCCGCAGAGCAGTGCTCCCTTCGCGGATTCAGCCCCACAACCAGCAGCACCCGGGCGCCCCGCCCGCCTGGTACCTGATCACCAATCGCGTGGAACAGGTCCCGTCCCGACCGCGGACCTCCACGCCTGGGCGACTGGATCAGCACGGACATGGATGCGCCGTGCCTCGTTGCCCGAGTCGGGTTCGGGCACCCACGGCCTCCCCCGGCCGGTCCCGACCAGGCCGCCGTCTTCGAGCACGTCCGCGATGCGGTCGCGCAACCCAGCGAAGTCCTCGAAGTCCTGCCACAGGACGCGTTCAATCTGCCAGCCCTCCGCTTCGACGAGGCGTTGCCTGTCCTGCTGGTGGCGAACGGCCCGGTTGAACTCCTGGGTGTTCGTCCCCATCTTCCCCGTCCCGTCGAACTCCCACGCCTTCCTCTGCCCGGGGACTGCCGCGTCGAGGAAGAACTCCCGGCCCCCGCGCGTCCTCACCGGCACCTGGGTGGCGGGGGCCTCGTGGGACGTGGCGGTGAGCACGTAGAGGAGCGCCGCCTCGCCCACCGACTCGCACCCGGCGTCCGCCGCGAGGACGACCCGCCTCGCGCGACCCATCCCGTAAGCGCCCGCGTCCTCGCCCTGGGCCACGAGTTCCAGCAGGATCCGGCGGGCCTCCTCCTCCCGGACACGCGATCCGGCCAAATCCCGGCGGTCGAAGCGCGACAGCCGGCGGAGCGCCATCGACACCGCAACGAAAGCCTCAAGCGGTGGGCGCATCGCGGCGATCAGCACACTCGTCGTCCAAAGGTCCTCCGCTGGCAGGCCGCGCACGTTCCCGACTCCGCGCAGCGGGTGCTTCCTGGTGACACGGCGCACACGAACCCTGGGCACACATTGGTCACCGACGTCGACGCGCGGGAACCACGAGGCCGTGTACGCCCGCCCACTGGTGAACTCCACGTCAGGATTGGAGATCCACTGGGGGACGCCGTGGATGGCGAGCGCGCTCTCACCACAGAACACGACGCTTTGCCGGATCTGCTCGTGCGCCACTGCGATCCGGGCCAGTGCCACGTCCTGCCACCGTTTCCATAGCGGGATCCCGCCCGGATCACTCAAAGCAGCACCCCGGCGCAAACGGCGCACTTTTCAATACAGAACTCCGCATGAACGCGCTTTCGGAAGAGCACACGGCACCCCCTTCCCAGCATTACCGAAAGCGCCAGCCCAGCGGAGCCCCGCGCGGGCCAAAACACCCCGGGGGAAGAATGCGTTCCACACCCAGCAACGCCCAGACCCCGGTCCCCGCGCGCCCGGGATGCGCCGCTGACGACTGACGGACTGTCAGATGTAGGACCCCGGCCCCGCGCGCCGCCCCCTGGAGGCCCCCGCCCTCAGCCTCCCGGCCTCACCTGGTGTGGTCGGGCAGAACCTCCCTGGGGGCGTGGGGGCGCGCGGGCGCCATGCCCGCGGCCTTGAGGTCGGCGCGCAGGTCGCGCGGCAGGGCGAAGGTGGTGGACTCGGTCTCGGTCCGCACGACCTCCACGGTCGGGAACCCGTGGGCCTGCAACCATTCGATGACATCGCGCACCAGGATCTCCGGGACTGACGCGCCCGAGGTGAGCCCCACGGTGGCGGCGCCGGCGAACCATTCGCCGCGCAGTTCCTCGGCCTTGTCGATGCGGTGGGCGGAGGGCACGCCGGATTCCAGGGCGACGTCGACCAGGCGCACCGAGTTGGACGAGTTCGCTGATCCCACGACCACCATGACATCGACTTTCGGGGCGATGGCTTTGACGGCGCCCTGCCGGTTCTGGGTGGCGTAGCAGATGTCGTCGGAGGGGGGGTCGATGAGGTTCGGGAAGCGCTGGCGCAGCCTGTCCACGGTGAGCCGCGTCTCGTCGACGGAGAGGGTGGTCTGCGAGATCCACACGACTCGGTCGGGGTCGCGCACCACCACGTCATCGACCTCCTCGGGGGTTCCGACGACCTGGATGTGCCCGGGGGCCTCGCCGAACGTCCCTTCGACCTCCTCATGGCCCTGGTGGCCGACCAGGATGATGTCGTAGTCCTGTTTGGCGAAGCGCACGGCCTCGCGGTGGACTTTCGTGACCAGGGGGCAGGTCGCGTCGATGGTGGCGAGCCGCCGCACGCGGGCGGCCTCGTGGACCTCCGGGGAGACGCCGTGGGCGGAGAAGACGACGCGCGCGCCCTCGGGGACTTGGTCGGTTTCCTGCACGAAGACGGCCCCGCGTTTGGACAGGGACTCGACGACGAACTTGTTGTGGACGATCTCCTTGCGCACGTAGACGGGGGCGCCATAGAGTTCGAGCGCTTTCTCGACGACGTCGACCGCGCGATCGACTCCCGCGCAGTAGCCACGGGGCGCTGCCAGCAGGATGCGCCCACCTCCGCCGACCGCAGTCGTTTCAGGCAGTGAAGTGAGGGAGGTGGCGCGCAAATCGGGGGTTCCGTGCATGCCACCACCCTAGCGGGGAGCACTCCCCGGCGCCCGCCGCCGGTCCCATCGCACAGCCCACGAGGCGGGGGCCGCCCCCACGCACCCACCGGCCCCACGACCGGCACGAACCGGCGGCGGACTGACGACGGGCAGTGCGGGCGGCACTCCGCGCCAGGCGCGGGCGGACAGGGCACGGCCGAGCGCACACAACCCCGCCTCGCCGGCACTCCGCATCCGGCGCGGGCGGACACGGCCGGCGCCGGTGTGGCATCCTGATCGGGTGACATCCCCGAGCCTGCCACCGGCCGCGAAGGCGGCGGACACCACGCGCGACAACCCATGGCCGTTGCGCCGCCTCACGGAGAACATCAAGAAGTACGTCGACCGGATGTCGCCCTTGTGGGTGGAGGGACAGGTCGTTGAGTTCAAGCGCCGTCCGGGCGCGAAGATGCACTTCCTGACGCTGCGGGACCTTCAGACGGACACGTCGATGACGGTGACCGCCTGGGCGGGCGTCATGGACCAGGCCGGGGACGGCCTGCAAGAGGGCGCCCGCGTGGTGACGCGCGTGAAACCGGTGTTCTGGGAGCGCACGGGCCGGCTCAACCTGCAGGCCGCTGAGATCCATTTGCAGGGAGTCGGGAGCCTGCTCGCCCAGATCGAGGCCCTGCGCCAGCGCCTGGCCGCCGAGGGGCTCTTCAACGAGTCCCGCAAGAAGCCCCTCCCCTTCCTTCCGCGGGTGATCGGCCTGGTGTGCGGGCGCGCCGCGAAGGCGGAGGACGACGTGGTGGTCAACGCCTCGGACCGTTGGCCGGGCGCGCGTTTCGAGATCCGCGAGGTCGCCGTCCAGGGGGACCGCTGCGTCGCCGAGGTGAGCGCCGCCCTGGCGGAACTGGACGCGGCGCCCGGGGTCGATGTCATCGTCATCGCGCGCGGCGGCGGCGCTGTGGAGGACCTGCTGCCCTTCTCCGACGAGGCGCTTGTGCGCGCGGTCGCGGCGGCCCGCACACCGGTGGTGTCGGCCATCGGGCACGAGGGCGACTGCCCGCTGCTGGATCTGGTCGCCGACTACCGCGCTTCGACGCCGACGGACGCGGCGCGCCGGATCGTGCCGGACCGCGCCCGTGAGCGCGAAGGAGTGGCCCAGGCGCTGGCCAGGATGCGCGGTGCGGTCGCGAACCGCATCGCGGCCGAGCGGAGTTCTCTGGCGCTGGTCGCCTCCAGGCCGGTGCTCACGGGCCCCGGCGCCATCGTCGATGGGTACCGGGCGGCGTTGGAGCGCCTGACCTCGTCGATGAACCAGGCGGTGGAGCGGCGCGTCAACACTGAGAAACAGCAGCTGACGCGTATGCGCGCGACACTGAGGGCACTGTCCCCGCAGGCGACCCTGGACCGCGGGTACGCGCTGCTGAAGACGCCGTCGGGGGCGCTGATCACCAGTTCCTCGGATGTGAAGAAGGGCGACCTCATCGAGGGGATCCTCGCTTCTGGCCGGATGGTCGCCCAAGTCGTGGGCGCGGCGCCCCCGGCCCCCCGCCCGGGCTCCGCGCCCCCCGGCGGCTCGGATCCCGCCGGCGCCCCGCGGTGAGCCCCTTACTATCGTCCCCATTCACAGCGGCTCCGCGCCAGCCGCGCCTCACGAAGGAGAATCCATGACAGGCGAGAAACTGCCGGACCCCGCCAGCCTCGGTTACGAGGCGGCCCGCGACGAACTGGTGCAGATCGTGCGCGCCCTGGAGGGCGGACAGGCGCCCTTGGAGGACACCCTGGCCCTGTGGGAGCGCGGCGAGGCATTGGCCGCCCGGTGCTCGGCGATCCTCGACGGCGCGCAGGCCAGGCTGGAGAAGGCGGACCAGTCGGGCGAGCCCCAGTAGCGCCCGGGCCCGCTGGACAGTGTCCGGCGCGTCCCGCTATGCCCAGCGCTTCCCCTCCACGTCCGGCGCTTCCCCGCCGTGCCCGGTGCGCGCCGTTCGACTCCCGCGACCGCGCCCGGGTCGAGGGTGCCTTCCCGCCGTGCCCGGTGCGCGCCCGCACCGAAGCGATGCGGCACCGCCCCGTCCCGTGGGCGCGGCCCCGCGCCCGAGCGCGCCCGGCAAAGGCAGGACCGCCATAGCCGGTCCCCTCGCTTTCCACCAGGACAATTACCCGACATACCCGGGGGCGAGACACGCCACGGAATTGGCCTCGCGCGCGTTACAGTGGGTGGGTAGCGCCGTCGCTGGCGCCACCACCCTAGGAGGCCCCATGGATCTGAGCACCACCCCCCACGTCCTCGCCATCGGCGAGGCACTCATCGATGTCGTAATCACTCCCGAGCAGCCGGACTTCCCCCAGGAGATCCCCGGCGGCTCGCCCGCGAACGTGGCCCTGACCCTTGGGCGCCTCGGACGCCCGGTCGCCCTATCGACGTGGATCGGCGCCGACGAGCGGGGGCGGCTCATCGAGTTCCACCTGCGCGACTCCGACGTGGAGATCACCCCGGAGTCCCGGGGGGCCTCCCGCACCTCCACCGCCCTGGCGCGCCTCGACGCCCAGGGCCAGGCCTCCTACACCTTCGACCTCGAGTGGGCGCCCACGAGCCCCCTGCCCGTGAGCGACACCGCAGTGGTCGTCCAAGCGGGTTCGATCTCCTCCGTCATAGAACCGGGGGCCGCTGTGGTCCTCGAAGCCCTCGAGCGCTCCCGCGCGCACGCCCTGGTGGTCTTCGACCCGAACGCGCGCCCCTCGATCATGGGCGAACCCGCGCGCGCCCTCGCCACCATCGAGCGCTTCGTCGCCGTCTCCGACATCGTGAAGGTCTCGGACGAGGACGTGGAGTGGCTGACGGACGGCGCCCCCCTGGAGGACACGATCGCGCGTTGGCTGGGCATGGGGCCCTCCATGGTCGTCGTCACCAGGGGCAAGCACGGCTCCTTGGCGGTCACGTCGTCGGGCGTGCGCCTGTCGAAGACCCCCAACGACGTCCCGGTGGTCGACACGGTGGGCGCGGGCGACTCGTTCACCGGTGGCATCATCGACGCGCTGTGGGAACTGGGTTTGACGGGCACTGGCGCTCGCGACGCCCTGCACAGCATCGACGAGGCATCGGTGGCGGCGATCCTGGACCGGGCTAGCGCCGTGTCGGACGTGACCGTGTCGCGCGCGGGGGCGAACCCCCCGTGGAAGCACGAGCTCTGAGCACGCCCCGTGCCTGGCGGCCCGGCCCTCAGCGGCCGAGCCGCCTTTCGCGCTGGGCGTAGGAGCGCAGGGCGCGCAGGAAGTCGACGCGCCGGAAGTCCGGCCAGTACACCTCGCAGAAGTAGTACTCCGAGTGCACTGACTGCCAGAGCATGAACCCGGAGAGGCGCTGCTCCCCGGACGTGCGGATGACGAGGTCGGGGTCGGGCTGGTCCTTCGTGTACAGGTGGGAGGCGATGTCCTGGTCAGTGAAGGACTCGGCGACCTCGGCGAGGCTGCGCCCCGCGGCAGCGGCCTCGCGCATCATCGCGCGCACCGCCTCAGTGATCTCATGGCGCCCGCCGTACCCGACTGCGATATTGACCTTCATCCCCTCCCTGCCCGCGGTCGCCTCGATGGAGCGGGTGAGGTCAGCGGCGACCCCGTCCGGCAGCAGCGAGAGGTCTCCAACGATCGCCAGTCGCCACGCCCCCTGTTTCGCCAGGGCCTCCACGGCCTCGCAGATGATCCGCAGCAGTTCGCCGAGCTCATCGGCGTCGCGGGAGAGGTTGTCGGTGGAGAGCAGCCACAGGGTGACGATGCCCACTCCGGCGTCGTTCGCCCACCCCAGGAACTCGCTGATCTTACCGGCCCCCGCCCGGTGCCCCTGCGAGGCGGGCGCCCCCAGGGACTTCGCCCACCGCCGGTTCCCGTCCAGGATGACGCCGATGTGCGCGGGGATCGGGGCGGTGGCGAGTTCCGCGCGGAGACGACGCTCGTAAATGTCGTAGAGCATGTTCCACTGGGCCATGGCTTCCTCGTTCCTCCGGTGGCGCACCGGTGAGCTGGTCGAATACGCTCAACGGCAAGTTTATCCGCTCACCACGCTCGACGCGTCAAGTGGAGCGCAGGCGGAACGGGCACGACGAAGAACCTACGCTATAGTAACCTACGGTATCGTAAGTGATGGTTTCCGCCACGAGGAGGCTCCATGGACATCGCGTCGCTCAAGCCCACGCAGTGGGTGCAAGGCCAACTGGTCGTCATCAAGCCCAAGCTGCGCGGATGGCTCCACCTGGGGGCCACCCCACTGTCGCTCGCCGCCTCCATCGCGCTGGTGTGCCTGGCGCCGACATCGGCGACCCGGTGGGGCTCAGCCGTCTACCTGGTGGCCTCGCTGTTCCTCTTCGGAGTGTCGGCGGCCTACCACCGCTTCTACTGGGCGCCCAAGTGGGAGACCATGTGGAGCCGCTTGGACCACTCGAACATCTTCCTCCTCATCGCGGGCACCTACACGCCCCTCACCATCGCCCTGCTGTCGCGCCACGATGCCACCGTCCTGCTCGGCATCGTCTGGGGGGGCGCGGCGGCCGGCATCCTCGTCAACCTGTTCTGGCCGTCCGCGCCGCGCTGGTTCAAGACCGCCATCTACGTGGCACTGGGGTGGGTGGCCGTGTGGTACCTGCCGCAACTGTGGCGGAGCGGGGGGCCCGCTGTCGTCTGGCTGGTCTTCGCGGGGGGAGTGCTGTACACGATCGGCGCCGTCGTCTACGGGACGAAGAAACCCGACCCCTCCCCCACGTGGTTCGGGTTCCATGAGATCTTCCACGCCTTCACCGTCGCGGCCTGGGCGTGCCACTGCGTCGCCGTCTACCTGGCGGTGCTGAACGCCTGATTTGATAAAATGGTCAGGAATCGCGTCGGCGCCCTGGGCGCCGACCCCTTTTATCTTTGGAGGTTCCCATGGCCGACACTCAGTGGCTCACGCAGGCGCAGTACGACCTGCTGGCCAACGAGCTCAAGGAGCGCATCGAGGTCAAGCGCCCCGAGATCGCTCGGCTCATCGACGCGGCGCGCCAGGAGGGCGACCTGCGCGAGAACGGCGGCTACCACGCCGCCCGCAATGAGCAATCCATGAACGAGACCCGCATCCAGGCACTCCAGGAGATGCTGGAGCACGCCGAGGTGGGCGAGACCCCCGCGGACGACGGCATCGTCGAGCCCGGGATGGTGGTGACCGCACTGGTCGCGGGACGCGAGCAGACCTTCCTGCTCGGCTCCCGAGACGCGGGGGGCGACCTGGGCATCCAGGTCTTCTCCACACAGGCGCCCCTGGGGGCAGCGGTCATCGGCCACAAGGCGGGCGACACAATCGAGTTCGAGGCACCCACCGGCCGGATGATCGAGGTGGAGATCCTCGGCGCCAAGCCTTTCAAGGGCTGACCCGCGCCGCGCCCGGATCCGAGGTCGGGGAGGATCCTCAGGCGCACAAGGCAGCACAACAGCACTGTTTGGGGCCGCGCTTCTGGCGCGGCCCCAAACAGTGCGATCCCTCCGCGCCCTCCGGCGCTTCCCAGGTCAGTCCGTCTCCTCCGCGCCGCCCGCGGCCTCCGCATCGGCCGGGTCCGGATACTCCTCGACGATGGTCGGCGCGGCACCATCGGACGCTTCCACTGCGACGGGCTCGTCGGCAGCGGCCTCAGTGGCCTCCGCGGCAGCCTCGGCCCCCTGCTGCTGGGCCAGCGCACGGGTGTCGGGCTTGCCGATGTAGGTGTTGGCGATCATCTGCTCGAGCATTCCGGGGGGCCCGCCCGGGCGGTCCGCCTGGGTCGCCAGTTGCGGCATCGGGTCGTAGCCGTGCAGGTACAGGACCGTCGCATTGATGAAAGCCGCGATCGGGACGCCGAAGACTGCCCCCGCGATACCGCCCACGGAACCGGCCGCAGTGATGACGAGCATCACGGCAACGGGGTGCAGGGATACGGCGCTGGACATCATGAAGGGCTGGAGCAGGTTGGACTCGACCTGCTGGACGACCAGGATGATCACGAGCATGATGACCGCCGAAGTCGCCCCCTTGTAGACCAGCGCCACCAGGACGGCGATGGCGCCGGACGCCAGGGCGCCGACGATGGGCACGAAGGCGGCGAAGAAGGTGATGACGGCGATCGGCACCACCATCGGCATCCCCAGGAAGAACGCGCCCAGCGAAATGCCGATCGCGTCAATGGCCGCCACTTGGATCTGGGTGCGCACGTATGACCCCAGGGTGACCCAGCCGCGGATCGCGGACTCGTGCAGTGGGACGCGGGCGGGGGCCGGGAGCAGCCGGACGACCCACAGCCAGATCGAACGCCCGTCCTTGAGGAAGAAGAACAGGCAGAACAGCATCGTCAAGCCGGAGGTGACCAGCGAGAGCAGTGAGGACGTGATCGACAGCGCCCCGGTCGCCAGCGATTGCTTGTTCGAGTTGACCCACTCGATCAACTCCGTGCGCATCTGGTTCACGAAGTTGTTGATCACGGTGGTGTCCACCTTGATAGGGCCGTGCTCCAGCCAATCGACCAGCTGCTTGACGCCGGACGTCGCTTGATCGACCAGCAGCGGCACTTGTTCGACGATCTGGTTGGTCGCCTGGGACAGGGCCGCGACGAACACGACGAAGAACAGCAGCAGGCCCACAGTGGCGGCCAGGGCCGGCGGGAAGTGGAGCCGGCGGCGCAGCCACTCGACCAGGGGTTGCAGGAATACCGCGATCGCCAGCGCGATCGCGACGGGCAGGAGGACCTCCTGGAGGCGCGACCCCAGCCAGACGATGCCGGCGACCACGGCGATGACCACGACGACGCGCCAGGAGACCGCAGCGCCCACGCGCAGCGTGCGGGGCACCGAGGCGACGATGTCCTTCTCCACCTCGTCCTCGCGCTCAACGCGTGGTGGCGCCGGTCGCGACTCCTCCCGGGACGGGCGCAGCGCTGTTATGCGCGCGACGAAGTCGCTGATGCTCCACCTGGTGGAGCCGTGGTTCTCACTCACTCTGCTCTCCTCATAGCCGACTGGGTAAAGACTACCGCCCGCGGGCTCGGGCACGCTCCCGCGCCGCGCCCGCACCGTAGTCGCGGATCCCACCCTTCGCCACGTGTGGCCCGCATCGCGTAGGAGTGGTGGAATGGGCCCGTGGAACTTTTCAACGCACTCCCCTCCTCCCCCATCCTCTCCCCCCGCCACGCGGTGCTGGGCACCCCGATCGATGCCGCGCCGGCGGACGGGCAGCAGGTCGCCTACTTCGCCGCCGGGTGCTTCTGGGGGGTGGAGAAGGCGATGTGGAGCGCTCCGGGTGTCATCGCGACCGCCACCGGGTACATGGGCGGGCACCGCCCCAGTCCCTCCTACGAGCAGGTGTGCGCCCACGGCACCGGGCACGCCGAGGCCGTGCGGGTCGTGTTCGACGCGGCGGCCGCCCCCTTCGGGCAGCTGGTCGCGCTGTTCTTCGAGATCCACGATCCGACGCAGGCCGACGGACAGGGCAACGACCTGGGGGACCAGTACCGGAGCGCGATATGGACGACCACTGCGGATCAGTTCGACATCGCCTCGCGCACCCGCGACGCGTTCCAGCACGAGCTCACCGCACACGGCTTCGGCACGATCACGACATCCATCGCCCCCGCCCCCGCCAGCGACTCCCCTAGGCGCTTCTGGTTCGCCGAGGAGCACCACCAGCAGTACCTCGCCAAGAATCCGGGCGGCTACGAGTGCCACGCGCGCACGGGACTGGCCTGTCCGGCTCTCTGACGAGGCGGGCGCCGGTCCGCGGCGCTCCCCTCCGGGCCTGGGCGGAACGCGGTCCTTCAAACCTGGTGCCCCACTCCCCTGCGCGCCCGTGTGGAACACGGCCCCAGCAGCGGATGCGCTGGCGCCCGGCTCGCCCCCTTTCCAGGTCCAACAGCGTTCCATTGACGGATCGAGGCGCCCGCCCTATCATATGAATGAACATATTCCATTCATTCATTCACCCAAGGAGGGCACCGTGGTCGACAAGCGCGAGGCGCTCAAACGCGCCGCGCACCAGATGTTCTCCCAGAAGGGCTACAAGGCGACGAGCATTGCGCAGATCGCCGCCAGGGCCCACGTGGCGGTCGGGAGCTTCTACAACTACTTCCCCTCGAAGGAGGCCATCTTCCTCGAGGTCTACATCGAGGAGAACAACCGCGCCCGCCAGCAGATGATCGAGACGATCGACTGGGAGGCCGACCCCATCACGATCACCGGGGACCTGTTCGACCAAGTGCGCACAGGAGTACGGGACAATCGGATCCTCGCCGAGTGGGGCAACCCGGCGCTCTCCGGGACACTGCACGCCCACTTCCAATCGGAGGCGCGCGAGGAGGACTACCCCTTCCACCAATTCCTCATCACCACCATCGCGGCCAAACTGGCCGACGCCGGTTTCGACGAGGCTGCGGTCGCACGCCTCCTCAACGTCTACCGGCTCGTCTACTTCATGGACACGCACATCACCGAAAGCGACTTCCCCGGATTCGACGAGGCGCTCGAAACACTGATCACACACTTCGTCAAAGGCGTTTTCGCCTAGCGGAGCGCCAGACCCAGGAACGCCCCGGCCCCTCACCACACATTCACAGCACACCCAAATGAATGAATCTCAGTATATACTCATTCATTGCGACGAAAGGAACGAACAATGAGCCTCGCACTCTCCGGGCGCTCCATCCTCGGCATTGCCATCGCGGCGATCGGCGTCCTCACCATGGCCTGGGGCACCACCCAGGCCGCCCAGGACTTCGAGGGGTTCAAGACCCTCGAGCTCGGCGGGATGATAGCCCTCGCCACGGGCCTGTGCCTGGTTTCCGAAGTCCCCACAGCCCTCCAGATCGGCGGGATCTGGATGGCGGCCGCGGCGAGCGCCGCGTATATCTTCACACTGCCCAACTGGGAGTTCCTGCTCCAGATGATGAGCGTGGTCCCGGTGGTGGCCCTCGCCGTGTGGATCACCACCCTGCTGGCGGATTAGGGGCGGACACAACGGCGCCGCCGCGCGGGTTTCCGCGCGGCGGCGCCGGGGCGCACTGTTCACAGCGCTCAGGCGACTCCGAGGATGTCGGTGACGAACACCAGGGTCGCCCCGCCGGGAATGCCTGCCTGGGGGACGCCGCGGGTGCCATAGCCCAGCTCCGCGGGGACCGACAGCAGGACGCGGTCGCCCACCCGCTTGCCGACGAGCCCCTGGTCCCAGCCGGGGATCACCATGCCCACGCCGATCTGGAAGGACAGTGCTCCGCCCCGGTCGAAGGAGTTGTCGAAGTCGGACTCGCCGGCGAACACGATGCCGTAGTAGTGGCAGTGGATCGTGTCCCCCGCCTCGACGACCTGGCCGTCCCCCTGGTGGAGGACCTCGACGAGCAGGTCCGGCGCGGGCGCCCCCTCGAAAGCG
This sequence comes from Schaalia georgiae DSM 6843, assembly GCF_000429245.1. Lineage (GTDB taxonomy): Bacteria > Actinomycetota > Actinomycetes > Actinomycetales > Actinomycetaceae > Pauljensenia > Pauljensenia georgiae. The sequence goes on from NZ_AUBM01000007.1 coordinate 292,369, forward strand.
AGGGACGGCTTGCGGCCGAATTCCCCTGTGACGGTGATGTTCTCCACGGTTCCCCCAGTCGTGTCAGTCGTTGCGCAGGTAGGACAGCAGGCGCAGGATCTCGAAGTACATCCACACGAGGGTCACGGCGAGGCCGAAGGCGCACGTCCAAGCGGCGCGCGCGGGAGCGCCGTACTCCACGCCGACCTTGACGCGGTCGAAGTCCTGGACGAGGCAGAACGTCCCGATCAGCACCGCGACGACGCCGATGACGACGCCGAGGGGGATTCCCATCACCGTCATCCGGCCGATGGCAGTCGTATCGACCACGCCCGCGAACTCGAGGAGCACGGTCAGCAGGCGGAACACGACGAAGGACACCAGTGCGATCAGCGTGAAGCGCGCCAGCTTGGGCGAGTTGCGGATGCGGCCCGAGGCGAAGAGCGCCAGCGTCACGCCGAAGACGACCAGGGTGGCGACGACCGCTTGGAGGACGATGCCCGGGTACTGGGTCTCGAAGGCTGCGGAGATCGCGCCGAGGGCGAGCCCCTCGAACGCCGCGTAGGCCAGGACCAGCGCGGGGTTCGTGATCTTCATGAACGTGTTCGCCATCGCCAGGACGAAAGCCACGATCGTGGCGACGCCCGACAGCACGACTGCCGCGGCGATCGAGATCGTGAAGGTCATCCAGCCCAGGACCGCGCCCACGACGATCACGCCGAAGGTGATGCCGGTCTTGATGATGACGTCGTCGTAGGTCATGCGCCCGCGGTCCACCCCGTCGGCCGACGGGGCGTTCATCGCCGCCTCGTAAGCGCCCATCTGAGCGGCATCGATCCCATAGGGCGCGCCCTGGGGCATCCCGTAGGCGCCTTGCGGCTGGCCGTAGGGGTTCGTCGGCTGGCCGTAGGCGCCCTGGGGCTGCCCATAGGGGTTCGTCTGGCCGCCGTAGGGGTTCTGGGCGCTCTGCCCGGAGACCTGGTAGCCCGGCATGGCGGGGTAGCCCGCAGGGGTCTGTCCGGGTGCCCACTTCTTACCGAGATTGTCGAGGACTGGATTTGCCACTGTTTCATCTCCTTCGGCAATGGATACACGTCCAGTGTCTCACACGGGCCGGACTTTGGTACACCTGTGCCAGCCCCCATCGGCGGAACCCGGGCACCGGCCGCACCGGGGGCGAGCACCGCCCTCGGGCACATCGCACCTGCTCACGGCCCTCGCGGCGCACCCGCGCGGGTGCTGGTGCCCCCGGTGGGACTCGAACCCACAACACGCCGATTTTAAGTCGGTTGCCTCTGCCGATTGGGCCACGGGGGCGGAGCCGGGCGGCGGCCGCAGTCACACTCTACGGCCCCGGCGCCCCCTCACGCCATCGCCAGAGCGATCCCATCGAGGATGTCGTGCTCGGAGGTGCGCACCCGTGCGATGGGGCTGCCCGCCTGCTCGGCGCGCGCCAGGACCCGGCGCACGATGCGACTCCAGATCAGAGCTCCCCCCGCGATCACGTCCTCGCGCCCTTCGGGCATGAATCCCAGCGCGGCCTTGAGCGCCACGGGCTGGTCGACCATGAATCGCACCGCGGCGTCGATCTCCTCCTCCGACAGGGCGGCCCCGTGGATCCGCTCCGGCTGGTACGAGGTCAGGCCGAGCGCCTGGGCGGTCAGGGTCGTCACAGTTCCCGCGACGCCCACCAGGGTGCGCACGCGGCCCAGATCCACCGACTTCTCCGCCACGTCCAACTGCTCATCGACCCACGCCACGACGCGCGCCTCGTCCTGCGCCGGAACACCGCCGGCCGGATCGACACCCGACAAGAATTTCTCCGTCACCCGGACGGCGCCCATATTGACCGAGACCGCCTGCTCGACGCGCGCGTCCCCCAGGACCAACTCGGTGGAGCCTCCTCCGATGTCGACGACCAGCATGGGCGCATCGACACTCCCTCCGAGTCCGCACACCGCGCCCGAGAAGGACAGCGACGCCTCCTCGGTCCCGGGGACCACCTCTGGGTCCACACCGATGACACGCCGGATCTCGCGCGTGAACTCGTCACTGTTAGCGGCGTCCCGTGTGGCCGACGTGGCGACGAAGCGCACACGGGAGGCACCCAGCGCCTCGATCATCCGCTGGTACTCGACGGTGGCCTCGACGGCGCGCTCGATCGCCGCGGCGTCGAGCACGCCCGTGCGGTCCACTCCTCGTCCGAGGCGCACGATCCGCATCTGGCGGGTGAGGTCCGTCAGGCGGGCTCCCCCCTGGTCCCTGACGACGTCGGCCACGAGCAATCGTATTGAGTTGGTTCCGCAGTCAATGGCAGCTACACGAGTCACGTCGGACAATTCTGTCATAGGCACGGCCCGGGTCAAGCCCCCGCGGTCAGCAGGAGCAGCGTGCGGGCGACCACAGGCCCCGCCGTGCCATCTCCGCCAGCGCCATGTCACCGATCGGGTTGACGCCGCCACCGGCCGCCAGGGCGTGGCCGACGAGGGCGTGCAGGCACTTGACGCGGGTCGGCATCCCCCCGGCGGAGACGCCCGCGATCTCGGGGACCTCGCCCAGGAGCCCACGGCGCGCCAAGTAGTCCTCGTGGGCGCGGGCGTAGGCCTCGGCGAGGGCCTGGTCCTCACAAAGGGCCCGGTTGTACTCGTCCATGAGGCGCTCCGCCTCCAGCGTGGAGCACGCCTTCACGGCACGCGGGTGCGTGAGGTAGAAGGTCGTGGGGAACGGACTGGAGTCCTCCAGGCGCGGCGCGGTCACCACGACCGTGGGCCGTCCGCAGGCGCAGCGCGCGGCGATGCCCACGACGCCCCGGGGCAGGCGCCCCAACTGGTCGCGCAGCGCCTCCAGGTCGGCCTCTGTGGCGGGACTCGTGCCGGGGATCGTCTGTGTCATCGTCCGCTTTCCGCCTGGTCGCCGTCCTGTGCGGGCGCCTGGGGCTGGGCGGCCGCCGTCTGCGGCGGCTGGTCGGCTCTGCCCAGCAGGATGGCCACCTGCTGGACCCACGGGCGGGCCGGCCCCTGGGCGGGGGCCGCGTTCACCTGCGCGGAGTCCTGGTACTCGGGACCGGGATCGACCACCGTGTACTGGGTCTCACCGGGGCGCACGAATCCCAGCCGCTCCCTGGCCTGGGTGGAGATGTAGTTCGGGTCGGACCACAGGTCGAGTTGCTTGCGCATGTCGGCGTTGCGCTGCTCGGCGGCAGCCACCTGAGCGCGGATGTCGGCCAGCTCCCTCTCCTGCTGCCACCACGCGTAAACGCTGGGCACCAGCATCATGAGGATGAAGACCGCGACCATGGACAGAGCCAGGAGGCGCACCGACACGTCGAGCCCGCCGAAGGACACGCGCCCGGGCGCCCTGTCGGACGCCGACCGCTTCCCCCCGGAGGCGCGCCCCCGCGGCTTCGTCTTGCCCCCGGTCGCGGCGGACGGGGCCGCGGGGCGCTCGGCTGAGGCCCCGGAGCGCCTCCCCGCCGAACGGGGCGCGGCCGGTCGCCGGCGCTTGGAGCGGCCGCGCCCCTTGGAGGCGGTCGACGAGGCGGAGGCCGCGGCAGCGGCCTCTCTCCTCTTGCGGGACCGCTCGGCGTAGATCTCGCGGGGCGTGCGCCCCTCCCCCTCGCGCGGGGCGGAGGGGCGTGGGGCGGAACGGGAACCCGAGGGGCGCGAAGGACGTGGCATAGTCCAATCCTGCCCTATGCCCGCCGAACGGGCGCGCGCACTCGCCGCACTCGCCGCACTCGCCGCACTCGCCGCACTCGCCGCACTCGCCGCGCGCGCCGCATCGGCGCAGACGGGCAGCGACGCGCCGGTCCCCGGGAACCGCGTGGGTTCCCGGGGACCGGCGCGCTCGGGCCCTCCCACAAGGGGGCCGGCCCGGCGCCTCAGTGGGCGAAGCGCGGGAAGGCGCCGCGACCGGCGTAGACGGCCGAATCGCCCAGCAGCTCCTCGATGCGCAGCAGCTGGTTGTACTTCGCGACGCGCTCGGAGCGGGCGGGGGCGCCCGTCTTGATCTGGCCGGAGTTGGTGGCGACAGCCAGATCGGCGATCGTCGTGTCCTCGGTCTCACCGGAGCGGTGCGAGGTCATGGTGCGGTAGCCGTTGCGGTGGGCCTCCTCGACCGCGTCGAGGGTCTCGGTCAGCGAACCGATCTGGTTGACCTTCACCAGCAGCGCGTTCGCGGCGCCAAGCTCGATGCCCTTGGCCAGGCGGGCGGGGTTGGTGACGAAGAGGTCGTCGCCGACCAGCTGCACGCGGCCACCGATCTCGGTGGTGAGGGCCTTCCAGGCGTCCCACTCGTCCTCGGACAGCGGATCCTCGATGGAGACCAGCGGGTAGGCGGAGATGAGCTTCTCGTAGTACTCGACCATGTAGTCGGTGGAACGGCCCTCGCCCTCGAAGGTGTACAGGCCGTCCTTGAAGAACTCGGAGGAGGCGACGTCCAGGGCCAGCGCGACGTCCTGGCCGGGCTTGAAGCCCGCCTTCTCAATGGCCTCGACGATCAGGTCGAGCGCCTCGGCGTTGGAGTCCAGGTTGGGGGCGAAGCCGCCCTCGTCACCGAGGCCGGTGGACAGGCCCCGCTCCTTCACGACGGACTTGAGGGTGTGGTAGACCTCGGCGCCCCAGCGCAGCGCCTCACGGAAAGTGGGGGCGCCCAGGGGGGCGATCATGAACTCCTGGATGTCGACGTTCGAGTCCGCGTGGGAGCCGCCGTTGAGGATGTTCATCATGGGAACGGGCAGGACGTGGGCGTTGGGGCCGCCCAGGTACTGGAAGAGGGGCAGGTCGGCGGACTTCGCGGACGCCTTCGCGACAGCCAGGGAGACGCCCAGGATGGCGTTGGCCCCCAGCTTTCCCTTGTTGTCGGTGCCGTCCAGTTCGATCATCGTGGAGTCGATCTCGCGCTGGTCGGTGGCCTCGAGGCCGATGAGCTCGGGGGCGATCTCGTCCTCGACGGCGTCGACCGCGTCCTGGACCCCCTTGCCCAGGTAACGGCCCTTGTCGCCATCGCGACGCTCGACGGCCTCGAACGCGCCCGTGGACGCGCCGGAGGGGACGGAAGCGCGGGCCAGGACGCCGTCCTCCAGGAGGACCTCGACCTCGACGGTGGGGTTGCCGCGCGAGTCCAGGATCTCGCGTGCGCCAATGCCTTCAATAAGAGCCACGTCATTCTCCAATCGATCATTTGCGTGGACTGCGGTCAGTCCTAACGGTAGTACCAACCGCGTTCTCGGTCACCCCCCTCTTGGGGGGCAGACGTTCTTTCATTGCGGAGCCACTCCGCGGGCGAGCGCGCCACGTGACATTGGTCCCAGCGCCGGGGTGTGCCGCGCCACTGGGAAGGCGCGCCGCGAGGGGCGCTCCGCGGTCCGTCAGCCGGTGGGGGCCGACTGCCCTCCTGTGCGCTGGCGGGCGCCGGAGTCGCCGCCCGGACCGGAGACGACATCGCCCAAGCGCGGGTAGTCGAAGGCGTTCATCTGGCTATCCAGTGTCGGGAAGCGCGGGTTGACCTGCGGGTCGAGCTGGGCGTTCTGCTCCTGGAGGAAGGAGAGGACCTGCTCGCGCAGGGAGGGGTTCTGGGCGACCGCCTGGTTGAGCATCTCGGAGATGATCGTCGCCCGCACGACCGTCTTGGTGGGGTCGGCCAGGGGCTTGTCGTACTTGTCCTGTCCGGCTGCGGCGCTGAAAGCGGCGACCCTCTGGTCGATCTGCGCGTCGCTGACGCCCACTCCCAGTCGGACGGCCAGCGCGTCGAGCTGGGGAGCGGAGTAGAAGACCGCGCGGATCCGGTTCAGCTCGGCTTTCTGACCGATGATCTCACCGATCTGGGCGGTCGCGGTCTCGATGTCGGAGATCGAGTACGACCCCTGCGTAGTGACGATCGCCTGCCCGGGGTGCGCGGAGCACGCCCCCATTCCCACGGCGGCTGCCGCCACCGCCACCACCGACGCGATCTTTGTGCGCAAGGCCACGAGTATCCTCCTTGAAGGCGTATTCAACCCCACCAGTGTATTGCACGCCACCCTCACTCACGAAAAGGGGTGAGGAGCCTGGTCACCAGGGCCTCCACCCATTCGAGCAGCGGCCCGTCCGTCAAGGGCGCGCCGCCGATCCTCTGCGTCAAGGGGAGGGGCACCAGGACCTGGCGCACGGCGGCCTTGATGACCGCGCCCGGGTGGAGGCGCTTGAGCCGCATCGCCTGGGAGTCGCGCAACTGGACCGGCGACACCCGCAGGTACTTGCCCTGGGTGACGGCCTCGCTGATCCCGGCGCGCCGAAGGACCTCGCGCAACCGGGCGACGGCGAAGAGCAAGTCCACCTGGGCGGGCAGCGGGCCGTAGCGGTCCGCCAGCTCCTCGCGCACATCCGCCTCCTGCTCCGGGCAGGACACGGCGGCGATCTTGGCGTACACCTCCAGGCGCAGCCGCTCACCGCGCACGTAGTCCTCGGGGATGTGGGCGTCGACGGCCAGGTCCAGGCGCACGTCCGCCTTCTGGGCGGGCGCCTCGCCGCGGTAGGCGGCAACGGCGTCGGACACCATCCGCACGTAGAGGTCGAAGCCCACGCCCTCGACGTGCCCGGACTGCGCACCGCCCAGCAGGTTCCCCGCGCCCCGGATCTCCAGGTCCCGCTGGGCCACGGCCAGCCCCGCCCCCAGGTCCGTGTTGGCGGCGATGGTCTTGAGGCGCTCGTGGGCGGTCTGGGTGAGGGCCCTGTCCCCCGGGTAGAAGAAGTAGGCGTAGGCCCGCTCGCGCCCGCGCCCCACGCGCCCGCGCAACTGGTGGAGCTGGGAGAGCCCGAACACGTCGGCGCGGTCGACGATGAGGGTGTTCGCGTTCGAGATGTCCAATCCCGTCTCCACGATGGTCGTGCACACCAGGACGTCGAACTCGTGGTTCCAGAAGTCCTGGATCACGGCCTCCAGCTGGTGCTCGCCGAGCTTGCCGTGGGCGACGCGCACCCGCGCCTCGGGGACCAGCGACTGCACGCGGGCGGCGACGGAGTTGATCGAGTCGACGCGGTTGTGCACGTAGAACACCTGCCCGTCGCGCAGCAGCTCGCGGCGGATCGCAGCGCTGACCTGCGCGTCGGTGTGGGCCCCGACGAAGGTGAGTACGGGCTGGCGCTCCTCGGGAGGGGTTTGCAGGATCGACATCTCGCGGATCCCGGAGACCGCCATCTCCAGGGTGCGCGGGATCGGCGTGGCCGACATCGACAGAACGTCCACGTCGGTGCGCAGCGCCTTGAGGGTCTCCTTGTGCTCGACGCCGAAGCGCTGCTCCTCGTCGATGACGACCAGGCCCAGCTTCTTGAAGGCCACCGCCCCGGTCAGCAGCGCGTGCGTGCCGATCACCAGGTCGATGCGCCCCGAGGCCAGCCCCTCCTTGACCTCCTCGGTCTGCTTCGGCGTCGAGAAGCGCGACAGCGTCCCGATCTCGACGGGGAAACCGGCGTAGCGCTCCGAGAAGGTCTCGAAGTGCTGGGTGACCAGCAGGGTCGTGGGCACCAGGACCGCCACCTGGTACCCGTCCTGGATCGCTTTGAAAGCGGCGCGCACCGCGATCTCGGTCTTCCCGTAGCCGACGTCGCCGGTGAGCAGGCGGTCCATGGGGACGGGCTTCTCCATGTCCGCTTTGACCTCGTCAATGGTGACGAGCTGGTCGGGGGTCTCCACGTAGGGGAAGGCGTCCTCGAGTTCGCGCTGCCACGGCGTGTCGAGGCCGAAGGCGTGCCCCTTGGTCTGCTGGCGCACGGCGTACAGGCGGATCAGCTCCTTGGCGACCTCGTTCACGGCCTTCTTCGCGCGCGCCTTGGTTTTCGCCCAGTCGGCGCCGCCCATCTTCGTGAGGGAGGGTTCGTCGCTGCCCGTGTACTTGGAGATCTGGTCGAGGGCGTCGGTGGGCACGAAGAGGCGGTCGCCCGGCTGGCCGCGCTTGGAGGGCGCGTACTCGATGACCAGGTAGTCGCGCGTGGCGGCCGCGTCGGAGCGCCCGACGGTGCGGCTGACCAGTTCGACGAAGCGCCCGATGCCGTGCTGCTCGTGGACGATGTAGTCGCCCGGGTGCAGGGTCAGGGGGTCCACGCCCTTGCGCCGTCGGCTCGGCATGCGCCGCATGTCCCTGGTGGTGGCCCCCGCGCGGCCGGTCATATCGCCCTCGGTGAGGACAGCGACGCGCAGGTCCGGGGCCACGAACCCGGCGGGGCCCTGCGCCGTCGTGATGGTGACCAGGCCGGGCCCGGGGTCGGAATCGACGGAGTCCGACAGGGCGACGGGGCAGCCCGCCTCGGCCAGGATCGTGCGGATGCGGCGCCCGGGACCGGGGCCCTCGGTGGTGACGACGACCCGCCAGTCCTGGGCGGCCAGCGACTTGAGGTCCCCGGCTGCGGCTGCGAAGTCCCCCCTGTAGGGGCGCACCTCCCTGGCACCCGCGCGCATGAGCACGGGTGAGGCGACCAGCGCGGAGCCGCCTTCGTCGGAGCCCGCGCCCGCTGCCTCCCCGTCGGCCTCAGCCTCCGCGAGTTCAGCGGGGGGCAGGGAGGACAGCTCCCACCACGGACCGCCCGCCCCCCACAGGTCGTCGAGGTCGAGGAAGGAGGCGTCGGATGCCTCCAGGGGCACCTGGCCCCCTCCAGCCGCCGCGCTCCACGCCGCCCGCAGGAACTCGTCGGTCGTGGCGACCAGATCCGCCGCCCGCGCGCGGATGCGCTCAGGATCCGACGCCAGCACCGGCGTCCCCGGGGGCAGCAGGTCCACGAGGCGGTCCATGCCGGAGGCCAGGACCGGCGCCAGGGACTCGATGCCCGGGGCGGGGATGCCCTCGGCGGCCAGGGACAGCATCTCGGCCGCGCCGGGCAGGCGGTCGGCCGCCTCGCGGGCGCGGGCCCGCACCTGGGCGCTGAGCAGCAGCTCCCGGCAGGGCACCGCCCACAGGCCGTGGGGGGCGGCGCCCAGGGTGCGCTGGTCCTGGATGGAGAAGGCCCGGATCTCATCGACCTCGTCGCCCCACAGCTCCACGCGCAGCGGATGGGGCTCCTGGGGTGGGAACACGTCCAGGATGCCGCCGCGCACACTCATCTGCCCGCGCGCCTCGACCATGTCGACCCTTTGGTATCCCAAGTCCGACAGGCGCGCGGTGGCCTCCGGCAGGTCCACGACATCGCCCACTGCGATGCGCACCGGCTCCAGGTCCGCCAGGCCGCGGATGATGGGCTGCAGGAACGAGCGGACGGGGACCACCAGGACGGACAGGGGGCCCGCGAAGGCGTCGCCCTGGACGGGGTGCGCCAGGCGGCGCAGCACAGCGATGCGGTTGGCCATCGTGTCCACCTGGGGCGACAGGCGCTCGTGCGGCAGCGTCTCCCAGGCTGGGAAGGCGGCTGCCCCCGTCGTCCACGAGGCGAGGGCAGCGGTCATCGCCTCCGCCTCGCGCCCCGTCGCGGTGAGGACCACCACGGGGGTGGTGGCGCGCGAGGCGATGTGCGCGGCGATGGGCGCGCGCAGGCCCGAGGGGGCCACCAGTGTGCCTGAGCGCCCGGCCGCGATGGAGTCCGCCGCTGCGGCGACGGCCGGGTCGGATGCGAGCAGGGGCAGCAGTCCAGTGAGGAGCACGGATCGCCTTTCGGTGGCGCTGGGGCTTATCGGGTGTGGAGCGCCTGCTGGGTGGGCGCGAATCCCTCGGCCACGACCCCCTCCACGGCGTCGGCGGCCTCCTCGAGGGTCACGTCCCAGTCGGGGCGCTCCTTGGCGGGGATGGGCGCCAGGACGTAGTCGGCGGGGTCCATGCGCCCCGGCGGCCGCCCGATGCCGATGCGGAGCCTGTGGTAGTCGCGGGTCCCCAGGGCCTGGGTGAGGGACTTGAGGCCATTGTGGCCGCCCTCGCCGCCCCCGGCCTTGAGCCTGAGCTCGTGGGGGGGCAGGTCGAGGTCGTCGTGGACGACGAGGATCCTCTGCGCCCCGATGCCGAGGAAGTCCGCGAGGCGGCGGATGGGGCTGCCCGTCGTGTTCATGTACGTCTCGGAGCGCGCCAGGACGGCGCGCGGCCCGGGGACGCCGCCGGGCCCCGCTCCCAGGCGGACGTCGGCGACGCGGGTGCGCGAGCGGTGGGTCTTGAGCACCGCGCCCGCCCGCGCCGCGAGGACGTCAACGGTGAGGTAGCCGACGTTGTGGCGGGTTGAGGCGTACTGCGCGCCAGGATTGCCCAGCCCGACGACGAGCCACGGCGAGTCAGTCGTGTTCATACTCCGATTGTGCCACCCGCGCCGAGAGCATGCCCCACTGCGGAGCGTCGGCGACGACGGGCGCGGCCTGGCGCCGCGAGGCGGCCCACTCGTCGGCGAAGAGCTGCGCCCAGGTGGCGTAGGCCGCGGAGTTCGGGTGGAAGAAGTCGGCGGCGTGGTAGGCGAAGGTGTACGTCGGCAGGGAGTACTCGCGGGTGAGGGCCCGCACGTCCACCATCCGGGCGGTCGACTCCTCGACCGTGCGCGCCAGGTACTCCGACATCTCGGTGGCGCGCTTCTCCTGGGGCATGATGCCGAAGGAGGGGATGGAGGAGACCAGGGAGTCCGGGGGCAGCGCGGCGATCACGCGACCCAACCGCTCGGCGAACTGGCCGGGGGCCATGTCCTCCGCCATGACGTCGTTGCCGCCGATGCTCAGCGTCACCAGGTCCGGCTCGATGTCCCCGTCGATCAGTCCCATGCCGCGCATCTGGGGGATCTGGGTGAGTTCCACGGACTCCACCGTGGCGCCGGACAGCGAGAGGTTGAGCAGGGCGACCTCGCGCCCCAGGGTCTGCTGGATCGCGGAGGCGAGCAGCGCGGGATAGGACTCGGTGACGCGCGACGCCCCCAGTCCCTGCACCGAGGAGTCCCCCAGGGCGACCATGACGTAGGGCATTTCGCCCTCATTGGCGTGCAAACGGTCCATGGTGGCCAGCGTGTGGTCCTCCCACGCCTTCCGGTAGTCGCCGCGCTGGGAATCGAGGCGGAGCAGGCGCCCGAGCGCGATGCCGCCGCCGAACAGCGAGGCACCGCCCGCTGCCGCCCCGGCGACCTGCCATGCCCGTTTGCTGATTCGCATCATCTTCCTCTTTCCTGCGCCGTGCGCGACCGCTGCTAGTGCGAGCCCCCAGTGTATGCGCCCTGCGCGCGCCTCTTCAAACGGCGCCGCGGCCCCCCGCTGGGCGGTCGGCGCCGGGCATGGCCCTGCTCAAGCGGTGCGCCCCGCGGGTCCGGAGGGCAGGGCGGCGAGGAAGTGGGGGGGCTCCCAGCCCCGCGCCTCGTAGGCCGCGGCGATCGCCTCGCCCACAGCCGGGCCCGAGGCGGCGTCGACGAGCGCGATCGCACTGCCGCCGAAGCCGCCTCCGGTCATGCGGGCCCCGTGGGCGCCGGCCGCGCGCGCCGCCGCGACCGCGACGTCGAGCTCCGCGCAACTGACCTCGTAGTCGTCGCGCAGGGAGTCGTGGGAGTCGTCGAGCAGAAGGGCGGCCACATCGAGGCGCTCCCCCTCCAGCGGCCCCTCCCCCATGAGCTCGACGAAGGCGCGGGTGCGGGCGATCTCGGAGACGACGTGGCGGGCGCGCCTGGCGAGGCGCTCGTGCCCCTCCAGCGCCGACATGGCGGCTTCCAGGTCGGTCACCTCCACCAGCTGGCCGACTCCCAGCAGGCGGGCGGCTTCCTCGCAGTCGGCGCGCCGCTGCCCGTACTGCCCGTCCGCGAGCGAGTGCTTCGCCCGCGTGTCGATGACGAGCAGTTCCAGCCCCGATGAGGCCAGGTCGAAGGGGATGGGCGCCGCGGACATGTCCCGGCAGTCCAGGGCGAGCGCATGGCCGGTCCGACAGCGCATCGACGCGGTCTGGTCGAGCCCGCCGGTGTTCGCGCCCGCTATTTCGTTCTCCGCGGCGCGCGCGGCGTCCACGAGGAGGCGCCTGCCCTCTTCGGAGCCCGCCAGGCCGAGGCCGCAGACCTCGTCGACGGCGACGGCCGTGGCGCACTCGAGGGCCGCCGAGGACGACAGGCCGCCCCCCACGGGTACGCACGACCACAGGGCGGCGTCGAAGCCCGACAGCGGGCCGTAGCCAGCGCGCTCGAGGGCCCAGGGCACTCCCGCGATGTAGGCCGTCCAGTGCCTGGGCACCTGCCCGGGCCCGCCCCAGGGGCCGATGGAATCCAGGTCGAGGCTGTCGATGGAGTCGACGGTCTGCGGCGAGATGAGGCGGACAGTGCGGTCCGGGCGAGGGGCGAGCGCCAGGTACGCCCTGTGGGGAAGGGCGATGGGCAGGCACGGGCCACCGTTGTAGTCGACGTGCTCGCCGATGACGTTGACGCGGCCAGGTGCGCTCCACACTCCTGCGGGCTCGTGCCCGAAAGCCTGGATGAAGAGCTCGCGCGCGTTGAACGCGCCCTCCTCCGGGCTGACTGCTTCGGCTCTGATGATGCGGGCCACGGTACCTCCTTCGGGACTCCCCCCACCCTACCCGACTATGAGCACCTTCACACAAGGGGTCCGCATCACGTGCCCTTGTCGGAGAACCCCCTAGGATTGGGACCGTCCCGTACAACACGCAAGCAGGTCCCATGTTCCTCCCCGAGAGACTCCCCGGCCAAGACTGGCTCGGCGTCGTCATCGCCATACCCGAGCCGTGGGTGAGCGAATTGACGGATTTGCGCCTGCGCCTGGGGGATCTCCAGGGCTCGCGCGTGCCCGCGCACATCACGCTGATGCCTCCCATGCCGGTCGCCACCGAGTCGCGCGGCGAGGTGATCGAGCACCTGAGCGCCATCGCCCGCCGGTCCCGGCCCTTCCGTGTCGCGCTCAGGGGGGCGGACTGCTTCCGCCCCCTCTCCGCCGTCGCCTTCCTCAACCTGGCAGAGGGGGCCCGCGCCTGCTCCGACTTGGCCGAGAACATCCGCTCGGGCCCCCTCGATTACGAGCCGCGCTTCCCCTACCACCCGCACGTCACGCTCGTCCAGGGGGTCGCCGACCCCGTCCTCGATCTCGCGATCGACATAGGGAGTTCCTTCGAGGCGTCGTGGGTGGTCCCCGGGTTCCGCCTCGACCGCCTCGACCCCTCGGGGGCCTACTCCTCGATCGCGATCTTCGACTTCGAGGGCATGTGAGCCCTGGCGCACCAGCTCCCGCTGCCGGGCACTGCGGCGGCGGAGCCCGGCTCAGAGGTCGTAGACGACGCCCACCGGCGCGTGGTCGGAGAAGCGCTGGTCGTACGAGGGCGCCCGCCCGACGGTGAAGGACCGCGCCGTCCGGGCGAGGCCGGGCGTGGCGAACTGGTAGTCCAGGCGCCACCCCGCGTCGTTGGCGAAGGCCTGGCCCCGCCACGTCCACCACGAGTAGGGGCCCTGGACCCCGCCCGCCAGGTCGCGGACGACGTCGTGCCAGCCCTCCTCCACCCAGCCGTTGAGGAAGGCGATCTCCTCGTCGAGGACGCCGGCGCGCTTGTTGTGGTTGGACGCCCAGTTCTTGATGTCCGCCCGCGAGCGCACGACGTTGAAGTCGCCGCACACGACCGCCTGCTCCCCGCCCGAGGCCGCCGAGGCGAGCAGTTCGGCCATGCGCGCCCCGATCCGGGGCAGGTGCGCCATCTTCGCCTCCTGTTTGGGCGTGTCCTTCTCCCCGGAGTGGAAGTAGGCGGAGACGAGGCGCACGGGGGACGGGGCGCCGTCCGCTTCGACGAGGGCCTCCAGCCAGCGGCCTGAGTCCGCATCCGACTCGGCGTCGTCGAGGACGGTGCGCGGCCTGCCGACGAGGGCACCGCGGTCGCGGTGGACGGCGACGCCCACGCCCGCGCGCCCCTTGATGCGGCACGGCACCCACACGGAGTCCCACTGCCCGGGCAGGATCCCCCGTGCGATCTCCTCCGGCGCGCGCACCTCCTGCATGAGCAGGGCGGTGGGCGCCGCTTCCTCCAGCCAGTCCAAGAAGCCCCGCTTGTGGGCGGCGCGGATGCCGTTGAGGTTGACGGTCGTCACTGTCAGAGTCACGGGGTTCCCTTCGGGGTCAGCTGGCCGCCCGCTCGGCGGCCTCGACGATGTTGGTGACCAGGAGGGCGCGCGTCATCGGGCCGACGCCGCCGGGGTTCGGGCTCAGCCACGAGGCCACTCGGTCGACGCCGTCCGCGACGTCGCCCATCAGGCGGGGTTTGCCGTCCACGACGGTCCGAGACACGCCCACGTCGAGCACGACGGCGCCGGGGCGCACCATCTGCGCGGTGACGATCCCCGCGGACCCCGCGGCCGCCACAACGACATCGGCCCGTCGCACGTGGTCGGCCAGGTCCCTGGTGCCGGTGTGGCACACGTCCACCGTCGCATTGACGTCCTTGCGGCCCAGCAGGAGTCCGATGGTGCGCCCGACGGTGACTCCGCGGCCCACGATGCACACGTCGGTCCCGTCCAGGTCGATGCCGTGGCGCTCGACGAGTTCGATGACCGCGCGCGGTGTGCACGGCAGCGGCGAGTCGATGGGGCCCGAGCCGCGCAGGACCAGTCTGCCCAGGTTCGTCGGGTGGAGGCCGTCGGCGTCCTTGTCCGGGTCGATCATCTCCAGGACGGCGTTCGTGTCGATGCCGGCGGGCAGCGGCAGTTGGACGATGTAGCCGGTGCACGCCGGATCGGCGTTCAGCCGGGCGACGGCCTCCTCGATCCTCCCCTGGCCGGCGTCGGCGGGCAGGTCGATGCGGATCGAGTCGATCCCCACCTCGGCGCAGTCGCGGTGCTTTCCCGCCACGTAGGCCAGGGACCCCGGATCCTCGCCGACCAGGACGGTCCCGAGTCCGACGGCGCAGCCGCGCTGGCGCAGTGCGGCCACGCGGGCGCGCAGCTCCTGCTTGATGGCGGCGGCCGTCGCCTTCCCGTCGAGGATCCTGGCCGGGCCCGCCCACGGCGCCCTCATTGCTCGAGCCCCGCGTACAGGGGGTGCTTGTCGGTGAGGCGCTTGACGCGGGCGCGCAGGGCCTCCAGGTCCACAGAGGATCCCGAGGCCCCCTGGGCGAGGGCGGTCCCGATGATGTCGGCGACCTCTTCGAAGTCCTGGGCGTCGAAACCGCGCGAGGCGAGGGCCGGGGTCCCGATGCGCAGGCCCGAGGTGACGGCCGGGGGCCGGGGGTCGAAGGGGACGGCGTTGCGGTTCACGGTGATTCCGACTTCGTGGAGGAGGTCCTCGGCCTGCTGGCCGTTGATCTGGGAGTCCACCAGGTCCACGAGGACCAGGTGGACGTCGGTGCCGCCGGTGACCAGTTTGACGCCCGCGTTCACGGCGTCGTCGGCCCCGAGGCGCTCGGCGAGGATCCGCGCGCCCTCGAGGGTGCGGCGCTGGCGGTCCTTGAACTCGTCTGTCTGGGCGACCTTCATGGCGATCGCCTTGGCTGCGATCACGTGCATGAGGGGGCCGCCCTGCTGGCCCGGGAAAACGGCGCTGTTGAGCTTCTTCCCCCACTTCTGGCCGCGGGAGGAGAGGATCATGCCCGAGCGGGGGCCTCCGAGGGTCTTGTGGACGGTGGTGGTGACCACGTCGGCGTGGGGCACGGGGCTGGGGTGCAGGCCCGCTGCGACCAGGCCGGCGAAGTGCGCCATGTCCACCCACAGGGCGGCGCCGACCTCGTCGGCGATCTCCCTGAACGCTTGGAAGTCCAGGTGGCGGGGGTAGGCGGACCATCCCGCGATGATGACGGCGGGCCGCTCGCGCAGGGCGGCCTCGCGGACCATGTCGGGCTCGATGCGCATCGTCTCGCGGGAGACCTCGTAGGCGGTGGCCCGGTAGTGCTTCCCGGAGAAGTTCAGGCGCATGCCGTGGGTGAGGTGCCCGCCGTGGGCCAGGCTCAGGCCCAGGACGGGGTCGCCGACGTTCGCCATCGCCATGAGGGCAGCGGCGTTGGCCTGGGCGCCAGCGTGGGGCTGGACGTTGGCGTAGTCGCAGCCGAAGACTTGTTTCGCCCGCTCAATGGCGAGGGACTCGGCGACGTCGACGAACTCGCAGCCGCCGTAGTAGCGGCGCCCGGGGTAGCCCTCGGCGTACTTGTTGGTGAGCACAGAGCCCTGCGCCTGCAGGACTGCTCGGGGGACGAAGTTCTCGGACGCGATCATCTCGAGGGTGCCGCGTTGGCGCCGCAGCTCGCTGTCGAGGACCGCCTGGATCTCGGGGTCCAGTTGCGCCAGGGCCATGTCGTTGAGGGAGTCCATTGTTCTCCTGGGATCGTCGAGTCGGGAGGTGGCACACAGCCCAGGCGGGCGACTGCGGGTGCCGTCGGGTCGCTCCCCGGTGGTTGCCCACCTGTTCGCCAGTCGCGACGGGGCCATCCTATCGCGCGCCCATGGGCGGCTCCACGGGCCCCGCCGGCAGGCACAGCCCCGCTGCGGGCAAGTCCCGCGCGGCTCCGCCGCCCTCGCCCTTCCCCGAGGCGGCGCAGTCCACGACCGGGCGCGCCGCCTCGAAGTCTTGGGCCGCACCGTCGGCACCGCCCTCCCCCGTGCCCGGGCGCGTCCGGCGGAAGGCGGACGGCGGCCCCCATCCACTTACCACGCTAGAGTGGTCACCTGGTGAGACGGTCGACGATCATCTTTTGATCACACCCCCTGACCACCTGGCGCACAATATGCAATATGACACTCCTTGGAGATATCGATTTTCGGCAGAATACCAACCCAAACCCATTATCTACCGCATGGAAATTGTCTCGACAACCAATGACCCGGTAACTGATGTCACAAGACAATCTTCATAGATATCGAGCATCCCTAGTGCATTTTCTCTAACCATATGGATAACATGGGTTCCTGACCGAACGGTTACCCCTCCCCATCGACGCAAGTTTACACAGTAAACCACTCGAAGCGGCAGGGGGGCCGGCAGCCTAACCAAACAAACGCTTTTCAAGAAACTATCTAGGAGGCGCACGAGAGATGACCACCTTGACCAATTCCAGGGCCAAGCGGTACATGCCGACGTTTGTCGTGCCTTCCGCGGCTCGGGGCTCCGCACTGGATCTGGCGTTCAAACGCGTGATCGACATCGTCCTCGCGGCCGTTGGAGTCGCCGTTCTGACACCGCTGTGGCTGGTCGTGGCCCTGCTCATCCGGATCTCGGACCACGGCCCGGCCTTCTTCAAGCAGACACGGGTCGGCAAGAACGGCCAGCCCTTCACGATGTACAAGTTCCGCACCATGCGAGTCGACGCCGAACAGGTCAAAGCGTCCCTGGAGGCCGCCAACCGGGCCGACGCGGGCGCCGGGAACTCCGTGATGTTCAAGATGCGCGACGATCCGCGCGTCACCCGCGTCGGGCGCGTGCTGCGCAAGACCAGCATTGACGAGCTCCCCCAGCTCTTCAATGTCATCAAGGGCGACATGTCGCTGGTGGGCCCCCGTCCGCCGCTGCCCAGCGAAGTGGCCACGTATGAGCCCCACGTCATGGGCAAGTTCGCGGTCCGCCCCGGTATCACCGGATTGTGGCAGATCTCGGGGCGATCCAACCTCTCGTGGGAGGAAACGGTCCAGCTGGACCTGGACTACGCGGCGACCCGCACTTTGGGTCTGGACACGTGGATCCTCCTGCAGACCGTGCCCGCGCTGCTTCGTCAGGAGGGCGCCTATTAGACCATTTCTTCTGTGTGTGTGATTACGGGTGCGCCCCGGCCTCGGCCGGGGCGCACCCGCGTATATTCTGCTTCTCCCACCCCCGTTGGAGCGCTCGGGAGCGGCACGTCACCACGCAGCTGAGGGAGTGGGCTCCTCGCTGAGAACGCGGATCACGAACCAGTCCCCCGCCCGCGACTCGTCAAGGCGGTCGAACATCCGCGCCGTGGGCAGGCCCGTGTCCGCGCCCGCAGCTGCGCGGCTAGCGGGCGATCAGCCCGTACTCCCCGAACGTCCCCATGTCCTCCAGGCGAGCGACCAGTCGGGGTGCCAGCGCCAGGAAATCCACAGCCTCGACCGTGTAGCGCCCCAGCAGGCGCCGGGGCTCGTGGGCAATGCGCCACGCCCAGCCCAGCCGCCAGCGGTGCACCCAGTCGGGGAAGTACTGGTCCGAGGCGGCGAACTGGTCGATCCACCCACCGGCGGTGCACACGCTGGCGCGGGGCAGCCAGCCCCGGACTTTGGCGGCGACCAGTTCCTGCAAGCCAGCGCCGAGGCCGACGACGACCAGACGCGGATCGAAATCCACCAGGCTGGCGTGGGAGCGGCGCAGGCCCGCCAGGCCCGCATAGCCGTCGACCGCCATGACCTCGAAGGCGCCGAGCCTGGCCGCGGCGCGCTCGGCAAGACCGGGGGCGGCACCGATGAGGGCGACACGCGCGCCCGCCTCCATCTGGTTGAAGACATGGGGCAGGACCAGATCCGCCGACGACCGCACCACCGGGTGCCCCATGCGCGCCAACGTCATCTGCAGCAGCGTCCCATCGACGCCGACCACGTCCATCTTGCGCAACTGGTCGAAGTCGGCGTGGAGCAGCGACCAGTGGTTGAGCCAGGTGGTCGCCCGCCCCTCCGCCAGGACCATGCGCGCGATCTCGTGGTGGTGCTCCGCGTCGGGGTTGGCGGCCTCGCGCTGGGCTTCGTTCACAGCCTCACCTCTCCAAAGTGACGTACATGTCGAATGTCAGGGACGGGTCCGAGTCCCCCGCCGAGTGCTCCTCCACGCCGATCCGCGTGATCTCCGAGGTGAGCAGGTTGCCCGGCACCACGACCGCGACCATGCCGTCCGCTGCCTCCGCCACGGTCACCCCGCTGGACGCCTTGGTCTGCGGCGTCACCGCGCCCGAGGGCATCCGGACCCGGGCGACCTCGGTGCCGTTGACGTAGACGACGGCACCGTCGTCGGCTCGCACGTGGAGGGTGAGCGTGCCGTTCTCCGGCATGGGGCCGAACTTCACATCGCGGGCGAAGTAGGCGGTCGTGGGCCGTTTGGCCGCGCCGAAGTCGGTGCCGGCCCCGGCGTCGCCCCACCCCAGGGGGGAGGCCCCGTGCCGCCACTTCGACAGGTCGGCCGCCGAG
This sequence comes from Schaalia georgiae DSM 6843, assembly GCF_000429245.1. Classification (GTDB taxonomy): domain Bacteria; phylum Actinomycetota; class Actinomycetes; order Actinomycetales; family Actinomycetaceae; genus Pauljensenia; species Pauljensenia georgiae. The sequence goes on from NZ_AUBM01000007.1 coordinate 311,349, forward strand.
GCCCACGCGGCGTCGGGGGCCTTCGAATCCGTCCAGTAGGACCACTGCTCGCCTGAGAAGAGCGCCTTGCCGAAATTCACATGCGAGGCGTCCAACGGCTTGAGGGGACCGTCAGCCGGGGGGTCCTGGGGCTCGCCGGACTGGGCGGGCGGCGCGCTGCGCCTCGGGGGCGAGGGGATCGGAGGCACGTAGGCACCAGCGGGAATGGCGGTGACCGTGGCCGACATGGTCAGCGACGGGGCGCTCCTGTAGTTGACGTGCTCCTCGACGGCGAGGACGTTCGCCCCCTCGACCAGGGCCGAGGCGGGCACGTGCACGGTCTGGCGGTCCCCCCGCGCCGCGTCAGTGGACAGCGCGGAGGAGGCGCGGGTCCCGTAGGACACGTCGCCGTCGTCGAGGCGCTGGCGCCCGATCTCCACCCCGTTAATGTACGCGACTGCGCCGTCATCGGCCACGAAGGACACGTCGACTCCGCCGACCTTGGACAGATCCTTGATCGTGAAGGCCGTGCGCCCGTAGAGGGTGATCGGGCGCGTGGCGGGGGCGCCCGGCTTGAGGACCGTGTTCAGGCCCTTCCCGCCGTAGCCGATGGGCGCGGTGCCAGTCGTCCAGGCGGAGTCGTCGTAGGAGGCGGAGGCCCACGCCTGGTCGGGCGCGGAGTCCTTCCACAGGTAGCGCCACTGCGCGGCATCCCCCACCAGGGAGCTGCCGGGGTCGGCGGGGGCCTGGGCGCCATCGGAGGCGACCCGGAGCACGGGGGTGGAGGCGCCGCGGGAGCCGGAAGCGCCCACCGCCCTCACGAAGAAACGGTTCTCCCCGCCCATGGGGACGCTGGCCGAAGTCCCCCGCACGGCTGCCACCGTGCGGTCGTCACGCAAGACCTCGTAGGAGGCCGCTCCGGCCACAGCGTCCCATGTGAGCGCCACCTTGCCGTCGCCCGCGTCCGAGGACGCCAGGTTCGCGGGTGCGGCGGGCGGGGCCTGCCGCGGCGCGAAGCGCGCGAAGCCGCCGGCCCACTGATTGGCGGACGTGGAGGTGAAGGAACGGGTGAAGTCGCCCCCCACCCACAAGGTTCCGGAGTCGTCGACTTCCAACGCCCACGCACCGGTCGAGCGGGCAGACGCGAGGCGGTAGGGGGTCCACCCGAGCTGGCGGCCCGTCGCGCCGTCCCACGCCCCCGCCCAGCGGATCTCGTCCGCGCGGGTCCAGCCGGTGCCCAACTCGTAGTAGCGGTACGCGTCCTGGAACACGAAGTCCGAGCAGTGGCACGAGGCGTAGACCACGCCGTTCCCCGCGCTGGTCACCGCCTGCATGTCGCCGCCGTTCTGCATGGCGATCGAACCGGAGGTCCGCGTCATGGTGGCCGTGTCATAGCCGAAGAGCGAGTGCTGGGAGCCCCCGAAGTACACGCGCCCGCCCGTCAGCGCCACCCCCTGTTGGTACTTCCCTTCGAAGTACGAGGGCTCGAAGATCCACGAGGAATCCAGCGCGGCGCCCGCCGCAGTCGACACCCGCGCGGCATAGGGGGCCGCGCCGCGCTGCGCGCGGGTGAAGTGGCCTCCCGCGTAGAAGTAGCCGCCCGCCTCATCGACGTCGAAAGCGACGACCGAGCCGTTGAACTCGGGGTTCCACGAGCGGTCGGGCTCCCCGGAAAGGGACAGGCGCACCGCCCCGCGAGCGTATGCGCTGCGGCCCCCGTTGCCCGACGCGTGGGTGAACAGGCCGGCCAGGTAGATGTGCTGGCCGGTGACCCGGGCCGCCTTGACGGACACTGTGCCCGAGCGCAGCGCGTTGCGCAGCTTCAGCGTCCACGAGGAGTCGATGGCGCCCGTGGCCGTGTCGATGACGACTGTGCCCACGTGCTCCTCGCCGTTGACCCGCGTGAAGTCGCCGACCGCCAGCAGGCGCGCGCCCGGCAGCTCCACGAGGTCCTTGACCTGGTTGTTGAAGGCGAAGGACTGCCCGTTCCACTCCCCCGACGCCGCGTCGAAGCCCGCCAGGCCGGAGGTCTGCGCCTTCGTCGAGCCCACGTGGGCCACGCCCGTGAAGTTGCCGCCCACGTACATCGTTGAGCCGACCTGCTCGAAGGCCTGGACCTGGGCGTTGCCCTCCGCGTTCGAGCCGTTGAGGTTGCCCGCCACGCCCCACTTCATCGGCGCCGCGTACTCGGAGACCGTCGGTGCGACGGCCTGCGCCGGGGTTCCGGAGTCGGCGATCCTGGCGTAGGCGTCGTCCGAGCGCAGCTGCGGGCGCAGGTAGACCTCGGCGTAGGGCTCGACGGTGAACCCCGCTTTGCGGAAGAAACTGGTGTCGGAGGTGTCCGCGTAGGGCAGCGCGCCGGGGCCGTAGCCGAACCCCACCCGGTACTTCGACGTGGCGGTCGCGGTCATGTTGACCATGCCCCACGCCTCGTCGTCGCCGAACTTGGACCAGATCGGTTTCCCGGTCGTCCACTCGCCGCCGTTGATGGAGTAGACGACCGGGTGCGCGGACTTGAAGGGCCACACGAAGTCCGCCATCTTCGGCAGGCGCATCTTGATGGTCTGCCAGGACGTCCCGCGCCCGTTGTAGGCGCGCACGACCCGCATGCCGTCGGGCAGTTCGGAGACGGGGGTGGAGCCGAGGAGGCCGTTGACGGCCTCGTTGGACAGCTGCGCGGTCCCGTCCGCGGGCCTGCGCTCGCGTTTGGCCAGCGAGGAGGCCGCGCCCTTCCCCTGGCTCCAGGTCTCCCACCCGTCGGTGCCGCTCCCGATGAGGACCCACCCGCCCCCATCGCTCGTCTGGTCGCAGAAGAACCGCCCGGGCGCGTTCATGGTGGGGGTCTGGAGCCAGTAGGTGCCGTCCGGCGCGTTGGGGTCGTTCTGCTTGATCTCCCAGCACGAGGCCGCCGCGCCCGCCTCGGACAGCCCGTCGCGGACGGGCGCGGGGGGCGCGGACTGGGAGGGCACGTGCCCCAGTCCGTTGAGGACGACAGTCGCCGCGGCGATCATGACGAGGGGGATGCGGTGGGTGTTTCTCATGGGACCTGCGGGAAGGTTGAGTCGGATACCCGCTATTTTCCCATGCGCAAGAGAAGCGCTCAACCGAGTTCTTACCACTCGGTTGAGCGCTTACTCACTGTGACCTGCGCTGAAGCGCGTCACCACCGCTTGAGAGAAGCCGTCAAGTCGAAGGACATCGACGGCGTCCCACGGTAGTTGATGTGCTCCTCGACGCCGATGCGGTTGATGCCGTTAACCAGTCGCGACGCGGGCACCTCAACGGTCACCATGTTGGATGCGGCGCGCTTGGCGCTGACTGCCTGGTTCGCGTAGGTCGAATGCGTGATCGTGCCCTCGCTCATGCGGACGGTCGTCAGCTGGAAGCCGTTGACGTAGACCACGGCGCCGTCGTCGGCCCGCACGTTGAGCGTGATCTTCGCGTCGCCCGTGATGGGCCCGAGGTCCACGTCGGCGGCGAAGTAGTTGGTGATCGCGCGATCGCTCTTCTCGATCGACAGGGGGGTCCCCGCGCCGGGGTCGCCCCAGCCGATCGGGCTGGCGCCCGAGGACCAGTCCGTGATGTCGCCGGACGGCGAGGCCCAGTACGGCGTGGGCTCGGACTGCGAGGTCCAGTAGCTCCACTGCGTGCCCGAGGAGATGATCTCACCGTCGGTCACCCCGGTGGCGTCCACCACCGGCGAGCTCGTGCCGCCGGGCGACGGCGACGGGGGCGGGGTGGTGCTCCCGTTGTCGCCGGGCTTGCGCTCGACGCGCTCGACCCGGGCCTGCATCGACACGGACTTCGCCTTGCGGTAGTTCACGTGGGTCTCCACGGCCAGGACGTTATCCCCAGCGACGAGGCGAGCGGCGGGCACGAACACCGTGGTCCGGTCGGCCTGCGCCGCGTCGTAATTGGGGGCGGAGTCCGCGCGGGTCTCGTAGGAGACCTCTCCGGTCCCCAGGCGCTGGCGGCCCACCTCGGCGCCGTTCACGTAGGCGACAGCGCCGTCGTCCGCGACGAAGTCGACGTTCACCCCCGAGATGGCCGAGGGGTCGGCCACGGTGAAGTGCGTGCGGAAGTAGCTGGTGATGGGCCACGTCTTGCGCGGCGAGGTCTGGATGTTCGTGGCAATGCGGTCATCGCCCCTGCCCAGCGGCGCGGCGCCGCGCGGCCACGCGGAGTCGTCGTAGTCGGGCGAGGCCCACGCCTCGTCGGCGGCGGACTCCTCGTAGCGGTAGGACCAGGTGGCGCCGTTATCGACCAGGACGGGGTTGGACGGGTCGTGCTCGCCGGCGGCCGGCGGGACGTAGACGGGGCTGGTTGCGGAGCGGTTGCCCTCGGCGTCCACGGCGCGCACGAAGAAACGGTTCTCACCAGCGCGGGCGAGTTCGACGGTCGGCTCCTTGACCTGGGCGACCGTGCGGTCGTCGCGCAGGATCTCGTAGGCGTCGGCGTCGGCCACCGGGGTCCACGACAGCGTCACATTCGCCTCAGTGGAGGCCGTGGCGCGCACCTGGGTGGGCGCCTGGGGCGGGGTCGTGTCGCGGGCGTCGAAGCGGGCGAAGCCGCCGTTCCACTGGGTGCGCGTCATGGAGGTGTGTGTGCGGGTGAAGTCACCGCCCGCCCACAGGTTGCCGTTGGAGTCGACGGTGAGCGCCCACGCGCCGGTCTTGCGCTGAGAGGACATCTCGAAGGGGGTCCAGTGCATGTGCTTGCCGGTGGCGGTGTCCCACGCGCCCACCCACTTGATGTCGTCGGCCCGGGTCCAACCCGATTCGATGGTCCACATGTCGGCGTCCTGGTAGGAGGCGTCGGAGCAGTGGCACGAGGCGTAGACGACGCCGTTGGGGGAGGCCGCACTGGCCTGCAGGTCGCCGCCGTTGCTCATGGTGATCGAGGCGGAGGTCCGCTGGTTCGTGGCCGCGTCGTAGCCGAACAGCGAGTGCTCGGAGCCGCCGATGTACACGCGGTCGCCCACCGAGGTGATGGTCTGCTGGTACTTGCCCGCGCTCACCGTGCTCGGCCGGAAGTCGAAGGAGGAGTCGACTGCTGCCCCCGCGTCGGTGGACAGGCGGGCCGCGTACCAGGCGCGGTCGCCGTGGGCGCGGGTGAAGTGCCCGCCGGCGTAGTACGCGCCGTTCTGCTCATTGATGTCGGAGGCCATCACCGAGGCGTTGAACTCCGGGTTCCAGGAGCGGTCGGGGCGCCCGTCGAGGCCGACCCGGCCCGCGTTGCGCGCGTAGACCTTCGCCATGTCGCCCAGGCGCAGGTGGGTGAAGGTGCCCCCCAGGTACACCTGGCCGTTGTAGAAGCGCGCGGTGCGCACCGAGACGCGGTGCGAGCCGATCGCGTTCATGATGGTGAGGTTCCAGTCCGGGTCGATCTGGCCGGTTGCGGGGTCCAGCACGACGGTGCCCACGTGCTCCTCGCCGTTGACCCGCGTGAAGTCGCCGACTGCGAGCAGTTTGCCCGAGGGGAGCGTGAGCAGGTCCTTCACCTGGTTGTTGAAGTTGAAAGTCATGCCCGTGAAGGCGCCCGTGTTCACGTCGAACGCGGCCAGGCCCCGCGACTCGGTGACCGCCCCGTCAGCGCCGGAGCGCACGCCCGTGAAGTTGCCCCCCACGAACATGGTGGAGCCGACCTGCTCGAAGGTCTGGACCTGGATATTGCCCTCGGCGTTGGAGCCGTTGAGGTTGCCCGTCACGCCCCACTGGGTGGGCGCCGCGAACTCCGAGACGGCGCGCGTCACTGTGGAAGCGGCCGCGCCCTCGTCGGGGATGCGGGTGAAGTCGGAGGAGTCGGAGGCGATCCGGGGACGGAGGTAGACCTCGGAGTAGGGGAAGACGGTCTGACGGATCTTGTGGAAGAAGGATCCCGCCGAATCCGTGTCACCGGAGTACTTCTGCGCCCCCGGGCCGAAGCCGAACCCGATTGTGAAGCCGTTCGCCCACGACGGGTAGGTGTTGTTGGCGTTCCACGCGTCGTCGTAACCGAAGCGCGAGTAGGCCCTCGACGAGATGACGGAACCGTGGTTGAAGGTCGCGTTGACGGGGTGGCCCATCTTGAAGAACCACACGAAGTCCGACATCTGGGGGAAGCTGAGATCCATGGTCTGGAAGGACGAGCCCTGGGGGTCCATGGAGCGCAGGACGCGCACGCCGTCCTCCAGGCCGGACACCGACCCGTTCCCAATGAGCTGGTTGACCTCCTTGGTGGACAGCTGCGCGACGGACATGTCCGCCGCCGTGCGCCCGCGCGCCGTCAGGGAGTTGCGGTCGCCCTTCCCCTGCGTCCACGGCTCCCAGCCCTCGCGCCCGCGGCCGATCATCACCCATCCGCCGCCGTCGGTGGTCTGGTCGCAGTAATACTGACCGGGCGCGTCCATCGTGGGGGTCTGCAGCCAGTAGGTGCCGTCGGCCGCCGAGGGGTTCTTCGTCTTGATGTCCCAGCACGAGGCCGCGGCCGTCTGGGCGCTGAGGCCGTCGTGGACGGCTGGCGCCCCGGCCCCCCCGGTACTGCCGCCGCCTGGGTCGGCCACGGCCATGGGTGCGAGTGCGAATGATGTGAGCAGGGCGGCGGGGGCGAGCAGGGCTCCCAGTAGACGGCGCGACATTCCGGCTGTTCCTTAGCATTCAAGAGTGAACGAGGCGTGTTAACGGGAATATATTTACACGCAAATCACTTCGCGATCAACCGGTTGGTCAGCTCTTGGACGCCGAAATATGTTGCAACTTGGTAAAGACCCTATTCGCCGCCCCTCCTCGCGCGGGCGAAGGCCCCCAGTCCCACCAGCCGCAACGGCGAGCGCCCCGCCCAGCACAGCACGAGGAAGCCCAGCGCCCCGGCCGCGCACCCGGCCGCGAGGCCCACCAGGCTGGCGCGCCCCGCCACGAGCGCCACCGCGCCCGCGGGCGCTCCCACGCACACGAGCACACCCGCCACCGGCAGGGCGACCTCCCCCAAGTCGGGCCGCACTCCGATGAACCGAGCCACCTGCACGGACGCCATCGCCGCGTCGACCACCATGCACACCGCCCACACGACGGCCGCCGCCAGCATCCCGAAACGCGGGATGAACAGCACATTGCCGACGACGTTGAGGCCGAGCACCACGACCTTGTTGACCGCGGCCCACCCGCTGCGCCCGCTCATGATCAGCAGCGAATGGACGTTCCCCGCCATGAAGGTCACCACCGAGCCCGCGCACAGGGCCACCAGGACCCCGGCGCCCGCCTCGAAGCCCTCGCCCAGGACCCGCATGAGCGCCGGGGAGAAGACCGCCATGAGGACGTAGACGGGGGTGGCGAAGAGCACAAGCCACACCGACGCGGTCGAGTACAGGGACACCAGCTCCTCCATCTTGCGCTGGTGGAGCAGCTTGGAGAACTGGGGGGACACGACGACGCGCAGGGCAGTATCGACGACGAGCCCGGCCTGGATGAAGCGGATGGCTCCCCCGTAGATGCCGGAGGCGGCATTGCCCGCCAGCATCCCCACCAGCAGGACGTCCAGCCATTGGAGGGCCTGCTCCAGACCGGCTGTGAGGGTGCGGGGCAGGGCGAAGGACACGATGCGGCGACGGCGCTGGCGCGCGGGCCAGCGGCTGCCCCCCGCCTCGGGCATGTGCCGGGCCAGGAGCGCCCACGCGCACACCAGGACGAAGACGAAGGGGAGCGCCCAGGCGGCGGAGACCACCGCGTAGGAGCCGCCGACGGCCGCCGCCCCCGCCACCAGCAGGGGCCGCAGCCCGGGCAGCAGCAGGTTCTGGACCAGGACGTACTCGCGCATGTTGCCCAGCGCCCGCAGCGCCGCCGAGGCGACCAGGGAGAGGGCGCCGATGGGCACGAACCACGCGGCCGCCCGCACTGCCCCCGCCACTTCCCCGCTCCAGATCATGGGGGCCACCGCCTCCAGGACGAGGACCGCCGACAGGGACACCCCGACCGCCACCGACGCCATGTAGTTCAACGAGGCGCGGATCTCCTCGGGCGAATCAACCGACAGCCGCGGCATGAGGTAGATGGCCGTCGAGTCCAGGCCGACCTTCGCCAGGGCCATGACGATGGCGAACACACCCGTGGCCTGGGTGACGACGCCGGCGCCCGTGGTCCCCAGGGCGCGCGAGAGCACGATCGTGAAGGCGAAACCGAGCACCGCGGACGCGGCCGCGCCGGCGAATCCGACAATGCCGCCCCTGGCGAGGTTCCTCCGGGATTGATGCGCATCACTCATTTGTTCTCCCTCTCGCTTCGTAATCACCGAGGTTGTGGGACTATCTTTACTAACTGGTAGGACTTACCGAGAATCCTCGATGGAAGAAGGGCACCCATGTCTGTTAAGAAACTCACCGGGAAATGGCTGGTCACGGCCTGGGTCGGCCTCGCCGTCATCCTGGTCGCCGCCGTGTGCGTGGTCTTCGCGCTGGTCGGCAGATCCGTGACCACCGCGCAGTCCACCCCCGGCGACTCCGGGGCCGAATCCGATCCCACTGCGGTGCCGCAGTCGGTGCCCAAGACCATCCAACCGCAGTCGGCGGGCCCGGCCAACACCGCGGGAGCGGGCATGGGGGGCGACGACGAGGCTTCCCAGCAGGTGGACTTCGTCCTGGCCTCCATGTGGCAGGCGTACTCCGACCCCTCCACCGCGATCGCCACCGACCTGTCCTCGATCCTCACCGAGTCCGCGCTGGAGGAGTTCGACGCGCAGGCCCAGGAGTGGAACGCGGACGGCACGCGCGTGTCGGGGACCCCCCGGATTGAGAACGCGCACGTCACCGCGTCCGACGGGACGACCGCCACGGTGCGCGCCTGCGTCGACTCGAGCGGGGTCGCGGTCACGAACGAGGCCGGGTCGTCCCTGACGGACGACACCTCGCTGACGCGGGCCCTCACTGATTTCTCGTTCGTCAACGACGGCGGTTCCTGGAAACTATCCGGGGTCTCCTTCCCCGACGATCCGACGTGCTGACCCGGTCCAGCATCCTCTCCGAGAAGGCCTCGCCCTCCACACGGAGGACGGGGTTCTTCCACATGCCCGTCGGCGTCTTGGCAGCCGGCCCGGCCGCGTCGTAGTCGGTGAGGGGCTCGGTGCCCTCCTCCAGGTGCCGCGCCAGCAGGGCGACGGCCAGCACCGAGACCATGAGCCCGGTGTTCATCCCGTAGTAGAACTGCTCGACCAGGGTGGCGATGACGATGCCGCCCAAGACCGAGCCGTAGATGTCCTTCGCCTTCCACACGCTGGGCAGGATCCTGGCGAAGAACGCCAGGAAGAGGAAGGCGCCGACGATCCCGTAGGAGAAGAGGACCGTCCAGAACTGGCCCTGGGTGCCCAGCGATGGCAGCCACGGCACGGAAGCGGGGCGCGGCGCCCCGAAGCCGAGCAGGGGGGACTCCCTGAGCGAGACCAGGGTCTCCAGGTAGTTCGTGAGGCGGTCGACCGTCGTGCTCGACGACTGCAGGCGCTCCACCAGGGACTGCGAGGCCGGGGTGAACAACCACGCGATGGCGCCGGCCCCGCCGAGGAGCAGCGCGACGAGCACCGTCCGCCACCGTCCGTCGCGAACCCGCTGGAACCCGACCCACGCCGCGATCACGATCAGGCCGATGTACATGCCTCGGTTGAGGGTCGCTGCCGCTGGCACCACCGCGGCGGCGCACACGAGGGCGTGGAGGTAGCGGTGGCGCGCGTACTCGCGCCAGGAGATGACCGTGAAGATGATCGCGAGCGGGAATACCAGGGAGAAGACGTTCCCCCACGTGTTCGCGTAGATGAAGGGCGCCGAGGGACGGGGATCCGAGAGGACCCACGACCCGGGGTTCCACTGCGTGGTCCCCCTGCGCACGAACTCCGACACGAAGTCGTTGGAGTGCAGCGCCTTGGGGACCAAGTAGTACATGAGCGTGTTGAAGCGCAGTTTGGGAAGCGCCATCGCCAAGTACCCGCCGACCACGGCCGACGCCAGGAAGCCCCACAGGGTCCCCATGAGGACCTTCGGCGTCAGGCGGGCGCGGGCGTTGAACGCGTAGATCCCGAACACCAGGGGGGACATCTGCAGAGCGAAGCGGTAGAACGCGCCGATGAGGCGCCCGACCGAGTCGAGCATGCTCATCGACGCGAGCACCCACACCAGGAAGAACAGCCAGATCACAGTCCCCGGCGGGAAGCGCAGGCCCCGCCGCCCCAGCATGAACACGATCATGATGATCGCGAACACCGGCCACATGAGGTCCCCGGCGCCGATCACCCACCACAGGAAGTACCCGGAGTAGGCGACGACGAAGGGCCATGCGGGCAGCTGCAGGGCGTCCTCGTTGAGCGCGCCGATGAAGGCCGGACCGGGTCTGGCCCAGATCCCACGGCGCGACGCCGCAATCTCGGCCACGTCAGTCCCGCCCGTCCGCGGGGCCCTTCGGCGCCCCCTCCGCCCCGTCGGCCCGGCCGGAGGAGGGGCGCTTCCTGGGGCGCAGGCGGTTGGCGTGGCGCGAGCGCAGGTAGCGCACCGGGCCCTCGAGGAAGCCCTTGACCTCGGACCGGGTGAGGCCGGAGGGCACGTCGTCGTCAGTGCCCGCGACGCGCGCGGATCCGGGGCGCAGGCGCGCCGCGACGGCGGGGGCCCGGGAGGCCAGGGTGAGCGCCGTGGAGGGACGGGCCAGGACCGCTTTGACGAGCAGGGCGGACATGCCCGAGCCGTTGCCGCGCACCTGGGCGTCCAGGCCCTCGTGGTCCACGCGGTGGCGGTGGTGGACCAGCGCGTCGGGCGTGTGCACGATGACGTCGCCGTGGGCGAGGACGCGGGCGAACATGTCGAGGTCCTCGCCCCCGCGGGTCGGGGTCCCGGCCCCCAGCGAGGGGTCGAAGGGGCCGACCTCCATGAGGACGTCGCGGCGCAGCGCCATGCACACCCCCGCGCCGACGCGGGCCGTGGCCACCGGGTAGAGGGGGCCGCCGTCCCCGGCCTCGCCGAGGCCCCTCACGCTGTCGGGGACCCTCCCCTTCGCCCACACGCGGGGCGTGAAATCCTTGGGGAAGCCCCCCCGGCTCTCGAACCAGCGCTGCGGGGCGTGGACGAGCTCCAGGGGGAGAACGATCCCAGTGGTCGCCCCCACCAGGGGGCTCGCCGTGAAGGGGTCGATGAGGGCAGTCAGCCAGTGGGGGTCGACGATGGCGTCGTCGTCGGTGAAGGCCACGACCTCGCCGGTCGCGGCCAGGACACCGCGGTTGCGGGCCCGGGAGAGCCCGGGCCGCGAGGCGTTGACGACGGTGAGGCGCTCGTCGTCAATGCCCTTCAGGGCGGTGCGCGCCAATCCGGTGGTCGGCGCGTTGTCGACGACGACGACACGGTAGTCGCGGTGGTCCTGGGCCAGGACCGCTTTGACGGAGGCGGCCAGCAGGTCCGAGCGCCCGGTCGTGCAGATGACGACGGTGGCGGGGACGGTCGCGCCCGCGCCCTCGTTCCACCCGCGCCTGGGGGCGGCGGGCACCGCGGCCACGGCGGGGTCGGACTCTGGCGCGCCAGTGCCCTCGATGGTGACCGCGCCGCAGTTTCGCCCGTTCTCGCGCACGAGCACGAGGGCGCGCTCCATACCGGGGTCGCCGGAGACGAGCTCACGCACCCGCTCCGTGCGGTCGACGTGCCAGATGGAGGACCCGTGGGGATCGGCGGTGCTCATCGCTTGTCCTCCACCCTGCGGGTCACCGTCTGCGTGGGGATCTCGTAGGTGCCCCGCTCCGCTTGGATCTGAGCGAGTTCCGCGTTGACGACGGCCTTGTCGGAATGGCGCGGCACGTCGCCGATAGGCGCTTGGATGAGGGTCTCCTCGGGGTCGTCGGAGCTGGTCATCCCCGCGTGCCTCCCTGGGGGCACGACCTCGGCGGGGCCGCCGTAGGCGGAGTGGACAGCGGGCTCGGGGCGCGGCGCCGAGGCGGCCTCCTCCGCCTCGCCCAGGTAGAGCATCGCGTTGACCTCGCGGTTGATGAGGGCGAGCTCGTCGAGGAGGGCGTGGATCGGGCCCAGGGCGTCGCCGCCGCGCACTGCGATGAGGACGTGCTTGGAGGGGCGGACCTCGTCGAGCAGGCCCGCCAGGGGCTGGGTCATGTCAATGAGGCGCGGGGAGGGCACACGGGTCTCGGCCAGGGACCGGGTGAGGGTGGCGTGCAGGGTCCGGGCCTGCGGGTCCGTGGGGTCGATGATGAGGTCCACCCAGTGCTCGCGGTCGATCGTCATGGCGAGCATCCGCGTGGGCGACTCCCACTCGTTCTCAGCGCCGTGCTCGCGGCTCCACACGGGCAGTGCGGTCAAGTCGGCCAACTGCGACGGCGAGATGAGCGAGCGCGCGCGGGTCTCCTTCACGAAGACGACGACCAAACCGATGAAGAGGCCGACGGCCGTGGTCACCAGGAGGGTGCGCGCCGCCGAGGGGGACGTGGTGTCCTCGGACTGCCCCGCCGCGGTCAGCACGCGCCCAGCGGTGACGTGGTAGGGCGCCAGCTGCACGGCCTGGTCCATGAGCTTGTCGATCTCAGCGCGCAGCTGCGTGATCCTGGCGGCGTCGGCCGAACTGGTCCGCTGGACCGGCTGGTTCCGCTGCGCGCCGCGCGCGTTGTTGCCCAAGCCCGTGTCCTCGTCCTCCGGTTCCTGGGCCGCCTGCTGGGCCTGGAGCTGCGAGAGCTCGGTGTTGAGCTCTTCGATGCGCGCCGTGATCCCCGCCAGCATCTCGTCGGCGCGGGCCTCGGCCAGGGCGGTGCGCTCCTTGAGGTAGGCGGCGGCGATGGCGTCGGCTGCGGCCACCGCCTTGTCGCGACTGCGGGCGCTGTACTCGATGCGCACGATGGTGCCGTTGGTGTCGCCCGACACCTCCATGCCTGCCAGAAGGGTCTCCGCGTCGGTGCCGCCGATCGCCGTGGCGGCTGCGGCGAGGACGTTCGCGGACTTGGCGATCCCCAGCTCGGTGACCATGTCCGTGGAGCTGATCGAGGTCTTCGCCACGGGGGTGGGGGTGGCTGCGGGCGGCGTGATCGTCATGGTGACGGTCGCCGTATGGTCCACGGGCAGTGCGAAGACCGCGCCCACCCCGATGGCGAGCCCGCCCAGGGTGGCGGCTACGATGGACTTCCACCGGCGCGCGAAGGCGTGGCGAAGTATCTCCTGGCCCCCAGTCGGCGGCTTGGTGAGGATCATTGGTCATCTCCTTGCATCCGGGCCCGCACCCAGCGGATGCGTCCGTTGAGTCGCCGCTCCAAGCGGTGCGCGGCGCGTGTCGGCAGGGCGCTCAGTCCCGCCCTGAAGGCCTCCTCGAAATCGTCGAGTGCGGCGCGGGCCCCGCTGGCCGGCATCTGGGGCAGGGCCACCAGCCTCGGCAGCGGGCGGCCCGTGAGTCGCTGCGCGAGGTCGGCGAAGGCGCGCGCCTGGAGCTCATTATTCCAGGACTCGGCCCTCCACCGCTGCGATGCGGTCACCTGAGTGGGGTGGATCCTGTACACCAGGCCCCAGGCGGCCAGGCGGCGGATCGTGCCCCCGTCCGCCGCGACGCGCAGCCACAGGTCGTAGTCCTCGGCGGGGACGTTCCGGTATCCGCCGACGCGGTCCAGGCAGTCGCGGGTCGCCACCATCGTCGGGTGGCACACGGGGTTGGTGAGCAGCAGGTGCCAGGGCATCTCGTCGGGCCCGATGGCGTAGGGAGCGCGGGGCACGGGACAGCGCCCGCGCAATTCGACGATCTGCGTGAACACCATGTCGTCGCCGCGCCCGATGGCGGCCCCGCACCGCCGGAAGCGGCCACGCAGGCTCACGTCGTCGGCGTCCATGCGCCCCACCAGGGACGAGTCGGTGCCCGCCATGAGCTGGCCGAGGACGCGGGCCACTCCTCCCTCGCCGGGGGCGATGGGGACGACGCGCAGGCGCGGGTCCCCGGCGGCGGCCTCCTGGGCGCGCTCCGCGGTGGCGTCGGTGGAGGAGTCGTCGCCGACGACCAATTCGGAGTCGGCGGGCATGGCGCGCAGAGTCGAGGCGACGGCGCGGCGGATCGTTCCGGCGGCGTTGCGGGCGGGCAGTAGGACGCAGAGGCGGGGCATGTCAGCGGCGCTCCGCTGCGTCCAGGGCCCGCAGGTCGCGGTAGCGCCTGCGCAGAGAGATCGCGCTGTGGGCGCAGGCGATGGCCGCGAGCGCCGTGTAGAGAACGGCGAAGGGCGTCCCCAGCCCCCACAGGACGAAGGACCAGCACAGCGTCCCCGGATCGGTGGGCAGCAGGATGAAGCTGCGCAGTGTGCCGCCCCGGGTCTGCTTGCGGCCCGCGGCGCGCACGAACTGCTCGGCCAGGATCTGGCTCATGAACTGCCCGGAGGCGACCCACCCGTAAACCAGGGCCACCAGGGCGAGCCACCACTGCTCCTGCTGGTGCCACATGAGCGCGACGGCCGCGCAGTAGTGGATGGCGGGACTGCGGAAGGCGTCGGCGACGTGGTCGACCCACTCCCCCGTCTTCGACGAGGCGTGGGTGACGCGGGAGACCTGGCCGTCGGCCGAGTCGAAGAGGAAACCCGCAGCCAGGAGGACGCCGACGGGGATCCCCGTCCACCACGCGGGAGGCAGGGCGACCAGGAGCGCCATGCCCGCAGCGGAAAGGCACACGGACACGAGGCTCACGAAGTTGGGGGTCCACCCCCAGGCGGCTGCCGCGGCGGCGACGACCCTGGCGCCCGAGCGGTTCACCCACCGCATGTAGGCGGGCACGCCGTCGCCGGGTTTCTGAGCGGCGCCGAGCTCGCGGCGGTACTGGCCGAAGCGCTGGGCCCATGTTCCCGAGGGGGCCTGCCAGTCACTCATCGCACTGCCCCCTCGTCCAGGGGCCGGGCCACGGCGTCTGCTGCGGACGCTTCGCCGGCTGCCGAACGAGGGGCCTGGGCGTCTGCCGCGGGCGCCTCGTCGGGTATTGCGGACGCCTCGCTGGATGCTGCGGGCGCCTCGTCGTCGGAGAAGTCCTCGGGCGCGATGAAACGGCGCAACTTGGTGGACGAGGTGGAGGGGGTGTAGGGCAGGTAGACGACACGGGCGCCCACCTCGGCCATCTCGGCCTCCAGTTTGGCCCCTTTGGGGGTGTCCTTCCAGTCGTCGCCCTTGAAGAGGACATCGAAGGGCTGCAAGCGCCACGCGAGGCGCTTGTCCTGGTCGAGGTCCACCACGACGGCGTCGACGAAGCGCAGGGAGGAGACCAAATCGCAACGCTCTTTGAGGGGGATGACGGGAGCCCGCCCTTTCATGCGGATAAGCGCCTCGTCGGAGGTGACTCCGACCACCAGTCGGTCGCAGCGCTCGCGCGCAGCGCGCAGGATGTTGAGGTGCCCCTGATGGAACATGTCGAAGCCACCGGGCACGTATCCGGTGACGGGCTTGGCTGTAGTCCGTGTCTGATCCACCCATCAAGTGTGCCACTTATCAAGCGGTCAACTCACCTTTACCGAGCAAATGCCCGAAAGATCACGCACACCCTGTTCCGACCATGCCGCCCCGGTCCACGGCGTGGCGCGCGGTGGCCAAAAAGTGACCAGGCCAGCCCTGAGCGGTGGGTCAGAATGCGCACGAGCCCCGGGCGGGAATGGGTCCTTTCCTCCCGCATCCCGTCGAGCTGGATCGCTTTGACCGAACCCCGGGCGGGGACGGGTCCTTTCCGGGAAACTGGTCCGAAATGTGTCTGAGTCCGCACGAATTCAGCAGAATCGCACCAAAACCGTGAGACTCAGACACAGAATGGACCAGCCCGCCGTGTCGGTCTCACCGTGCTAACAGCCCACTACGCGGGGCGTCCAGGTCGTTTTACACGCGAAGTCGCGTTTTCAAAGGGAAACCTCGCCCGCCGGACGGGCGCGGGGGCCGTTTTGCAAGCGAAGTGGAGTTTTCAAAGGGATACCACGCTTTGCAAGTGTTATAATGCTTGCAAAGTGTGGTATTGCTGTAAAAGTGGAGGTATCGCTGTGAAAACAGACCTCGGGCGAACCGCGCAACAAGGCTGCCCCACCCGCCCAGCAGGCCCCCTCGGTGCGACAAAACCGAATGCCGCGCACACGGAGGCACCGCGCCGCCGGAGCCGACGCCCTGGACCGCGTCCAGCCGCATGCCGCGCACACGGAGGCGCCGCTTTCCCACTGCCGCTGCCGAGTCGACTGGCCACGGCCCACTTGGTGGAACCGCGCCTCATTTGGCGAAGACGACGGTCCTCGTCCCGTTCGTGAGAACCCGGTGCTCGGCATGGAAACGGACGGCCTGAGCGAGAACCCGCCGCTCCACGTCCTGGCCCAGGGCGACCATGTCGGCGGTGGAGTCCGCGTGGCTGACCCGCGTCACGTCCTGCTCGATGATGGGCCCCTCATCCAGGTCGGCCGTCACGTAGTGGGCGGTGGCGCCGATGAGTTTCACGCCGCGCTCGTGGGCCTGGGCATAGGGGCGGGCGCCTTTGAAGGAGGGGAGGAAGGAGTGGTGGATGTTGATGACGCGGCCCTCCATGGCCCGGCACACGCCATCGGAGAGGATCTGCATATAGCGCGCCAGCACCACCAGTTCCACTTTCTCCGAGGCGACGAGGTCGAGCAACTGCTCCTCGGCCCGGGCTTTCGCGTCCTTCGTGACGGGGATGTTGAGGAAGGGGACGCCGTAGAACTGGGCGACGGGCGCCAGGTCCGGGTGGTTGCCCACCACCGCCACGACCTCGATGGGCAGGCCCTGGGTGCGCTGGCGGTAGAGCAGGTCCGTGAGGCAGTGGCCCTCTCGCGAAACCATGATGATGGTGCGCAGGCGGCGCCCCAGCTCGTCGAGCCGGTAGTCGGCGCCGAACTGGCGCGCCACGTCGGCCAGGCCCTCCTCCACGGGGGCGCGGCCCGCGGGCGAGTCCACTTCCACGCGCATGAAGAAGGTGCCCGTGCCGGGGTCGCCGAACTGCTGGGACTGGATGACGTTGCCGCCCGCCGCGCCGATGACGCCGGTGACGGCATGGACGATGCCGGGGCGGTCCGGGCACGACAGGGTGAGAACGAGCTGCGCGTTTTCAGTCATGGGCGCCAGTCTAATGGTTCTGCGCGAACGCGGGTGCGGGCCCCTGGGCACCGCCCCAGTTACGCACACAACGGACGGAATTACGCAACACGTCGTCGCACACAAGGGCGGAATCAAGCCCTTGTGTGCGAACAGTGTTGTCTAATCCGGGCCCCTTGTGTGCGTACTCCGGGGGAGGAGTGCATGGGAGGACCGCTGATACTGCCTCCGAGGCAGGCGCTCGCGATTGCGGTAGCAACCAGCGGGGCCTACAGGGTCCCCGCGTACCCGGCTGCGGCTGCCCGCAGATCCGAGAGGGCGCCGCGCGCCGAGGCGATGTCCCGCTTCGCCTCGCCCGCCAGTGCGGCGGCCGTCTCCCCGCACGGCTGCGGTGAGACGCGCCCGGCCTGCTCCGCGTAGTGCCCGGCCGAGCTCAGATCCGCGTCGGCGCCGTCCAGGGCAGCCAGGATGTGCTCGGCTTCCTCGGAGATGACCAGCAGGCGCGCGATGATCTCAGTGACAGCGGACATGGCGCCTCACCCCAGCTCTGACGCGTCGCGCTCGGCGCTGCGCGAGGCCGTTGACGCCGCCTCGCAGGCCCGCCGCACCAGTCGGTGCACCTCGTTCGCGGCCCCGTACAGGCGCGCGTCCGCTCCGGCCAGGGAGCCCGCCACGGTCGCATCGATGTCCGCCATCAGGTCCCGCAGCTGCGAGGCCAGCAGGTCGAGCCTGCTGACCGCCCTGGCCGAGTAGTGCGCGCTGTCGGACAGGCAGCCCCTCGCCTCCGCGAGGCGCCTGAGCCTTTCCTCCTCTTGGGACCGGTCGCCCATCACAGGGAGTCCGCGTACTCGCCGGTCGCCTTCGCGACGTTGTCCAACGCCATGATGGCGTGCATGAGTTGGCGGTGCGCCTGTTCCAGGGTGTCGATCAACTCGACGTCGATGCGGCGGGTGGATCCGCCGATCAGGGCGTTGATCCGGCCCTGCTGGACGGTGAAGCGCTTCGTGTAGATCTCCAGTTCGCGGCCCGTCCTGGTCGCGTCGGATTGGAAATCGGCCAGTTCGCCGCGCAATTGCCCGAGCATGGAGGCCATTGGGGGTCCTTTCGTTGGTGGGTTGTCGGCGGCTCAGACGGCGCCGATCGCTCCGAGGAGGATGTAGCACAGTCCCAGCGCCCCGCAGACCAGCATGATGGTGCGGCCCTGGTTCGCCGGCGCCCGGCTGGCGCGCCTGCGGGCGTCAGCCTCCTCGATCTGGCGGAGCATCGCCTCGCGCTCCACGAGGGAGTGGGCGGCGCTGAAGACGGCCGCGGCCCTTACGGGCAGTTCGCCGACGGGGATCAGCTGGTCCTCGGGCACCGTCTGGGGCGCGACCTCCATGAGGGCCCGCGCCCTCTCCGCCTGCTCGGCTGCCTGCCGGAGCTGGTCGAACTCCTCGCGGGCGGCCGCGTCGCGGGCCGCGGCCTCGGACTTGGCGCGCTCGCGCTCGGCGGCCGCCTCCGCCTCGGCGCGCGCCCCCAGGTCCTGCGCCTGGTCCAGGGAGCCCGCGAAGAGGGCGAGCTGCGCGTTGTAGTCGGTGACGATGCTCACCGTTCCTCCTTGGGGGTCGGCAGCGAGAAGGGGACGCCGATGAACGACTGGTTGGCGGCGCCGGGCCGCACGTAGACGAAACGGGGGGACTCCTCGGGGGGCTCCAGCGAGAAGTCGCCCGACACGTCGTGGAGGGTCCGCCGGTCCTGCCCGACCAGGGCGACTCCACTGACGCCGCGCAGGTCCCTGCCCACGACGCCCTCCAGGGCCGCGTAGGACGACCACGCGGTGACGACCGCAGGGTGGCCCGCGGCACTGGTGTCGTGGAGGACGTCGGCCAGGCGCGAGCGGATCGAGGGGGGCTCGCCGAAGCGGGGAACGTCCTCGCCCTCGATGGGGTCGGTGAAGTCGATGAGCTGATCGGCGTCCACCAGCACCACGGCCTGGTCGCCGGGCAGGCCGTCGCGCAGGAGGGCCGACGCCCCCTCCCCCGTCACCACGCGCACGGGCGCGCCCCGTCCCTCCAGGTGGGAGGCGGTGAGGCGGATGGGCACGGGGGCGTCCCCGTAGGAGCCGACCACGAAGGTCAGGGGGACGCCCGGCCGGAGGCGGGCCAACGACGAGGCGGCGGCCGCGATGAGCCCATCGACTTCCAGCGAGGGCTCGCCGACGATGGCCAGGCCGATCGGCCGGGACCCCATGACCGGGTGCCACACGGGGCTCTCATCGACGCCGATCCGTCGGCCCAGGTCGATGCCGTCGGTGGCGGCTGAGCGCCCCCGGGCGAAGGGCACGGAGTCGTGGCGCTCCCAGGCGACGGGCGCGTAGGGGTTGAAGACGGTGGGCGCGGGGCCGTGGGGCGCGGCGGCGAACATCCGCCTTTGCAGGTCGCGCACGTAGTCGTCTTGCGCCCACGCGCAGGTGCCGCGGATATTGCGGCTGGGGTCCTCGCCGAAGTTCTCGTTGAGGACGACCTCGCCGCGGTAGGTGAGGTCGGCTGCGGCGCGGTTGCCGCGCGCCAGGATCGTCTCGGATTCCTGCGCCTTGTTCTTCAGGGACAGGCGCGAGGCGAACTGCCCGAAGATCGCCTGCTCCTTGTTGGCCAGGGCCCGGATGCCGGAGAGGGTCTGGGAGGCCAGGACCAGGTGGATGCCCGCGGAGCGCCCCTGGCGGGCGATCTGCTCCAGTGCGCGCACGGCGTCGCGGGCGACGTCGTCATTGCCCTCGAAGAGCATCTGGAACTCGTCGGCGACCACCAGCAGGCGCGGCATGGACCCGCCCTGGGCGCGGTAGGCGTCGTAGGATCCGACGCCCGCCTCTTTGAAGGTGTTGGCGCGCGCACGGATCTCGTCGGTCAGGTAGGACAGGACGGACGCGCCGAAGACGGCGTTCGACTCCAGGGCGACCAGGCGCGCGTGGGGCAGCCAGTCGCGCCCCTCGTCGTTGGCGGCGAAACGGCGGAACTCCACGCCCTCCTTGAAGTCGAGGAGCAGCATCCGCAGCTCGTCGGGGCCGTAGTGGTAGGCCAGCGCGTAGACGATGTCGAGCAGCAGGTTCGACTTGCCCTGGCCGACGGCGCCTCCCACCAGCATGTTCGGCATGGCGGGGTTCTGGCTGGACAGCCGGATCGTCAGGGCGTCGCCCCGGGTGCGCCCGATGACGGCGCTGAGGCCGTCCGCGCTCGAGCGCGACCACATGGGCTCACCGCCCTCGATGAACTCGGAGAGCGGGTAGGTGGGGCCCTCGACCTTGTTCGACGAGGCGACGGCTGCGGAGACCACGGCACTCACCTGGGCGGGGTCCAGCGCCAGGAGGGCGCCCACGGCCCAGCGCCCTGCGGCACCGATGGCGACACGGTCCCGGTCGACGCGCACGTCCGTCAGCAGCCCCGCCAGCGCGCCGTCCCCCTCGGGCGCGGCGCCCGGCCCCTGGCCGGCCGCGATGACGCACACGCCGCGGCCAGGGGACGAGGCGAGGGCCCGCAGTTGCTCGCGCGCCCTCTCGCTGAGGGAACTGGGGTAGTCGAGGAGCACGAGGACCCGGAACTCGCCCTGGGGCACCGCCAGGCGCGACCACAGGTCCGACAGGGTGCGCTCGCCCTCGCCCGCCAGGAGCTCCGCGGTCGCCGAGGCGTGCCGGAGCAGGTCGTCGAGCGCGTTCTCCAGGTCGCGCTCAGTGATGAGGGGCGCGGGGAAGGACTCGGCGCGGGCCTCGCGCAGCCTGCCCAGCGGCGCCATCGTGAGGGAGTTGCGGGGGTCGTAGACGTGGATGCGCAGGTGCTGGAGGGGGATGTCCTCGACCAGCGACACCGCCAGGGCGAGCGCGAGGTCGTGGGCGGGCGCGGCGCCGTGAGCCGAGGAGACGAGCACGCCCGGCCCGTCGGTGAGGCCGACCGCCAGGGGGGCGCCCCCTTCCAGGGTTCCGATCCTCGTCAGCGGCGCGGGCTCGCAGCCCCGTTTGGCGTTGCGCGCGCTGTCGTAGAGGGAGCGCAGCTGCTGGGACGAGGAGGCCCGGGCTGCCGCGCCCTCTTCCTGGAGGCGGGCGGCGCTGCGCGCTCCGGCGGCGTCGATGGAGGCCAGCTGGGAGTCGAGTGCGGCATGCGAGTCGGCGAGGCGCCGGGTGAGCTCCGCGTGCGCCCTGGCCTCGTGGGCGCGCGCCGCCCCGGACACGAGGGCCGCTTCCTGGGCGATGGCCCGGCGTTCTTCGGCGAGTGTCATTCTTCCATCCCGTTGAGTGCGGCTGTGACGAAGGCGAGTACGAGGACGAGGATGACGGGGAGGAGCACTCCGGAGCGGGCGATCGGCTCCCCCACCCCCTTGAGGGCGTCGTTGGAGGCGCCCAGGGCCGCCAGCGCGGCCGCAATGACGTGGATGACGACCGCTCCGATGAGGCCGGCCAGCCACAGGGGGTGCGCCGGCCTGGAGCCGACCTGCCTGGTGAAGATCGTGACGGGCAGCGCCATGGCGAGGGCGAAGAGCACGAGGGCGAAGACCGACGGGCCCTCGCCGACCCGCGTCATCGCGTGGTTGAGGTCGAGGCAGTACTTGGGGATGTAGAGCGAGGCGAAGAAAGCGAGGGCGGCGGCCACGGCGGCTGCGACCTGGGAGGTCGAGCCGCCCGCCTTGTGCGCGCCCAAGGGCGCGCCGGCCTCGAGGCGCGCGGCGGTGTCGGCCAGGTCCCCCCTGCCTTCGCTGACGACGAGTTGGCTGGGCCTGACGAAGCCCTGTCCGGGGGCACCCGGGGCGAGCCACGGCCGCTTCCGCGTTCCCGTCAGGTCGGTGGTGTAGGCGGCGAGCGCCGATATGGCCTCGAAGTCCGACGGAGGTGTTGGGCTCACTGTTATGGCGCCTTTCACGTGTCCAACCGTTGCCGTTCGAGACTACCAGGGTTACTTCTCAACCCAGCCAGCATTCGAGACGCGGCGGCACGCCGCACCGCTCTGGACTGCGCGGCAGCAGACGGCAACTCAGAAGCCCGCGCAGGGACCGGAGGCTGGGACCAGACACCGGAAGCCCGGGGGGACCGGCGGTACGCCCCGCACGAGGGCCGGACGCGCCGGTGGGCGGCCCCATTGGGACCGCCCACCGTTCTCGCCGCCCGCAGCAGCGGGCGCGCGCTCACTTGATGAAGCCGAGTGCCTTGACGGCGTCGTACTCCTCCTGCAGGGCCTTGATGTTGTGGTCGATGCCCGCGCGGGTCGCCTCGGAGATCTCCAGGCCGTCCACGACCTGCCACTCGCCGCCGTCGGAGGTGACGGGGAAGCCGAAGTTCAGGCCGGCGGGCACACCGTAGTGGGTGCCGTCGCTCATGACACCGGCGGTGACCCACTCGCCGGCGGGGGTGCCGTGGATCCACGAGTGCATGTGGTCGATGGCGGCGTTCGCGGCAGAGGCGGCCGACGAAGCGCCACGCGCCTCGATGATGGCGGCGCCGCGCTTGGCGACCGTGGGACGGTAGTAGCTCGACAGCCACTCCTCGTCCACCAGCTCGGTCGCGGGCTTGCCCGCGACCTTCGCGAAGGACACGTCCGGGTACTGGTCGGCGGAGTGGTTGCCCCACACGACGACGTCCTTGATGTCGGCGTTCGCGGCACCCGTCTTGTGGGCCAGCTGCGCGACGGCGCGGTTGTGGTCCAGGCGCATCATCGCGGTGAAGCGGGACGCGGGCACGTCCGGTGCCGCGTTCTGGGCGATGGTGGCGTTCGTATTCGCGGGGTTGCCCACGACGAGGACGCGCACGTCCTCGGCGGCGCCGTCGTTGATGGCCTTGCCCTGGGGACCGAAGATGCCCGCGTTGGCCTCCAGCAGGTCGGCGCGCTCCATGCCCGCGCGGCGGGGCATCGCGCCCACCAGGTAGGCGACGTTCGTGCCCTGGAACGCCTTGGACGCGTCGTCGAAGATCTCCACGCCCGCCAGGGTCGGGAACGCGCAGTCGTCCAACTCCATCGCGGTCCCCTCGGCGGCCTTGACGGCCTGGGGGATCTCGAGGAGGTTCAGCTTGACGGGCACGTCGGGCCCGAAGAGCTGGCCGGAGGCGATGCGGAAGAGAAGGGCGTAGCCGATGTTCCCGGCTGCGCCCGTGACGGTCACGATGCGGGGTGTTGCCATGAGGCACTCCTTTGTTGTCCATGTTGCCGTGAGGCAGCTGGCGCGGTGGTTCCCGCGCTATGGACCAAGGGTACGCGCTCGGGGAGGCGGGCGTTCGGGTACCCGGTCCTATGCGTCCCCCGCGGGGACTGTCGGAGCGCGGCGGCGCCGCATATGATGGGCGCATGAGCGAGCACGACGACTGTGAACAGGCCGTCGGCCTGCCGTGCGCCCCCTCGGCGGGCGACGGCGCACGGCCGGGGCCGCGGGGGAACGGGGAGGCGCGCGGCGGAGGGCATGGGCACTCCCACGGCGGCCACTCGCACGACCACGCCCGCGCCTCACGCACGAGGCTCCTCATGGCGCTCGGGGTCACTGCGGGCGTCATGGCAGCTGAACTCGTCGCCGCCCACGTGTCCGGTTCGTTGTCGCTGGCGGCGGACGCGGGCCACATGGCAGTGGACTCCTCCGGGCTTGTGGTGGCCCTGGTCGCAGCCCACCTCATGACCCGGCCCCGCGACGACCGCCACACGTGGGGGTGGGCGCGCTCGGAGGTGCTGGCGGCCGCCCTGCAGGCGGGGATGCTGGCGATCATCTGCGCCATCGTCGCGTGGGAGGCGGTGTGGCGCCTCGTGTTGCCCGAGGCCGTCGAGCCCGTCCCCATGCTGGTCGTCGGCGCCGTCGGCCTGATCGCGAACGGCGCGTCCCTGCTCATACTCATGGGAGGGCGGGGGTCCTCCCTCAATATGCGCGCCGCGTTCTTGGAGGTCGCCAACGACGCCCTGGGCTCCGTCGCGGTGATCGCCGCTGCGGCCTGCGCCCTGGCGACGGGGTGGAGCGGTGCCGACGCCGTCGCCTCCCTGCTCATCGCGGCCCTTATGGCGCCGCGGGCGCTGGGGCTACTGCGCAAGTCCATCGGGATCCTCATGGAGCGGACCCCCCATAGGATCGAGCTGGCGCAGGTGCGCGAGCACATGCTGGCGGTCCCCGGAGTCACCCGCGTCCACGACCTCCACGTCACGACGGTCGCCACCGGCCTGGTGGCCGTGACCGCCCATGTCGAGGTCTCCCCCGCCGTCGACGCCCACGGGCGGGACCGCATCGTCCACAGCCTCGGCGAGTGCGCGGCGCATCACTTCCCCGTCGAGATCGCCCATTCGACCTTCCAGCTGGAGTGCGCGGAGCACGCCGCCCACGAGCACCTGGCCCACTGATCCCGGCCGCGTCGGGGCACCGCCAACGGGGGCGCCAGGGCGGAGGGCGCGTGTTAGCGCAGGACTGCCGCCCAGTATTCAGTCGTTGAACCAACAGCGCCGCGGCGGAGGGCGCGTATCCGCGCAGGACTGCCGCCCGGCGGTGCGGGCGGGCGCGCCGGACCACCGCGGCGCCAGACGCCGCCAACACGTCAATTACTGCCAAACGGTCCGCCTATGCGACACGCAGGGACATCGGGAGCCTTCCCTCCCATTACGAAAGGGGGTATCGTAATGGGCGGCCAACATTTACCATTCGGTCCATGTTGGTTCATGACCACCGGATACCCAGAAAGTGAGCTCATGCGCTACCTCAACAAGACCATCGGAGCTGCGGGCGCCCTCGTGCTGGCGACGGCCGGACTACTACTGTCCGGCCCTGCGCTCGCCGGCTCCCCCACCACGATCCACGTTTCCCAAGCGACCGGCGCGGACAGCAACGACGGCAGTGCCGAGCGCCCATTCGCGACGCTGGGGGCAGCGCTGAAGGCCGCGCCCTCCGGTGCGACTGTCGAAGTCGCCTCGGGCACCTACCGCGAGGGCGAGATCACCACATTCAAGAGCCTCAAGATCACCGCCGGTAAGGGACAGCAGGTCTCACTCAACGGCGCGGACGTGGTCGCGGACTGGAACGACAACGGCGACGGCACCTACTCCTCGGCCCGCAGCGACTTCGTCCGCTTCTCCCACGTGGGCACCGTGAACGCGGATCCCGCGGTCGAGGGCATGGCCGCCTACCCCGAGCAGGTCTTCGTCGACGGCAAGGAACTCACCCAGGTGGCGGAGCGCTCCCAGGTGGGCCCGGGCACCTTCTGGGTCAACGACCCCGACCCCGTGACACTGGTCAACCCCAAGAACAACCGCCAGGGCTACAACGTCAAGCCCCACACCGGCGTCTCCTACGTCCTGGGCGACAACCCCTCCGGACACACCGTCGAGGTCGTCCAGCACCACCGGGCGCTCACCCTGGGCGGGGAGGGCACCGTCTTCAACGGCTTCACGGTCGAGAAGTACTCGCCGCTGCAGCAGTGGGACTACAAGGACCCCGAGATCGGCACCCTCACCGGGGGCGCCATGTTCTTCGTGGGCGGCAAGAACGTGTCGATCACCAACAACACCTTCCAGTACTCGGCGATGGGCACGGCGCTGGGCCTGGCGAACGCTGACGGCTCCACCGTGTCGGGCAACACCATCACCCACAATGGCGGCGTCGGCTTCGGCATCAACCGGTCGTCGAACATTTCCGTCGAGCACAACACGTGGTCGATGAACAACCAAGCGGGGTTCATCGTCGATAACTGCGGCGCCTACTGCACCATCGGCGACACGAAGATCACCCACGTCGACGGCGTGCGCTACGCCTTCAACACGCACGACTACTCCCAGGCCGGCTACAACCACAACGACCCCAACGTGGACAGTCCGCGCCGCCTCATCGGCGTGTGGTTCGACGAGGGCGTCATGAACTCCCAGATCGTGGGCAACCACTTCATCAACGTCGGCAAGTCCGCGATCTTCGACGAGGTCAGCTCCCACAACATCATCGCCTCGAACATCGTCGAGAGCTCCTTCCAGGGGATCGTCCTGTCGGGCACCGACTCCGACAAGATCTTCAACAACACCATCGTCGACACCCTCTCCCCCATGGTGATCCGCGAGGACACGCGCTACAACGGCTGCAACGCGCGCAACAAGGCCGGCGAGTGCACCGCCCCCGAGTCCTGGTCCATTGAGAAGGGCCTGACGTGGAACGCCACCGACAACCAGATCTACAACAACGTGCTGACCAAGTCGGCCAACTCCAAGGAAGGCGACCCGTGGCGCTACTCCATGCTGCTGCGTTTCGCCGGCGGCGTGAACGGCGACGGCACCGCCGTGTACGGACCCCAGGAGGCCCAGGGCCTCGACTACAACACGTACTACCGCACCTCCAAGGACACCGAGTGGTTCACCGTCCACTGGCAGTGGGCCAAGGACGGCGGCGGATCGGGCACGTTCAACGCCCCCACTCTGGCCGAGTTCACGTCCCACCCGCAGGCCGGCACGAACACCGCGCCCGGGCGCGACGCCCACGGCCGCGAGGCGCACGGGCAGGACATCATCGCCCCGCGCGCCCAGCAGAACCTCTTCGTGAGACTGCCCGCCCAGGAGAACCAGTTCGGCGCCTCCGACCTGCACCCCGCCCCCGGCGGGCCCCTGGAGAAGTCGGGCACCGCCCTCGACCCCGCGGTCGCCGCGACCATGCGCCTGAACCCCGACAACCCCGTCGACAAGGGCGCTCTGGTGAACGCCGCCTGGGGCGACTGAGTCCCGGGCTCCGCGCGAACGGGCCCCGGCACCACTCCCGCAGTGGTGCCGGGGCCCTTCGTCTGCTTTCTCGGGGGACGTCGACGGGGGCCAGCCATCCTCAGTATCAACGCGGGCATCCACATCGGTCCCGACCACCCCGGGATCCACATGCTCACGACGAAATTCGCCGATATCGACCCCATCTACCTGCCCCACACCGCCTCACCCACCCGCGTCCAACAGGCCCAACAGGCCGCCACCACCACCCGGCACCTCGCCACCGGCACCGTCTACACCATCGCCACCCCACCACCTACCCAACCCGCACCACCGACTGGGCCAAAGACCCCAAACCCCACACCGACCCCGACGTCTGAGGCGCGGTGGAAGCGGAATCCGTCGGCTCACATTGTCCGCACACGCCCTCATGGGCCAAGCCGCCCCTCGTTTGAGTCCGCGCCTGCACCACTTGGACACTGCACGCACCACTTAGGCCCCCGACACGCCGGGAGAAGCAGGGCCCACTCGGACCTAAGTGGTGCAGCGGAACGCCAAGTGGCGCAATGGCGCGCTAAGTGGCGCAGCAGCGGCTGAATCCCGCAGTGCGGTGTACGAAGGCGCACAAAGCACCGACAAAGACGCACCCCGGGCCACCCCGCAATCAACCGCCCGGAAACGAGGCGGGCCTCGGACACGAAGGCCCCGGCCCTCCCCGCAAGCAACCGCCACGAACACCACGGGCAGTTGCGCGCAGGGGCGCGCGAACAGTCGGGCGGCGGGAGCGCTGAGCGCTCCCGCCGCCGTGACCAGGTGGGGCCCAGGGCCCCGCCTTCGTCGTCCGATTCAGCCCTCGCGGAACATGATGCCGAAGCTGCCGCGCGGGTAGTGCCACTTGAGCACACCCTTCGGCGCCACGGCCAGGCAGGTCCCGCACTCCAGGCACGCCGCGTACTCGACGCCGATCGTGCCATCGGCCTCGACCGAGTACACGTGCGCCGGGCAGATGCGCTCCAGCAGAGGGCCGGCGCCCAGCCTGCGGGCCAGCTCCTGATCGACCTCGATGTGGGATTCCTCC